>NC_015138.1:1370542-2741085 GCF_000176855.2 Paracidovorax avenae ATCC 19860 | reverse complement strand
TCGGGCGTGCGGAAGTTCGGAATGGCGGCGGCGCGCAGCACCTCGCGCGCCGGCCCCACGGTGGCGTCGCCCATCCAGCAGGCGAGCAACGGCTTGCCCATGAGGCGCTTGGCATCGGCCAGCGCCTGCGCGACCTCCGTGGAGTCGGTGCCGGGCTTGGGCGAATGGATGGCCAGCACGCCGTCGATCTGCCGGTCCTTCTCGGCCGCCTCGATGGCGGCGCGGTAGTGCGCGGGCCCGGCCTCTTCCGACAGGTCGATCAGGTCGGCGAGCGAGGCCAGGGGCGGCAGTTGCGGCGCCAGCGCGCGCGCGGCATCGGGCGACAGGCGTCCCATCTCCAGCAGGATCTCGTTCACCCAGTCGGCGGCGAGCACGCCCGGACCGCCGCCATTGGTGATCAGGGCCAGCCGCCGGCCCACCGGCCGGTAGCGCGACGCCAGGCACTTGGCCGCGGAGAACAGCTCCACGAACGAGCGCACGCGCACCGCGCCGGCGCGGCGCAGTGCGGCATCGAACACGTCGTCGCTGCCCACGATGGTGCCGCTGTGGGTCTGGGCGGCCTCGTTGCCGGCGGGCTTGCGGCCGGCCTTGAGCACCACCACGGGCTTGGCGTTGGCGGCCGAGCGCAGCGCGCTCATGAAGCGCCGCGCGCTGCCGATGCCCTCCATATACACCACGATGCTCTGCGTGCGCCCGTCGTTGGCCAGGAAATCCAGCACCTGGGCGATGTCCACGTCGGTGTTCGGCCCCAGCGACACCACGGTGGAAAAGCCCACGGCATTCTTGTGCGCCCAGTCGAGGATGGACGCCGTGAGCGCGCCGGACTGGCACACGAGCGCCAGCGAGCCCTCGCGCGCCAGCGGCCCGGCCGCGCTCGCGTTGAGCTGCAGGTGCGGCCGCTGCAGGCCCAGCGAGTTGGGTCCGAGCAGGTGCACCCCCTCGCGGCGCGCGATCTTCTTGAGCTTGAGCGCACCGTCGGCATCCATGCCGTGCGACAGCACCAGCGCGGCACGGCAGCCGATGCGGCCTGCGACTTCGAGCGCGGCGGCCGTGTCCTGCGGCGGCAGCGCGATCACGGCCAGGTCGGCGCGCGTCTGCGCCAGGTCGGCCAGCGTGCCGCTGGTATGGATGTCGAGGAACTGCAGCGTGCCCGTGAAACGCTGCGCGCGCAGCGCCTCGTGCAGGGCGCGCGCGGCGGGGGTGAGGGTCTCGGGTGCGTCCGCGCGCCCCGCCAGCACGGCGATGGAACTGGGCGCGAACAACGGGGTGAGGTAGTGCTTGTCGAGCATGTCGGGCGGCGGTCCCGCGGGGAAGGCGCGGGACAAGGAACGGTCTGCCGTCGATTGTGCGCCACGGCAACCGCCATGCGCTGAGCGGTGTCAGAACGCATGCACGGGGCCGGAGTCACGTTCCCGGGGTAACTCCGGATGGATGGCAAGGCACGGATTCTGCTTAATGGCACGCTACTGCAGAGCGCGCGGGCCATTCTGGTGCAGGGGCCGGTGCGAGATGTCGATCAGCTACTCCTTTTTGAGGCAGCCCATGGGTGTGCTTGACTATTCCACATCGGATGTCGAAGCCAAACGTCGCTTCGACTACTGGAATGACGTTGTCTGCCGGCATTGCGTCCCCGCCGCGAGCAAGATGCTGGGCCATGGCGCCTTCGATGCCCGGCTGCAGGTGCGCTCGCTGGGGGCGGTGGACGTGAGTTCCATGGCGGCACCATCCCACCACTGGACCCGTGCCGCCGACCACCTGCGCAGCGGCCCGGACGACGACCTGTGGCTCGCCCTCATGGCCGACGGCGAAGCGGGGATCCGGCAGCACGACCGGTGCGCGGTCATGGGTCAGGGCGACATGGTGCTGTACGACGCGGCACGGCCCTTCGGCTTCACGCTCTCCGCCCGTTCCCTCCACCTGCTGCGCCTGCCGCGCCGCGCCCTGCTGCAGCGCTGCCCGGGCGCCGAGCGCTTCACGGCGCAGGTCATCGACGCCGGCCAGCCCGCGGCCAGCCCGCTGCGCACCATGATCGAGCAGGCGGCATCCATCGACTTCGACCGCACCCGGGCGCATGCTGCCGCCCAGGTCGGCAGCACCCTGCTGGATCTGGTCGCCGTGGCACTGGAGCTGCAGATGGGCGGCGACGTGGGGCGCCCTGGCGAGCACGATCTCCATGGCCGCATCGTCACCTACATACAGCGCCATTTCGACGATCCGGAACTGTGCCTGGACAGCCTGGCGGCTGCGCATGGCGTGTCGTCCCGCACCGTCACCCGGGCATTCGCGCGCCATGCGCAGACGCCCATGGGCCTCGTCTGGCAACTGCGCCTGGAGGCCAGCCAGCGCGCCCTTGCCGAAGGACGCTCCCGCAGCGTCACGCAAGCCGCGTTCGACCATGGCTTTTCCGACGTGTCCCACTTCAGCCGTGCGTTCCGCAAGGCCTTCGGCTGTGCGCCGCACACGCTGATACGCGGCTGACCGGCAGCCACCGTGGCCGGCCGCGCCGCGGGCCGCTGCCTCCCTTTGCCCATACGCCCGGCCGGCCTGCATGGCCGGCGGGGCGCCGCTGCCGCATGGCGGCATGCCGGACCCGGTGTCCTTTCCGGACAAACGGTGCGTCCTCGCCAGTCCAGTGCGCCGGCCGCAGCGGACATACCTTAGACACATCGGCGCGCAGTGCGGAACCCCGGCCTGTCCTTCCGCCGATATCCACGGTAACGCTGCGAGGAGCACACAATTGGCGCACACGGAACTTCACTATCTCGAACTGCTGGAAGTCGGCAGGCAGATCCAGTCGCGAGAGCGTTCGTCGCTGGAGGTCACGCAGGCCATGCTGGAGCGCATCGGCCGCATCGATGCGAAGCTGCACAGCTACGCCACCCTGATGGCGGACCACGCGCTGCGGGATGCGCGGCAGGCCGATGCGGACATCGCAGCGAACCGGGCACGCGGCCCGCTGCACGGCGTGCCGATCGCCGTGAAGGACCTTCTCTGGACGCAGGGTGTTCCTTCGGCCCATGGCATGACGATCCACAGGGACTACCGGCCGCAGGAAGATGCCACCGCCGTGCGCCGCCTGCGCGAGGCCGGCGCGGTGCTGCTGGGCAAGCTGCAGCAGACCGAGGGCGCGTTCGCCGACCACCATCCGCAGGTCGTCGCACCGCTGAATCCCTGGGGCGACACGCTGTGGCCGGGTGCATCGTCCAGCGGCTCCGGCGTTGCCACGGCGGCAGGACTGTGCTTCGCCTCGCTGGGCACGGACACGGGCGGCTCGATCCGCTTTCCGTCGGCCGCGAACGGGGTGACCGGGCTGAAGCCGACCTGGAGCCGGGTGAGCCGCCATGGGGCCTTCGAACTGGCAGCCTCCCTCGACCACATCGGACCCATCGCACGCAGCGCGGCCGATGCCGCGGCGGTGCTGCAGGTGATCGCCGGCGCCGACCCGAAAGACCCGACGGCCAGCCAGGAGCCCGTGCCCGACTACCTCGCGCAGATGACCCGGGGCCTGAACGGCCTGCGCGTGGGCATCGACCGGGCCTGGACGCTGGACCGCGCCGACGCCCCGACGCGGGCGGTACTGCAGTCGGTGCTGGAGCTGGTCGAACCGCTGGGAGGCAGCCTGCGCGAAGTGGACTTCCCCGACGCAGAGCAGGCCCTGCAGGACTGGACGCCGCTGTGCGCCGTGGAAACCGCCGTGGCGCACGAGGCCACCCATCCCTCCCGCGCGGCCGAGTATGGCCCGGGCCTGTCGGCGGTGATCGAGATGGGCCGCCAGATCAGCGCGACCGAGTACCAGAAGCTCTGGCTGCGCCGCGCCGAATTCCGCGGCCGCGTCAATGCCGTCTTCAAGGATGTGGACCTGCTGCTCATCCCGGCCACGGCGGTGGTCGGCGCCAGCATGGAGCTGATGACACGCTTCGGCACGGATGCCCAGCTCTTCTCCGACATGCTGCGCTACACCTGCCCTTTCGACTCCACGGGCCACCCCACCATCACCCTGCCCGGCGGGCGCACGCCCCATGGCGCACCGGTGGCCTTCCAGTTCGTCGCGCCGCACTTCGCCGAAGCGCTGCTGGTGCGCGCCGGCTGGGCCTGGCAGCGCGCCACCGACTGGCACCGGCTGCATCCGGCGCTCTGACACCCGACGGCGCTCTTTCCTCCCCATGTGTTTCCCGAACCCACAGGAGATATCCCATGCCCCACGATGCCTATCCCACCGTTGACACCACCACGCCGGCGCAGCGCGCCTTCGCGCTGGAGGCGGCACTGAAGAAGAAGAACCTGATCCCCGAAGGCTACATCGAAGGATTCAAGGACCTGCTGGGCCGCCAGTTCAGCCCCGCCAACGGCGCGCAGGTGGTGGCGCGCGCCTGGACCGACCCGGCCTACCGCGAACTGCTGCTGCGCGACGGCACCGCCGCCTGCGCCGAGTATGGCTTCACCGGCCCGCAGGGCGAGTACATCGTGGCCATCGAAGACACGCCCACGGTGAAGAACGTCATCGTCTGCAGCCTGTGCTCATGCACCAACTGGCCGGTACTGGGCCTGCCGCCCGAGTGGTACAAGGGCTTCGAGTACCGCGCCCGCCTGGTCCGGGAGGGACGCACGGTGCTGCGCGAACTGGGCACCGAACTGCCAGACAACGTCACCGTGCGGGTCTGGGACACCAGCGCCGAAACACGCTACCTCGTCCTGCCCATGCGCCCGGCAGGTACCGAGCACATGGACGAAGCGCAACTGCGCCAGCTCGTCACCAAGGACGTGCTCATCGGCGTCGCCCTGCCCCGCGTGGCCTGACGCCGCGCCCGCTCCCCCAGCACAGTCCCCTCACATCCACGCTCCCACGGAGGTTCGACATGGACGGCTTTCACGATCTCGGCGGATTCCAAGGCTTCGGCAAGGTGCCGCACACCATCAACAGCCTGGACTACCAGAAGGTTTTCAAGGAAGACTGGGAACACCTGGGCTACTGCCTGCTGTTCCTCGGCGCGGCGCACCTGCAGAAATTCAGCATCGACGAGGTGCGCCATGCCGTCGAACGCATCGACGTGCGCCAGCACGTCGGCACGCGCTATTACGAGCGCTACGTCATCGCGGTGGCCACGCTGCTCGTGGAAACGGGCGTGCTCACGCAGCAGGAGCTGGACGAGGCCCTGGGCTCGCCCTTCAAGCTCGCCAATCCGGCGCATTCCCCAGGCCGCGCGGCGGTGACCGGGCGGGCCCCCTTCGAGGTGGGCGACCGGGTGGTGGTGCGCGACGAATACTTCAGCGGCCACATCCGCTGCCCGGCCTACGTGCGGGGCAAGCAAGGCGTGGTCCTGCACCGCACGACTGAAAAATGGCCGTTCCCCGACGCCATCGGCCACGGTGACGCCAGTGCCGAGCACCAGCCCACCTACCACGTGCAATTCAGCGTCCGCGACCTTTGGGGCAGCGCTGCCGACGACGGGCTGGTGGTGGTGGACCTGTTCGAGAGCTATCTCGACAAGGTGCCGGCCGCCAGCCCGGCTGCTGCCCCTGCGGAGCGCCGGCCGGCAGCGCACACCGTCGCGGCATGACGGCAGCGCTCCATGCTGCCAGGCCCGGCGAGGTGGGAGGCAGCCCGGCCACGCCGCTGCCGCCCCGGCTGCCCGTCACGGTGCTCTCGGGCTTCCTGGGCGCCGGCAAGACCATGCTCTTGCAGCACATCCTGCACAACCGCAGCGGGCTGCGCGTGGCCGTCATCGTGAATGACATGAGCGACGTGAACATCGACGCTGGCGACCTGCGGCGCGATGTGGCACTGCACCGCGGCAGCGACGAGCTGGTGGAAATGACCAACGGCTGCATCTGCTGCACGCTGCGCGCCGACCTGCTGGCATCGGTCAGTGCCCTGGCCCGGGAAGGCCGCTTCGACTACCTGCTGATCGAATCCACCGGCATTTCCGAGCCACTGCCCGTCGCGGAGACCTTCGCGTTCCTGGATACCGACGGTTTCTGCCTCAGCGAACTGGCGCGGCTCGACACCCTCGCTACCGTGGTGGACGGCAGCCGGTTCCAGGCATGGCTGGCTGCGCCCGACACCGTACCCACCGCCGACGGCGCGGCCGAACGCCCGCTCGCCGCCCTGCTGACCGAGCAGGTGGAGTGCGCCAACGTGATCCTGGTCAGCCGCTGCGACCTGATCGGCGAGGCCGGATTCGCCGAACTCCGCGCCCTCCTTTCGGCCCTCAACCCCGCGGCCCGCATCCTGCCCATGGCGAACGGCCAGGTGGATCCGCGCGAACTCCTGGACACGGGGCTTTTCGATCTGCCCAGCCTCGCCCGCGCACCGGGGTGGATGCGCCGCATGGAGGTGGCCGACCAGGGCGAATCCGAGTCGGACAGCTTCGGCATCGCGTCCTGGGTGTATCGCGAGCGCGCGCCCTTCCACCCCCAACGCCTGCTGGACTGGCTCGACCGGCCCTGGGCCCGGGGACGGCTGCTGCGCTGCAAGGGCTACTTCTGGATGGCCAGCCGCCCTGCGGAGATCGGCATGCTGGTGCAGACCGGCGGCGCGTTCCGCTGGGACTACGTCGGCCGCTGGTGGCGATTCGTGCCCCGCGAAGCATGGCCGGCGGACGAGCCCCGCCTGGCCGCCGTCCTGCAGCACTGGCAGGAGCCCGCGGGCGACTGCCGCCAGGAAATCGTGTTCATCGGCCAGCACCTCGACCACGACGCGCTGCGCCGGGAGCTCGACGCCTGCCTGCTCACGCCCGCCGAAATCGCCGAAGGGCCGGATACCTGGCCCCTGCTGCCCGGCGCTGCGCCCTTCGATGCCCGCGCCGGCCTCGGCGACCGCCCCGGGCCGTGAAAAACCCGCCCCCCACAAGGAGCCCTCTCATGGAATCAGCGATCCCTCCCCGCCTGCAATGCCCCCGCTCGCTCTCGCGCCGGGTGGCGGACGACTACCAGCCGCCCTTTCCGATGTGGGTGGCGCGCCCGCAGGCCGACCTGCAGCAGGTCGTGATGGCCTATTTCGGCATCCAGTACCAGGGCGAAGCGCAGAAGCCGCGTGCCCTCGCCGTGCTGCGCGAATGGGTCGCCGCCTTCGGTGCGCCAGACGGCCCCCTCCGGCACGACCTGACGCACCACATCGATGCCCAGGGGTACGACAACCTCATCGCCGTCGGCTACTGGCGCGACCCGGAGGCCCACCGGCGCTGGATGCAGGCGCCCGCACAGGCCGGCTGGTGGAACGCGCCGGAGCGACTGCAGGAAGGCCTCGGGTACTTCCGCGAAGTGAGCGCGCCGCGTGCCGAACAGTTCGAGACCCTCTACGCCTTCCAGGATGCGCTGCCCGGCGTGGGCGGGGTGATGGAGTCCACCAGCGGAGACATCCAGGAGCACGGCTACTGGGGATCGATGCGCGACCGCTTTCCCGCGTCCCAGGTGGACCGCATGCAGGCACGCGGCACCCTGCTCATTGCAGAGGGCGACCCCGCGCACGGCGGCCGCGTGGTGGTAAGGGGCCACGACAACATCGCGCTGATACGGTCCGGCCAGGACTGGATGGAAGCGGAGGCCGAGGAACGCCGGCTCTACCTCGAGGACATAGAGCCCACCCTGCACGCCGGCATGGACTTCCTGCGCGACCAGGGCGCGGCCGTGGGCTGCTACAGCAACCGCTACGTGCACAACATCGACCTGGACGGCCGCCGGCTCGACCAGAGCTACAACATCGGCCACTGGCGTTCGGTGGACCTGCTGGAGCGGTGGGCAGAGTCCCACCCGACCCACCTGCGCATCTTCGGCACCTTCTTCAAGGTGGCGGCCGGTCTCTCCAAGCTCAGGCTATACCATGAGGTGTCGGTCAGCGATGCGGCCAGCCAGCATTTCGAGTACATCCAGTGCCACCCGGCCACCGGCATGATGCGCGATGCCCGGCTCCAGGCACCGGCCTGAACGGCGCAGCCGCTGCCAGCGACCCTGCCGCGCCGCGCGAGGCCTGCGACGCGCCCCAAACAACAACCCAGGAGACTTTCTTTCATGCAGGACTATGCCACCCGGATCCGTGATTTCGATGCCGCCCGCATGGCGCGCGACGTGCTCTCGGGCCGCCCCGAGGCGATGAATGCATGCGTCGAATGCTGCGACCGCCACGCCGGCGCCGGCGCGGTCGCGCTGCACTGGATCGGCCGCGACGGCCAGCGGGCCGAATGGACTTTCGAGCAGTTGCAGCAAGCCTCGGCCCGCCTCGCCGGCCATTTCCACGCGCAGGGCATCCGTGCCGGCGACCGCATTTCGGGCCTGCTGCCGCGCACGCCCGAACTGCTCGTCACCATCCTGGCCACCTGGCGGATCGGCGCGGTCTATCAACCGCTCTTCACCGCCTTCGGCCCCAAGGCCATCGAGCACCGCGTGCAGAGGGCGGCGTCGAAGCTGGTGGTGACCGATGCCGCGCAGCGCCCCAAGATGGACGACGTGGCCGGCGCCCCCCCGGTGCTCACCGTGGACGGCGATTTCTGGCCGCTGCTGGATGCCTATCCGCCCCACTTCGATCCCGTGCTGCGCAGCGAGGACGACCCGTTCCTGCTGATGTTCACCTCCGGCACCACCGGCCCGGCCAAGCCCCTGGCCGTGCCGCTCCGCGCCATCGTCGCCTTCGTCGGCTACATGCGCGACGCGGTGGACCTGCAACCCGAAGACCGTTTCTGGAACCTGGCTGATCCGGGCTGGGCTTACGGCCTCTACTACGCGGTGACCGGACCGCTGGCCCTGGGGCATGCCACCACGTTTTACGAAGGCCCTTTCACGGTGGAAAGCACCTGCCGCGTCATCCGCGAACTGGGCATCACCAACCTGGCCGGCTCCCCCACCGCCTACCGCCTGCTCATGGCATCGCGCGAAGTGGTGGAACCCGCGCTGCGCGGGCAGTTGCGCGCCGTGAGCAGCGCGGGCGAGCCGCTCACGCCGGAGGTCATCCGCTGGTTCGCCGAAAGCCTGGACTGCACCATCCACGACCACTACGGCCAGACCGAACTGGGCATGGTGCTGTGCAACCACCACGCGCTCGCGCACCCGGTGCGGCGTGGTGCGGCCGGCTTCGCCTCGCCGGGCCACCGCGTGGTGGTGCTGGACGACGAGGGCCGGGAACTGCCCGTGGGCCAGCCGGGCACACTGGCGGTGGACGTGTCGCAGTCGCCGCTCTTCTGGTTCGGCGGCTACGAAGGCACGGCGCGCCAGCCATTCCAGGGCCCCTATTACCTGAGCGGAGACACCGTGGAGCTCAACGACGACGGCAGCATCAGCTTCGTCGGCCGCGCGGACGACGTGATCACCACCTCGGGCTACCGGGTCGGCCCGTTCGACGTGGAAAGCGCGCTCATCGAGCATCCTGCCGTCATCGAGGCTGCGGTGATCGGCAAGCCCGATCCGGAGCGCACCGAACTGATCAAGGCCTTCGTCGTGCTGCATGCCGGCTTCCAGGGCGACGACACCCTGGCCGAAGCCCTGCGCCAGCACGTGCGCAAGCGCCTGTCGGCCCACGCTTACCCACGGGAGATCGCCTTCGTGCAGGAACTGCCCAAGACACCCAGCGGGAAGATCCAGCGCTTCCTGCTGCGGCGGCAGGAGGCGGAGCAGGCACAACCCGGCTGAGCGGTCAGGCGATGGACCTGGATGAGGTCCATCGCCCTTTCTCCCCATTCCTTTCAGAAAACGTGCAGCAGCCGCAGGTTGATGCGCGCGTTTTCCTTGAAGCCATTGCTCACCTTCAGATCGCGGCCCAGGGTCACCATCAGTTGCGTGGTGGGCCGGATGAAGTGGCTGGCCCCGATGCTCACCTTGCGCTGGCGGGCCTCGTCGCCGTTGGCCACGCCGTCCACCCGCGTGGCACCGCCCCAGGTCTGCGAGATGCCCACGAAAGCGTTGGTCCCCGGCGTGAACTGGTAGCGCAGGTAGGCCTGGCCCTGGTCGAGCCGGTCCTGCTTCAGCGTGCGGCCGGTCGGACCGAAGTCGTCGTTCCGGCCATGGAGCATCGAGTCGAAGGTCAGGTCGATGTGCCAGTTCGGGGTCAGCCCTTTCACGAAGCCGACCTGCAGGTCGAACTTCCAGCGGTTCTCGCCCAGGTTCAGCGCGCGGTCGCGATCGTAGCTGCCGGTGGGCAGATACAGGTAGGGTGAGATGCCCAGATAGGTGCTGGACTCCGGATCGTTCACGAGCCAGACCGGCGCCGCCAGAATCACGTCGCCCACGCCGCTGGTGCGCCCCAGCGTGGCGGTATCCCGCCCCGCATCCAGCCGGCCAAAGGGCAGCAGCACCTGAGGCGCCACGGTCAGTCCGCCCACGGTCATGTAGCGCACCAGCCGCAGGATGCCCACGTCCGAATTCAGCCGTGCATCGATCGGCACCTGCCGGCCCTGCGCGTAGAGCCGGTCCCGCTGGGCATGCTGGTAATAGAGAAGTCCCGCGGTCGTGCCCGCCGGTGCCGGCACGTAGTCGCCGGGATCGACGTCGATGGCCCACGCGGAAAGCGGCAGCAGCGCCACGGCCAGCGAGCCACCGGCCTGGCGCAGAAGTGAACGGGTTGCAGTCATGGAAGAACGGTTCCTATCGAGGAAGGTTGGCGGGCCCGCGGTGGGGCGGAAGGCGGTGGACGCACGGGGCGTCTGCCGCTTCAAGCCACGATAGAAACTCGGGCGCCGCCGGGCTGTGCTGGCATGGACGCACCGGTGTGTCCGGTGGGACAAGGCCCGCAAATGCCTTCAGCGCCCCTGCAGTTGCCGCACTACGGCCGTTGCCGTGGCCCGCGCGGCGCCCCGGTGCGCCTGGGTGAACGCCAGGGCGCGGTCCCGGGTGGCGGCGAGCGCGGCCGCGTCGTGCACCAGGGCCCTGGCGGCCGCGACGCCTTCGGCCATGTCCGCCACGCGCAGCGCGGCGCCCGCCTCGCAGGCGAGCCGCGCCGCCTCGGCGAAGTTGAAGGTGTGCGGACCGGTCACCACGGGGCAGCCGCAGGCCGCGGCCTCGATCAGGTTCTGCCCGCCCAGCGGCGCGAAGCTGCCACCCAGCAGAGCCGCGTGCGCCATGCCGTAGTAGAGCGCCATCTCGCCCAGCGAATCGCCCAGCCACACGTCGGCCGCGCCGGGCGCACCGGCCCAGCCGCTGCGGCTGGAGACCGTGAGGCCGGCCACCTCGATGCGCTGGCGCACCTCGGCCACGCGCTGCGGGTGGCGCGGCACGAGCAGCCACTGCACGCCGGCATGGGCCATGCTTCCCGTGGTGGACTGCAAGGCATGCAAAGCCTCCAGCCACAGCGCTTCCTCGCCCTCGCGGCTGCTGGCCAGCAGAACCACCGGGTGCGGGCTGGCGTCGCGCCATGCCCTGCCCTGCGCCAGCTGCGCCGCATCGGGCACCACGTCGAATTTCAGGTTGCCGAAGACGCCTTCCACCCGGGCACCGGCCGCGCGCAGGCGTTCGGCATCGGCCTCGGTCTGCGCCCAGGCCGCCGACAGTCCTGCGTAGGCGGGCCGCGCCAGCCAGGCCCAGCGCCGCGCGCCCGCCAGCGACTTCTCGTTGAGCCGCGCATTGGCCAGCACCAGTGGAATGCCGCGCTGCCGGCAGCCCGCCACCAGATTGGGCCAGATCTCGGTTTCCATCAGCACGCCGATCGCGGGCCGGAAATGCTCGAGGAAGCGGCCCACGGCTCCAGGGGTATCCCATGGCTGCCAGACCTGCACGTCACCGGGCCGCAGCAGCCTGGCCCCTTCGGCGCGGCCCGTGGCGGTGCCGTGGGTCAGCAGCAGGCGCATGCCGGGCAACTGGCTGCGCAGTTCGTTCAGCAGGATGGCAGCGGCGCGGGTTTCGCCCAGCGAGACGGCATGGATCCAGACCAGCGGTCCGTCAGGGGAGTCCCTCCCAGGTGCCGCAGCCTGTCCATACTGCCCGAAACGCTCCTCCACCGCATGGCCGTAGCCCGGCTCGGCCACCGCGCGGCGGCGCAGCTTGCGCAGCAACAGGGGCCGGGCGCCCCACATGAGCGCGGAGTAAACAGAGCGAGAGACGCTCACGGCGCCACGCGGCACGTGGAAGCGGTCCAGCCCGCCATGGTGCGTTCCGCGATGACGAGCCAGTCCCCCGTGCCGGGAGCTTCGGCCATGCGCTCACCTCCGGGTGCCCAGAATGCGCTGCGGCCCACGCAGTCATAGCCTCCGGTCGGCGTGCCGTGGTTGGCCAGCAGCACCGCCATCCTGCAGCGCTTCGCGTGGCCCTGCGCGCATGCCGTGTCGTGCGCATGGCCGCCGCTGGAGATCACCATCCCAGCGGCATACAGCGCCGCTCCCGAGCGCGCAGCCGTATCGGCATGCGATGCATGGGAGACGTCGGCGCATACCGCCATGGCCACCGGCAGGCCCTCGAAGTCTTGTACATGCGCCTCCTCCGTTCCCGGCTCGGCGTAGAGTTCTTCTCCCGGGTGCAGATGGCGTTTGCGGTACACGCTGACGCCGCCGTCCGGCCGGAAGGTGATGGCACCGATTCCGGGCTTGCCGCCGGGCTGCGAGGAGACAACCGGCGCACCGGCCACCAGTGCCATGCCATGGCGACGCGCGGCACTGCGCAGCGGCGCGAGCGCTTCGTCCAGCGGCTGGACAGCCGACTGGGCCAGGCCCGCGAGGTCGTAGCCCGACAGCGAGAGCTCGGGAAAGACCAGCAGCCGCACGCCCGCCGCCGCCGCGGCCTCGGCGAAGCGCAAGTGGTTGCCGACGTTCGCTGCCGGCCCGCCGGGCAGCGAACTGGCCTGGGCCGCCGCGACGCGCATGGCCACGGTCCTCAATGCGCGGCCGCGCCCGGAGCGGCGCCGGGCTTCACGCGCTGCAGCAGCTCCAGCATGGCGCCTTCGATGCGGTGCAGCGCCTCGGGCGTATGCCCTTCGAAACGCAGCACCAGTACCGGCGTGGTGTTGCTCGCGCGGATCAGGCCGAAGCCGTCCGGCCAGTCCACGCGCAGGCCGTCGATGGTGCTGATGCGCGCCGGCTCCGGGAATGCGCTCTGCGCCAGCGCCTGCAGTTCGGCTGTCAGGCGGTGGGGTTCTCCTTCCTCGCAGGCCACGTTCAGCTCGGGCGTGGAATGGCTGGTGGGCAGGTCGTTGAGCACTGCGCTCGGGTCGTCATGGCGGCTCAGGATCTCGAGCAGGCGGCAGCCGGCGTAGGTGCCGTCATCGAAGCCGAACCAGCGTTCCTTGAAGAAGATGTGGCCGCTCATCTCGCCGCCCAGGGGCGAATCGAGCTCCTTCATGCGCGCCTTGATGAGCGAATGACCCGTCTTGTACATCACGGCCTGCCCGCCCACGGCCTCGATGGCCGGCGCCAGGCGCTGGGTGCACTTCACGTCGAACAGGATGGGAGCACCCGGCACGCGCGAGAGCACGTCGCGCGCGAACAGCATCATCTGGCGGTCGGGGAAGATGTTCTGCCCATCCTTGGTGACGATGCCCAGCCGGTCGCCGTCGCCGTCGAAGGCCAGGCCCAGCTCGGCGTCGCTCTCCTGCAGCGCGCGGATCAGGTCGCGCAGGTTCTCGGGCTTGCTGGGATCGGGATGGTGGTTGGGGAAGTTGCCGTCTACCTGTGAGAACAGCTCGATCACTTCGCAGCCCAGCGCACGGAAGATGCCCGGTGCCGAGGCGCCCGCGATGCCGTTGCCGCTGTCCACCACGATCTTGATGGGGCGCTCGAGCTTCACGTCGGACGTGATGCGCTGCACGTAAGCGGCCAGCACGTCGGCCTGCCGCACCGAGCCGCCGGGCTGCAGGTCCCAGCTTTCCTCTTCCATCGTGCGGCGCAGGCCCTGGATTTCCTCACCGTAGATGGCGCGGCCGGCCAGCACCATCTTGAAGCCGTTGTAGTCCTTGGGATTGTGGCTGCCCGTCACCTGGATGCCGCTCTGGCACAGGGTGTGGGCCGCGAAGTACAGCATCGGCGTGGTCACGGCGCCGACGTCGATCACTTCGATGCCGGCATCCACCAGCCCTTCGATCAGCGCGCGGGACAGCGCAGGGCCGGACAGCCGCCCGTCGCGTCCCACCGCCACGGTGGCCTGGCCTTCGCGGCGGGCCGCCGTGCCGAATGCACGGCCCAGGGCGCGCGCGACATCTTCGGTCAGGGTGGTCGGCACGACGCCGCGGATATCGTAGGCCTTGAAAATGGCGGAATGAAGCTGCACGGGATGGTTCCTTTGCTGGCAGGCCCGCACTGCGGCCACGGCGCCCGGATGGGGCCGGCGCGGCAGTGCATGGGCCGGTGGAGCGGATGCGGCGCGCTCCCGGGTAACGGAGGCGCGCCATCTGCGGATTCGCGGGGATTGTAGGCGTCGCGCACATGCCCGGCAGGCGGGCCACGCGTAGGCGGAGGCCGCTTCTTGGCGCCCGCCACCCAGGCCCCCCCGGGGCAGCAGGCACAGGTCCGGAAACGGCCAGCGCCCCGCCGGCCGGCGCCTATGATGGCCTGCATGCAATCGCCCGACGCCCCTGCCGCCCCGCCCAGCGCCGATGCGCTGGACGACGGACGCTACCTGGCCCTTGCGGCACGCGATGCGCGGTTCGACGGGCGGTTCTTCACCGGCGTCACGTCCACGGGCATTTACTGCCGGCCCGTCTGTGCGGTCCGCACGCCGCGCCGCGAGAACTGCCGCTTTTTTGCACTGGCCGCCCAGGCGGAAAATGCCGGTTTCCGGCCCTGCCTGCGCTGCCGGCCGGAACTGGCTCCGCGCGTGCCGGCCTGGTCCGTGCAGGACGCACGCAACATCCTGGTGCGCGAGGCCCTGCGGTTCCTGGATGCGGAAGGTGCCTGGGACGCCCCTGCGGCAGGAAGCGGCAGCGCTCCCATCCAGCGCCTGGCAGCCCGCCTGGGCGTGAGCGACCGGCACCTGCGCCGCGTGTTCGAGGCAGCCCTGGGCATCTCGCCGCTCCAGTACCTGCAGACGCGCCGGCTGCTGACGGCCAAGCAATTGCTCACCGATACCGACCTGCCCGTCACCCAGGTCGCGCTGGCCAGCGGCTTCGGGAGCGTCCGGCGCTTCAATGCCGCTTTTTCCGAACACTACCGCCTCCAGCCCACCGCGCTGCGCCGCGCGGGCAGCCCTGCCGCTGCGGGCCCGGGCACCGGCGCGGTGCGCCTGGCCTACCGGCCGCCGCTGGACATCGCGGCCCTGCTGGGCTTTTTCGCGCAGCGACGCATCCAGGGCATGGAAGCCGTGGATGCGGCCGCGGGCCTCGAACTGCGCCGCACGGCCAGGCTGGCGGACGCGGAAGGACGCGAGTGCACCGGCTGGCTGGCGGCGCGCTTCGACGGCGGCACGGCAGCCGCTCGGGGCGGTGCGCCGAAGCCGCATGTGGTCCTGACCGTCTCCAGCAGCCTCCTGCCAGCCCTGCCGGGTGTCATCGCCCGGGTGCGCGGCATGCTGGACCTGGACGCGGACCCCGAGGCGATCAATGCCGTGCTGCACGGCGATTTCCCGCACGGCGACGGCTTGCGCGTCCCGGGCGCGTGGGATGGCTTCGAGCTGGCCGTGCGCGCGGTGCTCGGCCAGCAGGTCACGGTCGCCGCGGCACGCACGTTGGCGCAGCGCGTGGTGGAGCGCTGGGGCGAGCCCATCGCCACCCCCTGGCCGGATCTCTGCCGGCTGTTCCCAGCACCTTCGGTGCTGGCCGGCTGCGACGGCGACGCGCTGGGCCGGCTCGGCATCGTGCGACAGCGCCAGGCGGCCATCCTGGCGCTGTCCCGCGCGGTGGCGGAAGGCCGTCTCGCACTGCACGCCGCGGCCGATGTGGAAGCCACCGTCGCTGCCCTGCGTACCCTGCCCGGCATCGGCGACTGGACGGCGCAGTACATTGCCATGCGCGCGCTGCGGTGGCCCGACGCCTTTCCCGCAGGCGACGTCGCGCTGCACAAGGCACTGGCGGTGCAGTCCGCCCCCCGGCCGGCCCGGGCGGCGGAGGAAGCATCCCGGGCATGGCGGCCGTGGCGCAGCTACGCCGTCGTGCGTGCCTGGGCCGGCACGGGCAGCCCGGAGCCGGCCGGAACCCGGCCGCCGCCGCCTTGACCGCACGGTCCCTGACCGCACGCCACGCTCCCGGCTCCTCCGATCCCTCCCTTTCCACCGACAGACTCCCGCCATGCCGCTCCCTACTGCTTCTCCCGCTGCCCTCGTCCAGATGCGCATCCCCAGCCCGCTCGGCGACATCCGCCTCGCTGCCTCGGCCGCGGGCCTGGCCGGGATCTGGTTCGACGGCCAGCGCCACCAGCCCACCGGCCGCCTCGACGGCCCCGGAGCCTGGCCCCAAGACCCTTCGCACCCGGTCCTGGCCGCCACGGCCTTGCAATTGCGCGAATACCTGGAAGGCCGGCGCAGCCGGTTCGACATTCCGCTCGATCTCACGGCCGGTACCGCCTTCCAGCGCGATGTCTGGCAGGCTCTCGTGGAGATACCGCACGGCGCCGTCACCAGTTATGCGGCCCTGGCCCGCGCCCTGGGCCGTCCGCTCGCAGTGCGGGCCGTGGGCGCGGCGGTCGGGCGCAATCCGGTCAGCGTGATCGTGCCGTGCCACCGCGTGCTCGGGTCGGACGGCACCCTCACCGGGTACGCCGGCGGCCTGCCGCGCAAAACCGCCCTGCTGCGGCTGGAAGGAGCGCTTCCGGACCACCTGCGCACCCTGCCCCTCTGGCCGGAGGGCGACGCCACCGCCTGCGGCACCGCCGGCCCGCGCACCGGGGTGGCTGCGTGAACGCGGCGGCCGGCGTGCTGCCCGCCCGCCACTGGCTCGGCGAATTCCTGCTGCTTTCCGCCCTCTGGGGCGCCTCCTTCCTCTTCATGCGCCTGGGCGCGTCCGAATTCGGCCCGCTGCCCACGGCGGGGCTGCGCGTGTCGCTGGCCACCCTGTTCCTCTGGCCCATCCTGCTGCGCCAGGGCCAGTGGCCCGCGCTGCGCCGCCACTGGAAGCCGATCCTGCTGGGCGGCGTCATCAACTCCGCCATCCCGTTCGCACTCTATGCCTGGGCCGTGCTGCACATCACCACGGGGCTGTCGTCCATTCTGAATGCCACCGTGCCGCTGTTCGGCGCGCTCGTGGCCTGGGCATGGCTCGGCGACCGCATCGGCCGGCTGCGATGGGCCGGACTGGCGATCGGCTTCGCTGGCGTGGCACTGCTGGCCTGGCGCGCGCCCGCCGCGATCGGTTTCAAATCGGACCATGCCATCTGGGCGGTCGGCGCCTGCCTCCTTGCCACCACCTGCTATGCCGTGGGCGCCAGCTATGCCCGGCAGCACCTGGTGGGGCTGCCGCCACTGGCCACCGCCACGGGCAGCCAGTTGGGCGCCACCCTCGCGCTCGCCCTGCCCGCGCTGTGGTCCTGGCCGGCGCGCGCCCCGGGCCCCGGGGCCTGGGCCGCGGTCATCGCCATCGCCGTGCTGTGCACGGGCATCGCCTACATCCTGTACTTCCGCCTGATCGCGCATGCCGGGCCGAGCCGGGCGCTCGCCGTGACTTTCCTGGCCCCCGTGTTCGCGGTGGCCTACGGCGCCCTGTTCCTGGGCGAATCGATCACGCCATGGATGCTCGGCTGCGGCGCGGTCATCGTGTGCGGCACCATGCTCTCCACCGGGCTGGTACGCCCGCGCGGACGCTGATCCGCAAGCCGCGGCGCTTCGCGCTGCGGCAGCCCGATAATTTGTGGAATCGTGGCAGCAATTGCCGCCAGGATCGCTCCGCGAGCGCCTAAACTCGGCCATATGCCCGACATTGCCCGCCAAGCCCGAGCACTCCCGGCCGTCCGGTCCGGAGCGCCAGGCATTGCACGGGGGGCGCTCCATGGCGGGTGAAGCGGGCCTCTCCTTCTGGCTCCACCTGGCACTGGTGGGCTTGCTGGCCGCCGTGCCTCCGCGCCTCCTGGCCGGTGCGTCCTCCCGGCGCATCCTCCCCGTGCTCGCAGGCCTGGCCGCAGGCGCGGCCTCATGGGGTTCCCTGGCCACCGCCGCCTGGATGGACGCCGTCCCCACGGCCGTCGCGGCGCTCTGCTTCGGCCTGCAGGCCGGCGCGGTGAGTGCCCTGGTGGCGGCCCTGGGCAGCGCCGTGCTGCTGCCCGCGGCCACGCCGCAGGCGGCCGGCCTGCTCGCAGTGGCTTGCGCGCTGGGCCTCGCATGGCGCCTGGCACAGCGCCGCCTCCCGCCCCGGATGTCCTGGCTGGACCTCGCCGGCCTGGGGCTCATGCTGGCACTCGTCGCACGCGCATGGGGCGGCCACGCGCCCTGGGCCGGGTTTGCTGGGGTGCTGCTCCTGGGAGGGGGCGCGAAACTGGTGCTCGGCCGTGCGCAGGCGGCCAATACGCTCGGGCGCCAGCAGTCCGACCTGAACGCGATGCTGGACGCCAGCGGCGGGGGGCGCTGGGAATGGTTCGTCCAGGAGCGGCGCCTCGTCTGCCACGGCCCTGTCTATGAAGCACTCGGCATCGAGCCCGGCGGCGAAGGCTGCCACGTGGACCGATGGACCACCCTGCGCCATCCGGATGACACCGAACGGCTCGCCGCGCAGCTGCAGCACATGGTGGCCGGGCTCGAATCCACCTTCAGCGTGGAATACCGCATGCGGGACACCGAGGGCCGCTGGCGCTGGATCATCTCCCGCGGGCAGGTGTGCGAGCGCGACGCCCAGGGCAAGGTGCTCCGCATGGCCGGCATCCACCTGGACGCGACGGCCCTGCGACAGGTGCAGGACGACGTCAGGCTCTCCGAAGAGCAGCACTCCGTCGTTTATCAAATACTGCCGGATCCGGCCTGCATCACCCGCCTGGAAGACGGCCGCTGCATCGACGTCAACCCGGCCTTCTCCGCGCTGTTCGGCATCCCCCGCGCCGCCGCCGTCGGCCGCACGTCGCTCGAACTCGGGCTCTGGCCGTCGCAGCAGGCGCGGGAGGACATGCTGGCCACCCTGCGCCGCGAAGGCCGCGTGCAGAGGATGCCCATCCAGGTGCAGGTCGCGGGCATGCGGGTCGTGCCGGGCCTGTTTTCGGCCAGCCGTGCCAGCATCGGCGGCGAAGAATGCATCGTTTCGGTCTTCCAGGACCTGTCCGCCACGCAGCGCGCGCACGACCAGCTGGCTGCCGCCCACGGCCTGCTGGTGCAGGCCGGCCGCATGGCGGGCCTGGGCGTCTGGGAGCACCGGCACGGCCAGGGGCTGGTGTACTGGTCGGACGTGTGCTTCGACATCCACGGCCTGCCCCGCGGCGGCCTGCTGCCCGGGCCCGTCGAATACCTGCGCGACTTCGTCGCCGCGCCGTTCAGGAACACCCTGGCGGACCTGTTCCGGCGCGGCCACCAGAACGCCGTGGGATGGTCCTGCGAGGCGCAGATCCTGAGGGCGGACGACGGCCGTGCGGTCTGGGTACGCGTCCATGCCGAACCGGTGCTCGAAGCCGGCGCCGTCACCGGCGTGCGGGGCGTCATGCAGGACATCGACGAGTGGAAGCGCGCGGCCGAGCGGCTGAGCCAGTCCGAAGACCGCTTCATGCGCATCTTCGAGCTGATGCCGTACCCCGTGCTCATGTCGCGCCGCGCGGATGGCGCCTACCTGATGGTCAACGAGGCCTGGGAGCGGTTGACCGGCATTCCGCGCGACCAGGCGCTGGGCCGCACGGCCGTGGAGCTCGGCCTGTTCTCCGCGGAAGGCCGCCGGCAGCTGCTCGACACCATGAGCGGCCGTACCGTCCACAACGCGCTCGAAATCACGATCCATCCGCGCACCGGCGGCGACCGCACCCTGCTGCAGTCCCTACATGCCGCCGAGCTCGACGGAACCCCCGTCTGGCTGGTCTCCGCGCACGACATCACCGAACGCAAGCGCAACGAAGACCTCATCCGCGACCGCGAGGCGCTGCTGTCGCTCACCCTGTCGGCGGCCTCACTCGGCCTGTGGGACTGGAACATTTCCACGGGCACGGTCACGGGCGATGCGCGCTGGCGCGAACTGCACGGCATGGCAGCCACCGCCGAGCCTCCGGGGGGCACAGGGGTGCACTGGACCAGCGGCATGGCGCCCGCCGACATCGAGAACGTCACCGATGCCCTGGAGCGGCACGTCGCCCACCCCGACTCCCACTTCGATGCGACCTGGCAGGTGGCGCCCAGCCCGTCCGCGCCCCCGGGCGCTCCCGCGGGCCGCTGGGTGCGCAACCTCGGCAAGATCGTGGGCTACGACGAACGGGGCCGCCCCGGGCGCATGCTCGGCGTCTCCATCGACGTGACCAGCCAGCGCGTGCAGGAGGACATGCTCCAGCAACTGGCCCATTTCGATGCGCTCACCGGCCTGCCCAACCGGGTGCAGCTCGCACGCCGCCTGGAGCAGGCCATGGCGCAGGCACGCGCCGGCGGATGGCAACTGGGCGTGGCCTACCTGGACCTCGATGGATTCAAGCCCGTGAACGACCGGCTGGGCCACAGCGCGGGCGACCGGCTCCTGGTGATCGTGGCCGGCCGGCTCACCCGGGCCCTGCGGCCCGTGGACTGTGTGGCACGGCTCGGCGGGGACGAATTCGTGCTGCTGATGCCCGAGCTGCAATCGCGCGCCGATGCCGAACAGCTGCTGCGCCGCCTCATGGAGAATCTCGCCGCCCCCTACACGCTGGGCACGGAGCGTGTCACCGTCACGGCCAGCGTGGGCTACACGCTCTATCCGGAAGACGCCTCCGATGCCGACACGCTGCTGCGCCATGCAGACCATGCGATGTATGGCGCCAAGCAGGGCGGGCGCAACCGGGTGCAACCCTTCGACGCCGCGCAGGAACGCGCCCGGCAGACGCTGCGCGAGCAGGCCGAGCGCATGCGCGAAGCCCTGGCCCGGGGACAGTTCATGCTCTACCTGCAGCCCAAGGTGGACATGCGCTCCGGCACCGTCGTCGGCGCGGAAGCGCTGGCCCGGTGGAAGCACCCCGGCCAGGGCATCCTGGCGCCGGGTGCCTTCCTCCATCTGATCGAAGGCGCGGAACTCGAAGCCGCCTTCGGTGAATGGGTGGTCGATTCGGCGCTGGACCTGATCGAGCAACTGCGTGCCGGCGGCCTGGAACTGCCGGTGAGCGTGAACATCTCGGCGCGCCACCTGCAGCAGCCAGGGTTCGCGCAGTGGCTGGCAGGCCGCATGGCCCAGCGGCCCGGCATACCGCACCGCCTGCTCGACCTGGAAATCACCGAAAGCGCGGCACTCTACGACATGGACCACGTGGCGCCGCAGTTGACGCAGTTGCGTGAACTCGGCATCACCGTGTCCCTCGACGACTTCGGGACGGGCTATTCGTCGCTGTCCTACCTGCGCCGGCTGCCCATGGACACGCTCAAGCTCGACCGCAGCTTCGTGCACGGCATGATGAGCGACCGGGGCGACTACGCCATCGTGCAGGGCGTCATCGGGCTCGCGCGCTCCTTCGGCTATTCCATCGTGGCCGAGGGCGTGGAAACGGAGGCCCAGGGCCTGACCCTGATGCGCCTGGGCTGCACCCTGGCCCAGGGATACTGCATCTCCCGGCCCATGCCTCCCGAGGAATTTCCCGGCTGGGTGGTGCAGTGGCGCGCCCCGGAAACCTGGCGCCCGCCCGTGGTCGTCTGACGCCGGCCTGTAGCCGCCTGCAAGCCGCGGAGCGCAGTCAGCCCGCTTCGGAGCCGCCTTGCGCTCCCATCTGGAAGAGATGCCCCAGGCCCTGCAGCGTGCCGTCGAGGAAACGCTCCTCCGTCATGCCTGCCGGGATATGCAGCACGCCATGGATCACGAGCGACGTGAGCCCGTGCGTATAGGACCAGGCTGCGCGGGCAGCCCTGCGTACCTCGGGGGTCTGCACATCCCTTCCGAGCACCTCGGCGATCGTGCTCCTCAGCTCGCCGAAGGCCAGTTCCCGTGCGGAGCGCAGTTCGGGAATCATCTCGCCGGTGGCGAACTCCGCGCCGAACATGAGCTGGTACAGGGCCGGATTGCTGCGCGCGAAGCGGAAGTAGATCAGGCTGGCGTCGCGCAGCTTGCGCACGCCGGAGACCTCCTTCTCGCGCCCGGCGATGGCCTCGGCCAGTTCGCGAAAGCCTGCGCCCGCCAGATGCCCGATGAGCTCCGCCCGGTGGGCATAGTGGTGGTAGGCCGCGGCCGAACTGACGCCGACCCGCTCGGCCACGGCCCGCAACGAGAGCTTCGTGGGCCCCACTTCCTCCAGCATCTCCCGCGCGGCCCCCAGCAGGCGCGGGGCGAGGTTGCCCACGTGGTAGGTGTCTCGAGAGCGCGGGGCGGAAGTCTTCATGGGTGGCGGAACTTAGCACAGGCAAGTATCTTTACAGCAATAAGATTAAGGCCTACCATGGGCTTGCGTGCCGATGCGCCACCGTTTGGCGCATTTTTATTGCCCAAATCTTATCGGTGATAACTTTCAAATCAGACAGCCATGGACCCACGATCCCCCTACCCTCACCTGCATGCTCCGCTCGACCTGGGCTTCACCGTCCTGCGCAACCGCGTGCTCATGGGCTCCATGCACGTGGGGCTGGAAGAAGCGCCCGATGGCTTCGATCGCATGGCGGCCTTCTATGCCGAGCGCGCACGCGGCGAGGTCGGCCTGATCGTCACCGGCGGCATTGCCCCCAACGAACGTGCCCGGCCCATGCAGGGTGGCGCCATGCTGGTGGATGAAGGGGAAGCGGAGCACCACCGCACCGTCACGCAGGCCGTGCATGCCGAAGGCGGCAAGATCGCCATGCAGATTCTGCATTTCGGGCGCTACGCCTACCACCCGCAACTCGTGGCGCCCAGCGCGCTGCAGGCCCCCATCAACCCCTTCATGCCGCACGCGCTCACGGCGGACGAGGTCGAGCAGACCATCGACGACTTCGTGCGGTGCGCCGCGCTGGCGCAATACGCCGGCTACGACGGCGTCGAGATCATGGGTTCCGAGGGCTATCTCATCAACGAGTTCATCGCCGCACGCACCAACCACCGCGACGACGAATGGGGCGGCAGCTACGCCCGCCGCATGCGCTTTCCGGTCGAGATCGTGCGCCGCACCCGCGAGCGGGTGGGCCGGAACTTCATCATCATCTACCGGCTTTCCATGCTGGACCTGGTCGAGGGCGGGTCCACGCAGGAAGAAGTCATCGAACTGGCGAAAGCCGTCGAGGCAGCAGGCGCGACGATCCTCAACACCGGCATCGGCTGGCACGAAGCCCGCATTCCCACCATCGCCACCAAGGTGCCGCGCGCGGCCTACGCCTGGGTCACGCAGCGCGTCATGGGCCACGTGGGCATCCCGCTCGTCACCTCGAACCGCATCAACACGCCCGAAGTGGCCGAGCGGCTGCTGGCCGGGGGTTACGCGGACATGGTCTCCATGGCCCGCCCGCTGCTGGCCGATGCCGATTTCGTGCGCAAGGCCCGCCAGGGTCGTGCCGACGAGATCAACACCTGCATCGCCTGCAACCAGGCCTGCCTGGACCACACCTTCGGCGGCAAGATCACCTCCTGCCTGGTCAACCCCCGCGCCTGCCACGAAACGGAACTGGTGATCGAACCCGCCTCGGCACGCAAGCGCATCGCCGTGGTCGGAGCGGGCCCGGCCGGCCTCGCCTGCTCGGTCACGGCCGCGCAGCGCGGCCATGACGTCACCCTGTTCGATGCAGGCACGGAGATCGGCGGCCAGCTCAATATCGCGAAGAAGGTGCCCGGCAAGGAAGAGTTTTATGAAACGCTGCGCTACTTCCGGCGCCAGCTCGAACTGCACCGCGTGACCGTGAAGCTGGGCCAGCGCATTGGCGCGGACGAACTGGCCGGCGCCGGCTTCGACGAGGTGGTCCTCGCCACGGGCATCGCACCGCGCATTCCCGCGATCGATGGCGTGGAACACCCCAAGGTCCTGAATTACCTGGACGTGCTCCGCGACGGCAAGCCCGTGGGACAGCGCGTGGCGGTCATCGGCGCGGGCGGCATCGGCTTCGACGTGGGCGAATTCCTCACGCATGCCGGAGAGAGCGGCGCGGTCGCCCCCGCCAGGTTCTACGAGGAATGGGGCATCGACACCACCTACGCGCAGCCGGGTGGCCTGGGCCGACCCCAGGTCGAGCCGCCCGCACGCCGGGTGCACCTGCTGCAGCGCAAGACCACCAAGGTCGGCGACCAGCTCGGCAAGACCACCGGCTGGATCCACCGGACCTCCCTCAAGGCCCGCCGCGTCGCCATGACGTCCGGGGCATCCTACGACCGCATCGACGACGCCGGCCTGCACGTGACCGTGGATGGCCAGCCGCAGGTGCTCGAGGTGGACAACGTCGTGGTCTGCGCCGGCCAGGAGCCGCTGCGAGAACTCCACGACGCCCTGCGCGACGCCGGCTGCTCCGTGCACCTGATCGGCGGCGCCGACGTGGCCGCCGAGCTGGACGCCAAGCGCGCCATTCTCCAGGGCACCACCCTCGCCGCGCGCATCTGATCCACAGGGCCCCTTCCATCCCGTCGTTCCATCCACAGAGGAGACATTTCCATGACACAGGCCCCACCCCACACCCATCCCGCCGTCGCCCCATCGCTCGACTTCTGGCACGCAATGATCGCCAGGAAGGATCTCGCCGACCTGCACACCATCGTCCATCCCGATGCGGTATTCCGCTCGCCGATGGCGCACACGGCCTATGCGCCGGCCCCGGCGCTCATCCTGGCGCTGACCACCGTGATCCAGGTGTTCGAGAACTTCACCTACCACCGCCAGCTGGTCAGCGGCGACGGCCTGAATGTGGTACTGGAGTTCAGCGCGAGCGTCGCCGGCAAGGACCTCAAGGGCATCGATCTCATCCGCTTCGATGAAGAGGGCCGGATCGTGGAATTCGAGGTCATGGTGCGTCCGATGAGCGGCCTTCAGGCCCTGGGCGCGGAAATGGGCAAGCGCCTTGCCGACACCATGCCCGCATTCAAGACCCGGGCCTGACGTCGGGAGCCCAAGAAAAAGAATGGAGACACAGGAGACATGACCGCCCTGCACCGAGGACTCTGGGAAGCCTCCTTTCCCCCCAGCCTGCGCGGCTACGACGTGGACCTCGCGTCCCTGCCCGCGAATGCCGCCACGCTGGCCACCGAAGCCGCAGGCCGTTACCAGGGAAACCCTGCATTCGGCCTCGTGCTCCCGACG
The DNA here is from genome assembly GCF_000176855.2 of Paracidovorax avenae ATCC 19860. Taxonomy (NCBI): domain Bacteria; kingdom Pseudomonadati; phylum Pseudomonadota; class Betaproteobacteria; order Burkholderiales; family Comamonadaceae; genus Paracidovorax; species Paracidovorax avenae. Next base: position 2,715,943 of record NC_015138.1, on the reverse strand, counting down.
GGTGCCAGCACCTTCCACAGTTTCGAAGACGTGGATGCGCTGTCCGACGCCTTCGCGGCTTTCCTGGTCCACGACATGGAGCTCGAAGCCGGCGAGGTCATCGCCGTGCAGTTGCCCACCTGCCTGCACTATCCCATCGCGGTCTTCGGCGCGTGGAAGGCCGGGCTGATCGTGACGAACGTCAACCCCCTGTACACCGAGCGGGAGCTGAGGCTGCAGTTGCAGGACTCCGGCGCCAGGCTGCTCCTGGCCTCCGAACTGTTCCTGCAGGTGGCACAGCCCGTCGCCGCGGAACTGGGACTCCGGCTCATGACCGCCAGCCCGTGGGATTTCTTTGCGGAGCCCGTCGCCTCGGCCATCCGCGATGCGCTCCCGGCATCCGGCCGCCCGGTATCGGACGCGGCGCCCATCCGCATGGCGCACGCCCTGCGGGCAGGACAGGCGCGAAGCAGGCCCACCTGGCGAAACCACCCGGTCGCGCTGTACCAATACACGGGCGGCACCACGGGCCGCAGCAAGGGTGCGGTGATCACCCACCGGAACATCCTCGCGACGCTCCAGATGACGCGGGATTTCCTGCAGGCCTATGACGGCCCCCGCCGCGGCGAGACCATCCTGACCGTGCTGCCCCTATACCACATCTTCGCCTTCATGGTGAACTTCCTGGTGTTCTTCACCTTCGGCGCGAGAAACCTGCTCGTGCCCAATCCCAGGCCGGTCGCCAACCTGCGCCGCGCCTTCGAGGATTTCGAGGTGGACTGGATGTCCGGCGTGGACACGCTCTACGCCGGGCTGCTCGGGGAACCCTGGTTTCAGGAGCGCCCCCCGAAGCTCCGCTTCGCCTTCTCGGGCGGAACGGCATTGCGCCCCTCCACCGCCCAGGCGTGGACGGCCCTGGTCTGCCCCATCCTGGAAGGCTATGGCATGACGGAAACCACCTGCATCGTGTCGTGCAATCCACCCACCGGGGCACCCCGCACGGGCTCCGTGGGCCTGCCCATGCCCGGCTGCCAGGTGCGGATCGTCGATGCAGACGGCAACGACCTGGGCGTCGGCGAACGCGGCGAGCTGCTCGTGCAAGGGCCCCAGGTGGCCGCCGGTTACCTGAATTCGCCGCAGGACAGCGCGAGCACCATTGCCGATGGCTGGCTCCGCACGGGTGACATCGCGCAAATGGATGCCGATGGGCATGTGCGCATCGTGGACCGCAAGAAGGACATGATTCTCGTGTCGGGCTTCAACGTCTATCCGAATGAAGTGGAAGACGTGCTGGCGGCGCATCCCAGCATACTCGAGGCGGCGGTGGTCGGTGTGCCGGATGCCGCCACCGGGGAGGCCGTACGGGCCTACGTGGTGCCCCGCGGCACCGGGCTGGACACGGAGGCCATCGAGCGCTATTGCCGCACGCAGCTCACGGCCTACAAGGTGCCCCGGCAGATCGTCTTCAGCACGCAGTTGCCGAAGTCACCCGTGGGCAAGATCCTGCGCGCGCAGCTGCGCACCGCCGGGTGAGCCGGGGGCGGTGCATGCACCGCCCCGCCCCACTGCACTACGCTGCTCCAGCCAGCAGGTCCCGCACCTGCTGCAGCGCCGAGGGATCTTCCATGGTGGTGAGGTCCCCCGGGTCGCGCTGCTCGGCCACGGCCTGCAGGGCGCGGCGCAGCAGCTTGCCGCTGCGCGTCTTGGGCAGCAGCGTCACGAAATGCACGCGCGAAGGCCGGGCCACTGCGCCAAGGCGCTGGTCCACGATCTGCATCACATCCCCTTCCAGCCGCTGGCGGTCTGATGCGTCGGCCACGGCCGCCGGATCGCGCGCCACCGCGAAGGCCATCGCCACCTGGCCCTTGAGCGCATCGGCCACGCCCACCACGGCCACCTCCGCCACCTGCGGATGGGCGGCGATCGCCTCCTCGATCTCCCGGGTCCCCAGCCGGTGCCCGGCCACGTTGATCACGTCGTCGGTGCGTCCCAGGATGAAGTAGTAGCCGTCCCGGTCCCGGATGCCCCAGTCGAACGTGCTGTACACCAGGCGCCCGGGAATGCTCTTCCAGTACGTCTGGACGAAGCGCTCGTCGTCGCGCCACACGGTCTGCATGCAGCCCGGAGGCAGCGGCCCCTCGATGGCGAGCACGCCCTTGCGCTCCGGCTCCGTGAGTTCCTCGGCCGTGGCCTGGTCGATCAGCTTCACGTCGTAGCCGTACATGGCCTTGCCCGGGCTGCCCGCGCGGGACGGCTGCGGCTCCACCCCGTTGGCCAGCGTGAGGATCGGCCAGCCGGTCTCCGTCTGCCAGTAGTTGTCCACGATGGGAACGCCCAGGGCCTCGCCGATCCACTGCGCCGTGGGGGCGTCCAGCGGCTCGCCCGCCAGCCACAGCGCCTTCAGGCTCGACAGGTTGTAGCGCCGCAGCCATTCCGGATCCTGCTTCTTCAGCACGCGCACGGCCGTGGGCGCCGAGAACATGTGCGTCACGCGGTGCCGCTCGACGATGCGCCACCAGACGCCCGCGTCCGGACGGATCGGCAGGCCCTCGTACATCACCGTCGCCATGCCGGCGATGAGCGGGCCATAGACGATGTAGCTGTGCCCCACCACCCAGCCGATGTCGCTGGTGGCGAAGAACACGCCCGGGGCCTGGGCGCCACCGGAACCCTGCGCCCCGGTATCGAAGATGTGCCGCATGCTGGCCGCCAGCGCCACCGCGTACCCGCCCGTATCCCGCTGCACACCCTTCGGCCGGCCGGTGGTGCCGCTGGTGTAGAGCGTGTAGCTCGGATGGGTCGCGTCCAGCCACTCGCAGTCCACCCGCGCGTCCAGATGCCGCGTCCGCAGATCCTCCCAGCGGTGGTCCCGTCCAGGCAGTAGTTCCATCGGGGCCAGCCCCCGGTCCACGAGCAGCACCGCGCCCGGCTGATGCCGCGACAGCCGCAGCGCCTCGTCCAGCAACGGCTTGTACGGCACCACCTTGCCCCCGCGCGAGCCCGCGTCCGCGCTGACGATGGCCACCGGCTCGGCATCGTCGATCCGCGAAGCCAGCGCGCCCGACGCGAAACCGCCGAACACCACCGAGTGCAGCGCCCCGATGCGGGCGCAGGCCAGCATGGCGAACGCGGCCTCGGCCACCATCGGCATGTAGATCAGCACCCGGTCCCCCGCCTGCACCCCGAGCGACCGCAGGGTGGCCGCCATGCGCTGCACCTCCGCATGCAACTCGGCAAAGCTGTAGATGCGCTCGGAATCCGTTTCGGACGAGATCGCGATCAGCGCCGCCTCGCTGCCGCGCTGTGCGAGATGCCTGTCCACCGCGTTGTGGCAGAGGTTGGTGGTGCCGCCCTCGAACCACCGCGCGAACGGCGGCCGGTCGTAGTTGCAGATGCGCCGGGGCGGCACCTGCCAGTCGATCAGGCGGGCCTGCTCGGCCCAGAAAGCGTCGCGCTCCTGCAGGGAGCTGCGGTGGAAATCGGCATAGCGGCCCATGGGTGTCTCCTGCTTGTCGTTATGGCCCGCGCATGTTCGCACGCAGGCGTGGCAGACCACATCATTCACCCCCCGCTTGCGGCAGGCTGACAGCCGCGCCGCCACCCGCTATTTCACCAATGCAAGCACTTCCTTGAATGCCGGGTGTTCGCAGCCCCGCAGCCATTCGAACGCCACCATTTCTGTGGTGACCAGCTCCGCCCCCGCCCCCGCCAGCCGGTCGAACGCGGCATCACGGTTGCGCTCGGTGCGCGAGCCGCACGCGTCGGTCACCACCCAGACCTCGAACTCGTCCTCGAGCAGGTCCAGCGCCGTCTGCAGCAGGCACACATGCGCCTCGCAGCCGGCGATCACGATGCTGCCGCGCGCATCGGCCGCGGCCTGCGGCTGGGCGGGCTTTTGCAGGTGGCGCGGCAGGCTGCGGGCGTTGCCGCCCTGCTGCGGCCTGGCCGGCGGACGCAGCCATTCGCCCAGGCCTTCTTCCGCAGCGCTGAACTGCATCTTGGCCAGCGTCCTGCGGCAGAGCGCCCGCAGCGCGGCTTCGTTCGGGCCCAGCCGGGAAGGATTCTGCTCGGTGCCCCACACGGGCACGTCGAGCGCACCGGCCACCTGCGCCAGCAGCCGCGCATTGGCCAGCACGGACGGGCCGTCGGAGATGGCGGGCATCAGGCGTTCCTGGTAGTCCACCAGCACGAGTTGGGATTCGAGGGCATCAAGCAGCATTGTTTGAAAAGGCAAGCCATGAACAAGGAAAGGTGCATTGTCGCAACATGGCCGGCCTGTCCGGCAAGGCGCGCCCTCAGGAACCGGGCGGACGCAGCCGCATCAGCCGGCCCTGCGGACTGTCCGTCAGCACATAGAGCCAGCCATCGGGTCCCTGGCGCACATCGCGGATCCGCTGGCCCAGGCCCGAGAGCAGGAACTCGTCCCGCACCACCCTTCCGTCCTTCAGTTCCAGGCGGTGCAGCCGCGCGAACTTCAACGAACCGACGAACAGGCTGCCCTTCCATGCAGACCCATAGCGATCGCTCGTCAGGAACGCCATGCCCGATGGGGCGATCGACGGTACCCAGTAATGCAGCGGCGGCTCCTTGCCGGCCTTCTGAGTCAGCCCTTCGCCGATCTTTCCGCCGCCATAGTTCTCGCCGAAGGTGACCACGGGCCATCCATAGTTGCGGCCGGCCTGCGGCACATTGATTTCGTCACCGCCCTGCGGACCGTGCTCGTGCATCCACAACCTGCCATCCGGCCCGATCACCGCACCCTGGGAATTGCGGTGCCCCCAGCTCCAGATCTCGGGCAGCCCTCCCGAGCGCCCGACGAAGGGATTGCCGGGTGCGGGCGAGCCGTCAGGCATCACATGCACGACCTTGCCCAGGTGGTTGTCCAGCTTCTGCGCATCCTCCTTGCGTTCGAAGCGCTCACCCAGCGTGAGGAAGATCGACCCGTCTCCCGCCTGGGCGATGCGGCATCCGAAATGCAGGCGACTCGCCACCTTGGGCTGCTGGCGAAAGATGATGCGCACATCCTGCAGCGCTTTTTCGCCCGGCGGCAGCATCGCGCTGGCCAACGCCGTGCTGTTCACATCGCCATTGCGCCCGTCCGGCTCGGAGAAGCAGAAGAAGATGCGGCGGTTGCGCTCGAACTGCGCATCCGTCGCGATGTCGAGCAGCCCGCCCTGACCGCCCGCGGCAACGGGAGGCAGCCCTTGCAATGGATCCCCCTTCCTCCCGTCGACCTCCACCACCCGCAGCCGCCCGATCCGTTCCGTCACGAGGAAACGGCCATCAGGGAGAAATGCCAGCCCCCAGGGGTTGGATAACCCATCCGTAATGTCATCAACTGTGACAGACACCGGAGATTCCACTGGACGGACCGGCGGAAGGCCTGTTTCCGCTGCCACCGCACTCCCTGGGCCTGCCGCCATGACCATGCAAAAGGCGGACAATTTCAGCGAAATCCTCGCAATTGCACCGATGTCGCGTGTTTTCAAAGCGCTTCCTTGTGTCGGACAGAGGGCCATCCCGCCTCCGGGGTGTTACCGGATAACGTGCCGCAGGGACACGCCCGGCGATAGCCCCAGGCCATGAAAAAAGACCTGCAGCTACATTTTTTGCAATTAAAACAAGGCCAACGCGTGATACCCTCGCGCCCCATGTCACGTTGGATTTGCCTTTTGTTACTGGTTTGCGCCACCGCCCATGCCGCTCCCCACAACAACGCAGCCACTCCGGCGCCTGATGACCTGGATCGATTCCTCATCGACAGGCACCAGGTGCTCAATCAGCTGCGTGAAGTGCGGGCCAGCGTTCAGGACCGTACCGGCGAACTGATCTCCACTGCGATGGGCTTTCTCGGTGTCCCGTACCGCCGTGGAGGCAACACGGCCGACAGCGGGTTCGATTGCAGCGGCTTCATCCGTGCGATCTACGGCCAGACCATCGGTCTTGCCCTTCCCCGCCGGGCCAATGAACAGGCCGCAGCCACCGAGACCATCGACAAGAAGGATCTCCAGCCCGGAGACCTCGTCTTCTTCAATACCATGCGCCGTGCCTACAGCCATGTGGGCCTCTATCTGGGCGACGGCAAGTTCATCCACTCGCCCCGCAGCGGTGCGGAAGTCCGGGTGGAAGACATGAGCGCTTCATACTGGCAACGCCGCTTCAACGGTGCCCGCCGCGTGCTCAGCGAAGACCAGGCGGTCGCCACCCCGTCCGCGTCGGCACAGAACCCGCTGAACTGATCGCCTTTCACGCCCGGCCCTGCCGGGTGGTCTGGTTCTGCTGGGCAGCAGTCCATCCGGTCATCTCCTCGCCCTGTCCAGGGCAGCGGTTTTCCAAGATCCGCGGTTCGATTTCCGCGCTCGAACCCGACTGCGGCGCGCTCCGTTTCTCTGTCCTTGCACCCTTCGCTGGCTTGCACAGGTTCAAACAATAGACGTGCCGCCCACCCCCTGCCACCGGAAGCCCTCCCGTCCGGATGTGGGAAGGCTCCGACACCGGTTCTACATTGGAAAGACACGGAGAGCCCTCAGCGGCCGCTATGCGCCTTGTCCGACATGGCGGTACTGCCGGGCCGGGTAGATTGAAGCACGGGCATGCGGCGACGCGTGCCGTTCCCCCCTCCCGTTTCCCTTATTCCATCGAAAGCGATCGCACGCCATGTTTTCCCTGATCGGTACCCTGCTCGTCGGCCTCGTCGTCGGTCTGCTCGCCCGTGCCCTGAAGCCCGGGGATGACAAGCTCGGCTGGATCATGACCTCGCTGCTCGGGGTGGCAGGCTCCTTCCTGGCAACTTATGTAGGCGTCGCCATGGGCTGGTACCAGCAGGGCGAGGCAGCGGGATGGATTGCCTCCATCGTCGGCGCCATCGTGCTGCTGGTCCTCTACGGCATGATCCGCAGCAAGTCCTGACCAAGCCGCTGCACCACAAGGCGATGGCCGGTCCGTTTTCCTCCCCTTCCCGCGACTCCAAGGAGGCCGCCGGCTCCGTACCATCACCGGATGCCGGCGCCATGGCCAGCGGCCACCCGGCGCTGGAATCGGCGGTGCGGCGCAGCCGGAAGCTTCTCCATCGCCGCGCCCTCATGGCGGCCGCTGCCGGCGTCGTTCCCGTGCCCGGGCTCGACTGGGCGGTGGATGCGGCCCTGCTCACCCGCCTCATCCCGGAAATCAACGCCGAGTTCGGCCTGACGCCCGAACAGATCGACCGGCTCACGCCGCACAAGCGCGAGCAGGTGCAGAAGGCCGTGGGCATGGTGGGCTCTGCACTGATCGGCCGCATCGTCACGCGGGAACTGGTGATGCGCGCCCTGCGCCTCATCGGTGTGCGCCTCACTGCCCAGCAGGCAGCCAAGTTCGTCCCCCTGGCAGGCCAGGCCGTATCCGCAGCCCTGGGCTACGCCACGCTGCGCTACCTGGGCGAACTCCACCTGCGCGACTGCGTGCAGGTGGCCAAGGCGGCAGGGCTGCTGCTGCCCGCCCCTGGCGAGGGTGCTCCCCCGGCGCACTGAGGCCGCCACCCCGGGTGCGCCAGACGCCCGGGCCTGGCTGCACAATGCCGCCATGCCCCGTCCTCCCGGCGCGCCGCTGCCTTCTCCCCCACCCCCCGGCGTGCCGGATGACTCTGCCGTGCAGGCCTGGGTGGACGCGCTGGGCGCAGCGCTCGGTGCGGAGGCCTTGGCCAGCCTTCCACCCCTGACGGATGTCCAGGCGCGCCAGGCCATGGAACGGCTGCAGGAGGCAGGCGCTGCAAGGCAGGCATCGCTTGTGCCGGAGGCCTCCCCGACACAACACGGCACCTCAGCGGGCGGTGCCGCCACCGTCCCAACGTCCTCCAGCGCGTCCGCCTTCCAACCCCGGCTCACCCTGCGCACGCTGGGCCGCGGCGACGGCCTTCTGGGCATGCGGGCGCACGGCGGCATGGGTCCCCGGGGTGGCCAGGTGACGCTGGCGTGGGTGGACTGGACCTACCGGCTGCAAGATGGGACCCTCTGGACGGTGCCCGCCCCCGCCAGCATCCTCAATACGCGGCCACCTGCGCGCATGGCCGTGCCCGGCGCCGCGGGAGGGTGGCTGCACCGCGATGTGCATGCCGAGGCCGACGCCATGGACGCCCTGCGCGACACGGGGCTCGTGCCGGTACCCGCGGATCGGCTGCAGTGGCGCGGGCCGGGCGACGCACTGGGCCTCGTGGGCAGTGCGCTGCCGGAACAGGCACCTGTGCAGGACGGTGCCGCCGTTGCTGCCATTCCTCCGGGACCGGCGTGGACGCTGCCGCAGGAAGCGGCTTTCGGCGACTTCTGGGCCGACGCGGTGCCGCGCCTGCGGGCCACCGGGTGGTCGGTGGTCTTGGCCCCCGGCTTTGCGCACGAAAGCACTCCGGTATCGCGGTGGCGGCTCATCCTGGACCACGCCACGGGCGAAGTGCTCGGACGGGAGGTCGACACCGCGGAGCCCCGCACGCGGCCCGTGCAGAAGCTGCGGCTGCCGGAGCGCGAGGGGGCGTGGCTGCTGAGCCTGGGCGTGGACATCGATGGAGAAACCCTGGATCTCTCACCCATGGTGGCCGATCTGTTGCGCCGCGACCCGCGATGGCTGGATGCCCGCGCGCTGGCAGCCATCGATGACCACTCCACGGTCCAGTTGCGCGCGCCAGGCGGGCGCCGCATCGACGCACCCGCCGCGCCGCTCAAGGCCATCGTGGGGGCCATGGTCGACCTGCTCACCGACCCGGCGCTGCACCAGCGGCGTCCAGGCGATCCGTTCCGGCTGGGTGCCTGGGAGGCGCGGCGCATCGAGGCCCTGCGCGCGGCACTGGACCAGTCCGTCCGCGTGGCAGGCAGGCAGGCGCACACCGGACACGATCTCGGCTGGCAACTGCTGGGCGACGCGGGACTCGCACAGCTCGCGCAGCGGCTGCGGGACGAAGGCACGCCACAGCCGGTGCCGGTGCCGAACGGCCTGGCCATCACCCTGCGCCCCTACCAGCGCGAGGGACTGGACTGGCTGCAGTACCTTCGCGCCCATGGGCTGGGCGGCATCCTGGCGGACGACATGGGCCTGGGCAAGACCGCGCAGGCCCTGGCGCACGTGGTGGCAGAAAAGGAGGCGGGCCGCCTGCAGCGGCCGGCGCTGGTCGTCGTGCCGACCTCCCTGCTCTTCAACTGGCAGGCCGAGGCCGCGCGCATGGCACCGGGCCTGCGCGTGCTGGCGCTGCACGGCCCCGACAGGGCCCGCGACTTTCCGCGCGCGGCCGCCAGCGACCTCGTCCTTACCACCTATCCCCTGCTCTGGCGGGATGCCGATGCACTGGCGGCGCAGGCCTGGCACCTGCTCATCCTCGATGAGGCGCAAATGGCCAAGAACGCGGGCGGCCGGGGGGCGCGCGTGCTGCGCCGGCTGCGCGCGGAACACCTGCTGTGCCTCACCGGAACGCCTCTGGAAAACCACCTCGGCGAGCTCTGGACGCATTTCGACTTCCTCATGCCCGGCTTTCTCGGCAACGCGCGCAGCTTCGCGCAGCGCTGGCGCAAACCCATCGAGGAGAACGGTGAAACCCTGCGCGCCGAGTTGCTGGCCCGGCGCGTGCGCCCCTTCATCCTGCGGCGCCGAAAGGACGATGTCGCACCGGAACTGCCGCCGCGCACGACCATCACCGAGCGCGTCGCGCTCCAGGGCCGGCAGCGCGAGCTCTACGAGGCGGTACGCACCGGCGCGGACAAGCAGGTGCGGCGTGTACTCGAGCGCCGGGGCTTCGAAGGCGGGCTCATCACCATCCTGGACGCGTTGCTCAAGCTGCGGCAGGTCTGCTGCGATCCCCGGCTGGTCAAGGGGCTGCCCGACGCGCATGGCATGGAAAGTGCCAAGCTGGACCGGCTGGCCGAGCTGTTGCCAGCGCTGGTCGCCGAAGGACGGCGGGTGCTGGTGTTCTCGCAGTTCACGGGCATGCTCGAACTCGCAGGACAGAGGCTGGACGCGCTTGGCCTGACCTGGCTGGCGCTGACGGGCGCCACCGCGCCACGCCAGCGCGCATCCGTCGTGCGCTGTTTCCAGGATCCATCGGCAGAAGGCTCTGCCCCCATCCTGCTGGCCAGCCTGAAGGCCGGAGGGACGGGGCTGAACCTCACGGCCGCCGACACGGTGGTCCATCTCGACCCCTGGTGGAATCCAGCGGTGATGGAGCAAGCATCGGCCCGGGCCCACCGCATCGGCCAGGACAAGCCCGTCTTCGTCCACCACCTGGTGGCCGAAGGCAGCATAGAGGAACGCATGCTGGAGCTGCAGGCGCGCAAGCAGGCGCTGGCGGACGGCGTGCTGGGCCACGACACCACCGGCGTTCCGAAATTCAGCGAAGACGACCTGCACGCCCTGCTGGCCCCTTTGTCGGAGCCGTTGCGCAATCCCCTGGCCATTCCGGAAGATGGTGATCCGCGCTGGGGAGGTACGGGCAGGCGGCGCACAATCGGGCCATGACAGCGCCCGCCCCCACCTCCGACGACAGTGCCGAACCAGGCGCGCCCCGTTACTGGCTCATGAAGTCCGAACCGGATGAATGCTCCATCGACGATGCGCTGGCGGCGCCCGGTGCCACGGTGCCCTGGACCGGCGTGCGCAATTACCAGGCGCGCAATTTCATGCGCGATGCGATGCAGGTGGGCGACGGGGTGTTGTTCTACCACTCCAGCTGCCCCGAGCCGGGCATCGCCGGCATCGCGCGCGTCGCCTCGGGCACGCGGCCCGATCCGACGCAATTCGATCCGGCGTCGCCCTACTACGACCCCAAGTCCACGCCCGCCCGACCCCGGTGGCTGCTGCTGGATGTGCAGGCGCTGCGCAAAACCCGCCTGGTCGGCCTGGCCGAACTGCGGGAACACCCGGCACTGGCGGGCATGCGCGTGCTCCAACGCGGCAATCGCCTGTCCATCACCCCCGTCGAGCCCGGGGAATGGGAGAAGATCGTCCAGCACCTGCTGACAGTGCGGTGACAGGCGTCAGAACCGGAAGTCCAGCGTTTTCGGCTCCTTGTCCACCATCACCGTCTGGCGCTTCTGCTTGCCGGCGGACGTGGCCTCCACCTCATAGCTGCCCGCCGGCAGGTCCAGCAGGCAGACCGGGCCCGTGGCGGTGAAGGAAAGCGCCCCGGCATCGCCCCAGCCCTGGGGAACCAGTTTCACCTGCACGTCCGCCAGGTAGTCGCCACCACCCGCCGCGAACAGCAGCGACAGGGGATGGTACTTCATCGCGGCACGCATGGCAGTGGACTCGTCCAGGCCGATACCGCCGCAGGTGTAGCGCAAGGCATCCTGGGTCTTTTTTTCCGGCAGGGGCGCCGAGGCAGTCGCGGGCTGCTTCGCAGTCTGCTGGGCCAGGGCGGGCCCGGATGCCGAACAGGCCAGCATCACGGCCGCCAGGGCAAGACGGGCGCGGAAAGGGGAAGGGACGGGATGACGGAGCGACAGGAATCGCACGGCGGTTCTCCTTGGAGGCAAAACACCGATGCTGCCGCGTCACGGCTCCACCTGCCTGTCGGTACGGACAGCAGCCCGATGTCGGCCAGCTGCCTGTCGGAGTGGAAATACAGGCGTCAGCGGATCAGGTGGCCGCTGCCGCAGGAGCGACCGACGCGCCCTGGACACCATGCCGCTTCAGCGCTTCTGCCACGAGTCCCCGGGCTTTCATGTCCTCCACGAAATCCCGCAGGCACCGCACAGCCGCGTCCGGCCGGCCGCCGGGCAGGCCCATGGCCTGCTGGATCACCATGAACCGCCCTGGCAGCAGGCGCAGCCCTGCGTGTTGGCGCGCATTGGCCTCCAGCTGCTGCCGCACGCCCGCAGCCACATCCAGCGATTGCGCCAGGAAGGTTTCCACCACTGCCTGGGAATTGGCTGCGCGCACGATCTGCGCAGCCTTCAGTTCACGCGTAAGGAAAAGGTCGTAGGCACTGCCCTGCCCCACAGTGACCGTCGTTCCGGCCTGGTCCACCTGCGCGTTGTCGTGGATGGGCGAGTCGTGCCGCACCAGGTACGCGCCTTCGATCAGCACATAGGGCGCCGTGAAGACGATGCCCTCCCCGCGCAAAGGATCCACCGCGAAGAAACCGATATCTGCATGGCCCTGCCTGACGGCCTGGACCGACTCGGCCGCCTTGTCGAAGACCAGCCATTCGGGCTCCACGCCCAGCTGACCGGCGAATGCACGGGCCAAGTCCACGGACACCCCGTCCGGCTCGCCATCGGTCTTGCGGTGGGCCAGCAGGGGGTTGCCCAGGTTGATGGAGGCGCGGAGCCGGCCGGTGGGGGCCAGGGCGGCAATGAGGTCCGGTGAAATGGATGACGACATGGACAGGAACTCCTGGGCTGTGGGGGGTGACAGGCGATACGGGACTTCATCAGCGGGTTTCGCCATCGGTCGGCAGTATCTCCTGCCGCTGCCATTTTGAGCGTGCGCAGCTTGCCGGTGCGCCGTGCATGAGGTGGCTCGCGCCAGACATCATGGCGCTGACGGTGGCAATGTTGCGGAACAAACATTGGGCACCCGAAGAAGGAAACCTTCACGCACGCAACGGTGCGCAGAAGGTGGCTGCCATTCGATCCGGAACTGGATTTTCGTATTGGACAACATGCCCGGCGTTGGGCGATGCCGTTGCCAATCGACGGAGGCTGTCTGCAGAATCCTGTCAGACCTCGGCACATCAGGGAGCCTCTCACAACCGCCACCAGCCAGTTTTTCCGGCGTGTCGTCAGATTCCAGCGCCCCGAATGCGCTCGGACACCTGCTCGGTGGGTGGGACGCAGCCCATGTACAGGGGCCTTTGCCCCCCGCAAGGCTCACGCTTTTGACGGTTGCAGGCGCACCCGTGCCTTGGCAGCCGATGGCTTGAAGAACGCATCCACTTGCCGATGCAGGAACGACGCCAGGCGCTTGAGGTTGTAGCAGGCAGCCATCATCGTCATCGCCACCGTGGCGCGGGTCTGCCCGATCGTGCGAACGAACTTGCCGCCCAGGTGACGGAGACCGGCAAACACATGCTCCACCTTGGCACGCTTCTTTGCGATGCGCTGGTTGCGCCTTTGCTGGCACTCGCTCAGTGGCTTGCCCGGCCGAGCCCTGCGTTGCATCGCGTCCACCAAGCCCAGCACCTTGAGTAGCTGCTGGCGCTGCCGGCTCGCGTAGGCCTTGTCCGTATGCACTGCACGCCCGGTGTTGTGCAGGTCCAGCACCTCGTCGAAGTGGTGTCCGTCATGCTCGCTGGCCGTGCCCGTGGCGATCCTGCGGATGAAGCCGTGCTTGAGGTCCACGCTCACGCTGAGCTTGTAGCCGAAGTAGCCCTTGCCGTGCTTCTTCGTGTGCGTGGCGTCCACATCCTTTTGCCGGCGCTCGGCCTCGCTCCAATCGGGCGTTCTGCCTTCGGCCAGGGCCTCGCGCTCCTGCCTGTCCAGGCGCTGGCGGGGCGCGGGCACCAGCGTGGCATCGATGGCCTGTCCGCCACGGGCGATGTAGCCATGGCGGTGCAGTTGCGCATCCACACCCTGGAACAACGCCGTCGCCCCGTCAACGCCCAGCCGCTCGCCGAAGCGCCAGATCGTGTTGCGGTCCGGCACGTTCATCGCGTCTTGCAGCAGACAAAAGCGCTGATAGCTCGCCCGGTCCAGCAACTGGTATTCCATCTGCTCGTCCGACAGGTTGTACAGGCGCTTCAAGACCAGGATGCGCACCATCACCTCGATGGGATAGGCCGGCCGACCACCCTTGCGGCCATCGCCGCGCTCGATGAGTGCATCCACCAGCCGCGCCAGCTCGGCGAAGTCGATGTGCCGCGCGATCACCTGCAACGGATCGCCCACTTCATCTCTCTTATGCTGGCGCGACGCCTCGGCAAACAGATCGAACTTCAAGGCGCTGCGAGGAGAGATCATGGCAAGGAGGACGGCTCAGGTCTTGTCGGTGAACAAGGGAGTGGCCGGGTTTTGAGAGGTTCCCATCAGGCAGCGTAAGGGCGTTCGATAATAAAAATATTGCCCGCAGGATCCTTCAGTGTCATGTTCTGGCCCAGAGGCCACTCGAAGAGGGATTGCTTCGTCAACAATTCTGCCCCTGTCGAGAAATTGAAATTCGCCAGCCTGTGGAAAAGAGCCTCGATTTCCGTAACGACCATGGTAAACAGAGGACGGGAAGAGACAGGGGCCGGATCCCCCTCGGAAATGACCAATCCAACGTTCGGGTTTTCCTTCGCGACGATCAGGCGTGAATTCATTCCATAATCAGCTGAAATCTCAAAAAGCGACAGCTCCACGACGTAGAATTGAAGCAGCAACCCGGGGTCTTGAAAAAAAATATTGGGAAAGATGAAAGAAATCATCGAAAATCAAACTGTGCCTCGCATCAGAAATACGGCTTGCAGATATTTTCACAGCCTACCATCAGAGCCTTCTGAAGAAATCCCAATTGCTCATATCGACATCTGAATTTCCGGAATTGCTTTCACCCCTGAACTCCAGACGGTTCATTGCAGGATCAACGACAACAGCGGTAAACCCTACCGGATCGAGGAGAAGCAGTTCAATTTTCGCCCCAGCACGCACCCAGCGATCGCAAAGACCGATGAAGTCGCCTGGCATGAAGATGCTCGCCAGGGATGGTGGGCGAAGCTTGTTGATTTCATCGATATTTTCCACATCCTTGAACTGAAGCCTCAGTGAACCGTCTTCCCGCACCCAGAACTCACTGTACTCACCCGAAAACCCCAGGACACGGCGATAATAATCATTCATCATGGGCTCCCGATCCGGATGGATGGGGAGATGAATGTAGGTCGCAAAACAATCTTCAGAAAAATCCAGCATTTCAGCATCCTGTTTTGGAAGGCGGTCTTCCACTGGGTTTTGCAGCTGCCCGGGCTGCTGCAATGTGGGTGGAGTTACCCTTCATGGGCTTCACACCCAACGCAGAGAGAGTTTCCTTCTCTGCCTTGTAGAAAGAACTTCTGTTTGGAGAGCTGTCTTCTCCGATGTCGATGAATTTATACCCCTCGGCATGTCTGTCCTTGATCCAGTCAATATTCACCTGGATCGCCTTGCGCTCCCATTCCGCACTGCCGAACTCCAAACGACTCGCTCCGGACTTTTTCATCATCGGGTTCCAGTCACCTTGAATCGTCCTGAATTCATGACCTTTCAGTTTTGGATTTTCAGACATTATTCTTGCATATTCATTTACACCGCTTTGGCCTTCTCCAATAATTACATACTTTTCGTGACCAAGCGGATCGATCCAGGATAGCGGATTGACCGCATAGTGCTGCAGGTTGAGCCCACCCGCCAGCCCGATCGGATCCGGGCTGATGAACCGCCCCACATCCGGGTCGTAGTACCGGAAGGTGTTGTAGTGCAGCCCCGTCTCGCGGTCCAGGTACTGGCCCTGCAGGCGCAGGTTCTGCTCCAGCGTGTCCTCGTCCCGGTGCCGCTGCTGCACCGCGGGAATGGCGCTGCCGTCGATGCGCACGGCCTCCCAGCGCTCCTCCAATGCGCTGCCCCAGGTGCGCCAGCTCGCGCGCCAGCGCACCTCGCCGGCTTCGTCCGTCACCTCTTCCGGCAGGCCCGAGGGGTCGTTGTGGAAGTAGCTCACCTGGGCACTGGCGCGCAGGCGGGGTTCGGACGGGGTCTGGGCATGGGCGTGTGCCGGTCCTTGGGCTGAAGCGGAAGCGGCATGCGCTGCCGCGCTGCTGCCGGGCGCGGCCATCGGGTTCAGCGCGGCGTGGCGGCTGCTTTGGCTGCCTGGAGGGCCTCGGGTGCCTGCCGGGCCTGCAGCATCCGCTCCTGCGCTGCCCACCAGCCCGCCGTGCCCGCTGCCCTCCAGCCGCTGCCCATCCGCATCGATGCGCGCCAGCGGCACGTAACTGCCCGGCTCGTACACGTAGCTCACCACCTTCGAGCCGCGCCGCTCCTCGATCAGCCGCATGCCCTCCCAGATGAACTCCGTGCGCCCGAACGCATCCTGCTTGGCGATGCGCCGGCCCAGCGCGTCGTAGCGGAACTCCACCCGCTGGCGCGTGGCCTGGGCCGTGCCCGGGTGGCGCGTGGTCTCCACCGCTACCAACTGGTCTTCATCGTCCCACTCGAAGCGCTGCACCGTGTGCCGCCCGATGCGCTTCTCGCGCAGCCGCGCGAAGCCGTCGTAGGCGAAGCGCTTGTCCTCATACACCCGCACCAGGTTGTCGCGCAGGTAGCCCGTGGAGCCCGTGCCGGAGCCTCCAGGGCCTCCATCGTTGGCCGCCATGCGCGACGCGAGGCTCGCATCCAGCAGGTTGCCCGCCGGGTCGTAGCGGAACACCTCTTCCGAGCGGCCCTGCACGCCCGCGCCCGGCTGCGCCCCGGGGCCCGCGCGCAGCGCCTGCTCCACCCGCCCCGTGGCGTCATAGCGCCAGCTCGTGCGCCCCTTGTGGCTGTGCACGCTCTCGCGCAGCTCGCCCACCGCGTCGTAGCGGTACTGCTTGAGCAGCCCCACCGCCGCCGAGGGGCCGCGCTGGGCGAGCGCCTCCACCTGCTGCTGCCACGCCCCGCGCCAGTCCTCGCCCGCCGCGTCCTGCAGCCCCAGCCCCGAGCGCGTCCAGCTGCCCGTGCGCCGGCCCAGCGCATCCAGTGCGTAACGCGTGGACAGCGTGCCCTGCGTGCGCAGCACCTCCCGGTGCAGCGCGTCGCGCTCGATGTCGGCGATGAGCCGGTGCACCTCGCGCACCGGTTCGGGCAGCACGCCCGCCAGGGCATCGCCTTGGCCGGCTTCGCCCGTCAATCCCTGCTGCGGTGCTTCCGGCGATGCCTCCTGCGCCCTTTCCTCGGCCAGCCCCAGGTTGATCTGGTGCAGGTGCCCCGAGCCGTAGTGCAGGTAGTTCAGGCTGCGCCGCAGCACCGCTTGGCCTGCACGGCTGACCACGGCCGGCAGCTGCGTGCGCGTGCGGTTGCCCAGCGCGTCGTGTTCGTGCCGCAGCGTGTGCACCTGCCCGCTCGCCGCATCCTGCGCGTGCTCGGCCACGATGCGGCCCAGCGCGTCGTATTCGAAACGCGTCGTGTGCTGCAGCTCCAGGGGGGCGTTGTCCGTTTCGGCTTCAGCGCCGGCTGGGGTTTCGGCCTGCTCCCCGGCCTGGCGCCGCCAGCGCGATGCCTCCACCAGCCGACCGCCCGCGTCGTAGCGGTAGCGCAGCACGCTGGCGCCCACCCGCTTTTGCACCAGCCGCCCCAGCGCGTCGCGTTGCAGCTCCGTGCGCCGCGGCACCTGCGCGTTTCGGGCTGCCGGGCCTTCCCGCAGCGTGCCGTCCTGCGCCTGGGTCTCCAGTTCATGGAACACGTCGTCGCCCCGCGCCGGGTGGTGCACCACCGCCACCACGTGCCCGTCCGCGTCGTATTCCAGCCCCACCCGCGTGCCGTCCAGGCGCTCTTCCTCCACCAGCCGGTCCGCATCGTCGTAGCGGAACCGGTACACGCCACCGTTTTCCGTGGCGAGTGCCGAGAGCCGGTGTGCGCCATCGTGCGCCGCGCCGATCTCCCGGCCCTGCGCGTCGCGCCGCCACAGCAACTGCCCGCGCGCGTTGTATCCGTAGCGCGTGCCCCGCGAGAGCGCGTCCGTGTGCTCCACCAGCCGCCCGCCCGCGTCGTACTCGAACCCCTGGCTGCTGCCATCGGGCAGCCTGAGCGAGCGCAGCAGCCCGCGCGCATCCACCACGCCCTGCGTCTGCTGGCCCAGCGCATCGGTCACCGATTGCAGCTGGCCCCAGCCGTCCCAGCCGTAGCGCGTCGTGCGCCCCGAGCAGTCCGTATAGCGCACCAGCAGGCCCCGCTCGTTCCATTGCAAGGTCCTGGCCCCACCCAGGGCGTCCTCGATCTGCACCACCTGGCCCTGCGCGTCGTAGGCGTAGCGCGTCACCCCCCCATCGGGCGCCGTCTCCTGCACCAGCAGGCCCTGGCGGTCGTATTCGTAGCGCCACGTGGCGCCATCCGGGCCCGTGGTGCGCAGCGGCTCGAACCACCGGCTGTCCCAGAGCGTGCGCGTGAGCCGCCCCAGCGGGTCCACCACGCCCGTCTGCATGCCGTTGTCGTCGTACTGGAAGGTGGTGCTCGCCCCCGAGGGCCGGGTGCACGACAGCAACTCGCGCCGCTCGTTCCACACGAGCCGCCACGTGGCGCCCAGCGCGTTGGTGTAGGCCGTGAGGTTGTGCCAGCGGTCCCACTGCCAGCGCTCCTCGCGCCCGAGCTGGTCGGTTGCGCTTGTCCAGCCACCGGCCTCGCTGGCGGGCCCGCTATCGAAGCCGCCATCGAAGCCATAGGCGATGGCGTAGTTCTCGCCGTCCTCCGTCCAGTGCCGCACCACCCGGCGGTCGCGCAGGGGCCGGCCATCGGGCCCGCGCGCACCGTCCTGCCGCTCGGGGCCGCTGGCCTGCGCCGCATCCTCCCAGGCGTAGTGGCACGCGAAGCCGGCCGCGTCCTCCTGGCGCACCATCAGGCCTTCGGCGTAGGCGAAGCGCCGCACGGTCGCGCGCGTGCGGTCCTGCACTTGCGTGAGCTGGCCGCCCGCGTCGTAACGGTAGGTCGCCAGCAGGCCCAGCTGTTCGCCCGGCGCGGCCTGCACGAGGTGGATCGCCACCACCCGCCGGCTGCCCGGCTCATAGTCCAGCCGCAATAACCGGCCCAGGTGGTCCGCGATGCCCGCCAGGCGCCGCTCGCCGTCGTAGCGCAGCCCCACCCAGTGCCCGAACCGGTCCCGGATGCGCAGCAGTTTCAGCACATGCGTGCCCGCTTCCTGCGGCGCCGGGCCGAACTGGTAGGCCACGTGGTCGAGCTCGCCCACTTCGTAGTGGCCGCCCGCCGTGCAGCCCAGGGTGAAGCCCTCGCCGACGTTGAAGAGTGCCGTGCCCGGCTCGACATCCGGCAGCCCGATGTGCCGCCCTTGCGGGTTGACGTAGGTGATGCGCGAAGGCGGCGCACCGGCGCCCGGCCGCTCGACGTGCAACTCGATCTCGTAGGGCACGCTCCAGCCCGCGCCATGCAGGCTGCCCTCCCGGTGGTCGTGGCTGCTGTAGAAGCGCCGCCAGGCAATGCCCAGCGGCCCGGGCAGCACGAAGTCCGTGTCCTGGCTGCCGTCCAGCACCTTGCCGCCCGTGGCCGGGTGCACCGGGTAGCCGATCAGCGCACGGAAGCCCCGCCCCAGCGCGTCGCCCGCCATGCCCACCACCGCCCCCAGCGCCAGGCACCCCACCTTGCCCAGGAAGTTGCCCCGGCCCATCGCCAGGCCCACCCCGATCTCCAGCGCCGTCTCCCACCACGCCCGGTCGTCGGCGATCTCCAGGTACGCCGTCTTGTTGCCCCCCACCAGCACGTCGTCCGAGCCGCTGGCGATCTGCGCCGCGCACATCATCTTGTCGCCCTTGCGCGCGGCCGGGTACGTTTCGATGAAGACCGAGTCCGAACCCTCGGCGATGAAGTTCGGGTTCGGCTGGCCATGGTCGCGGCACACGGCCGCATCCGCCACCGCACGCATCGCCGCGCGGCCGTTGATGCGCACCGTCGCCGCCCCGCGGATGCCCAGCGTGCCCGTGATGTCCAGATCCCCGATGTCCTCGGTCATCTCCTGGATCTTTTTTTCCTTGTAGTCGCTCCAGCCCGTCGCTCCCCCGATGAACCCCGCCAGCAGACCGCACGCCAGGATCGCACCGCACCCCATCGTCGCCACCGACACCCCCGCCGCCAGCGCCACCACCCCCGCCACCAGCAGCGTCTCCACCATCCCCGACGCCAGCCTCAACCCCACACGCGCCAGCCTCGCCCACACCGACACGTGTCCTATCTCGTCCGCCTGCCTCGCCGCCGCCATGCCTCCCATGCTGGTGTCTCCTATCTGGTGTTTTCATCGGCGGCGCGCATGCGGCAGATTCCGGGCACGCGCACCGTGCGCCCGTCACTGGCGCAGCACGAAGCTGGCCAGCACGCCGTCCACCTGCCGCAGGTGTTCTTCCGTGAAAGGCACGGGCAGGGAAAAGGTCAGGTTGAGCACCGTGTGCCCATCAGGCAACAGGAACAGCGACTGCACGTGATGGACCATGCGTCCTTGCTGCTTGTAGCTCACCGTGAATTTCGAGCCGCCGATCTTCTGCTCGGGCGCGCCGAGCATGGCCGGCTGCACCTCGCCCCTGCTGAACTTGGCGACCTGCCGCGACAGGTCGCCGAGCTGCCGCTGAAGGAATTCCGGCGGGGTTTCGCCGGATTCGAGCAGATCCTTGGAAATGGCGACGGTCATCTCGCCCGTGCCGGGGGTGGGCGCGAGCAGGTGCACGGTGCGGTCGGTGACGTGGTCCGGGGCTTCGATGTGGCCTTCTTGGAAGTGGTAGCGCATGCGCGTTCTGCTTTCTCTGGTCGATGGGGCTGTTTTCAGCAATTCAGGTTGATCTTCTTGCCGAACTGGTCGAGGTCGTCCTCGAAATTGAAGACGCCCTTCACGCCATTGAGCACGATGGTGCCGTCGGATTTGAGCGTGATGGAAGCCTTGCCGCACACCAGCGTGATGCTCTCGCCCGCCACCTCGGTGATGTGCTTGCCCGCACTGACGAAGACCGTGTCGGTTTCCGCGCTGACCACGGTGTTCTCCTTGGCCAGCAGGTGGGCATTGAGCGCCGTGGACGACACGGTGATGTTCTGTTCCGCCACGAGGTTCATGTGGCCGGTCTTGGCGACGGAAGCCACGTCGCCGGCCGAGACGATATTGGTCTGCCCGCCCTCGGTGACATGGGTGAACATGCCGCTTTTGGCCAGTTGGGTCAGCTGGGCACCGCTCGATACGGTGACGTGCTGCTGCGCGCGCACCGAGGTGCTCTGGCCGGAGCTGACCACGATCGGCTTGGGGCTGATGAGGCTCTGGCCTTCCGGGCTCACGATCGAGACCACCGGCTTGGTAATGTCCCGCGACAGGTCCATCAGGCTGCGCGCGTCGGCCATGGCGGGGTCGGTGTCGGTAGGCATGGCGGTTTCCGCGCCACCGCCGCCTCCGCCCGAAAGCGCCGAGGCCATCTTGGCGAGGGAGGCCGCTCCACCCGCACCGCCACCCGTGATCGCGGCGATGGCCGATCCCAGGCTGGAGATCTGCGAGGACTTCGCCGCATTGAGCGTACCGATGGTGGATTGCGCCGAGGAGACCGCCTGCCCGGCTTCCTGCATGAGCGAGGCAGTGTTGGCCAGCGTCGCCCCCATGTGCTCGAAGCCGTCGGGATTGTTCACCGAGACGCGCGATGTGAAATCCTGGTTGTACGTGGTGATGAGCAGGCCCTTGTCCGCCCGGATCGAGCCCCACAGGTCCGTGCGCAGCTCGAAGCCATAGCCCCGCTGCGACCCCGTGCCCTGGTGCATCAGGTACCCCATGTTCAGGTACGTGTTGCCGTACGTGTTCGACAGCTCCAGGTGCTCTATCCCCTTCTGGTCCTCGAAGCGCAGCATGCTCGCCCCGCCTCCTCCCTTGCTCCAGCGCGTGAGCGTGCCCGACTGCGTCTTGTGTTCCGGCAGCTTCCACGGCGGCATCTGGTCCGCGTTGTACACCCGCCCCGTGATGATCGGCTGGTCCGGGTCCCCGGAGAGGAAGTCCACGATGACCTCCTGGCCTATGCGCGGCAGGTAGATGCTCCCGTAGTTCTGCCCCGCCCAGCCCTGCGATACCCGGATCCAGCAGCTGGACTGCTCGTCGAACTTGCCCTGCCGGTCCCAGTGGAACTGCACCTTCACCCGCCCGTACTGGTCCGGCCAGATCTCCTCGCCCGGCGGGCCCACCACCACCGCCGTCTGCGGCCCCGTCGTCTTCGGCTTCGGCGTCACGCGCGCCGGCGTGTACGGCAGGCTCGTGGGCTGCGCCTGCAGCGTGAACCGCTGGAACGAGCCCTCTTCCTGCACCGTGCCCTTGCCCCCCGGGTTCGCCGCGCTCACCCGCGGGTTCTCCTTGAAGTGGTACTGCAGGCCGGTGATCAGGTACTGCTGGTTCTGGTCCCCGCGCGGGTAGTTCTCCAGCGTGAAGAGGTAGCCCGTCGCCAGCGACCGGTGGCGCGATTCGCCGCGCACCGTGCTGCGCCCGCTCAGGTTCTCCTGCAGCCGCACCCGCGCATAGGCTTCTCCGTCGCCGAACTCCGTGTAGCCCCCGGGCCACTCGTAGGTTTCGTAGGCGTCGTGGCTGTGCCCGGGCGGCATCTGCCGCATGTTCGCCAGGTCCGCCTTGGGCTTCTTGAAGTCGTAGTCGTCGTTGTAGAAGCGGCCCGAGTGGATCTCCTCGTGCAGCTCCCAGGCGTGGATGTTTTCGCGGTCCGCCGTGGCCGACTTCTCGGGCGGATAGAACGGAATCGTGGCCGCCCCGGGCAGCGGCTGGTGTGAGGCCACGATGTCGTCGGCCAGCGTCAACGTGTGCTGGCCCTGCGCATGCTGGTGGTAGTAATAGATGCCCTCGTGCTCCATCAGCCGCGAGACGAACTGCAGGTCGCTCTCGTCATATTGCACGCAGTATTCCCATGTGCGGTAGCTGCGGCTGAGTTTCTTTTCCATCGGATATCCGTACGCGCCCAGCACCTCTTCGATGATGTCGGGCACGCTCTTGTTCTGGAATATCCGGAAATCGCTCTTGCGCGAGGCCAGCCAGAGCCAGGGCTGCAGCCGCAGGCGGTAGGCGTAGAAGCGGTGGTCCTGCCCCTGCGTACCGAAGCGCGTCACGATCCCGTCGAGGTAGCGCCGGCCTCCGCCTTCGGTCTCCACCACCACCGTGGCGCTCTTGCCCAGCAGGGCCTTGGGGTCGATGCTCTTGTCTTCGCTCAGCAGGTCGATGTCGAGGCTGAAGACCTGGCTCAGTTCCTCCCTGCCCCTAAGCTCCCGGAAATTCAGCGCATCGCCCAGCGGGGTTTGAATAGTGACTCGACGTGTCATGGTGCAACCAAACGTATTAAAAGTATTATTTGTTTTCCTATTTCAGGAAATGGTGCCAGCGCCAAATCATAGCCGTGATTGCTTCGCCGGCAATCATGGAATATTGGGGGCTTACACCCATTCGATTACTAAATACTCGACCGCCAATTGATAAAAACGGCGTATTAGTCGCGCAGAGCGGATTAATTCGAGCAAACCTGACCCACAGGCTGCCCGGTTTCACACGCTGGATAGTTACGGGCAAGACAGGTACTGGACCGTGCCAGGCCCGTGCCCCGCCGCGGCACCACTGCTGCAACCTGGCTCAATCGCCCTGTAGCAGGGCAAGCATGCCCGCCTCGTCCAGGACAGGCACACCCAGCTCCTGCGCCTTGGTGAGCTTGCTGCCGGCCTCTTCCCCGGCCACGACATAGTGCGTCTTCTTGCTGACCGAACCTGCGACCTTGGCGCCCGCGGCTTCGAGCCGCTCCTTGGCATCTTCACGGCTCAGGGTCGGCAACGTGCCGGTGAGGACAAAGGTCTTTCCAGCCAGCGGCAAGGTGGCGCGTTCGGCTGGCGGGCCTTCCTTCCAGGTGACGCCGCAGGCGCGCAGCTGCTCCACCACCTCGCGGTTGTGAGGCTGCGCGAAGAAGGTATGGATGGCCTCCGCGACGATGGGGCCGACGTCGTTCACCTCGAGCAGTTGTTCCACGCTGGCGCCGATGATGGCGTCCAGGCCGCCGAAATGGCGCGCCAGGTCCTTGGCCGTGGCTTCGCCCACATGGCGGATGCCCAGGCCGAACAGGAAGCGCGGCAGTGTGGTGTGCTTGGACTTCTCCAGGGCCGCCAGCACGTTCTGCGCGGATTTCTCCGCCATGCGGTCCAGGCTGCTGAGCGCCGTCAGGCCCAGCCGGTACAGGTCCGGCAGGGTACGGATGACCTGGCCTTCCACCAGCTGGTCCACCAGCTTCTCGCCCAGGCCTTCGATGTCCATGGCCCGGCGCTGGGCGAAGTGGAGCAGCGCCTCCTTGCGCTGGGCCGGGCAGAAAAGCCCCCCGGTGCAGCGGTGGTTGGCTTCGCCTTTCTCCCGGACCACCGCGCTGCCGCAGATGGGGCACTGGCGCGGCATGCGGAAGTTGGGCACGTAGGGCGACCGCGGCGCGGCACGCGCAGCATCGGCCCCGGGGGCCGTGCCATCCGCCCCGGAAGCGGCGTCCACCAGGGCATCGGAGCCCTGCAGCGCGCCCGCCACGGGCAGCAGGGCCGCCGGCACCGTGCCCACCACTTCGGGAATCACGTCGCCCGCGCGGCGCACGATGACCTGGTCACCGACCCGCACGCCTTTCTTGCGGATCTCGAACAGGTTGTGCAGCGTGGCGTTGGTGACGGTGACGCCGCCCACGAAGACGGGAGCCAGCCGCGCCACGGGGGTGAGCTTGCCGGTACGGCCGACCTGCACGTCGATCCCCTCCACGCGGGTAACCATCTCCTGCGCCGGATACTTGTGCGCCACGGCCCAACGCGGCTCGCGGGTCACGAAACCGAGTTGCCTCTGCAGAGCCAGGCTGTTGACCTTGTACACCACGCCATCGATGTCGTAGGGCAACTGGTCGCGGCTCTCGCCCACCTCCCGGTGGAAAGCGACCAGCTCGGCCGCACCCAGCGCGGTCCGCACCTGCGCAGCGACCGGGAACCCCCAGGCCTTGAGTTGCTGGAGCATGTCGAAGTGGGTGGCGAAGTCGGGTCCGCCCTCTGCCGCCGGAGTGATGTCGCCCAGGCCATAGGCGAAGAAGCTCAGGGGCCGCTGCGCGGCAATGCCCGAGTCGAGCTGGCGCACCGCGCCGGCCGCCGCGTTGCGCGGATTGACGAAGGTCTTGCCGCCGGCCTCGCGCTGGCGCTCGTTGAGCCTGTCGAAATCCGCACGGCGCATATAGACTTCGCCCCGCACCTCCAGCACCGGCGGCACGCCCTTGTCGCCGCCCGTGGGCAGCGTGAGCGGGATCTGGCGGATGGTGCGGATGTTATGGGTCACGTCCTCGCCCACTTCGCCATCGCCGCGTGTGGCGGCCTGTACCAGGCGACCGTTCTCATAGCGCAGGCTCATGGCCAGGCCGTCGAATTTGGGTTCTGCAACGTATTCGACCGGCGACGCATCGGGCGCGAGCTTGAGCTCCCGGCGCACGCGGGCATCGAACGTCTCGGCGCCGCTGGCCTCGGTGTCGGTCTCGGTGCGGATGCTGAGCATCGGTACCGTATGGCGAACGGGCGTCAGGCCCTCCATCACCGCTCCGATCACGCGCTGCGTGGGCGAATCGGGCGTGACGAGTTCGGGATGAGCCGCCTCCAGTGCCTGCAGGGCCTGGAAGACACGGTCGTATTCGGCATCCGGCACGGTGGGTGCATCCAGCACATAGTACTGGTGCGCCCATTGGTGCAACTGCGCCCGCAGCGCGGCGACGCGGCGGCCCAGCTCCTCGGGGTCGTCCTGGGCAGGAGCGGAAAACAGGTCGGGATGTTCGGCCATGGCGATCGTCTTTCGGAAAAGGGGCACGGCGGGCCGCCGCCGGGCCGCCGTGCGATGTTCAGCTGAACAGCCGCCGTGCCAGCACCGACCCGGCCGACAGTTCGCGGCTGTCGAGCTTGTCGTAGAGCAGCTCCAGGTCCGCGGCGATGGGGTCCATGGTCATGGCAGGCAGCGGCGTACCGTTCTGGTCGCACAGCACGCCGTCCATGGCCTGGCCCAGGGACGCAGCCACCTCCCGCAGCCGGGCGAAAGGCTGCTCGCTGCGGTGGACCTGCGCCACGTCCAGGCTGAGCGTGATGTCGCGGATGGCCGACTGCTCGGGATCTTCCGACAGGGCGGCCTGGGTGTCGTAGGACAGCGTGAGCACCGGCGGGAGACCCTGCCCCCCGGCCGGCAGCACCAGGCGGCCGGGCATGGCGCCGGCCGTGAAGCCCTGGCGCAGCGCATTCTGCTGCACGTAGCCCGGGCTCCATGCCGCGTGGCGGGCGCGCAGGCAGAACGCCAGCTGCGCGTCGTGGTCGCTGGCGAACTGGTCGAGCTCGCGGGCACGAGCGACCTCGTGCAGCATGTCGGGAAAATCAGGCGTGGCGTTGATCGCATCCGCGAAGCCCTGGGCCTTGAGCACGAACTCGGAAAACTCGATCTCGTTGAGGGCACCCACGCGGTTGGCAAGCTGCACGCCGGCCTGGAACTGGGTGTATCGCTGGCCGGGAACCGGGGTTTCCCATTGCTGCGCTGCTTCGTTGAAGCCCTCGATGGCGAACGGTTTGCTACCGGCCCGGCGGGTGGTCGGCAACGCCGCCAGCGCCGCGTCGCCGGAGACGACCTGTTCGGGAATGATGGGTGCGATGGCGTCGATCAGCGGGTCGAGCCCTCCCCTGCGTTCTGCCGGAGGCACGGGCATCTGCAACGAATCCTGCCAGTCCACCGCATGGCCACCCTGGCGGGCCTCGCATGCGGATGCCGGCAGCGGCGCGCCCGGGGACAGGCCGCCGGCCGGTCCTGCCGGCAGGTCGAAGCCGGGCTCCTGGCGCACCAGCGTATCGGCGGCGCCTGCCTCGGCCCCTTCCTGGGGGCTGGCGCGCTTGGGCGCATTGCGGTGGGTGGTCCAGGCGTTGTAGGCGACGACGATGGCCAATACCACGCCACCCGCGATGATGAGGCCGAGTTGGAAATTGCTCATGGTGTGAGTGAAACGATGTAACGCGGTGGCCGGGTGCCCTGCTTCATGCGGATTTGCTGTAGGACATCAGGCCTCAGCCATCGACAGCGCAGACTCCATGTCCACGGCGACGATGCGCGAAACCCCCTGCTCCTGCATCGTCACGCCGATGAGTTGCTCGGCCATTTCCATGGCGATCTTGTTGTGGCTGATGAAAAGGAACTGCGTGCCGCGGCTCATGCTCGCGACGAGTTTGGCATAGCGTTCGGTGTTCGCGTCATCCAGCGGCGCGTCCACTTCGTCCAACAGGCAGAACGGCGCAGGGTTGAGCTGGAAGATGGCGAAGACCAGCGCGATGGCCGTCAGCGCCTTCTCTCCGCCGGAGAGCAGGTGGATGGTCTGGTTCTTCTTGCCCGGGGGCTGCGCCATCACCTGCACGCCGGAGTCCAGGATTTCGTCACCGGTCATGATGAGGCGCGCCTGTCCGCCGCCGAACAGTTCGGGGAACATGCGGCCGAAATGGCCGTTCACTGTCTCGAAGGTGCCGGACAGCAGCGTGCGCGTCTCGGCATCGATCTTGCGGATCGCATCCTCGAGCGTGTTCATGGCGAGGGTCAGGTCCTCGGTCTGCGCATCGAGGAAGGTCTTGCGTTCGCGGGCCAGTTGCAACTCGTCCAGCGCGGCGAGGTTGACCGCGCCCAGGGCCGTGATCTCGCGGTGGAGCCGGTCGATCTCGGATTGCAGCCCGGCGGCCCGCACGCCGCCCTCTTCGATGGAGCGCGCCACGGCGTCCAGGTCGGCCTGCGCATCGGAGAGCAGGCTGGTGTATTGCTCCAGGCCCAGCCGGGCGGCCTGTTCCTTGAGCTGGAAATCGGTGATGCGCTGGCGCAGCGGATCGAGAGCGCGCTCCAGCTGCAGCCGCCGTTCGTCGCTCGCGCGCAGGCGGGCCGTGAGATCGTCATACTCGCTGCGCTGCGCTGCCAGTGCCTTCTCGCGCTCCATCTTCAGATCCAGCGCCTGCTGCAGGCCCCCTTGCGCCGCCGCAGAAGACAGGCGGCCCATTTCGTCCTGCGCGCGCTGGCGCTCGTCCTCCAGGGAGGAGACCTGCGCGCGCGCGGTGTCGATGGTGCGCGCCAGTTCGGCCCGCCGCGCTTCCAGGCTGCGGCGTGAGAACGTCGCTTCCTGCGCCTGCCTCTCCAGGGCGCGCTGCTGCTCGCGGCACTCGTTCAGGCGCCGCTCGGCCTCGATCACCCGGTCGCCCAACTGGGCATGGCGCTCCTGGCTGTCGGCAAGCTGCATGTCGAGTTCTTCGAAACGCGCCTCGGAAGCCACCGAACGCTCCTGAAGGTCCGCCAATTGCGCCTCCACCTCAGCCAGATCGGCGCCGATCTGCTCGCTGCGCGCCCGGGCCTGCTCCGCCAACTGGTTCAGGCGCAGGCTCTCGACCTGCAACTCGTGGCGCCGGCCCTGGGCTTCCGTAGCTTCGCGCCGGGCCGTCACCAGCCGCTGCGAGGCATCCGCATACGCAGCCTCGGCGCGGACGAGCGCGGTGCGGGATTCCTCGTGGATGAGCGCCTGGGCCCGCAGTTCTTTCTCGAGATGCTCGATTTCCTGTGCGCGGGCGAGCAGGCCCGACTGCTCCGAATCCTGCGCATAGAAACTCACGCCGTGCGCGCTGACCGCATGCCCGCCGGGAACGTAGATCGCCTCGCCGGGCCTCAGCTGCGTGCGGCGGTCCAGCGCTTCGTCCAGCGTGGCGGCCGTCTGGCAGCCCTGCAGCCAGTCCTCCAGAACGGCACGCAGGCCTGCTTCCGGCACCCGCAGCAGGTCGGCCAGCCGTGGTGCGGCCGGCGCCGTGCCGGACGTCCCTGCCGCGGAGGGCGCGCTGTAGAAGGCCAGGCGGGCGGGGGGTGCATCCTGCCCACCGGCCCCGAGGAATCCGCGGACAGTATCCAGGCGCCCGACCTCCAGCGCGCCCAGGCGCTCGCGCAGCGCGGCCTCCAGCGCGTTCTCCCAGCCGGGCTCGATGTGCAGCCGGCTCCACAGGCCCTGCAGCCCGTCCAGCCCGTGCCGGGCCAGCCACGGCTTGAGCTTGCCGTCCGTTCGAACCTTCTCCTGCAGGGCCTTGAGCGCTTCCAGCCGCGCCGAAAGGTCGGCCTGGCGGGCGCCTTCGGCATTGGCGGCCTGCTGCCGCTGGCGGCGCTCCTCGTCCAGCTGGGGCACGCTGTCCTGCAGTTCAGCCTGCCGCGCCTCCGCCATTTCGGCGGCTTCCTCGGCCTCCTGCAACTGCCCGTTCAGATTGGCAAGGCGTGCTTCGTCGGGGGCTGCCAGCGCATTGCGGTCGGCACGCAGGCGCTCGTGCCGCGACTCCGCCTGGCGCCGCTGCTCCTGCAGGCTGCGCTGCTCGGCGGCGAGCACCTGGATCTGCTGCTGTACCTGTACCACCGACGCACGCTGCGCCTCGGAGCGCTGCTGCGCCTGGCGCAGGGCCTCCTCCAGGTCGGGCATCTGCATCGCCTGCTCCTCGACCTGGGCGGCGAGCATTTCTGCGCGCTCTTCCGCATCCACGCCGGCACCGGCGAGGTTTTCCATCTCGTCCTCGGCCTCTTCCTTGCGGGCCGACCACTGCACGATCTGCTCGGCCAGCTGGGCCAGCCGCTGCTCCACGCGCTGGCGCCCTTCCACCACGTAGCGGATCTCCGCCTCCAGCTTGCCGACCTCCGCGGTCGCCTCGTAAAGCCGGCCCTGCGCCTGGTTGACCTGGTCGCCAGCGGCATAGTGGGCCTGGCGGATGGTTTCCAGATCCGCCTCCACATGGCGCAGGTCCGCCATGCGGGATTCGAGATCGTTCACCGCCTGCAGCCCTTCCGTGCGAACGCGGCTCTGTTCGGCTTCCGCGTCGGCGCGCTTGAGGAACCAGAGCTGGTGCTGCCGCAGCGTCACGTCCGACTGCAGCGCGTTGTAGCGTGCCGCCACCTCCGCCTGCTTCTCCAGGCGCTCCAGGTTCGCGTTCAGCTCGCGCAGGATGTCCTCCACGCGCGTGAGGTTCTCGCGCGTGTCGGCCAGGCGGTTCTCGGTCTCGCGGCGGCGCTCCTTGTACTTGGAGACACCTGCCGCCTCCTCCAGGAAAAGCCGCAGCTCTTCCGGACGCGATTCGATGATGCGGCTGATCGTTCCCTGCCCGATGATGGCGTACGCGCGGGGACCCAGGCCGGTGCCCAGGAACACGTCCTGCACGTCGCGGCGGCGCACGGGCTGGTTGTTGATGAAGTAGCTGCTGTTGCCCTCCCGCGTGAGCACGCGCTTGACGGCAATCTCGGCGTACTGGTTCCACTGCCCGCCGGCGCGGTGGTCCGCGTTATCGAAAACCAGTTCCACGCTCGAGCGGCTGGCGGGCTTGCGGTGCGTGGTTCCGTTGAAGATCACATCCTGCATCGATTCGCCGCGCAGTTCGCTCGCCTTGGACTCTCCGAGCACCCAGCGCACCGCATCCATGATGTTGGACTTGCCGCAGCCGTTGGGCCCCACCACGCCCACGAGCTGCCCCGGCAGCACGAAGTGCGTAGGTTCGGCGAACGACTTGAAGCCGGCGAGTTTGATGGAATTGAGGCGCACGGATGGGGCGGCAGGCGTGGGTGCAGCGTGGCAAAGGGCGGCAAGGCAATGCCCGGAACGGACGGACGGCAAAGCCTCCCATGTCTGCCGGGCAGCGCCGGATGATACCGTGGCCCACCGGCCCGCCAGCTGTTTCCGGGCTTCGCGCGTGCCACCGGTGCTTCGCCCGCGGGGGCCGGTGCCTGGCATGCCGATGCTGCAATACGGGCTGCCGTCAAATTCCGGCATGCAGAACAACGGAGGCATTCACCCGCCCACCGCCTTCCCGCAGCGTCCCTTCCGATGACCCGTCCGACATGGCCACACGTCCCCTCTCCTCGCGAGGCAACATACTCCCCTCCACGATGCCACGGTCCCTATCGCCTGCACTTCAGGCTGCGTCCCCCGGTGGGGGACGGCCGCACAGGCTTACCGAGAACGGCATGCACCTTCCGACCCGAGCCGCACCGCGCCTGGCGGTCCATGGCCCGCTCGCCGCTCGCCCGGGTCCAGCCCATCCGGCCCCGCCACGCAACGTCGCTCACCCTCCGGGTGGCATCGACCTGACCCAGGTGGACCTGGGCCGGGCACTGGCCTGCGTGGACCTGCCGACGGCCCCGGTCGAGGGCGGCGGCCACGTTTCCATTTCTCCGGCGGCCCTGGAGCGGATGCGGCGTGAAGTGCTCGAATGCATGCGCGCCCTTTCAGGGCATGCCTACACCGAGGATGCCAGCCGGATTCCGTCCGTGGGAGAGCTGGGCTTCGAATCCGCATGGTCCACGCCCGCGCTACGGTGCTGGAAAGGCGCCACGCAGGATGCCGAAGTGCTGGTGCTGGCCTTTTCCGGCACGCGCATGGATGATCGCGGGGATTTGCTCTGCGACTTCAGCAGCCAATGGACACGGCCGCACCGCAATCCGTTCGGCGACCATCTGCCGACCCTCGGGGCCGTGGGCATGGGCTGGCAGGACCGCTGGCATGAAGAGGCCCGGGCATCCCGGGCGGAGGGGCGCACCCTGCGGTCGCTGCTGGCCGCGAGCGCAGCCGATGCCCGGAATGCGGGCCGGCTGCTGTCGGTTTCGGTGACGGGCCACAGCCTGGGAGCGGCGGTCGGCATCCTCGCAGGGGTGGACATCGCCAACTTCCTGCGGCACAAGGAAATCGACGGCCAGGTGAGTACCTACGCGTTCAATCCTCCCAGGATCGCCCCGGACGGGATCGAAGGGAGATTCCAGGAGGCGCTGGAACTGCGCCTGGGGAGCAACCCCGGAATGCGGTTCGCGCTGCGCCAGTTCGTGCGGGAACAGGACCCCATCCAGTCCATGCCGCTGGGCATGCGCCATCCGGCGTGGTCGCACCCGCAAGGCAGCCGCGTGGCCCGTATGGACCTTGCCCACGCCGCGATCGCCACCTGCACCGACCGGCCCGCCAGCCGCTGGAATCCCGCGGTGAATCACGACCTGTCCCCCTGGAAGGAGGCCATCGGCCGGGGCATGTCCGGCAGCGAGTTGCGGTCGCTCTTCCGTTAAGAGCGGCGAACACGACCCTTCTGGCGTCGTTGCCGCATCTTGTCGTATTACTCGTACTGCCTGCGATACGGCGCCTGGCCAGAACCGCTTCCCTGGGCCGTGTTAGTCGCTCCAAGGCGCAGCCGCCGCGACGGCCGGAGCCCGGCGGCCGGGGGCCGAGGGCCGGCTTCACGCCGCGCCGCGGGGCGCGAAGGCGATGATGGCCATGCCCGCCAGCGTCACCGCCGCGCCGGCGAGATCCCAGCGGTCGGGCCGGATGCCGTCCACCGCCCAGAGCCATCCCAGCGCCACGGCCACGTACACCCCGCCATAGGCGGCATAGACACGTCCGGCTGCAGCAGGATGCAGGGTGAGAAGCCAGGCGAACAGGGCCAGGCACGCAGCCCCCGGCACCAGGAGCCAGGCACTGCGGTCCTGGCGCAGCCACAGCCACGGCAGGTAGCATCCCGCGATTTCCGCCAGCGCCGTCACGGCGTACAGCACGAGGATCTTGAGCTCCGCCACGCCTGCCACCTCATTCCGTTCGCGGAGACGCGACAGCTGCATCCTTTGGCGGGAACGAAAGGACCAGATGCTCGAAGTCGTCCGCACTCACCGGGCGACTCAACAGATACCCTTGCCAGGCGTGGCAATGGTTGCGCTCCAGGAAAACGCGCTGGGCCTCCGTCTCCACGCCTTCGGCGATCACCCGCAGGCCCAGGCTGGTTCCCAGGGCGACGATGGTCCGGGCAATGGAGGCATCGTTCGGATCGGTGAGCACGTCGCGCACGAAGCTCTGGTCGATCTTGAGCTCATCGAGCGGAAGGCGCTTGAGGTAGGCCAGCGACGAATACCCGGTACCGAAATCGTCCAGGGAAAATCCCACGCCATAGGCGCGCAACTGCTGCATCTTCTGGATGGTGTCTTCCAGGTCCTGCTGCAGGAGACTTTCGGTCATCTCGAGCTTGAGGCGGCGCCCTTCCGCGCCCGTGCCCGCCAGCGCCGCGAGCACCTGCCCGACGAATCCACCCTGGTGGAACTGCCGTGCGCTCACGTTCACCGACAGGCTGATCTGGGACAGCACCGGATGGCGCGACCATTGGGCCAGCCGCTCGCATGCTGCGCGCAGCACCCATTCCCCCAGGGGAAGGATGAGCCCGGTTTCCTCCGCGAGCGGAATGAACTCGCCAGGCGAGACGAAACCGCGGGCCGGATGGCGCCACCGCAGCAGGGCCTCGGCTCCCACGATGTGGCCGTGGTGCACCTGGGGTTGGTAGAACAGCTCGAACTCGCCACGGCCCAGGCCGTCCCGCAGGTCGGTTTCCAGGGCCGCACGCGCAGCCACCGATGCCTGCATCTGCGGATCGTAGAACCTCAGTGCATTGCGGCCACTGGCCTTGGCCTGGTACATGGCGAGGTCCGTGCGCTGCAGCAACTCGTCCACCGTCTCCCGCGCTCCCTGGAACACGGTCACGCCCATGCTCAACGTCGTATGGTGGGCCTCGCCCTCCAGCATGAACGGATGGCGCATCGCCGCCAGGATCTTCTGCCCCATCTCTTCCGCCCGGGCAGCCGCGCCCTGCGGGCTCTGGCCCAGGTCTTCCAGCACCACGACGAACTCGTCGCCCCCGTGCCGCGCCACCGTGTCCTCGTTCTGCACGCAGCCACGCAGGCGCTGGGCCACCTGGCGCAGGAGCATGTCGCCGCGCTCGTGCCCCTGCGTCTCGTTGAGGGTCTTGAAATTGTCCAGATCCAGCATGAGCACCGCGCCGCACCGTCCGCGGCGCACGCTGGCAGCCAGTGCCTGCTGCAGCCGGTCCACCAGCAGCCGCCGATTGGGAAGCTGCGTCAGGGGATCGTAGTAGGCCAGGTAGTGGATCTCCTCCTCAGCGGCCTTGTGCTGGCTCAGGTCCACCATCGTGATGAGGCAGGCACCGTCCAGCAACACCCCGGCCATGTCCACCGTGCGCACGGAGCCATCGCCGCAGGTGATGGCGTATTCGCGGGACGGCAGCGTGCCGTCGCCGGCCCGTGCGGCAGTGCACGCGGCGTCCCAGTCCGCCATGGCCTGCTCCCGGCGCAGCGCGTCCGGCTGCACCGCCTCCCACCACTCCCGCACCGTGGAAGGCACTGCGTCGGCATGGCGGCAGATCTGCTCGAAGCGCTCGTTGCGGAAGCTCAGTGTTCCGTCCCGCGCGACGAGGCAGACCCCCACCGGCAGGCGGTAGAGAATCTGCCGCAGCCGCGCTTCGCTGTCGCGCTGCGCCGCTTCCATTTGCTTGCGGTCGCTGATGTCCTGTACCACGGCGATGTGCTGGGCCGGC
Source organism: Paracidovorax avenae ATCC 19860 (assembly GCF_000176855.2). Taxonomy (NCBI): domain Bacteria; kingdom Pseudomonadati; phylum Pseudomonadota; class Betaproteobacteria; order Burkholderiales; family Comamonadaceae; genus Paracidovorax; species Paracidovorax avenae. Next base: position 2,681,942 of record NC_015138.1, on the reverse strand, counting down.
TGCCTGCGGTCGTTGCGCATCGGCGCCAGACGCAGTTCCGCCCAGACCATCTGGCCGTCCTTGCGGCGGTAGCGCTTCTCGTACCGGTATTCCTGCTGCCCACCCGCCGCGAGGCGGTCGATCACGGCCTCGGTCTCGGCCTGGTCGTCCTGGTGGGTCACGTCGCGCACGGTGAGTGCCAGCAGTTCCTGCGGTTCATAGCCCAGGATCTGGCAGAAGCGCGCATTCGCGCGCACGAAGCGCCGCGTTGCTGTATCCACCTGCGCCACCCCCACCGCGGCCTGGTCGAACAGCGTCTGGAAAGGATCTTTCAGCGCGGCGTGCCGCCAGCGCCAGGAGGCCGCCAGAAGCACCAGCAGCAACGTGGCCAGCGCTCCTCCTGTTGCGGCCAGCCAGGGCACCGCCTGCTCGGCAGGCGACAGGAAGCTGTTTTGCGAAACGAACGTCAGCTTCCACCGCCGGTCGTAGATCTGCAGCTCGCGCTCGTAGCGATGCGCGCCGGACGCCGTGGCAGGCAGTTCCAGCATCGACCGGGTGCCAGCGGGCGGTGCGCCCCGTACCGAACCGACATCCTGCACACCCAGGTCCAGCCCTGTGAGGCGCCCCTCCTCGCGCAGCGCGCTGACCAGGTCATGGAAACGTATCGCGGCCGCCACGGAACCCACATAACGCTGGCCGCCTCCCGCGCCGTCGGTGAACACCGGCAGGCGCAGGCTGAATGCAGACCGGTGCTCGGAGGCCTGCAGCATGTCATAGGGGGCGGAAGCGATGGCGCTGCCGCTGTCGCGGCTGTAGCGCACGGACTCCATGGTGGCAGGCACGGCCCCGATGTCCAGCCCCACGACTCCCATGTTGCCCGACCGCGGCCACACGTAGTCCGCGATGTAGTAGTCCGGGCGATCGCCTTCCGGGCGGATGGCGAACGGTGGCATGCCGTCCGCGGCCAGGGAGGCATCGGCCCGCACCGACGCTTCGAATGCGGCCCTGTCGGCGCTCAGTACGTAGCGCGTGAACGCCAGATTGACGATACCTGCGTACTGGGGCCAGAGCCGCAGTTCGCGCAAGGCATTGTCGAACTCGGCACGGGTCAGGTGGGGATTGGCGATGAAGAGCCCGCGCACCCCGGTGAGCAGCCCGAGGTAGCGTCCGACATGGGTCTCGAGCGCGACGGTGGCCGCAGACGCCTTGCGCTCGAAACGCGCCTGCGCAATGGCGTCCACCGACGTCCGCTGCCATTGCCAGAGCCCGGCACCCACGCCCAGGGCCAGCAGCACCGCGGAAATGCCCAGCCACGGAAACCGTGCAGGCAGGCGCAAAGCGATGGGCGAAGGCATGGGCGGCGGAAAACGGAACACGCGCGGAGCACGTGGATGCGGCACAGCGGGATGGGATGAAACGTCTGAGGATAGCTTCAACGGACCGCCGTTTTTGCGAGCCGGGGCCGTTTGGGCTTTTTTGTGACAATCATCTACCCCTCCTCCATAGCTTTCATGGGTATTCACTGTGCTGCCGGGAGGCCCGGGCGGGCGCCAGCGGCCTACAGCCCGGCGGCCGTCATGCCCATGAGCACCAGGAGAGCTGCCGCGAGCGCCGGGGGCATCACCCAGGCGCCGAACTTCAGGAACTGCAGCGCGCTCACCTCGATGCCTTCGCGCCGCAGAGCCGCCAGCCACAGGAGGGTCGCGAGCGAGCCGGTGATGGAAAGGTTGGGGCCGAGATCGACACCGATGAGTGCTGCGGCCCGCAGCGGCTCTGCGGCATGGGCGGTTTCCAGGGCGGCACCGGCCAGCAGGCCGGCCGGCAGGTTGTTCACCAAATTGGCGCCGAAGCCGAGCAGCGCGCCGAGCACCGGGCCTGCGGCCAGCGGCGCGGCCGCCGCTGCCTCGGCCAGCATGCGGGCCAGGTGTCCCACCACCCCGGTGACTTCCAGTGCCTGCACGAAAACGAAGAGCCCGGCCACCAGGGGCAGCACGCCCCAGGACACCGACTTCAACACCGGCCCCACCTGGTGGCCGCAGCCCGCCCGCAGCAACACCAATGTCAGCAGAGCCGCCCCCAGCGTCGGGGCGCCCAGCGGAATCCGCCACCAGGCGCACCCCACGAGTACTACCGCCGACACCGCCAGCCCTGCAGCGGCCAGGCGGCCGCCGGCACCCAGCGGACGGGCTGGCACCTCGGCGGCCACGGGCCGGTCGATGTCCCGCCGGACGCGCCATTTCAGGACCCAGTAGGTGGAACCGATCGCCGCGACGGACGGCAGGCCGAACAATGCCAGCCAATGGGGCAGCGACGGCATCTGCCCTCCACCCCAAAGGACCAGGTTGGCCGGATTGGAGATGGGCAGGAGAAAACTGGCCGCGTTGGCCACGAAGGCGCAGATCAACAGATACGGCAGGGGCGCCGCGCCGACGGCCCGTGCCACGGCAATCACCGCCGGCGTGAGCACGACGGCCGTGGCGTCGTTGGACAGCGTCGCGGTCACGAGCGTGCCGACACCGAAAACCCATGCGAAGAGGCGCTCGCCGGAGCCCCGCGCCCGGCGTGCCGCCTCGACGGCCAGCCAGTCGAACACTCCTTCGCGGCGTGCCATTTCCGACAGCAGCATCATGCCGGCCAGGAACAGATACACGTCGTGTCCACGCAGCACGCCTTTCCATGCCTCCGCCCAGGGCAGCAGGCCGGACACGGCGAGCACGAGGGCGCCCCCCACGGCCCACACGGCCTCGGGAACGCGCGCGGGCCGCAGGATGACGGCGGCGGTGGCGACGGCGATCACGCCCCACGTCCACCCGGGATGGGCCATTGTCAGCATGGAAAGCGATTCCTTTCTGTGCGCGGCCGCCAGGACAGCCCCCGGCGCGCGCTGTTGTATGGTTCTCTCGCAGGGGCGCTGCCGCCTGCCGGACGCGGATTCTAGGGAACCCGGCCGTGGCCATGGGCAGGAATGGCCCTTGCCGCCCAGAACGCGACCTTGGCCTACATGGCGCCGATTGACCCCTCCCGCATGTGCGGCGCGCAGCACACCTACCATTGCGGCCTGATCAGGAGTGAGCCTGCCCGTGTTCCAGTACTTCGAAAACCGCGTCCCCCCCTACCCCTCCACCGAACCCACCCTGCCACCCAAGGGTTTCATGGCTTTCGTGTGGGCCTGCACGCAAGGCCTGCGCGGCCATGTGATGGCGATGGCGGGTCTGTCCGCGGCCATCGCCGTCTATGAGGCGCTCCTGTTCTCGGTGCTGGGGCACCTGGTGGACTGGCTGTCCGGAACGGCTCCCGACAGTCTCTGGACCGGGCACCGGGGCGCGCTCTGGCTGATCGTCGGCCTGATGGCGGCCAGCATCGGCCTGGTGGTCCTGCAGACGAGCGTGAAGCACCAGGTGCTCGCCATCAACTTCCCGCTGCGGTTGCGCTGGAACTTCCACCGCCTGATGCTCGGCCAGAGCATGTCCTTCTATGCGGACGAGTTCGCCGGCCGCATCACCACCAAGATCATGCAGACGGCGCTGGCCGTGCGCGACATGATCTTCACGACCACCGATGTGGTGATCGGAATGGGCGTCTACCTGGTCACCATCCTTGCACTGGCCGCCGGCTTCGATGCCAGGCTGCTCGTGCCCTTCGCGCTGTGGGTGCTGTGCTACGCCGCAGCCTGCTGGTACTTCGTGCCCCGGCTGGGCAAGGTGGGCAAGGCGCAGGCCGATGCCCGTTCCGTGATGACGGGCCGCATCACCGACGCCTACACCAACATCGCCACCGTCAAGCTGTTCTCCCACACGCGGCGCGAGGCGGAATTCGCCCGCGCGGCCATGGATGCCTTCAAGCATACGGGCTATGCGCAGATGCGTCTCGTCAGCACCTTCGAGATCGTCAACCATGTGCTGGTCGTGGCCATGATCCTGGGAGCCTGCGGCACGGCGCTGTGGCTCTGGTCGATGGGCCAGGTGGGCGCTGGCGCGGTGGCGGCGGTCACGGCCATGGCGCTGCGGGTGTCGGGCCATGCGCACTGGGTCATGTGGGAAGTGACCACGCTGTTCGAGAGCGTCGGCACCATCCAGGACGGCATCAACACCCTCACCCGCCCCCGCACCGTGGTGGACGCACCGGACGCCCGCCCCCTGGCGGTGACGCGCGGCGAGGTGAAGTTCGAGGGCGTGACCTTCGGCTACCAGCCGGGCCGCCCGGTGATCGACGACCTGCACCTGACCATACGGCCTGGCGAGCGCATCGGCCTCATCGGACGCTCCGGTGCGGGCAAGTCCACGCTCGTGAACCTGCTGCTGCGCTTCCACGACGTGCAGGCTGGCCGCGTGCTCATCGATGGCCAGGACATCGCCCACGTGACCCAGGACAGCCTTCGCCAGTCCATCGGCATGGTCACGCAGGACACCTCCCTGCTGCATCGATCGATGCGCGACAACATCCTCTACGGCCGCCCCGATGCCACGGACGCGCAGATGCACGAGGCTGCGGAACGCGCGGAAGCCGCCGCTTTCATCGACCAGCTCACCGACCTGCAGGGCCGCAGCGGCTACGACGCGCAGGTGGGCGAGCGCGGAGTGAAGCTGTCGGGTGGCCAGCGCCAGCGCGTGGCCATCGCCCGGGTCATGCTCAAGGATGCGCCCATCCTATTGCTGGACGAGGCCACGAGCGCGCTCGATTCGGAAGTGGAAGCCGCCATCCAGCAGAGCCTGGATACCCTGATGCAGGGCAAGACCGTCATCGCCATCGCCCACCGCCTCTCCACCATCGCGGCGCTGGACCGGCTCATCGTGCTCGACGCCGGCCGCATCGCCGAGCAGGGCACGCATGCCGAACTGCTGGCCCAGGGCGGCGTATATGCCCGGCTGTGGGCGCACCAGAGCGGCGGCTTCCTGGGAGAGCCGGACGGCACCTGAACGCCGCTGCGAGGAAATCCGCGGTACGGCGGTCTCGCGGCGTACCTCTCAGCGGTGGCTCAGCGGGGGCGCAGCGGCCGCGCGGGATTGCCGCCCACGGTGGCGCCGGCCGCCACATCGCGCGTGACGACGCTGCCCGCGCCGATCACCGCTCCATCCCCCACCGTGATGCCCGGCAGCAGGATCGCCCCGCCGCCGATCCAGACGTCGCGGCCGATGCGCACCGGCCGGCCCGACTCCAGCCCGGTGGCACGGGTGGCTGCGTCGCGGGGATGGTCCGCCGCATAGATCTGCACGCCGGGCCCGATCTGCGTTCCGTCGCCGATGTGCACTTCCACCACATCGAGGATCACGCAGTTGAAATTCAGGAACACACCCGATCCCAGGTGGATGTTGAAACCGTAGTCGCAATGGAATGGCGGCCGCACCGCCGTGCCTTCTCCGACGGACCCGAGGCCCTCCAGCAGCAGCATGTGCCGCCCGCGCGCATCCAGGCTGGCGTGGGCCGCCATGTCGTTGTACCGCGCCATCCAGCGGCGCGCGGCGGCCATGTCGGCCTGCAGTTCCGGATCGCCGGCATGGTAGAGCTCGCCGGCCAGCATTTTCTGTTTTTCGGTCGCCATGGCGCATTGTGGCCAGTCCTGGAGGTCCCCGCCTGTCGGAAATAGGCCTGACCGCGGACAGCGACACCAGCGCCTCGCGTGCCCGGATCAATTCGGCGGCATGCCGCGCTCACACGCTCCCTGTGCCAATCAACGGTCCGATCGGCGGGTATCACGCATTCCACGAACCGCCACACGCCCGCTTGCAGCAGTGCCGCACTGGGCAGGTCAGCTGACCAGATCGGCCACAGCCTTGGCCATCGACTTGATCGCTTTGGCCAGGGCTTCCATGCTCTTCATCGTGAATTCGTTGAGCGCAGCCTGCATCTGTGCACGCACGGAGGCTTCAGTGAGCGCATTCTGGTTCGCCATCTGCTGCTCCTGCGCCGTGATGGCCTTGCGCGTGGAGCCGTCAGCACGGTGAGGTCCATCTTCGCCGTCTTCCGGGTCATTGTCCCCCTGGCCGAAATGCGGTTGGGACGGCTTCGGCGCGAAGTGCGGCATGGTGAACTCCGGCCCGCCGGCATGCGGCGGTCCATTGTCCACCTCGGGTGGCATGTCCGTGCCTGTATGCCCATGGAATTCGCTGCCGGACGGCTTGAGGATTTGCAGCGTCTCGCCAGCCGAACCATGCAGCGTTGGCGCCGTTGCGGGGCGACCTTGTCCCGACGATAGGGCCGCTCCGCTGCCGGGAGCTTTCTCCCCATCAGGGTGCATGGCCACTGCCGGCGTGTCTGCCGGGTTGTCTGATGTGCGCTGTCGCTTGAGCGGCGAACTGCCACCCACGCCTGAAGGACTTGCGCGCAACTGGCTGCGCGGTGGCAATGCATCGAGTCCGGCGCTGGATGCCGTGCGCTTGCGAGCCGTCAAACCCACCGGAGTTTCCGGCCCCTTGCGCGATTCCGGCCGCGACTGCGGCGATGCGGCATCCGCCGCCTGGGACAACGGGGGGCGCAGGGCTGACAACGGTGACGAAAGAGCGCCGGTGCGTGCGTTCATGGAATCGAGGGTAATGAGTCTGGGTTGGGCACCAGTGTGTGCGGGGACCGGCATATCCGCGCGCGGCCACCGCGAAGCTGCTCCCAGGCACGCGAAACAGCAAGCACCTGCGCCAGTTGCGTCGATTCCCTCCTACGCCCGCGAGCGCTTCCGGCCTGCCGCCCGCTCCCGTGCCCCCTTCAACAATGCCTCACACCATCTCTCCACAACACACGGAAGGGCAACACCATGTCGATCTCCCTCATCCTGCTCATCATCCTGATCCTCATCCTGATCGGTGTGCTCCCGACCTGGGGGCACAGCCGCTCCTGGGGCTATGGGCCCAGCGGCGGCGTGGGCCTGGTCGTGGTGATTCTGCTCATCCTGCTGCTGATGGGACGCATCTGACAGTAGCCCGGGGCCTATGCATGAGGCCGAAAGCGACAAGGCCCGGTGCGTTGCACCGGGCCTTTTTTTGATTGCGGACGGACGCAGCGCCGGACAGCGCCAGCCGCCCTGAAGCGAAGTCTGGAGCACGGGCCCCGGAAAAGAAAAAAGGCCCAGCTTCTTTCAAAGCTGGGCCTCTCACATCAATGGTCGGCGTGGCGGGATTCGAACTCGCGACCCCTTGCACCCCATGCAAGTGCGCTACCAGGCTGCGCTACACGCCGACAAGACTTAGATTATATAGGCAAAAAATCAGTGGCCGGACAAAAGTGCACGAATTTCCAATAATTCTTTCCGCATCCCTTCCAGGGACAGGCCGCCGCGCTCAGCGTCAGCGCCTGCACCGCCCGTCGCCACGGACGCTTCACCATCGTCACCCTCTCCATGGCTGTCCACCTCCTGCAGGCGGTTGCGCGCGCCACTGATCGTGAAACCCTGGTCATACAGCAACTCCCGGATGCGCCGGATCATCAGCACCTCGTGATGCTGGTAGTACCTGCGGTTTCCCCTGCGCTTCATGGGGCGCAGCTGCGTGAACTCCTGCTCCCAGTACCGCAGCACATGGGGCTTGACTCCGCACAGCTCGGCGACTTCGCCAATGGTGAAGTACCTTTTCGCGGGAATGGAAGGAAGCGGCGTGCCCATGGAAGTGCGCAAAGGGTGAAGGCGGACGGCGGGAAGGGTACTGCAGGGCCGGGGAACGCGCCAGCGGCTCAGTCAAGTGACAGCCGGTGTACGCGCCCCACCCTCGTCAGGCGGCGGACGACCCGCCGCCCTGGATCTGCTCCTTCAGCTTGGTGCTGGCATGGAAGGTGACTACCCGGCGCGCCTGGATCGGAATGGCTTCCCCCGTACGCGGGTTACGCCCCGGGCGCGGTGCCTTGGTGCGTATCTGGAAATTCCCGAACCCGGAAATCTTCACGTCCTGGCCGTCCACCAGGCGCTGCGCGATCAGGTCGAAGAACGCATCGATCATGTCCTTGGACTCGCGCTTGTTCAGGCCGATCTGGTCGAACAGCAGTTCAGCGAGCTGCGCCTTGGTCAGCGCAGGCGTCTCCAGGCTCTCCACGGCCAGTTCCATCATGTCCGAGCCCTTGGAAGTGTTGGTCAAAGTCATCACCGCAGTCGCGCCCCCAGTTGCTGCTCCAGCTTCTGCAACACCGCCTGCAGCGATTCGTCGATCTCCGCGTCGGTGAGCGCCGTCACGCCGTCGCCCAGGGCCAGTCGCACCGCGAAGCTTTTCTCTCCGGGGGCAAAGCCGGCCACGGGCTCGCCATCCTTGCCGCGCTTGGGCCGGAACACGTCGAAGAGCACCGCCGAGCGCAGGCGCGTCGCGGGCAGCGCGCTGCCGACTACGCGCATCACGTCCGCATGGGTCGTCTGCTCGGACACGACGATGGCGATGTCACGTTCCACGGCCTGCTGCTTGCCCACCGCGGCGAACCGCGGGACATCTCGCGCCAGCACCGCATCCAGCTCGAGTTCGAACAGCACCGGAGCCTGCGCGAAATCCCATTGCTGGCGCCACTTGGGGTGCAGCTCGCCAATGAAGCCGATGCTGCGCCCTTCCAGCAGCACGCGCGCGCAACGTCCGGGGTGCAACGCCGGATGCTCGGCGGGCTCGAACACGGCCTTGCGTGGAGCGAGCAGCGCTTCCACGTCACCCTTCACGTCGAAGAAGTCCACGGCATCGTCCTTGCGGCTCCACTGCAGCACATCCCCTGCTCCGTAGGCCGCGCCCGCGACACGCATGGGCTGGTGGAAACCTTCGACCGTGGTGTCGGAGCTGGCCACGCCCGCATCGCGCAGGAACACGCGGCCCAGTTCGAACACGCGCACCCGGGGTGCCTTGCGGTCGAGGTTGAACTTCAGTACCTGCAGCAGCGATCCCAGCAGCGACGAGCGCATGACGCTCATCTGGCTGGCGATGGGATTGAGCAGGCGAATGGGTTCTGCATTGCCCGCGAGGTCACGCTCCCACTGCTCTTCCACGAAGCTGAAATTGATGGTTTCCTGGTAGCCGAGGGCAGCCAGCTCCCGCCGCACCGCGAATGCGCTGCGCCGGTCTTCACGCCGCAGCTTGGGAGTGATCGGGGCGAGCGGAGGCGTCTCGGGCAGTTGGCCATAGCCTACGATGCGCACCACTTCCTCGATCAGGTCCTCCTCGATCGCGATGTCGAAACGATAGGACGGCGGCGTGACCGTGAGGCGCCCTTCACCCTCTTGCGGATGCAACCCGAGCTTGCGCAGGGCATCGGCGCACTGCGCCAGCGTGAGCGGCATGCCGATCACCTTGGCCGCACGCTCGACCCGCAGCGTCACCGGCCGGGCTTGCGGCAGGTTCGGTGCCTGGTCATCGATCGGGCCGCAGACCGTCTCGGGCGTGCCGCAGATCTCAAGCACCAGTTGCGTGATGCGCTCGATGTGCTCCACCGTCAACCGCGGGTCCACGCCGCGTTCGAAGCGATGGCCCGCATCAGTGGAGAAGTTGAAGCGGCGCGACCGGCCTGCCACCGCCTTGGGCCACCAGAAGGCCGCCTCGATGTAGATGTGGCGCGTATCGTCGGACACCGCGGTGGCGTCCCCGCCCATGATGCCAGCCAGCGACTCCACCTGCCGTTCGTCGGAGATCACGCCGACCTGGCCATCGACATCGACCGTGGCGCCATTGAGCAGCTTCAGTGACTCGCCTTCGCGGCCCCAGCGCACGTCCAGCCCGCCATGGATCTTCTCCAGGTCGAAGATGTGCGAAGGCCGGCCCAGCTCGAACATCACATAGTTGGAGATGTCCACCAGCGGCGATACGCTGCGCTGGCCGCAGCGCGCGAGTCGGTCCAGCATCCAGCGGGGCGTGGACGCTTTCGCGTTGATGTGGCGCACCACGCGGCCGGAGAAACGTCCGCACAGGTCCGGTGCACTGATCTTGACGGGCAGCACGTCGGCGCTGCCCACCGGAGCCGCGGCGAACACGGGCTCGCGCAGCGGTGCGCCCGTCAACGCTGAAACTTCGCGCGCGATGCCGTACACGCTCAGGGCGTGGGCCAGGTTGGGCGTGAGCTTGAGCGTGAACAGCGTGTCGTCGAGGGTGAGGTACTGGCGGATGTCCTGCCCCACCGGCGCATCCGCCGGCAGCTCGAGCAGGCCCTCATGGTCTTCCGAGAGCTTGAGTTCGCGCGCGGAGCAGAGCATGCCCTGGCTCTCCACGCCGCGGAGCTTGCCCACCTTGATGGCGAAAGGCTTGCCGTCCTCGCCCGGAGGCAGTTCAGCCCCTACCGTGGCGCAGGGCACCTTGATGCCCACGCGGGCGTTGGACGCACCGCAGACGATGTTCAGCAGAGTGGGCTGGCCGACATCGACCTGGCACACCCGCAGCCGGTCGGCATTGGGATGCTGCACCGCTTCCTTGATCTCGCCCACCACCACCCCGTGAAACGGGGGCGCGACGGGGGACAGGTCCTCCACCTCCAGGCCCGCCATGGTGAGGGTTTCGGCCAGCTCTGCCGTGGACAGGGGCGGGTTGCAGAATTCGCGCAGCCAGGATTCAGGAAATTGCATAGTCGGTTCAAAAGGAGCGGCCGGCGCCGCAGGGGCCGGGCCCGCGCGGCGAAGTCGAAAAGGGGTTCAGCGCTTACTGGAACTGCGAGAGGAAGCGGATGTCGCCGTCGAAGAACAGGCGCAGGTCGTTGACGCCGTAGCGCAGCATGGTCAGGCGGTCTGGGCCCATGCCGAATGCGAAACCGATGTACTTCTCGGGATCGAGCCCCATGTTGCGCACCACGTTGGGATGCACCTGCCCGGAGCCCGCCACTTCCAGCCAGCGGCCTGCCAGCGGACCATCCTGGAACTGGATGTCGATTTCGGCGCTCGGTTCGGTGAACGGGAAGAAGCTCGGGCGGAACCGCAGCACCAGGTCGTCACTTTCGAAGAAGGTGCGGCAGAAGGCGGTGAACACGACCTTCAGGTCCTTGAAGCTGACGTTCTCGCCGATCCAGAGCCCTTCGCACTGGTGGAACATCGGCGAATGCGTGGCATCGCTGTCCACCCGGTAGGTGCGGCCCGGGGCGATCACGCGGATCTCGGGCATGGGCTGGCCGGCGTCCAGCAGCGCGCGGTGCTTCTTCACATGCTGGACGGCATGGCGGATCTGCATCGGGCTGGTGTGCGTGCGCAGCAGCAGCGGGGCGGACGCCGTGCCGCCCTCCACATAGAAGGTGTCGTGCATCGACCGCGCGGGATGGTCCTCCGGCGTGTTCAATGCCGTGAAGTTGAACCAGTCGGATTCGATTTCCGGGCCGTCCGCCACGTCGAAACCCATGGATCCGAAGATGCCCTCGATGCGCTCCAGGGTGAGCGAGACGGGATGCAGGCCGCCCTGCCCCCGCTGGCGTCCGGGCAGCGTCACGTCGAGCGCCTCGGCCTGCAGCTGCGCCTGCAGCTCGGCGTCGGCCAGGGCCTGGCGGCGCTCGTTCAGGGCCTGCTCGATGGCCTGCTTGGCCACGTTCACCGCGGCTCCCCGGGACTTCTTCTCCTCGACAGGCAGCTGGGCCAGGCCCTTGAGGAGTTCGGTCACACGCCCGGCCTTGCCCAGGAACTGGGCCTTGGCATTTTCCAGGTCGGTGGGCGTGGCCGCGTCCGCGAACATCCTGCGGGCGGCATCTACCAGGGAATCCAGCTCGTTCATACCAACTCTTTGTCGTCTTGGAGAAATAAACAAGGGCTAGCGCCTTTTCAAGCCCTAGCCCTTGCTGTTGTTGCGCAGGCAGCTACCCGGAGAGGATAGCTGCCGATCGTGAGATCAAGCGGCGGCCAGCTTGACCTTGACTTGTTCCACGATGCTGCCGAAGGCAGCCTTGTCGTGCACCGCGAGGTCGGCCAGCATCTTGCGGTCGATCTCGATGGCAGCCTTCTTCAGGCCGTTCGTGAACTGGCTGTAGGTCAGGCCCAGTTCGCGGGAAGCGGCATTGATACGGGCGATCCACAGTTGGCGGAACACGCGCTTCTTGGTACGGCGGTCACGGTAGGCGTATTGGCCTGCCTTCATCACCGCCTGCTTGGCGATGCGGAAGACGTTGCCGCGGCGGCCGCGGAAACCCTTGGAGAGGGCCAGGACTTTCTTGTGACGGGCGCGTGCCGTTACACCACGTTTGACGCGAGGCATGTGTGTACTCCTTGTTCGTCAGTAAATTAAACGCCCATGCCGGGCAGCATCTGTGAAATCGAGCCCATGTTGGTCTCGTGCACAGTAACCGCACCACGCAGATGGCGTTTGTTCTTGGTGGTCTTCTTGGTCAGGATGTGACGCTTGAAGGCTTGACCGCGCTTGACGGTGCCACCGGGACGAACGCGGAAACGCTTTTTCGCGCTGCTCTTGGTCTTCATTTTGGGCATTTCAATGCTCCTTTTTGTCGTGCTCGCGAGGCGTTTGCAGACCCATCCGCAAACTTGCAGGCCCCGAGCCACTTCTTTTGCGGCCGCCATGGACGGCCGCGGCAGGGTACGAAACCCATGCCATGCCCGGATGCACTTGCATGCATCCGGAGACACTCCTGGCCCGCCACTCAGGTGGCCTGGGCCCCTTCCGCCACCGGCTTCGCGGCGGGCTTGCGCTTGCCGGGCGCGATCATCATGATCATCTGGCGCCCTTCGAGCTTCGGGAACTGCTCGACCAGGATCGTGTCCCCGAGGTCGTCGCGGATCCGATTGAGCAGCGCGAGGCCGATTTCCTGGTGGGTGATTTCACGGCCGCGGAAGCGGAGCGTGATCTTGCACTTGTCACCTTCGGCGAGGAAACGGCGGATGTTGCGCAGCTTGATGTTGTAGTCGCCGTCGTCCGTACCGGGACGGAACTTCACTTCCTTGATTTCGATGACCGTCTGCTTGGCCTTGGCCTCGGCCGCGCGCTTCTGCTCTTGGTACTTGAACTTTCCATAGTCCACAAGGCGGCACACGGGAGGGTTGGCCGTAGCGGCAATCTCCACCAGGTCCACATCCAACTCGCCCGCCATGCGGAGGGCTTCCATGAGGCTGACCACCCCGAGCGGCTCGTTGTCCGGCCCGGAGAGGCGAACCTCGGGAGCCATGATTTCACGGTTCAGGCGGTGCTTGCGCTCCTCGCGCTGGCGACGGTCACGAAATTCAGTAGCGATGGCTGTATTCCTTCAATCAACAAGCCACGAAAAATGTGGCGATACGCCGCAGCGCGGCGGGACCTCTGCGGCGTACCCGGCAATGCATCAGACCTTGTCGGCGATGTCCTGCCCGATCAGGGAAATGAACGCCTCCAGCGGCATCACACCCAGATCACGGTTACCCCGTGCCCGCACGGCAACGGCACCAGCCGCCTTCTCCTTGTCACCCACGACGAGGATATAGGGCAGCTTTTGCAACGAATGCTCTCGTATTTTATACGTAATCTTCTCGTTGCGCAGATCCAGCTCCACCCTAAGGCCTTGATTCGGCAGCGCTTTTTGGAGCTTTGCGGCAATTTCGCGACAGTAATCGTCCTGCGCGCCGGTAATGTTGAGCACCGCCACCTGCACCGGGGCCAGCCAGACGGGCAGCGCGCCCGCGTGCTGCTCGATCAGGATGCCGATGAAACGCTCCAGGCTGCCGACGATGGCACGGTGCAGCACGATGGGACGGTGGCGCTGGCCATCCTCACCCACGTACTCCGCTCCCAGGCGCTCCGGCATGGACGGATCCACCTGGATGGTGCCGCATTGCCAGTGGCGGCCGATCGCGTCGCGCAGCGTGTACTCGAGCTTCGGGCCATAGAACGCACCGTCGCCCACCGCGATCTGGTAGTCGCAGCCCGAAGCCTTCAGGCTTTCGATGAGGGCATTCTCGGCCTTGTCCCAGCTTTCTTCCGAGCCGATGCGCTTTTCCGGGCGCGTCGCCACCTTGTAGATGATGTCGGTGAAGCCGAAATCCTTGTAGACCTTCTGCAGCAGGCTCGTGAAGTTGATGCACTCCTGCTGGATCTGGTCTTCGGTACAGAAGATGTGGCCATCGTCCTGCGTGAAGGCGCGCACGCGCATGATGCCGTGCAGGCCGCCCGTGGGCTCGTTGCGGTGGCACTGGCCGAACTCGCCGTAGCGCAGCGGCAGGTCGCGGTAGCTCTTCACGCCCTGGTTGAAGATCAGGATGTGGCCGGGGCAGTTCATCGGCTTGAGGGCGTAGTCGTGCTTCTCGCTCTCGGTCGTGAACATGTTCTCGCGGTACTTGTCCCAGTGACCCGTCTTCTCCCAGAGGTGCTTGTCGAGGATCTGCGGGCCCTTGACTTCCTGGTAGCCGTTGTCGCGGTACACCTGGCGCATGTACTGCTCCACGCCCTGCCAGATCGTCCAGCCCTTCGGGTGCCAGAAGACCGTGCCGGGGGAGTGCTCGTCGATGTGGAACAGGTCGAGCTCGCGGCCGAGGCGGCGGTGGTCGCGCTTTTCGGCCTCCTCGATGCGCTTGATGTACGCCTCCAGGTCTTTCTTGTCGGCCCAGGCGGTGCCGTAGATGCGCTGCAGTTGCTCGTTCTTGGCATCGCCGCGCCAATAGGCGCCGGAAACGCGCGTCAGCTTGAACACCTTCAGGAATCGCGTGTTCGGCACATGGGGGCCGCGGCACATGTCCACGTATTCCTGGTGGTAGTACAGGCCCATGGCCTTCTCGTCGGGCATGTCCTCCACGAGGCGCAGCTTGTATTCCTCGCCGCGCTCGCGGAAGACCTGGATCACCTCGTCGCGGGGCGTCATCTTCTTGACGACGTCGTAGTCCTGCGCGATGAGCTCCTTCATGCGCTGCTCGATCGCCGCGAGATCTTCGGGCGTGAAGGGGCGCTCGTAGGCGATGTCGTAGTAGAAGCCTTCCTCGATCACCGGGCCGATCACCATCTTCGCCGTGGGGTAGAGCTGCTTGACGGCATGGCCCACCAGGTGGGCGCAGGAGTGGCGGATGATCTCCACGCCTTCCTGGTCCCGCGGGGTGATGATCTGCAGGCGCGCGTCGTGGTCGATCACGTCGCTGGCGTCCACCAGGCGGCCATCGACCTTGCCTGCCACGGTCATCTTGGCGAGTCCCGGCCCGATGGACTGGGCCACGTCGGCCACCGAGACGGGGCCGTCGTATTCACGTTGGGAGTTGTCGGGAAGCGTGATCCGGATCATGTGCTGAAGCCTTGGGTTCGACGGGGGAGGATGCGCGAGAAAAGCGAAGGCGAAAAAAAACGCGGAACGATGTCCGCGCTTTTTCGGGGTTGCAGGCAACAGTGAGTGACGTGCAGGCGCGAACATGCAGCCTAGCGGCTGCTGGAGGGGGTCTCCGTAGTTCGCGGTGTCATAACCGTCATGCCTTTCTCGCCCTTGCAAGTGGTTGATGCAGGCATTCTAACCCGTGCCCGCGGGCGGGCCGCAAGGGCCCGCCGCTGCGGCAGGTCAACGGGCAGGTCAGTGGAACTGCTCTTCCTCGGTGGAGCCGGTCAGCGCGGTCACGCTGGACTTTCCGCCCTGGATCACGGTGGTCACCTCGTCGAAGTAGCCCGTGCCCACCTCCTGCTGGTGCGACACGAAGGTGTAGCCGCGCTCGCGGGCCGCGAATTCGGGCTCCTGCACCTTTTCCACGTAGGCGGACATGCCGCGCTTCACGTAGTCCTGCGCCAGGTCGAACATGTTGAACCACATGCTGTGGATGCCGGCCAGCGTGATGAACTGGTACTTGTAGCCCATGGCGCCCAGTTCGCGCTGGAACTTGGCGATGGTCGCGTCGTCGAGGTTCTTCTTCCAGTTGAACGACGGAGAGCAGTTGTACGCGAGGAGCTTGCCCGGGTGCTTGGCGTGCACGGCCTCGGCGAACTTGCGGGCGAATTCCAGGTCCGGCGTGCCGGTCTCGCACCAGACCAGGTCCGCATACTCGGCGTATGCCACGGCACGGCTGATGGCTTGGTCGATGCCCTTGCGGGTCTTGTAGAAGCCTTCGGCCGTGCGCTCGCCCGTCAGGAAGGGCTTGTCGTTCTCGTCGTAGTCGCTGGTGATCAGGTCTGCGGCCTCGGCGTCGGTGCGGGCGATGACCAGGGTGGGCACGCCGTACACGTCGGCGGCCATGCGTGCCGCGATGAGCTTCTGCACGGCCTCCTGCGTGGGCACCAGCACCTTGCCGCCCATGTGGCCGCACTTCTTGACCGAAGCGAGCTGGTCTTCGAAGTGCACGCCGGCGGCACCGGCGCGGATCATGGCCTTCATCAGCTCATAGGCGTTCAGCACGCCGCCGAAGCCGGCCTCGGCATCGGCCACGATGGGGGCGTGGTAGTCGATGAAGCCGGCGTCGCCGGGGTTCACGCCCTTGGCCCACTGGATTTCGTCGGCGCGGGTGAAGCTGTTGTTGATGCGCTCCACGACCTTCGGCACCGAGTCCACGGGGTACAGCGACTGGTCGGGGTACATCGCGGCGTACTCGTTGTTGTCGGCAGCCACCTGCCAGCCGGACAGGTAGATCGCCTTGATGCCGGCCTTGACCTGCTGCATGGCCTGGCCGCCGGTCAGCGCGCCGAGGCAGTTCACATAAGGTTCGTTGTGGACGAGGTTCCAGAGCTTTTCAGCACCGCGGCGCGCCAGCGTGTGTTCGACCTGGAAGGAGCCGCGGAGCCGCACGACATCGGCGGCGCTGTAACCGCGCTTGATCCCCTTCCAGCGGGGGTTCTGCGCCCAGTCTTTTTCCAGGGCGGCGATTTGCTGTTCACGGCTCAGTTGCTCATTGAAGGTTTGGGGCATGGTCATCTCCAGGAAGTGGGTGGAAACACGAGGGCGGTGTGTGCCGTCCTTGGAGACAACTGTAGGTCTTGTAGAAGACCCGCGCAAGCTCTTATGTCTTATATAAGACATAAAATTTTTACCTTCAAAATCAATGACTTAACGCATTTTTTTTGAATCATGAAATGCATTTTCTCGTATCGAGAAATTATGCGGCACCGCAGCATTTCTATTTTTCACAATGTGGCACGGGAGTTTCACGGGCGAAATTTCAGCGCGCGGCCATCCAGTCGCCGTGCAGCAGCCTGGGCGCGCCCTGCAGGAAATGGGGAGAGATTTCGTATATGAGGCACGAAAGCTCCGCCCCGCCCTCCTTGAGGCGAACCACCACTTCGCGCTTGACGTATTCGCCGGAAGGTTCGGGCCAGATCTCCTCGATCCGGTCCAGGCAGCGCTCCAGCGCGGGGGTGATGGCATAGACCTCTCCCAGCACGGGCGCGCGCCCTTCCCCTTCGGACGCGGGGCCGGTCAGCGCGATGCCCGGGTAGGCACCGAGGTCGTAGAGCACGCCGGGAACCGCCGCCGTGCCGACGGGGACCGGTGGCGGATCGAGCCGGGTGATGTCGTTGCTCCCTCCGCGGCGCAGGGTGCCGTAGACGAACACGTGGCGAGCGGAATCGGAGTGCGGCGGCTGAGGCATGATGCGTGTCCTAGAAATCAGCGTCGGCCCTGCAGTCTATCGATCCGGGCCGCGATCGCCGCATGCCCAGCCGCCCCGTCGCCTATCTCTGCCTTGCCCTCAGCATGATCCTGGTGGGCAGCTACGTCGCACTTTCCAAGCCCCTGTCGCAGGCGCTGCCGGTCTTCCTGCTGGCATGGATGCGGTTCGGGATCGGTGGTCTGGGCATGCTGTCGTGGCTGCGCAAGCCGGCGGACGAGCCTCCCATGTCACCGCAGGTGCGACGCCTGCTGTTCCTGGAATCGTTCCTGGGCAATTTCCTTTTCACGCTGTGCATGATCTCGGGTGTCGGCCTGACCAGCGCGGTCACCGCCGGCGTCACCATGGCAGGCATTCCGGCGGCGGTTGCGGTGATGAGCTGGTTCTTCCTGAAGGAGCGGGTGCCCCGCCGGACCTGGGCCGCCGTGGGCCTCGCGGTACTGGGCATCGCGCTGTTTTCCGTGGCGCAGCCGGGAACCGGCGCGCATGCCGGTACCGGCACGCAGGACGCTGCCCAATCCCGCCACCTCGTCTGGCTCGGGCAATTGCTGTTGATCGGCGCGGTGATCTGCGAAGCGGCCTACTCGGTGATCGGCAAGAAGCTCACGGGCACGCTGGGTCCGCGCCGCATCACGGCGCTGATCAATCTGTGGGGATTCCTGCTGGCCACGCCGATGGGACTGTATGCGGCGCTGCAGTTCGATTTCTCGTCGCTCAAGCCCGGCATGTGGCTGCTGCTGGTGTTCTACGCGCTGGCCGCGAGCATGTGGACCGTCTGGCTGTGGATGACCGGACTGAAAGTCGTGCCCGCCGCGCAGGGCGGCGTCTTCACCGTGATGCTGCCGGTGAGCGCGGCGCTGGTCGGCGTGGTGGTGCTGGGAGAGCGGTTCACGCCGTTGCAACTGGTGGCTTTCGGGATCGCGGTGGCGAGCGTGGTGCTGGCCACGCTGCCCGGGCGCCGGAAACCGCCGGCATCCGGAGGGCAGCCTCCGCAGGCCTGAGCGAACGGCCTGCCTTACGGCGGCCTCAGCGGCCGGTGACCTTGCGGATGGGCGGCCTGATGCTGTCGCGGCGGGCCGGCAGCACCGGGGCGTTTTCCCGCGGGGCATTGAGCACGATGCAGGTGGAGGTTTCGGCCAGCAGGCAGAACGCGGTCACGACCGCGTCGAGGTGGCTGACGTCGATGACCGCGATCTCCAGGATCCAGCTGTCGTCGCCGGTCACGTTGTAGGCATTGACCACCTCGGGCGTCTGCTCGATGAGCCGCACGACGCGCGCATATTCCGCGCGCCCCACCCGGATGATGGCGCGGATGCCATAGCCCAGGGCGGCATGGTCCACCCGGGCGCCGTAGCCCCGGATGATGCCGGCCGCTTCGAGCTTGCGCACCCGTTCGGTGACCGCAGGCTGGCTGAGGTGCACCTGCCGGCCCAGTTCGGCCATGGTGATGCGGCCGTCCTGCTGCAGGGCCGCAAGGATGCGGGCATCGTAGCCGTCGATTTCGGTCTTTTCGGTCATCATGCCATTTGGCCATGAAAACACTGGCAAGGCAGCCCATCAACCTTTGAATTGCCCTGTTGTCTGCTCGGCAGCTTTCATAGGATAGGGCCATGCCGACCACTACCGCTCCGACGCTTTCCCCCAGGGCCCGCCTCCCGGCGGGCACCGTGCTGGCCCTGCTGTGCTGCTACCTGGTTTGGGGCTCCACCTACCTGGCGATCCGGCGGGCGCTGGAGAGCTTTCCGCCATTCTTCCAGATGGGCTCCCGGTTCCTGGTGGCGGGCGCGCTGCTGGCGCTGTTCATGGCCTGGCGGGGCCGCAGGGCAGGAGTCGCCGCCCTGCTCCCCTCGGCACGGCAGTGGCGCAATGCGTTCATCGTGGGCAGCCTCATGCTCGGGGCCGGAATGGGCCTCATCGCCACGGCCAGCCTGCACGTGGGCTCGGGGCTGATCGCCACCTGCGTCGCCTCCGTGCCGCTGATGGTCACCGGCTGGGGCCTGTTCTGGGGGCGCCGCCCGGGTGCCTGGGAGCTGGCCGGGATGTGCCTCGGCGCGCTGGGCGTGGCGCTGCTGATGCGGGGCGAGAGTTTTTCCGCGGCCCCGGCCAGCGTGGTGTGCGCATTGGCGTCCACCGCCTGCTGGTCGCTCGGCTCGGTTCTCTCCACCACGCGCCTGCCACTGGCACCCGGACCGATGGGGTTCGCCAGCGAGATGCTGTGCGGCGGGGCCGTGCTCATGGCGATTTCCTTCATCCTGGGAGAGCGCCCCGCCTGGCCGCCCGGCACCGCCGCGCTCGCCGCCTGGGTTTACCTGGTGGTGTTCGGCTCCCTGGTCGCCTTCAGCGCATACCTGTACCTGCTCGCCCATGCCAGCCCGGCGCTGGCGTCCAGCTATGCCTTCGTGAACCCGGCGGTGGCGCTCGCCCTGGGCAGTGCGGTGGCCGGAGAAACGATTTCCGCCCGCGAGGGATGGGCCAGCGCGGTGATCCTGCTCGCCGTGGGAATGATCCTGCTGGGCCAGCGCCGTGCACGGAACCGTTAGAAGCCGCCGGGCACCGCCGGCGGGCTCGGAGGACGTATCGCAGGGCTTGATTTTCCGCACCTCGAAACGTACGCGGCTTCCGACGGTCGGGTCGCAACAACTGGAGGCAAAAAAACGCGCTCTTCCCTTGGAAAGGCGTTTTTTTGCCATTAGCATTCGCCGAACCAGTGAACAGCAGGTTTTCGCTGGGTCACCGCTATTTCACTCCCAACAAGGAAAAACCAACATGGCAACTGCAAAGAAAGCTCCGGCTGCCGACAAGGCCGCGGCGCCCGCCAAGAAGCGCACGCCCAACGCCGCCTTCATGAAGGCCCTGACGCCCAGCCCGGCGCTGGCCGCCGTGGTCGGCTCCGACCCGCTGCCCCGCACGGAGATCATCAGCAAGCTGTGGGCCTACATCAAGGCCAACAACCTGCAGGACGCCGCCAACAAGCGCATGATCAACGCCGACGCGAAGCTGAAGGAAGTGTTCGGCAAGCCGCAGGTCTCCATGTTCGAGATGGCCGGCCTGATCGGCAAGCACGTGAAGTGACGTGCCTCGGCCCCACGCGGGGCCCAAGGCAGCCGGTTTCCGGCCGCCACTCCGAGATAAAGCCGGCCCTGCCGGCTTTTTCTTTGCCCGCGCGATGGCCGTGGATGCCAGGGCCGCCGCGCAATGCCATGGGCTGGCGCCGGTCTTTATCGCGAATGATTCGCGTCTGCCATATCATCCCCGCTCTTTCGGAACCATCCTCCACCGACTACCTAGAAAGAGAGAACCACCGCATGCGCAACCGCATCCTGAGCCTCATCGCATCCGCCAGCCTGCTGGCCGTCGCCGGCACCGCGCTCGCCCAGGAACAGGTCGTGAACCTGTACTCGGCCCGCCATTACGCAACGGACGAGGCGCTCTACAGCGGATTCACGCAGGCCACGGGCATCAAGATCAACCGGGTGGATGCCGATGACGCGGGGATCATGGCGCGCCTGAAGGCCGAAGGCTCGGCATCCCCGGCCGACGTCATCCTGCTGGTGGACGCGGCCCGCCTCTATCGCGGCGAGGCCGACGGCCTCTTCCTGCCGATCAAGTCCAAGGCCCTGGAAGACGCCATTCCCGCGAACCTGCGCGCCCGCCCTGCTGCCGATGGCGGCATCGCCTGGTTCGGCCTGTCCACCCGCGCCCGCGTCATCGTCTACAACAAGGCGAAGGTGAACAAGGACGACGTGGACACCTACGAAGAGCTGGGCGACCCGAAGAACAAGGGCAGGATCTGCATCCGCTCGGGCTCGCACCCCTACAACCTGAGCCTGTTCGGTGCAGTGACGGAGCATCTGGGCGAGCAGAAGGCCGAAGCCTGGCTCAAGGGCGTGGTCGCCAACCTGGCGCGTCCCCCGAAGGGTGGTGACACCGACCAGATCCGCGCCGTGGCAGCGGGCGAATGCGACATCGCCGTCACCAACAGCTATTACCTGGCCCGCATCATGCGGTCGGACAAGCCCGAGGACAAGGACGTGGCCAGCAAGGTGGCGGTAGTGTTCCCCAACCAGCAATCGTGGGGCACGCACATGAACATCGCGGGTGGCGCCGTGGCGCGGTATTCGAAGAACCAGGCCAACGCGGTCAAGTTCCTCGAGTACCTGGCCAGCCCCACGGCCCAGAACTACTTCGCGAACGGCAACAACGAATGGCCCGCAGCCAAGGGCGTGGTGTCCGAGAATCCCGCGCTGCGCGCGATGACCGGCGGCCAGCCGTTCAAGAGCGAGACGATCCCGATCAGCGCCGTGGGCGAGCACATGCCCAAGGTGCAGCAGATGCTGGACCGGGTGGGCTTCAAGTAAGCCCCGGCCCGCGCCGCTCCTCTTCCCGCGAAAGCCCGGCCTGCCGGGCTTTCGTGCGTGTGGCGTAACGTTTTCCTGGTTCATAATTGACGTTTACGTCAACGTCAAACCATCAAGGAGACAGTTTCATGGAGATCCAGGGCAAGGTATTCATCGTCACGGGCGGCGCGTCGGGCCTGGGCGAAGGCACGGCACGCATGCTCGCCGCCGCGGGCGGTCGCGTGGTCATCGCGGACATGCAGGCGGACAAGGGCGAAGCCGTGGCGCGCGATATCGGCGGCACTTTCGTGCGCTGCGATGTGACGAGCGAGGCCGACGGCCAGGCGGTGGTGGCGCAGGCCGTGGCGCAAGGCAAGCTGATGGGACTGGTCAACTGCGCCGGCATCGCCCCCGCCGAAAAGACCGTGGGCAAGAACGGCGCGCATGGCCTGGCGCTGTTCACCAAAACGGTGACGGTAAACCTGATCGGCAGCTTCAACATGATCCGCCTCGCCGCCGAGGCCATGTCCCGCAACGAGCCCGAGTCCACCGGCGAGCGCGGGGTGCTGATTTCCACGGCCAGCGTGGCGGCCTATGACGGCCAGATCGGCCAGGCGGCCTATTCCGCCTCCAAGGGCGGCATCGTGGGGATGACGCTGCCCATCGCGCGCGACCTCGCGCGCAACGGCATCCGCAACATGACGATCGCGCCCGGCATCTTCGGCACGCCGATGCTGTTCGGCATGCCGCAGGACGTGCAGGACGCGCTGGCGGCGGGTGTCCCCTTCCCGAGCCGCCTCGGCACGCCGGATGACTATGCCCGGCTGGCCCGCCACATCTTCGAGAACGACATGCTCAATGGCGAGGTGATCCGGCTGGACGGCGCCATCCGCCTCGCGCCGCGCTGAAGCGGCTGCATGGCCGGCATGCGGCAAGGGTGCGCCCTGCCGCAGCGCATACGTCGCCCGCCCGGCGGCGGCCAGGCACATTCGATCGCGGCGTCAGGCGGTGGCGCCGGGCTCCGCACGCAGCTGCTCGCGCAGGCGCTGGCCGATGTCGGGCCGCTCCAGGAACGGATCGGGCGGGTTGCGCACGGCCACGATGCTTTCCATGCGGCTTTGCACGTTGCCCAGCGCCTGGGGATGGCTGAAGAGATAGAAGCGGTTGGCGGCGATGCCGTCGAACACTATCTGCGCCACTTCGGCAGCAGTGACCTTGCCGCTGCCCACCGCCTTGTCGTTCATCGCCTGGCCGATGAGCTGGCTGCGCGTGGGTGGCGCGGCCGGCGCATCCGGCCGGTTGCGCTCGCTGCGGCCGATGCCGGTGGGCACGAAATACGGGCAGAGCACGCTGGCGCCGATCTGGTCCGTGACCAGCGCCAGATCCTGGTACAGGGTTTCGGTGAGGCTCACCACGGCGTGCTTGCTCACGTTGTAGATGCCCATGTTCGGGGGCGTGAGCAGGCCGGCCATGCTGGCCGTGTTGACGATGTGGCCACGCCAGGCCGGATCCTGCCGCGCGGCATCGAGCATCATGGGCGTGAAGAGGCGCACGCCATGCACCACGCCCATGAGGTTCACGCCGAGCACCCAGTTCCAGTCGGCGACGGTGTTCTCCCAGACCAGGCCCCCGGCGCCCACGCCGGCATTGTTGAAGACGAAATGCGGTGCGCCGAAACGTTCCCGGACGTCGGACGCGAGGCGCTCCATCTGCCCGGCGTCGGAGACATCCACCCGCCTGGCCAGCACGTCGGCACCGGCAGCCCGGACCTCGGCCTCGGCCTGGTCCAGCGCGTCCTGCTGCACATCGACCAGCACGAGGCGCATGCCGCGCCGCGCGCCGATGCGGGCGCATTCGAGTCCGAATCCCGATCCCGCGCCCGTGAGCACGGCGGTCTTGCCCTGGAAGTCTTCGATCATGGTGTGGTTGTCTCCGTGGAAGTGAGCGTGTAGCCGATGCGCGGGAAGTGCACGTGGAGCGTGCCCGCGCGCGGGTCGGTGCGTGCCAGCGTGTAGCGCGTGCGGGTGGCGGCGACAAGGCGGCCTTCGGTCGGTTCGGTACCGAAGGTCTCCGCGGCGATCGACACGCGCGCGCCCAGCGGTATGCCGTGCTCGTCCTGGAAGACGTCGTCCACGAGCGGCAGCGGCTCGGTCCCGGCGGCCACCGTGATGGCATCCTGGGCGCTGAATTTCTCCATGCGCCCATGGCCGATGGCGGCGATGCGGTCCATCCACTCCAGCACGGCGGGGGTGGTCTTGAAGATGTCGGACATCACCGGGACGCACTGCCGGGTGAACCACAAGGGGTGGTAGGCAGCGAAGTCCGCCACGCAGGGCTCTGCACCGAAGAGGTAGTCGTGCTCCTCGACCATGTGGGCGATGCGCCGCAGGTAGGAGCGGTAGGCGGCCGTGGCGTCCTGCGGGCGCAGGCGGTTCATGCCGGCGCTCATGGCCTTGCGGTCGGCACCGAAGGCCTGGGCGGCCGCGGGCGGCAGGTTGGCGAACAGCTCCGCGGCCCCCCGCGGCTGGAGGTTGTAGGCCATGGCCGCCCAGAACAGCGTGGTGTCCGACCATTGCGCGAACACGCGGGACACGCCCTTGAGGGCGAGCGGATACAGCACGGGCTCGGGCTGCAGGTGTTCCAGCACGTCGCAGATGAGGGCCGTGTCGCAATAGATGTCGGCACCGATCTGCAGGAACGGCGTGCGGCGGTATCCGCCCGTGAGCGCCACCACGTCGGGCTTGGGCGCGATGCTCGGAACGATCACCGACTTCCAGGCCAGTTGCTTGAAGCCGAGGGCGAGGCGGATCTTTTCCGAGAACGGCGACGAGGGATAGTGGTGGAGGATGGGTTCAGGCAGGGACGGGACCATGGCTTCTCCTGGTGGGTTTCCGGGCAGGCGCAGGTTACGCCGGAGCGGAGGTCGGCGTCCACAGCATCTCGACGTGGGGGATGCCGTCCTCCAGGTACTCGGGCGAAACCGCGGTGAACCCGGCCTCGCCATAGAAACGCTGCAGGTGGGCCTGCGCGCTGATGCGTACCGCCCTGCCCGGCCATGCGGCCGCGCAGCGCGAGAGGCCTTCGTGCACGATCAGGCGGCCGGCCCCCGTGCCTCGGGCCTCGGGCGCCGTGACCACGCGGCCGATGGCCGGCTCGGTGTATTTCACCCCGGGATCGACCACGCGCAGGTAGGCCTGCAGGCGCCCTGCTGCGTCACGCCCGAGCAGGTGCCAGGCGCTTTTGTCGGCTTCATCGGGGTCCTGGTAGGGGCCCTGCTCCAGGATGAACACGCGGCAGCGCAGGGCGAGCGCGTCGTGCAGCGCATGCACGCCGAGATCGTCGAAGCGGGACCAGTGCCAGATCAGGGACGCGGCCATCAGACCAGCTTGACCAGCTGCTTGCCGAAGTTCTTGCCCTTGAGCAGGCCCAGGAAGGCTTCCGGCGCGGCGGCGATGCCCTCCGCGATGGTCTCGCGCGGACGCAGCTTGCCGGAGCCGACGAGCCCGCCCAACTCCTTCAGGGCCTCGGGCCAGATCTCCATGTGCTCGCTGACGATGAAGCCTTGCACCTTCATGCGGTTGATGAGAATGAGGGCCGGGTTCTGCAGCGGCAGGGGCTGGCCGTCATAACCGGCGATCAGGCCGCACACGGCCACGCGCGCGAAAGCGTTGGCGCGCAGCAGCACGGCATCGAGGATGTAGCCGCCGACGTTCTCGAAGTAGCCGTCGATGCCCTGGGGACAGGCCTGCTTCAGGGCCTGGGACATGCTCTTGAGGTCGCCGTGCTCGCGGTGGTCGATGCAGGCATCGAAGCCCAGTTCCTCCGTCACGTAGCGGCACTTTTCAGGACCGCCGGCAATGCCCACCACGCGGCAGCCGCGTGCCTTGGCAAGGGCTCCGAAGGCGCTGCCCACGGCCCCCGAGGCGGCGCTGACCACCATGGTCTCGCCGGCCTTGGGCTCGATGATCTTCACGAGGCCGTACCAGGCGGTCACGCCGGGCATGCCCACCGCACCGAGGTAGTGCGACAGCGGCACGTGGGTGGTGTCCACCTTGCGCAGCATGCCGGGCGCGTTGCCGTCCACCACGCTCCACTCCTGCCAGCCCCCCATGCCGACGACCTTGTCGCCCACGGCGAACTTGGGATGGCGGCTTTCCGCCACTTCGCCGACGGTGCCGCCGATCATGACCTCGCCCAGGGGCTGGGATGCGGCGTAGCTCTTGCTGTCGTTCATGCGGCCGCGCATGTACGGGTCCAGGCTCAGGTAATGGTGCCGTACAAGCACCTGGCCGTCCTGCAATGCGGGCGTTTCAGTGGTGACGAGCTTGAAGTTGCCGGTGGTGGCTTCGCCCTGCGGGCGGTTGTCCAGGAGGATCTGCTGGTTGCGTGGCATGGGGTATCTCCTTTTTTCGGGAACGGATGAACGTGGAAAACGTGTCAGTCGGTGGGAACCGATGCCTCGGGCTGTGCGGGCCGCTTCATGTACTTGAAGGTACCGGTGGCGTGGCTGCAGAGGCGGCCTTCGGCATCGAAGATGCTGGCTTCCGTGAACGCGAGCGCGGTCGTGCGGTGCAGGAGCTTGCCCCGCGCCACCAGCGGCCCGCGGGCCGCCTGCATGAAGCTGGTCTTCATCTCGATCGTGACCACGCCGATGTCGGCCGGCACGTCGCTGCGGGCCGCGATGGCCATGGCGACATCCATCAGGGTCATGGTGGCGCCGCCGTGGGTGACGCCGAAGGAATTCAGGTGGTCCGGCTGCGCGGTGTAGTGCAGTTCGGATTCTCCGCCCTGCATGTGGTGCAGGGTGAAGCCGAGGTGGCTGACAAAGGGAATTTCGGCGCCGAAGCTCAACAAGGGGAACACTCCATCAGGATCAGGGGAAGCCGCCAGCATAGCGAGCGCGGCCGCCGCAGCGCAGCACGCACGCAGCGGTGCCCTGCGCTATAAGCGGTGCGGTTTCAACCGCCAGTCACCACGCTGACGCCGCCATCGACGGCCATCCACTGGCCGGTGATGTGCTTGCCGGCATCCGAGGCGTAGAGCAGGCACAGGCCCTTGAGGTCTTCCTCGTCGCCCAGGCGGCGCAGCGGTGCGTGCTCGGCCATCTTCTGCTCGCCCAGGGTCTCGATGAGCACCGAGGCCATCTTGGTCTTGAAGAAGCCCGGGCAGATGGCGTTCACGTTGATGCCATGCACGCCCCACTCCGCCGCCAGCGCGCGCGTGAAGTTGATCACGGCCCCCTTGGAGGTGTTGTAGGCGATGGTCTTCATCTGGATGGGGTTGCCGCCCAGCCCGGCGATGGAGGCCACGTTGATGATGCGGCCGCTCTTGCGCGGGATCATGCTGTGCTTGGCGATGGCCTGCGACAGCAGGAAGTAGCCGCGCACGTTGAGGTTCATGACCTTGTCCCACGCCGCGGTGGGATGGTCCTCGGCGGGAGCGCCCCAGCTGGCGCCCGCGTTGTTCACGAGGATGTCGATGTCGCCCATGCGTTGCAGCGTTTCCTGCGCGAGACGCTGGATGTCGGCCTCCTGTCCGCAGTCCGCGGCGATCCAGCGCGCGTCGATGCCGGCCGCCTGCAGCGTTGCAGCGGATTCCTCCAGGTCGGCCGCCTTGCGGGACGTCAGCATGATCTTCGCGCCCGCCTCGCCCAGCGCCTGGGCCAGCTGCAGCCCGAGGCCGCGCGAGCCGCCGGTGACGAGGGCAGTCTTGCCGGAAAGATCGAAAAGTTGCTGGACCGTGCGGGTCATGGGTTGGTCTCCTTATGGGTATTCGGGATGGGGGTTTACGGGCATTGTGGGGGGCAGTGACGCGGCGGCTTGTCGCCTGCGCGATCAGGTCAGAACGCGTCCTCGGGCATCTCGGCGCACGTCATGTCGCGGGTGCGGACGACGTTCAGCCAAGCGCCGATCTTGGGCAATTCATAGCGGAAGAAGTACCGCATTGCGCCCAGCCGGCCCGCGTCGTCTGGCGCCAGGGATGGCGCAGATGCCGCAGCGCGGGCGAGCACGGCGACCGCGATGTCCAGCCATACCCACGCCAGCACCATGTGCCCGGCCGCCTGCATGTAGGGCACTGCGTTGGCCAGCGCCTCGGCGGGCTCGCCCGTGGCCCAGGCCGCCTTGGTGGCGGCGCCGACTTCGGACAGCGCGCGGGCCAGCTCATTGGCATGCGCCGCGAGTTCGGGCCGCTCCATGGCGCGCTGGATGGTGGCGTTCACGCGGCCCGCCAGCAGTTGCAGGCCGCGGCCGCCCTCCATGACCACCTTGCGGCCCAGCAGGTCCATCGCCTGGATGCCGTGGGTGCCTTCGTGGATCATGTTGAGGCGGTTGTCGCGCCAGTACTGCTCCACCGGGAAGTCGCGCGTGTAGCCGTAGCCGCCGTGGATCTGGATGGCCAGGGAGTTGGCCTCCAGGCACCATTCGCTGGGCCAGCTCTTGGCGATGGGCGTGAGCACTTCCAGCAACAGGCGCGCCTCGTCGGCGGCTTCTGGACTGCCGGTGTGCTGCTCGTCCACGAGCCGCGCGCAATAGAGGTTGAGGGCCAGGGCGCCTTCGCCATAGCTCTTCTGCGCCAGGAGCATGCGCCGGATGTCGGCGTGCTCGATGAGGCGCACGGGGGGTGCCGAGGCATCCTTTCCGGCCTTGCCGTCGCCCCCCGCCGAGCGCGGCACGATCGGCCGGCCCTGGGTGCGGTCCTTGGCGTACTGCAAGCTGGCGCGGTAGCCGGCCAGGCCGAGCATGGTGGCGGCCATGCCGATGCCGATGCGGGCCTCGTTCATCATGTGGAACATGCACTTCAGGCCGTCGCCCGGCCCGCCCACCCGGTAGCCGATGGCGCCCGCGCCGCGGCCGTCCAGTCCGCCGGGCCCCTGCCCTGCCCGCACGGGGTACGTGCCCTCGCCGAAGTTGAGCAGCGTGTTGGTGGTGCCGCGCCAGCCGAGCTTGTGGTTGAGGCCGGCCAAGGCCACATCGTTGCGCTCGCCCGTGAGCTGCCCGGAGGTGTCGACCAGGTGCTTGGGCACGATGAAGAGCGAGATGCCTTTCACGCCGGGCACCGGGCGGCCGTCCGGCCCGGGGATCTTGGCCAGCACGAGGTGGACGATGTTTTCGGTCATCTCGTGGTCGCCGGAGGAGATCCACATCTTGTTGCCGGCCAGGCGGTAGCGCGGGCCGAGCGGGTCGGACTCGAAATCGTCCCCGTCGGGCACGGCGCGCGTGGCGATGTCGGAGAGCGAGGAGCCTGCCTGTGGCTCGGAGAGGCACATGGTGCCGGACCAGCGCCCGTTGAATTCGTTGAGCGCGAAGACTTCGCGCTGCGCCTCGGTGCCGTGCACCATGAGCAGGTTGGCGTTGCCGACGGTGAGCAGGTTGGAGCCGATGCTGATCGACGCTTCCGCGAAGAAGCTGTTGGCCGCGGATTCCAGGGTATAGGGCAGCTGCATGCCGCCGATGGCGTAATCCTGGGCCGCGCTCAGCATGCCGGATTCGGCATAGGCCCGGCGGGCTTCGTGCGTGGCGCGGGGCAACACGACGCGCCCGTCTTCCATGCGCGGCTCTTCAGTGTCCACGAGGCGGTTGAACGGGGCGTATTTCTCCCGGGCGATGCGCTCGCAGGTGTCGAGCACGGCATCGAAGGTTTCACGCGAATGGTCGGCGAATCGCTCCCGCTGCGTGAGCGCGACGGCATCGAGCCAGTCGTGGAGCAGGAAGTCGAGGGTGGAACGCAATGGCATGGACGCATTTCCGCAGGGAAGGGCCGGGCCCGCACGCGGGCCGGGCGGCCGGGGAACGAAGGTGGGACGCCGTACCGGATCCTCCGGCACGGCGCGGGAGGCGAAGGATCAGCCGCCGGGCCGGGAGGGCAGCGCCGCAATGGTGCCCTGCGCCGCGGCACAGAGCTTCTCCACCCCATCCGCGACCGCATAGACCTCGCACCGGCACACGGCCTGGGTCCGCCCGCAGTGCAGCGTTTCCGCCCTTGCGACCAGCCAGTCGCCCCGGGCCGGCCGCAGGTAGTTGACCTTGAGCTCGGAGGTGACCACGGGTACCTGCAGCGCTGCGCCACCCGCATAGGTGAGCGCGTTGTCGGCCAGGTAGCTCACCACGCCGCCGTGCACGAAGCCGTGCTGCTGCAGCAGCTGCGGCGTGACGGGCAGGCGCAGTTCACAGCGCGACGGAGAGAAGGCGGCCAGCTCGGCCCCCAGCAGCTGGCTGAAGGGCTGCCGGGCCAGCACGTCGCGGCCATGGGCGAGCCATTCGGCATCGCTGCGCGGCATGGCAGCCGCCTCCTCCGGGCTCCTGGACATGGCGCGCTCAGAACACTTCGAACACGCCGGCGGCACCCATGCCGCCACCGATGCACATCGTCACGCAGACGCGCTTGGCACCGCGGCGGCGGCCTTCGATGAGCGCATGTCCCGTGAGGCGCTGGCCGCTCACGCCGTAGGGATGACCCAGGGCGATCGCGCCGCCGTTCACGTTCAGGCGGTCGGCCGGAATGCCGAGCTTGTCGCGGCAGTACAGCACCTGCACGGCGAAGGCTTCGTTCAGCTCCCACAGGTCGATGTCCTGCACCGTCAGGCCCAGCTTCTTGAGCACCTTGGGCACGGCGAAGACGGGGCCGATGCCCATCTCGTCGGGCTCGCAGCCCGCCACGGCGAAGCCGAGGAAGCGGCCCAGGGGCTTGAGGCCCTTGCGGCTTGCATAGTCTTCGCTCGTGATGACGCAGGCACCAGCGCCGTCGGAGAACTGGCTCGCGTTGCCGGCCGAGATCACGCCGCCCGGCAGCGCGGGCTTGATGCCGGCGATGCCTTCCTTGGTCGTGCCTTCGCGCGTGCCTTCGTCCTTGCTCACCGTGACCTGCCTGGTGATCAGGCCCAGGGTCTTGTCGGCCACGCCGGCCGTGACGGTGATAGGTGCGATCTCGTCGTCGAACTTGCCGGCGGCCTGCGCGGCGCAGGCCTTCTGCTGGCTGGCGGCGCCGTATTCGTCCATCGCGTCGCGGCCGATGTGGTAGCGCTTGGCGACCTGTTCGGCGGTCTCCAGCATGCTCCAGTAGATCTCGGGCTTGGCCTTGGCGAGTTCGAGGTCGCGCAGCATGTGCGTGTTCATTTCCTGCTGCACGCAGGAGATGCTCTCGACGCCGCCGGCGACGAAGACCTCGGCCTCGCCCGCGATGATGCGCTGCGCGGCCATGGCGATGGTCTGCAGGCCCGAGGAGCAGAAACGGTTGACCGTCATGCCCGAGGTGGTGACGGGGAGGCCGGCGCGCAGCGCGATCTGGCGCGCGATGTTGGCGCCGGTCGCACCCTCGGGATTGGCGCAGCCCATGATGACGTCGTCGACTTCCGAGCCGTCGATGCCGGCGCGCTGGACGGCGTGCTGCACGGCGTGGCCGCCGAGCGTGGCGCCGTGGGTCATGTTGAAGGAGCCCTTCCAGCTCTTGGCGAGCGGCGTGCGGGCGGTGGAAACGATCACTGCGGAGGTCATGTGCGGATTCCCTGGTTCTTTGCAAACATGCGGACGGCGCGGGTCAGGCGAAGGCCTTGCCCTCGGCGGCGAGGAGGGAGAGCAGGGGCGCCGGCTCCCATGCGGCGGCATCGTCCAGCGGGTTCTGCGCGAAGCGCTGCATCGACTGCTCGACGTTGAAGAGGCCCACTTCGCTCGCGTAGTGCATCGGGCCGCCGCGGTGGATGGGGAAGCCGTAGCCCGTCAGGTACACCATGTCGATGTCGCCGGACTTGCTCGCGATGCCCTCTTCCAGGATCTTCGCGCCCTCGTTGACCAGGGCATAGACCAGGCGCTGCACGATCTCCTCGTCGCTGATCTTGCGCGGGGTGATGCCGAGCTCCTTGCGGTGGTCCTCGATCATCTTGTTCACCAGGTCGCTCGGGATGGCGTCGCGCTTGCCCGGCTTGTAGTCGTACCAGCCGGCGCCCGTCTTCTGGCCGTAGCGGCCCAGTTCGCAGAGCTTGTCGGCCGTGCGGCTGTACTTCATGTCCGGGCGCTCGACGGCGCGGCGCTTGCGGATCGCCCAG
Source organism: Paracidovorax avenae ATCC 19860 (assembly GCF_000176855.2). NCBI lineage: Bacteria > Pseudomonadati > Pseudomonadota > Betaproteobacteria > Burkholderiales > Comamonadaceae > Paracidovorax > Paracidovorax avenae. Next base: position 2,650,195 of record NC_015138.1, on the reverse strand, counting down.
CCGATGTCGTTGCCGGCGAGGTCGCCCATGCGGAACGGGCCCATGGCGAAGCCGAACTTCTCGATGGCCTTGTCCACCTGCTGGGGCGTGGCGCCTTCATCCAGCAGGAAGCCGGCCTGCTGGCTGTAGCGCTCGATCATGCGGTTGCCGATGAAGCCGTCGCACACGCCGGAGACCACGGCCGTCTTCTTGATCTTCTTGGCGAGCGCCATCACGGTGGCGAGCACATCCTTGGCGGTCTGCTTGCCGCGCACCACTTCCAGCAGCTTCATCACGTTGGCAGGGCTGAAGAAGTGCATGCCGACCACGTCCTGCGGGCGCTTCGTGAAGGCGGCGATCTGATCCACGTCGAGCGTGGAGGTGTTGGAAGCCAGGATGGCGCCGGGCCTGGCGACCTCGTCGAGCTTCTTGAACACGGTTTCCTTGACGCCCATCTCTTCGAACACGGCCTCGATGACGAGGTCCACGTCCTTCAGATCGTCATAGCTGAGCGTGGGCGTGAGCAGGGCCATGCGCTGCTCGTACTTGTCCTGCTTGAGCTTGCCCTTGGCGACCTGGGCTTCGTAGTTCTTGCGGATGGTGGCCAGGCCCCGGTCCAGCGCTTCCTGCTTGGTCTCGAGGATGGTGACGGGAATGCCGGCGTTCAGGAAGTTCATGCTGATGCCGCCGCCCATGGTGCCGGCGCCGATGACGCCCACCTTGCGGATCTCGCGCTTCGGGGTATCCGACGGCACGTCGGGGATCTTGCTCGCGGCACGCTCTGCCAGGAACAGGTGGCGCAGCGCGCGGGATTCGGGCGTCCACATCAGGTTGACGAACAGCTCGCGCTCGTAGGCCAGGCCGTCCTCGAACTTGCGCTTGGTGGCGGCTTCCACGGCGTCCACGCACTTGAGCGGCGCGGGAAAGTTCTTCGCCATGCCCTTGACCATGTTGCGCGCGAACTGGAAGTAGGCATCGCCCTGCGGGTGCCTGGCCGGCAGGTTGCGCACCAGCGGCAGCGGACGGGTGTCTGCCACGCTGCGCGCGAAGGCCAGGGCCTCTTCGGCGAGCGATTCGGCCGAGGCGGCCATCTTGTCGAACAGCTTCTGGCCGGGCATGCCGCCGATCAGCTCGCTCTTCACGGGCTCGCCGCTCACGATCATGTTGAGCGCGGCCTCCACGCCGACGACGCGCGGCAGGCGCTGGGTGCCGCCCGCGCCGGGCAGCAGGCCCAGCTTCACTTCGGGCAGCGCCATGCTGCAGCCGGGCGCGGCGATGCGGTAGTGGCAGCCCAGGGCCAGCTCCAGCCCACCGCCCATGCACACGGTGTGAATGGCGGCCACGACGGGCTTGGCCGAGCCTTCCACCGCGCGGATCACCGAATGCAGGTTGGGCTCCTGCATGGCCTTGTCCGTGCCGAATTCCTTGATGTCCGCGCCGCCGGAGAACGCGCCGCCGGCCCCCGTGACGACGATGGCCTTCACGGCCGCATCGGCATTCGCGCGGGCCAGCCCGTCGGTGATGCCCTTGCGCGTGGCATGGCCCAGCCCGTTCACGGGCGGGTTGGCCAGGGTGATCACGGCTACATCGCCGTGGACTTGGTATTCAGCGGTCATTGCTTGTCCCTTGGTTTGGTATGGAAAAGAACGGTCGTGCTTTTTGATTCTAGAGAGTCCGGACGAGGATGCCAGCCAGGGTTGTCCCGGCTGGGACAGAAAGCATGGCCGGGAGGGGCGGCGTGCCGCGCGCACGGGTGGCGCGAAGGCCACGGCCAACAGGCGGTTACAGCCGTGTCGCGGGTCCCCCGCTAAGGTGGCGTTCGCGCGGATGGCGCCTCCACCAGGGGCCGTTCCGCGCCCTTCCCCACGGGACGCGCCGGGCGCGCCCTGCCAATGCCCTGCAGCCGCTCCGGCGCGCCGCCCCGTCTCCCATCCACCCTCCATTGAAAGGTTTTTCCATGGCCATTCCACCACGCCGGGCTTTCCGGCAGGCTCCAACCGCATCGTCCGCGGCGGACATGCCCCGCCGCTCCGTACTCCAGGGCGGGCTGGGTGCCGCCGCCTGGGCCGCCACGGCCGGCTGGTCGGCAGGACACGCCGCCACCGCATCGCTGCCGCTGGCGGGCATGAATCTGTCGGGCCTCGGCTCGAACAGTTTCGTGGAGAACGCGCAGATCGGCACGCACTACCGGGACATCTCCGACAAGCACATCGCCGCGGCCGGCGACTGCCCGCTGTTCCGGCTGCCGACCACGGCGCAGCGCTTCAGTACCGGCCAGGGCCTGCCGCTGAATGCCACCTACGTGAAGGAAGTGAGCGACGTACTGGACCGGCTGGCCGCCCAGGGCAAGCGCGCGATCCTGGAACTGCACGACTACATGCGCCTGCCGACGCGGGTGGCGGCGCTGCAGGGCTACCGCATCCAGGGAGGACAGCTCGTGGGCCCGGACGGCCGGGCCGTGCCCGATGCGGCAGCGCCGTCGGTCTGGAACGGCACCTACGCCAAGGGCAACTTCGAGTACGTCGCCTACTTCGACGGCCGCGACCAGTTGCTCAAGCTCTACGAATACCGCGTGATCGGCACGCAGGGCTGCAAGCTCTACACCGAGGACGGCCTGCCGGACCTGTGGCTGCGCCTCGTGCAGCGCTTCCGCGACCATCCGGCGATTTTCGGCTGGGGCCTGATGAACGAGCCCTACACCGGCAAGGAGACGAACGCGAATGGCAGCGCGCTGGACATGCGGGCGCTCTGGCAGCGCACCGCGACGCGCACGGCCGCGCGCATCTTCGACTACGACCGCAAGCACTTCGTCTTCATCTGCGGCAACGAATTCGCCACGGCCCGCGAATGGGTGAAATACTCGAACGACCTCGCGACCATCCCCGACCCGTACGGGCTCATCGTGTACGAGGCCCACAACTACCTGGACAGCAACGGGCAAGGCGGCGGTGCCTGGAAGAACCCGCAGGAGACCGTGGCCCCGGACACCGGCGAGAAGATGGTGGCGAATTTCCTGCAATGGCTGCAGGACAACGGCAAGCGCGGTTTCCTGGGCGAGCACGGCTATCCGGAAAACAACGCGAGCGCCGAAGTGGCGACACGGCGCATGCTGCAGCTCCTGCAACGGAGCAACGTGCCCAGCACGCAATGGTGCTTCGGCCCCGGCTGGCCGGACGGAGACCCGCTGGGGATGAGCCGCGACACCGGCGCGGACACCATCGCCGTCAAGGGCAACATCGCGGCGGTGCAGCCCTTCTTCAAGGAACGCCTGGCAACCTACTTGCCGCCGCTGCGCTCGAACTGACCTCTCGCTGCGGGCCGTGCCGCGAGCCAGGCCCGCAGCTGCTGCAGGTCCATGGGTACGGCGATGTGGTAGCCCTGCCCCTCGTCGCACCCCATGCGCAGCAGCGACTCCCAGGTGGCCGCGTCCTCGATGCCCTCGGCCATCACGCGCAGCCCGAGCTGGTGCCCGAGCCGCACGATCATTTCGGCGATGCGCCCGCCCTGCGCGCCGGTGGGCCTGCGCACGAAACTACGGTCGATCTTGATGCGGTCCAGCGGCAGCCGCTCCAGGTAGCTCAGGGACGAGTAGCCGGTGCCGAAATCATCGATGGCGATGCTGACACCATGGGCGCGCAGCGAAGCCAGCGTGGACTGCAGCAGCTGGGTGGGCACCACCGCGACGGACTCCGTGATTTCCAGCTCCAGCTGGCTGCCGTGCAGGCCACTGGCGGCCAGCGCCGCCCGCACGGCGTCGGGGAATGCCGGGTCCTGCAGCTGGACCACCGACACGTTCACCGAAATATGCGGAGGCGCCAGGCCTTCGCGCGCCAGGTCGCTCAGGCTCTGGCAGGCGGTGGACAGCACCCATTGCCCGAGTGGTGCGATGAGGCCCGAGTGTTCAGCGATCGGAATGAAATCGTCCGGAGACACGAACCGTCCGTCAGGCAGGCGCCAGCGCAGCAGGGCTTCCATCCCCACGAGGGCGCCAGTGCCCAGGTGCAGTTGCGGCTGGTAGACCAGGAACAGCTGCGCCTCGTCGATGGCCGCACGCAGGTCCGACAGCAGCATGGCCCGGTCCCGCGCCTCGCGGCCCATGTGCTCGAGGTACTGCAGGTGCTGGCCGCGGTGGTCGCGCTTGGCCCGCTTCAGGGCGATGGTGGCGTCCTTGACGAGGTCTGCGCCGGCCTGGGCGCCCGAGGGCAGGTGCACGTATCCGCAGGTGAGCGACACTTTCTGCGGCACGCCGTCCACGACCGGTGGTGGCTGCATGCACTGCAGCAATTGCGGCAGCGCCACCAGGCGGGCCTCGCCCAGGACGCCGAAGGTGTCCGAGCCCACGCGCGCCAGCAGCACGCCCGGAGGCAGCGCATCGGCCAGGCGCCGGGCCGCCGCCTCCAGCAGCCGGTCGCCGAAGGTGTGGCCCATCACATCGTTCGCCGCGCTGAAATCGTCGATATCGATCAGCGCAAGGATGTGGTCCTGGGCCCCGCCACGCCGCACGCAGTCATCCACCTTCTCGACGAAGTGGGCGCGGTTGGGCAGGCGGACCAGCGGATCGTAGTAGGCGAATCGGCGCAGGCGGTCCAGCAGGTCGCGGTTGAGCAGCAGGGTCCGCATGTTGATGGAAAAGACATCCAGCAACTGGCGGTCGAGCGCGCTGTGCGGGTAGGGCGTGTCCACGAAGACGGCCATGCCGCGCTCGCTGCGATCGCCGAAGTACAGGGCGATGCCGCCCTCCTCCCCATGGATGTTCTGGCAGAACTTGAGCGCCCGGGCCAGCAGTTGCCGGCATCGGGTGTCGGGCAGCGTTTCCAGCGCACGGCCCGAGAAAGCTGCGAAAGCATCCGTCGCGGCCACCACCCGGCAGCTGTCGGCCGAGGCACCGTGCAGCATGCACACCATGCCCCGCGCCGCGCCGTCCAGCAGGGCATCGAGCTGGGTGATGACGCCCGCAGCGAATGCCTGGAGGTCGGGCTGCTCCAGCAGCGCCGCGCTGGACCGCACGATGAGCTCCAGGCTGCGGCGGCTGGCCTCGATGGAACAGCGCTGATCGTAGGAGCGGATGGCAGCGAGGACCACGGGCAGCAGCCGCCCCTGCGCGAGCTCGGACTTCGCACGGAAGTCGTTGATGTCGTAGCGCAGCAGCGTGTCCTGGTCCGGCGCCTGGCCCGATTGCGCCGTGCACAGCACGATGCGGGTGTCGCCGAGTCCGGCCGTATGGCGGATGAAGTCCAGCATTTCGCCATCGCCGGCATCACCGTCCGCGAGGGCGCCGAGCAGCACCACCGCGATGCCGGAGCCTGCGAGCAGCATCGCGCGCGCCTGCGCACGGGTGGACGCATGCAGGGAGGCGAGCGGACGGCCCAGCAGCTCCAGGCCTTCGAACGCCCCGCGAACCATGCCATGCATGCCGGGGTCGCAGTCCACGACCAGCACCTGCCACGCCGGGCCGGCGCACGGCGCTGGAGATGGCGGGCCGTCGGGCTCTGCGACGAGACCGTCCATCCCGATCTGGATGCTCATGGACTCGGCGCGTGCGTCGCCGGATCCGCGCACACGACGCGGTTGCGGCCGGCGCGCTTGGCGTCGTAGAGCGCCTCGTCGGCGAGCCCGTAGGCATCGTCGAACACGCAGCCGCCGGGCAGCCAGCTCACGCCGAAGCTGGCGGTGACGCGGCTGCCGTCCGGCAGGCCGAAGTCGAAGCCCTCGATGGCTTCGCGCGCCGCTTCGGCCACGCGCTCGCATGCCTGCCCGTGCGCGTCGGGCAGCAGCACCGTGAACTCCTCACCGCCGACGCGGCCGATCTGCGCCGATCCAGGCACCACGCTCTTGAGGCAGTCCACCACCCCGCGGATGACCCGGTCCCCGACGGGATGGCCGAAGCTGTCGTTCACCTTCTTGAAGTGGTCGATGTCCAGCACGATGAGCGCGACGCTGCCGGCCTCGAACTGGCCGTTGACCTGCTCGATGATGGCCGCGCGGTTGAGCACGCCGGTGAGCGGATCGTGGGTGGCCCGGTAGTGCAGTTGCTCGGCCAGTTCCGTCAGCTGCTGGTTGAGCTGATTCATCTCCAGCTCGGCACGGTCGCTGCGGCGCACGAGGCGGCGTGTTTCACGCAGGAGCCGTTCATAGGCAGCGAGCAGCCCGCCCAGCGCCTGCCGGCAATCCTCCGCGTGCGCGGGCGCGTGGCATGCCTCGTAGGCAGCGCGGGCGGCGAGCAGCGCGCGGTTTTCGGACTCGAAGAGATCGGGGGGCGTGGCCATGGTGTCCATGGTTCAGGACGGCATCACCGGGTGGCTGGTGAATTCGAGGTCGGGAAAGTCGTCGCTCAGTTCCTGGCCGAATTCGAGGATGGTGTCGTCCTCTTCGTCGTAGTACCAGTGCAGGGCAACGGGATTGCCCTCTTCCGCCGCGTCGTTCAGCGCGTCGATGAGGTTGAACAGCATCTTCGTGCTGGAGCTGTTGAAGTAGGCCAGCGCGATGTGCACTTCGATGCGCTGCTCCCGCTGCTGCGCCAGGTACTCGCGCAGGCGCGCGATGACGTCGCCGTAGAACGCCGCGGCGTTCTCGGGATAGGACTCGCCGCGCAGGTGGAGGGTGTGCCTGTCGAACTGGAAGTCCACCTCGGGGGAGCTGGGGGTCGGTGCGATGTAAAGATTGTCCATGGTGTTCTCTGCTTGGGGGCTGCCGCCGCGACTTCAGATCGCGGCCTTCAGGTAGAAGACCGGCGTGCCTGCCGCGCCCTGCGCGGCCTCGAAGTCGAATTCCAGCGGCGCGCTCGCGTCGCGGGCAACGGTCAGGAATCCCATCCCCGCCCCCTTGCTGCCCGAGGGTGTTTCCTCGCGCAGGGTCTGGCGATAGGCCTGCTTGATCTCGTCGAGCGTCATGCTGCACAGCTGTTCGAGCTTGGCGCGCAGCTCGTCGGCCGCGGCCGCCTCGATGGGGTTCGCGCACAGCAGCAGGAACCGGCCATCGGCCTCGCGGCGGATGCAGACCGAGCCATGGCGCAGCTCCCCTTCCGTCTGGCTGGGCGGCGTCAGGGAGTCGGAGGAATAGTGGATGATGTTCTGCGCCATCTCGATGAAGGACGAGAACAGCTTGCGCCGCGTCGGCCCGGCGATGCCGGCCACCTCCAGCTGCAGCTTCACGGCGTCCGCCATGGCAGCCACGATGTGCTGGGAAAAGTAGCCCACGTAGTAGAAGATGACCTGGTGCTCGCGGGCCACGCTGAAGAAGGGGCCGTATTTGCTGGAAATCATGGGGAAGGCCTTGGTGCGGGAGTCGTGGATGGCGGGCGGCTTCAGGTGCGGAAGCTCAGGAACGTCACGTCGTCGCGGCGGCCGTGTTCGCCCTGCCATTGGTGCAGGGCCTCGCGCACGGCGCGGTTGATGTCTTCCGGACGTCCGTCCCGGTGGCCCAGCAGCAGTTCGCGGATCCGGCGCTTGCCCAGCGCGATGGCGCGCGGGCCGCCCACCTGGTCGGTCAGCCCGTCCGTGGCGATGAACACGAGGCTGCCTGCCGGCAGGTGCAGGACCTGGTTCTGCCATGCGTAATCCATCCCGCTGTCCACGTAGCCCACGCCCTTGCGCTGGCCTTCGGTGGTTTCCACGGCATCGGCGCCGGGCCTGAGCACATGGAGCGAGAGCCGGGCACCGGCGAACACCAGCCGCTCGGCGGCGGGCTCGTACCAGAAGAAGGCGGCGTCCATGCCGTCGTCGGAACCCGGTGTTTCGTCCTTGCCGTCCACCTGGCCCAGCACCTGCTTGATGCTCTGGTTCACGCTGCCCAGCAGGCAGGCCGGATCGCGCGGCCCGTGCCGCTCGATCGCCTGCCCCAGGCTGGTGGACGCGATGAGCGTCATGAAGGCACCGGGCACGCCGTGCCCGGTGCAGTCCGCCACGGCGCCGAACCAGCCGCCGTCCGCCAGGCAGAACTGGTAGAAATCGCCGCCGACCACGTCGCGCGGCTCCCAGACCAGGTCGGCCTGCGGACAGGCGCGTGTCAGCGTCTCCCGGGAGGTGCGCAGCGTGGATTGCTGTATCACGCTGGCGTACTCGATGCTGTGCATGATCTGCCGGTTGCGCGACGCCTGCAGGTCCGCGACCACGCGCATCAGTTGCAGGCCGTTGCCCACGCCGGCGAACGCGCCCTCGCGCGTGATGATGAAACCGTCGGACAGCGCCTTCTCGCCGTATTCCACCGTGCGGCGGGTGAGCGTGTCGATGTCCATCGCCGCATCCACGACGAGGGGCTCCTTGTCCATGAAGGCGATGCAGCTCTTGCGGCCGTACAGTTCCATGCGGAACTGCTTGCTCATCTGCGAAAGGAAGATGTTGCGGTTGATGAGGCCGATGGGCCGCTCGCCCTCCACCACGGGCAGCGCGGCGAGGTCCCGGTGCCGGCTGAACACCTCCATGACCTCCTCGTTAGTCTGCCCGGCGGTCATGCTGGGCACCGGGGTGCAGAGATCCGCAGCGCTCGGGGGACGGAAACGGGGGCGGAATTCGGTCAGATACGCACGGGATTCGGACATGCCTGAGGCGCCGGAAATGATGTCAAAAAATGTTAATAAAGAAACATTTCCATTTGATGACAACTATCCGACAAGCCCCATTGGGCATGGCAGTCCTGAATGACACGACCGTTTCCCGCCGGTGGCGATGCCGGCGGGGCCGGGCTCACACCTCCAGCCACTCCTTGCGCACGGCCGTGTCAGCGCGCAGGCCCTCGGGCGTGCCGTCGAAGACGATGCTGCCGTGGCCCATGACGAGTGCCCGGTCGGAGATGCGCATGGCGATCGTGAGTTTCTGCTCGATGAGCAGCACCGACACGCCGCGCTCGCGGATCTTCGTGAGGTATTCGCCCACCAGTTCGACGATCTTCGGGGCCAGGCCCTCGGTGGGCTCGTCGATGATGATGAGGTCCGGATCGCCCATGAGCGTGCGGCACAGGGTGAGCATCTGCTGCTCGCCACCGGACATCACCCCTGCCTCGGTGTGCTGGCGCTCCTTGAGGCGCGGGAACATCTCGTACATGTCGTCGAAGCCCCAGCGGCTGCCCTTGCCGCGGCCCTTCTGGCCCAACAGCAGGTTCTGGTGCACGGTCAGGTTGGGAAACACGTCACGGCTCTCGGGCACGTAGCCCAGGCCCAGGTGCGCGATCTCGTAGGGCTTGCGGCCGGTGAGCCCCTGGCCTTTCCATTCCAGCGTGCCCTCCCAGTGCACCAGGCCCATGATGGCCTTGGCCGTGGTGGAGCGGCCCGAGCCGTTGCGACCCAGCAGGGCCACGATCTCGCCGGGCGCCACGTCGAAGCCCACGCCGTGCAGCACGTGGCTCTTGCCGTAGTAGGCGTGCAGATTGTCGATGTGCAGCATGTCAGTGGCCCTCCGCCTGCTCTGCAGCGATCACCGATCCCAGGTAGGCCTCCTGCACGCGGGGGTTGGCGCGCACGGCTTCCGGCGTGTCGAAGGCGATCACCTCCCCGTACACCACCACGGCGATGCGGTCGGCCAGGCCGAAGACCACGCCCATGTCGTGCTCCACCGTGAGCAGCGTGCGCCCTTGCGTGACTTCGCGGATCAGCTGGATGAAGCGCGCGGTCTCGCTCTTGCTCATGCCCGCGGTGGGTTCGTCCAGCAGGATGACGTTCGCGCCGCCGGCGATAGTGATGCCGATCTCCAGCGCGCGCTGCTCCGCATAGGTCAGGTTCATGGCCAGGGTGTCGCGCTTGGATTCCAGGTGGATCTGCCCCAGCAGTTCCTCCGCCCGGGCGTTCGCGTCGTGGAGCCGCGAGAGGAAGCGCCAGAAGCTGTAGCGGTAGCCCAGACTCCAGAGCACGCCGCAGCGCAGATTCTCGAACACGCTCAGTTTCGGGAAGATGTTGGTGATCTGGAAGCTGCGCGACAGGCCCATGCGGTTGATCTCGTACGGCGCCCTGCCGTCGATGCGCTGCCCGTTGAGCAGCACCTCGCCGCTCGTGGGCCCGAAGCGCCCGCTGATCAGGTTGAACAGCGTGGACTTGCCCGCGCCGTTCGGGCCGATGATGGCCACGCGCTCGCCGGCGCGCACCGACAGGTTGGCGCCGCGGATGATTTCCGTCTTGCCGAAGCGTTTGCGCAGGTCGCGCAACTCCAGCGCCGGTGCTCCGGAAGTGCTGTGGATGGCCGTCATGCGCGGCCTCCCCGGCCGGAGAGGCCCGACTGCAGGTCGCGTTCGATGCTCTCCTGGGTGGCGCCCCAGGCCCGGGCGAAGCGCCTGCGGCACAGCTCGAACAGGCCCAGCCCCACGGCGAACACGAGGCCGGCGCCGGTCCAGGTCGCGGCACTGCGCGCGTCGAGCGTCATGCCCAGGAATCCGATCTGCGGCCCGAGCGCCGCGTTGAGCTGCAGGTGGTAGGTCATCTCGATCATCGCGGCGGCACCCGCGACCGCAACGAGTGCGGAGCAGGCCAGCGCGAGGTAGCCGGGCAATAGCGGCTTCAGCCGCCCATGGCGCGCGACGCGCAGGTTCATCATGATCAGGCTCGCGATGCCGCCAGGGGCATACATCACCATGAAGAGGAACACCAGGCCCAGGTACAGCAGCCAGGCCTTGGAGAGCTCCGACAGCAGCACGGAGGCGAAGACCAGCAGCACCGCGCCGATGATGGGGCCGAAGAAGAAGGTAGCGCCGCCGAGGAAGGTGAACAGCAGGTAGGAGCCCGAGCGCATCACGCTCACGCTGTCGGCCGCGGTGACGATCTCGAAATTGATCGCAGCCAGCGCGCCGCCGATGCCGGCGAAGAAGCCCGAGATGATGAAGGCGTAGTAGCGCACGCGCTGGGTGTTGTAGCCGATGAACTCCACGCGCTCCGGGTTGTCGCGTACCGCGTTCAGCATCCGGCCCAGCGGCGTGCCGGTGAAGGCGAACATGAGCGCGGTGCAGACGAAGCAGTAGGCGGCGATCAGGTAGTACACCTGGATGGCCGGGCCGAACGTGATGCCGAAGAAGCCCTTGCCATACACGCGGTCGGTCGTGATGCCGCCCTCGCCGCCGAACACCTCGGGAAACATCAGCGCCATGGAGGCCACCAGCTCGCCGATGCCCAGTGTGATCATCGCGAAGGTGGTGCCGGATTTCTTCGTGGTGACGAAGCCCAGCAGCACCGCGAAGAACATGCCGGCCAGGCCGCCCACCAGCGGGATGAGCACCAGCGGCACGGGCAGCGCGCCCTTGCCCGCCCAGTTCATCGCGTGCACGGCCATGAAGGAGCCCAGGCCGGTATAGACGGCGTGCCCGAAGCTCAGCATGCCGCCCTGCCCCAGCAGGATGTTGTAGGACAGGCAGATGATGATGAGGTAGCCGATCTGCGAGAGCATGGTGAGCGCCAGGCTGCTGGTGAACAGCATGGGCGCCACGATCAGCGCCAGCGCGAACAGGCCCCAGACCACGGCACGGCCGATGTCGAGCGGCCGGAAACGATAGACCCCGGAAGTTGGATGCATGGCCATGGTGTCAGTCCTCCCGCGTTCCGAGCAGCCCCTTGGGGCGGAAGATCAGGATCAGCACGAGGAAAAGGTACGGCAGGATCGGAGCGACCTGCGAGATCGTGAGCTTGAGCACGGGGTAGCCGAAGGTCTGGTCGGTGACGGCCATGCCCGCGGTGCGCAGCGCATCCGCCAGCGAGTAGTCCAGGGCGACGGCGAAGGTCTGCACCAGGCCGATGATCAGCGAGGCCAGGAAGGCCCCCGCGAGCGACCCCATGCCCCCCACCACGACGACCACGAAGATGATGGACCCCACCGAGGCGGCCATCGCGGGCTCGGTGACGTAGGTGTTGCCGCCGATGACGCCCGCGAGCCCGGCCAGCGCGCAGCCGCCGCCGAACACCAGCATGAAGACCCGGGGGACGTTGTGGCCGAGTGCCTCCACCATCTCGGGCTGCTTGAGCGCCGCCTGGATGACGAGGCCGATGCGGGTGCGGGTCAGGACCAGCCAGACGGACAGCAGCATCAGCAGCGCCACCAGCATCACGAAGGAGCGGGATTTGGGGAACTGCGTGCCGTAGAGCGTGAAGAGCGGCCCCTGCAATTGGGATGGCAGCGCGTAGGGCACGGTGGAGCGGCCCCAGACGAGCTGCACGACCTCGAGGATGAGGTACGACAGGCCGAAGGTGACGAGCAATTCCGGCACATGGCCGAACTTGTGCACGCGCCGCAGCGCATAGCGCTCGAAGGCCGCGCCCAGCGCCCCCACGGCCAGCGGCGCGATGACGAGCGCGGGCCAGAAACCCACCACGCCCGAAATGGAATACGCGAAATAGGCGCCGAGCATGTAGAAGCTGGTGTGGGCGAAATTGAGCACGCCCATCATGCTGAAGATCAGCGTCAGCCCGGAGCTCAGCATGAACAGCAGGAGCCCGTAGCTCAATCCATTGAGCAGGGAGATGACGAAAAACTCGAGGTTCATCGGTATCAGGCCGCGAGGCGCTGCGGGAAGGCGGGAGGAGAAGGAAAGGCCGGAGACCGGGCCCGGAATGGCGTTCTTCCGGGCCCGTCCGATGCGAAGGCCCCGCGGCGGGGCCGTGCGGTCAGGAGGGCCGCTTCATCTGGCACGAGGTGGGCGTGCTCGCCACATAGGGCTCGTAGTACTTCACGGGCACGAAGGTGTAGCCCGTATTCTCCGCGTCGTAGGGGTACTTGCCGCCCGCCTTCTCCCACTTCGAGACGAAGAGGCCCTGCTGCAGCTGGTGGTCGGACTTGCGCATCTCCACCTCGCCGTTGAAGCTGTTGAACTTCATGCCTTCGAGCACCTGCGCCACCTTCACGGGATCGGTGCTCCTGGCCTTCACGAAGCCCGCGTCCAGCATCGCGAAGGCATGGTAGACCGCGCCCGTGTACATGTCGTCGTTGAATTTCTTCTTGTAGTCGGCCACCACGCGGCCGATGTCACCGGGCAGGTTCAGGTGGTTGTACGAGACCATGTACACGCGCCCGGCCGCTGCCGCTCCCATGGCGGTGGGCGAACCGGTCACGCCGCCGTAATAGGTGTAGAAGTTGACGTTGTTCAGGCCCGCGTCGTTCGCGGCCTTGATCAGCAGCGCGAGGTCGGAACCCCAGTTGCCGGTGATCACCGTGTCGGCGCCAGACTGCTTGATCTTCGCGATGTAGGGCGCGAAGTCGCGCACCTGTGCCAGGGGATGCAGGTCGTCGCCCACGATCTGCACGTCGGGCCGCTTGCGGGCCAGGTTTTCCTTGGCGTACTTGGACACCTGCTGTCCGTGCGCGTAGTTCTGGTTGATGAGATAGACCTTCTTGATGTCGGGCTGGTCCTTCATGAAGGTGGTCATGGCCTCCATCTTCATCGAGGTGTCGGCATCGAGGCGGAAGTGCCAGTAGCTGCACTTGCTGTTCGTGAGGTCCGGATCGACCGCGGCGTAGTTGAGGTAGACCACCTCCTTGCCGGGGTTGCGCGCGTTGTGCTTTTCCAGCGCGTCGATGATGGCGAGCGCGGGGCCCGAGCCGTTGCCCTGCACCACGTAGCGCGCGCCCTGGTCCATCGCGGAGCGCAGCGCGCTCGTGGTTTCCTGCGGGCTGAGCTTGTTATCGATGCCGATGACCTCGAACTTCACGCCCGAGGCGTTCTTCTTGCTGAACTCCTCGGCCAGGAACTGGAAGCTCTTGAGTTGGTTGGTGCCCACCGCGGCCATCAGCCCCGAGAGCGGATCGAGCCAGGCGATCTTCACGGTTTCACCCTTTTGAGCGAATGCACCGCCTGCGGTTGCCAAGATTGCAGATGCGGCTACTAACTTGATAGCAAATCTCATCGCCTGTCTCCTTGCGTTGTAGGGGTCACCGAACACGCCGCAGCGTACAGGCGAGGTACGCTGCGGCGGTCAGGGATTCACCCTAGCGTCTATCCCGCAGGCGACTCGCGGCGGCCGGCCCCATGGCCTGCGCCGCGCCGCTCACAGCCCGGGAAGGCGATAGCCCTGCAGTTGGTCGCGCAGCCTGGCCTTGAGCATCTTCCCGGTCGCGCCGATGGGAATCGCGTCCAGGAACACGACATCGTCCGGGATCTGCCATTTCGCGGTCTTGCCCTCGTAGAAGGCCAGCAGTTCCTCGCGCGTGAGTTCCGCGCCCTGGCGCCGCACCACGGCCACGATGGGCCGTTCGTCCCACTTCGGATGCGGCATGCCCACGCAGGCCGCCATCGCCACGGCGGGATGCGCCATGGCGATGTTCTCGATGTCGATCGAGCTGATCCATTCGCCACCGGACTTGATCACGTCCTTGCTGCGGTCCGTGATCTGCATGTAGCCGTCAGGGTCGATGGTGGCCACGTCGCCCGTGGGGAACCAGCCGCGCCCCTGCGCGTCGGGCACCAGCGGGCTCTCGTCCGAGCGGTAGTAGCGGTCCACGATCCAGGGGCCCTTCACCAGCAGGTCGCCGTAGGTCCTGCCGTCCCAGGGCAGTTCGCGCCCGTCGCCATCGACGATCTTCATATCGACGCCGTAGATGGCGCGGCCCTGCTTGAGCAGGATCTTCATGCGCTCCGGCTCCGGCAGGTCCATGTGCTTGTTCTTGAGCGAGCAGAGCGTGCCCAGGGGGCTCATCTCGGTCATGCCCCAGGCATGCAGCACGCGCACGCCGTAGTCGTTCTGGAAGGCCTCGATCATCGCGGGCGGGCAGGCAGAACCGCCGATCACCGTGCGCCGGAGCTTGCCGAACCGGCCGCCGATCGATTTCACGTGCTGCAGCAGCATCTGCCACACGGTCGGCACGCCGGCCGCGAAGGTCACGCCCTCGGCGTCCATGAGGTCATAGACGGACTTGCCGTCCAGCGCCGGGCCGGGGAAGACCAGCTTGCATCCGGTGAGCGGCGCCGAGTACGGAATACCCCAGGCATTGACATGGAACATCGGCACCACAGGCAGCACCGAATCGCTGGCCGACAGGCCCATGACATCGGGCAGGGCCGCGGCGTACGCGTGCAGGACCGAGGAGCGGTGGCTGTAGAGCACGCCCTTGGGATGGCCCGTGGTGCCGCTGGTGTAGCAGAGGCTGGAGGCGGAGTTCTCGTCGAACACCGGCCAGGCGTACTCGCTGGAGGCCGCGCCGATCCAGCTCTCGTAGCTCGTGAGCTGCGGAATGCCCGTGTCCTGCGGCAGCCGGTCGGCATCGCAGAGCGCCACCCAGCGCCGGACCGTGGGGCACTTCGCATGCACCGCCTGCACGATGGGCAGGAACGTGAGATCGAAGCACAGCACTTCGTCCTCCGCGTGGTTCACGATCCAGGCGACCTGGTCGGGATGCAGCCGCGGATTGATGGTGTGCAGCACGCGGCCCGAACCGCTCACCCCGTAATACATCTCCAGGTGGCGGTAGCCGTTCCATGCCAGGCTGGCGACGCGGGCGCTGGGGGAGAGCCCCTCCCCGTCCAGCGTGTTCGCGAGCTGGCGCGCACGGGCGGCCATGTCCCGGTAGGTGTAGCGGTGGATGTCGCCTTCCACGCGCCGCGAGACGATCTGCGCATCGCCGTGGTGGCGTTCCGCGAACTCGACGAGCGTCGAAATCAGCAGGGGTTGGCTCTGCATCAGGCCCAGCATGGTGTCTCCTTCTATTCCTGTGGATATGGTGATCGTCGAATCCTAACCCTGCGCTACGGTGCCGAGCCCCCAGGGCAACCCCGCGTCCGGCGCCCCCTGTCGCCAGGTTGACAGGCGGTGCGCGGGCCTGCGCCCCCCGGTGCAAGCCCCTGTGGGCCTCCCTGGCAAAGGCGGTGGGAGACAATGGCGGCAATGACGACCACCGCCCCCTCCGCCCCGACGGCCGAGGCCCGCTCGGGCCTGGCCTGGCGGGACGGTTTCGCCGCCCTGGGGCCCGGCTTCTTCACCGAACTGGTCCCCACGCCGCTGCCCGATCCCCGGTGGGTCGCGGGCAGCGAGGTCACCGCCCGGCTCATCGGCCTGGATACGGACTGGCTGGGCAGCGATGCGGCGGTGCAGGTGCTGTCGGGCAACGCGCTGCTGCGCGGCATGCGGCCCCTGGCCAGCGTCTACAGCGGCCACCAGTTCGGTGTCTGGGCCGGGCAATTGGGCGACGGCCGCGCCATCCTGCTCGGCGAGACGGAAACCGGCTACGAAGTACAACTCAAGGGCAGCGGCCGCACCCCCTATTCGCGCATGGGCGACGGCCGGGCTGTGCTGCGTTCGTCCATCCGCGAGTTCCTCTGCAGCGAGGCCATGCATGCGCTGGGCATCCCGACCACCCGCGCGCTGGCGCTGACGGCTTCGCCCGCGCCCGTGGCGCGCGAGGAAATCGAGACAGCCGCCGTCGTGACGCGCGTGGCACCCAGCTTCGTGCGGTTCGGCCATTTCGAGCACTTCGCGGCGCGCGACCAGGTGCGCGAACTGCGCGCACTGGCGGACTACGTGATCGACCGCTACTACCCCGGCTGCCGCGGTAGCGGCGATGCGCCCGGCGGCAACCCCTACGCTGCGCTGCTGCAGGCGGTGGGCGCCCGCACCGCCGCGCTGATCGCGCAGTGGCAGGCCGTGGGTTTCTGCCACGGGGTGATGAACACCGACAACATGAGCATCCTGGGGCTCACCATCGACTACGGGCCCTTCCAGTTCCTCGATGCCTTCGTGCCGGGGCACATCTGCAACCACAGCGACAGCCAGGGCCGCTACGCCTTCAACCGCCAGCCGCAGGTCGCCTACTGGAACCTCTTCTGCCTCGGCCAGGCGCTGATGCCGCTGATCGAAGACACCGGGCTCGCCCAGGCTGCGCTGGAGCCCTACCGCACGGCCTTTCCCGCAGAGTACATGGCCCGCATGCGCGCCAAGCTCGGCCTGGCGTCGGCCGCCGAAGGAGACGCCGCGCTGGTGGACGACCTGCTCGGGCTGCTGGCGACAGACGCCGTGGACTACACCGTCTTCTGGCACCGGCTCTCGCAGGCCGTGGCCAGCGGCGATTTCGTGCCGGTGCGCGACCTGTTCGTCGACCGGGCCGGATGGGACGCCTGGGCAGCGCGCTACCGGCAACGGCTCGGCAACGAGGCCGCGCAGGACCCAGCCAGCCTCATGCAGCGCACCAATCCCCGCTTCGTGCTGCGCAACCACCTGGGCGAGCAGGCCATCCGGGCGGCGAAGACGGGGGATTTCGCGCCCCTGCATGCGCTGCAGGCCGTGCTGGCCCGGCCTTTCGACGAACACCCCGCACATGCCGACTGGGCGGGGTTCCCGCCCGACTGGGCCTCTTCCATCGAAATCAGCTGTTCATCATGACCTACCCCATCCAGAAGACCGACGCCGAATGGCAGGCGCTGCTGAAGGACAAGGGGGCCGAACCCGTGGCCTGGCAGGTCACGCGGCATGCGGCCACCGAGCGCCCCTTCACCGGCAAGTACGAAGCCCACTGGGATGACGGCAGCTACCACTGCGTCTGCTGCGGCGCCAAGCTGTTCGATTCCGTCACCAAGTTCGACGCCGGCTGCGGCTGGCCCAGCTTCTCCCAGGCGGTGCCCGGAGCCATCCGCGAAATTGTGGACCGCAGCCACGGCATGGTCCGCACCGAGACGGTGTGTGCACAATGCGGGGCCCACCTCGGCCATGTGTTCGAGGACGGCCCCGCGCCCACCGGGCTGCGCTACTGCATGAATTCCGCGTCGCTGGACTTCGAGCCGGACGGCGCCTGATCCAGCGACGGCGCGCGACACGCGCATGACGAGCCCGGCAACCGCCCTGCCCCATCTATGAAACTGCTGATCGACTTCTTCCCCATCATCCTGTTCTTCGTGGCCTTCAAGGTCTGGGGCATCTACACGGCCACGGCCGTGGCGATCGCCGCCACCGTGGCCCAGATCGCCTACCTGCGCATACGGCACGGCCGGGTCGAACCGATGCAGTGGGTCAGCCTCGGCGTGATCGTGGTGTTCGGCGGCGCCACGCTGCTCTCCCACAGCGACACCTTCATCAAGTGGAAACCCACCGTCCTCTACTGGCTGATGGGGAGCGCGCTGCTGGTCGGCCAGCTGTTCTTCCGCAAGAACCTCATCCGCACGCTCATGGGCGGGCAGATGGAACTGCCCGAGGCCGCATGGCGCGCCATGAACTGGAGCTGGACGGCATTCTTCGCCGCGATGGGCGCCATCAACCTGTGGGTGGCGCATGCCTTCAGCACCGACACCTGGGTGACCTTCAAGCTCTTCGGCGGCATCGGGCTGATGGCCGTTTTCGTGATCGGCCAGGCGCTCTACCTGAGCCGCTACATGAAGGAGCCGCAGGACAGCGCCCGCACGGCGCCGGAGGACGCGAAGCCATGAGCGGCGGCATCACGGCGCAGGCCATGGAGCGCAAGCTGCGCGAAACCCTGGCGCCCAGCCTGCTCGAGGTGCTCGACGAAAGCGCGGCCCACGCGGGCCACGCCGGGGCTAACGGAACCGGTGCGGGCACGCATTTCCGGGTACGCATCTCGTCACCTTTGTTTACGGAGCACAGCCGCGTAGCACGGCACCGCCTTGTGTATGATGCGCTGCAGGAGTTCATTGACCAGGGTGCGCACGCCATCGCGATTGAAGTTCTCTGATCGTCTTGATTCCCACGTCCAGGGCCCCCATGGCGCACACCGTGCAGCCTGCCCTTTCCTTTTTGTGGATTTCCCAATGAAGAAAAAGCTCTTGTCCGGCCTTGTGGCCGCTGCCGTGCTGGGCACGTCCGCCCTGCCCGCCATCGCGCAGAACGTTGCCGTCGTGAATGGCAAGGCCGTGCCCAAGGAACGCGTCGAAGTCCTGAAGCAGCAGGTCGAACGCTCCGGCCGGCCCATCACCCCCGAGATCGAAGGTCAGATCAAGGAAGAAGTGATCGCCCGCGAGATCTTCCTGCAGGAAGCGCAGAAGCGGGGCCTGGAAGGCTCGCAGAACGTGAAGGACCAGATGGAACTGGCACGCCAGACCATCCTGATCCGCGAGCTGTTCGCCGACTACCAGAAGGCCAACCCCGTCACCGACGCCGAGATCCAGGCCGAGTACGACAAGTACGTCGCCGCCAACACCGGCAAGGAATACAAGGCCAGCCACATCCTGGTGGAGACTGAAGACCAGGCCAAGGCCATCATCGCCTCCATCAAGAAGGGTGCGAAGTTCGAGGACATCGCCAAGAAGCAGTCCAAGGATCCCGGATCCGGAGCCCGTGGCGGCGACCTCGACTGGGCCACCCCGAGCAGCTACGTGGCTGAATTCACCCAGGCCCTCGTGAAGCTCGACAAGGGCAAGATGACGCAGACCCCGGTCAAGACGCAGTTCGGCTGGCACGTCATCCGCCTGGACGACGTTCGTGAAGCCAAGCTGCCCAAGCTGGACGAAGTCAAGCCGCAGATCGCACAGCAACTGCAGCAGCAGAAGCTGGCCAAGTTCCAGGAAGACCTGCGCGCCAAGGCCAAGGTCGAGTGATCGGCCTGGCGACCTTGCAGAGAAAAACGCGGCCATGGCCGCGTTTTTTCATGGGCGGCCCAGCAGCCACCCCGTGGCCAGCAACGCGCCGATGAGCACCGGCTGGTGCAGCATGTAGTAGCTCAGGCTCCAGCTCCCCAGCACCGCCAGGGGGCGCACATTCCGGTGCACCGGCATCGCCAGCCAGCCCGGACGGCGGCGCAGCGCCCACTGCCCTGCGGCCAGCCCCCACCACATCACGCCCAGCCACGGCAGCACGGGCACGTAGTCTTCGGTGAACGGCTTGCGGGACACCACGCCCAGCCAGTTCAGCGCATTGCTGTTGAACCAGGGCGCCCAGTCGGCCGTCGGCCCGGTCAGCAACCACCCACCCGCCCACGGTGCCGCCAGGGCCAGGGCGCCGGCCGGCCACAGCCAGCCGCCCCACCCCGCCGTACAGCGGGCCACCACCAGCATCACGGCCATGCCGTGCAGCACGCCGAAATGGATGTAGCTGCGCGGGAACATGAGGTAGGACCCGGCGCTCACCAGCAATGCGCAGCCGGCGATCCGCACCCAGCGCTGGCCGAACCGGCGCCAGCCCACGCCCTGCTGCCAGGCGAGCGCCTGGCCCAGTCCTGCGCAGAAGAGGAACAGGCTGACGATGGCCGTCCGCTGCATCGTCCAGGCCGGGTCGCCCCGGAAATCCTGCGGCCAGTAGCCGAAGTGGCTGAGGTCGAAGCAGAAGTGGAAGACGGTCATCCAGACCATGGCGACGCCGCGCAGCGCATCGACGGCGTCGGCGCGCGCGTTGCCGCCAGGGGTCTGCGACAGGGGTGGGGTATGGATTCGGGAAGGACGTGCCATGCCTGGACTGCGGGTGGGTCAACACGCCGCCGTCCCGGGACGGCAGCCCCGCGATGTTAAGGCGGCCACGGCAGCCACCTGCCCATCCGTGGCGGTGGCCGAGCCCGGACTCAGAAAGTGCGCTCGATGGCCTCGACCAGCAGCGCTGCCAGCCGGTCGCTGGCAGCCTGCGTGCGATGGATGTTGTCGATCACGTCGCCCACGCCGCGGTAGTCCTCTCCCCAGCGCGCGTGCGAGACCCCCATCTGCTCGGCCACCCGGAGGGTCACCTGGTTCAGCTCGTGGCGGCGCTGTACGCGCTCTGGCGTGAAGAGGTCGGCCACCGGCACGTCCACGATGCCGGTCAGGATGGGCGTGCGCCACTCGGAATGGACGATCCGCAGGGCATCGCGCAGGTCGGCCTCGTATTGTTCGACGCTGCGCATTTCCAGGGCATCGTTGAGCCCGAGGCCGATCACGATGATCTGTCCCCTGCGACGGATGGCGTTGAAGGGCGGCTGCGGCCCGAGCGGATAGGCATCTGCCGGCGCATCCGGGTACGGCTCCTTGTAGCCGAGGATCAGATCCTGCATCAGCAGGCCGATGGCGGAGCGGTCTTCGACCACCCAGCCGGGCCGCAGGGACATCATGGTTCGGGGAATGGCCATGCTGATACCAGGGCCGCGCATGAGGCTGTCGCCAAAAATTTCAATGGACATGGTGAATGATGAGGCCCGCCAGACTGCCTTGCGAAGGGCTCGGCAGCATCGCTCCTGCAGGGAACGGGCGAAGAAACGCGTGAACCCGACATCATGGCCCGGACGTGTCACGCGCCTGTATCACGACGTAGCTCGCCCATGCCAGAGGCTCCAGGGAGCGAACCCGTCGAGGCCAGGCGCCGGACGGATGAAATGGCACAAAGACAAAAGGGGCCAGGCCTTGTGGACCTGACCCCTTGACATCAATGGTCGGAGCGGCGGGATTCGAACTCGCGACCCTCTGCTCCCAAAGCAGATGCGCTACCAGGCTGCGCTACGCTCCGACAACTGGCATTCTAACCCGCCGCGAAGCCCGTTCCGGGCCAGCGGGCCGATTCCAGCACATTATTTGCAAGGCCCGACAAATACCGCGGCCCGCAGGTGCGCTCAGCGGGAGCCGGACGACGGGCCGGGACCGCGGCCAGGCAGGTGACGGAAGGTGATGCGACCCTTGGTGAGGTCGTAGGGCGACATTTCGAGGGACACCTTGTCACCCGCCAGGATGCGGATGTGGTGCTTGCGCATCTTGCCGCCGGTGTAGGCGATCAATTGATGCCCGTTGTCCAGCGTGACACGAAATCGCGAATCCGGCAGCACTTCCGTCACGGAGCCCTGCATTTCGATGAGTTCTTCTTTAGCCATGGTTCAACTAGAAATTAAAAATCCGGACCGGTACGACAGCAGGCTCCGGGCATGCATAACAGACGGGAAATCAGGCGCGGGCTGCCGGGGCCGGCGATGCAAAAGCAAGCGCTTCGTTACGTCCAGGCCTGGCATGCGATGCCAGAATGAACGCTGCGCTGCCGAGCATGGAAAGCGGCCAGTGCCGCCGGTTCTCTTTTCTCTTTTTGCTCTTTTACTGCCAATCCTGGGCGCGCAGGGCCTGGGCGGGCCGGTGCAAAACCTGTCAATTGTACCGTGCAGCACGGGGCCTCTCGCGCGGCGTTGCCAAAACGCGCCGGCGGGGAAACGACAGGCCTGCGGCCGGCCCGGAAACCCGCCATTTCCAGCCCTGCTGCATAAATGGGGGCCCCGGCAGGAAATAAAAGACCCAGCCCCCGCCCCACCCGTCCCCGCCGCACGGCCGGGCTGTGCTGCCGCAGGGTGCAAGGCGCACACAGCGTCCGGAACGCTCTCCAGGGGGCCCTCGCATTCACGGCCGTTGGACAGGCCCTAGAATGGCCGGCCCTTTCGCCGCAGGAGCCTCCGTGCCAGATCGCCTCGCCGTTCTTCCGCAATACCTGCTGCCCAAGCGGGCCCTGACCTCGCTGGCCGGCCGCTTCGCCTCCGCGCGCGCAGGCACCCGCACCACGGCCGCCATCCGCCGTTTCGTGGCCCGCTACAAGGTGGACATGTCCGAGGCCGAGAACCCGGACATCGCCAGCTACGCCACCTTCAACGATTTCTTCACGCGCGCACTGCGCGCAGGCGCGCGACCCATCGCGGACGCTCCCGCCGTCTGCCCGGTGGACGGCGCTGTAAGCCAGTTCGGCCGCATCGACAGGGACCAGATCTTCCAGGCCAAGGGCCACCGTTACTCCACCACGGCGCTGCTGGGCGGCAATGCGCAGGAGGCTGCCCGTTTCGCGGACGGCAGCTTCGCCACCATCTACCTGAGCCCGCGCGACTACCACCGCATCCACATGCCCTGCGATGGCCGGCTGCGCCGCATGATCTACGTGCCGGGTACCCTGTTCTCGGTGAATCCGCTCACGGCCCGCGGCGTTCCGGGATTGTTCGCGCGCAACGAGCGGGTGGTCTGCCTGTTCGACACGCCGCTGGGCTCGATGGCCCTGGTGCTGGTGGGAGCCACCATCGTGGGCAGCATGGCCACGGTCTGGCATGGCACGGTCAACCCGCCGCGTACCGCGGGCCTGCGCCAGTGGACCTATGAGGACGGCCCGGAAGTGCTGCTGCGCAAGGGAGAGGAAATGGGCCGGTTCATGCTCGGCTCGACGGTGGTCCTGCTCTTCGAACCCGGGGCCCTGCGTTTTGCCGACACCTGGGAGCCCGCCCGTGCCGTTCGGCTGGGCGAACCCATGGGCCTTCCGCCCGAGGCCTGACGGCGGCATTCCGTCGCCACACGCCCGTCAGGGCATGCGGCAGGTGACGAACACGCTGGGCTGCAGCACCAGCTTCTCGGGGGCCACGGGCGAATCGTGCCCCACGAGATGGACGCACAGGTCGTGGCGACGGATGGTGATGTGGCTGACGGTTTCCAGGCGTTCTCCGAACCGGACCCGGGTTCCCGGATGAAAAACCGGCATGTGGAAGAACTCGCCCCATCCCTGCGGTCGTTCCGCAGGAAGGGCGGGGGGAGCCAGGGGAGCAGTCGGAGCGACATCCATGGCCCGGATGCTAGCGTGCCACGGAGGCCTCGGCACACAAGTTGCAACAAATTTCGCAGCATTGTCGGGCTTTTACAGCGGAGGGAGCCGCCGTCAGGGGGGCGGGCCGACGTCACGGAACCGTCATGCGCGCGCTCTACAGTGCGCCGCTGCGGGCTCCCGGGGAGCCCGTTCTCTCTGGAGCCCGCCGAGGGCTCCGTTGGCCTGCTTTCCTCCCACACCATGACGATCTCCCTCTCCCGCCGTCCCCTGATCCTGGCGCTTGCCGCTGCCTTCGCGCTCTCCGCCTGCGGTGGCGGCGGTTCCGGCATCAGCGCCGTTCCCGCGCCCCCGCCAGGACTCGGCAAGGCGGACACCGCCCCCGTTCCCAACGAAACGACGGTTCCGCCCTTCGTGGACAACGCCGCGACGAACCAGCGCGGCGATGCGCGCTATGCCACGCTCGAGACCAATGCCGGCGTGCGGGTGCTGTCGGGCTTCCTCTCGATCTGGAAGCCGTCCACGCTGCTGGTGGATGCAGGCGTGAGCGCCACCGCGAACGGAGCCTTCCCGGCCATAACGCCCTCCACCTGGAGCGGCATTCCCGGCGACGCGACCGACGGGACGGTGCTCAATGCCCAGGTGCATGCGCGCAATATCCAGTACGTGGTCGATGCCACGGGCCGCCGCACTCCCGCGCAGGAACTCCTGGCCTACCTGGACGACCGCCGCGGCAAGGCCTACAGCGTGAGCGACGGCATGGGGCCGCTGACGACCGCATGGCGTGCTGCCGCGCAGCAGACGACCACCATCACCGCGATCCCGGCCGATGCGACGACCGTGGTGTACAACGATGGCGGCAACAACACGGGCGTGGGCGGCAGCGCCAACGCCGCTTTCGGCACGGCGGTGGATTTCGTCGGCGGGATCGGCGAGAACGGCTCAACGGAGCCCGCCAAGCGCTTCTACAAGTACGCGCGGCCCTGGCGCTGGAGCAGCGCCGTGCAGGTGGTGCCCGCCCTGCTCCCGGCGCGCAGCACCACGCCGACCACCGACGGCGGCTTCACCAGCGGCCACACGGCCGAGGCGGTGCGCAGTTCCATCGCCATGGCCTACCTGGTGCCGGAGCGCTTCCAGGAAATGGTCGCGCGCGGGCTGGAACTGGGCGAGAGCCGCATCCTGGCCGGCATGCATTCCCCCCTGGATGTGATCAGCGGCCGCATCCACGGCCAGGCCGTGGCCACCGCGAGCATCGCGACCGGCGCGAACGCGGCCCGCAAGGCGGCGGCCTTCCAGCAGGCACGCAGCGCGATGATGACCGCCGCCGGCGCCAAAACGCCCGCCGACCTGTGGCAGTTCGCCCATTCGCAGCCTGCCAGCACCGACCGTTTCGCGGACCATGCGACGAACCGCTCCGAGTACCTGCGGCGCATGACTTTCGGCTTCCCGCAGACCGGCGACGCTTCGCGCCCGGCCGTGGTGCCCAAGGGCGCGGAAGTGCTGCTGGAGACCCGCCTGCCCTACCTGGACGCCCTGCAGCGCCGGGTGGTGCTCAAGACCACGGCCGTGCCGTCGGGCTACCCCGTCATGGACGACGCGGAAGGCTGGGGCCGCCTGAACCTGTTCGCCGCCGCCGACGGCTACGGCCGCTTCGACGGTGACGTGGCGGTGACCATGGACGCTGCCCAGGGCGGCTTCAGCGCGCTCGATACGTGGCGCAATGACATCGCCGGGGCCGGCAAGCTGACGAAGCTCGGCAGCGGCACGCTGGTGCTCGCGGGCAACAACAGCTTCACGGGCGGCATCGAGCTGGCGGCAGGCACCCTGCAGGCGGGCAGCGGCTCGGCGCTGGGCAATGGTGCGGTGTACGTGGGCGGCGGCACGCTGCGCACCGCGGCCTCCGGTGACGTGGCGGTGAACGGCTCCTACACCCAGCGTCCGGGCGGCACGCTGTCGCTGCAGATGGCCAACGCCAGCGGCACGGCAGGTACGCTGACCGTGAACGGCCCGGCGGCACTGGCCGGCACGCTCGAGGTGAAATTCGCCCAGGGCGTGCGCCCCGCCGTGGGCTCGAAGATCACCGTGCTGCGCCATGGCGGCCTCAGCGGGGCCTTCGATGCGGTGTCCGTGCCGGGCTACCGCGTGACGCCGGTGTACCTGAACAACGCCGTGCAACTGCGCATCGACGCGGCCGCCTGAGGGCCCGGACGGTGCATGCGAAGGGCGGCCGGTGGGCCGCCCTTTTTCGTGGTGAGCGCTCTCCGGAAGGGAGCGGATTGGTCAGCCGCGCGGGGCAGCGCCCGCATCCGCAGGTAGCACGGGCTGCGGTCGCGGGGACCTTCGCGGAGCGGAGAAAGCGCATCCCATGGAGGCGGCGACGATCATGCCGATGGCCAGCCACTGGGCCGGGCTCAGGTACTCGCCGAGCAGTATCAGTGCCAGCAGCGCGGCGACGGCGGGCTCCATGCTGATCATGATGCCGAAGGCCTGCTGGGGCAGCCGCTTGAGCGCCACCATTTCCAGCATGATCGGCACGGCGCTGGACAGTGCGGCCACGCCGATGCCGGTGAGCAGCACACCCGGCGTCAGCAGGCCGGCCCCGGCATGCCCGATGCCCACGGGCACCACGACCAGCGATGCCGCGGCCAGGCCGAGGGATACGGAATGCCCGGTGTGCAGGTGCCCCAGGCGCTTGCCGAACAGGATGTAGCCCGCCCAGAACACGGCGGCCGCCAGCGCGAAAAGCACACCGCGGAGATCCAGCGTTCCGGCACTCGGCTCCCAGGGCAGCAGCAGGCCCAGCCCCGCGACCGCCAGGACCACCCAGAGGAAATCCAGCGGACGGCGGGACGACAGCAGCGCCACCGACAGCGGGCCGGAGAACTCGATCGCCACGGCCACGCCGAAGGGAATGGTCTGCAACGACAGGTAGAAGCAGAGGTTCATCGCGCCCAGGGCGGCACCGTAGGCGGCGATGCGTACCGCATCCGCCCGTGCGAGCGGCCGCCGCCAGGGACGCCACAAAAGCAGCAGCAACAGTGCCGAGAAGCCCACCCGCAGGGCCGTGGTGCCCTGGGCCCCGACCAGAGGGAACAGGGAGTGCTTGGCCCAGGACGTGCCGATCCCGAGGAAGGTCACGGATCCGAGGATGGCGAGGGCCGGTATCAGCGGTGAATCATGCGACGTGGACATCGCTCAGGCCGCCGCGCGCTCCGCGGCGAAGTCCAGGCAGGCCTGCAGCATGCGGCGCAGGTGGGGCTGCACGCCCATGGCGGTGTCTGGCAGGTAGTCGAACGGCAGCGCCTCCTGCATGTAGCTGGCCTGCGTCATCTCGAGCTGCACGGCATGCACGTTGCGGCCCGGGTCGCCGTAATGCCGGGTGATGTAGCCGCCCTTGAAGCGGCCGTTGAGCACGGCGCTGTAGCCGGGCGCGGCCATGCCGATGGCGAGTAGTTCGCGCGCGAGCGCCGGATCGCAGCTGGCGCCATCGGCCGTGCCGAGGTTGAGGTCGGGCAGGCGGCCATCGAAGAAGCGCGGCAGCACGGAGCGGATGGAGTGCGCGTCCCAGAGCACCGCCACGCCGTGCTGCGCGCGGATGCGGTCGATCTCGGCGCGCAGCTGCGCGTGGTAGGGATCCCAATAGCGGCGGCGGCGCTCCTCGATCTCCGCGGCGGCAGGCACCTGGGCCGGGTCGGCATAGAGCGGCGTGTCGTCGAAGGTGTCCACGGGGCACAGCCCGGTCACGCTCTGGCCGGGATACAGGCTGCTGCCGTCGGGCGGGCGGTTCAGGTCCACCACGTAGCGCGAATGCGTGGCCACGAGCACGGAGGCGCCCAGGCCGCGCGCGAAAGCATAGAGACGCTCCAGGTGCCAGTCGGTGTCCGGCACCTGCCGGGCCTCATCCGTGAGCCGGCCGGCAATCTCCGGCGGCACGTGGGTGCCGGCATGCGGCATGGACAGCAGCAGCGGCGCGGTGCCGGCGTGGAAATGGAAGAGCGGCGTGGCCGGTGCGTCGTTCATGGGCGTTCTCGTGAAAAGGCGGATTCAGTTTTGCAGCAGGCCGGAGCGTACCGCGGCGAAGGCGGCGGCGCTCTCTCCGTGCAGGGCGTGGCGGCCAGAGGCGACACGCTGCACGCCGGCCGTCCAGACGGCATCGAGGGCCGAAGTGCGGTGGCTGGCGAAGACATGGGCGGCGAGCTGGCTTTCGGGCGGCAGGCCGCGCAGCGCGATGTGCTCCGGGTCCAGCACGACGAAGTCGGCCCAGGCGCCCCGTACCAGGCCCGCCTGCGCGCCGGGCGACGGCAGGTGACCGGCGGCCTGCGCGCCGCCCTGCACGGCCTGCAGCAGCATGGCGGTGGCGACCTGCGGTTGCGCATCGGTGCCCAGCACGTTGCGGCGGCGCAGGGCCAGCCGCTGGCCGTATTCGAGCAACATCAGCTCTTCGGCCGCGTTCACGCAGGCATGGCTGTCGGAGCCCAGGCCCCAGGTCCCGCCAGCCGCCCGCCAGCGCGGCAGGTCGAAGAGCCCGTCGCCCAGGTTGGCCTCGGTCGTCGGGCACAGGCCTGCCACCGCGCCGGAGCGGGCCGCGCGCGCGGCCTCCGTGTCGCTCAGGTGCGTGGCGTGCACGAGGCACCAGCGCGCATCCACGGGCAGGTGGTCGAGCAGCCACTCCACGGGCCGCTGGCCGCTCCAGGCGATGCAGTCATCAACCTCCTGCGTCTGCTCGGCGATGTGGATGTGCACCGGTGCGCCGGGGGCGATGGCGTCCAGGCCCTGCAGTGCCGCGTTCAGGCTATCGGGCGGCACTGCGCGCAGGGAGTGCGGCGCGAGGCCCAGCACGCCGCCCTGCGCGCGCACCGCGGGCGCGAGGCGTTCGAGCAGCGCGAGCATGGCGTCGGTGCGGTGCAGGAAGCGCCGCTGGCCCTCGCGCGGCGGCTGGCCACCGAAGCCGCTGGCCTGGTAGAGTACCGGCAGCAGCGTGATGCCGATGCCGGCGCGTTCCGCCGCACGCAGCAGCGCGAGCGACATCTCGGCATCGTCGGCGTAGGGGCGACCGCCCTCGGCGTGGTGCAGGTAGTGGAACTCGCACACCGCCGTGTAGCCCGCCTCCAGCATCTCCACATAGAGCCAGGTGGCGATCGCCTCCAGCGCCGCGGGCGACATGCGCGCGGCGAACCGGTACATCAGGTCGCGCCAGCTCCAGAACGAGTCGTCGCTGGCCGCGCGGAACTCGGTCAGGCCGGCGAAGGCGCGCTGGAAGGCATGGGAATGCAGGTTGGGCAGGCCCGGCAGCAGCGGTCCGCGTGCGCGGGCCACGGCAGGCGGCGGTGCACTGTCCGGCTGCACGTGGGTGATGCGCCCGTCTTCGTTCCAGCGCATCAGCACGTCTTTTGCCCAGCCGCCGGGCAGCAGGGCCTGTGCGGCGAATATCGCGCCACCGGAGGAGGAGGAAGTCTGGCCGGTCATCGCTGCACCACCCTGCCCTGCCGCACGATCGCCCGCGGCGGCTGGTGTCCGAACCAGTAGGCCAGCTCGGCGGCCTCCATGAACGGCCAGAGCACGAAATTGGCGGGCCGGCCGGTGGCGATGAGCCCGTGCGAGTCCTGCAGGCCCAGTGCGCGCGCGGCGTGGGTGGTGATGCCGGCCAGGGCCTCGGGCACCGTGAGCCGGAACAGCGTGCAGGCCATGTTGGCCATCAGCCGCAAGCTCAGCGCGGGCGAGGTGCCGGGGTTGTGGTCGGTCGAGACGGCCATGGGCACGCCCGCGTCGCGCAGCGCCTGGATGGGCGGAAGATGCGTGTCGCGCAACGTGTAATAGGCGCCGGGCAGCAGCACGGCCACCGTGCCGGCCGCCTTCATCGCGGCAATGCCTTCGGCGGACAGGTGCTCGATGTGGTCGCACGACAGGGCGCCATAGCGCGCTGCGAGCCGGGCGCCGCCCATGTCGGAGAGCTGCTCGGCATGCAGCTTGACGGGCAGGCCCAGCGCCTGCGCGGCCTGGAAGACCTGCTCGGTCTCGGCCAGGCTGAAGGCGATGCGCTCGCAGAACACGTCCACCGCGTCCACCAGGCCTTCTTCGGCCAGCGCGGGAAGCATTTCCCGGCAGACGAGATCGATGTAGTCCTGGCTGCGGCCGGCGTATTCCGGCGGCAGTGCATGCGCACCGAGAAAGGTGGAGCGCACGGTGACGCCGCAGGCCTCACCCAGCCGCCGCGCGGCGCGCAACTGCTTGCGCTCGTGCTCCAGCGCCAGGCCGTAGCCGGACTTGATCTCGATGGCGCACACACCCTCGTCCAGCAGGGCCTGCAGCCGCGGCAAGGCCTGGGCGAACAGCTCGTCTTCCGTGGCCGCACGCGTGGCCTTCACCGACGAGACGATCCCGCCACCGGCCCGGGCGACCTCTTCGTAGCTGGCCCCCGCCAGCCGCATGGCGAATTCGTTGGCGCGGTGGCCGCCATAAACAAGGTGGGTGTGGCAATCCACGAGGCCGGGCGTGGCCAGGGCGCCGCCACCCGCATGGCGGGGCAGCCCGGCGAAGGCCGGCGGCACGGCGGCCGTCGGCCCGACCCAGCGCACGGTGCCGCCCTGCACCACCACGCAGGCAAGGGCACCGCCGGGCACGGCCACGTCGGGGATGAAAAGCCCTTCCGAAAGCCGCAGGTCGGTCCAGCAGCCATCGGCGCCGGGCAATGAAGAAAAAGGTGTCGGCTGCATGAAATTCCCTCCGGAGCGCGCAGCGCTCCCGTTCCATCAAGTGTCCTGCAAGGCCGGCGCGGAGGCCGCTCTGGCGTCTGGTGCCAGGCCGATCCAGGCCAGCACGGCCCCGTCGGCATCCTCGGGAGCGAGCGACAGGGGCGCCCGCACACGTTCACCCCACCACAGGCCATGGCCGGGCCGATAGCCTTCGCCTACCTCGTCGCGCCATGTACCGGCGAGCACGAGGCAGACGCCCGCGGGCGTGGAGCCCGGCCGCACGTCGCCCGACACCACCTCGATGGCGCCTTGCCAGGCTCCGCGGCGCAGCATGAGGTTGAAGTCCGTGGAGCGGCCGCCGAGGGGCGTGCAGTCGAGGGGCGCGCCTCCGTCGAACGACCAGGGCTGCCAGGGCTCGTCGAGCCGGTGGTCGATGCCCTGCGCCCTCAGGTGCACACCCTCGCCGTCGAGCAACATGATCTGCCGCTGTATGCCCGGATAGGCCGAGAACGGGCCGGCACGGTCGATGGTGGCCGCACTCACGCGCCAGCCGAAAGCTTCCATGCCCGCGCCCGGCGGCCAGCAGACGATCTCGCGCGTGGCACCGCCGCCATTCTTCCAGGGGGTGGGCGCGATGGCGGCCAGGTCGAAACGCTGCAGCGCCATGGCGTCAGGCGCCCTCGCCCGCCAGCAGCGGGAACAGCGGATGCGCCATGGGCGCGCCCGCGGGCAGCGCTTCCGCCAAGCCCGGAAACTCGGGCGAGGTGGTCCAGGCGCGCGGCGCATGGCGCACGTCGTCGCCCAGGAAACGCACCGAGAACACGCGCCGCCGGCCCGGCCCCTCGAAGCCGCCGGCCGCGTGCAGCGTAAGCATGTGGAAGCACACCACGTCGCCGGGCTCGATGTCCCAGCCCAGGATGTCGAAAGCCGCGCGATCGGCCTCCACGTCGGGCAGGTCCTGCAGGCTGCCCTCGGGAAACCACTTCGCCTGGTGGTCCATGAAGCTGCGCGGCATGAGCCAGGGGCCACGGTGCGAGCCGGCCACGAACTCCAGCGTGCTGGCGCGCGGCACCGGGTCCACCGGGATCCAGCAGCTGATGTTCTGTGCGCCGTCGATGTTGTAGTAGGGCTGGTCCTGGTGCCAGGGCGTGCGCTGGCGCGTGCCCGGCTCCTTGACCAGCACGTGGTCGTGGTAGAGGCGCACGCCGCGCGACTGCATGAGCCGCTGTGCGGCCAGGGCCGCGGGCGATTCGGCGATGAAGCGGCCGAACGCGGGAATGCCCTGCCAGTTGCAGAAGTCCTCGAAGAAGCGGCCGGGGTCGTCAGGGCGGCTGGCGACCTTGGCGCGCGGGCTGGGCGCGGCCAGGTTGGCATCGATGCCTTCGCGCAGCAGCGCCACCTCGCCCGGCGTGAGCAACTGGCGGATGCATACTGCTCCATCGCGCGCGAAGTCGGCCACGAGTGCGTCGGTCACGCGTTCGGAGACGCGCCGGGCGATCGCGGGAGTGGCAGCGGCGCGCAGCATCACTTCACCATCGGCAGGTGCAGCTGGTGCTTCTTCGCCGTAGCGATGGCGATGTCATAGCCCGCGTCCGCATGGCGCATCACGCCGCTGGCCGGATCGTTCCACAGCACGCGGCCCAGGCGCGCGGCGGCTTCCTCCGTGCCGTCGGCCACGATCACCACGCCCGCATGCTGCGAGTAGCCCATGCCCACGCCGCCGCCGTGGTGCAGGCTCACCCAGGTGGCGCCGCCTGCGGTGTTGAGCAGCGCATTGAGCAGCGGCCAGTCGCTCACTGCGTCGGTACCGTCCTTCATGGCCTCGGTCTCGCGGTTGGGGCTGGCGACGGAGCCGGTGTCCAGGTGGTCGCGGCCGATGACGATGGGCGCCTTCAGCTCGCCGCTCTTGACCATCTCGTTGAAGGCCAGCGCCGCCTTGTGGCGCTCGCCCAGGCCCAGCCAGCAGATGCGCGCGGGCAGGCCCTGGAAGGCGATGCGCTCGCGGGCCATGTCCAGCCAGCGGTGGGTGTGCCGGTTCTCGGGGAACAGCTCCTTGATCTTGGCGTCGGTCTTGTAGATGTCCTCCGGATCGCCCGAAAGCGCCACCCAGCGGAACGGACCCTTGCCCTCGCAGAACAGCGGGCGGATGTACGCAGGCACGAAGCCGGGGAAATCGAAGGCGTTCTTCACGCCCTGGTCGAAGGCCACCTGGCGGATGTTGTTGCCGTAGTCCACCGTGGGAATGCCCATGGCCTGGAAATCGAGCATGGCCTGCACGTGGACGGCGCAGCCCCGGGCCGCGGCGTCCCTCAGGCGGGCATGCTGCGCCGGATCGGCGGCGGCGGCACGCCACTCGGCGACCGTCCAGCCCACGGGCAGGTAGCCGTTGACGAGGTCGTGCGCAGAGGTCTGGTCCGTCACGATGTCGGGCTTGGGGCCGCCGGCCCGGGCACGCCGGACCAGCTCGGGCAGCACTTCGGCGGCATTGCCCAGCAGGGCGATGGAAACCGCTTCCTTGCGCGCCGTGTGGTGCGCGATCAGTGCGAGCGCATCGTCGATGTCCTTCGCCTGCTTGTCCACATAGCGCGTGCGCAGGCGGAAGTCGATGCTGCTCTGCTGGCACTCGACGGCCAGCACGCAGGCCCCCGCCAATACGCCCGCCAGGGGCTGCGCGCCACCCATGCCGCCCAGGCCCGCCGTCAGGATCCACCTGCCCGAGAGGTCGTTGCCGTAGTGCTGGCGGCCTGCCTCGACGAAGGTCTCGAACGTGCCCTGCACGATGCCCTGGGCACCGATGTAGATCCAGCTGCCGGCCGTCATCTGGCCGTACATGAAAAGGCCCTTGCGGTCCAGTTCGTTGAAGTGTTCCCAGTTGCCCCACTTCGGCACCAGGTTGGAGTTGGCCAGCAGCACGCGCGGCGCGTTCTCGTGCGTCTTGAACACGCCCACGGGCTTGCCGGACTGGATCAGCAGCGATTCATCCGCTTCCAGGGTCTTGAGCGATGCCAGGATCTGGTCGAAGCATTCCCAGTTGCGGGCCGCGCGGCCGATGCCGCCATAGACCACCAGCGACTGCGGGTTCTCGGCCACATCCGGGTCCAGGTTGTTCTGGAGCATGCGCCAGGCGGCCTCGGCCAGCCAGTTTTTGCAGTGCAGCTGGCTGCCGCGCGGGGCGCGGATGACGCGCGTGGGGTCGTGGCGGGGGTCGGCTGCGGTGGCGGCGGACAGGATGGCGTCGTTGGCGTTCATGGCATCGCTCCTTGGGCGTTCGTCAGTTCGTGTGCGGGCGGATGGGAATTACTGGAAGCTGGGCAGGCAGGCCGCGAGCGGCGCGGGCCAGGCCGATCCACTGGCCCAGCAGCGCATGGCCTCGATGTCGGGCGCGAGGTAGCGGTCCTGCTCCAGGAAGGCCACGCGCCCGCGGATGGCGGCGAACTGCGCCTCCATCAGCGGGGATGATTTCAGGCTGCGGTCGAACTCCATGCCCTGCGCGGCGGCCATGGCCTCGATGCCGACGATCACCGCCGTGTTGCGCGCCATGTCCAGCAGTCGGCGTGCGGCGTAGGTGGCCATGGAGACGTGGTCTTCCTGGTTGGCCGAGGTGGGCAGGCTGGTCACGCTGCTGGGGTGGGCCAGGCACTGATTCTCGGTGGCCAGGGCGGCGGCCGTCACCTGGGCGATCATGAAGCCGGAGTTGACGCCGCTGTCCCGGATCAGGAACGCTGGCAGGCCCGACAGGCCCGTGTCCAGCAGCAGCGCGAGCCGGCGCTCGGAGATGGCGCCGATCTCCGACAGCGCCAGCGCGATGATGTCGGCCGCGAAGGCGACCGGCTCGGCGTGGAAGTTGCCGCCGGAGATGACCTCCCCCGTATCGGTAAAGACGAGCGGGTTGTCCGACGCCGCATTGGCCTCGATCTGCAGCACGCGGGCGGCATGGGAGAGGTTGTCCAGGCAGGCGCCCATGACCTGGGGCACGCAGCGGATGGAATACGGGTCCTGCACGCGGCCGCAGTTCGGGTGCGAAGGGTCGATGGCGCTACCCTCCAGCAGCGCGCGCACGGCCGCAGCCACGGCGATCTGCCCGGCCTGACCGCGTGCTTCGTGGATGCGCGCATCGAAGGGCTTGACCGAGCCCTTGATGGCCTCGAGCGTCAGGCAGCCCGATACCAGGCCGGCGGCGAACACGCTCTCGGCCGCGAACAGCCCCGCCAGCGCCAGCGCGGTGGAAACCTGAGTGCCGTTGAGCAATGCGAGGCCTTCCTTGGGGCCGAGCACGAACGGCTCCAGCCCGATGGCGGCCATGGCCTCGCGGCCGGAAATCACCTTGCCGCCGACTTTGGCAGCGCCCTCCCCGATCAGCACGCAGGCCAGGTGCGCCAGCGGCGCCAGGTCGCCCGACGCGCCCACCGAGCCCTTGGCGGGGATGACGGGCAGCACGTCGGCATTGGCCAGCGCCAACAGGGCATCGACCAGCGCCGGACGCACGCCCGAATGGCCGCGCGCCAGGCTCACGGCCTTGGTGGCAAGCACCATGCGCACGACATCGTCCGGCAGCGGATCGCCGGTACCGACACTGTGCGAGAGCACCAGATTGCGCTGCAGTTCGGCCAGCCGGTCGTGCGCGATCTTCGTGCTGGCGAGCTTGCCGAACCCGGTGTTGATGCCATAGACCACCTGGTCTTCGTCGACGATGCGGTCCACCGTCGCCTGGGCGGCCTGCATGCCGGCCAGCGCAGAGGCATCCAGTGCGAGCCGCTGGCCGCCGGCGGCTATGGCGCGCAATCCGGCCAGGGTGACCCGGCCAGGGTGCAGTACGAGGGTGGGCATGGTGCTCATGGCTCTTCCTGTATATACAAGTCAGTCTGCAAAATAGGCCGCTGGTTCTTTCCACGGCAACGGGTGCATTGAACCATGGAATCACCAGCTTGTATATACAGGATGATCTCCATGGAGTCACCCGACGAGCGGATGGCCGTCGGCCCGGATGCGGCTGCCGAGCCGGTAGCGCGAGCCCGGGTGCAGGCAGCGCACCAGGGTGACCGGCATGCCCCGCGTCCAGGTCCGGCGCGTGAGCAGCAGGCACGGGTCGCCTCCGGCCATGTCCAGCAGTCGCGCCTGCTCGGGCGTGGGCAGCACGGCATCCACGACGTGCTCCATCTGGTCGAACGGCACATTGCGCACGAGGTATTCGGACGGCTGCAGCCGCGTGAAGTCCTGCGCACCGAACTGCGGCACCGCGCGCGGGTTCACGTAGCGGTCTTCCAGCTGCACCGGCACGCCGTCCTCGCGGTGCACGCAGACCGCATGGAAGACCGACTCGCCGGTGCGCAGGTCCAGCGCCGCGGCGATATCCAGCGGCGCGGAGACGCGCTCCACCGCCAGCACGTCGCAGCGGTAATCGTGGCCGCGCTGGCGGATCTCGCTGGCGAGGTTGGCGATCTGCAGCAGCGTGGACTGCGGCTTGTCCTCCGCCACGAAGCTGCCCACGCCGGCCACGCGCACGATGCGGCCCTGCTCTGCCAGTTCGCGCAGCGCGCGGTTCACGGTCATGCGCGACATGCCGAACTGCTGCACCAGCTCGCTCTCCGACGGCAGCCGGTCGCCCGCGCGCCACGATCCGTCCTGGATCCTGCGCACGATGTGGTCCTTGATCTGCTGGTAGAGGGCGAGCGCCGGTTCGGCAGCAGCCGGCGGACCGGCGGGCCGGGAGGAGCGCTTGGGGGCGGACGTCGTCATGCGCGGGACTCTATCAGCGCACTGCGCGGTGGCAGGCCACGCATCAATGCGCCTCGGCCGCCATGGATTCGGCCCGGATTTCCTCGGTCAGCCGCGCCTTGAGTTCCATGAATTCCGGCGAGGTCTTGAGCGTGTAATGGCGCGGATGCGGCAGATCGACCGCGATCTCCGTCTTGATGCGCCCCGGCCGCGCGCTGAACACGGCCACGCGGCTGGCCATGAAGATGGCCTCGTCGATGTCGTGGGTGACGAACATCACGGTCTTGCGCTCGGCCTCCCAGATGCCCAGCAGCAGTTCCTGCATCAGCACGCGGGTCTGGTTGTCGAGCGCTCCGAAGGGTTCGTCCATGAGCAGGATCTTGGGGTCGTTGGCCAGCGCCCTGGCGATGGCGGTGCGCTGCTGCATGCCGCCGGAGAGCTGCTTGGGATAGTGCTGCTCGAAGCCGCGCAGACCCACCTTGGCGATGAAATACGCCGCCCGTTCCTTCTGCTGCACTTCCGGCACGCCCCGCTCGCGCAGGCCGAAACGGATGTTCTGCTCGATGGTGAGCCACGGGAACAGCGTGTAGCTCTGGAACACCATGCCCCGGTCGGCGCCCGGCCCCTCGACCGGCCGACCGTCCAGCAGCACCCTGCCGCTGGTGGGCTGGTCCAGCCCCGCCACGATGCGCAGCATGGTCGACTTGCCGCAGCCCGATGGCCCCAGGATGGTGACGAAGTCGTTGTCGGCCACGTGGAAGTCCACCGGCAGCAGCGCCTGCGTGGCCGGGCCCTTGGCCGAGGTGAAGGTGCGCGAGACACCCTGGATGGACAGTTCGCTCATCAGAGGGTGCTCCAGGCGAAGAGGCGGCGGTTGAGCGCCTTGAAGAGGAAGTCCGACACCAGGCCGATGACACCGATCACGATGATGCCGAAAATGATCTGCCCGGTGTTGAGCAGCGCCTGGCTGTCGGTGATCATGTGGCCGATGCCGGACGACGAGCCGATCAGCTCGGCCACGATCACGTAGGTCCAGGCCCAGCCCAGCACCAGCCGCAGCGTCTCGGCGATGTGGGGCGCGGCGCCGGGGATCAGCACGCGGCGCACGATGCCGGTGGGCGTGGCCCCCAGCGTGTAGGCGGCCTCGACCAGGTCCTTGCGGGCGCTGCCCACGGTGACGGCGACCATCAGGATGATCTGGAACACCGAGCCGATGAAGATCACCAGCAGCTTCTGCAACTCGCCCAGGCCCGCCCAGAGGATGAGCAGCGGAATGAACGCCGATGCGGGCAGGTAGCGGCAGAAAGACACGAAAGGCTCCAGGAACGCCTCCACGCCCTTGTGCGCACCCATGGCAATGCCCAGCGGCACGGCCACCAGCGCGGCCAGCGCAAAGCCGCCCAGCACGCGCCATACGGTCATGCCGATGTCGTGCAGGAAACCGAACTGCGTGAACAGCAGCCAGCCCTCCTGCACCATGGTGACCGGGCTCGCCAGGAAGGTGGGCGACACGTAGCCGCCCAGCGTGGCCACCGACCACGCGGCCACGAAGAGCACGAAGAAGGCAGCGCCCAGCAGCCAGCGCGTGCGCGGGGCCACCGGCTCCAGCGGGCGCAGGCGGCGGCGCGGCACGGCAGGCACGGCCGCGGGTGCCGGTGCGCCCGGCGCGCCGGGTTGGGAATCAGCGGGCATGGCGCCCATCACTCGGCTCATCGCAAGGCTCTCCTGACGGAAACGTGGGCAGTGGCGGCGGACGCATCACTTGATGAAGCTGTCGTCGAACATGGCGTTGAAGTTCTCCGGCTGCTTGCGCACCACGCCCGCCTCCAGCAGGATCGCGCCGGCATCCTTCATGAACTGCTGCAGCTCGCCCGCGAAGAACTTCTGGTTGGCGGCCTTGTCCTGCCAGCGCAGGTAGGCCGACGACTTGGCGAACGCCTCGCCCGTCTGCTTGACGGCGGCGCCCATGATCTCGTTGGCCTTGGCCGGGTCGGCCTTGATCATCTCCAGCGCGTCGAAGTACGACTGCGTAAGCGCCTGCGCGGCCTTCGGGTTCGCCTTGAGCCACTCGGGCGCGCAGCCGACGGTGTCCATCACCATCGGGTAGTCGATGGTGGTGGCGAGGATCCTGCCCGCCTGCGGGTTGGCGCGGATGGTGGAGAGGTACGGCTCGTACGTCATCGCGGCATCGTTCTGGCCCGACACGAAGGCCTGTGCGGCCGGCTGCGGCTCGAGCGACACGGTCTTCACGTCCTTGAGCGTCATGCCGTTCTTCGACAGCATCCAGGCCAGGCCGAAGTACGGCGCGGTGCCCGGTGCGCTCACGGCGACGGTCTTGCCCTTCAGGTCGGCGAAGCCCTTCACGTCGTTGCGCACCGCTATCCCGTCGGCACCGTAGGACTTGTCCATCTGGAAGATCTGCACGATGGGCACGCCGTTGGTGTTCCAGGCGACATGCGTCTCCACCGTGGTGGCGGCGCACTGGATGGCCTTGGATGCCAGGGCGAGGTGGCGGTCCTTCTGCGGGATCATCTTCAACTCCACGTCCAGGCCGTTCTTCTTGAAGATGCCGGCCTTGTCGGCCAGGGTCAGCGGCGCGAAGCCGGTCCAGCCGGACATGCCCAGCGCGATCTTCGTCTCCTGGGCCTGGGCGGCCATTGCCAGCCCGACCATGCCTGCCGCCGCGGCGATCCGCGACACACCACCCCATACCGTTCTGCCCATCGTCCTGCTCCTCGTGAATGAATGCACCTGGGAAATCGACTGCCCGCCATTCTTGCCCCCTGCCCATGCTGTCTATACAGGGTTAACGCGCAAGCATCCGGCTGCATGCACCTCCATGCAAGAAAGAGACCAGGGCTTCGCCCCGGGTAAACCCTGGCTGGAACGGCTTCCACGGGCACGGATGCTGCCCGGGAATCCCCGGCCCGGTGCGCCGGCTGTCCGCTGCACACCACAAGCGTGCAGCGCGATGGACCGGCCATGTCGGAGAGTTCCGTAAAAGCAGCCCCTGCCCCCCGGACGGACATGCCCCCGCCTTTAGAATTTGGCGCATCTACAACATCGAGCGAAAGCGGCCCCGGCCATGACTCTGCAGTACGAGGCCCTCGCGGCCATCCTGGATCGCAAGGAAGAGGCCATCATCCAGGAATGGCTGGCCGAAGCGGCCCAGGGCGATGCCCTGCATTCCGCTGGCGCCGTCTCCGATGCGCGCGACATCCTGCAGGCGCTGCGCACCGCATTGCAGAGCGCACCGCCGCCTGCCGGCCACCCGCAGGCGGGCAGCGCATGGCACACGCTCAACGGCGTGCTGGAAGCCCTGTCGCGCTCCCGCGCCGCCCGCGGCGAGACCGCCGGCGACACCAGCCTGTTCGTGCTCGCGCTCAAGAAGGCCCTGTTCACGCAGCTGCAGGCGACATCGCAGGACACCACCACCCTGCAGGCCGCGCTCTGGACCACCACCGCGCTGGTGGACCGCATGGCGCAGCACACGGTCAATACCTTCCAGTTGGCGCGCGAGGACATCATCCGCCGCCAGCAGGAAGAACTGCTGGAGCTGTCCACCCCGGTGGTCAAGCTGTGGGACGGCGTGCTCGCCGTGCCGATGATCGGAACGCTCGACAGCAACCGCACCCAGGTGGTGATGGAAACGCTGCTGCAGCGCATCGTGGATACGGGATCCGACATCGCCATCATCGACATCACCGGCGTGCCCACGGTGGACACGCTGGTCGCGCAGCACCTGCTCAAGACGGTGGCCGCCATCCGGCTCATGGGCGCCGACTGCATCGTGAGCGGCATCCGGCCGCAGATCGCGCAGACCATCGTGCACCTGGGCATCGACCTGCAGGGCATCCACACGCGTGCCACGCTCGCGGACGCCCTCGCCCTCGCGCTGCAGAAGAACGGCTGGCGCATCGACCGCGTGCGCGACTAACCAAGGAACGGCATGGAACGCATACCGATCCTCCGCATGGGCGACACCCTGCTGGTCACCATTCAGCTGGACATGCAGGACCGCACCGCCCTCGCCCTGCAGGAAGACCTCGCCACGCGCATCGCGGACACCGGCGCCACGGGCGTGATGATCGACATCTCCGGACTGGAGATCGTGGATTCGTTCGTCGGCCGGATGCTCAGCAGCATCTCCGGCATCGCGCGCATTCTCTCGGCACATACGGTCGTGGTCGGCATGCAGCCGGCCGTGGCCATCACTCTCGTGGAACTCGGCCTGTCGCTGGACGGCGTGCGCACCGCGCTCAACGTGGAGCGCGGCATGGAACTGCTGCGCCGCATCCGCGAGGAGGCCCCTCTTGGCCGATGAGACCTCGGGCACCCTGCCCCTCGAATCCGAGCAGCACATCGTGCTGTGCCGCCAGGCCGTCCGCACGCTGTGCGGCAGGCTGCGGTTCTCGCTGGTGGACCAGACCAAGGTCATCACCGCCGCCAGCGAGCTGTCGCGCAACACCCTGGTCCACGGGGGCGGAGGCCGCATGCGCTGGGAACTGCTCGACCAGGCCGGGCGCGCGGGCCTGCGCATGCATTTCGAGGACGAAGGCCCGGGCATTGCCGACCTGCAGCTCGCCCTGTCGGACGGCTGGACTTCCGGCGGCGGCATGGGCCTGGGCCTGCCGGGCAGCCGCCGGCTGGTGAACGACTTCGACATCCGTACCGCACCCGGCCAGGGCACCTGCGTGACCATCACGAAATGGAAGTGATGGACGTGACGCCCCATGCCCCCGCCGAGGTCCTGCACGGCTGGACCCATGTCGCCTTCCCGATCGATGACGCCAGCCGCGTCGGCGAGGCACGGCGCTTCGGCGCGCACGCCAGCGCGGAAATGGGCTGGAACGCCACCGACGCCGGCCGGCTCTCGCTGGTCGTCACCGAACTGGCCACCAACCTGCACCGGCACGCCCGCAGCGGCCGGTTGCTGATCGCGGCCATCCCCGGGCGCCGTACGGTGGAGGTCATCGCCATCGACAACGGCCCTGGCATTGCCGACCTGCGGCTGGTGATGCGCGACGGCTATTCCACCGGCGGATCGCCCGGCACGGGGCTGGGTGCCGTGCGGCGCCTTTCGGACAGCTTCGATCTCCATTCCACGCCCCAGGGCACCGTCTGCGTCGCACGGGTGCAGGAACGCCCGCAGGAGGAAGAGGATGGCTTCGCGGCCGCGGATGCCGTTGCGCACCGCACTGCCCCTCTCCCTGCGGTCCGCATCGGCGCGATCTGCCTGCCTCTGCGGGGAGAGACCGTCTGCGGCGACGCATGGGCGGCGGCCCTCGACGGAGAGCGCGTGGCGCTGTGCGTGGCCGACGGGCTCGGGCACGGCCCCGAGGCGGCCCGGCCTTCGCAGGCCGCGCTGTCGGTCTTCCTGCAGTCGCCGTTCAGCGAGCTCGGCGGCGTGGCCGACCGCGCCCACCTGGCGCTGCAGGGCACGCGCGGCGCGGCCGTGTGCAGCCTGCGCTGGGAGGGCCCGCAAGCCCCCGTGCACAGCGCCAGCATCGGCAACGTATCGGCGCGGCTGGTTTCCGGCGTGGCCGACCGGTCGGTGCCCGCGGCGCACGGCACCGTGGGGCTGCACATCCGCAGGGCCAGCGAAACGGCCACACAGGCCCCCGCGCATGCACTCGCCATCGTGCACACCGACGGCATCGAATCGCGCTGGCTTCCTGCCGTCCTCCATCCCCTGCTCGGCCGCGACCCTGCGCTCGCGGCCGCCGTGCTGCTGCGCGACCACCACCGGGCCCGCGACGATGCCACCGTCGTCGTGGTCCAGCGCACGGGCTGAGCCCGCGTACCCGAGGAACCGCACGATGACATCCGAGCACGAAGACCAGGCCACGGCCACCTCTGCCGAGGCGCTGCGCGCCGCGCTGGCGGCCAGCCAGCAGGAAATCGAACTGCTGCGCGCGGAACTGGAGGAAACCAACCGCGGCGTGGTGGCGCTGTATTCGGAACTGGACACGCAGGCCGAACAACTGCGCAAGGCCACCGAAATGAAGAGCCGCTTCCTGGCGTACATGAGCCATGAGTTCCGCACGCCGATCAGTTCCATCCGCAGCATTGCCCGGCTGCTGGCCGACCACGTGGACGGCCCGCTGAATGCCGAGCAGTCGCGGCAGGTGGCCTTCATCCAGGCCACGGCCATGGAGTTCTCCGACATGGTGGACGACCTGCTCGACCTCGCGAAGATCGAGGCCGGCCGCGTGGATATCTCGCCCGCCTGGTTCGAGATGGTGGACCTGTTCCAGGCCCTGCGCGGCATGTTCAAGCCGGTCGCCACCAACCCCGAGCTCAACCTGGTGTTCGAGGAGCCCCGCAACCTTCCAGCGCTCTTCACGGACGACCGCAAGCTGTCGCAGATCCTGCGCAACTTCATCTCCAACGCGCTCAAGTTCACGCCGCGCGGCGAGGTCCGCGTATCCGCGCAGGCCTGCGACGGCGAGCGCGTGCGGTTCTCCGTGGCCGATACCGGCATCGGCATCGCTCCCGAGTTCCACGCCCGCGTGTTCGAGGATTTCTCGCAGGTGGGCTCACCCCTGCAGAAGCGGCTGCGCGGCACGGGCCTGGGGCTGGCGCTGTGCCGCCAGCTCGCCGAACTGCTCGGCGGCGCCGTGGAACTGCAGAGCGTGCCCGGCGAAGGGTCGGTGTTTTCCGTGACGCTGCCCGTGCGCCTGCCGGAGCCCACGCCCGCCACCGGGCCTGCGGAGTGACGCATATGCTGGACGTCGGAGCCATCCATGCGACCATCGAACGCTCGGCCCACACCGTGCTGGTGGTGGACGACAACCCGGTCACCCGCTACTCCACCGCACGCATCGTGCGCGCGGCGGGCTTCCAGACCGAGGAAGCCGAGAGCGGCGCCCAGGCCCTGCAGATGGCGGGCCAAGGCATCTCGGCCGTGGTGCTGGACGTGCACCTGCCGGACATCGACGGTTTCGCCGTCTGCCGCGCGCTGCGCGCCCGGGAAGACACGGCCCAGTTGCCCGTGATGCATCTTTCGGCAGCCCACGTGCATGCCGAAGACCGCGTCACCGGCCTCAACGCCGGGGCCGACGCCTACCTCACCCATCCCGTGGAGCCCGCGGTGCTGGTGGGCACCCTGCAGGCACTCATCCGCGCGCGCACCGCGGAGGACAGCCTGCGGCGCAGCGACCGGCGTTTCCGCGCCATCTACAGCCAGGCCCTGAGCGGCATCGGGCTGCTGGAGCGCGACGGGTGCTTCACCGACGTCAACCCGGCGATGGCACGCCTGCTGGGGCGCACCCGCCAGGAAGTCCTCGGCCGCTCGATCAGCGAGTTCGCCCCGCCCGGCTGGGTGGACTTCGTCAGGGACAAGACCGTGGACAGCGGCCAGTCGGCCACGTGGCAGGGGGAGTTCCCGCTCATGCGGCCCTCGGGCCAGTGGGTGTACCTGGAATGGAGCATTTCCGCGCACGTGGAGCCCGGCCTGCGCATGGCCCTGGCCGCCGACATCTCCGAGCGGGTGGAACTCGACAGCCGCCGCCAGGAGGTGCTGGAGCGCGAGCAGGCGGCCCGCGCCACGGCCGAGCGCCTGAGCCGCACCAAGGACGACTTCATCGCCGTGCTGTCGCACGAGCTGCGCACGCCGCTGAACGCGATTGCCGGCTGGGTGCACATCCTCAAGCGGCGCGGCGGCACGCCGGAACTCATCAAGGGGCTGGACTCCATCCACCGCAACGTCAAGGCGCAGGCGCGCATCATCTCCGACATCCTCGACGTCTCCCGCATCAACAGCGGCAAGCTCCACCTGGAGCGCGAATGGACGCAGCCCGCCGAAGTGGTGCGCTCCGCGATCGATGCACTGCAGGCCTCCATCGCCGAGAAGCACCTCGAGATCGTGCTGACTGCGGGCGAAGACATCGGGCCGGCGTGGCTCGACCCGACGCGCTTCCAGCAGATCTTCTGGAACCTGCTGACCAACGCCATCAAGTTCTCGAACGACAGCGGACGCATCGACGTGTCGATGTCCCGCGCCGGCGATGCGCTCACGCTGACCGTGCAGGACTTCGGACGCGGCATCTCGCCCGAATTCATCGAGCATCTCTTCGACCGGTTCACCCAGAGCGACTCACCGGACAACCGCCGCCACGGCGGCCTGGGCCTCGGCCTGTCCATCGTCAAGCACCTGGCGGAACTGCATGGCGGCGGTGTCGAAGCCTACAGCGCCGGCACGGGAGAAGGCACCACGATCACGGTCACCCTCACCGCGGCCTACGAAGGCGGCGCCAGCGCCAGCATGCCTGCCGTCCTGGCGTCCGACGAGCCGGTGCCGGAGCCGGCCGAGGCCGATCGTCCGCTCAGGGGGCTGGACATCCTCACCGTCGAAGACCACCCGGACGCGAGCGAGATGCTGACCGTCGTCCTCTCGGACGGGGGCGCCCGCCCCCGCCAGGCGGTAGATTTCGACTCCGCGGTGCAGGCGCTGCGCGAGCGCTGGCCCGATGTGGTCGTGAGCGACATCGGCCTGCCCGGGCGCGATGGCTACGAACTCGCGCGCGCGCTGCGCGACATGCCCGTGCCGGAGGGGCTCAAGCCTCCCATCGCGATCGCGCTCACCGCGTTTTCGCGCCCGCAGGACGCGAACAAGGCCCTGGAAGCGGGTTTCGACGCGCACCTGGGCAAGCCTCTCCAGCCCCATGCCCTGATGGCCACCATCGCGCGCCTGATGGCCGCCCGCCCGGCTTGAGGCCCCGACGTCCCCCGACGCCATGACGCCCCCACCGCATCCACCCGCCGAACGCCATGCCGACATCTTCATCGGCCAGAGCGAGATGGCACGCCGCATGCGCCAGCACGACTGGGAAGCGACGCCGCTCGGGCCGCCCGAACGCTGGCCCCTGGGGCTGAAGGCCGCCCTGCGCATCCTGCTGACTTCACGCTTCGAGATGTGGGTGGGCTGGGGCCCGGACATCGCCTTCTTCTACAACGATGCCTACCGCCCCACCCTGGGCACCAAGCACCCCCACGCCCTCGGACGCCCCACGGCGGAGGTCTGGGCCGAGATCTGGGACGACGTGAAGGACCGGATGCACGCGGTGTACCAGCGTGGCGAGTCCACCTGGGATTCGTCCCTCATGCTGCTCATCGACCGCGCCGGCACCGGCACGCTGGAGGAGACCTACCACACCTTCTCGTACAGCCCGCTGCTGGACGACGACGGACGCGTCAACGGCCTCTTCTGCGCG
This sequence comes from Paracidovorax avenae ATCC 19860, assembly GCF_000176855.2. Taxonomy (NCBI): domain Bacteria; kingdom Pseudomonadati; phylum Pseudomonadota; class Betaproteobacteria; order Burkholderiales; family Comamonadaceae; genus Paracidovorax; species Paracidovorax avenae. The sequence goes on along the minus strand of NC_015138.1, from coordinate 2,605,250 downwards.
GTGTCCGAAGAGACGCGCCGGGTCATCAGCGAGCGGCGCCTGGCGATACTGCACGAGCTGGGCGCGGCGATGTCGATGGGCGGCACCCGCCAGCAGGTCGTGGACGGCGCCTGCCTCACCCTGGCGAGCGCGCAGAAAGACCTGCCCTTCTCGCTGATCTACCTCTACGATGCCCACGGCACGGCGCGGCTGGCCTGCAATGCCGGCGTGCCTTCGGGCCACCGGCTGGCGCCGCGCGAGATCGCCCCCGGCACGCCGTGGCCCTGGCGCCTGGACCGGCTCGCCGCCGGCGAGGCCGCGTTCGCGGTCCCCCTGGAACCGGCGGCCGACACCCCCACCGGCGCATGGCAGGTGCCGCCGCATGCCGCCTTCGTGGTGGCGCTGCCCCCTCAGGGGGACGCCCGGTCCGCGGGCTTTCTCGTGTGCGGAGCCAATCCGCTGCGCCCCGGCGACGACGCGGAGACCCGGTCATTCGTGCAACTGCTCGCCGGGCAGGTGGCGCCCGCCATCGCGCAGGCCGAGGCGCTGGAATCCCGCACGGCCGAGCGGGACCGCCTGCGCGAACTGTTCAGCAAGGCGCCGGGCTTCATGTGCGTGCTGCGCGGGCCCGACCACGTCTTCGAGTTCGTCAATGACTCGTACCAGCAGCTCATCGGCCGCAGGGACCTCGAAGGCAAGTCCATCCGCGAAGCCCTGCCGGAACTGCAGGGCCAGGGCATCCACGAACTGCTCGACGAGGTATACCGCAGCGGCAGGCCCTATATCGGCAAGAACCTCAAGGTCATGTTGCAGCGCGAGCCGGGCGGTCCGCTGACGGAGCACTACCTGAACTTCATCTACCAGCCCACGCTGGACGGCATGGGGGCGGTGAACGGCATCTTCGCCGAAGGCTACGACGTGACCGACCAGCGCATGGCCGAACAGGAATTGCGCACCCTCAACAGCCACCTGGAAAGCCGGGTGGCCGAACGCACCCGCGACCTGGAGGATGCCCTGGCGCGCCTCACCGCCGAATCCCGCGAGCGCGAGGCCATCCAGGAGGCGCTGCGGCAGTCGCAGAAGATGGAAGCCGTGGGACAGCTCACCGGCGGCCTCGCGCACGATTTCAACAACCTGCTGGCCACCATCAGCGGCAGCCTCGAACTGCTCAACCGGCGCGTGGCACAGGGGCGCTTCGATGACCTGGCCCGCTATGTGACGGTCGGCCAGGGCGCCGCGCGCCGCGCCGCCTCGCTCACCCACCGCATGCTGGCGTTCTCGCGCCGGCAGACGCTCGACCCCAAGCCCACCGACGTGAACCGCCTGGTGCGTGGCATGGAGGAGCTCATCCGCCGCACCATCGGGCCCGAGACGGAGCTGGAGGTTGTGAACGCCGTGGGCCTGTGGACCACCCACGTGGACCCGCACCAGCTCGAGAGCGCGCTCCTGAACCTGTGCATCAATTCGCGCGACGCCATGCCCGGCGGCGGGCGGCTCACCATCGAGACCGCCAACGCCTGGATGGACGAGCGGGCAGGCCGCGAACGCGACCTGCCGCCGGGCCAGTACGTCTCGCTGTGCGTGACCGATACCGGTACCGGCATGGCGCCCGAAGTGATGCGCCGGATTTTCGAACCCTTCTTCACCACCAAGCCGATCGGCATGGGCACGGGCCTGGGCCTGTCGATGGTGTATGGATTCGCGCGGCAATCGGGCGGGCAGGTGCGAGCGTATTCCGAACCGGGCATGGGCACGACGATGTGCATCTACCTGCCGCGCCACGAAGCCCAGCCCGAAGACTCCGACATCCCCACCCTGCAGTTGCCCGAGGCCGGTGAAGGATCGGGGGTCGTGCTGGTGGTGGACGACGAGCCGAGCGTGCGCGCCCTGGTGGTGGAAGTGCTGCACGAGATGGGCTACCAGACCATCGAGGCGCACGACGGAGCCTCCGCCCTGCAGGTGCTGCAGTCGCGCACCCATCTGGACCTGCTGATCACCGACGTCGGCCTGCCCGGCGGCATGAACGGACGCCAGCTGGCCGACGGCGGGCGCCTCACGCGGCCCGACCTGCAGATCCTCTTCATCACCGGCTATGCAGAGAACGCGGCCGTGGGCAACGGCCATCTGGAGCGCGGCATGCACGTGCTGACCAAGCCCTTCACGCTCGACGCGCTGGCCCACCGCGTGCGAACCCTCATCCGGCAACCGTCATGAGGCCTGCCGTACCAGACTGCCTGGGCGCCCTGCGGGACGCCACGCGCACGCGGCATGAACACCTGGACGCGAACCTGCCCATCGCGCGCCCGGGCGCCGGGCTGGACGACTACGTCCACCACGCGCGCGCCCTGGCGGCCTGGCTCCAGGCGCTGTCCCCGCAGCTTCGCCTGATCGACGACGGCGCATCCGCCTGGCGGCTGGACGATCCGGCGCGGCGGGACGCCCTGCGCGACGACCTGGCGGACGCCGCAGCCGCCCCGCCACCGTGCGTGGCTGCGGACGCACGCGCGGCCATCGACACGGCGCTCGCGGCATGCCCCGGACGCCAGGCGGCCGTGGCCTGGGGAATGGCCTACGTGGTGGAAGGGTCTCAGCTCGGAGGACAATGGCTCTACCGGCGACTGGCCCAGCCCCTGGCGCCCCACCCGCTGCGGTATCTGCAGGGCAGCGGCAGCCGCACGGCGGAGCGCTGGAAGGATTTCACGGCCCGCCTGGCCCGCAACGTGCAGACGCCAGCCGACATCGAAGCCGCCTGCGCCGGGGCGCGCGGAGCCTTCGATGTCTTGCAACGGCTGTACGATCCCCAGGAAACACCCGCATGACCGCTCCATTCCCTTCCCTTCGCGCCGGCCGGTCGGTGGCCGCCCGGGCGCGATGCGGCCCGATGGAGCCCTTTCCATGACCCTCCCGCTCCACACCGCGGCCCCCGCGGCAGCGACCCTCGACAATTGCGACCGCGAGCCGATCCACATTCCTGGAAGCATCCAGGACCACGGCGCGCTCGTCGCTTTCGATGGCGACGGCGTCGTTCGCTATGCGAGCGCCAACGCGGAGGCTCTCCTGGGCTGCCCCCTGGAGCCGGGCAGCGTGCTCGACGGGCTGCAGCCCCAGGCCCCCTGCTCGGCCGTGGCCGACAAGGTGCGCGAAGGCCTGCTGGCCCTGCATGGCGAAGCCGAGGTGCCCATGCCCGCGGAACTGCAGGTGGGCAGCCGGCAATTCGACGTGGTGCTGCACATCAGCGACAAGCTGCTCGTGGCCGAATTCGAGTCGCGCCGGCACAGCAGCGCCGAACTGGCCGTGTTCGCGGTGCAGGCGCACCGGGCCATGGAAAAGCTGCGCCGACCCCGCGCCATCGACGACCTGCTGCAGCTCGCCACCGAAGAGCTGCGCGCGCTCACGGGCTTCGACCGCGTGATGGCCTACCGCTTCCGGCCCGACGGCAGCGGCGAGGTGGCCGCAGAGTCCTGCATTCCCACGCTGGACCCCTACCGGGGGCGGCGCTATCCGGCCAGCGATATCCCCGCCCAGGCCCGGCGCCTGTATGTCGTCAACACCCTGCGCCTCATCGCCGACGTGGGCGCGCCCGTCGTGCCGCTGCAGCAGCGGGAGCCCGCACCGCTCGACCTGAGCGCCAGCATCCTGCGCAGCGTCTCGCCCATCCACATCGAATACCTCGCCAACATGGGCGTGGCCGCCTCGATGAGCGTGTCCATCGTCATCAATGGCCAGCTCTGGGGCCTGCTGGCATGCCACCACATGCAGCCGCGCCAGGTGCCCTACAGCGTGCGCATGGCCTGCGATGTCATCGCGCAGGTGCTGTCGTCCAACATCCAGAACTCCCTGCTGCGTGCCCAGACGGAACGCACCGAGGCCGCCGCTGCCGTGCGCTCGCGCCTCATCGCGGACATCCTGCACTCGGACGACGAGTACGCCGCGCTGGCCCGCCACGCGACCGAGCTCTGCGCCACCCTGCACGCCGAAACGGCCGTCGTGGCCACGGGCGCCAAGCTGCAGCTTTTCGGCGGCATCCACGAAGAAGCGGCACAGGCCATCCTGGAATGGCTCGGCACCGGCCCCGAGGACGTCTCCCCGGACCGCTTGTTCCACACCCATTCCCTGCCCCGCCGCATGGGGCCCCTGGCCGACCGGGCGGCACCGTGGTGTGGCCTGCTGGCTTTGCCTTTCGACCGGGAACGCGGAGGCTGGGCGCTTTTCCTGCGCCGCGAGCAGATCGAAACCATCCACTGGGGCGGCCGGCCGGAGAAGGAAGTCCGCCCCGGCCCGCTGGGCCCGCGGCTCACGCCCCGTGGCTCGTTCGAGCTGTGGAAGGAGACCGTCCGGGCGACGGCCGAGCCATGGGAGGGCGTGGAACTCGACATCGCCGGGCAGGTGCTGGACGAACTGCAGCGCGCGCAGCATGCCCGGCATGCCGAACTCAACCGCGCCCGCACCCAGCTCATGGCGGTGCTCGGCCATGACCTGCGCGATCCCCTGCACTCCATCAGCATGGCCGCGCGCGTGCTGGAAAAGGACGGCGACGCCAGCGGGCGGACCGGCCGGCTGGGCCAGCGCATCCAGTCGTCCAGCAGCCGCATGCAGCGCCTCGTCAGCCAGGTCATGGACATGTCCCGGCTGCAGAGCGGCCTGGGGCTGGACCTGCAGATCGCCCGCACCGACCTCTCCGCCCTGCTCGCCGACCTCATCGACGAAGCCCGCACCGCCCACCCCGACATCGAACTGCGCATCCAGCTGCCCCCGCTGCTGGAAGCCAGCGTGGATGCCGACCGGATCGCCCAGGTGGTCGTGAACCTCATGAGCAATGCGCGCCACCATGGCCGCCCCGGGCATCCGATCCATGTCGGTGCCGATCCGCTGCCGGAAGGCGGTGTCGCCATTTCCGTGCGGAACGTGGCCGCGCCCATCGACGATGCCGTTGCCGGCAACCTTTTCAGCCCGTTCAAGGCCTCCTCGACCGGCAATGCCCGCAACCGCTCCGGCATGGGCCTGGGGCTCTACATCGCCTACGAGATCGTCAAGGGCCACGGCGGCACCATCGCCTATACCTACGATGACGGCCATGTGGTTTTCTCGGTACGGATTCCCCCCGCGGGCTCGGGCACAATCGCCGGTTCCTGAAAACGGCCGTTCCGGCCGAGGAACCGCGCCACTTCATGCACGCAGACATTCTCATCGTTGACGACAACCACGAAGCGGCCGAGCTGCTGCGTGACCTGCTGGAACTCAACGGACACAGCGTGCGGGTGGCGCTCGACGGTGCACAGGCGATCGCGCAGATGCAGGCGCAGCCCGCGCCCCTGCTGCTGGTGGACCAGCACCTACCGGACATGCTCGGCGCGGAACTGGTGCCACGGCTCAAGGACATCGCCGCCGGCGCGGGCCTGCCCGCATGCATCGCCATCGGCATCACCGGCCTGAGCGCCGCCGAGCGCGAAGCCCTGGGCGGCTTCGATCACGTGCTCGGCAAGCCGCTGAATTTCGATACCTTCGACGCGCTCATCGCGCGCTCAATCGCCAGCCTGGGCCAGCCCGGCGGGGCCTGACCACCCGCTCATCCAGGATTTCCCGGCCCGGCGCCCGGGCCTGCTCATCCGCACGTAGGTGGCCACTGACAGCGCCTCGTAGGAACTTCCTGCAACCTTTTGTTGCGGCGCAACAGAACATGGCGGGGTAGCCCTCCTGCCATGCCCCAGCCCGCACTCCCAGCCCTGCCCGCACGACGCCCCGACCGGCGTACTTGGCCGTGCGCGGACGGCGGCGGTCCGGCAGCGGCATCCCCCGTTTCCGCGCCCTTCCACGTTTGATCCTCCGGGAGTCCCACCATGTCCAGCACCAAGAACGTTCTCGCCATCGTCATGGCCGGCGGCGAAGGCTCTCGCCTGCACCCGCTCACGGCCGAGCGCTGCAAGCCGGCCGTGCCCTTCAACGGCAAGCACCGGATCGTCGATTTCGTGCTCTCGAACCTCGTCAACTCCGAGATCTACTCGATCTACCTGCTGGTGCAGTACAAATCGCAGTCGCTCATCGAGCACATCCGCCAGTCCTGGACGATGACCCGCTTCATCCCCCAGCACTTCGTCACCGTGGTGCCGCCGCAGATGAACAACGGCCCGGAGTGGTTCCAGGGCACGGCCGATTCGGTGTACCAGAACATCCACCTGATCGAGACGTTCAAGCCCGACATCGTGGCCGTGTTCGGTGCCGACCACATCTACCGCATGGACGTGCGCCAGATGATCGACTTCCACACGAAGAACGACGCGCACGTCAGCGTGGCGACGCTGCCGGTGAAGCTCGCCGACTGCAACCAGTTCGGCATCGTGGAGACCGACGACAACCACCGCATCGTCGATTTCGTCGAGAAGCCGCAGACGCCGCCGCGCCCCATGCCCGGCAGCTCGACGCACGCCCTCGCCTCCATGGGCAACTACCTGTTCAACGCCGACATCCTGCTGGACGCCCTGCGCGAGGCCCACGAAACCGGCCACAGCGATTTCGGCAAGCACATCCTGCCGGCCATGCTCAAGTCGCATCGCCTGATGGCCTACGACTTCGACACCAACACCATCCCCGGCACCGAGCCCTACGAAGAGCACGGCTACTGGCGCGACGTGGGCACCATCGACGCCTACTACCAGGCGCACTTCGATACGCTGGGCGCCACGCCACGCTTCCGCATGACCAACCGCCACTGGCCCATCTACGCCAGCCCCGACCAGGCCGAGTCGGCCCAGATCGAGAACGGCGTCATCCACCGCTCCGTGGTGGGCTCGGGCAGCATCGTGGACGGTGCCTCGCTGGACAACGCCATGCTGCGCCGCTCGGTCGTGGTCGAGCGCGACGCCCGGCTCGAACACTGCATCGTCATGGAGCGCTCGCGCATCGGCCGCGGCGCGCAGGTTCGCCGCGCCATCATCGACCAGGACAACGACATCCCGGCGCACGAGCGCATCGGCTTCGACTTGGAGGCGGACCGCAAGCGCTTCCACGTGACCGAGAGCGGCATCGTCGTCGTGCCCCGCCAGTTCTTCAAGCCGCAGGGCCTGCAGTCCACCACCCCCAGCATCGGACGGGCACGCCCCTCCGTGGCGTCGGCATCCGAGGGCTCCGGCCTGAAGGTGGCCGCATGAAGGCAGGAGACGCGGCTCCACACATGACCTCCCGCCGCCCCCGCGCCACCCGGCATGTCGCCGAGGCCGGCCGGCCGCTGCCCCTGGGCGCCACGGCCGACCGCAACGGCGTGAATTTCGCCGTGCATGCGCCGGGCGCCGAACGTGTCGAGGTCTGCCTCTTCGCGGATGGCGAGAACGAGACGCAGCGCATCGTCCTGCCGGCCTTCACCGCCGGCACGTGGCATGGGCACGTCAAGGGACTCAAGCCGGGCCAGCGCTACGGCCTGCGCGTCCATGGCCCCTATGTGCCTGCGCAGGGGCAGCGCTTCAATCCCGCCAAGCTGCTCATCGATCCGTACGCCCGCGCGCTCGACCGGCCCGTGCTCGGTGCCGACGACCAGTTCGGCTACGAACTCGGCCACGAGGACGAGGACCATGCCATCAGCGGCGTGGACAACGGCGCCACCGCCCCCAAGGCCATCGTGGTGCGCTCGCGCTTCGACTGGGGGGACGACGCCCCGCCCCGCATCCCGCCCTCCAAGACCGTCTTCTACGAAATGCACGTCAAGGGCTTCACGCAGACGTTGTCCGGCGTTCCTGAAGGCCAGCGCGGCACGTACGCCGGGCTGGGATCGGAAGCCGCCGTCGCCTACCTGAAGGGCCTGGGCGTGACCAGCGTGGAACTGCTGCCCGTGCAGGCGTTCGTGGACGACAAGCGGCTCGTGGACGCGGGCCTGGCCAATTACTGGGGCTACAACACCATCGCCTTCTTCGCTCCCGAACCCCGCTATGCCGCGAGCCGCGGCGACGGTGGCACGGACGAGTTCAAGGCCATGGTCAAGACCCTGCACGCCGCCGGCATCGAGGTGATCCTGGACGTGGTGTACAACCACACGGCCGAGGGCAACCACCTGGGCCCCACGCTCAGCCTCAAGGGCATCGACAACGCCGCCTACTACCGCCTCTCGCCGGAGGATCCGCGCTTCTACGTGGACTACACCGGCACGGGCAACACCGTGGACACGAGCAGCCCCGCTGCCCTGCGCCTGGTCATGGACAGCCTGCGCTACTGGGTCACGGAGATGCACGTGGACGGCTTCCGCTTCGACCTGGCCTGCTCGCTGGGACGCGACGTTGCGGGCGCCTTCACCCACCGTGCGGCCTTCTTCGCCGCGGTGGCGCAGGACCCTGTGCTCTCGCGCGTCAAGCTCATCGCCGAGCCCTGGGACCTGGGCCCCGACGGCTACCAGGTGGGCGGCTTCCCCGACGGCTGGATGGAATGGAACGGCCGCTACCGCGACGTGGTGCGCGACTACTGGCGCGGCACCGACGGCAGTCTGCCCGCATTCGCCGCCTGCCTCTGCGGCAGCGCCGACATCCTGGAGGCCCGCCGCCGCCCCGCGACCGACAGCGTCAACATCGTCACCGTGCACGATGGCTTCACCCTGGCCGACCTCGTCAGCTACAACGAAAAGCACAACGAAGCCAACCAGGAAGACAGCCGCGACGGCGAAAACCACAACCGCAGCTGGAACTGCGGTGCCGAAGGCCCGACCGAGGACCCAGACATCCTGGCCCTGCGCGAGCGCCAGATGCGCAACTTCCTCGCCACGCTCTTCGTATCGCACGGCACGCCGCTGCTCCTGGGCGGCGACGAGCATGCCCGCACCCAGCAGGGCAACAACAACGGCTACTGCCAGGACAGCCCCCTGTCCTGGTACGACTGGGAGCACGCCGGCCGCAACGACGCCCAGCGCCGCTTCACCGCGGCCCTGATCGCCCTGCGCACCGAGTTGCCGGCCCTGCGCACCGCGGTCGCCGACGGCGGCCGGGCCGATTGCGTGGGAGTGCACTGGCACAGCGTCTGGGGCCTGCCCATGACGGCGGAGGAATGGGACGACCCGCAATCGCGCTGCGTCGCCGCCCTGATGGAGGCGGATGCCGGCGGCTGCGCGGCCCTCGTCCTCTTCAACGCGACCGGCGAAGACGCGACCTTCACCCTGCCCCAGGAGGAAGGTGGCCGCTCCTGGACCGTGCGTGTGGACACCCGCACCGCCGACGTGCCACCCGCCGATACCGCGCCGGTGGCTTCCGGAAGCCAATACGTGCTGCCGGGGCATGCCATGGCCATCCTTACCGCACTGGGCGCTTCCGGCGATCCCACTCCATGAAGCACCAGCACGACATGCCGATCGGCGCCCGTCTCCTGCCTGAGGGTGGCGTCCACTTCACCCTCTGGGCCCCCGCCGCCTCGCGGCTCACCCTCCACCACCGCAGCGCACCCGGCGCGGAACCCGCCCAGGTTCCGGCCCGCCGGGATGCGGACGGGTTCTGGCAGGCCACCGTGCCCGGGGCCGGCCCGGACACGCGCTACCAATGGCAGGCGGACGACGGCCCCCTGGTGCCCGACCCGGCATCACGCAGCAATCCCGATGGCCCGCACGGCCCGAGCCGCGTGACCGATCCGGCCGCCTTCGACTGGACGACCGAGGGCTGGACGGGCCGGCCGTGGAGCGACACCGTCCTCTACGAACTGCACGTGGGCACCTTCACGCCCGAGGGCACGTTCGCCGCGGCCATGGAACGGCTGCCCTGGCTGGCGGAGCAAGGCTTCACGGCCGTCGAACTCATGCCGGTGGCCACCTTCGGCGGGCGCCACGGCTGGGGCTACGACGGCGTGCTGCCGTTCGCGCCGCACCCGGCCTATGGCACGCCGGACGACATGAAGCGCTTTATCGACCGGGCCCACGCGCTCGGCCTGATGGTCTTCCTGGACGTCGTGTACAACCACTTCGGCCCGGACGGCAACTACCTGGGCAGCTACGCCCCGGCCTTCTTCTCCGAGACCCACCACAGCCCCTGGGGCGCGGCCATCAATTTCGACGGCAAGGACAGCGGTCCGGTGCGCGAGTTCTTCATCCAGAATGCGCTCTACTGGGTGCGGGAATTCCGCATCGATGGCCTGCGCCTGGATGCCGTCCATGCCATCGTGGACGATGGCTCCCCCCACGTGCTCGAAGACCTCGCGCAGCGCGTGCGGCAGGCCACCGCGGGCCGGCATGTCCACCTCGTCCTCGAGAACGAGAAGAACGAAAGCCAGCGCCTGGCCTCCCGGCCCGAACCCACGCGCTACGACGCGCAGTGGAACGACGACTTCCACCATGCCCTGCATGTCGCCCTCACCGGGGAGCGCCAGGGCTACTACGCCGATTACGCCCATGCGCCGCTCGAAGGCCTGGCGCACAGCTTTGCGGGCGGATACGTTTTCGCGCCCTCGCACCGCGACGGCGATGGCAGGCGCCTGGCACGGGCACCTGCCGCGCCGCAGCCCCTGGCGACCATGGTGAATTTCTGCGGCAACCACGACCAGATCGGCAACCGCGCCTTCGGCGAACGGCTCTCGCACCTCGTGCCGCAGCCCGCGGCCGAACTGGCGCTGCTGTCCGCGCTGCTCACGCCCGCCACGCCACTGGTGTTCATGGGCGACGAATTCGGCGCCGAAACCCCCTTCCTGTACTTCGCCGACTGGACGGGCGAACTCCGCGAGGCGGTGCGCCAGGGGCGCCAGCGCGAATTCCGGCTCGAAGCCGGCTCCGGCAGGGAACTGCCCGACCCCTGCGACGCCGCCACCCTCGAGCGCAGCCGCCTCGACTGGCGCCAGGCGAAAGCCCCTGCCGGCCAGGAGCGACTCGCGCTGGTCCGCAATGCCCTCGCCGCGCGCCGGCAGTGGATCGCGCCGCGCCTGTCCCGGCTGCGTTCCGGAACGCACACGGCGCGCCGCGTGGGAGCAGCCGGGCTGCAGGTGGAATGGGACTACGATGATGGAGCACGCCTCGTGATGCAAATGAACCTGGGCACGGAATCCGTGGTCGAGGGCCCCGGGCAGCCGGCCAGCGCGCCCGGCACGCCGGTCTTTCAGCACCGCTGGGACGGCGGTGGCACCTGGTCGCCATGGTCCGCGCGGTGGATGCTGCAGGAGGTTCCGGCATGAACGGCCACCACCACGGGGGCCATGACGGCCTGCACGAACGTGCCCGCCGGGCAGGCATCGCGCTCCAGTACGCCAGCTTCTGGGGTGAACACCGCGACGTGCCGCCGGAAGTGCTCGAGCGCGCCCTGTCGGCCATGGGATCGCATGCCGACGCCGGTGCGCTGCAGGAGCCCATCGTGGTGGAGGAAGGCCAGCCGGCCGAGATCGCATGGCATGCCGCCGCCTCCTGGCGCCTGGTAACCAGCGAAGTCGAGGCCGAGGAAACCGCCTGCGAGGGCCAGGGCCCGGTCGCGCGGCTGCCGGCCACGCTGCGCGCGGGCTACTACCGCCTCGTCGGGCCCGGAACGCAGGAAGAGCGCTTCGTCATAGTCGCGCCCGCGCGCTGCTGGTCGCCCGAGCCGCTGCGCCACGGTGAACGATGGTGGGGCCTGAGCGTCCAGCTGTACTCGCTGCGCTCGGACCGCAACTGGGGCATCGGAGACTTCTCCGATCTCTGCGACCTGGTGGCCACCGCCGCCGCCCAGGGCGCCGCCTTCGTCGGCCTGAGCCCGCTCCACGCCCTGCGCATGGACCGCCCGGACCTGGCCAGCCCCTACAGTCCGTCCAGCCGCCTCGCGCTCAACCCGCTGTTCATCGACGTGACCGCGATGCCGGAGTTCCTGCGCAGCAGCGCCGCGCAGGCGCTCCACGCCGACGGCGTGTTCCAGCAGCGGCTGCAGGCCCTGCGCACCGCGGAAACGGTGCAGTATGCCGAGGTCGCCGCCGCCAAGGAAGAGATGCTCGCCCTGCTGTGGGACGAGTTCCGCCAGGGCGACTGGGAATCGCTGAGCCCGCGCGGCCTCGCCTTCCAGGCCTTCATGAAGGAGCATGCCGCCACGCTGGCGCCGCATGCACTGTTCGAAGCCATCCAGCGCCACCTCGTACGCACATCGCCCGGCACCTGGGGCTGGCCCGCTTGGCCCGAGGAACTGCAGGATCCTCAGGGCCCCGCCACCCAGGCCTTCGCCAAGGACCATGCGGAAGCAGTGGCCTACCACATGTGGCTGCAGTGGACCGCCCACCTGCAGCTCGGGCAGGCAGGCGATCGCGCCCGCGCACTCATGCCGCTCGGCCTGTACTGCGACCTGGCCGTGGGCGCCAGCGACGGCGGCTCGGAAACCTGGACCCTGCAGAAGCTGTATGCGCGCGGCATGAACGTGGGAGCGCCGCCCGATCCGCTGAACACCCAGGGCCAGGACTGGGGCCTGCCGCCGCTCAACCCCGTCGCGCTGGCCGCAGCCCGCTTCATGCCCGTGCGCCGCCTGCTGCATGCCGTCATGCACCCCGCCGGAGCGCTGCGCATGGACCATGTGATGGCGCTCATGCGCCTTTTCTGGACCCACGGCGGCGCAGGTACCTACGTCGCCTATCCGCTGCAGGCACTGCTCGCGGTCCTCGCCGTCGAAAGCCATCGCCACCAGTGCCTGGTGATCGGCGAAGACCTGGGCAACGTGGCACCGCAGATGCGCGAGGCCATGGCGCAGCGCACCGTCCTCTCCTACCGCCCGCTGATCTTCGAGCGCATGGATGGCGGCGCCTTCCGGCCGCCCGCGCAATGGCCGGCGCAGGCCCTGGCCGTGGTGAGCACGCACGACCTGCCCACGCTGCGCGGATACTGGTCCGGCGAAGACATCGAGGTGCAGAAGCGCTTGGGCTGGCTGCCGGATTCGGAAGCCCACGCGCGCAGCCTGATCGAGCGTGCACAGGACCGTGTCCGGCTGCTGATGGCGCTGCAGGAAGAAGGCCTGCTGCCTCCCGGCGCCACGGTGGACGCCCAGTCCGTGCCCGAAGCCACGGCGGAGTTCACGGCCGCGGTGCATGCCTACCTCGCACGCACGCCCTGCTGGCTAGCGGCGGTGCAGATCGAGGATGCGATCTCACAGCTCGAACAGGTCAACGTGCCCGGCTCCACCGAGGACATGCAGCCCAACTGGCGCCGGCGCCTGGCCGTGCCGCTGGACCGGCTGGCCACGCACCCCTGCTTCGCCGCCGTGGCCTCGGCCATGCGCGCGCACCGGGGACGCCCCGCCATGCAGGCCCCCGTGGAAGACCTTCCCGCGCTCGACACCGCGGATGTGCCGCTTTCGACCTACCGCGTGCAGTTCCACAAGGACAACACCTTCGCGGACATGACCGCCGCCGTGCCCTACCTGCACGCGCTGGGCATCAGCCATCTCTACAGCTCGCCCTACCTCAAGGCCGCCCCCGGCAGCACGCACGGCTACAACGTGGTCGATCCCACGCAGCTGAACCCGGAAATCGGCGACGAGGCCAGCCATGCCGCGCTGTGCGATGCCCTGCAGGCGCACGGCCTCGGCCAGTTGCTGGACATCGTGCCCAACCACATGGGCGTGATCGATGCCCCCAATCCCTGGTGGGACGACGTCATGGAACACGGGCGGTCCGCCGCCCATGCCGGTTTCTTCGACATCGAGTGGGAGCCCGCCACCGCGAGCCTGCAGGGCCGCGTGCTGCTGCCCATGCTCGGCGGCCAGTACGGCCATGTGCTGGAGGCCGGCGAACTGCGCCTGGATTTCGATGCACAGGCCGGCCGATTCCTCGTGTGCTACTGGGACCACCGGCTGCCCGTCGATCCCCGGCACTACGCCCGCATCTTCGCGGCCGTGCCAGCACCGGCCCCCGGGGAAGCCGATGGCGACAGCGCGCTGCAGGCGCACTCCCTCATCGATGCCTTCGGCCGCCTGCCCGACCGCGACACCCCCGATGAAGGCGAGCGCGCCATGCGGCTTCGCGATGCGCCCCTCCACCAGCGGCGCCTCGCGGAGCTGGCCGGCGCGCATGCGTGGCTGCGCCAGTGGATTGCCGCCTGCCTGGCCCACTGGAACGGCCGCAAGGGAGAGGCCGGCAGCTTCGATGCGCTGGACGGCCTGCTGCGCGACCAACCCTACCGCCTGGCGGACTGGCGCGTGGCCGGCGACGACATCAACTACCGCCGGTTTTTCGACGTGAACTCCCTGGCCGCGCTGCGCATGGAGGAAACCTCCGTGTTCGAGGCCGCGCACGCCTGCATCTTCCGCTGGCTCGCGGAGGGCCGCATCACCGGCCTGCGCATCGACCACCCCGACGGCCTGGCCGATCCCGCGCAGTACTTCGACCGCCTGCAGCGGCGCTATGCGGCACTCGCCCGCGCCGCCGGCCGCGAACCCACGGCCCTCTACCTCGTGGTGGAAAAGATCCTGGCGGACCACGAGCCCCTGCCGGCCGACTGGCCCGTGCACGGCGCCACGGGCTACCGTTTCAGCAGCCTGGTCAACGGCCTCTTCGTGGACACCGCATCGCAGGCCGCCTTCGACGACGCCTACACCAGCTTCACCGGCGACACCAAGGACTTCGAGGAAGCGGTGTACGAGTGCAAGAAGCACATCATCGAGACCTCGCTCTACAGCGACCTGGGGTGGCTGGCCGATACGCTCTACCGCATCGCGCAGGCGGACCGGCGCACCTTCGATTTCACGCGCAACCAGCTGCGCATCGCCCTGACGGAAGTGGCGGCGGTCTTCCCCGTGTACCGCACCTACCTCGTGCCCGACGGCACGCCGCCCAGCGATACCGACCGGCGCCACGTCGCCTGGGCCGTCGCGGCCGCGCGCCGCCGCATGGGTACCAGCGAGGGCGGCGTGCTGGCCTATCTCGAAAGCGTCCTGCTCGGCGACGAGGGCGCGGCCCCGCCCCTGCGCGCGCGATTCATCCGCCGCTGGCAGCAATTCACGGCCCCGGTCATGGCCAAGTCCGTGGAAGACACCGTCTTCTACCGCTACGTGCGCCTGGTCTCCCTGAACGACGTCGGCTCGGAGCCACGCCGCTTCGGCCTGACCTGCGCGGCCTTCCACCAGGCCAACCTGCAGCGGGCCCGCCACCGCCCGCACAACCTGCTGGCCACCTCGACGCACGACAGCAAGCGGTCCGAAGACCTCCGGGCCCGCCTGAACGTGCTCTCGGAAATCCCCGCGCTGTGGGAAGACACCGCCCTGCAGCTGCGCGAGCTGGGCGAGCGCTTCACCACCGAGGTGGAGGGTGTGCAAGCCCCGCGGCCGCACGACCTCTGGGCCCTCTACCAGGCGCTGGTCGGCATCTGGCCCACCCACCCCACCGAGCCGCAGGAGCGCCAGAAACTGCGCGAACGCATCCAGCAGTACATGGTCAAGGCCATGCGCGAGGCCAAGCAGCAGACCAACTGGCTGTTCCCGGACGAGGCCTATGAAGGTGCGGTGGCGCGCTACATCGATGGCGCGCTCTCGACCGAACGTTTCGTGCGCGAACTGGAAAGATTCGTGCAGTCCATCGCGCCCTATGGCTTCCGCAACAGCCTCTGCCAGCTCGCGCTCAAGCTGACGGTGCCCGGCGTGCCGGACATCTACCAGGGCTGCGAGCAGTGGAACTTCAGCCTCGTGGACCCGGACAACCGCCGCCCCGTGGACTTCGGCGCCATGGCACAGGCACTGCAGCAGGTGCAGGCGCTCTATGGCCAGGGTGCCTATCCGTCGCCGGCGGACTGGGAGCGCCTCATGGCCCCGGTGCCCGGCCCCGATGCCAAGCAGCTGGTCACCTGGCGCCTGCTGCAGCTGCGGCAGGCCCTGCCCGACCTGTTCCGCCAGTCCACCTACCTGCCTCTTACGCTGGAAGGCCACGGTGCAGAGCACGCGTTCGCCTTCGCGCGCATCCGGGATGGCCGGGCCATCGTGGTGGTCTGCGCGCGCCTGCTCTATGGCCTGGCGGCGGCTGGGTGGCGCGGCACCCGGATCTCGGTGGCATCTGCCCACCCCGTGCTGGCCAAGGCCGACGGCTGGCAGGAATGGATGACGGGCCGGCGCATCGGCCCGGACACCGGTGAAGGATGGAGCGTGGAGGAAATCCTCGGGGAAGTGCTTCCGGACCGTCCCGGCCTGCCGTTCGCGGTGCTCGTGGGCGGAGAATCCGGCGCATGAAGATTCTCTTCGCCACATCGGAATGCGCCCCGCTGGTCAAGACCGGCGGCCTGGGCGACGTCAGCGCCGCGCTGCCGCCCGCCATCGCGGCCCTTGGCCACGAGGTGATGCTGCTCATGCCCGCCTATGCGGACATGCCGCTGCAGGGGCGGATCACGGGCTGGCATTCACTGCCTGCCGAAGGCCCGTGGCCCGCCGCGCAACTGCTGCGCGTGGACCGCGGCGGAAACGAGGTCCCCCTGCTGCTGCTCTCCTGCCCGCAGCTCTACGCACGCCCGGGATCTCCCTACGCCGGCGCACAGGGGGAACATCCGGACAATGCCCTGCGCTTCGGCCTGCTCGCCCACGTCGCCGCGCGCATCGGCACCCCGCAATCGCCCTGCGGCTGGACAGCGGACATCGTCCACGCCAACGACTGGCCCACCGCACTGGCCCCGCTCTACCTGCGACAGTTCCGCGACGCGGCCGGCCCCCGAAGTGACACGGTCGCCCGCAGCATGGTCACCGTCCACAACCTGGCTTTCCAGGGTGTGTTCTCCATGGACTGGGCGCAGCGCCTTGGCATAGAGGAGCGGCACCTGGGCATCGAGGGCGCAGAATTCTGGGGCCAGCTCTCCATGCTCAAGGCCGGCCTGCAGTACGCGGATGCCATCACGACGGTCAGCCCCACCTACGCACGCGAGATCCAGACACCCGAACTCGGCTTCGGCCTGGACGGCGTGCTGCGCGCCCGTGCCGACCGGCTGCAGGGCATCCTCAACGGCATCGACACGGCGCTCTGGAATCCCTTGCACGACCCGCTGATCGCGCAGCCATTCTCTGCCGGCAGCCTCGAGGGCAAGGCCGCCTGCAAGGCCGCCCTGCGCCACAGGCTGGGACTGGCACAGGACGGCGACCGCATGCTGTTCGGCCTTGTCGGCCGGATGACCGAGCAAAAAGGCATCGACTGGGTGATCGGCGGCGCCGAACGCCTGTTGCGCCAGGGCGGGCAGCTCGCCATCCTGGGCAGCGGCGACCCGGCACTGGAAAGCGCCCTGCGCGCACTGGCGAAGCGCCATCCCCGCCACATGCACGTCACCGTGGGCTTCGACGAAAGCCTCGCCCACGGCATCGAGGCCGGCAGCGACAGCTTCCTCATGCCGTCCCGCTTCGAGCCCTGCGGCCTGAACCAGATGTATAGCCAGGCCTACGGCACGCCCCCCGTGGTCACGCCCACCGGCGGTCTCGCCGATTCGGTCGTGGATGCCGACGACCCTGCGGGCAACGGCACGGGCTTCGTCCTGCGCGGGTCCAGCCAGGCCGCGTTCGACCAGGCCGTCGGCCGCGCCCTGCACCTCTGGAAAACCGCTCCCGACGCCTGGCGCCGCCTGCAGCGCAACGGCATGCAGCGCGATTTCGGCTGGGCGGCCTCGGCCCGGACGTACGTCCAGGCTTATGGCGCCGCACGTAACCGTTCGGAAACCCGCCCGCAAACGGCCTCAGCCTTGTCCTACAGGGAGCCGGGACCCGCGGCGGAATACTGACGCTACGCCGGCAGACCACCGGCGCTCCCCGCGTTTTCTAGGAGCCCGACATGATCCGCAAAACCTGGCCTTTCCTGTCGTCGTATCAGGAGCGTGACGACATCGGCGACACCGTGGCACCCGCTTCGGCCGAGCCTGCCGACACGTCGTCCGTCCTTCCGGCGGCTTACGCCGACGCAAAGCCCCGCATCCGGCCCGCACATGCTGCCTTGATGGGCAGCCCTGTGCCCCAGGGATCCCCGTCGCAAACCTCGGCCTGCGCGGGCTGAACGCCCCACACCGCTTCCGCAGGGGGAGCGGCATCATCCCCTGCCGACGAACGGCATCTTGGTGGCCATCACCGTGTGGAACAACACATTGGCCTCCAGCGGCAGCTCCGCCATGTAGAGCACCGACTTCGCGACGATGTCCACGTCCATCAGCGGCTCGGCCGCGATCTGGCCATTGGCCTGGGGCACGCCCTGCGTCATGCGTTGCGCCAGTTCCGTGCCCGCATTGCCCACATCGATCTGCCCCACCGCGATGTCGTACTTGCGCCCGTCCAGAGAGGCGGTCTTGGTCAGCCCCATCACCGCGTGCTTGGTAGCGGTGTAGGCAATGGAGTTCGGCCTCGGGGCATGCGCCGAAATCGAGCCATTGTTGATGATCCGCCCGCCCCGCGGGTTCTGCGACTTCATCACCCGGAATGCCTCGCGCAGGCAATAGAACATCCCGTTCAGGTTGATGTCCACCACGCGCTTCCATTCATCGATCGGCAGCTCCTCCAGCGGCACGGCAGGCGCGCCCACCCCGGCGTTGTTGAACAGCAGGTCCACGCGGCCGAACCGCTCCACGGCCTGCGCGAACAACCGCTCCACGGCCTGCGGATCCGCCACGTCCGTCGGCACCGCCAACGCGCGATCGGGCGCACCGCCCTCTTCCACCACGGCCTGCAGCAACGCTTCGCGGCGCCCGGCCAGCACCACCGACCAGCCGGCGCCCAGCAGGGCCAGCGCCGCCGCCTTGCCGATGCCCGAGCCGGCACCCGTCACCACCGCGATACGCGGCGTTCCGTTCGAAACCTTCATCGTCCTCGTCCTCTTGCTGGATGCACATCGCCCCAAGGTGGGGCCGGGAGACTCCAGGCATCCCGGCGCCCTGCCCGGGCTCAGCGGCGCGACTTGCCCCGCTTGGCCGCTCCGGAGCGGCGCCCGGAGCCCTTGGCTGCCGCCTTGCGCGGTGCCGGCTGGGCGTCCTGCGAGCGGGCGGGCCTGGAATCGCCCTTGCGGGCCTTGCTGCGGCTGCGCTCCGCCCCCGCGCCATCCGCGGACGGCGGGAGCATGGGCTCCGCCGGCTCGCGACCTCCGCGGCCACGGGAATTGCGCGCGGGCGCCGGCGATTCCTCGCCCTCGCGCACCAGCCGGAAGTCGATGCGGCGCCCATCCAGGTCCACGCGGCTCACCTGTACGCGCACCCGCGTGCCGATGGCATAGCGGATGCCCGTGCGCTCGCCGCGCAGCTCCTGGCGCGCCTCGTCGAACTTGAAGTACTCGCCGCCCAGCTCCGTGATGTGCACCAGTCCCTCGACGTACATCGCGTCCAGCGTCACGAAGATGCCGAAGCTGGTGGCGGCCGTGACCAGGCCGCTGAACTCCTCGCCCAGGTGCTCGCGCATGTACTTGCACTTCAGCCACGCCTCGACATCGCGGCTGGCCTCGTCGGCGCGGCGCTCGTTGGCACTGCAGTGCAGGCCGGCGGCCTCCCAGGCCTGCACCTCGCGGACCGCGGCGGCGGACAGCGGCTTGCGTGGCTGCTGCGTCGGCGCCGGCACGCGCGCGGCGAGGCGCTTGGCCAGCTTGGCGTGGGCTTCCCCCGGCACCGGCAGCGCCGGCAGCCGGTACTTGGTCTGGCCCAGGATGGCCTTGATCACCCGGTGCACCAGCAGGTCCGGATAGCGCCGGATCGGGCTGGTGAAATGCGTGTAGGCCTCGTACGCCAGCCCGAAATGGCCGCTGTTCACGGGCGTGTAGATGGCCTGCTGCATGGACCGCAGCAGCATCGTGTGGATCTGCTGCGCATCCGGGCGGTCCTTCGTGGCCTCCGCGATGGCCTGGAAGTCTCCGGGCTTCGGATCGTCTCCGATCGTCATGCCCACGCCCATCGCCTTCAGGTAGCCGCGCAGGATCTCCTGCTTCTCCGGCGTGGGCCCCTCGTGCACGCGGTAGAGCCCCGGCTGCCCGCCCTGCGCGATGAAGTCCGCGCTGCACACGTTGGCCGCGAGCATGGCCTCCTCGATCAGGCGGTGGGCATCGTTGCGCGTGCGCGGCACGATCTTCTCGATGCGGCCGTTGTCGTCGCAGACGATCTGCGTCTCGGTGGTCTCGAAATCCACGGCCCCGCGCGCGTGCCGCGACGACAGCAGCGCGCGGTACACGTCGTGCAGGTTCAGCAGGTCCTGAACGCGCGCCCGGCGCTTCGTCGCCTCCGGCCCCCGCGTGTTCGCGAGGATCGCGGCCACTTCCGTATAGGTGAAGCGCGCATGGCTGAACATGACGGCCGGATAGAACTGGTAGGCATGCACCTCGCCCTTGGCGGTGACCAGCATGTCGCACACCATGCACAGGCGCTCCACCTCCGGATTGAGCGAGCACAGCCCGTTGGACAGCTTCTCGGGCAGCATCGGGATGACGCGGCGCGGGAAATAGACGCTGGTGGCCCGGTCGTAGGCATCCACGTCGATGGGACTGCCCGTCTCCACGTAGTGGCTCACGTCGGCGATCGCGACCAGCAGCCGCCAGCCCTTGGCGCGGCCGACGCGCGCCGGCTCGCAATACACGGCATCGTCGAAGTCGCGGGCATCCTCGCCGTCGATGGTCACCAGCGGCACGTCGGTCAGGTCGATGCGGTGGCGCTTGTCCTGCGCGCGCACCTTGTCAGGCAGGCCCCTGGCCTGCGCCAGCGCCTCCTGCGAGAACTCGTGCGGAACCCCGTACTTGCGCACGGCGATCTCGATCTCCATGCCGGGATCGTCCACCTCCCCCAGCACTTCCGTGACCCGGCCCACGGGCTGCCCGAACAGCGCGGGAGGTTCCGTCAGCTCCACCACCACGACCTGCCCGGTCTTGGCCGAGCCGGTCGCGCCCTTGGGGATCAGCACATCCTGGCCGTAGCGCTTGTCTTCCGGCGCCACCAGCCACACGCCGCTTTCCTGCAGCAGGCGACCGATGATCGGGTGATGGGGGCGCTCGATGATCTCGACGATGCGCCCCTCGGGCCGGCCGCGCCGGTCATGGCGCGCGATGCGCACGCGCACGCGGTCCTTGTGGAGCACCGCCCGCATCTCGTTGGCGGGGATGTAGATGTCGGCTTCGCCGTCGTCGCGCTGCACGAATCCGTGGCCGTCGCGATGGCCCTGCACGCTGCCTTCGATTTCGTCATCGGAGTGAGCGATGTTTGCGACGGCTTTCGTTTTTTTGATATACAATCTGAGTCTTTCCTGAAATGCCCAGGTGGCGGAATTGGTAGACGCACTAGTTTCAGGTACTAGCGAGTAACATCGTGGAGGTTCGAGTCCTCTCCTGGGCACCAAGTTTAACGAGAACCAGACCGGTTTTCCGGCAATCGAGCCGCTTCCTTGTGAAGCGGCTTTTTTGTTGGTGGAGGCGCCGCCGGGCCGCCGCTTCGAATCGCGGTGGTCATCGAGACAGGCTCTTCAAAGTTTTTTCAAAAAAATCGTCAACTTGCCCGGAGCGGCAAAAAAAGACGCTAGAATTCAAGGATTCCTGAGATGCCCAGGTGGCGGAATTGGTAGACGCACTAGTTTCAGGTACTAGCGAGTAACATCGTGGAGGTTCGAGTCCTCTCCTGGGCACCAAAATTCAAAAGCCGCTGCTAACCCAGCGGCTTTTTCTTTTTCCGCCTGCGGCAGGCACCGGCCTGACGGCATGTCCGCAAAGCGCACGACCAGTCCGGCACCAGCCTTCCCTGTCGTCGCCATATCCAGGGCCAGCCATGCTGCAGCGTGACCAGGGTTGCCCCTCGGCACTGCCCATACATCCCTTCCCCATTCCAGTGACATATGCGGCACGCCGGCTGCTGGCAGGCGCGTGCAGCCGTGCCTCCCATGGCAAGGAACTGGATGCATGCATCGTGCGATGCATGCCATGCGGGGCATGAGGACCGACAGAATGCGCCCGGAGCACCGGGCGCAGGGCACGCCGGAGGCACGGACGGATCCGCCCCCGGCAGCCAGAGGGGCGATCAGCCCTTGAGCAGTGCCTTCAGCGCCTGCTGGAAACGCCGCGCATTGCCGGGCTCGCTCGAGCTGGCGAGCACGCGCGCGGCGTCCTGGGCCCAGGTCTGCGCCGGCGGCGGATCGTTGCGGCGCGTCAGCAATTGCAGTTGCAGGGCACGGCGCGCGGGCAACTGCTCCGCGGGCGTGGGCACCTCGGCCGCCATCTCCAGCCGCAGCAATGCCTCGGACGCATCGCCTGCAGGCCCCGACGACACTGCCTGCGCCCAGGTGCTGCGCACGCCGGCGGGCACCTGCGATCCCAGTTCCTGCGCGGACGGCAGCTGCGACGCGTCGCGCTTCTCCCATGCTGCGAGCAGCTGGGTCAGCGCTTCGCCGTGCGCCTGGGCGGCCAGCCTGCGCAGCGCTGCCTGGGCATGCTCCTGCGCCTCGCGCTGGGCGCGGAACGCGGCGTCGCCCAGGCGAGGCCCGCGGGCCTGCGCCGTACGGTCACGGTCGCCGAAGCGGCCACCGCGGTCACCACCCTCCCGGCCGTCGCGACCGTCACGTCCAGGGCGGCCGTCCCTGCGGTCCCGCTCGCCGGGGCGGCCCGGGCGGCCTGCCGGAGCGGGAACGTCGCGCTTGGCGCCCGGGCGGTCATCGCCACGCACCGCCACCACGGGACGTGCGGGCTTCGGCGCCGCGGCGGGCGCAGCGCCGGCGTCGCCAGTCGCCTCCGTGCCTTCGGCCTGGGCCGCTTCGGGGGTGGCAGCCTGTGCAGCGGCGGCGGAATCGGCCGCTGCCTGCTGCTGGCCCCGGACGGCCGCTTCCAGCGCGGCCAGCGCCGTGCGGATCAGCTGGGCATCGCCGGAGGCATTGGCCTCCTCCACCGCCTTGGACGCATCCAGAACCGCCCGGTCGTGGGCGCTCATCTCGCCCGCGGCCTTCTGGCGATCGGCCGTCTTGCGGTTGAAGGCCTCGTCGATGGGCTTGCGGAACGCATCCCAGAGCTTCTGCTCCTGCTTGCGGTCCAGTGGCACGGACTGGGCCTCGGCCTGCCAGCGCTGCTGCAGCGCCTTCACGGCATCGATGCGCAGCGCCGGTGCGGCGCCCAGCGCCACGGCCTCGTCGATCATGGCATGGCGGCGCGCCAGGCTTTGCTTCTGGGCCGCCTCCAGCGGCGCGGCCGCTTCGGACAGCACCTGCTTCCACTGCGGCTGCAGTTCGGCATAGACCTTTTCGTTCACGTGGCCGCCTTCGCGCCAGCGATCGGAAAACTGGTGCAGCGCACGGCTCACCTGCTTCCAGTCGGGCTGCGCGCCGTCCGCTGCCTGCGCGGCCGTCCAGGCCTGCAGTTCCTGGATCAGCGCCAGGCGCTGCGCCTTGTGCTCGGCCGCGTCGGCACGCACCTTCTCCAGCCAGGCCTCCACCACCTTGTGGGCGGCATTGCAGGCCTCGTCGAATTTCTTCCAGAGGGCGTGATTCGCCGGGCCGCCCTGGTCGGTCTGCTTCCACTGCTCGCGCAGCTGGCGCAGGCTTTCCTGGATCTTGCGGCCACCCAGCGCCTGGCCTTCGGGGCGCTTGAGCAGTCCTTCCGCCTTGGCCACGAGGTCCTCGCGCACCTGGTCGGCGCTCCAGCGCTGCCAGCCCTGCAGCTCGCCCGCGGCAACGAGCGCAGTGTGCACGTCATGCTCCAGGGCCGTGTCGATATGGCGGCCGTGCTGCTTCAGCACGGTGCGCAGGGCCGTGGCGGCACCGGCAGATGCCTTGCCATGGCCCTGGGCGGTTTCTTCCTGCAGCTTGGCCAGCGCGGCGCGCACGGCCTGCTCGGCTTTCTCGCGCACCGCCGGATCGGTCTTGGCCGCCGCACGGGCGGGAGCCGCCGGCGCAGCGCCGGAAGCCGCCGCATCGGCCAGCGGCTCGCCGCCGCGCGCGATGCGCAACTCCTCCGCCCAGACCGGCACGGGGGGCAGCGGCGCCTCGGGGTTCTCGGCAGCGGCCGCCGCCTGCGCGATGGCCGGCTGGAACGCGTTCCACACCACGAGCAGTTGCGTGCGGGAGGCGTCCAGCTGGGGCGGGAAGCGGGCCTCGACGCTGGGCCATGCGGGATCGCCCGACAGCTCGTCGGCCTGCTGCTGCCAGCGCTCGACATCGGTGCGCAGCGCCTCCAGGGCCGCCTGCGCGTCGCGCCAGGGCTTGGTGGAGAGCACGTCGATGCGCTGGGCCAGCAGGACGGCCGCCTCGCGCTGCACCTGCACGCGGTGCTGCAGATCCTCGATGACCTTCATGCGCTCGGCCAGGCGGGCCTTGAGCGATGCCAGGGGCTCGCGGGACAGGGGTGCACCGGCCTTGGCCGCATCGCGCTGCCAGGCGAGCGCGTCGGCGATGTGGAAGCGGGAGGCGTCAAGCAGCGCGGTGGCCTTTTCGGCCCATTCGGCAGCGATGGCTTCCTGGCCCTTGGCGCGGCGGATCTCGTCGAGTCGCTCGCGCACGGCACGGGCCGCGCCCTTGTCGCGTCCGCTCAGTTCCTTGAACACTTCCTGCAACTGCTCGGGCGTGGGCTGGGTCGCCAGCCAGTCGCGGATGCGCGAGGCACGCTCGCCCGACGTGGCGGCGGAAAAGGCCCCGCCCGTCAACGCGTCCAGCGGATGCGGCTCGGAGGCTTTGGCCGGGGCCGGGTTCACTTCAGGGGCGTCAGACATTTTGTTGCGAGAAGAAAAAGGAAACATGGTTCTGGTCAGGAGGGGCCAGGTGCCGGAGGCACCAGCGCCCGTACGCCGGGATCACGGCCCGGCGAGCGTCGAAGGCGCTATTTTGGCCCGGTTTTGTCCGCCGGTCCGGAGATACGCCTGGAGCGCCTGGGAAACGGAGGCCCGGAATACGGCCCGAGCATGCCATATGGGGCCGCACCTCCCGGGTACAACCACCCTCCGCAGGCCGCTTCAGCGCGCGGAAAGCGCCAGCTCCGCCTGGGGCGCGGCGCCCTCCCGGCGCGCATCCACGCGCGGAGCCGCCACGAACAGCCGCTCCAGCGGCACGCCGCGCCGCGCCAGTTCGTCGCGCACCGCCACCGCGCGCGCCTGGGCCAGTTCGCGCAGGGCGCCCTCGGGCACCTTCATCTGGGCCAGCAGCAGCGCCTCCATCTCCGGGACGGGAATGTCCCGCGCCATGCCCAGAAGATTGCGGGGCTTGGGAATGTCCGCGCGGCGGTAGAGCTCCCGCAGGGCATCGGCATAGGCCTGCGCCTGGGCGACGTCCGTGCCCCCCGGGGCCGCCGGTGCGCCCTGCACGTCCGCATCCGCGCGCGCCGCCGGCTGGCGCCGCTGCTGCCATGCCTGCACCTGCGAGCGCAGGCGCTCGCGCTTCCAGCCGTCTTCCTCGGCCTGCGCCACGGCATGGCCGGTCACGGTCAGTTGCAGGGCCGGCCGGTCGCGCAGCGATTGCGCCACCTTGTCCAGCCCCTGGAGAGCCGCGGCGTCCAGTACCGCACTGCCGGGCGCGAAAGCCACGGCCCCCTGCTCTGCCGTCCCGCCGGCGAAGGCCTTGGCCAGCAGCGAAAACGGCGAGGTCACGGCCTTCAGGACCAGGCTGCCCACGGCCCGCAGGATCACCGGCCCCAGGCTGAACTGGGGATCGTTGAGCGATCCGCTGATGGGAAGGTCCAGATCGATCACCCCGTTGCTGTCCGCCAGCAGCGCCGCGGCCAGCCGCACCGGCAGGCTGGCGGAAGCGCCCTCCACGGGATCGCTGAAGGTGAGCTGGTGCAGCACAAGGCGGTTGCCGGCGGTGAGCTGCCCGTCGGGCTGGACCTTGTAGCGAACCTCCATGCTCAGCTTGCCGCGTTCGATGCCATGGCCCGCGTACTTGATGGCATAGGGCGACAGCGGCGGCAGCTCCAGGTCCCGCACCCGGCCCTGGATGTCCAGCGCCAGTGGCTTCGCCAGGGGGTTGATGCGTCCCGAGATCTCCAGCGGCGCCGAGCCCTGGGCCTTCCCGCTGAGCTCCAGCTCCGCCATCGCGGGCTCGCCACCTCGAGGTGGAGGCTCGGAAGAGAACGCGCCGATGCGCCCCGCCAGATCGCCGAGATCGGCGGAGTAGTTGGGCTCGATGAAGTAGTCGGTGAAACGCACGGCCCCCGCGGACAGCACCACCGGCCCGAAGCGCAGCACCGGGCCGGCACGGGAAGCCGCAGCGGCCTGGGTCGCCGGGGTCGCCGGGGTCGCCGGGGTTGCCGGGTCGGCAGCCGTACCATCGGCTGCCGCGGGGCGGGCAGCTGCGGCGCCGCTGGCGTCGGCCTGCCCAGGGACCGGTTCCGGCCGGGAGGATGCTTCCGGGCTGCGAACCAGGTCCTGCAGGTTGAGCCGGCCGTTCTTCTGCAGCACGATGCGCGCGAAGAAATCCCGCAATGCCGTTTCCCGCACATCCACGCGCGCGGGCGCGCCGGGTGACATCTCCCATTGCACGCCCTGGAGGGCCAGATTGCGCCAGCGCAGCAATTCCTCGCCACGCGGCTGTGCGGGCGGAGTTCCCGCACCCGCTTCCGGCGCCGGGGTGGGGGCCGGCGCACGCACGCGCACCTCGTCCAGCGCAGCATTGCCGCGCACCGAGGCCTTCGCTCCCGCGGCCGTGGCGGCATAGTCCACATCGCCTTCGAAACCGGCCTCTGCCCGAACGATGCGCACGTTCAGCCATGGGGCAGCGTACGGCTCCAGCAGGTGCAGGGGCAACTGCTGGGCCTGCAGGCGGCCCTGCACGGCCAGGGGGGCCATCGTCAGCCGCCCCTCATACGCCAGGCGGCCGGGTTCGCGCCGACCAGCCTCCCACTGTCCCGACAGGGACAACTGCACCGGCACAGCCGGGCCGCCGGCCGCCTGTGGCCAGCGCACCCCCCGGGCCTGCAGGGCGATGGCAGACCAGCGCAGATCCACCGGCGATGCAGGCACCGCGTCGCGCAAGGCCACCGCCCCGCTCTCCACCGCCACCTCGCCCAACCGGACGGACCAGGGGGCATCGCCACCTGCGGACCGAGCCTCCCGGGGAGGGGCCCGGTCGGCCTCGCCCTGCCGTAGCCAGGCATCGAACATCCAGCGCCCTTGCACGTCGCGCTCCGCGCGCAGCCGCGGTGCCCGGGCAACGGCCCTCTCCACGGACACGGCGCGGGCGGGCACGTCGATCCACGCATTCTCGATTTCCAGCCGTTCTGCCTGCACCCAGGCGCCCGGCGGCGTTCCCGGGCCCGCCGGCGTACGGCCCGCCTCGGCGGATGGCGCCGCGCACGACCCGCCGGCCGGACAGGCCAGGGTGACCCCATCCGCCACGAACCGCGCCACTTTCGCCACCAGCGCACCGTTGTCGTGGTTCCAGGCGACACCGGCGTCGGCGTCGATGACCGCTCCGGCGCGCGGCGCGAATGCACCCGCCGCATAACCATCGACAGCCGACAACGGCAGGCCGCGCAGCGACGCGGCCACCTGCCCTCGCCCAGGCCATGCGGTCCCCGCCACCCGCAGCGTCGCGGGCACCTCCCCAGCTTCGCTGGCACCGGACCTGCTGGTCGCTCCATGGGCTGCGGGCTGCATGCGGGCCTGCAACCGGAACGGAATCCCGTCCTTCCATGGCCAGGACAGCGACTGCGCCTGTGCTTGGACACCGTCCCATGCCATGGCGACCGGGCGCGCCGCGCGCTCGTCGCGCCATGCCAGGCGCCCTTCCCGGACCGCGACGCGGTCTATCGCCACCTGCCAGGCCCCGGAAGACGGGCCGGCACCGCTGGCCGCCGGCGTCGCGCGTGGGGCACCCTGCGCGCCACCGGCGCCAGCCGCCGCAGCCCAGTCCCACTGCCCCTGGGCGTCGCGCCGCACCGCGATCTCCGGCCCGGACCATTCGACCGAAGCCAGGTGCGCCGACCTGCGCAGCGGCTCCACCGATGCCGCATGGACATCCAGCGACTGGAACGCGACGGGCGCGCTACCCGGCGGCCCGTCCAGGCGCACGCCGGACAGGCGCGCATGCCCGCCCACGGTCAGGCGCGGCTCCGGCCCCTGGAGGAATCCGATGTCCAGCTCTGCCTCAAGAGTCCCGGCCTGCGGCCGCAGGGGCACTCCCGCGGGCCAATAGGCACGCAGCGGAGACAGGTCCAGCCCCCGGATACGCAGCCGGGCCTGCGTGTTGCGGTCTTCCGAGAACGGCGTGCTGCGCGCTCCGGTATCGAAGGTGCTGCCATCCAGGCTGAAAGCGAGCCGCGGCGTCACCGTGACCTGCCGGTCGGCGGGCAGGTTGCTCAGAAAGGGAATGCCGAGTTCGAGCCCCGTCAGCCGGTGCGTCTGGTCCGTCGTCCGGTCGGTGAACTCGACCGCGCCATCGCGCAGGGCCAGGTTGTAGAGCGCGAACCGGCCGCCACCGCCCTCCCCGCCCCCCGGGCGGGCGGCGCCCAACTGCAGCAGGTCGTCGATGTCGTAGCGGCCATCCTGTCCGCGCACCACGCGCAGCCGCGGCGCGTCGATTTCCAGCGCGTCCAGCACCGGCGCCCAGCGCACCAGGGACTGCATTTCCATGTCTATATAGAGGCGCCGGATTTCCGCCTGGGCAGGGGCGCCGGGAGCCGCTGCCGCTAGGGCGATGTCATGCACGGTGAGCTCCAGCGTCCAGGGGCGGAAATCCACCTTTCCCACGGTGACGGCGCGTCCCGCGAAACTGCTGCCCCAGCGCTCCAGCCCCCAGCGCACCAGGGGCGGCACGGCCAGCCAGGCCAGTGCCCATACCAGCAGCAGCAAGGCGACGCCGCCGGCGACCCTGCGCGCGGCGACGGCCGCAGCGGCCCGGCGTGCATGCAGCCGTCCACCCGCGGGATCCTGCGCCCGCTCCCCGTTTGATTCGATTGCACCCATGGCCGGGATTGCAGCAGATGCGCGGCCCGGCAAACCGTAACAAGGTGAAAAACAGAAAGCCCGGCAGGGCTTGATGGCCACTGCCGGGCTTGACGGCTGACACAACGGTCTTTTGCCATCGTTTGCACCATGGAGGGTGAAGGTCCATGGAGCAGGAGGCAAGGTATTGCCTCCGAGGGTTTGCCGTGGAAGATTCCACCTGCCCAACCAGGGCACTGCATGCCGCTTGGATGGTGGTTTCCGCTTCGTCGGGCGATGCCTGGTCACTGCCAGACGCCTCCAATTTATCCAATCCGCACGAGACGTCCAACCGATATTCGCTATCGATCGCAGCATCTCGATTGTTCAAAACCTCCCGCCCCGTCCGGAGTGTCACAAGGGTTTCATGGCCGAGTGCACGAAAGCACTGCCGGGCATCCGAAAACTGTGTTTGCATCCATGCTTTTTAGAATAAATTGATCTAATGAATAGCAACCTTAGTATTGACCTGGCATTTGGACCCCTCCTAGAATCCGCCAGCTTCGAAAACCGAGGCTGACCACTATCTCCATCGCTGCCGAATCCGGCGAAGTCGTTCCCCCTGCACCGCTGCGCAGGCTGTTTCCACGGGAACTGGATGGCGTACCAATCCAGGCGAGATGCCTGGCACGGGAGACCCCCACCACGGGTGTCACCCGCAACAGGCCTCGACTCAGAAAGGAAGAGCTATGACAGCGTCAGGACGGGTGATCGGCGGAGTGCAGACCTTCGCATCCGATGTGATCGACGGTTTCCTCGAAATCACCCACAGCAGTTTCGCCCTGGTCGGGCTGACGGTCGCGTTCGGCGCGATCACCCTCACCGCCCGCCCGGACCTGCGGCAGGCCGGAGAGGAACAGCTCATGGGCTGGCTGCAGGCGCGCCAGGTGGCGGTGGTCGGCGTGCCCACGGAGCCAGAAGCCAGCGAGCGTGCCACGGCCACCAATCCCAAGGACCTGCCCAAGGAGCAGGCCGCCGTCGCGTTCTGGCTCAGCAAGAAATACCGCGTGGCGCCCGAACCCCTCGCCGCGCTGGTGTCGGAGGCCTACGAGATCGGCGGCCGCACCAAGCTCGATCCCACGCTCATCCTGGCCATCATGGCCGTGGAGTCGAGCTTCAATCCCTTCGCGCAGAGCGCCGTGGGCGCCCAGGGCCTGATGCAGGTCATGACGCGGGTGCACACCGACAAGTACGAGAACTTCGGCGGCCATTTCGCCGCCTTCGACCCGGTGAGCAACCTGCGCGTCGGCGTCCGTGTGCTGCAGGAATGCATCGCCCGCGCCGGCTCCCTCGAAGGCGGGCTGCGCTACTACGTGGGTGCCGCCAACCTGGCCGACGACGGCGGCTACGCGATCAAGGTCATGGCCGAACACATGCGCCTGCGGCAGGTGGCCAACGGCCGCAACGTGCCCATCTTCACGCCGCCCGCGCCGGCCGCTCCCGCAACGACGCCTCCGATGCTGTCCACCCAGGCTCCCGCGCAGACCACGCTGCCGGCCAAGGCGGCGGGCACCGCCGATGCATCGCCCGCCGCCTCCTCGGGCGAGGACAAGCTCGCACTGCTCACCCCGGGGCTTTGAAGCCCGCGGCGGCGCCATCCCGCCCTGCCGTCCGCTACACTCGAGGGGTACGCGACTGGCGATAGGCGCGGTGCATCCGCGAAGGCGGGCACCGCCGCTGACGTGGAAACCGGCAGGCACTTCATCCTGCGAACCACTGGGAAGCGTGCCGCACGGGCTGCAAGGCCCGTTGTGTTCCGCCGTTCGCCTGGGCAGCCCTTGTTTTTCCAAGGGACACCATTCACAGGACTGCCACGCCATGTACCAACGCAATATTCTTGTCGAACAAGCCGATCCCGAAGTGTGGGCCGCCATCCAGGCCGAGAACCTGCGCCAGGAGCAGCACATCGAACTGATCGCCAGCGAGAACTACGCCTCGCCCGCCGTCATGGCGGCGCAGGGCTCGCAGCTCACCAACAAGTACGCAGAAGGCTATCCCGGCAAGCGCTACTACGGCGGTTGCGAGAACGTGGACGTGGTCGAGCAGCTGGCCATCGACCGCGTGAAGAAGCTCTTCGGCGCCGAAGCCGCCAACGTGCAGCCCAATTCGGGCTCGCAGGCCAACCAGGCCGTGCTGCTCGCCTTCCTGAAGCCCGGCGACACCATCCTGGGCATGAGCCTCGCCGAAGGCGGCCACCTGACGCACGGCATGCCGCTCAACATGAGCGGCAAGTGGTTCAACATCGTGTCGTACGGCCTGAACGAGAAGGAAGAGATCGACTACGACGCGCTGGAAGCCAAGGCGCGCGAGCACAAGCCCAAGCTGATCATCGCCGGTGCATCCGCTTATTCCCTGCGCATCGATTTCGAACGCTTCGCGAAGATCGCCAAGGAAATCGGCGCGATCTTCTGGGTGGACATCGCCCACTATGCCGGCCTGGTGGTCGCGGGCGAATACCCGAACCCCGTGCCCTTCGCCGACGTGGTCACCTCCACGACGCACAAGAGCCTGCGCGGCCCGCGCGGCGGCATCATCCTGATGAAGGCCGAACACGAGAAGGCGATCAACTCCGCCATCTTCCCGGGCCTGCAGGGCGGCCCGCTGGAGCACGTCATCGCCGCCAAGGCGGTGGCCTTCAAGGAAGCGCTGGCGCCCGAGTTCAAGGCCTACCAGCAGCAGGTCGCGAAGAACGCCAAGGTGTTCGCCGAGACGCTGATCGAGCGTGGCCTGCGCATCATCAGCGGCCGCACCGAAAGCCACGTCATGCTGGTGGACCTGCGCGCCAAGGGCATCACCGGCAAGGCGGCCGAAGCGGCCCTGGGCCAGGCCCACATCACCATCAACAAGAACTCCATCCCGAACGATCCGGAAAAGCCGATGGTGACCAGCGGCATCCGGGTGGGCACGCCCGCGATCACGACGCGCGGCTTCAAGGAAGAGGAAACGCGCATCACCGCGAACCTGGTGGCCGACGTGCTGGACAACCCGCACGACGAAGCCAACCTGGCCGCCGTGCGCGAGAAGGTGCACGCGCTCACGAGCCGCTTCCCGGTCTATCGCTGACCGCAGCGCAGCCCCGAGACCGCCGCCCCGCAATGAAGTGCCCGTTCTGCAGCCACCCCGAGACGCAGGTCGTCGAAACGCGCGTGGCCGAGGACGGGGACTTCGTGCGGCGGCGCCGGCAGTGCGGGGCCTGCGACAAGCGCTTCACGACCTATGAGCGCCCGGAAGTCAGCTTCCCCAACGTGGTGAAGAAGGACGGCCGGCGCATCGAATACGACCGCAGCAAGCTCATCGGCTCGTTCAGCATCGCGCTGCGCAAGCGGCCGGTGAGCACCACGCAGATCGACAGCGCCATCGAGCGTATCGAGGAAAAGCTGCTCAACCTCGGCCAGCGCGAAGTGCTGTCCAGCCGCATCGGCGAACTGGTGATGCGCGAGCTCAAGAAGCTCGACAAGGTCGCCTACATCCGCTTCGCGAGCGTGTACCGGAGCTTCGAGGACATCGACGAGTTCCGGGCGCTCGTGGACGAAGTGCGCAAGTAGGCGGCCTGCCCGGCGATGCCGGCCAGGCACGGCGCGTCGGCCGTGGTCCTACGCACGGGGCGCCGCACGCACTGCACAATCGGTTGGAACTGCCGCGCATTCCGCAACGACCCGGCACCCTTCCCGATCCCCCGCACCGATCCATGCAGACTGACGCACCGACCTCCCCGTCTTCCGCACATCCATGGCAATTCTTCCGCGCCGGCGGCGTGGACCAGGTCATCATCCGCACGGGCGCGGACATCGCGCACCTGGCCGAACTGGACCAGAAACTCTGGGTGGCGCTGGCCTGCCCCACGCGGGGCGTGGAATTCGACCCGCGCACGCTCGACCTCATCGATACCGATGGCGACGGGCGCATCCGCCCACCCGAACTGCTGGCGGCCTGCGCGTGGGCCTGCGAGCGGCTGCGCGATCCGGATGAACTGGCCCGGCCCGGACCCGTGCTGGACCTCTCTGCCCTGGACGGCTCCACCGAGGACGGGGCGGCCCTTGCGGAGCAGGCCCGGCGCATCCTTGCCCTGGCGGGGCGCGAGGATGCGGAATCCATCACCCTGGAAGAGGTGCTGGCGCGCAGCGAGAAGCTGAACGCCCAGCGCTTCAATGGCGACGGCGTGGTGTCTCCCGCCACGGCCGAGGACGATGCAGAGGCTCGCGACGCGCTGGAGCGCATCATGGCCACCCACGGCAGCGTGCCCGCGGTGGCGGACCAGCCGGCCGGCGTGGACCGCAAGACGGCCGAGGCGTTCTTTGCCGAGGTGGATGCGCTGCAGCAATGGGCGGACGGGGTGCAGGCACATCCGGAGGGAATGCCGCTGGGGGACCGCACGCTGCAGGCAGCCCAGGCGGTACAGGCCGTGCGCCACAAGGTGGACGACTTCTTCACGCGGGCGCGGCTGGCCGCATACGATCCACGCGTGCGCACGGCAATGCACCCGTCGGACGACGACTATGCCGCGCTGGCCCGGATGGAGCTCTCGCCAGGCTCGGACGCCGTGGCGGCCCTGCCGCTGGCACCCTTCACACCCGACGGCACCCTGCCACTGGAACGCGGCATCAACCCCGCCTGGGCGGGTGCCGTGCAGGCGCTGCGCGACAAGGCCCTGGTGCCGCTGCTGGGCGAGCCGGCGCGCGCGTCGCTGTCGGAGGCGGACTGGAAGCGCACGCTGGATGCGCTGTCCCCCTGCCTGAAGCAACTGTCGGCCCGCCCCGCGACCCACCTGGACGCGCTCGACGCGGACACCGTACGCCAGCTGCATGGCAGCGGCGTGCGCGAACGGGTGATGGCGCTGATCGCCCAGGACGAGGCCGAGAAGGCGCACAACGGCCACACGCTGGCCCTGGAAAAGCTGCTGCGCTTCAAGCGGGACCTGCTGCGGCTGCTGAACAACTTCGTCTCGTTCTCGGCCTTCTACCAGCGCGAGGGCGCGATCTTCCAGGCGGGCACGCTCTACCTGGACGCGCGCAGCTGCGACCTGACGGTGCAGGTGGCCGACGCGGGCCGCCACGCCAAGCTGGCGGGGCTGGCCAAGACCTACCTCGCCTACTGCGACTGCACGCGCAAAGGCCGGAAGATGGGCATCGTCGCGGCCTTCACGGCCGGGGATGTCGATTTCCTGTTCGTGGGCCGCAATGGCGTGTTCTACGACCGCGACGGCCTCGACTGGGATGCGACCATCACGAAGATCATCGAGAACCCCACGAGCATCGCCCAGGCTTTCTTCTCGCCCTACAAGAAGTTCCTGCGCATGATCGAGGAACAGGTGGCCAAGCGGGCGGCGGCGAGCGATTCCCGGGTGGAGAAATCGCTGGGTGCCACGGCCGGCAACCTGGCCACCGCGCCCGGCAAGACCCTGGCGACGGCAGCGGCGCCGGCAGGAGCCGCCGGGGTGCCCGACGGGCAGCGGCGCATGGACGTGGGCACTGTGGCCGCGATCGGCGTGGCCCTGGGCAGCCTGAGCGCCGTCGCCGTGGGCATCTTCGCGAAGTTCGTGGACCTGGGCGCCTGGATACCGATCGCGCTGCTCGGCATCGTCGTGGCCATTTCGGGGCCGAGCATGCTGATCGCCTGGCTCAAGCTGCGCCAGCGCAGCCTGGGCCCGATCCTGGATGCGAGCGGCTGGGCCATCAACGGCCGTATGCGCATCAACACCCGCCTGGGCGGATCGCTGTCGCAGACGGCCCACGTGCCGCCGGGGGCGCGCCGGATGCTGAACGATCCGTTCCCCGAGTCGCGCAAGCCGGCCTGGACGGCGGCCTGCGTGGCGGTGGTGCTGGTGGTGGCGGGCGTGCTGGCATGGCGCATGGGCTGGTTCCACCGGCCGGTGCAGGCGCCCACGCCAGCGCCAGCGCCGGCGGCGGCCTCTCAGCCAGCCCTGCCTGCACAGGGCACCGGCGCCGCAGCGCCGGCCTCGGCCGCACCCTAGGGGACAGGCCGGGGGAAAGGCCGGAGCGGCGAATCCGGATTACAGGAAGGACGCCCGGATCGGCGCCACCGCCTGCACCACGTCGCCGCACTGGGCGCGATGCCGCAGGGCATGGTCCATCAGCACCAGGGCCAGCAGCGCTTCTGCGATGGGCGCGGCGCGGATGCCCACGCAGGGGTCGTGGCGGCCCTTGGTGATGACTTCGGTGCTCTGGCCGTGGATGTCGATGGACTGGCGCGGGCTGATGATGGAACTGGTGGGCTTGATGGCGATCAGGGCCTCGATGTCCTGGCCGCTGCTGATGCCGCCCAGGATGCCGCCGGCGTTGTTGCTGGCGAAGCCCTCGGGCGTGAGCGAATCGCCATGCGTGGTGCCGCGCTGGACCACGCTGGCGAAGCCCGCGCCGATCTCCACCCCCTTCACCGCATTGAGGCCCATGAGCGCATGGGCGATGTCGGCATCGAGCTTGTCGTAGAGCGGCTCGCCCAGGCCCACGGGCACGCCCGTGGCCTGCACGCGGATGCGGGCGCCGCACGAATCACCGGCCTTGCGCAACGCGTCCATGTAGGCCTCCAGGGCCGATACATCGGCCACCGGAGCGAAGAAAGGGTTGGCGTGCACGTGGTCCCAGCTTTCGAACGGGATCTCCACCTCGCCGACCTGGGTCATGCAGGCGCGAAAGCGCGTGCCGTATTTTTCCGCCAGCCACTTCTTGGCGACGGCGCCGGCCGCCACGGTGGGCGCCGTCAGCCGGGCCGAGGACCGGCTCCCGCCGCGCGGATCGCGGATGCCGTACTTGTGCCAGTAGGTGTAGTCGGCATGGCCCGGACGGAAGCTCTGGGCGATGTTCGAGTAATCCTTGCTGCGCTGGTCGGTGTTGCGGATCAGCAGGGCGATGGGCGTGCCCGTGGTGCGGCCTTCATAGATGCCGGAGAGGATCTCCACCGCATCGGGCTCGGCGCGCTGCGTGACATGGCGGCTCGTGCCAGGCCGGCGGCGGTCCAGGTCGGCCTGGATGTCGGCCTCCGACAGTTCCATGCCGGGTGGGCAGCCGTCGATCACGCAGCCAATGGCCGGGCCGTGGGATTCACCGAAATTGGTGACTGCGAATAAGGTGCCGAGTGTGTTGCCGCTCATGGCGCCGGATTATCCCAGAGCCATCCGCCGAGCCGGGCCATTCCGACCCAGGTCATTGCAACCGGCAGCCAGCTCAACCACCAGCCAGCAGGCACGGCCCGCGAACGAACACGCCCTCACCCATCAGACGGCCGCGGAGCAGGCCACGCCAGCAGACGCCGTGGAACCGGCTTTGCCGGGCCACTGGCGTCGTCCCCCTTCCCGGCGCGCGCAGCGCGGCGAGAGAAGGGGGAAGGCGCGCAGCGCCTCAGGGGGTAGCTTCCTTCTCCTCAGGCCAGTCACGGATATAGGCCTTCAGCATCTGGTTCTCGAAGTTCTGGCTGTCCACCACGGCCTTGGCCACGTCGTAGAAGCTGACCACGCCCATGAGCATCTTCTTGTCCATCACCGGCATGTAGCGCGCGTGGCGGTTGAGCATCATGCGGCGCACCTCGTCCATCTCGGTCTCGAGCGTGCAGGTGAGGGGCGCGTCGTCCATGGCCGTGCGCACGAGCATGGTGCCCACGGTGCCGCCGTTCTTCACGACGGCCTGGATGACCTCGCGGAAGGTGAGCATGCCGACCAGGTCGCCGTGGTCCATCACCACCAGCGAGCCGATGTCCTTGTCCGCCATGACCTCCACGGCTTTCGCCAGGGGTTCGTCGGCGGTGACGGTGAAGAGCGTGTTGCCTTTGACGCGGAGGATGTCGCTGACTTTCATGGGAGGTCTCCAGGGGGGCGCCGCGCCGCGGGGGCGGGCCGATCGGTGTTTCCTGCGCAATATAGCCCACAATGTTGCGCTGCGATCACACACAGGAGACAACGAATGCCCGGTTATTCCGACCCTGGCTTCGACACGCTGGCGCTGCATGCGGGCGCCGTGCCCGATCCGGCCACCGGCGCGCGCGCCGTGCCCATCCACCTGACGACCTCGTTCGTCTTCGAGTCGAGCGACCATGCGGCGTCGCTGTTCAACCTCGAACGGCCCGGGCATGTGTACAGCCGGATCAGCAATCCCACCAACGCGGTGCTGGAGCAGCGCGTGGCGGCGCTGGAAGGCGGCGCGGGGGCCATCGCGGTGGCGAGCGGCCAGGCCGCGCTGCACCTGGCCGTCAGCACGCTGATGGGCGCGGGCGGGCACATCGTCGCGAGCACGGCGCTCTACGGCGGCTCGCAGAACCTGCTGCACTACACGCTGCGACGCTTCGGCATCGAGACCACCTTCGTGCAGCCGGACGACCTGGAAGGCTGGCGCGCCGCCATCCGGCCCGAGACACGCCTGCTCTTCGGAGAAACGGTGGGCAATCCGGGCCTGCAGGTGCTGGACATCCCGGCCGTGGCAGAGATCGCCCACGCGGCCGGTGTTCCGCTGCTGGTGGACTCCACCCTCACCTCCCCCTGGCTCATGCGCCCGCTGGAACACGGGGCCGATCTGGTCTATCACTCCGCCACCAAGTTCCTCTCCGGCCACGGCACGGTGATCGGCGGCGTGCTGGTCGATGGGGGCACGTTCGACTGGGAGGCCTCGGGGCGCTTCCCGGAGCTCTGCGCGCCGTATGCGGGCTTCCACGGCATGGTGTTTGCCGAAGAGTCCACCGTGGGCGCCTTCCTGCTGCGCGCGCGGCGCGAGGGGCTGCGCGATTTCGGCGCGTGCATGAGCCCGCACACGGCCTGGCTGATCCTGCAGGGCATCGAGACCCTGCCGCTGCGCATGGAACGGCATATGCGCAACACGGAGCGGGTGGTGGAGTTCCTGGCGAGCCACCCCTTCGTGTCGCGCGTCGGCCATCCGATGCTGGAGTCGCACCCCAGCCATGCGCTCGCGCAGCGCCTGCTGCCGCGCGGCGCGGGCTCGGTGTTCAGCTTCGACCTGCGGGGCGACCGGGCGCAGGGCCGGGCCTTCATCGAGTCGCTGAAGGTCTTCAGCCACCTCGCCAACGTGGGCGACTGCCGCAGCCTGGTGATCCACCCCGCCAGCACGACGCACTTCCGGATGGACGACGCGGCGCTGGCGCAGGCCGGCATCGCGCAGGGCACGATCCGCCTGTCGATCGGACTGGAGGATGCAGACGACCTGATCGACGACCTGAAGCGCGCGCTCAAGGCCGCGGAAAAAGCCGGCGGAAAGGCGGGTGCGTGATGCAGGTGATCGTCAACGGCCACGCGGCCTATTGCTATACGGGCGGCAAGCCCTTCGACCCGGCACGGCCCACGGTGGCGATGGTGCACGGCGTGCTCAACGACCACAGCGTCTGGGGCTTCCAGAGCCGGCATCTGGCGCACCACGGCTGGAACGTGCTGGCGGTGGACCTGCGCGGCCACGGCCGCAGCGGTGGCGAGGCGCCGCAGAGCGTGGAAGAGGCCGCGGATTTCATCGTGGCGCTGCTGCGCACCCTGGGCGTGGAGCGGGCGGCGCTCGCGGGCCACAGCTGGGGGTCGCTGATCGCGCTGGAGGCCGCATCACGGCTGGGTGCCGCCGCGACGCACCTGGCGCTGGTGGGCACGGCCTACCCGATGAAGGTGTCGCCCGCGCTCATCGATGCCGCACTGAACGAGCCCGAGAAGGCGCTGCGGATGGTGAATGTGTTCTCCCGCAGCAGCCTCGCGTCGCCCTCGGGCGCGGGCTTCTGGACCTTCGGTGCGGGCATGGCGCTCGGCAGGCGCGTACTGCGCAGCAATCCGCACGTGAACGTCTTCCACCGGGGATTCGTGGCCTGCGACCGCTATGCGGGGGCAGAAGCCGCCGTGACCGCCCTCGCCTGCCCGGTGCTGTTCGCGCTGGGTGCGCAGGACCAGATGACACCGCCACGGGCGGCCCAGGGCCTGATCGCGGCGGCGCGCGCGGCGGGGCTGGACGTGCGCGTGGAGATGCTGCCCGTGGGGCACTCCCAGATGACGGAAGCGCCGGAGGAGACGCTGCGCGCGCTGCGGGCCTTCCTGGGCGCCTGAGGGCTCACGGCCCCGTTTCAGGGAACAGGAACCGTCGCATGCAGCGCACGCCCGCGCGCTACGAACGACGTTCGGAGGCCCCGGGCAGCGCACCGCCCTGCGGGTGAGCCGCCACCAGCTGCGGCGCGAGCAGCCGGCACAGGCCGGTGAGGTCTTCCACCACGGCGGGCTCCGGCCCCTCGTGCGGCCAGGCGATGCCGGCGCGGTTGATCCAGACGGCTTGCATGCCGGCCTGCAGGGCGCCGTGGGCGTCGAGCGTGGCGTCGTCGCCCACGTGGAGCACGGCCTCCGGCGGCACGCCGAGCTGCTGCGCGGCCTCGTGGAAGATGCGCGGATCGGGCTTGGCGACGCCGAAGGTGCGCGCCGTCACGCTCCCCTGGAAGTAATTCCCCAGCCCGATGCGATGCAGATCGGCATTGCCATTGGTGAGCGCCATGAGCGGATAGCGCGGCGCAAGGAATTCGAGGGCGGCGATGGCGTCGTCGTACAGGTCCACCCGCTGGCGCTCCGCGAAGAACAGGTCGTAGGCCGCGTCGGTGAGGGATTCGTCCTCTCCGGCCCGCCGCAGCGCCGCGCGGATGCTTTCGCGCCGCAGGGCGCTCAGGTCGTGGGAGAGATGGGCATGCGCCTGCACGACCTCGGCGCGGATCACTGCGGCCGTTTCGGCATCGGCCAGCAGCGCGGCCGTGGCCGGGGCACGCGTTCCCAGCCAGTCCCGCAGCACCTGCTCGGCCCTCCGGATGGCTGGCCAGATCGGCCAGAGGGTATCGTCGAGATCAAGGGTCATCGCGCGGATGCGGGCGGTATCGAGCATGGTGGCCGAGAATAGCGCAACCATTGCATCCCCTTCCCTTCCGCCGCCCATGAACGCATCCGCTGCCGACCGCTCCCAGACCGCCCCGATGCCCCGCACCGCCGTGTTGCTGTGCAACCTGGGCACGCCCGAGGCGCCCACCGCGCCCGCGCTGCGCCGCTATCTCGCGCAGTTCCTGTCCGACCCGCGCATCGTGGAGATTCCGCGCGCCGCGTGGCTGCCCATCCTGCACGGCATCATCCTGCGCATCCGGCCGGCCAAGTCCGCGGCCAAGTACGCCAGCATCTGGATGCCCGAGGGCTCGCCCCTGGCCGTGTGGACGGAGCGGCAGGCGACGCTGCTGCGCGGGTGGCTGGGCGAGGCGGGGCTGCGGGTGCAGGTGCGGCATGCGATGCGCTATGGGCAGCCTTCCATCGCCGGCCAGTTGAAGGCTCTGCAGGCCGAGGGCGTGGACCGCGTGCTGGTGCTGCCGCTGTATCCGCAGTATTCGGGCACGACCACCGCAAGCGTGTCGGACGACGTGTGCGCCTATGCGCTGCGCACGCGCCGCCTGCCGGAGCTGCGTTTCGTGAACAGCTACCACGACCATCCCGCCTACATCGACGCGCTGGCCCGCAGCGTGCGCGCGCATTGGCAGCGCGAGGGCGGGCCGGCCGAGCAACTGGTGATGAGCTTCCACGGCATTCCGGAGCGCGCCGTGCGCCTGGGGGACCCCTACCAGCAGGAATGCCTGGCGACCGCCGCGCTGCTTGCGCAGGCGCTGGGCTTGGCGCCGGAGCGCTACCGGGTGACCTTCCAGTCCCGCTTCGGCAAGGCCAAGTGGCTGGAGCCCTATACCGAACCGACGCTCATCGAGATGGCCCGGGGCGGCACGCGCAGCGTGGACGTGATGTGCCCGGGGTTCACGAGCGACTGCCTGGAAACGCTGGAGGAAATCAACCAGGAAGCGCGCGAGGCCTTCCTGCATGCGGGTGGCCAGGAATTCCGCTACATCCCCTGCCTGAATGCGGACAGCGCCTGGATCAGCGCGCTGAGCCGGATCGCGCAGGAGCACCTGTCGGGCTGGGATACCGGCGCACCGGCAATGGCCTCGGTGCCCGGCCTGGCCCGCTGAGCGGCCGCACCACGAGGCCCGCGCCATGTTCCGATTGCGCCTGTCCCTGGCTTTCGCCACCCTGGTCGCGCTGGTGTGCGCGCAGGCGGCCTTCGTCTATTGGGGCGCGAACCGCGTCTACAACTTCGCCCAGCACAGCCGCCTTGCGAGCGACATCCTGACCGAGCTGAACGAACTGGCCGCCAACAAGCAGCGGCTGCGGGTCTGGGCCTCGCAGCGGCTCATGAACGTGGACGCCTCGGTGGAGGTGCGCGACACCCTGCTCTCCAGCATGCGCAGGAACGCCGCACAGTTGCGGCAGCTGACAGAGCGCGACGGCGCCCTGTGGGCCGAGATGGCCGAGAACGAGGGGATCGCGATACCGCCCGAGGTGCGCGAGCTGGGAGCGGCCGCGCGGCTTTTCGACGACAACATCGCGGCCGTGCAGGCCCGGCTGGTGCGCCTGCAACCGCTGCAGCCGGGGTCGGAATTCTCGTCCGTCTGGCAGGAGCTGAACCAGGTGTTCGACATGGCCGACGGCCGCGACCTGCGCGAGCTGCTGAGCGGCGCCATAGCGCGCCAGCGCCGCGCCGTGCCCATCGCCCGCGCCGATACGGAGCGCGGCCTGCGGGAGCTGCGCACGCAGGCCGTGGGCATGGCCCTCCTGACGCTGGCCACCGCCATCGTGCTGGCGCAGCAGCTGACGCGCCGCCTGCAGCGCCCCCTGGACCGCCTGCTGGCAGGCACGCGCGCGCTGCAGGCCGGTGCGCTGGACCACCGCGTGGAAACCGGTTCGCGGGACGAATTCGACCGGGTCGCCGAGCATTTCAACGCCATGGCCGCCGAACTCCAGGAGCACCGCCGCGCGGCGGATGCGGCGCGCCGGCGCCTGGAGGATGCCGTGGAGGCACGCACTGCCGAACTGCGCACCGCCCACGAGGCGCTCCAGCGCAATGACGAGCGGCGCAGGCAACTGTTCGCCGACCTGAGCCATGAGTTGCGCACGCCCGCCACGGCCATCCGCGGCGAGGCGGAAATCGCGCTGCGCGGCGGCGTGCGACCGGCGGAGGAATACCGGCAGACCCTGGAGCGCATCGTCGGCGCCGTGGAGCAGCTCACGGGGACCGTGGACGACCTGATGCTCGTGGCACGCACGGAAGCCGATCCGCTCGCCATGCGGCCCGGGCCGGTCGCGCTGCACGGGTTGCTGCGCGATGCGGCCGAACAGGCCGAGGCGCTGTGCGCCCTGTACGGGGTGCATCTGCGGCTGGAGGCGCCGGCCGCGTGGCCCGGCGGGCAGGCGGGCCCTACGCTGCACGCGGATGCCGACCGCCTGCGCCAGGCCCTGATGATCGTCCTGGACAACGCCGCGCGCTATTCCCATGCCGGTGGCACCGTCCACCTTGGATGGCGCGCGGAGGACGAAGGCGGCATCGGCATCGAGGTGCGCGACGAAGGCATCGGCATCGACGCGGAAGAACTCCCGCGGGTGTTCGACCGGTTCATGCGCGGCAGCCGGGCCCGGGCGCACCGCGCCGACGGCACGGGCATCGGCCTGTCCATCGCCCGCGCCATCGTGGAAGCACACGGCGGATCGATGTCCATCGGGCCCGTGCAGCCCCGCGGCACCCTCGTCGGCATCCACCTGCCGGCCGCATGCGTGGCCGGCTTGCACACGCCTGCGGCGCCTGCATGCGCCGCACCGGCGGAGGACAGCCGATGAGCATCGCGCAGATCCTGGTCGTCGAGGACGATCCCCGCGTCGCCGATTTCCTGCAGCGCGGCCTGCGCGCGGAGGGCTACGGCGTGCAGATGGCGCGCACCGGACCCGAAGGGCTGGAGCTCGCCCGCGCAGGGGAAGCGACACTGTTGATCCTCGACGTGATGCTGCCCGGCATGACCGGGCTGGACCTGTGCCAGTCGCTGCGGGCCGAAGGCGGCCAGGTGCCGGTGCTGATGCTCACGGCCCTGAGCAGCATCGAAGACAAGGTCGCAGGACTGAAGCTCGGCGCGGACGACTACCTCACCAAGCCGTTCGCCTTCGAGGAACTGCTGGCGCGCATCGAGGCGCTGCTGCGGCGCGGGCGCGAGCAGCGCCCCCGGGCGACCA
The DNA here is from genome assembly GCF_000176855.2 of Paracidovorax avenae ATCC 19860. Taxonomy (NCBI): domain Bacteria; kingdom Pseudomonadati; phylum Pseudomonadota; class Betaproteobacteria; order Burkholderiales; family Comamonadaceae; genus Paracidovorax; species Paracidovorax avenae. The sequence continues at coordinate 2,562,477 of NC_015138.1, read as the reverse complement.
GGCTGCAGGTGGCGGACCTGGTGCTTGACCTGGAACGCATGCAGGCCAGCCGCGCGGGCCGTCCGATCGCGCTCACAGCCAAGGAACTGGCCTTCCTGGAACTGCTCATGAGCGCCCCGGGCCGTCTCTGCAGCCGCGAGCGCATCCTCTCCAACGTGTGGGGCATGCACGAGGACCCGCTGACGAACGTGGTGGATGTCTATGTGCGCCGCCTGCGCAGCAAGATCGACGAAGGACACCCTCTGGCACTGCTCAAGACCGTGCGCGGGCTGGGCTACCGCCTGGACGACGGCGAGGCCTAGGCGCAAGGCACGCCGCCTCCACCAGGGCGGCACGTTCAGGCGGTGCGTTCATGCAGCGTTCATGTGCGCGTCAGCCGGGCTTCATCGCACGGCAAGGGTTGCGTTCATGGGCGCGCCGAACAATGAAGTCCTGCCCCGCCCTGGCGGGCGACGCCGCCCACCAACGGCGACCTGTTCGACTTCCCGAGGACAACTCCATGACCCTGATCCGCGCAACTTCCATCGCAGCCGCCGTGCTCGCCCTCACGGCCCCCGTATTCGCCCAGGCGCAGGCCGCGGCACCCGGCTGCCAGCCTGTCACCGAGCAGCAGGTGGCGGCGCTGTTCGACCGCTGGAACGCATCGCTGCGCACGCTTGATGCCGACAAGGTGGTGGCCAACTATGCGCCCGATGGCGTGCTGCTGGCGACGGTGTCCAACCAGCCGCGCACGACCACCGCGCAGATCCACGACTACTTCGTGAAATTCCTGAAAGGCCACCCGCAGGGCCGGATCGACAGCCGGACGGTGCGCATCGGCTGCAACGTGGCCCAGGACGTGGGCACCTACACGTTCACCTTCCAGAACGGCAAGGAGGTGCACGCGCGCTACACCTACGTGTACGAGTTCGTCGGCGGCGACTGGAAGATCGCCCACCACCACTCCTCGGCCATGCCGGAGGCGGTCGCCGCCAGGTGACGGACACGGCCCCTTCGGGTTCGCCGCCGCGCGGCGGGCTTCACACCAGGGGCGTGCGCGCCAGGCGACGGGCGTTCGCCACCGCGGCACGGTGGACCGGAACGAGCCCCTTGCCGAGCACGCCGGCCGCGGCATCCTGCCACTGGCGTGCCAGCTGCGGGCCGGTGGCCATGGTCCAGGGCGTCCACCACAGCCGCATCATGCCGGCCGCCATGGCCTGCTGGGCCAGCAGGGTCTGCATGCCCATGGCGGCCCAGGACTGCACGAAGGCCCACTGTTTCTCGGCGACCATGCGGCCGAATTCGCGCCGGTCGCGCTGCGAGGGGTTGGGCCCGGCGAGGGCCATGCGCGCCACGCGGTGCGCGACGACGGGCGGCACGGCCATGGCAAGTTCGGCCCCCTGGCGTGCCAGGGACCGGGTGCGGCGGGATGAAGGACCGGACATGGGGCATTCCTCGAAGTGGCGGCCCCCCACTCTACCGGCCGGCCGCGGCGCCGGCTCCGAGCAACCGCGCGCGCCACGGGGGTTTACCCGCAGGAGAAGGAAGCTGCCGCAGGTCAGTCCGGCACGGCGATGGCACCGCTGGTGATGGCGATGGCATCGGCCGCCGCCGGCGTGGCCGCGATGGGCGGCACGTTCGCTGCGGTGATCGCGGGGGCGCTGCCCGGCGTGCCGCCGCGCGGCACGGTGCGCACCACCTGGCTGGCCGGCAGCGGCTGGCCGTTCACGAGGTGCGCGTACATGGCATCCAGCGCCCGGTTGAGGTACAGGTGCAGGGGGATGTAGCGGCTGTCGTATCCCGGCAGCGTGGCGGGCAGGCCGATGAAGGCGTCGAAATGCTGGGCGTTCGTGACTTCGATGTAGCTCAGGCGGCTGCCCGGGCCTTCCACGCGCCGGTTCAGGGCGGCGTAGGGGCGCGAGGTGTGGTTGACCGGGATGAGCGCGTCGTCGCGGCCGTGCACGATGATGGCGGGCTTGCCCTGCAGGTTGCCGGTGCGGCGGGTTTCCTCGAGGCCGGCCTGCAGGCGCCGGGCGGCCGTGTCGGTGCCCGTCACGAGGCTGCGCAGGCAGAGCGCGCCTTCCAGGTTCCAGGTGGGTACGCCCGCGGTATTGAACGAGAAGAGGTCGCGCACCGGCACGCCGCGGCTGCGGTCGTTGACGAGCTGCACGCCGGCGGTGGGCGGGATGCCGTTGCCGGTGGCGAACAGGGTGTTCGTCACCGCGGCGGGCGTGGGCTGCACCGCGCCGATGGCGGACGTGGTCGCGAAGCTGTAGCCGCACAGCCGGTCCTGGACGCTGGCGCGCGAGAGCGCGTTGGCGTAGGTGACGGCGATGGACGGCGCCACTTCGAACGCCGCGAGCGAAGCGTGCAGCGCGCCCGACTCAGGCTCCCAGCCATAGGCGGTCAGGCGCGCCAGCGCCTCTTCGGCCTGGGCGGCCGTGGTGGTGGCCGATAGCAGGCCCTGGGCCTTCAAGCCGGCACAGCGGTTGGCGGCCACCGGGAAGGCCGGGTCCGCGAAGCGGACGGCGAAGGCTGCCGCGAAAGGCGTGGAGGCCAGCGAGGGCGCGAGGGCGGCGCAGGACTGGTAGAGGTGGGCCTGGGTGGTGTAGTCGATCAGCGGAAGGCCGTTCACGGCGATGGTGCGCCCGCCGCGCTGCACGGTGACGCCCGCGTTCGCAGGCATCTGCACCGAGGGCTCCGAGACGGCCACGCCGTCGATGAGGCCCTGGGTGTCCTGCTCGGCAGCCGCGATCGCCGCGCCGCCGCCGTTCGAGAGGCTGGAGGCGATCACCGTGGTGTTGGCCGGTGTGAAGGTGCGCAGCGACTGCCCGCCCGGGGAACGGTCGCCGAAGCGCTCGTTGAGGATGTAGAACGCGAACTCGACCGCCTGCAGGGTGAAGCGGCCCCAGTCCTTTTCCGGGTTCTGCCCGGAATGCGCGTGCTTGAACGCCAGGCGCTGCGGCGTGGCCGCATTGAAGGCCGCCAGGTCGGCCGCCGACAGGCCCGCGTTGAAGGCGGCGCGCGTGCCCGCGAGCGTCGCGCTGGTGCGCGTGCCGTCGATCAGCGCGACGGTATCGGCCTGCAGGTCGTGGGGCGCGGTACCCGTGCCCTTGTCCGTGTAGGCCACGGCACAGCCGCGCTTGAGGCCCCATTCGCCCGTGGGAATGCCGCCGTAGATGCCGCGCGAGCCCGACGAGGTGGCGGTGATGATGCACGGGCGCGAGCGGTCGAAGGTATCAGGCACCTGGACCATCAGGGTGACATTGCGGCGTCCCGAGCCGTCATCCGAATAGGCGATGGCTTCCGTTCCGGCCACCATGCCCTCGCCCGCTGTCGCGCGGCCCTGGATGTCCACGTTCGGGCCGTAGAGCCGGCCGTAGCCCCCGTCGGAGGTGGTGTCCACCAGCGCCCGGTAGTTCACGTAGATGGCATTGCGCCGCAGCTCCTCCGCCGTGGGCTGGCTGCCCGCGTAGCCCGGCGGCGAATCGTCCTGCAGGCCGGAGCGGCCCAGGCCGCCGGTCAGCAGGTCGTCGCCCACGCCGTCGTAGCTGGCCTGGCGCAGGTCGTTCAGGTAGGACGGGCGGGCATTGAAGTCGTAATCGACCGATGCGCCGCTGCCCCCGCCCCCGCACGAGGAAGCGGCCAGGGCGGCGATGAGCAGGGGGGCGGTTCTGAAGACTGTCATGGGCGGAAATCTCCTCTCTGGGGTGGCCGGAGTATGAGGCTATCCGCGTCCGCCGGGAAACATCCGGCCACAGGTTCGACGCGGCACTGCCCGGCAGGCAGGGGGTTCTGCCCTTTCATACATTCCATAAATTTCAATGCGAACCATTCGCAATATCTTTTAGAATGGTGGTTTGCGAACAGTGCCCTGGTGGGGTGCCCCGGCGGACGGTCCAGTCCCCGGGGCCTGCTGTGCCGACCCCGCCAGCGCTTCCTGGCTCCCTCCCGCCGGCCCGCCTTCCAGCCCCCAGCAAGCCCCATGTCCTCGACGCCCGCCCCCCTTACCGGGCCGCAATCCCCCGCGGCCATCCCAGGCCCCTCCGATTCCCAGGCGCTTGCCGCGCCGCATGCAGAAGCGGCCCGTCCGGGCCGTGTCTGGGGATGGCCCATCGCACTGGGCATCCTCACGGCCAGCGGACTGATCAGCGCCCTGGTATCGGACGGCTGGGGCGACACCTGGTCGTGGGTCGCGCTGGGCGTGCCCGTGGCCGTGATGGGGTGGTTCGGCTGGCTGCGGCGGCGCGGTTGACCCGGTAGCCCGCACGCCGCCATCAGTCCCTGCTCCGCTTCGCCGCAGTACATCTCACCGGTCGCGGCCCTCTCACGCTTTCCTCTGCGCGCTTCGCGCTTGCCCACTCCATCCATCCCAGGCCCTCCGCCATGTTCCGCCCCCATCCCCTCGCCCTCGCCGCTTCTCTTGCCCTGCTCGGCACCCAGGCCGGCGCGCAATCCGCCGCGCCCGCCGCCACCGACACGCCAGCGCTCTCGACGGTGACCGTCAACGCCAGCGCCGATGCCTCTTCCCAGGGACTCTCGCCGGCCTACCCCGGCGGGCAGGTGGCGCGCGGCGGACGCGCCGGCATCCTGGGCACGAAGGATGCGATGGACACCCCCTTCAGCATCACCAGCTACACCAACGAGCTGATACAGGACAAGCAGGCCAAAAGCGTGGGCGAGGTGCTGCAGAACGACTCCGGCGTGCGCCTGGCCCGCGGCTTCGGCAACTTCCAGGAGGCATACTTCATCCGCGGCTTCGTCCTCGGCTCGGACGACACGGCCTACAACGGCCTCTACAGCCTGCTGCCCCGGCAATACATCGCCACCGAACTGTTCGAGCGCGTCGAAGTGCTGCGTGGCGCCTCCACCTTCCTGTCGGGCGCCACGCCGTCGGGCGGCGGCATCGGCGGCGCAGTCAACCTGCTGCCCAAGCGGGCGCCCAACGAGCCGCTGTCGCGCGTGACGGTGGGCACGGGATCGGGCGGCCGCGTCGAGACGGCGGTGGACATCGGCCGCCGCTTCGGGCCGGACGGCAGCACCGGCATCCGCTTCAACGCCGCCTACCAGGACGGCGACACTGCCGTGGACCATGAAAAGAGCCGGCTCGGCCTCGTGGCCCTGGGCCTGGACTGGCGCAGCCGCGACGTGCGCCTGTCGGGCGACATCGGCTGGCAGGACCACCGCCTGAAGGGCACGCGGCCGAACGTCTCGCTGTCCGGCGCCACCGCCGTGCCCGCCGCGCCGGATGCCTCATCCAACTTCTCCCAGCCCTGGGCGTATTCCAACGAGCGCGACGTGTTCGGCACGTTCCGCGGCGAGGTGGACCTGTCGCCCGGCGTGACGGCCTGGGGGGCCTGGGGCATGCGCCGCGGCAAGGAGGCCAATTCGCTCGCCAACCTGACGGTGACCGACGCCGCCACGGGCGCGGGCACTGCCTACCGCTTCGACAACACCCGCAAGGACCGCGTGGACACCGGCGAAGTCGGCCTGCGCGGCAAGCTGCGCACGGGCGCGGTGGGACATGAATGGGTGGCTGCCGTGTCGTACTTCGAGGCCGAGAAAGACAACGCGTACGCGATGGACTGGCGCAACACGATCGCATCCAACCTGTACCAGTACCGCCCCACGGCACAGCCCGCCTTCAGCGCCGCCACGCTCTACGGCGGCACGTTGTCCAGCCCCAACCTCACGGGCCGCACGCGGCTGCTGAGCTACGCCCTGGGCGACACGCTTTCCTTCATGGACGATACGGTGCTGCTCACCCTGGGCCTGCGCCACCAGCGGCTGGACACCTCCGATTTCGCCTATGGCACCTCCGCGCTGCTCGCCCATTACGAGCAGAGCCGCAACAGCCCCATGGCGGGCCTCGTGTTCAAGATGGCGCCGCAGTGGTCGCTCTACGGCAACTACATCGAGAGCCTGAGCCAGGGCCAGACCGCGCCGGCGACGGCCAACGGCGCGCCCGTGGCCAACAGCGGGCAGCAACTTTCTCCCTATGTCGCCAAGCAGAAGGAAGTGGGCGTGAAATACGACGGCGGCCGCCTGCGCGGTTCGCTGGCGCTGTTCAGCACCACCAAGCCCCGCGCGTACGTGGATGCCTCGAACGTGTTCGGCGCCTCCGGCAGGGACCGCCACCAGGGCGTGGAACTGGACGTGCAGGGCGAGGCCGTGCGCGGCCTGCGCCTGCTGGGCGGCGTGACGTGGCTGGACGCGAAGCAGCAGAGGACGGGCAGCGCGGCCACCGACGGCAAGCGCGTGATCGGCGTGCCGCGCCTGCAGGCCAATGCCGGCGTGGAATGGGACGTTCCCGGCGTGCCCGGCCTGGCACTGGACACCCGCGCCATCTATACCGGTGCAAGCTATGCCGACGGCGCCAACGCCCTGCGCGTGCCCGGCTGGACCCGCCTGGACCTGGGTGTGCGCTACGCCACGGAATGGAGCGGCCGCCTCGTGACGCTGCGCGCCCGCGTGGACAACGTGGCCGACCGCAACTACTGGGCCTCGTCCGGTGGCTACCCCGGCTCGGGCTACCTCGTGGTGGGCGCCCCGCGCACCTTCACGCTGAGCGCGAGCGTGGATTTCTGAGCGCGCACTTTCGCTGGAGCAGGACGACGACATGACCCCCAAAGCCCTCAGGACCTGGTCCTGGCTGCACAAGTGGAGCAGCCTGGTGTGCACCATTTTCATGCTCCTGCTCTGCCTGACGGGGCTGCCGCTGATCTTCCACCACGAGATCGGCCACCTGCTGGGCACGGAGGTCGAGGCGCCGCCGATGCCGGGGGAAACGCGCCGGGTCAGCCTGGACCGGGTGCTGGAGGTGGCGCGCGCGCAGCATCCGGACCGCATCGTGCAGTTCGCGTCGCAGGACGCGGACGACCCCAACGTGTGGTTCGTCACGCTCACGCACACGCCCGCTCCGACCACCGACTTCCGTTCGGTGGCCGTGGACGGCCGCACCGGCGCCATCCTGGCGCAGCCGCGGTTCGACCAGGGCTTCATGTATGTCATGTACAAGTTGCACGTGGACCTGTTCGCGGGGCTGCCGGGCAAGCTCTTCCTGGGCTTCATGGGGCTGCTGCTGCTGGTGGCCATCGTCTCGGGCGTGGTGCTCTACGCGCCCTTCATGCGCAAGCTGGATTTCGGCACGGTGCGCGGGCAGCGCTCCACCCGCGTGAAATGGCTGGACCTGCACAACCTGCTGGGCATCGTCACCCTGGTGTGGGCCTTCGTGGTGGGCGGCACCGGCATGATCAATACGTGGGCCGATCTGGTCATCAAGTACTGGCAGCACGACCAGCTCTCGTCGCTGCTGGCGCCCTATGCGGGCCAGCCCGTCACCCCGCAGGCCGAACGCGGCTCGCTGCAGCAATCGCTGGACGCGGCGCTGGAGCGCGCCCCGGGCATGCGCCTGTCGTTCATCGCCTTCCCGGGCACGGCGTTTTCCAGCCCGCACCACAACACCTTCTTCCTGCACGGCAGCGAACCGCTCACGTCGCGCCTCTACCAGCCCGTGCTGGTGGACGCACGCACGGCGCAGGTCACGGCCGCGCCGGAACTGCCGTGGTACCTCACGGCCCTGCTCATCTCCCAGCCGCTGCACTTCGGCGACTACGCCGGCATGCCGATGCAGATCCTCTGGGCCCTGCTGGACATCGCCACCATCATCGTGCTGGGCAGCGGGCTCTACCTGTGGCTGAAGAAGGGTTCGGGCGCCACGCAGAAGGACAAGGAAGCGGCATCGCGCCGCCAACGCGACGGGGCGCCCGAAGGCGCCCCGCTGGAACCGTCCGCGGCGCGTACCGCGGGGAACTGACCATCCAAGACGACAGCTGACAGGCCCTGGGGCGAAAGCCACCTCGGGCGCTACCAGTCAGATGGCCTCGGAGCAGGCCAGGCCAGCGGCCGCCGCGCAAGGGCCGCCCCGCCGCGCTGGCGGCGTCCCCCTTCCCACGCGCAGCGTGAAAAAAGGGGGAAGGCGCGAAGCGCCTCAGGGGGTTGCTCGCTATTTCAGGGGGTTGCCACCTGCAACCGCCGGGCCGCCCAGCCGCGCAGCAGGCGGGGCAGCACCAGCACCGCGACGACGATCACGATGAGCGCGAGCGACATCGGACGCGTCACGAATACCGACCAGCTGCCCTCGCCGATGGAGATCGCGTTGCGCATCTGCGCCTCGGCCAGCGGCCCGAGGATCATGCCGACCACCACGGGCGCGGTGGGGAAGTCGAAGCGGCGCATCATCACGCCCAGCAGGCCGATGCCGTAGAGCAGGAACAGGTCGAACGCGCTCTGGCGCATGCCGTAGGCCCCCACCGTGGCGAAGATCAGGATGCCCGCGTAGAGCTGCGGCTTCGGGATCTTGAGCAGTTTCACCCACAGGCCCACCATGGGCAGGTTGAGCACCAGCAGCATCACGTTGCCGATGTAGAGGGAGGCGATCAGCGCCCAGACCAGCGCGGCCGAACTGGTGAACAGCTGCGGGCCGGGGTTGATGCCGTAGTTCTGGAAGGCGCCGAGCAGCACGGCGGTGGTGTTGGAGGTCGGGATGCCCAGCGTGAGCAGCGGAATCAGCGCGGCCGTGACGGTGGCGTTGTTCGCGGCCTCGGGCCCGGCCACGCCTTCGATGGCGCCTTTCGTGCCGAACTCCTCGCGGTCCGCGCCCTTGGCGAGCTTCTTCTCGGTCGCGTAGCTGAGGAAGGTCGGGATCTCGGTGCCACCGGCGGGAATGCAGCCGAACGGCGTGCCCAGCAGCGTGCCACGCAGCCATGCCGGCACCGAGCGCTTCCAGTCGCGCGCCGTCATGTGGACCCGGCCCATGGGGTTGCGGGTGTCCACCTGCCGGCCTTCGTACATGGCGGCATACAGCACCTCGGCCACCGCGAACAGGCCCACGGCCACCAGCACGATGTCGATGCCGTCCAGCAGTTCGGGCTGGCCCAGCGTGTAGCGCGCGGCGCCGGAGATCTGGTCCATGCCCACGCAGCCCAGCGCGAGGCCCAGGAACAGCGCCGTGAGGCCGCGCACCGTGCTCTGGCCCAGCACCGCGCTCACCGTGGTGAAGGCCAGCACCATCAGCATGAAGTATTCGGGCGGCCCGAGCTTGACGGCGAATTCGGCCACGGAGGGCGCGAACAGCGTGACCACCACGGTGGCGATGGTGCCGGCGACGAACGAGCCGATGGCCGCCGTGGCCAGGGCCGCACCCGCGCGCCCGCTCTTGGCCATCTTGTTGCCCTCCATCGCCGTGACCATGCTGGCCGTTTCACCGGGCGTGTTCAGCAGGATGGAAGTGGTCGATCCACCGTACATGGCGCCGTAGTAGATGCCGGCGAAGAAGATCATGGAGGCCGTCACCTCCACCTTGGCGGTGATGGGCAGCAGCATGGCCACCGCCACGGCGGGGCCGATGCCGGGCAGAACGCCCACGGCCGTGCCGAGCGCACAGCCCACCAGGGCCCACAGCAGGTTGGCGGGCGTGGCCGCCGTCGCGAAGCCCTGCAGCAGGGCGTTGAAAATGTCCATCATCACAGCCACCCCGTTTGCGTGAGCCCCGGCAGGTTGATCGCCAGGAATTGCGTGAAGGCCCAGAACACGGGCGCGGAAATCGCCAGGCCGGTGAACACATCCACCGCCCAGGTGCGCGCGGCACCCGCGGCCGGCTGGCGGCCCGCGCGGCGCAGGCCCTGCACGGCCAGCACGTAGCAGATCGTGCAGCTCACGATGAAGCCCACCGTGCCGATGAGCGCGGCATTAAGCAACAGCCCGGCGGACACCCAGACGAAGGCCAGCTTGTCCGCCCGGGCCGCGCCGCCGGGTGCGCCGAGGGAGCGGAAGCCGCCGGAGGCTGCCTCCCACAGCAGAAACCCGCCGCAGACGGCGAGCACGACCGCGACCAGCCAGGGCAGGAAGTTCGGGCCCACGCCGCCGTAGCCGGCGTCGCCGGGGATCTGCAGGGCGCCCGCGGCGAGCGCCGCCGCCACGAGCAGCACGCAGCCGCCCACGATGGTCTGGGCGCGCCGGGACGGGACGGCGCCCTCGTCGCTGTCGGCTTCCGCCGCGGTAGGTGCAAGAGGCTCTGACATGATGGGTGTCCTCGGGAAAACGGCCAGGGCACGCGGGCACGCGCCACCGTGCCGTGCCAGGCGGTACGGAAAAGAAAGGGGAAACTCGGGAAGCGCGGCGGGCACGGCGCCCGCCGCGGCGGTCAGACCATGCCGGCCTTGACCATGGTGGCGCGCATGCTGGCGAACTCGGCATCCACGAAGGCGCCGAATTCATCGCCCGCGAGCCAGGCAGCGGTCCAGTCGTTCTTCTCCATGGATTCGGCCCAGCTCTTGCTCTTCGTCGCCTGGGCCACCATGTCGATGAGCGCCTTGCGCTGCGGCGCGGAGATGCCAGGAGGCGCATAGACGCCGCGCCAGTTGCCGATCTCGACGTTGATGCCCTGCTCCTTGAGCGTGGGCACGTCCGAGCCCTTCAGGCGCTGGGCCGACGTGACGGCCACCGGCACCATCTTCTTCGTGTTGATGTACTCGGCCATCTCGCTGTAGCCGCCGCCGCCGATGGTGACGTTGCCGCCCAGGATCGCCGCGACGGATTCGCCGCCCCCACGGAACGCGACATAGTTGATCTTTGCCGGGTCCACGCCCACTTCGCGCGCGATCATGGCCGCCGCGATGTGCTCGGTGGAGCCGCGCGATCCGCCGCCCCACTTCACGCTGCCCGGGTCCTTCTTGAGCTGGGCGATCACCTCGGCCATCGACTTGAACGGCGAGTTGGCAGGCAGCACGAACACGTTGTATTCGCTCGTCAGGCGTGCGATCGGCGTGGCCTGAGACAGGTTGACCGGCGGCTTGCCGGTGATGATGCCGCCCACCATGACCGAGCCCATCACCATCAGGGAGTTCGGGTCGCCCTTGGCGGAATTGACGAACTGCGCCAGGCCGATGGCGCCGGCCGCGCCGCCCTTGTTGTCGTAGGTGACGGACGAGGCCACGCCCGCGTCCTGCATCGCCTTGCCGAGCGCCCGGCCGGTGGTGTCCCAGCCGCCACCGGGGTTGGCGGGCAGCAGCATCCGGATCGCGGCCGCGGCGCGTGCCGACAGCGGCAGCGCGCCCGCGGCCGCGAGGGCCGCCAGGGATTTGAGGAAGGTATCGCGACGCATGGTTCTTGTCTCCTTGTGGTTTGGCGAACGGGGCCGATGATGCGCCCGCTTCCTGTCAAACGGCTGTCCGCCGACTCAGGGAAAACACCCATGGGTGCCATGGCCGCGCCCGGTGCTATGGTCCCGCGCATGCAATTGCTTCTCGTGGAAGACGACCCGGCCATGCAGGCCACGCTGCAGCGTTCGCTCGCGCGCCGCGGCATGGAGGTGACCGCGCTCGGCGACGGCCGGGCCGCGCTGGCACAGTGGGCGTCGCGTCCGCCCGATGCCGTGGTGCTGGACCTGTCACTGCCAGGGCTGGACGGCCTGCAGGTGCTGCAGCAGGCGCGCGCCAGCGGCCTGCGCACGCCGGTGCTGCTGCTCACCGCCCGCGGGACCGTGGGCGACCGGGTGCTGGGGCTCAATGCCGGCGCGGACGACTACCTGCCCAAGCCGTTCGACCTGGACGAGCTGGAGGCGCGCCTGCGCGCGCTGGTGCGCCGGCTGGGGGACCTGTCGGAAGCGCGGCCGGCCGCCGCGCCCTCCACGGTATCCATCGGCGCGATCCGCTACGAGAAGGACAGCGGTGCCATCTACCGCGACGGCGAGGTGATGGAGCTGACACCGCGCGAACTGGCCCTCATGCACGCCCTGCTCGCCCAGCCGGGCCACGCCGTGGCCAAGGAGCGGCTGTACGAACTGGTGTTCCCCGGGCAGCTGGACGTGCAGTACGAGGCCATCGAGGTGGTGGTGTACCGGCTGCGCAAGAAGCTGGCCGGAACCGGGCTCACGCTCATGACCCTGCGCGGGCTGGGCTACCTGCTCAGGGCGGATGCATGAGCGCCGTTCGGAGGTTGCCGCCGTGAGCCGTGGGGCGGGCCGCGCGCAGTCGCTGCGGCGGCGCCTGCTGCTGGGCATCCTGGTGCCGGTGGCGCTGTTCATCGCCTACAACACGGCCAGCCTGTATCGCCAGACGCTGTCGGCCCTGCACACGGCGTACGACCGCACGCTGCTGGCGTCCGCCAAGACGATCGGCGAGCAGATCGACGTGTCGGGATACGACGGGCAGGCGCGGTTGCGGGCCACGGTGCCCTACTCCGCGCTGGAGGCCTTCGAGGCGGACAACCAGAGCCGCATGTTCTACCGCGTGTCGGACCTGCAGGGCGGGCTGGTGTCGGGCTTCGCAGAGCTGCCGTTCTGGCACGGGCACATTCCCGCGCGGCCGCCCTATGCCGCGCTGGTGGACTTCTACGACGACGAATTCCGCGGCCAGCCGGTGCGCGTCGCCGTGCTGCTGCAGCCGGTCGCCAGCCCGACAGGCCGTGGCATGGCGGTGATCCAGGTGGCCGAAACACTGGAACTGCGCCGCACCCTCGCACTGCAGATCCTGCAGGCGACCCTCGCCCGCCAGGCGCTGCTGGCGCTGGTCGTCGCGCTCATCGTGGCGCTGGTGGTGCAGTGGGCCGTGCGCCCGGTGCGGCAGCTCAGCGAGCAGTTGCAGACCCGGCCCGAGGACGACCTGCGCCCCATCGAAGCGCCCGGCGCGCCGCGCGAGCTGCAGCCCCTGGTCGAGGCCACGAACCACGTGATGGGCCGGCTGGCGCACCTGCTGGCGCACCAGCAGCGCTTCGTGCGCGATGCCTCGCACCAGCTGCGCACCCCTTTGGCCGTGCTCAAGGTGCAGGTGCAGTCGGCACTGCGCGACGACGTCGCGCCCCGGCAGGCGCTGCTGGAAATCAGCGACACCGTGGACCGCGCCACGCAGCTCGCCAACCAGATGCTGGCGCTGGCCAAGGTGGAGCAGCTGCGCCAGCAGAGCGCGCCACCCATCACCCGCCTGGATGGTGAGCTGCGCGCGATCGCTCTGGAACTGTCGCCCCTGATCGCGCAGCGCGACCTGGATTTCGGCATCCACACGGAGGCCGCCCCCGTGCTGGCCCACGAATGGATGCTGCGCGAACTCACCCGCAACCTGCTGCACAACGCGATCCGGCACACGCCCGAATCGGGCGTGCTGTCGGTCGAACTGGTCACGGACGGGCGCCATGCGGCCCTGACGGTGGCGGACAGCGGACCGGGCATCGACGCCGAGTTGGCGCAGCGCCTGTTCCAGCCGTTCTCCGCGGGCGACGTAAGGGCTGGCTCCGGGCTGGGGCTGGCCATCTGCCTGGAGATCGTGCGGGCGCTGGGCGGGCAGATCGAGCTGTCGAACCGCATGGACGGAAGCCGCGTGGCCGGCCTCGACGCCGTGGTTCGGCTGCCGCTGGCCCCGGACGGCCACGGACCGGGTACGGAGAGGAAGAAGCCCGTGCCCTGAAGGCGGCGCAAAGAAATGCCCGCCACGGAGGGCGGGCCCAAGTCGGGCAGGCGCTACGGCCTGGTCACAGCCCGAATTCCCGGCAGGCGCCATGCGCCCGCCCGGTGCCACCGATTGTGGGCACGCCCCTTACGCACGGCTGACAGGAAGCGGCAGCCGGGGCAGCCACGTGCAGCAGCCCCGGGTCAGGACAGCCCGGCCAGGCCCGCAGCGCGCCCGGTGCTGGCCACCGCGGCCGCGATCCGGTCGAGCATGGCGTCGTCGGTGTGCGCGATGTTGAGGCGCACGTGCGAGTCGATCCTGTGGCTCGCGAAAATGGTTTCGTTGGCCACCATGACGCCATCCGCCGCCAGCGCCTGCCATACGGCCCCGGCATCGACCGCTTCTCCGGGCGACATCCACAGGTACATGCCCGCGCCCGTTGCGTTCGCCTTCCAGCCGCGTGCGCGAATCTTCGCCAGCAACGCCTTGCCGCGGGCAGCCAGCTTTTTCTGCAGCTTTTCGCAATGCTGCTCGTAGCCGCCTTCGGTGAGCAGGTAGTGCACGATCTGGTCCGTGACCAGGGAGGAATGGATCGCACTGACCGAGCGCATCAGCAGCAGGCGTTCCATGCGTTGGCTGTTCGCCACCAGGAAGCCCGACCGCAGCGCCGGCGCCGCGGTCTTCGAGAAGCTACCGATGTGGATCACCCGCTCGAAATGGTCCAGCGCCGCCAGGCGCGCCGTCTCGCCCAGGCGGCTGCGCGGCAGCAGGTCGCCATAGGTGTCGTCATCCACGATCCACATGTCGTGCTGCTCAGCGAGCTTGAGCAGCTGGTGGGCCTTGCGCGGCGACAGGCTGGTGGATGTCGGGTTCTGGAGCACCGAGCTGCAGAAGAACGCCTTCGGCTTGTATTTCTCGCACAGCTCCGCGAGTTGCTCCAGGTCCGGACCGTCCTCCAGGCGCCGCACGCGCAGTATCCAGATGCCGCTGGCCATCAGGCGCTGGGTATGGATGAACGATGCCGGCTCTTCCAGCACCACGTACTGGCCCTGGTAGAGAAACGACCAGACGACGAGATCCAGCGCGTCGGAGGCACCCGCCGTGGTCATGATCTGGTCGGGCGCGGCATCGATGCCGGCCATGCGCAGCCTGGTCACCAGGGCTTCGCGCAGCGGCAGCCACCCGCGGCGGTCCGCATACTCGGCCAGGCCCAGGTGCGCTCGTGCAGCCAGCGACCGCAGGGCACCGGACAGTGCTTCGGTGCCGATCCACTCGGCGGGCAATGTGCCGAGTGCGGAGTCTCCTTCCGGCCCGGCGGATTGCAGCAGGTGGTCCCAGGAATTCAGTGCCGGCGGCCCGTTCCATCGCGGGGGCGAAGCGGGCTTGCCCACTTGCAGGGCCTGGGGCGAGACGTAGAAGCCCGAGCCACGGCGTGCCTCCAGGTAACCCGCCGCCGCCAGCTTGTCGTAGGCCCGCAGAACGGTTTCATTGCTGATATCCATGCTGGCTGCCATCGCGCGCACGGATGGCAGCCGCTCCCCGACAGCCAGCGCCCGGCTTTCGATCCGGCCCCTGTATTCGTTGAAGATCCGGTCGATGAGTGCTCCGCTGGCGCGGGCAGCCTGCGGTGCAGCCTGTTTTTTCTGCGACTTGGGGCCCGGCTTCGGATTGGGGGAGGCTGGCATGGATGGAGCGCTGTCGGAAGGATGGAGATGTGGAGGGGTCCGCGGATGATAGACCGCCGCAGCGCCGGCAGGGCCGCAGCCTGAAACTGATACGTACAGTCAGCCCCTCGATGACGCACCAGTACAGGGCGAACATCTTCCTTGCAGCACCGCTGCCACCACATGGTGCGCCATTCCGCACCTCTTCGGCGCGCGCACCTGCCCTTGGCCAGCCCATCCGTACATACCCCGATCCCGTGCACCGGGCGAAGTGTCACAATAAACTGTACCAAACACTTTTCCGGCACGGAATCCACCCAGGAGCAGCCACCGGAATGGACGACCGCCTGGCCGTTCACGCCACATGGAAAGCGTATGGAACACTAATTGCATCTGTTGAGAGCGATTTCGCCAACCATGTCCCTCCAGAGGATTCCCGCCATGTTGTCCACCACGTCCCCGATGCTCCGCCCGGCTCCTTTCCGCTCCACCGCCGTCTGCGCCGCCCTCGCCCTCGCACTGCCGGCGGCCGTGCATGCCCAGCAGCAGGCACAACCTGCCGCGGTCGCGCAGGCCGGTGCGCAGCGGGACTTCTCCATTCCCGCGGGCCCCCTCTCGGCCACGCTGCAGGCGATCTCCAGGATCAGCGGCAAGCGCGTCCAGTTCGAGGAAGCGGACGTGAAGGGCCTGCAGGCACCCGCGATCTCCGGACAGACCAGCGAACAAGGCGCCGTCCAGGCCGCCATCTCGGGCAGCGGCCTGACCATGAACACCGGCCCGGACGGCTCGATCCGCGTCTTCGTGCAGCAACTGGCGGCCGTGGCCGTCACCGCCAAGCGCGACGAGGCGGAGACGGGTTTTCGCGCGTCCAGCTCCTCCACCGCGACGCGCGGCGGCGCCGACCTGCTCGACGTGCCGCAGTCGGTCACGGTGCTGACGGCCAAGGTGCTGGAAACCCAGCAGTCGGCCACGGTCGAAGAAGCGCTGCGGAACGTCGCCGGCGTGGTGGTGCAACCCGCCACGCAGGGGGCCAGCGGTTTCAGCATCCGCGGCTTCGGCACGAGCGCCTCCACGCTGTCCAACGGGTTGAGCGATCCGAACTCCTACAAGACCAACATCGCCGGCGTGGAACGCATCGAAGTCCTCAAGGGCCCGCAGGCCCTGCTTTCCGGCGCCAATGGACTGGGCGGCACCCTGAACATCGTCACCAAGAAACCGACGGCCGAGCGCATCCGCGACGTGTCGGTCAGCTACGGCAGCCATGCCGAACGCACCGGCACCATCGACCTGGCCGGCGCGATCAACGACAGCAAGGAATTCAGCTACCGCCTGATCGGATCGGCGACGCGTGCCGGCGGCAGCTCCGCGGGCTACGACGGACGCTCGCAGACCTATGGATTGGGAGAGGTGCGCTGGAAGACCGCGGACACGGATTTCATCGCCGGCGTGTCGGCCGACAAGTCGCGCTCGGTACTGGACAGATACACGGTGGCGGTCCGGGGCTACATCGAGCCCTCCCCGCCGACCCTTCCCGGGAACCGGAGCGATGGCATCGACGCCGAAACGCACTCGGTGTTCTATACGCTGCAGCACTCCTTTTCGGACGCACTGCAGTTCAACAGCCGACTGCAACGTGTGAGCACCGACCTGGATGTGGCCGTGTGGACGCCCCAGTTCCCCATCAGCGCTCCCAACCTGCTGCTGAACTACAGCGGCACCATGAACCGGTCGAACCAGACCACCACCAGCGGTGACCACTACCTGAGCTACAAGTTCAAGACCGGCCCTGTGGAGCAACGCCTGGTGGCCGGCATCAACCACAGCGACTACAGCTTCGACCAGACCCAGTACACGGGCCCGAATCTGGCCGTGCGCTTCGACCAGCCCACGCAATACCCCTTCCCGGCACTCGTGCGCAACGACGGCACCCGTGCCTACCGCAGCTACTCGCCGCAGGAGCAGCGGGGCCTGTACCTGCAGGACACCCTGAAATGGGAGCAATGGACGCTGGTGGCGGGCCTGCGCCACACGAGCCTGGACACCGGCCCCGGCATCGTCACCCAATATACGAATCCCCCCACGCCCGACATGACGTCGGCCAAAAGATCGTTCAGCAAGAACACCGTCAATGCCGGGCTGATCTACAACCTGGACTGGAACACGTCGATCTACGCCAGCTACGCCGAAGGCTTCTCGCCGCTGTTCTCGGACCTGAATATCTGCGGCACCAATTCGGCGTCCACCCCCCCTACCCTGTCGAAGAGCAAGGAACTGGGCATCAAGAGCAATGTGGAAGACCGCTTCTCCTGGTCGGCCGCCGTGTTCCAGATCGACCAGGTCAACCTGCTGCGGCGCAACCGCCCGCTGAACTGCAACGACCTGATCGAGGGGCAGCGGTCACAGGGCGTGGAACTGGAGGCGGCAGGCAGACCCATGCGCGGGCTCAACCTCATCTTCAACTATTCCTACAACAAACGCAGGAGCATGGTCGATCCGGCGGCGCGTCCGGGCGTGGGGCCAGACAGCCAAGCCAGCCTGTGGAGCACCTACGACTTTCAGTCGGAGCGGCTGCGCCACTGGAGCCTCGCCTTCGGCATCAGCGCCTGGAGCGATGCCCCGCTGGGACTCACCGACACGGCTACGCGCTCGCCCGGTGGCGCCCGGATCGATGCCGGCGTCGCCTACACGCAGCCGGAATGGTCGCTGCGACTGGGCGTGAAGAACCTGGCGAACCGCACACTGTATGGCTTTTCCACGTCGGCCACGTACGTGCCGGTCTATGACAAGCGCACGTTCATGCTGACCTACCAGCGCAAGCTCTGACCATGAACGTCCACCACCACCGACCGCGCCTTCGCGACCTGATCCTGCCCTACTGGACTTCCCGCGAAAGCTGGCGGGGCTGGATCCTTCTCGCGGCCCGGCTGGTGCTCATGTTCACCAGCGTGTACGTAGCCATCTGGGCCAACCAGCTGTCGGGCCAGGTGGTGGATGCGCTGGTGAAGCGGGATTGGGACGATATCTGGCGCAGCCTGGGCCTGTCCTGGATCGCCGGCATGCTGGCCATGCTCGTGTCGATGGTGCTTCTGTTCGCGATCACGGAACTGCAGCAGTACGAATGGCGCACCTCCATGACGCGCTGGCTTGTGGACGCCTGGACCCGCCGGCGGACGTACTACGCCATCGAGCGGGACGGATGCCTGGACAACGCGGACCAGCGCATCTCGCAGGATGTCCCCCGGTTCATCGAACTGACGCTATTCATGTTCCTCAACCCCATCCACGTGGTGGTATCGGCAGTGTCCTTCACCGTCGTCCTCTGGAACCTGTCCGGCACGCTGCACTTCACGCTGTGGGGCATCGACTTCGCCATTGCCGGTTACATGGTCTATCTGGTCTATGCGTATTCGGCACTCTCGCTGCTGATCTCGCACTTCACCGGCCGTCCGCTCATCGACCTGTTCAACCGCCGCCAGACCGTCGAAGCCAATTTCCGCTACCGCGGCATGCAACTGCGGGAGAACGCCGAGCAGATCGCCTTCTACGACGGCGGTGCGCAGGAGAAGCTGCGGCTGGACGATTCCTTCGAAGAAGTACGGTCCAACTGGCGGGACATCATCGTGCGCAACGTCAAGATGATCCTGGCGCGCGAAACCTATACGACGACTTTTTCATCCCACCTCCTGCCGACGGCAGCGGCGCTGCCCCGCTATCTCTCGGGCGCCATCACGATGGGCGACGTAACGCGCGTGGGCGGCGCGTTCAGCGCCGTCAGCAGCAGCCTGGCCTTCTTCAGCCATGCGTACGTCACCTTCACCGAATGGTGGGCCCTGGGCAACCGGCTGCGCGATCTGCTGGGTGTCATCCAGGAGGTCAACGAGCGACCAGCTGGCATTCATGTCGCGCGCGTTCCGGGCGACGCCATCGCAGCGCAGGACATCGCACTGCGCAGGCCGAACGGCGAACCGCTCGCCTCCATCCCCGCGCTGTGCATGCGCCGCGGCGAGCGCTGGCTGGTGCGCGGCACCTCGGGCGCCGGCAAGAGCACGCTGCTGCGCGCGGTGGCGGGCATCTGGCCTTACGGCGAGGGCGGCATCCAGCAGCCGGACGGTGCGCGGCTGATGTTCCTGCCCCAGCGCAGCTACATCCCGCAGGGCACGCTCAAGGCGGCCCTGTGCTATCCAGGCCAACCCGAGGACTTCGACGACGAACGTGTGCGCCAAGTGCTGCATGAAGTGCGGCTGCCGGCGCTGGCCGACCGGCTGTACGACAGCGACCGCTGGCAGCAGAAGCTCTCGGGCGGCGAGCAGCAGCGGCTGGCGATCTGCCGTGCGCTGCTGCACCGGCCCGACTACCTGTTCCTGGACGAGGCGACCAGCGCCCTCGATCCGGACACCGAGCGGGCGCTCTACCAGGCGCTGCTGCACGCGCTGCCGGGCAGCACCCTGATCAGCGTGGCGCACCGCGAATCGCTCATTTCCTACCACGACCACGTGCTGGACCTCACGCCGCGCAGCCGTGAAAGCGGCAGCCATGACGGCGATCGGCTCGATGGCAGCGACGACGACGCGAAGCCCGCGCCGAAGCCCGCCTGAATCCGCCTGCGGCCTCTCTTCCTCACCGTTCTTTCTCCTCTTCGCCACTCACAGAACCGAACCATGTCTTCGCAAGTCATCCCCCTCACCAACGCGACCTTCTCAGAACACGTCCTCCAATCCTCCGGCCCCGTCCTCGTGGATTTCTGGGCCGAATGGTGCGCTCCCTGCAAGCAACTGCTGCCCATCGTGGACGACATCTCCGAGGAATACGCGGGCGAAGCCCGCATCTGCAAGATCAATGCGGACGAAAACAAGGACACCGCGCAGCAGTTCCAGGTGCGCGGCCTGCCCACCATGATCCTCTTCGTGGACGGGAAGGAGAAGGCCCGCCTCGTGGGCCTGGTCTCCAAGACGCGCATCGCCCAGATCATCGACGAAGCCCTGGAAGCCTGAGATGACCCTGCACGCGTACCACGGCGACCCGCAACTGCGCCAGCAGGTGATTGACCAACTGCAATCCCTGGAAAAAGCCGGCCGCTGGGAGCACCGGCCCCTGTACTGGAACGGCGAGGTCGGCAGCTTCGTCGGCAGCCTGCTGCAGGGCGACGACCTGGACCGCTGGGAAGTCGATTACGGCCTGCCCAAGTGGCTGGCCCTCACGATCGATTCGATGGTCGCCGCCCATTCGAACATGGGCGTGTCCTGGGGCATCCACCTGCTGCAGGGCATTCCTCCTGGCATGCCGATGGACACGATGGGTAGCCGCATCCTGCTGGAACTGCTCAAGGGCAAGACCCACGGGCTGAACGGCCTGGAGGCTGCCGCCGGCCTGGCCGAGGCGCTGGAAGGCGTGGTCGCGCTGCACGCGGCGCGCCTGGCGGGCCAGGACATCGACAACGCCAGCTGGCGCAAGGCCCGCCGCGAGGCGGTCGCGCAGACCAATGCCCAGGCGCCCGGTTCCGTGGCCGCATCCGTGGGTACGTGCATCGAATCCGCCGCCTGGGACCCGATGCAGTCCCGCAGCGCCGTGTCGGACACGCTGCGTGGCTGGATGAACGCACGAATCGCCGCAGGCATGGCCGTCTATCCCTGGGGCAAGGCGGAAGACGAAGACATGAAGCGGACGCTGGAAGCGCTCCAGGCGGAAGACAAGGCCGGCCGCGAGCCTGGGGACACCGGATCCACCAATGTCTTCCTTCTGCTGGAGCAAAAGCACCCCGAGAAAGCCAGGCGGCTCAGGGCCTTCTACCGATACCAGAGGAGCCAGTACGGCAAGCAATGGCGCCGGGCAGCACTGGCGATGCAGAACATCCTGCATGCGGCCGACGGTGACGCTTGCGCAGCGCTCATCCCCCGCAAGCACCTGTTCGCCAACCCGGCACGCGCCGCCATGACGATCAGCCCCGACGGCCAGTGGCTGGCGTGGCTGGCGGACGGCGATGGCGTGATGAACATCTGGGCCGCGCCCAGCAGCAGCCCGAACGAGGCACGGCAGGTCACCCATGACAAGCGGCGCGGCATCCAGAACTTCCACTGGACCTACGTTCCCGGCATGCTGCTGTTCTCGCAGGACCGCGACGGCGACGAGAACTTTCAACTGTTCGGCGCCGATCTGGCGGACGGCAGCCTGCGCGCCCTGACACCTGCGGCGGCCGGCGTGCGCACGGGCGTGCAGAGCATCAGCCGGGAACGGCAGGGCGAAATCGCGGTCGTCTCGAACGCCCGCGACGCACGCTTCTTCGACGTACATGTGCTGAACCTGCGCACGGGCGCAATGCATTGCGTGGAAGAAAACACCGGCTTTGCCGGCTTCGTGGTGGATGCGCAGTACGAGGCGAAGCTGGCCGTGCGCAATACACGGGACGGCGGCAGCGAGTGGCTGCGGCGCGATGCGGCGGGAACCTGGCAGCCCTGGCAGGTGTTCTCTGCGGAAGACGGGCGCAGTTCCGGTCCTTCCCATTTCGACGCCGGGGGCCGCACGCTGTACGCCTACGACAGCCGCGGGCGCGACACCGCCGCGCTGGTCGCGATCGACTGGAACACCGGCGCCACCACCGTGCTGGCCGAGGACCCGCGCGCCGACATCGGCGGCATGATCACCGATGCCGCGAGCTACCGCCCCCTGGCCTACGGCGTGACCTACGAGCGCTTCAAGCTGCACGTGCTGGACGACGCCATCGAGCGTGACATCGAAAGCCTCGACGGCCACGCCGGTGACGGCGAATGGCACCTGACCTCGCGCACCGAAGACGACCAGCAATGGGTCATCGCCCTGTCGTCCGACACGCGGCCGTCTTCCACGTGGCTGTACGACCGCAAGGCGCGAGAGATGCGGCACCTGCTGGACCTGCGGCCCGAACTCGCATGGGCTCCGCTCGCGCGGATGCAGCCGGTGGTCATCCCGGCGCGCGACGGCCTCTCGCTGGTGTCCTATCTCACCGTGCCCATGGGCTCCGAGGCAGGCGACCTACGCACGACCGCGCCGCTGCCGCTGGTGATGCTGGTGCATGGCGGCCCGTGGTCGCGCGACGGTTTCGGCTTCAACCCCATGCACCAGTGGCTGGCCAACCGCGGCTATGCCGTGCTCAGCGTGAACTTCCGGGGATCGACCGGCTTCGGCAAGCGCTTCGTCAACGCGGCGGACGGCGAATGGGGCCGCAGGATGGACGAGGACCTGGAGGACGCCGTGGCCTGGGCCGTCGAGCGTGGCATCGCCGATCCGCAGCGCCTGGCCATCTTCGGCGGCAGCTACGGCGGCTATGCCGTGCTGTCGGCGCTCACGCGATACCCGTCGCGCTACGCCTGCGGTATCGACGTGGTGGGCCCCTCCAACCTGGAAACGCTGCTGGCCTCCATTCCCGCCTACTGGGAAGCGGACCGCGTGCGCCAGCACCGCGCGATGGGCGACCCGGCCACGGAAGAGGGACTGGCCCAGCTGCGCGACCGCTCCCCCCTGCACCGCGCCGCTCAGATCCGTGCGCCGCTGCTCATCGCCCAGGGCGCCAACGACCCGCGCGTGAAGCAGGCCGAGTCGGAACAGATGGTCGCCGCCCTGCGGGAGCGCGGCATCCCGGTGACCTATGCGCTCTACACGGACGAGGGCCATGGCTTCGTGCGGGAAGCCAACCGCATGTCGTTCAATGCCCTGTGCGAGGACTTCCTGGGCCGCCACCTGGGCGGGCGCACCGAGGCCTGGTCTCCGATGGACTACCTCGGCCATTCGCTGCAGCTGGCGGAATACCCCGTCCAAGAGGCCGCATGATGGCGCCCTTTTCCGATGCGCCCGGCTCCCTTCTCCGCCCCGCGCCAGCCAGCGGGCGCAGCACCCGGCAGCGCACCTGGGAAGCCGGGTGCATCGCCAGGATCGAGGCCGACTTCAGCCGGTCGGCCGACACGCACCTGATTCCCATGGCGCTGCCCGGCTATCCCGGCATCGACGTGTACTTCAAGGACGAGTCGAGCCACCCGACCGGCAGCCTGAAGCACCGCCTCGCGCGCTCGCTGTTCCTCTATGCGCTCTCCAACGGCTGGCTGCGCGAGGGCGCTCCGGTCATCGAGGCTTCCAGCGGATCGACGGCGGTCTCGGAGGCGTACTTCGCGCGCCTGCTGGGCCTGCCGTTCATCGCAGTCGTGCCGGCTTCCACGTCCCCCGAGAAGATCGCAGCGATCGAGTTCCACGGCGGGCGATGCCACTTCGTGGAGCGGGCCTGCGACCTGCATGCCGCCTCGATGGTGCTGGCGAAAGACAGCGGCGGCCACTTCATGGACCAGTTCGTCTATGCGGAGCGGGCCACCGACTGGCGCGCCAACAACAACATCGCCGAATCCATATTCCGGCAGATGCAGATGGAGCGGCATCCCGTGCCGGAGTGGATCGTCTGCAGCCCCGGCACCGGCGGAACCTCCGCCACGCTGGGCCGCTACGTGCGCTACCGCCAGCACCCCACGCGCGTGCTGTGCGCCGATCCGGAAATTTCGGTGTTCTTCGATTACTACGAAGGGCTGCACCAGGGGCGCCCCGACCCCGCCCTCACGGTCGCGAACGGTTCGCGCATCGAAGGCATCGGCCGCCCGCATGTCGAGCGCAGCTTCATCGCCAGTTGCGTGGACGCGATGGTCAAGGTGCCCGACGCGCTGTCGCTGGCCGGCATGCGCCATGTCTCCACGGTACTCGGCCGGAAGGTCGGCGGCTCCACCGGCACCAATTTCATCGGCCTGCTCTGGGCCGCGCAGGAGATGGCCGCCGCAGGCCGCGAGGGCTCCATCGTCTCGATCCTCTGCGACAGCGGCGACCGCTACGCCCGCAGCTACTACGACCCGGCATGGTACGAGCGCAGCGGCATCGACATCGCGCAGGCGGACCGGCAGTTGCGCGGCTTCCTGGAAGGCGCACCGCTGGCCCCCGCGCTGCGTTGCGCCGCCAGCGGCGCGTGACCCGGCCCCGGGCGACAGAGCGTCTGCAGATACCGAACAGGAAGGCCTGGAAACCATGAACAGAAAGCCCCCGAAGAAAGACCTGCGGGAACGCGCGCCGGGCATCGCGATGGTCGCCGCCCTGCACGTCGGCCTGGCCTACGTGCTGGTGACCAGCACGGCCCTCAAGCCCCCGAAGGAGATCGACAAGGATTCGCTGCTGGTCACCCTGATGGCCGAGAAGAAGCCGGAGCCGGCCATCCAGGCACCGCCACCACCGCCTGCGCCGCCGCCTCCTCCGAAGCCGCCAGCTCCCACACCACCCGCGCCGAAACCGCCGGCCCCCAAGCCGCCGCCACCGCCCCGGCCCGCTCCCGAACGCGTGGCCGTGGAGCCGGTGCCGCCCGCGCCCCCCGAACCACCGGCACCGGCGCCCGTGCCGCCTGCTCCGCCAACGCCACCGGCCCCGGCCCCCTCGCCCGCGCCACCGGCCCCGCCCGCACCGGCTCCGGCGCCTGCGGCACCGGCCATGGCATCGGTCGAACTGGTGTGTTCCAACTACGCCGACGTGCGGCAGGCCGTGGGCTATCCCTCCCGGGCGCGACGCCAGGGTCTGGAAGGCACCGTGGTGGCCGAATTCAACGTATCGCCCAGCGGCTCGGTGGAGAACCTGCGCATCGCCAGCGCCAGTTCCGACCTGTTCGCGGGTCCCGTGCTGGAGGCCATGCGCGAATTGCGCTGCAAAGGCCAGGGCATGCCGGTCCGGGTGCGCGTTCCCTTCAGCTTCAGCTTGAAGTGAAACACCCCCCTGAGCGGCTGCGCCGCTTCCCCCCGCTCTCGCCGTGCATAGCACGGCGGGCAGGGGGACGACGCCAGCGGCCCGGCGCAGCCGGTTCCGCGGCGTCTGCTGGCTTGGCCTGCTCCGCGGCCATCGGACAGGAGGCGCCGCGCTGGTTCATGCGGCGCTGCTGATGCCCAACGCCGTGAATCACCGATGTGACGCCCCGATAGCCCATCGCCCATCCATTTCATCGATCCATCCCCTTTTCCTGGAGAGCCCACCATGTCCCAACGTCCGTTCCACTTCCCTTCCCTGCGCAGCCTGGTCGCGGCGCCGCTGTGCGCCCTGGCGCTGCTGGCCGTGCCGGCGGCTGCGTTCGCGCAGGCCGCCACCACGAATGAAGCGGCGGCCACTGCCGCCGCCCCTGCGACCCAGGCGGCGCCCGATGCCGGCGGCACCGCTGCAGTGCGTTCCGCCGCGCCCGCAGCCCGTCCGGCGGGCCAGGAGAACCCGTACGGCTTCAAGGCCATGTGGGAGCATGGCGACATGGTGTCCAAGGGCACGCTGTTCATCCTGCTGATCATGTCGGCCACCAGCTGGTACGTCATCATCACCAAGCTGCTGGAGCAGCGCCGCGTCCATGGCCAGGCGCGCCTGGTGCAGGCCGATTTCTGGAACCGGGGCGACCTGCGCACCTCCACCCAGGCGCTGCCGGACAGCAGCGTGTTCCGCTACGTGGCCGAGGCCGGGCTCATCGCGCAGAAGCAGTACGAGGGCCCGCTGACGCAGCAGGTCGATCGCAACAGCTGGCTGAGCCAGTCGGTCATGCAGGCCATCGACGCCGTCGGCGACCGGCTGCAGGGCGGCCTCGCCGTACTCGCCACCGTCGGCTCGACGGCACCCTTCGTGGGCCTGTTCGGCACCGTCTGGGGCATCTACCACGCGCTCACCGCCATCGGACTGGCGGGCCAGGCGAGCATCGACAAGGTGGCCGGCCCCGTGGGCGAAGCGCTGATCATGACGGCCATCGGCCTGGCAGCCGCCGTGCCCGCGGTGCTGGGCTACAACTGGCTGGTGCGCCGCAACAAGGCCGCGCTGGACGAGGTGCGCGACTTCGGCACCGAACTGCACACGTCCCTGCTGGGCGGCAAGCCCGCCGTCACCCTGGGGAGCTGAACATGGCGATGAACGTCGGCCAGGACGGCGGCGATCCGCTGGTCTCGTCCATCAACACCACGCCGCTGGTGGACGTGATGCTGGTGCTGCTGATCATCTTCCTGATCACCATCCCCGTCGCCACGCAGACCGTGCCCGTCGCCCTGCCCAAGGAGACCAACGACCCGCGCCAGGCGAAGATCGAGGACATCAACCTGTCGGTGACGCGCGACGGCGCGATCTACTGGAACGCCGCGCCCATTTCCCTGCCCGTGCTGCGGCAGCGGTTCGCCGAACTGGCCAGCGCCACGCCGCAGCCCATGGTGCAGGTGTACGGCGACGCCTCGGCCACCTACCTGCCCGTGGGCCGCATCGTGCGCGCCGCGCAGGACGCCGGCATCCAGAAACTCGGGTTCGTGACCGAACCGATGTCCAACCCCTGACGGAGACACGCCATGGCACTGCCAAGAAGGGGCAAGAAGCAGGACAACGCGCTGATGATGGAGATCAACACCACGCCGCTCATCGACGTGATGCTGGTGCTGCTCATCATGCTGATCATCACCATCCCGATGCAGTTGCATACCGTGGAGCTCGACCTGCCCGTGCCCACGGACAGCCCGCCCCCGCCGCCCAGGGAGGTGCGCACCGTCCGCATCGGCATCGGGCCGGCAAGCCTCATCCGCTGGAACGACGAGACCGTCGATCTCGCCACGCTCAACGAGCGCCTGCTGTCCGCCTCCATGCAGCCCGACCACCCGGAACTGCAGGTGCGCCCGGACGCGAACGCCAACTATTCGACCGTGGTGCACGTGATGGCTTCCATCAAGCGCCACGGCCTCACCAAGGTCGGCCTGGCCGGCCAGGAACAGTTCAACTGACATGAATTTCCAGCTCAACTCCTTTCCCACGCCCGCGCGCCTGCTGCAGACGCCCTGCGATTGCCTTGTCGCCGGCATCGCGGAAGGCAAATTCAAGGGCCTCGCCAAGGCCATCGACCAGGCCAGCCAGGGCCTGCTGACCCGGTTGCGCGCCGAAGGCGAACTGGCCGGCAAGGCCGGCCAGACCGTGCTGCTGCATGCCGTCGCCGGCCTGCAGGCGCACCGGCTCCTGCTCGTGGGAACCGGCGCGACGCAAACGCCATCGGCCGCTTCGGCGCGCGCCGCAGCCCGCGCGCTCGCCGCGACCCGCGCCGCCAAGATCGTCTGGGCCCTGGGCGACGATGCGGAGCAGTGGGTGCAGGCGATCCTCGAACTGCAGCAGGCCGACTACCGCTTCGATGCCTACCGCACCGACAAGGCGCCCGTGCCGCCGGAACGCACGCTGCGATTCGCCACGCCATCGGACGAACACCACGCAGCCATCCACGCCCGCCTGTACCAGGCGCAGGCCATCTCCCATGGCGTGGCGATGGTGCGCGACCTCGGCAACACCCCGCCCAACGTCTGCACCCCCGCCCACCTGGCGGAACAGGCCCGGGCGCTGGGCCAGGCCTGGGGCATGGAGGTCGAGGTGTTCGACCGCGCGGGCATCGAGGCGCTGGGCATGCATTCCTTCCTCGCCGTGGCGCAGGGCTCCTTGCAGGAGCCGCGCCTGATCGTGCTGCGCTACCAGGGCGACAAGGCCAGGCGCCCGCCCGTGGCGCTGGTCGGCAAGGGCGTGACCTTCGATTCGGGCGGCATCTCGCTCAAGCCCGGCGAGGCCATGGACGAGATGAAGTACGACATGTGCGGTGCCGCCAGCGTGCTGGGCACCCTGCGTGCCTGTGCCGAGATGAAGCTCAAGGTCAACCTGGTGGCGGTGATCGCGGCCTGCGAGAACATGCCGGCGGGCAATGCGCTGAAGCCCGGCGACGTGGTCCGCAGCCTGAGCGGCACCACCATCGAAGTGCTGAACACCGATGCCGAGGGCCGCCTCATCCTCTGCGACGCGCTCACCTACGCCCAGCAGCGCTTCGAACCGGAGGTGACCATCGACGTCGCCACGCTGACCGGCGCCTGCGTGATCGCCCTGGGCCATGTACGCAGCGGCCTCTATGCCAACGACGATGCGCTGGGCAACGCGCTGGTCGCCGCGGGCGACAAGGTGGACGACCCCGCCTGGCGCATGCCGCTGGACGCCGCCTACCAGGAGCAGCTGAAGTCGCCCATCGCGGACCTGGCCAACATCGGAGGACGCGCCGGAGGCAGCGTGACGGCGGCCTGCTTCCTCTCGCGCTTCGTCCAGGGGCGCTGGGCGCACCTGGACATCGCGGGAACGGCCTGGAAGAGCGGCAAGGACAAGGGCGGCACCGGCCGGCCCGTGCCCCTGCTGGCGCAGTACCTGATCGACCGGACCGCGCCGTGAACGCCCCCGTCCGGTCGCCCATGGACGTCCTCGCCCTGGACACGCCGCTGCTGCGCCTGCGCCGGCACCTGGCGGCCAGCGGCATCGCCGCCTGCCTGGTCCCCTCGTCCGATCCGCACCTCTCCGAGTACCTGCCCGCGCGCTGGCAGGGCCGCCGCTGGCTGAGCGGTTTCGATGGCTCCGCGGGCTCGCTGGTCGTCGGCGCGCAGGCGGCCGAACTCTGGGTGGACAGCCGCTACTGGGAGCAGGCCGGACGCCAGTTGCAGGGCAGCGGCATCGCCCTGCGCAAGGCGGTGCCGGGCGTGCTCCGCGAAGACCTTGCATCCCTGTGCAGCCTCGCTGGCCCCGGCGGAACGGTGGCGGTCGATGCCGACGTGCTGTCCCTGCCGGTCCTGGAGCAGCTCGAAGCCCTCTGCCGCTCCCGGGGCAACCCCTTGCGCACCGACATCGACCCTCTGGCGGGCGCCTGGCCCGGCCGGCCGGGCCTGCCCGCGGGGCCCATCGCCGCCCTGCCCCCGGGGGCCCAGGGCCACGAACGCGCCGACCGGATGCGCTGGCTGCGCGAGCGCATGCAGGCCCACGGCGCCGACTGGCACTTCGTGTCCGCCCTGGACGAAATCGCCTGGCTGCTGGGCCTGCGCGGCAGCGACGTGCCCTACAACCCCGTGTTCCTTGCCCACCTGCTGGTCGGCCCGCAGGGCGCCACCCTGTTCATCGATCCCACCCGCATGCCGGTCGACGTGCGGCAGGCACTCGCGTCGGAAGGCATCGCGCTGGCGCCCTATGCCGGCGCGCGCGAGGCGCTGCGCTCCCTCGCGCCCGGCGCCTCCGTGCTGATCGACCCCCGCCGCACCACGGCCGGCCATGTCCAGGCCCTGCCGCAGGATGCATCGCTGCGCCAGGGCACCAACCCCTGCGCGCTGATGAAGGCCTGCAAGAGCGACGCGGAAGCCGCCGCCATCCGGCGCACCATGGTGCAGGACGGCGTGGCCCTCGCGGAGTTCTTCGCGGAGCTGCAGGAACAACTCCAGGGCGGTGCCGCGCCCACCGAGCTGGACATCGACGCCGGCATCACCGCTGCACGCATGCGCCGGCCGGGCTTCGTGGGGCCCAGTTTCGCCACCATCGCCGCCTTCAACGCCAACGGCGCCATGCCGCACTACGTGGCCACGGCCCGTGCCCATGCCCGCATCGCAGGCAATGGCCTGCTGCTCATCGACTCCGGGGGCCAGTACACCGGCGGCACCACAGACATCACCCGCATGGTGGCCGTGGGCACGCCCGGCGACGCGCAGCGCCGCGATTGCACCCTGGTGCTCCAGGCCCTGATCGCGCTATCGACGCTGCATTTCCCCCACGGCACCCGCGCCCCCATGATCGATGCCGTGGCCCGGGCACCGCTCTGGCGCGAGCACATCGACTACGGCCACGGCACGGGACACGGCGTGGGCTGGTACCTCAACGTGCATGAAGGCCCCCAGTCCATCTCGGTGCGTGCCGAGGCGAACGCCGACTCGGCCCTGCTCCCCGGCATGGTCACCTCGGTCGAACCGGGCATCTACCGTCCCGGACAGTGGGGCGTGCGCATCGAGAACCTGCTGTTGGCGATAGACAAGGGGGAAAACGCCTTCGGCCGCTTCATGGCTTTCGAGACGCTGACGCTGTGCCCCATCGACCTCGACTGCCTCTGCCTCGACCGGCTGACGGACGCGGAAGTGCGCTGGATCGACCAATACCACGCCACGGTGCGCGAGGCGCTGCTCCCGGAATTCGCATCCCCGCAGGACGAACGCGCGCGCCGGGCCCGCCAGTGGCTCGTGGAGCGCACCCGGCCCGTCCTGCGCTGAAGGAGGGGCCGCTTTCCGCCCCGCGGCAAGGCTGCGCGACACCAGCGCAAAGCCGTGCTCCGGCGTACGATGCGGGCCGTCCCGGCCCATGCCGGCCCGCACTCTGCTCCACCCATGCCACCCCACGCCGACCCCGATCCCGGTTCCGATCCCGCCGACCACCGACCCGCGCGCCCCGCCCCGCGCGACTGCAGGGAACTGTTCTGGTCCTTCACCTGGCTGGCCCTGCAGGGATTCGGGGGCGTGCTCGCTGTGGTGCAGCGCGAGCTGGTGGACCGCAAGGGCTGGCTGACGAACGAGGAGTTCATCGAGGACTGGGCCGTGGCGCAGATCCTCCCGGGGCCCAACGTGGTGAACCTCGCCGTGATGGTGGGCGACCGCTACTTCGGCTGGCGCGGCGCGTTGTCGGCCCTCGCGGGCATGCTGCTGCTGCCCCTGCTGGTGCTGCTGTGCCTGGCGGTGGCGTATGCGCGGTTCTCCACCCATCCGGCCGTGGCGGGCGCCCTGCGCGGCATGGGCGCCGTGGCCGCGGGCCTGGTGGCTGGCGTGGCCCTGCGCATGGCGGTGGCGCTGCGCACGCACCCGCTCGGCGCCGCAGGGGGCGCGGCGCTGGCCGCGCTGACGTTCGTGGCCATGGCGGTGCTGCAGTGGCCGCTGGCCGTGGTGCTGCTGGCGATCGGCGGCGCGGCCTGCGCGCTGACCTGGCGGAAGCTGCCCGCATGACGCCCGCCGCCACCCTGGCGCTGCAGCCGGCCGACTGGCTGCACCTGTTCTCGTACTACCTCTCGCTGTCCCTGCTGACCGTGGGCGGGGCCATCGCCACCGCCCCGGACATGCACCGCTTCCTCGTGGACCGGCACGCCTGGCTGACCGATCCGCAGTTCAACGCCTCCATCGCCATCGCTCAGGCCGCGCCCGGACCGAACGTGCTGTTCATCGGGCTGCTGGGCTGGAACGTGGGACTCAACGCGGGCGGCTGGGCCCTGGGTCTGCTCGGCATGGTGCTCTGCCTCGTGGGCGTCATGCTGCCCAGCAGCCTGCTCACCTGGGCCGCCGCGCGCTGGGCGCACCGCCACCGCGGCATGCGGGCCGTGCGCGCCTTCAAGCAGGGCATGACACCGGTCGTGCTGGGCCTGCTGCTGGCCACCGCCTTCGTGCTCTGCAGCGCGCACGGCGGCATCGCGCAGAGCTGGCGGCTGTGGATCGTCTCGGCCGCGTGCATGCTGCTCGTCTGGCGCACGCGCATCCACCTGCTGTGGCTGCTCGGCGCGGGGGCCGTGCTCGGTGCCCTGGGCTGGATCTGACAGGTTCTTACAACTGCGCGTCCCGGGAGCCGTGCGGCGCCGCAACAATGGTCCGGACCAGCCACTCCAGGAGACTCGACCCATGCAATCACGCCCCCTCGGCCGCTCCGGCCTGCAGGTTTCCCCGCTGTGCTTCGGCGGCAATGTGTTCGGCTGGACTGTGGACGAGCCGACCACGTTCTCGCTGATCGACGCCTGGCTGGATGCGGGCTTCAATTTCATCGACACGGCCGATGTCTACTCGCGCTGGAACCCGGGCCACATGGGGGGTGAATCCGAGGCCCTGATCGGCCAGTGGCTCAAGCGCACCGGCAAGCGGGACCGTATCGTGCTTGCCACCAAGGTGGGCAAGGACATGGGCGACGGCAAGGTCGGCCTCAAGCCGGACTACATCCGCCGCGCGGTCGAGGATTCGCTGCGCCGCCTGCACACCGACTACATCGACCTCTACCAGTCGCACGACGACGATCCCTCCACGCCGCTCGAGGACACGCTGGGCACCTATGCCGACCTGATCCGCGAAGGCAAGGTGCGCGCCATCGGTGCGTCCAACCACACGGCGGCCCGCCTGTCGGAGGCGCTCGCCACCAGCGCGCGGCTGGGCCTGCCGCGCTATGAATCGCTGCAGCCGCTCTACAACCTGTACGACCGCGCCGTGTTCGAGGAGGAATTGCAGCCGCTGTGCCTGGAACAACAGGTGGGCGTCATCAATTTCTATGCCCTGGCCGCCGGCTTCCTCACCGGCAAGTACCGCAGCGAAGCCGACGCCTCCAAGAGCGCGCGCGGCGCCAGGACGGTGGAGAAATACCTCAATCCGCGCGGCCTGCGCATCCTGGCCGAGCTCGACGAGGTGGCAGAGCGCTACGAAGCCACGCCCGGCCAGGTCGCCATTGCCTGGCAGATGGCCCAGCCCGCCATCACCGCGCCGATCGCCAGCGCGACCTCGCTGGAGCAGCTGCAGGACCTCGTGCGCGCCGCGCACCTGCAGCTCGACGCCGACGCGCTGGAAGCGCTGAGCCAGGCCAGCGAGGAATCCCCCGCCGAGGCCTGAAGATGCTGCCCAGGCCGTGCGCCCGGGCCCTGCGTTCAACGTGCGTCACCGATGGCGAGGCGGTACGCCGCCAGCGACTGCACCGTGGTGCACAGCAGCCCGTGCGCATGCGCGAACCGCGCCACGTCCGCGCCGCGCGCCATCGTCCCGTCGGGATTCATCAGCTCGCACAGCACACCGGCTGGACGCAGCCCGGCCAGGCGCGCGAGGTCCACGGCCGATTCCGTATGGCCGCCGCGCTCCAGTACCCCGCCCGGGCGGGCCACCAGCGGGAACACGTGCCCGGGGCTGACCACCTCCGGCGCAGCGCCGGCCGGGGGCACGCGCAGGGCACACCGGACGGTCTGCAGGCGGTCCGCCGCCGAGACGCCGGTGGACACGCCCCACGCGGCCTCGATGGACTGGGTGAACGCGGTGGCGAACGACGACCGGTTCACTTCCACCATGGGCCGCAGGCCGAGCGCCCGGGCGTGGTCCGGGGGCAGGCAGAGGCACACGATGCCGCTGCCCTCGCGGATCATGAGCGCCATGGTGGATTCGGCCATGTTCTCGGCGGCGCAGACCAGGTCGGCCTCGTTCTCGCGGTCGGCATCGTCGAGCACGAGGACAGGCCGCCCGGCGGCGATCTGCGCGAGCACGTCCGCCATGGAGGCCAGCGGCACGCCGCCTCCGGCGGGCCCTGGTGCGCTGGCCGCAGCGTTGCACGGCGCGGCAGGGGAAGTGACGGGGAAATTCATGGAAACGCTCCTTGGTTGGAAAAGAACGCTCCAAGGCATCGCATGCCGCCGGCCATGCGCCGCCGCATGCTCCGCCGCAGCACGGCGCGCATGGCACGGCGCGGCCCCTGGCAGCGCACCCTCGCGGACGCGCGGCCAGCCGGCCGGCAGCATCTTCTTTCATCCGGACTGTGACCGTCGGCCCCAGACTGGAGGCGGCCGCGGCGGCCACCTCGCACTGGGTCTGCTGACCTCCCGCCAGGCGGCGGGAGCGCTCGCGGGCTCGCGACGCGCACCGTGGTGCGCACCGCCTACCGCCGGTGGGGAATTCCACCCCGCCCTGAAGACCCGGGGATTATGCAGCGCGCATCCCCGAGGGACCGCGCCCGCCCCGCCTCGCGTCAGGCGGACAGCACGAAGGGCAGCACCCGCGCCGCGGTGCCGGGCACCAGCAGGTCCGCCACCCCGTCGAGCGCGCTGGGCTCCGGATTGACGATGGCCACGCGTGCGCCGGCCCGGTGCGCGGCATGGGCCAGGCCGGCAGCGGGATAGACGACGCCGGCAGTCCCCACGGCCAGCATCAGGTCGCATTCGTGGGCCGCGTCCTGCGCCTGCTCCAGCAACCGTGCCGGCAGTTCCTCGCCGAACCAGACCACCGCCGGCCGCAGGAGATTGCCGCAGGTGGCGCAGCTGGGCGGGCAGCCCGGCACGGCAGCATCGGCATCGCAGCAGGGCAGCGGTGCATCCAGCCAGCGGTTGGCGCGCAGGTCGCCGTGCAGGCAGAGCACCCCCTCGCTGCCGGCCATCTGGTGCAGGCCGTCCACGTTCTGCGTCGCGATCATCAGCCGCCCAGGATGTCGGCGCGCGAAATCCGCCAGCGCCAGGTGGCCAGCGTTGGGCAGCACCGCGGCCAGCTGGGCCCGGCGGTGTTCATACCATGTCCATACCGTACCGGGATGGGCACGGAAACCTTCCTCGCTGGCCATCTCCTCCGGGCGGAACTTCGCCCAGTGGCCCGTATGGGCATCGCGGAAGGTGGGCACCCCGGATTCCGCGCTCATGCCGGCGCCGGTCAGCACCAGGATGCGCTGCGCCCCGGCCACCCAGGCCTGCAAGCGCTCGAGGGCATCCTGCTGGGGCATGGCTCAGCCCCCGCGCTGGCGCAGCGCCTCGTAGAGGCATACGCCGCTGGCCACCGACACGTTCAGGCTCTCGACCGCCCCCCGCATCGGGATGGAAACCAGCTCGTCGCAGGTCTTGCGGGTGAGCTGCCGCATGCCGGCCCCCTCGGCGCCCAGCACCAGCGCCACCGGGCCCTTCAGGTCCACTTCATACAGCGTGCGCGGAGCGTCGTCGCTGGTGCCGATGCACCAGATGTTGCGTTCCTTGAGTTCGCCCAGCGTGCGCGCGAGGTTGGTGACCATGAAGTACGGCATGGTCTCGGCCGCGCCGCTGGCCACCTTGGCCACGGTGGCGTTGATGCCCACGGCATGGTCCTTGGGCGCGATCACCGCATGGGCGCCGGCGCCGTCGGCCACGCGCAGGCAGGCGCCCAGGTTGTGCGGATCGGTCACGCCGTCGAGCACCAGCAGCAGCGGCTTCTCGACGCCGTCGGCCTCCAGCTGCTCGAGCAGCTCGTCCAGCGAATGGACCTGCGCGACGGCTTCCACCCGGGCGGCCACGCCCTGGTGCCCGTGGCTGCCGGCGAGCTTGGCGATGCGCAGCGCATCGGCCTCGATGAGGCGCGCTCCCGCCTCCTTCGCGCGCTCGAGGAACTGGCGCATGCGCGCATCGCGCCGCGTGGCCTCGTAGTAGATCTCGATGATGGATTGCGGCGCGGTCTTCAGGCGCACGCCCACGGCGTGGAAGCCGAATAGCACTTTGGGGCTGGAGGACATGGGCGCGATTATCCGCCCGCCAGGGGCCCGCCCCTCCGCCAGCCCGGAGGAAGGCCGAGCCGCCTCAGGCGCCGGCCACCATCCGGCCGGCGTCGATGGTGATGCGCCGGTCGCACTGCGCTGCGATCCCGCGGTCGTGCGTGACGAGCACCAGCGTGGTCCCCTGCTCGCGGTTCAGGTCGAACATCAGGCGCATGATCGTCTCGCCCGTGGCGAAATCCAGGCTGCCCGTGGGCTCGTCGGCCAGCAGCACGTCCGGCTGCACCACGAAGGCCCGCGCCAGCGCCACGCGCTGCTGCTCACCGCCCGACAGCACCTTCGGATAGTGGCCCAGGCGCTGGCCCAGGCCGACGCGGCCCAGCATCTCGGTAGCCAGCGGCCGGGCGTCGCGGCGCTGCGCCAGCTCCAGCGGCAGCATCACGTTCTCCAGCGCCGTCAGGTTGCCCAGCAGCTGGAAGCTCTGGAACACAAACCCCATGCGCCGCGCGCGCAGCGCGGCGCGGTCATCCTCATCGAGCGCGAACAGGTCTTCGCCGGCCAGCCGCACGGTGCCGCGCGTGGGCGTGTCGAGCCCCGCGATGATCGACAGCAGCGTGCTCTTGCCCGAGCCCGAGGCGCCCACGATGGCCACGGTGTCCCTGGGAGCGAGCCGGAAATCGATATCCCGCAGAATGTCGAGCGTGCCGGTCGAATCCGTCACCGACTTGTGGACGTGCTCCACGGCGATGACCGGGGCGGCGGTGGTGGTGGCTGGGGTGTCCGGCGGTGTTTCCGACATGAAAGGTGCTTTGTGGCAGTGATGCGATGCGATGCGTTCCGGCGTGACTTTATCGTGGCGGCCGCGGGGGCCGCGTTCCTGGGGTTTTGCGCCCCGGCGGCGCTGGCCGCGCCTGCGGCTTCCGGAGCTGCGCCCGTCGTGCTGGTGGTGGGGGATTCGCTGAGCGCCGAATACGGCATCGCCCGCGGCTCGGGCTGGGTCGCGCTGATGGAAAAGAAGCTGGCCGCGGAGAAGATCCCCGCCACCGTCGTGAATGCCAGCGTGAGCGGCGACACCACGGCCGGAGGCCGCTCCCGCCTGCCCGGCCTGCTCGCCCAGCACAAGCCTGCCGTCGTGGTGATCGAGCTCGGGGGCAACGACGCGCTGCGCGGGCTGCCGCTGCAGGGCACCGAGGCGAACCTCAAGGCCATGGCGGAGGCCTCCCGCAAGGCCGGCGCGAAGGTGCTGATCGTGGGCATGCAGGTGCCGCCCAACTACGGCTCGGACTACACCCGGCGGTTCGAGGGCGTGTTCCCGGCCGTGGCCAGGGCCACGGATTCCGCGCTGGTGCCTTTCCTGCTCAAGGGCGTGGCCGACCGGCCCGATGCCGCGGCGCTGTTCCAGGCCGACCGGATCCATCCGCGGGCCGAGGCGCATCCGGCCATGCTCGCGAACGTCTGGCCCGAGTTGCGCAAGCTCTTGCGCTGAAACCTGTTGCGTTGAGGCCGGGCAGGCGCCTTGCGGCGCCAAGGCCGGGCCCGTCAGGCGGCCGGGCCGCTGCCTTCCGGAGCGGTGGTCCCGCCCTCCTCGCCACCGGAGACGGCCTCGCCATCCTCTCCGGATTCCGGGGCATGCTCCCCGGTCTTGCGCTGGTTTTTGGCCAGTGCCTTTTCTTCCTTCTTCTTCTTCTTGGCGAGCTCTCGCTGCCGCTTTTCGTAGCCGTA
Source organism: Paracidovorax avenae ATCC 19860 (assembly GCF_000176855.2). Lineage (NCBI taxonomy): Bacteria > Pseudomonadati > Pseudomonadota > Betaproteobacteria > Burkholderiales > Comamonadaceae > Paracidovorax > Paracidovorax avenae. The sequence goes on along the minus strand of NC_015138.1, from coordinate 2,525,642 downwards.
GTTGGGTGTTGCCAAGGTGGAGCCCCCTTTTGTGGATGCAGTTCGGAGGTCCAATGTAGCAGCACGACCGGCAAGACCCCTTGCATCGCCCTGGCATGGCATGCGGCATGGCGAGTCGGGCGGCCCGCAGGCCGGCAGCGCCGCCCCGCCCGTCAGGCAGGAAACGCGGCGGCGAGCGACTGAGCGATGTCGTTGCGCAGGTCTTCCACGTTTTCCAGCCCCACGGAAAAACGCACCACGGTGCCGGGCCGCAGGTGCTGCGTGGGGCGCGCGCGCATCGTCGGCAAATCGTAGGGCACCACCAGGCTCATGGGTCCGCCCCAGCTGTAGCCGAGCTTGAAGAGCCGCAGGCCGTCGCAGAACGCATCGACACGGTCCTGGCCATGGCGCTCGTCGATGACCACGCTGAATAGGCCGGCAGCGGCGCCCTGCCCCGTGCCGCGGGCGCACAGCGCGGCCCAGTGCGCATGCCCCGGAGCCCCGGGCAACGCGGGGTGCAGCACCTGGGCGACGGCGGACTGCCCGGCCATCCAGGCGGCCAGCTCGCGCGCCGCCGCGTCATGCGCGCGGTACCGCAATCCAACGCTGGGCAGCGAACGCAGCACCGCCTCGGCATCGTTGGCACCCACGCCCAGGCCCAGCCGCATGTGGGTGAGCTTGATGCGCAGGTGCAGGGCCGGGTCGCGGGTGATCGCGCTGCCCATGAGCACGTCCCCGCCGCCGCTGGGGTACTTGGTCAGGGCATGGACCGAAATGTCCACGCCCAGTTGCCCGTCACCCAGCAGGTCGAAGGGCTGGAAGGCGATGCCCGCACCCCAGGTATTGTCGAGCGCGGTGGTCACGCCGCGGTCGCGGCAGATGCGCACCTGTTCGGCCAGATCCGGGAACTCCAGCGTGACGGAGCCAGGCGCTTCCAGCCACACCAGCCGGGTGCTGGCCGTGATGCGTGCCGCCAGGTCGGCGGGATCCAGCGGATCGTAGTACGCATGGCGGATGCCGTAATGCGCCAGCTCCACCTCGGCCAGCGCCTTGTTGGGCCCGTAGGCGTTGTCCGGGATCAGCACCTCGTCGCCGCTGCGCAGCAGCGCCAGCGCCACGTTGGCGATGGCCGCGAGGCCGCTGGGCATCAGCACGCACTGCAGGCCGCCCTCCAGCTCGCAGAGGCGTTCCTCGAGCATGTAGGTGGTGGGCGTGCCGTGCAGGCCATAGGTGTAGCCGGTCTTGTCCTTCCATTCGCGCGAGCGCATCGCCGCGACGTCCGGGAAGATGACGGTGGAGGCCTTGTGCACGGCCGGCTGCGGCGCGCTGAAGCCGGCCGGCGGCGTGTACGCGTGGTGGATCAGGCGGGTGTCGGGCCCGGAGCCCGGCGTGGCGTCGGATGCGGAGGAAGTCATGCGGCGATGGTATCGCCGCCCGCCTCCCTGCGCGGTCAGCCCGGGATCAGCCCGTGGTGCCCTGGGTGACCGTCAGCTGGTTCACCACGGAGTTCACGCCCTTCACGCCCTGGGCGATGCGGGTCGCGCGCTCGCGCGCCACGTCGTTCCTGACCGGGCCGTTCAGGGTGACGATGCCGTTGCGGGTATCCACGTCGATGCGGATGGCGCTCAGCTCCGGATCTTCGGCCAGACCGGCCTTGACCTTGGCGCTGATGCCGGCATCGTCCATGACCTCCGCCGCGCGCGCTGCCGCCTGGCGGGACGCCTGGCTGGCCTCGGTGGCGGCGGCCTCCATGCGGCGCTGCGCATCCGAGGCGGCTTCGCCGGTGCGCTCGATGGTGGCGTCGATCTTCTGGCCGACGGTCTGCCCGTCGTTGCGGTCGCAGGCCGCCAGCCCGAAAGCGAGGGCGGTGGCGGACAGGATGGCGATGACACGCGGGCTGCGGGCGGGGCTGGAGGACGGGGTGGGGGCGTGCGTCATGGCGATCTCCTTGGAGCGTCGGGAATATGGCGAAACTCTAGGCTCGACCGTAGCGCGCCGCGGTCGGACAAAGCCGAAGCTGGCGTAGGACGCTTGGGGTGAGAATCCTCACCATGTCCCCCGCGCCCTCCCCCGCACCTTCTCCCACGCCGCCGCCGGCCGCCGGCGCCGCCGGCCGCCGGCACATGCTCCTGCGCTGGTTCCCTTTTCTCGGGTGGCCGCGGCCGGACGCCCAGCTGCTGCGCGGAGAGTTCTGGGCCGGCATGACGGTGGGGCTGATGCTGGTGCCCCAGGGCGTGGCCTACGCGGCCCTGGCCGGCATGCCGCTGGTGACGGGCATCTATGCGTCCCTCGTGCCTGCGCTGATCGCGGTGCTGTGGAGTTCGTCCACCCGCCTCGGAGTCGGGCCCACGGCGCTCACCGCCCTGCTGATCGGGGCGTCCCTCACCGGCATGGCGGAGCCGGGCAGCGCCGAATGGGTGGCGCTGGCGGCCTGGATGGCCATCCTGTCGGGGCTGGTTCAGCTGTTGCTGGGCGCCGTGCGCTTCGGCTGGCTGCTCAACCTCGTCACGTCGCCCGTGCTCAACGGGTTCACCCAGGCCGCCGCGCTGCTCATTCTCGCGTCCCAACTGCCGGCGCTGCTGGGGCTGCGCACCACCTGGCATGCGCTGGCCACCGCCCCGTCCATCCACCACTTCGATGGCACGGCGGCGGCCTTCGGGCTCGGCAGCCTGGTCCTGCTGACCCTGGCGCGCCGCTGGCGGCCCACCTTTCCCTCGGCCATCGTCATCGTCGGCGTGGCGGCCCTGGCCAGCCGGGCCCTGGGCTATGCGGACCAGGATGGTGCGGTGGTAGGCCACCTGCCTTCCGGCCTGCCGCATTTCTACTGGCCCGGCTGGCTGGACTGGGACCAGTTCGGCCAGTTGCTGATGCCCGTGCTGGTGGTCACCCTCGTCAGCTTCCTGGAGACCGCCTCTTCGGCCAAGGTCGAGCACCAGCAGGGCGGCACGCGCTGGAACGAGAACCAGGACCTGATCGCGCACGGCCTGGCGAAGATGGGGTCGGGTTTCTGTGGCAGTTTCGCGACAAGTGCGTCGTTCTCGCGCTCCGCGATCAACCTGTACGCCGGTGCGAAGAGCGGCTGGGCCACGCTGTTCGCCCTGGCCCTGGTCCTGGCGGTGCTGCTGTGGCTCACGCCGGCGCTCTACCACGTGCCGCAGTCGGTGCTCGCCGCAGTGGTGGTGGCAGCGGTCACCAGCCTCATCAAGCCGGCGGTGCTGCTGCGGCTGTGGCGCATTTCCCGGGTGGAGGCCCTCATCGGCGGGCTGACGTTCTTCCTCACGCTGGCGACTGCGCCGCGCATGTACTGGGGCGTGCTGGCGGGGCTGGTGCTGAACCTGAGCCACTTCCTCTACCAGCGGCTGCACCCGCGCATCATCGAGGTCGGGCTGCACCCGGACGGCAGCCTGCGCGACCGCCACCTGTGGCAATTGCCGCCGCTCGCGCCCGGACTGCTGGGCGTCCGGATGGATGCGGAGCTCGATTTCGCGTCCGCTGCTGCGCTGGAGCAACGCATCTCGGAACATCTTGCGGCATATTCCGAGGTACGGCACATCTGCCTGTTCGCCCTTCCGATCAACCGCATCGACGTGACCGGCGTTGAGTGCTTCGGCCGGCTGCGGGCCCTGGCCCGTGCCCACGGCGGGGCACTGCACGTGAGCGGCATGAAGCTTCCCGTCGAACAGGTGCTGCGCCGCGCCGGGTTGCTGGAGGGCCCGGGCCTCGTGCTCTACCGTACCGACGCCGAAGCCCTGCTGGCGTTGCAACGTTTACCTTTGTAGTTACCTATGGCGGGGCAGCCGCTGATACACTTCCTGAACACTGTTTGTTGCATTTTGTGTCTGAATCCGCGACCCCCCCACTTGTGGACCTGCGCGACCTGCGCCTGACGACGGCTCACGCCCTGGTCGCTCAGGCATTGGGCTCCGAAGCCGCCATCCCCAGGGAATCGCCCCGGCATTACCTGCAGGGCCTGATCGACGGTCTCTGCGAACTGTCGCTGAAGGACCCGCTCACGGGCCTGGCGAACCGGCGGCATTTCCGCACCGTGCTGGAGCGCGAGATCGACCGCGTCACGCGCGCGGGCGAGGCGGCGCTGCTGCTGATGCTCGACATCGACAACTTCAAGCGGGTCAACGACACCCACGGCCACATGGCCGGCGACATCGTCCTGCAGTCGATCGCGCGCACGCTGAGCCGCTGCGTCCGGCCCATGGACACGCTGTCGCGCTACGGCGGCGAGGAATTCGCCGTGGTCCTGCCCGCCTGCCAGGCCGGCTTCGGCAAGGTGGTGGCCGAGCGCATCCGCCGCGCGGTCGAGCGCACGCCCGTCCGCATCTCGCCGACGGTCGAACTCAATGTCACCGTCAGCATCGGCGGCGCCTTCGCGCTCCAGTGGATCCGCAGCACCACCCTGCTGTGGACGGAGCGCGCCGACAGCCAGCTCTACAAGGCCAAGCTGGCGGGACGCAACCGGGTCAGCATCGAAGAACAGCCGGACAGCACGGTGAGCGCCGAAGAGAAGAGCCTGCTTTTCGGCCCGCTGTACACTCCCTCGGGTTGGGGCGACCTTCCCCCGCCCTTGGATTCCACAGGCAGCGCCTACTGAAAGCAAAGAGATGACCGACGCGCTGTCACCCCGCACCACGCCCGCTGCGCCCCAGACGCCAGCCGGTGCCCGCATCATTGCCATCACCAGCGGCAAGGGAGGCGTGGGCAAGACCTTCGTTTCCGCCAACCTCGCCGCAGCCCTCACCCGGCGCGGCTACCGCGTGCTCGTGCTCGACGCGGATCTCGGCCTCGCGAACCTGGACGTGGTCCTGAACCTGCATCCCAAGGTCACGCTGCACGACGTCTTCGTCGGCAAGGCCGAACTGGACGACGCCGTGATCGAGGCGCCCGGCGGGTTTTCCGTCGTGCTCGCCGGGTCGGGCATGGTCGAGTATTCGCGGCTCACCCCCGAGGTGCGCAGCGAGTTCCTCAACGTGATCCAGACGCTCGCGCCGCGCTACGACGTGCTCCTGCTCGACACCGGCGCCGGCATCTCGGACGTCGTGCTGTTCTCCGTCTCGCTCGCCTCGGAAGTGCTCATCGTGGCCACGCCCGAGCCCACCTCCCTGACGGACGCTTATGCGGCGATCAAGGTGCTGGCGACGCAGCAAAAGCGCCAGTACGTGCGCCTGATCGTGAACCAGGCCGCGCGACCGGGCGACGGCCGCGCGATCACGGGCCAGCTCCAGCAGGTCCTGGACCGCTTCGTCAGCACCGATTCGGGCCGCCCGATGCGCCTGCTGCACCTGGGCGACATCCCGGCCGACACCGCCGTGCGCGATGCCGTCATGCGGCGCCAGCTGCTGCTGATGCAGATGCCCGGCTGTCCCGCCGCCCTGGCCATCGCGCAGCTGGCCAACAAGATCGATTCCACGCTGCTCACGCCGGCAGCCTGAAGGGGCCGGCAGGCGGCATGCCTGCCCGGCGCCCTCCACCGCGATGCACCACGACGACGTCCTCAACATCTCCTGCTACCTGTTCGTCCCGCTGCCCGACGCCGGGCCGCTGCGCGACCGCCTGCATGCGCGGTGCCTGGAAGACGGCCTCAAGGGCACGATCCTGCTGGCGGAAGAAGGCATCAACATGTTCCTGGCCGGGCCGGCGCCCGCCGTGCGGGGCTTCGTGCAGTGGCTGCGGGACACGGATGCGCGCTTCGCCGCGCTGGAACCGAAGGAGAGCTGGTCGGCATCCCAGCCCTTCCGCAAGATGCTGGTGAAGGTCAAGCGCGAGATCATCCGCATGGACCACCCCGCCATCCGGCCCGCCGACGGGCGCGCGCCCTCCGTGGATGCGCCCACGCTGCGGCGCTGGCTCGCACAGGGCCACGACGACACGGGCCGCCCCGTGGTGACGCTGGACACCCGCAATGCCTTCGAGGTGGACCACGGCACCTTCGAGGGCGCCATCGACTGGCGTATCGCCAAGTTCACCGAATTCCCGCCCGCGCTGCGCGCACACAAGTCGGAACTCGAAGGCAAGACGGTGGTGAGCTTCTGCACCGGCGGCATCCGCTGCGAGAAGGCCGCCATCCTCATGCGCGAGGAAGGCATCGGGCATGTGTACCAGCTCGAGGGCGGCATCCTGAAATACTTCGAGCAGACGGACGGGGCCCACTACCGGGGCGGGTGCTTTGTCTTCGACGAGCGCGAAGTGCTGGCGCCCGACCTGTCGGAATCCGGATCGGGCCCTGTGGAAGGGCCTGCCTCTGCCTAGGCCGCGGCAGGCCCGCGGCGCGGACCGCCCTGCCCGCAGCAGGACCAGCGCGTGCAAGTCACCGCTTGAAATGCCGCTCCGGCAGCGGAATGCGTTCGGGATCGCCCGGCACCGCGCCCATGCGCATGGCGTCCCAGTCGTCGGCCGCCTGGACGATGCGCTCCTTGCGCGAGGACACGAAATTCCACCAGATGTGCCGCGGGCCATCGAGCGGCGCGCCGCCGATGACCACGCAGCGCGCAGGCCCGCTGCCCGTGGCCTCCTGCAGCCGCACGGGGCCGGCGGCCTGCGCAATGGCGAGCATGCCGGCCGGCAGGTCGGCCGGGCGCCCGGCGCCATCCTCCAGCCTGCAGGCGCCCTCCACGGCATACACGGCCATTTCCTCGGCCAGCGGCGGCAGCAGCAGTTCGGCGCCCGCGGGCAGCAGGATGTCGAGGTAGAGGGTGGGCGCGAGCGTGGCCACGGGCGACGTGGCCCCGAAGGCGCTGCCGACCAGCACGCGCACGCGAACGCCCTGGCCGTCATGGATCTCGGGGATGGCCTCCGCGGGCGTGTGGACGAACGAGGGTTCCACCTCGGCATGCGCCTCCGGCAGCGCCGCCCACAGCTGCAGTCCGTGGTTCACGTAGGCCGCGCTGCGCAGCCGCTCGGGGCGCCGTTCGGAATGCACGATGCCGCGGCCCGCCGTCATCCAGTTGATGGCGCCGGGAGCGATCTCGCAGACGGAACCCAGGCTGTCGCGGTGCGTGATCGCCCCCTCGAACAGGTACGTGACCGTGGCCAGCCCGATGTGCGGATGCGGCCGCACGTCGTACTCGGACGCGGGCTCGACCGTGACCGGCCCGAAATGGTCGAAGAACACGAAGGGGCCGATGGAGCGGCGCTGCAGCGCGGGCAGCAGCCTGCGCACCACGAAGCCGCCGCCCAGGTCCTTGGCATGGCCGCCGAGCAGCAGGAACGGCGGCGCGGCATCGCCGGCAGACGGAGGCAGGGGCACAGGCGTATCCACGGGCGGTCCTTTCGGTGACAGGGGTGGCGCCGCCAGCGTAACCCGCCGGCGGGGAAAAAGCCATGCGCCGGCACGCCTGCAGCGCACCGGCACGCGCCGCGTCAGCCGCGCAGCTGCTGCGCGATGCGGGCGACGCGCGCGCCGTAGGCCCGGCCGGTTTCCAGGTCGCCGGGCAGCATTTCCTGCACGCTCGCGTCCGAGGGCGACTGCGCCAGCATGCCGACGGAGCCGCCCAGGTTGTTGGGATCGTTGCGCGTGGCGGCCTTGCTGTTGGCAGGCAGCATGCCCAGGCTCACCCAGATGCCGCCGTGCTGCGAGGCCAGCGTCTGCAGGGCGATCAGGGTCACCTGCTTGTCGCCGTTCAGGCTGGCGCTGTTGGTGAAACCGCCGAACACCTTGTCCTGCCATGCGCGGCCGAACCAGGCCTTGGAGGACGCATCCGCGAACTTCTTGAACTGCCAGCTCGGGCTGCCCATGTACGTCGGGGTGCCGAAGATGATGCCGTCGGCTTCGGCCAGGGCTTCCCAGCCGCCCTCGGGCAGGTTGCCGTCCGCGTCGATGGCGATGAGCTGGGCGTTGGCGCCCTCCGCGACGGCCTGTGCCAGGCGCTGGGTGTGGCCATAGCCGGAATGGAAGACGACTGCGATTTTTGCCATGAAATGACTCCTGGTGGGTTGGGGGATGGGAATATGCCGCGTCCGGAGCGCTTCAGCGTTCCCTGGCAGCGAGATCGAACACCAGCACCTCGGCGCCGCAACCCTGCTCCAGGGCCAGCCGGCGCTCGCGCTCGACGAAGGCGGCGTCGCCCGCGGCCAGCAGGCTGCCGTTGGCCTGCAGCGTGCCGCGCAGCAGGTGCACATAGCATTTGCGGGCGGGGTCCAGCGGCAGCTCGTCGCCGCCCCCGCCGTCGAACAGGCCCGCATAGACACAGGCATCGGCCTGCAGGTACAGCACGCCGGGCCTGGCCTGCGGGGCCGCCAGCAGATGCAGCCGGCCGCTCCCGCGGTCCGCGGGGCCCGGAACCTGCGCGTATTCCCGCGCCCTGCCCGGCGCCTGCGGCGCGATCCAGATCTGCAGGTAGTGCGCGGGCTGGTCGGGCAGCGGGTTGAATTCGGCATGGGTGGCGCCCTCGCCCCCTGCCATGCGCTGCACGCGGCCCGCGGCGACCGATTGCACCCGGCCGCTGCAGTCCCGGCTGCCCAACTGGCCGGAGAGCACATAGCTGAGGATCTCCATGTCGCGGTGGCCGTGCAGGCCCAGCCCGGCGCCAGGGGCGATCCATTCCTCGTTCAGCGCGTGCAGGTTGCCGAAGCCCATATAGCGGGGGTCGTGGTAGCCGGCGAAGGAGAAGCTGTGGAGCGATCGCAGCCAGCCGTGGTCGGCGTGGCCCCGGTCGCACGATTTGCGGACGGTCAACATGGGCGGGTTTCAGACAGTGCTGGCACTTTAGGAGCAGGACGCGGCTTGCGGGCGCAGTGCGATTGAAGGCATCATTCAAAACCTTTGAAGCCCTCCCCGATGACCGTTCCGCCTCCCGCCCGCGACGCCCTCACGCCCGACAGCCTGGCCATGCTGCAGGTGATCGCGGAAACCGGCAGCTTCGCCGCGGCGGCGCGGCAGCTCGGCGTAGTGCCCAGTGCGCTCACCTACCGGGTGCGGCAGATCGAGGAGGCGCTGGACGTGCTGCTGTTCGACCGCAGCGCCCGCCAGGCGCGGCCCACCGAGGCGGGCAGTGAACTGCTGCGCGAAGGGGCCCGGCTGCTCGAGGAGGTCGAGGCCGTCGCGCACCGCGTGCGCCGGGTGGCGACCGGGTGGGAGCCCCAGCTCACCATCGCGGTGGACGGCGTGATTTCCCCCACCACCCTGCTGGAACTCGTGGAGGCCTTCTATGCGCAGTCTCCACCGACCCGGCTCAAGCTGCGCGACGACATCCTCACGGGCACGCTCGAGGCGTTGACCTCCGGCCGCGCGGACCTGGCGCTGGGCGTGGCCGTGAACGCCACCAACGCCTCCGGCGTGCAGGGCAAAGTGATCGGCGACCTGCTGTTCCTCTTCACCGTGGCGCCGCACCATCCGCTCGCCACCGCGCCCGGCCCGCTCACGGACACGGTGCTGCGCCAGCACCGGGCCATCGCCGTGGCCGATTCGGCGCAGCATGGCGGCGTGACCATGGGCCTGCTGGGCGGCCAGGACGTATTCACGGTGGACAGCATGCAGACCAAGCTGCAGGCCCAGTTGCGCGGGCTGGGCGCGGGGTTTCTTCCGGAGCCCATGGTGCGGCCCTATGTCGAGGCCGGGCGGCTGGTGGTCCGCGAGGTCGCGCGGCCCGCGCGCCGCGTGCGCCTGCACTATGCCTGGGGCGGCCCCGGGCATGCCCCGCCGGGCCGCGCCCTGACCTGGTGGCTGCAGCAGCTTGAAAGCCCCGCCACCCGCGAAGCCCTGCTGGAAAACCACCATCCATTCTGAGCCGCGCCACCGCAAGCGCCGTGTAGAGTGGCTCCATCCGCGCCCACCGCGGCGTCTCGCACCCATGCATCCATGAAAGGCCGGACCATGACGTCTTCCCGCTCCCGTTCCCGCACTCCTGCCCGCGGCGCTCCCGCCGGCCCCGGCGGGCAGCCCCCGTCCGCCCGGCGCATCGCCGTGGTCGGCGCGGGAATGGCCGGCATCGCCTGCGCGCGCACGCTGGCGCAGGCCGGCCATGCGCCGGTCGTCTTCGAGCAGGCCCGCCAGCCGGGCGGCCGGATGGCGACGGTGGAGTCGCCGTTCGGGGGATTCGATGCCGGCGCCCAGTACTTCACGGTGCGTGATGCGCGCTTCGCACGCGCACTGGAAACCGTGCCCGGGCTGTGCCGCCCGTGGAGCGCAACCACCGTCAAGGTGCTGGACGCCGCGGGCCGCACGGCCGCCGCAGCGCCACCGCCGCGCGAACCGCACTGGGTGGCCACGCCGGGCATGCAGTCCCTGCTGGCCGCGTGGGCCCAGCCGCTGGCGCAGGCCGGCCGCCTGCTGGCCGATGCGCAGGTCGCCGGCATCGGCCCCGACCCTCTTCAGCCAGGCCGCTGGCAACTGCAGACCCGCTCGCAGGACGGGGCGCAGCAAGTGCATGCCGGCTTCGATGCCGTGCTGCTGCTCATCCCGGCGGCCCAGGGCCGCGCCCTGCTGGAGTCTTCCGGCATCGCCCCGGCCTTCGCGCAACGGCTGCAGGCGGTCGAAGTGGCCCCCTGCTGGACGCTGATGGTGGCCTATCCCCACGCGGTGCAGCCCGGCCTCACCACGCTGGGCCCGCAATGGAACGCCGCGCGCAGCACGCACCACCGCATCGCGTGGGTGGCGCGCGAATCGTCGAAACCGGGTCGCGCCTCGGTGGAGCGCTGGACTGTGCAGGCCAGCCCCGCATGGTCGTCCGAGCACCAGGGCGATGCACCCGCCCGCGTGCAGGCCAAGCTGATCAAGGCTTTCGCGGAAGTGACCGGCCTGCGCGCCACGCCTACGCATGCGGAAGTGCTGTTCTGGCCCGACGCGCAGACGACGCGGCCGCTGGGGCAGAGCCACCTGTGGGACGCCGCGGCCGGCATCGGGCTGGCCGGCGACTGGTGCCTGGGCCACCGCGTCGAGGATGCCTTCGTTGCGGGGCTGGAACTCGCGTTCTCGGTGGCATGAGCGCCTTCCCGGCCGCGTCCACGCAAACTCCCGCCGCAGGCCGGCGCTATGTCGGCCGTTTCGCGCCCTCGCCCACCGGCCCCCTGCATGCCGGCTCGCTGGTGGCGGCGCTGGCCAGCTGGCTAGACGCGCGCTGCGCGCACGGGGGCCGCGGCGGGACCTGGCTGGTGCGCATCGAGGATGTGGACACGCCCCGCTGCCAGCCCGGCGCGGCGGAGACGATCCTGCGGCAACTGGCGGACTGCGGCCTCGTGCCGGACGGGGCGGTATGGTGGCAGTCGGCGCGCCACGCGCGGTATGCCGGACAGCTGGAGCGGCTGACGCACGCGGGGCTCGCCTACCCGTGTGCCTGCACCCGGGCGGACATCGAGCGCGCCCACCGGCTGAGCCATGGGACCCGCGATCGCCATTCGGAACTGCCCTACCCGGGCACCTGCCGCGCCGGACTGGGTGGGCGGCCACCGCGGTCCTGGCGATTCCGGACAACGGAATACCAGAAACAATTTGCACCGCGGGCGGGCGCAGACGGCGCACCGGGATGCCCTGCGATCGATGCCGGTGGCGTGACCTGGACCGACCGGCGCCTGGGGGCGCGCCGGCAGGACGTGGCGGAAGTGGTGGGCGATTTCGTGCTGCGCCGGGCAGACGGACTCTGGGCCTACCAGCTCGCAGTGGTGGTGGACGATGCCGACCAGGGGGTGACGCACGTGGTGCGCGGGGAAGACCTCCTCGACAACACGCCCCGCCAGCTTCTGCTGCAGCATGCGCTGGGCGCCGCGGCGCCTCTCTACCTGCATACGCCGCTCGTGCGCGCGCCGGATGGCGAGAAGCTGTCCAAGCAGCACGGAGCACCTGCCGTGGACACCGACGATCCCGTGGCGGCGCTCGGGGCGGCGGCCTGCACGCTGGGGTTGCCAGCTCTGCAGCATCCGCACGACACCACCGTCGGCGAGGCGCTGGCGTGGTGGGCGCAGGCATGGTCGCGAATCTACAATCGGCCATCGTGACAGTTACGCATCCCACCCCGGCCGATACCGGCCTCGCCCCCCAGCCCGCGCCTGCCGGCAACGGCTCCCCGCCCGCGGACGTTGCCTTTCCCAAGGCGATCAAGAGCTATGTCCGCCGCGCCGGTCGCACCACCACCGGACAGGCCAAGGCCCTCGAAACCTTCGGCTTGCAGTTCGTCCTCGACTACGCCCCCGCGCCCCTCGACGCACCAGCCGCTTTCGGCCGCGCCGCGCCACTCATCCTCGAGATCGGCTTCGGCATGGGCGAGGCGACGGCCCATATCGCGGGCGTGCGGCCGCAGGACAATTTCCTCTGCTGCGAGGTGCACGAGCCCGGCGTCGGCGCCCTGCTCAAGCGCATCGGCGAACAGGGCCTCACCAACATCCGCATCCTGCAGCACGACGCCGTGGAGGTGATCGACCACATGCTGCCGGAAGGCAGCCTCGACGGCGTGCACATCTTCTTCCCGGACCCGTGGCACAAGAAGCGCCACAACAAGCGGCGGCTGGTCCAGCCACCGCTCGTGGCCAAGCTCGCACGCCGGCTGAAACCCGGGGGCTACCTGCACTGCGCGACCGACTGGCAGCCCTATGCGGAGCAGATGCTGGAGGTGCTCTCGGCCGAGCCGCTGCTGGCCAACACTGCCGACGGCTATGCGCCGCAACCCGACTACCGCCCGCTCACCAAGTTCGAGAACCGCGGGCTGCGCCTGGGCCACGGCGTATGGGATATCCTCTTCCGGCGGGTGGCCTGACAGTCAGCGCCCCCGCACCCTCGCAACGCCCAGCACCGCACCCATGAAGCCCATCCTCGACAACCTGGTCGAAATGACCGGCCATCGCGATCACCTGCGGCTGGAAGTGTCGGTGCTGTCCACCCTGCACAAGCTCCCTTCCATCAAGGCGGTGCGCGCGCTGGAGATCTTCCAGTCGGGCAGCGAGGCTTACGTGCGGCCGCGCACCTGGCACAAGGACGGGCAGATGGTCACCAGCGACTGGGAAGCCCCGGTCGATCCGCGCCGCGAGCCACTGTCGGCGTTCCCGGCGCTGCACGAATGCATCGCCCAGCGCCGGCCGCACGTGCTGCAGTCCGCGCGGCGCGGCGAGCACATGCTGTGGCTGCCGGTGTGGCTGCATGACAAGGTGCATGCCTGCATCGAGGTCACGCAGTCGCGGCCGTTCTCGGCCCACAAGCTCGACGTGATCCAGAGCGTCTTTTTCGTGTACCAGAACTACCAGAGCCTGCTGGACTACAGCGAGCGCGACGCGCTGACCGGCCTGTTCAACCGCAAGACCTTCGACGAGCAATTCGCGCGGCGCGCCGGCATGTCCAGCAACGCGGCGACCGAGGTATCCGCCGAGCCGGACGATGCGTCCCAGCCGCGCGGCGAGCCGCTTCAGCACTGGCTGGCCGTGGTGGATATCGACCACTTCAAGCAGGTCAACGACCGTTTCGGGCACCTGTATGGCGACGAGGTGCTGATCCTGATCGCCAACATCCTGCGCAACTCCTTCCGCGGGCACGACCGCATCTTCCGCTTCGGCGGGGAGGAATTCGTGGTCCTGCTGCGCTCGACGACGCTCGCCACCGCCCACAAGGCCTTCAACCGGTTCCGCACCGCCGTGCAGGAATACGACTTCCCGCAGGTGGGCCGCGTCACGGTGAGCCTGGGTTTCGCCAGCACGGAGCGCGGTGCCCCGGTGGAGATCCTGGGCCAGGCGGACCAGGCGCTCTACTACGCCAAGGAACATGGCCGCAACCGCGTGTGCTACTACGACGACCTGGTGCGCGATGGCCACCTGCATGCCAAGGTCGCGAACGACAACGTCGAACTGTTCTGACCGGGCCGGCCGGCCGCGTTCCGGCCAGCATTTCGCCGCACAGCAGGCACCCACGAAAGCAAAAGGCCCGCACGAGCGGGCCTTTTGCGTTGGGCACGGCGGCCCGGTCAGGCGCGTTCGCCCACCCAGCCGGCCACGGAGGCCAGCGCCGCCGGCAGCGCCGCGGCATCCGTGCCACCGGCCATCGCCATGTCGGGCTTGCCGCCGCCCTTGCCGCCCACCTGGCTGGCAACGAAGTTCACCAGCTCGCCGGCCTTCACCTTTGCCATCACGTCGGGCGTGACACCGGCCGCGATCTGCACCTTGGCACCATCGACGGCTGCGAGCACGATGGCCGCGCTCTTGAGCTTGTCCTTGAGCTTGTCCATGGTGTCGCGCAGGGTCTTGGCGTCCGCGCCGGGCAGCGTGGCCGCCAGCACCTTCAGGCCCTTGACGTCCACCGCCTGCCCGACCAGTTCGTCGCCCTGGCTGGAAGCCAGCTTGCCCTTGAGGGCCGCCACTTCGCGCTCCAGCGCCTTGACCTGGTCGAGCGCCTGGCCGATGCGGCCGGCGAGTTCCGAGGCCGGAGCGCGCAGCGCGCCCGCCGCCTTGGCCACCGTGTCTTCGAGTTGTTGCAGGTACGCCAGAGCGCCCGCGCCGGTCACCGCCTCGATGCGGCGCACGCCCGCGGCCACGCCGCTCTCGCCCACCACCTTGAAGAGGCCGATATCGCCCGTGCGGGCGACGTGCGTGCCGCCGCACAGCTCGCGGCTGGTGCCGATGTCCAGCACGCGCACGGTCTCGCCGTACTTCTCGCCGAACAGCATCATCGCGCCGGTCTTCTGGGCGGATTCGATGTCCATCACGCGGGCACCGGTCGGCGTGTTGGCGAGGATCTCCTCGTTCACGCGGCGCTCGATCTCGCGGATCTGCGCGTCGGTGACCGGAGCGTTGTGCGCGAAGTCGAAGCGGGTACGCTCGGCGTTCACCAGCGAGCCCTTCTGCTGCACGTGGCTGCCCAGCACTTCGCGCAGGGCCTTGTGCATGATGTGCGTGACCGAATGGTTGCGCATGGTCGCGGCGCGCAACGCGGCATCGACCTCCGCCTGCACGGCATCGCCCACGCGCAGCGTGCCGGACTCCAGGCGGCCGTGGTGGCCATAGACGTCGGCGCGGATCTTGAGCGTGTCGTCCACGGCGAAGCGCGCCCCACCGGCGTGGATCACGCCCTGGTCACCCACCTGGCCGCCGCTTTCGGCATAGAACGGGGTGTTGTCGAGCACCACCACGCCGTTCTGGCCCGCCTCCAGCGCCTGGGCGCTCGTGCCGTCCACGTAGATCGCCACGATCTTCGCGCTTTCGGCCAGGCCGTCGTAGCCGCTGAAGCGGTTGGCCTCGCCCGCGTACTCGAGCGCCTTGTCCATCTTGAACTTGCCGGCGGCCCGCGCCTGGGCCTTCTGCCGGTCCATGGCGGCATTGAAGCCGTCCTCGTCCACCGTCACGCCGCGCTCGCGGCAGACGTCGTTGGTCAGGTCGAGCGGGAAGCCGTAAGTGTCGTGCAGCTTGAAGGCCACGTCGCCGGGCAGCACCTTCGCGCCGCCGCCCAGGGCCGCATCGAGGATGTCCATGCCGTTGGCGAGCGTCTCGAAGAAGCGCTCTTCCTCGGCCTTGAGCACCTCGGTGATGCGCTGCTCCTGCTCGCGCAGCTTCGGATAGGCGTCGCCCATCTGCTGGACGAGGTCCTTCACGAGCTTGTGGAAGAACGGCGTCTTGCGGCCGAGCTTGTAGCCGTGGCGGATGGCGCGGCGCACGATGCGGCGCTGCACGTAGCCGCGGCCTTCGTTGCTCGGGATCACGCCGTCGCTCACGAGGAACGCGGTGGCGCGGATGTGGTCGGCGATCACCTTGAGCGACGGGTTGGCGAGGTCGGCCGTGCCAGTCTCGCGCCCGGCGGCCTGGATGAGCGCGGCGAACAGGTCGATCTCGTAGTTGCTGTGCACGTGCTGCAGGATGGCCGCGAGGCGCTCCAGGCCCATGCCGGTATCGACGCAGGGCGCGGGCAGCGGCGTGACGGAGCCGTCCTCCGCCATGTCGAACTGCATGAACACGTTGTTCCAGATCTCGATGAAGCGGTCGCCGTCCTCATCGGGGCTGCCCGGGGGGCCGCCGGGGATGTGCGGGCCGTGGTCGTAGAAAATCTCCGAGCACGGGCCGCAGGGGCCGGTGTCGGCCATCATCCAGAAGTTGTCGGACTTGTAGCGGCCGCCCTTGTTGTCGCCGATGCGGATCACGCGCTCGGGCGGCAGGCCGATCTCCTTCGTCCAGATGTCGTAGGCTTCGTCGTCCTCGGCATACACGGTGGCGAGCAGGCGCTCCTTCGGCAGGCCATAGACCTCGGTGAGCAGCTCCCAGGCCCACTTCAGCGATTCGCGCTTGAAGTAGTCGCCGAAGGACCAGTTGCCCAGCATCTCGAAGAAAGTGTGGTGGCGCGCGGTGTAGCCCACGTTCTCCAGGTCGTTGTGCTTGCCGCCCGCGCGCAGGCAGGCCTGCACGGACGTGGCCCGCACGTAGGGGCGCTTGTCGGTGCCCAGGAACACGTCCTTGAACTGCACCATGCCGGAGTTGGTGAACATCAGCGTGGGGTCGTTGCCCGGCACCAGCGGGCTGGACGGCACCACGGTGTGGCCCTTGGAGGCGAAGAAGTCCAGAAAACTCTTGCGGATGTCGGCTACGGACGACGGCGGGGTCGGTTTCGTCATGGGCGAAGGGGGCTGCGAGCCTGTAGGAGCGCTGCGCCGGGCGCAGCCGCGGTATTGTGAAGACGTAACCCGTGATTCTATCGAGCCGCATGCCCCCTTCCGCCGGCCGCGCGGCCGCCCCCGCACGCGGCAGGGCCGATGGAGGCCGGTCAGCGTCGCGGGCGCTTCTGCGGCGTGCGGTTGGTGTAGCTCGCGTTGCCCAGGCCCGTGCCCACGGTGAGCACGGCCCAGCGTTCCACGTCCTGGGTGAAAGGCAGTTCCGACAGGCCCTGCACCACGGCGTCGTTGTGCAGGCAGACCTGGATGCGGCCTCCATTGATGGTCGGCAGGCGCTCGCACAGGTCGCGCGGCAGGTGGAAACGAATGCTCTCCCAGTTGCCCGGCAGGTTCTGCGTGCCGCCGGCGAGCGAGCCGTCTTCGCAGACCAGGCCCGGGCAGGCGACGCCCACGAAGGGAGCCAGGCTCAGTTCCTTCTTCCGGGCATGCTCGACCAGGTCCTCCAGGATGCCGGCGATGCCGTCCACGAGTTCGTCGCGGCGCGGGGAGTCGTCCGCATGACCCCATTTCTCGCGGCGCAGCACCTCGGCCCTGGACATGTCGGGCGCGGAGTGCAGGTGCGTCTGCACGATGCCGCAGCGCACGTTGGTGCCGCCGATGTCCACCGCCAGGATCGCGTCGTAGCTCTGCAGCAGCGCGGGCGGCGCCAGATGCACCCAGCCGATCAGGCCGCCCTCATCGGCATGGTGGTGCAACAGGCGCAGTTCCACCGGATCCTTCTTCTTGCGCTTGAGCTCCTCCGCGACCAGGCCGGCCGCACGGGCGATCGCACGCTCGCCCACCTCGCTCTGGTGGAAGCCGCCGCCCACGATCACGCGCTCCACGCCCTTCCACGTCTTGTGCTGCAGGAAGCGCAGGACCACGTGGGCGAACTGCTGCGCATAGTCTTCCGAAGCGGCCTCGATCGCCCGGGCCGCCACGCCGTCCTTGGCGAGCATTTCGTCCAGGCGCTGCTTGCTGATATCGCGCGTGGGCTTGTCGCCCAGCGGGTCCTTGCCGGCCATGTCGGCATAGAGGGTGCGCCAGGCATCGAGCATGTGCCGGAACGCGGTGCGGCTGGCGTTGTCGCCCGCGAAGCCGTCGCCGTCGCGCAATTCGAGGCTGTAGTCGTCGATGGTGACGGACGCCAGCTCCATGTCGCCGTGCGGGCCCGCCGCGCACAGGGCGAGCCGGGCTTTTTCCTCGCGCTCGGCCGCGGCAGCGGACACCGGCGCTTCTTCCTTCTCTTTGGATGCCATGGTCGTGTTCGTAGGGAGGGAATGGGCCCGCGTCGCAGGCCCTGGCCCCGATGGTGCCCCGCCCCGCGGCGCGGCCGCGTCAGCCAACGCCGCCAAACCACGCCCCGGGGGGTAGGCAGGCGGCGGCAGGCAGCCGTCAGCGGCCCAGCAGCACCGCGCGAGCCGCCTCCGACGGGAATACGCACGCCACGTCGTGGGCGCAGCCGGGCACCACGACCACCTCGCTCCGCCGGCCGGGCGCCAGCAGCATCCGGACGTATTCCGCGTACGCGAGGCCGCGCTGCAGGCGGTACGGCCCCTGTGCCATGGCCGCGCACGACTTGTCGAGGATGCCGTAGTACGTGCCCCTGGCGTCGCTGCCGTCCAGCGCGCCTTCCAGGTAATGCACGTCGGCGGCGGCATACCGCTCGCGCGCCTGGGCGGCATTGCGCCCCAGGCTGGCGGGCAGGTCGTCGGTGCCGTACTTCCAGCGGTTCACGCCCGGGCAGGTGCCGTCTGCGGGCGGATGGGGGCGCCAGGCGTCGAAATACAGCCAGGTGCCGGGATCGGCCACCACGTAGCGCAAGGCGACGGTGGCGGCGGAGGAAGACGCGCCGGCCGGGGCCGCGTTCGCGAAGCCGATGTAGTGCTGCACCATCTGCCCGCCCGCGGAGAAGCCCGCGACGGTCACGGTACGCAAGCCGGGCCAGCGCCGCACGAGCTCGGCCACCAGCGCGTCCATCGCCGCGAACGAGGTGACACGCGCGCCGTTGGCCGCCGGCCCGCCTTCGATCCAGGAGCTGCAGGTCCACAGGAGGTCTCCAGCCTGCGCGGCGGGAACGCCCGGGGAACTGCACCGGACGGCTTGCTCCGCCGCGACCTGGAACACGGGGGCCACCACCAGGGTGTCACGCAGCGCACCGGCATCGCGCACGGCCTGCAGCACCGCACCGAAGGTCTTGCCGGCATCGCGCGGATGGCCGTGCAGGGCCACCAGCGCGCGTGTCGGCTCCGCGCCCTCTCCGGGCGCCAGCGATGCGTAGTAGTTCAGCGTGCCTCCGGCGCCGGGCGGCTCGAAGCGCCGGTAGCAGGCGGGGCTGGCCGCCACGGTGCAATCGGAAGTCTGCGCGGCAGCGTTTGCCGCCAGTACGGCCAGGCACGCCGCCACGAGACAGGGCCATGTTCCAGTTCTCATCGATGGGACTCCGTTGGACTCGGGGACGGCGTGGTCCCTGGCGGAAAGTGTAAGCGGCGCATGTGGCGCTGCCCGCCCCGCGGTCGCCCAGGTGCGCGGGCCGGCGCGCGCCGTCATCACACCCTGTGGGGCGTGGGCCAAAAAAAAGCCCGCGCGATGCGGGCTGTGAAAGGAGACCCCCTACTGACAAACCGGAGGCCGGCGGCCGGGAGGCGCCGCGCGGCACTGCGATGCATCCAATGTAGGGCTGCGAACCGGCGAGGCCAAGCGACCAGATCGCGCTTGCTTATGCGCGGACCGAGAATGCCGGGACGGGCAGGCATGCCATGCGCCGCCGCCACAGGCCCATGATGGCGGCATACTCGGTGCGTCGCACTTCCAGCCCCCGCCCCGCCCGGGGCGTCCATCGATCCGATGCCACCGCCATCCGACGCCTTCCCCACCGCCGTACGGGCCACAGGGGCCGCACGGTCCCTGGCCGCAGCCGCACTCTGCCTGGCGACGGCCCTGCCAGCGTTGGCAGGGGCGGATGCCGGCGACCTCGTGCGCGATCACGGCTGCATGCGCTGCCATGCCATGGTCCGCACCTATGTGGGCCCCGGGTTCGCGGAGATCTCCGAACGCTACCGCTCCGACAGGAATGCCGAAACCTACCTTGCCGGCAAGATCCGCAACGGCGGAGCGGGCGAATGGGGCCGCGCGCTCATGCCGCGGCACCCGCGCATCGGCGAAGACGAGGCACGGTCCCTGGCCCGCTGGATCCTCGCCCAGCGCAAGGGCTAGCAGCCGCAACCGCAGCTGCCGCCACTGCCTCCCTCAGCGCTCGGCGCACAGCGCCTCGTCCACAGCCTCGCGCGTGAGCGTGGGCACGAAGGCCTCGATGAACCGGTAGGCATAGCCGCGCAGCCAGCTGCCGCGCCGCAGCCCCAGGCGGGTGAGGTTGACTTCGAAGAGATGGCGCGCATCGATCATGCGCAGGTGCCGGTCGCGCTCCGGGTCCAGTGCGATGGAGGCGACGATGCCCACGCCCATGTCCAGTTCCACATAGGTCTTGATCACGTCCGCATCCATGGCGGTAAGCACCACGTCGGGCTGCAGGCCCTCGCGGGCGAAGGCCTCGTCGATGTGGGCGCGACCCGTGTAGCCCAATTCATAGGTGATGATGGGAAAGCGCGCCAGCTGCCGCAGGGTGGGCGGCTCGGGCAGGTCGAGCAAGGGATGCCCCGGCGGCACCACGATGCTGTGGGACCAGCGGTAGCACGGCAGCGTGACCAGCTCACCATAGCCCGCGAGCGCCTCCGTGGCGACACCGATGTCGGCCTCGCCCGAGAGCAGCATTTCGGCCACCTGCCGTGGAGAGCCCTGGTGCAGGTGCAGGGTGACCTGCGGAAACAGTGCCCGGAAATCGCGCACCACCTGCGGCAGGGCATAGCGTGCCTGCGAGTGCGTGGCTGCGATGGACAGGCGCCCTTCCCCGCTGGCGCGAAAGTCGTGGCCGGCGCGCTGCAGGTTTTCCGCCTCCAGCAGCAGCCGCTCGACAATGGGCAGCAAGGTGGATCCCGGCGGGGTCAGCCCCGTGAGGCGCTTGCCCGCGCGCACGAAGATCTCCAGGCCCAGCTCCTCCTCCAGCTCGCGGATCTGCCGGCTCACGCCGGGCTGGGAGGTGTGGAGGATGCGGGCCACGTCGGTGAGGTTGAAACCCGTGCGAACGGCCTCGCGCACGGAACGCAGTTGCTGGAAATTCATGGATTCGCCGGACTTTCCTGTTGTTATGCGGCCATTCAACGCGCTGGGGGTCAACGCGCGGGGATCAGTGTGCGGGCGCCAGGGGCCGGCGGCGGTGCACCGCCCCCGCCCCCGCACTTCAGAGCTTGGCGATGGACACTTCGGTCGATTTCACCAGCGCCACCACGTCGGAGCCGACCTGCAGCCCGAGGTCGTCCACCGAGCGGGTGGTGATGACGGAGGTGACGATGCCCCAGGGCGTCTCGACGTCGACTTCCGAGACGACGTCGCCGCGAATGATCTCGCGGACCTTGCCCTTGAACTGGTTGCGCACATTGATGGCCTGGATGGACATGGGATGGACTCCTGTGGTGGTTGGAAGGTGAAAGAAAAAGGGATGGAAACCGGGCCGCTCAGATCGCCCAGCGCAGGCCATGCGCCGGAACGCCCGGCCATGCACCGTCGCCGTCGGAAGGCTCGGCCGCGGGCTTTTGCAGCACGCGGTCGAGGATGCGTTTCTCGAGGGCCGCGAACGCCGCGTCGCCGTGCGACCGGGGCCGCGCGAGCGGGATGCGCTCGTCCAGGGCGATGCGGCCGTCCTCGATGAGCACCACGCGGTCGGCCAGGGCCACGGCCTCCTGCACGTCGTGCGTGACCAGCAGCGCGGTGAAGCGGTGCCGCAGCCACAGCCCTTCGATGAGGCGCTGCATCTCGATGCGGGTGAGCGCGTCCAGCGCGCCCAGGGGCTCGTCCAGCAGCAGCAGGCGCGGCTGGTGGACCAGGGCCCGGGCCAGGGCCACGCGCTGGCGCTGGCCGCCGGACAGGCGCGCGGGCCACTCCCCGGCGCGGTCCGCCAGGCCCACCTGGCCGAGCACCTCGCGGCCGCGCTCCTGCGAGCCTTCGGGCAGGCCCAGGGTGACGTTGTCCAGCACGCGCCGCCACGGCAGCAGGCGCGCTTCCTGGAACATGATGCGGGTGTCGCCGTGCAGTCCATCGACGGGCCTGCCGTCGATCTCCAGCGTTCCGGCGCTGGCGGCCTCCAGGCCGGCGACCAGCCGCAGCAGCGTGCTCTTGCCGCAGCCGCTGCGGCCGACGATGGCGACGAACTCGCCGGGCTCGATCGTGAGCTGCGCCTCGCGCAGCACGTCGCGCGCGCCGTAGCGCTTGGTCAGCCGGCGCGCCTGCAGGCGCAGGCCGGGCGCGGGAGAGGAAGCCGTGTGTGGGGCGGACATGGTGCGGTCTCCTTCGTTCATGCCTTGGCCTGGTAGCCGGGATGCCACCGCAGCCACCAGTGCTCCAGGCCGCGCGCGAACACGTCCGCCAGCTTGCCCAGCAGCGCGTAGAGCAGGATGCCCACGAGCACTACGTCGGTCTGCAGGAACTCGCGCGCGTTCATCGTCAGGTAGCCGATGCCGGCCTGCGCGGAGATGGTTTCCGCCACGATCAGGATCACCCACATGAGCCCCAGCGAAAAGCGCAGGCCCACGAGGATGGAGGACATCGCGCCGGGCAGGATCACCTCGCGGTAGAGCTGCCAGCGCGACAGCCCGTAGGTGCGGCCCATCTCGATCAGGCCCGGATCGACATTGCGGATGCCATGGAAGGTGTTGAGGTAGATCGGGAAGAACACCGAGACCGCGATCAGGAAGACCTTGGCCGATTCGTCGATGCCGAACCACAGGATCACCAGCGGAATGAGTGCCAGCGCAGGGATGTTGCGCACCATCTGCACGGTGGAATCCAGCAGCGTTTCCGCCCAGCGCAGCGAGCCGGTGAGCAGCCCCAGCAGCAGGCCCAGGCCGCCGCCGATCGCCAGCCCCGCCAGCGCGCGGCCCGCGCTCACCTTCACGTGGGTCCACAGCTCGCCCGATTCACCGAGCTGCCAGGCGGCCTTGAGCACGTCGGATGGCGCCGGCAGCACCCGGCTGGACAGCCATCCCTGGGCAGCCGCCACCTGCCAGGCCGCGATCAGTGCCACGGGCACCAACCAGGGCAGCAGGCGCTGCCCCACGGCGGCGGCCCATTGCCGCACGGGCGCGGGCACGCCCGTGCCGGGCTCCTCGGGGGTGTCGGTGGCGGCAGACACCTGCAGCTCGCGCACCGCGGGGGAGACAGCGGGGCCCGTCATGCGAGCGCTCCCGCTTCCGCGTCGGGCTCCAGGAACTCGAGCTGGTTGCCCGCAGGGTCCTTCACGTAGAAGCGCAGGTAGCCCGGAAGCGCCCGGTTTTCCACGAGGGGAAGCTCGGCCTGCAGCAGGCGCCCGCGGAGTTCGGGCAGGTTGTCCACTTCGAACGCCAGGTGCGCCGCCGCGGGCGCCGGTTGCCAGCGCGTGGTCGGCACCAGGGCGATGCGCTGGGGCCCGGCCGCGAAATGCAGGGCGTTTTCGGCCGGATACCGCACCTCGGCCAAGCCGAGCAGGCCGGCATAGAAGGCGCGCATGGCGCCCTCCTCGCCCGCGGGAAACGGCAGTTGCACGTGGTTGATGGAATGGATGGCCATGGGAATCTCCTGTTGCCGCAGGCCGCTCAGCTTTGCGCCGCGCGCGGCACGTACTGGTTGCCCACGATTTCGCCGAAGGGGCCGGTCAGGGGGCCCGCCGCGCGGCCGCCGCCGCCGATGCGCTCGCGCACCTCGGCCGGCAGCAGCGGGAACACGAGTTCCGCGAAGCGATAGGCCTCTTCCAGGTGCGGGTAGCCGGACAACACGAAGGTGTCGATGCCCAGGTCCGCGTATTCCTGCATGCGCGCGGCCACGGTCTGCGGATCGCCCACCAGCGCCGTGCCCGCGCCCCCGCGCACCAGGCCCACGCCGGCCCAGAGGTTGGGGCTGATCTCCAGGTCCGCGCGGGAGCGGCGGGTGCCTCCGGCGTGCAGCGCGGCCATGCGGCGCTGCCCTTCGGAATCCATGCGCGAGAACACTGCCTGCGCCTGGGCCACCGTCTCGTCCTGCACGCGGCTGATGAGCTCCTCCGCCGCGGCCCACGCGGCCGCATCGGTCTCGCGCACGATCACGTGCAGCCGGATGCCGAAGCGCACCGTGCGCCCCCGCTTCGCTGCGCGGGCGCGCACGTCGGCCACCTTCTGCGCCACCGCGGCCGGCGGCTCGCCCCAGGTGAGATAGGTATCGACCTGCTCCGCAGCAAGGTCGTGCGCGGCCTCCGACGAGCCACCGAAGTACACCGGCGGATAGGGCTTCTGCACCGGCGGGTAGAGCAGCTTGGCGCCCTTCACCGACAGGTGCTCTCCCTCGTAGTCGAATGTCCCGCCCTCGTGGCTGCGCGACAGGATCTCGCGCCAGATGCGGATGAACTCCTCCGACTGCGCATAGCGCTGGGCGTGGTCCAGGAAGACGCCGTCGCCTTCCAGCTCGGTGCGGTCGCCCCCCGTCACGAGGTTGATGAGCAGGCGCCCGCCCGACAGGCGGTCGAAGGTCGCGGCCATGCGCGCGGCCAGGGCCGGCTGGTGCAGGCCCGGGCGCACCGCCACGAGGAACTTCAGGCGCTGTGTCACCGGCGCGAGTGCCGAGGCGACCACCCAGGGGTCTTCGCAAGAGCGGCCCGTGGGGATCAGCACCCCTTCGTAGCCCAGGGTGTCTGCCGCCGTGGCCACCTGGCGCAGGTAGTCGTAGTTGACGGCGCGGGCCCCTTCGGACGTCCCGAGGTAGCGGCTGTCGCCGTGGGTGGGAATGAACCAGAACACGTGCATGGGAGGCTTTCTCGATCAGTAGGGAACGGAGGTCAGTAGGAAATGGCGAAGCGCGGCCCGGGGGCGGACACGGGCACGGTCACCGGCTTGGGCCCGCTGTGCGGCGCATGCCATGTGTTGCGCTGCGTGGGGTGTGGATGCGGCACCGTGGCGCCCTGGGCGCGCACCGAAGGCCGGAGCCCCCAGGCGCGCGCGGTCACCGCCAGCAGGCGCCGTGCGGCCGGCCCGGGAGCCGTGGACGATGGCAGGTTGGACATGGGTGATGCTCCTTCGGGCGGACGGGGCGGACGCCGGCTACAGCAGTTCCACCGGCGCGGCCTGCAGCACGTCGAGCTTCTTCGGTATCAGCTTGAGGGCGAAGAAGGTGTCCGCGATGGCCTGCTGCTCGGCCAGGATCTCGCGGGTCACGGCCCGCGTGCCGTAGCCCACGCGGCTGACGAAGAGTTCCGTCACTGCGCGGTCGAGGCCCAGCACCTGGGACAGTTCCGTGGCGGCCTCGGCCTTGTGGCCCGCGACCCATTGGTCGATACCGTCCACTTCCTCGATCGCGATGCGCAGCACGTCCGCATTGCGGCTGGCGAAGTCGCGCGAGGTGAAATAGAAGGCCCGGTTGTTCACCACGCCCGTGGCGTCGGCCAGGATGCGGGCGTCCAGCGCCTTCTGGGCCGCCGCGAGGAACGGGTCCCAGATCACCCAGGCATCCACCGCGCCGCGCTCGAACGCGGCGCGCGCGTCCGGCGGCGCCAGGAAGACGGACTGCACGTCGCGGTACTGCAGGCCGTTCTTCTCCAGCAGTTTTGCGAGGAAGTAATGCACGTTGGAGCCCTTGTTGTAGGCCACGCGCTTGCCCTTGAGGTCGGCCACGCTGCGGATGGCCGAGCCTTTGGGCACCACCACCGCCTCCAGCGCCGGGCGCGGCACCGTCGCCCCCGCATACACGAGCGGCGCGCCCGCGGCCTGGGCGAAGATCGGCGGGGCCTCGCCCACATCGCCGAAATCGATGGAGCCGACGTTCAGTGCCTCCAGTTGCACCGGGCCGGCGTTGAACTCCGTCCAGGTCACCTTCACGCCCAGGGGAGCGAGGCGCTTTTCCAGGGTGCCGCGCGCCTTCAGCAGCGAGAGCCATCCCTTCTGGTGGCCCACGCGCAGCGTGCGTGGGGCGCCGGCAGGCTGCGCCCAGCCCGGCAGCGCGGCCAGGGCGGCAGCGCCCGCGCCGGCGGCCAGCCAGCGGCGGCGGGAGGTGAACGGCGCGGTGCGCGCGGGGGATTCGAACAGCGGGACCATGGGGAACTCCAATCTCTGCGGTATGTCGGGGGCAGCGGGCAGGCAGCGCTCCGCCGGGGGCGGGGCACGGCGGCCTCGCCCTGCGGACCGGCAATGCCGGCGGAAGGCAAACGGGGTGTGGAGCAGGTCGGCACGCGGGCCGCGCGGCGTCAGCGGCGGCGCCCGGACCGGTCAGACGCTACATCGCACCTGCTCGAACGGGATCGGCGGGAAGCGCGCCGCCTGCACCGGCGGGCGCAGCGCCTCGGTCACCAGCAGGTCCAGCGCTTCGTCCAGCCGGCGGGAAATGTCGGGCGCCAGGGTGTGGGCGCCCTCCGGCGTCAGGCTGACCTGGGCATCCGTGGCATAGACGCCGGGCAGGATGTGCCGGGCACCGAGCGACTGCAGCACGGGCCGCAGGGCGTAGTCGAGCGCCAGCATGTGGTGCGGGCTGCCGCCGGTGGCCAGTGGCAGCACCGCCTTGCCCTTGAGCGCCTCCTGCGGCAGCAGGTCGAGGAACACCTTCAACACGCCGCTGTAGGCCGCCTTGTACACCGGCGTCGCCACGACCAGGGCCCGGGCGTCGGCCACCTGTTCCACCGCATGCGCGATGGACCGGTGGCCCGTGTCGGCCAGCAGCAGCGCCTGGGGGGACAGGTCGCGGATGTGCAGCCGGTGGATCGCCGTGCCGCGCACCGACAGCCGCAGGGAGGTGGCATCGAGCAGCGCGGCGGAGCGCGAACGCTCCGAGGGGCTTCCGGCGATCAGGAGGACGGACATGGGCAGGCCTTGCGGGGTGGTGGTCGGTGGGCGGGGCGCGGCGGCGCTACGGTCACTTCTTCGTGTAGATCTGGTCGAAGCTCGCGCCGTCGGCGAAGTGGTCCTTGTCGGCCTTGCCCCAGCCGCCGAACGCCTCGTCGATGGTGACCAGCGTGAGCTTGGGGAACTGCGCGTCGTATTTGGCCTTGGCCTTCTCGCCGGTCGGCCGGTAGAAGTGCTTGCCGGCGATGTCCTGGGCTTCGTCCGAATACAGGTACTTCAGGTATTCCTCGGCCACGGCGCGCGTGCCCTTCTTGTCCACGACCTTGTCCACCACGGCGACGCTCGGCTCGGCCAGGATGGAGAGCGAGGGGGCGACGATCTGGAACTTCTCCGCACCGAATTCCTTCAGCGCCAGGAAGGCTTCGTTCTCCCAGGCCAGGAGCACGTCGCCCACGCCGCGCTGCACGAAGGTGATGGTGGAGCCGCGCGCGCCGGTATCGAGCACCGGCACGTTCCTGTAGAGCTTGCCGACGAATTCCTTCGCCTGCGCGTCGCCGCCGTACTTGCGCTTGGCGTATTCCCAGGCGGCCAGGTAGTTCCAGCGCGCGCCGCCGGAGGTCTTGGGGTTGGGCGTGATCACCTGCACACCGGGCTTGACGAGATCGTCCCAGTCCTTGATGCCCTTGGGGTTGCCCTTCTTCACGAGGAACACGATCGTGGAGGTGTACGGGGCGGAGTTGTGCGGCAGGCGCTTCTGCCAGTCCGGCTTGACCAGGCCGCCGTTCTTCACCAGCGCATCGATGTCGCCGCCCAGGGCCAGCGTGGCCACGTCGGCATCGATGCCGTCGATGATCGAGCGGGCCTGCTTGCCCGAGCCGCCATGGGACTGCTTGACCTGCACATCCTGCCCGGTCTTGCCCTTCCAGTACTTCGCGAACGCCTGGTTGTAGTCCACATACAGTTCCCGCGTGGGGTCGTACGACACGTTGAGCAACTGCACCGGCTGCTGGGCGATGGCCGGCACGGACAGCACGGCGAGCGAGGCCAGGGCGGCTGCGGCGGGAAACTTGATAAAGTGGCGGCGAAGGTTCATGAGGGGCTTTCCTGGGAGATCCGTGGACGGTGCGGTAGAGCACGGCACCGATGCAGCGCATTCTGGAAGCCCCTTCACAAAACTGAAACTACTGAAATTTCAGTTCTAAATTCCAGAAATATCTGTAGAACCTTCGCAGGCAGGAGCGCACCGCGCCCTTTTCCTGCCTTTGTCCCTTCTCCATTCCGCCAGAACAAGGAAATCCACATGCCCCGTACCGTCCAGTGCATCAAGCTCGGCAAGGAAGCCGAAGGACTCGACTTCCCTCCCTACCCGGGCGACCTGGGCAAGCGCATCTTCGAGAACGTGAGCAAGGAAGCCTGGGCCGGCTGGCTCAAGCACCAGACCATGCTCGTGAACGAGAACCGCCTGAACCTCGCCGATGCGCGCGCGCGCCAGTACCTCGCGCGCCAGATGGAGCAGCACTTCTTCGGCGGCGGCGCGGATGCCGCTGCGGGCTACGTGCCGCCCAGCGCCTGACGGCCGCCCCTCTCACGCTGTTTTCGCAAGCCCGGCTTCGCCGGGCTTTCTTTTTCCCACCCCCGTTTCCCGTCGTGCGGCTGACGCGGCGCAAGCTTCCGCGCCCCGCGGCACCCCGACAATCGCCGCATGTCCGAACCCATCGACTGGCTCCCCGACGGCACCCCGTTCAACCCGCGCTTCGGCGACCGCTACCACAGCCACACCGGGCTCGCGCAGGCGCGCGAGGTCTTCCTGCGCGGCTGCGGACTGCCCGATGCATGGGCCGGCCAGCCGATGTGGCGGGTGCTGGAGACCGGCTTCGGCTGCGGGCTGAACTTCCTCGCCACCTGGGCCGCCTGGCGTGCCGACCCTGCGCGGCCCCGGCTGCTGCATTTCGTGTCCTGCGAAGCGTTTCCCGTTTCCGCGGACGACCTGCTGCGCTCCATGCTGGGGCATGCCGAACTGGAACCGCTGGCCCGCGCGCTGCATGCGCAGTACTGGGGCCTGCTGCCCGGCGTGCACCGGCTCGCCTTCGAGGGCGGGCAGGTGCTGCTCACGCTCTACATCGGCGATGCGCAGGCGATGCTGCGCCAGCAGCAGCCGGTGGCCGACGCGGTGTACCTCGACGGCTTCAGCCCGCAGGTGAACCCGGAGCTGTGGGACCTGCATACCCTCAAGGCCGTGGCGCGCTGTTGCCGCCGCGGCACGCGGCTGGCCACCTGGAGCGTGGCCGGCGCGGTGCGCGACGGACTGGCGCAGTGCGGTTTCCGGGTGCAGAAGGTGCCCGGCCTGCCCCCGAAGCGCAGCAACCTGCAGGCGGTGTTCGATCCGGCCTGGGAGCCGCGCCCCGTGCAGCCGGATCTGCCCGACGTTCGCGTGGCGGGCGGGTCATCGAGCGCGCTGGTCATCGGCGGCGGGCTGTCGGGCGCCGCGGTGGCAGCGAGCCTCGCGCGGCGCGGCTGGCAGGTGCGAGTGCTGGACCAGGGTGCGGAGCCGGCGGCCGGCGCCTCGGGCCTGCCGGCCGGCGTGTTCGCACCGCATGTGTCGCCCGACGACAGCCTGCTCTCGCGCCTGTCGCGCTGCGGCGTGCGGGCCACGCTGCAGGCCCTGCAGGCATCGGGCCTGGCGGAGGGCGAGGACTGGAGCGCCTGCGGCGTGCTGGAGCACGAGGTGGATGGCAAGAACCGCCTGCCGCCCGCCTGGGCCGGCGATGCCGCGGTGGGCGCCGAATGGAGCCGCGCTGCCGATGGCGCGGCGCTGGAAGCCGCGGGCCTGCCCGGAGCCACCGTCGCCTATTGGCATGCACGTGGCGGGTGGCTGCGGCCGGCCCGGCTGGTGCGCGCGCTGCTGGCGCACCCTGCCATCCACTGGCAGGGCCGCAGTGCCGTGTCGCGGCTGGAGCCCGTGGCCGCTCCCGATGGCGCCACGCACTGGCGCGCTTATGGCAGCGACGGCACGCTGGTCGCCGAAGCGCCCCACGTGGTGGTGGCCGCCGGCTACGGCAGCCGCCCGTGGCTGCCCGGCCGCTACCCGATCCATCCGCTGCGCGGCCAGGTGAGCTGGGGCACGCGGGCGGACAGCCCGGCAGCCGCATGGCCGCCCTTCCCCGTCAACGGCCATGGCAACCTCGTGCCGCATGCGGGCATGGCGGAGGGCGCCATCTGGGTGATGGGCTCGACCTTCGAGCGCGGCCAGACGGAACTGCCCCCTTCGCCCCAGGAACAGGCGCAAGCCCATGCGGCCAACGCCGCGAAACTGGAGCAGCTGCTGCCGGCGCTGGCGCAGGGGCTCGCGCCCGCCATCGCCGGCCCGGGCGCCGCCCCCGGCCACTGGGCGGCGGTGCGCTGCACCGCGCCCGACCGGCTGCCGTTCGTGGGGCCGGTGGATGCCTCACGGCAGCCCGGGCTCTGGGTCTGCGCCGCGATGGGTGCGCGCGGGCTCACGCTGTCGCAGCTGTGCGGGGAACTGCTGGCCACCCGCATGATGGGCGAGCCGCTGCCCGTGGAGGCGCGCCTGGCACGGGCGCTGTCCACGGAGCGGCTGCCCGGAGACTGAACGCCCGCAAGCCCGTCAGGGCCCTGTATGCACAATGTTCAGCGTATCCGTCCCTATCTCCCCGGAGACTTGCGAAAGTGCAATGGAGCCAGTGTGAAATCCCCTCGCCACGGCTGCTGCTGAAGCCGTTCTCGCCCGCGGATGCCGATGAGGCGTTCGCGTGCATCACCCCGACGCTGACGCGCTACATGTCGTTCGACCCGCCCCCTTCGGCGTCGGCGTTCGAAACCATCTGGCGCAGATGGCTGGATGACATCGCGGCAGGACGGGATTTCGTTTTCGCGATACGGAGCCGCTCCACGCAGGCCTTCATCGGGCTGTGCGGCCTGCACCGTACCTTCGAGCCGGAACCTGAACTGGGCATCTGGGTGCGGGAGAGCGAGCACGGCCATGCCTACGGCCGCGAGGCCGTGGCAGCGGTCTTCGCCTGGGGTGCGAAGCACTTCGCCCCCGCCGCTTTCACCTACCCTGTCGCGCAGGCCAATACGCCCAGCCGCCGCATCGCCGAATCGCTCGGCGGTGTCCCCGTTGCCCACCGGCCGGGAACGAAGTACGACACCGTGGTCTACCGGATTCCGGCCGGCCGCTGACCCGGCCGGCGCCAGGCCGGCGGTACCTTCCGGCGGCTCAAGGAGTGTGCGGACCGGCCTTCGCCTTGCGCGCCGGAATCCACACGCCGAGCATCGCCGCCGCCGCGAGCGACAGCAACCCGGTGACCGCGATGCCGCCCGCCAACGAGGCGGTGGCCACCAGCGCCGACAGCAGCGCCGGCCCGCAGGAGCCGCCCAGGTCCGACAGGAAGCGCCACACGGCCAGGAAGTACTGGCGGCCATGGCGCGGCGCGAAGTCCGCCCCCAGCGTCATGATCAGGCCCGAGCCGATGCCGTTGCCGAAACCGATCGCCGTCGCGGCGATCAGCAGCGTCGCGAAACCGCCGGTGAAGGGCATCGCCAGCAATGCGAGCCCGATGATCGCCATCGACGGCACGGCCACCCAGCGGCGGCCCTTGAGGTCCATGACCCGCCCGGCCGGGTAGAACAGCAGCATCTCGATGCCCCCGGCGATGCCGTAGATCACCGAAGTGACTGCCGGTGCCAGCAGCAGGTGGTCCGCCCACAGCGGGATCACCGCCTGGCGCGAGGCGCGCACCGCACTCACCAGCGCCACCCCGAGCCCCAGGGTCAGGAACACCCGGCGGTGGTCCGCCAGGATGGAACCCAGGCCCACGGGTGCCGGGGCCGGCGCGCCCGCGGGATGGGGCGGGGCCACGAGGTCCGGCAGGCGGGCCCCGACGGCCGCCGCCGCGAGCACGCCCGCGATACCGACGGCGAAGGCGGCCTTCAGCCCGAAGGCATGCACCGCCGCCGCGGAAAGAAACGGCCCGATGAACATGCCGATGCGCATCACCCCGCCCAGGGTGGACAGGGCCCGGGCGCGGTAGGCGGCCGGCACGGCCTCGGTCAGGTAGCTCTGGCGGGCCAGGTTGTAGATGGCCTGCGACATGCCCACCATGCAGCAGCCGATCGCCAGCGGCACGACACCCGGCAGCAGCACGGCCAGCGCCATGCCGATCGCGCTCCACAGGCCTGCGGCGACGATCGCCCAGCGCTCGCCCCAGCGTATCGTGATGTACGACGCGGGGATATTGTTCAGCAGCGAGCCCAGCCCGATCAGCGTGACCACGAACGCCGCCATCGAGACCGATGCGCCCAGTTCCCGGGCCAGCAGGGGCACGATCGGCAGGATGGCCCCCTCGCCCACCCCGAACAGCAGCGACGGCCCGAAGGCCGGCAGCGCGATCCGGCGCCAGGAAAAGGAATCGGTGCCGGCACTGGCGGCAGGAGGCAAAGCGGGGGGCGTGGTGTCATTCATGGGCGAGGCGCTGCGGCAGGCGGCAAGGGCGGCGAACGCCCGGCGCCAACGATACGCCAAGCACGCCCGTAGCGCCGGCCAGGATCGTGGAATGGCGGCCTGCGCCAGGAGGCAGGAGCCGCACGCCCGGCAGCAATATACATATATCGATATACCTGCAGGAGCAAACAATAGTTTGAAACCATAAGGCGAACCCCTACAGTCACGCCCATGCATGACCTTGCGTTCGTTTTCGCGGGATTCGCGGTGGGCCTGATCGTCGGCCTCACCGGGGTCGGCGGCGGCTCCCTGATGACGCCCGTGCTGATCTTCTTCTTCGGCGTCAAGCCCCACCTGGCCATCGGCACGGACCTGCTGTTCGCCGCCTTCACCAAGATGGGCGGGACGGTGAGCCTGGCCCGCCAGCGCCTCGTGCCCTGGCGCGTGGTGGCCCTGCTGTGCGCGGGCAGCATCCCCTCGGCCCTCCTGGCCCTCTGGGCGCTGCGCACCATCGGCCCGGCCAGCGCCACCGCGCAGCACCTGATGACCACCACCCTGGGCGGCGCCCTGCTGCTCACGGCCGCGGCCACGCTGTACAAGGCCTTCGTCTTCTCCCCGGCGCGCCAGGCCGCCGAACGCGCCGCCCGCCAGAGCGAAGGCGCCCAGGCCGACCGCCCCCGCCACTGGAGCCTGCCCGTGCTGCTGGGCGCGCTGATCGGCACGCTGGTCACCTTCACGTCCGTGGGCGCCGGCGCGATCGGGGTCACCGTGCTGCTGATGGTGTTCCCCCTGCTGCCGCTGCCGCGCGTGATCGCCGCGGACATCGCCTATGCCGTGCCGCTGACGCTGGTGGCGGGGCTGGGCCATGCCAGCCTCGGCTCCGTGGACTGGCCGCTTCTCGCACAATTGCTGGCCGGCTCGCTGCCGGGCATCTGGCTGGGCTCGCGGCTCGTCTCCCGCGCGCCGGAGCGGTTCATCCGCTCGGCCCTTTCCGTGCTGCTCGCCTGGGCGGGCGCCAAACTGGTTCTGATCTGAGCGCGCCTGCGAGGCGCACCACCCCACCATGTACCAATACACAGAATTCGACCAACAGTTCATCCGCCTGCGTGCGGACCAGTACCGCGATCAGCTGGACCGCTTCCAGGCCGGCAAGCTCTCCGGCGACGAGTTCAAGCCGCTGCGCCTGCAGAACGGCTGGTACGTGCAGCGCTACGCTCCCATGCTGCGCGTGGCCGTGCCCTACGGCGAACTCTCCAGCGGCCAGCTGCGCGTGCTGGCCCGCATCGCCCGCGAATACGACATCCCAGAGCCGGCGCTGCTGGCCGAGGCCCAGGCCACGCAGGAAAAGCTCGGCGACATCCCGCTCGCCGATGGCCGCCGCATCGGCACGCGCCTGAAGTACGGCTACGGCCACTTCACCACGCGCACGAACGTGCAGTACAACTGGATCCCGCTGGACAAGAGCGCCGACGTCATGGACCTGCTGGCCTCCGTGCACATGCACGGCATCCAGACCAGCGGCAACTGCATCCGCAACATCACCAGCGACGCGCTGGCCGGCATCGCCGCCGACGAGATCGCCGATCCGCGCCCCTTCGCCGAGATCCTGCGCCAGTGGAGCACGCTGCACCCCGAGTTCGCCTTCCTGCCGCGCAAGTTCAAGGTGTCGCTCAACGGCGCCCGCGAAGACCGCGCCGCGCTCGGCTGGTACGACGTGGGCCTGCAGCTCGTGAAGAACGAGGCCGGCGAGCTGGGCTTCCAGGTGCGCGTGGGCGGCGGCATGGGCCGCACGCCGGTCATCAGCCCGGTGGTGCGCGAGTTCCTGCCCTGGAACCAGCTCATGAACTACCTCGAAGCCGTGATCCGCGTCTACAACCGCTACGGCCGCCGCGACAACCTCTGGAAGGCGCGCATCAAGATCCTCGTGAAGTCCGAGGGCCAGACCTACGTGGACCAGGTGGAAGAGGAATTCCGCCAGATCGTCGAGGTGGAGGGCGGCCCCCACACCATCACGCAGGCCGAATACGACCGCGTGGCCGCCTGCTTCCACGACCCCGTGCCCGACCTGGGCGGCGCGGACGCCGAAAGCCAGACGCTGTCGCTGCTGCGCGCAGCCGCCGAAGGCGACAAGGGTTTCGGCCGCTGGCTCACGCGCAACGTGCTGCCGCACCGCCACCCGCTGCTGCGCGCCGTGGTGCTGTCGTTCAAGCGCATCGGCTATGCGCCGGGCGACGCCACGGCCGACCAGATGGACGCGGCCGCCGACCTGGCCGACCGCTACTCCTGCGGCGAGGCCCGCGTGACGCACGAGCAGAACCTGCTGCTGCCCTGGGTGCGCGCCGACCAGCTGCCCGCACTCTACGAGGAAGCGCGCGCGCTGGGCCTGGCCCAGCCCAACATCGGGCTGCTGACCGACATGATCGCCTGCCCCGGCGGCGACTTCTGCTCGCTCGCCAACGCGCGCTCGCTGCCCATCGCCGAAGCCATCACCGAGCGCTACCAGGACCTGGACGAGCTCTGGGACCTGGGCGAGATCGACCTGCACATCAGCGGCTGCATCAATTCCTGCGGCCACCACCACAGCGGCCACATCGGCATCCTGGGCGTGGACAAGGACGGCAAGGAGTGGTACCAGATCACGCTCGGCGGCGCCGACGGCACCGACCTGTCGGGCCCGGCCGTGCCCGGCAAGATCATCGGGCCGTCCTTCAGCGCGGCCGAAGTGCCCGGCGTGATCGAGGCGCTGCTGGCCACCTACCGCGACCAGCGCCAGCCGCTGTCGCCCGAAGCCGCCGGCAGCGCCCGCGGCCAGAAGCACGAGCACTTCATCGACACCGTGCGCCGCGTCGGCATCGAGCCCTTCAAGGCCGCCGCCAACGCTGCCCGCCATCCCGCCGAGAGCGTGGCCGCCTGAGCCCCGAGCACCGCATTCCCACGAGAGATACCATGAAAATCATCGCCGCCCACGATCCCGCCGCCACCGCGCCGGGGCACCACGTGCTGGCCATGCCCAACGACGCCGATCCGCTCGTGCAGGACCTGGCGGGCATCGAACGCATCGACCTGCATTTCCCCAAGTTCACCGATGGCCGCGCCTTCAGCCAGGCCCGCCTGCTGCGCCAGCGGCGCGGCTTCCGCGGCGAGATACGGGCCACCGGCGACGTGCTGATCGACCAGCTCGTGCAGATGGCGCGCTGCGGCTTCGACGTGGCCGTGCTGCGCGAAGGCGTGGACCTGACCGATGCGCAGCGCCAGTTCGACCGCTTCCACGCCTTCTACCAGGGCGACGCAGCGCATCCCCTGCCGCATTTCCGGGACGCTGCCTGAGGCGCCCGCCGCACACGAGAAAAGAACGAGAGAACGACTGCATGAACGCCCGCACCGAACCCCACGTGCTCAGCCAGCTCAGCAACCGCCACCTCGACGCGCTGGAGGAAGAGACCATCTTCATCCTGCGCGAAGTGGCCGCCGCCTTCGAGCGCCCCGCCCTGCTGTTTTCGGGCGGCAAGGATTCGCTGGTGATGCTCAAGTGCGCCGAGAAGGCTTTCGGTGCGGGTCGCATCCCGTATCCGCTGCTGATGATCGACACCGGCCACAACTTCCCCGAGGTCACGGATTTCCGCGACTTCCGCGCGAAGGAACTGGGCGCCGAGCTGATCGTGCGCAGCGTGGAGGATTCGATGGCGCGCGGCACCGTGCGTCTGGCCCACCCCGGAGAAAGCCGCAACGTGCACCAGTCGGTGACGCTGCTGGAAGCGATCGAGGAATTCCGCTTCGACGCGCTGATCGGCGGCGCCCGGCGCGACGAGGAAAAGGCCCGCGCCAAGGAGCGCATCTTCTCGCACCGCGACAGCTTCGGCCAGTGGCAGCCCAAGGCCCAGCGGCCCGAGCTGTGGACGCTGTTCAACACGCGCCTGGCCCCGGGCGAGCACTTCCGCGTGTTCCCCATCAGCAACTGGACCGAACTGGACGTATGGCAGTACATCGACCGCGAGCAGATCGCCCTGCCTTCGCTCTACTACGCGCACCAGCGCGCCGTGGTCGAGCGCAAGGGCCTGCTCGTGCCGGTGACCGAGCTCACGCCGCCGCGCGAGGGCGAGGAAGTGGTGACGCGCGAAGTGCGCTTCCGCACCGTGGGCGACATCACCTGCACCTGCCCCGTGGCCAGCGGCGCCGCGACGGCGGCGGACATCGTGATCGAGACGCTGGCGGCCGACGTGAGCGAGCGAGGCGCCACCCGCATGGACGACAAGACGTCCGACGCCTCCATGGAAAAGCGCAAGAAGGACGGATACTTTTGAAGGCATCCCCCTGAGGCGCTGCGCGCCTTCCCCCTTCTCTCGCCGGGCTGCGCCCGGTGGGAAGGGGGACACCGCCAGTGCGGCGGGGCGGCCCTTGCACGGCGGTTCTCGCCCGGGCCGCGTCCATTTTTAACGCCCCGCGTGGGCGACTGAAAGAGTTGGATGACAAACACGACTGATTCGATGGCTGCCAAAGCAGCCACGGCCACTTCGGCAGGCCAGAACGATCACCAATCCGCACTCCGCTTCATCACCTGCGGCTCGGTCGATGACGGCAAGAGCACGCTGATCGGGCGCCTGCTGGTGGACAGCCGCGCCGTGCTGCAGGACCACCTGGCCGGCGTGACGCGCGGCGGCGAGACCGATCTGGCGCTGCTCACCGACGGCCTCTCGGCCGAGCGCGAGCAGGGCATCACCATCGACGTGGCCTACCGCTACTTCGCCACCGAGACGCGCAAGTTCATCATCGGCGATGCACCGGGCCACGAGCAGTACACCCGCAACATGGTCACGGCCGCCTCCAGCGCCGATGCGGCCGTGGTGCTGGTCGATGCCACCAAGCTCGACTGGCGCGACCCGCAGCTGGCGCTGCTGCCGCAGACGCGCCGCCACTCCCTGCTGGTGCACCTGCTGCGCGTGCATTCGCTGGTGTTCGCCGTGAACAAGCTCGACGCAGTGGACGACCCCGCCCTCGCATGGCGCCACATCCGGGCCGCGCTGGAAACCTTCGCCCGGACGGCCGGCATCGCCGTGCGCGCCACCGTGCCCGTGTCCGCGCTCAAGGGATGGAACGTGGTCGATGCGCAGCCCGGCTGGTGCGGCTACGAAGGCCCGAGCCTGCTGCAGATCCTGGAGCAGCTGCCCCATACGCCCGCCGACACCGGACTGGCCCTGGCCTTCCCGGTGCAGTGGGTGGAGAAATTCTCGTCCTCGGCAGACACCACGCAGGGCCGCCGCGTGTTCTGGGGCCGCGTCGCCGCGGGCCAGGTCGCGCCCGGCACGGAAGTGCAGGTGTTCCCGAGCGGCCAGCTCGCCCGCGTGGCACAGGTGCTCGACCACGCCCGCCAACCGCACACCGTGCAGGCCGGCACCAGCGCGGGCATCATCCTCGACCGCGAAGTGGACGTCTCGCGCGGCGACTGGATACTGGCTGCGCCCACCCCCGCGGCAACGGCCGGCGCGGACGATTTCGACACCCCGGCGCCGGTGCCCGCCTGGCCGGCGCGCCGCGAGATCCGCGCCACCGTGGCCTGGATGGACGACGAGCCCCTGGTGGCCGGCCGCGTGTATTGGGCACTGCACGGCCACCGCTGGGTCAAGGCCAAGGCGCAGCGCGTGGTGCACCGCCTGAACATCCACACGCTGGCCGAGGAAGAGGCGGCGCAGCTGGAGCCCAACGCCATCGGCCACGTGGACCTGCTGCTGCAGGAAGCCCTGCCCGCCGCGCCGTTCGGCCAGGCCCGCGTGCTGGGTTCCCTGATCCTCGTGGACACCGCGAGCCACCGCACCGCCGCAGCCGTGCTGGTTAACTGAAACCGCCCCGGACCCGAACCGCCCTAAAATTGCGGGTTACCCCGACCCAAAGACTGCCTCTCATGACTCACGTCGTCTCCGAAAACTGCATCAAGTGCAAGTACACCGATTGCGTGGACGTGTGCCCCGTGGACTGCTTCCGCGAAGGCCCGAACTTCCTCGTGATCGATCCCGACGAGTGCATCGACTGCGCCGTGTGCATTCCCGAGTGCCCGGCCAACGCGATCTACGCCGAGGAAGACCTGCCCGCCGACCAGCAAGCCTTCATCAAGCTCAATGCCGAGCTCGCTCCGCAGTGGAAGAGCATCACCAAGCGCAAGGCCTCGCTGCCCGACGCCGACGAGTGGAACGGCAAGCCCGGCAAGATCGCCGAACTCGTCCGCTGAAAGATGAACACATCCCCCCGGGCGGCTGCGCCGCTCCCCCCTTCTCTGGCGGTGCTCCGCTGGCCGGAAGGGGGGCGGCGCCGGCGCGGCGGGGCGGCCCTTGCGCGGCGTCCGTGATGGAAAACGCTCGCGCCATCGAAGCCGATGCCGTGGTCATCGGCGCGGGGCCCGTGGGGCTCTTCCAGGTCTTCCAGCTCGGCCTGCAGGGCATCGCCGCGCATGTGATTGACGCCCTGCCCAACGTCGGCGGCCAGTGCGCCGAGCTGTACGCCGACAAACCCATCTACGACATCCCGGGCGTGCCCGTGTGCACCGGCCGCGAGCTGGTGGCATTGCTGAACCGGCAGATCGCGCCGTTTTCCCCGCAACTGCATCTCTCCCAGCGCGTCGATACGCTGCAGCCCGCCCCCGATGGCGGCTTCCTGCTCGCCACCGACACCGGCACCACGCTGCATGCGCGCACCGTGTTCATCGCGGCCGGCGTGGGGGCCTTCGTGCCGCGCACGCTCAAGATCGACGGCATCGAACGCTTTTACGGCACCCAGGTCTTCCACCACGAAGAGCCCGCGCCCACCCGCGGCCGGCAGGTGGTGGTCCTGGGGGGCGAAGACACGGCCGTGGCACGCGCCATCGCCTGCGCCGAGGCCGGACCCGAGGCCGCCGCGAGCGTCACCCTGGTGCACCGCCGCGACGCCTTCCAGGCGCCGCCGCAGGACCTCGCCCGGCTGCAGGCACTGCGCGACGGTGGCCGCATCCGCGTCCTGGCCGCCCAGGCCACGGGCATCGAGACCACGGACCGGCTCGCCGCCGTGCGCCTCCTCGCTTCCGACGGCTCGGAGCACGCCCTGCCCCTGGACACGCTGCTGCTGTGCCTGGGCGTTTCGCCGCGCCTAGGCCCCATCGCCGACTGGGGACTGGCGCTGGAGCGCAAGCAGGTGAAAGTGGACACGGCCACCTTCTCGGCCGGGGTGGCGGGGCTCTACGCCGTCGGCGACATCAACACCTATCCCGGCAAGCGCAAGCTCATCCTCTGCGGCTTCCACGAGGCCACGCTGGCCGCGTTCGCGGCGGCCGAGCACCTGGCCGGCGCGCCGGTCGCCCTGCAGTACACGACCACCAGCACCCGGCTCAAGGAACGCCTGGGCGTCGCAGGCTGACGCGCCTGCAGGAAGGACGAAGGCCCCTGGCAGCGGTGCCAGGGGCCTTCGCCCCGCGCCATCTCCCTCCCAGAAGTGGCGCGTTTCTCTCTTTTGTTGTTATCGCGACGGACTCGCTTCTCCTCCCTGGCCGTGTCGGCCATGTTCTCCTGGTTTCAATCCGCAATCACCTGCACGGCCGCGCCCACGCGGTGGGCATGCGTGCAGAGCGCCTTGAGCTCCCGGAGGAAATCGCTCAGCGGCGTATAGGGCAGCCGGCACAGTACGCCATCGCACTCGCTGCTCCAGCGCAGCAGATCCTGCCCGTGCACGTGCATTTCGGCGCAGCTGCCGTGGTAGTGGCGCCAGAAGGCGGACAGGTAGCCTTGTTCGGGCGCCGAGCCCATCACGTGCTGGTAATAGGACTCCCACAGGGTCTGCGGCTGCCACAAGGCACCCGCCGCTGCGCGCCGGGAAGAGGCCTGCACGCCGGAAGAGAGGGTGATGCATCGCATGTGCCGACTCCCTGGCGCTGTTCAGGCGCCCACCCGGCCGGTGTGCCACCCTGACGGTGAAGCCCTGAAATGGCGGGGCAGGCCCGCGCCAGGGGCGGAAGCCCCTTGCGGAACTCCATCGATCTGCCGGTGGCTCTGCGGTTGCTGCATGACGATTCTCTCGAAGGATTGATGACCCCGGCCGGCGGCCGGCCAGGTCTTCCCCCTCTGATGACGGTATGGTTCTTGTAGCGACTGCTATTGCAGCGCGGTGACCGTAATCTAGAGAAAAGTCGCGCAACAACCCATTACATGCGATTACAGACCCGCTGCATCATGGCCGGGCTCCGGGCCGTTCGCCTTCGAGGCGGCCACCCTTGCGGATGCGGAAGGCATAGTCGCCGAACCGCACTTCCCCGCGGCGCCGCTCCACCACGGAGACCGTGTCGCCCGCGGCACCCAGGGTGTTCTGGACCTGCCGCCGCGCCCGGAACAGCTGGATGTTCAGGTACGGCACGTCGACCCCCAGCATGCGCGCCAGGGCGTCGATGGCCAGCCAGCCCTGGCTGGCCATGGGAACGTCCCGCCCGGCATCCTGCAGTCGCTGGCGCGCGAGCGTGAGCAGGGTGTAGTGGTGGATGCGCTCGCCCAGGGACAGCGACTGGCCGCCCAGCTGGATGTCGAGGCAGACATGCTCCTCGTCCTGGCTCACGTCGAAATCGAACAGCGGGGCCGGCAGCGCCGCAGCGGACGGCATGCGCGGCACGTCCTGCGTGGCACCCAGGTCCTCGCAGAGCACGAACTCCCAGCGCTGGCCGCCCGCCTGGACGATGTGGCCGTCCAGCAGGGGCTGCACCTGGTCCATGCGGTCCCACCACCAGCGCCCTTCGGACTGGAACACGTTGGATTCGGCCGCGGAGGCATGGGGCAGCAGGTTTTCCTGGATGTCCAGCACCCGCAGCACGGGTTCGCCCCCGAGCGGCCAGAGGCCGGTCCTGGGCGGCGAGGCATCCACCAGGGTCCACACGGCCGCGGCGGAAGCGCCGAAGCGGATTTCGGAGCCCTCCGCCAGGCCGTGCCAGTGCGCGGGCTGCAGCCGCGCATTGTCCAGCAGGGTGCCGTTGCGGCTCTGGTCGGCAACCTCCCAGCGCATGCCGGACCAGCGCACGATGGCATGGAGCTTGGATACATCGGCCTCCTGCAGTACCGTGCGGCACGAATCCGGATGCCGGCCGAAGGTATGCAGGGGACGGAGCACGATGCTCCGGCCGCTCGAAAGGTTGCGCAAAATCGCCATCGTGCTCCGCAGGAACGCTTTCAGTTCAGACGTAGAGGGGCCAGGGGTTGAGGTCGCCCTCGTCCCACGCGGCATCGCGCCATCCCATCGCCACGGGTACGCGCGACAGGCGGGGATTCGCGAGTTCCGGCCAGATATGGCAGGCGCCGGGAAGCGTGGTCTTGACCGTGCGCAGCGGAAGGTCCGGGCGCGAGTAATCGTGCACCACCACTTCCAGGCCGCACCTCCGGGCCGCCTCCACGCAGGCCGCGATGTCCTCACGGATGCCGCCGCGCCGGCCCGTTGCCGCGCAGGCGCGGACGGAAGACGCGATGCCGTGATTATCCCCTCCTTCCGGCAGGAGGAACTGCGGGGATGCACTGCGCAGGCCGTTCCAGTGCCCGGGCAGGGTCTTGCCCACCGCCACCAGCTGCACCAGTTCCGTCAAGGCCCGCTCGCAGGCCATGTCGGCGCCCAGGCTGCACCCGAAGCCCAGCGCCCAGTCGCCATCGGCGTGGCGGCCCACGGCAGCCACCACCGGGATGCCGACATCGTGGGTCAGGTCCAGCGCCCAGAAGCTCCAGCCACTGCCGAGTGTGGAGCGCACGCGGCCGACGTGCTCCGGGTCTGCACGGCCGAGATCGAACGCGGGCATGGCCAGTTCGTTGTACCACCAGATCGCCGTGGCATCGCGCTCGACCACCTCCAGCAGGCCCTGCAGGACGGCCTCCTCCACGCAGTTGCCGGCGGCGCAGCCGTTCGAGTTCCACTCGCCGTAGCGGGACCAGCGCTCGGGTACGCCCGCATAACAGTGGGCGAGCGGCAGAAAGCACGGCGCCCCGCGCGTGAGGGACCAGGCGGGGGTCCAGGCCAGCGGCGCCCCGGCAGGATGGGCCAGGGTGCGCCGGACGCGGTCGTCCCCCGGGCCGCATCGCGCACGCTGCCGGTCGCTCACGAACACCAGGGAGCGCGGCCCGAAGGCGGGAGCGGGCAGCGCGTCTTCACACGCCTCGGTCCAGGCTTCGTCGCCCTGGAAACCCGCGGCGTAGCGCTCCACCGCCTCGCACAGCGCACTCGCCTGCGCCTGGGCGGCGGTCATGCCCTTGCCGAGGCACCAGCGCGCCGCCACCGGGCCGCCTTCCTGCGGGCCGGCCGGATGGAAGGCACTGCGATAGACCGTGATGGCACCGGCTTCCGCCAGGGGCAGCGGCGAGCACTCCGTCACCACGCCGGCCCACGCGCCGACGGAGGACTGCACGGCCTGGACCGTGGCTTCAGGCGGTACCGTGCGGGAGCCGCCCCGCGCGCCCGGCAAGGTCTGCACATCACGCAACTGCACGGGCTGCCGGGCCTGTCGCTCCATCCACCCGACATCCCCGCACTGCGGGCATTGGGGCCGCCGCGGCGCCGCCTCCCATGCTTCCGGATCACCCTCACCTCCGGCCGGCGCCTGGGGGTTGCCGAGCACGGCGAACCGCCCGGGCACGGCATCGGCCAGCAGGCGGCACGCGGCTTCCTGCGCCTGGCGCCAGCGCAGCGCCCGGCCCGCCGGGTCGCTGAACAGGGGCACCAGCCCG
This sequence comes from Paracidovorax avenae ATCC 19860, assembly GCF_000176855.2. NCBI lineage: Bacteria > Pseudomonadati > Pseudomonadota > Betaproteobacteria > Burkholderiales > Comamonadaceae > Paracidovorax > Paracidovorax avenae. Next base: position 2,483,056 of record NC_015138.1, on the reverse strand, counting down.
TGCGAGCCCGGAACCTCCCGCTCCAGCCAGGCGCGCCCTGGACTGTTGCGCCGCAGGCGGTGCAGGAAGCAGTGCCAGCACGGCCCGGACCCGCCCGGGCGCAGCAGGGGGCCGGCGATGGACTGCGCGCCGCCCAGGCGCACGGGTAGCCACCAGCGCGACCGGTCCGCCTGGAGAGCGCGCTCCCACTCCCCCGCCAGCCGGGGATCGAAATAGTCTTCGCACAACACGAGGTCCACTTCCGCCATGGCGCCTCCACCAGCGGCATCCACCGCAGCACGCCAGGCAGGCAGCGCGCCGGGCTCCACCAGCCAGGTCACGCTGCCGGCGTCGCCCTCTTCATGCACCGGCGCGGCATCCACGCGGGGAACGGCCCAGCCACCGGGAGCTGCACCGCGCGCGAACAGATCACCGCGGCGCGCCAGCGCCTCCATCGCCGACAGCAGGCCGGGCAGGTGCCGCGGATCGCCACCGGCCGCGCACCAGGCCGCGGGGGCCAGTGCACCGTCCACCAGATGCGCGAGGATGGCCGACTCCGCGAAGGGCAGAAAAAACGCGCCTACCTCCTCGACCAGGATCGGGGCGGAGGGGATGGACGTGGCGGACAGGGCCGCAGGGCGCTGCACCGCGCGGAAGCGGGGGTGCCAGCAAGGCACGGTATGAAACCAATCCATGGGCATACAGGGAGTATCGAGGCAACAAGATCCGGCCAGGAGGCCTTGCTCGAAAAGACGAAGAACGCAGGCCCGGAATTCGCAGCCCAGTCACTGCGTTCGGAACGCAACCGGGGCGAGGACTGCACAGCGCATAAATTGCCGCGTGACTTTAGCTGTGACTCCGCAGAGCTTCGACAGGCGAGCGATCCGTCGAGTCCGGCTGGCTTGCGGTTCACCTGACAACGTCGCGAGCTGAACAATCGGTATAGCGCCCACCAATGACAGACAGACTCAGCCGGCGAAATTCAGCGGATTCAACGCCCCGGCCCGTGACCAGCAACGCCGCTTCGATCAGCCGGCATGAAACGCCACCGCGCCCGACCTCCCGTCCGGTACATGCGCTGCCAGCCGGCTTCCCGGCACCATCGCAGAGATCGCGCAGTTCATCGCCTTCACGGGTCAGGGCCTCACTGCCGGCAAAAGTGCCGGAGACATCGGGCAACAGGCCTGCGATCCGTTTGCCGGCCGCACCCAGGGGGTCGGACGAGATCTTCGGCCTGGGGGAACTCCCTCCTCCTGGCCAGTCCCGATGGGACTATTTGGCCCATCCTCAAAACTGGCGCCCCGAGCGGCGTCAATTGCATGACCGGCTGATCGGCGATGCGAAAACTGCAGCCCAGGATTTCGCCGAGGTGATCGAGCGCGGTGGCCACCCACCGACATTGTTCGCGTTGCGAGGCAATACGGCTGCGGGAAAGACACGCATGGCGACACAAACCATCCCCGTACTCGCCAATGCCCTCAAGGAGAGTGGCGGCGCCGGCTGTATTAATCCCGACATCTTCAAACGTTCGCTCGCAGAAACTCCAGAGGGAGCAAAACTTACCTCGGCGCAGGTACACGCCGAGTCGTGCATCCTCGCTGACCGGCTTGAAGACGAACTCCGATTGCAGAAGACCGCGAGCGGCGCGGCGATCAGCATGCTGGTCGATAAGCGACTGGCTGGAGCGCACGAAATCGACGCGTACATCAAGCTGGCTCAGCAGACCGGTCGCAAAATCGAGTTGTGCGATATTGATGCTCCACTCGAGCAGTCACTCATGGGCGTGCTGCAGCGCAAGCACGAAGGTGACGCCCCCCGGCCACCCTACGTTGCGGTTGCCAACGGATTCTCGGCGGTTCGCGGGCACCGGCTCGATGTCATCGACAAGTTTCTCTCGAACCCGACCTTGGGGAGCTATCATCTATTCGGCACTACCGGGAATGGCAGCAAGGCGATGGTTGCCAGCGTCGTCAACGGTGAACTGAGCATTCATGACCCTCAGTTATACGAGGCCATTACAGATCCCCAAGGTGCCCGGGCAGGCGATAGCGGCGATCAGATCATTGACGCTGCGCTGATCGACCGGCTGACCAAAGGTATAGACGACCCAGCGCGAGCCATGGATGCCCGCACCGCATTGGAGCGGTACGCGGGCATGACGTGGTCGGACGCTCTGGCCGCCCATAGTTCACTGACTTGACCCCGAAAAATACCATGACAGGCCTGAAAGGCGCAGATGCGCTCGACTTCCATAAGAAACTCAAGGAACGCAATGCTGCTTTACGCAATGCGGAGTTGAACGCGGCGAAGGAACTGGCCGACAAAAATGGCAAGGAGCCTTTTGATCTAGTGAAACTGGAGAGGCTTTGCGATACCAGTCAAGCAGGCCGCCTTGCTGAATGGAACGAACGGCAAGCCATGTACGAATACATGTATTACGTCGAGCACAAAAATGTTGGCACGTTGCAGGACTTCGCCCGGGTGGTGACAACGCTCGCGTCCTGGTCTTAAAGCGACCAACACGACCCTTCTGGCGTCGTTGCCGCATCTTGTCGTACTACCCGTACTGCCTGCGATGCGGCGCCTGGCCAGAACCGCTTCGCTGGGTCGTGTCAGCCGCTCTCAGGCCAGACACTCCCGACGTTGTCTCCTGGCTCTGTCAACGGCTCAAGAGGCAGATTCCAGGCAGGCCACGGCATAGGGCACATGGCCATGGCGCCCGCGGAATTCGTCCTCGAACCGGCGGTGCGCTTCGGAAAACAGGCCGAAAGTCTGGCATTCCTGCAGCACACGGAAGCCGGTGCTCCCCTCCACCAGTGCAGCAGCATCGCGAAAACCGCTGACCACCGGCAGCATGGCGGGGCCCGCCTGCCAGGCGGCGATCGGGACGAAATCCGGATGCAGGTAGTCGAGCACCACGCGGCAGCCGCAGCCTTCGCGCCGCGCACGCGCCGCGAGCCGCTCCAGCAGGTGCCGGATGTCCGCCGGGGGCACATAGGGCGCCACGCCTTCGAGCAGCACGAGGAAGTGCCGGCCGTCCTGCCAGGGCATGGCGTCCAGCCACGCACTGTCCTGCAGGGCACCGGGCACCAGCTGGCCCGGGCATGCCGCCGCGACGGCAGGCAGGAGCAGGCGCCGCAGGGCGATGACTTCCGGCAGGTCGGCATCGATCCACTCGACACCGGGCAGGGACGGCGCAAGCCGGCCCTGCCGCGTGCAGAGCCCCACGCCCAGGCTGGCCACGGCGTGGACAGGCCGCTCGGAGCAGGCCTGGAGCACCATGCGGTCGAAGGCCAGGCTGCGCACCACCACGGCCCGCACCAGCGCGGAGTCATCCGCCGCGCGGCGCAGGTCCCAGGGGCACAGCGCCAGCAGCGGCGCGGCCCAGGGATCCACCCATGCGGCATCGGCCTCGCGTGCCAGCGGGGACGCCCGCGCGCTCAGGGTGAGCGCCAGGGTGGCGGAACTGCCGCGCAGGGCCTCCCAGGCCCCGGCGAGGCCGGCCGCCCCTTCAGCTGGCACGGCAGGCACTCAGCAGGTGAACGGGTAGGCGCTGCCGGTGTTGTTGTACGACGTGAGCGAGATCGGCCAGAAATCGCGGGCTTCCGGTGCGTTCGGATAGTTCAGCACGATGCGGTTCTTGATCTTGCTGCCGTCCGGGTTGAGCTGGTTCCAGTGCCCCTTGCCGGCATCCCAGGTCAGCGCCTTGTTGGGCGTGAACCGGATGGAGAAGTTGAAGGGGTTGTTGTAGCCCAGCCATTGGCTCAGCAGGCCGGCCGCATCGCTGCACTGGGGATTCAGCAGCTCGTCGCGGAACTCCTTGGACTGCCAGGCGAGCGCGATGGCGCGCAGCACCACACCGCCGAAGGCCAGCAGGGAACCGGGGTCTCCGCCCGGGATGCCCAGGCCGGTGGGCAGTGCGCCGCCCACGATGCCGGGCGGCACGTGCTCCTCGTTGGTGATGTCGGCGGTCGCGCCCATGAGCGTGGGGAACAGCTGGTAGTAGCTGGCCAGCGCCTCGGCGGCCCGGTCGGAGGGCGCCTCGGGGAACACGATCTCGAAGGCGTCGTCCAGGCCGATCCAGCCCGCGGTCAGCTCGGGCTTCCACAGGGTCTGGTCGAGCGGGTTGTCGCTGCGCTCCAGGGACACGTCGAGCCAGGGCCAGATGGTCTTCAGGCCGAAGTCCTTGGCGAGCTGCGGCTGGATGTCCTTCTGCGCGAGCAGGCGGTCGCGGTAGTCGGTCTCGTACCAGGATTTGGCGATGGCGCGCAGATAGGCCAGCCGGAACTCCAGCAAGGGATCGCCGGGCTGTTGCTGAATGGAACTCATTGGAATCCTCCCCTCATCATCGGATCAACACACGAAAGCCCCGAGCTCGGGGCGCATACCCAGCAAGGACTGCAACCGCTCTTCATCGCTGGCAGTGCAGGATGCGGGATCCACATGGCGCAGGCGTGACAGCGCCTGTGCCTCTACCCGGTGTTTGCCGCCCTCCCGGGCGACCTGAACGGCCTGGCGCAGGCAGGCGGCGGCCTCTTCGGCGCGCGCACCGTCCTGCAGCAGGCAGTGGGCCTTCTGCAGCCACAATTCCGCAGTGTATATGCCCTCGTCCAGTTCGCGGGTGAGTTCGATGCAGTGTTCCAGCCGGCCGGCGGCGTCGGCCCAGCGGCCCTGCCGCGCCAGGATCTCCGCGCAGAAGGCCCGGTAGTAGGTCTGGCAGTACTTGCAACCGATACCCCAGAGGGCCTCGATCATTCCGTCGGCGCCGGCCAGGTCGCCCGCCACCCAGCAGCGGATGACCTCGGCATACCCGCGGAAGGCCGGCAGACCATAGCGCCCGGACAGCTCGATCAACTCATCGACCACCTGGCGGGCGCACTCGACGTCCTGCCGGCCCAGGTAGCCCAGCGCCTGGTAGAGCATGGTGATCCCCATCGAGGGAATGTGCGCGAGGGCCCGGGCGCGCTCCACCGCACGCACGCCATCCTCGTTCGCCAGTGCGTCGTGGCCGGCGCCCCAGCGGACCAGGGACCGCGCGGCCAGCGCCCACGATACGGTGTCGAAGCCGAGCTGCGCGGCGTGGTGCCTAGACGCATCTGCATGGCGCTCGTCGATGGCTTCGGAAAGGTAGCGCTCCGCCTCCTCGAAGCGGCCTTCGGAATAGAACGCCAGCCCGATCCAGGTGCAGGCCGCCACCAGGATGCCCGCATCCCCCTGCCGGCGCGCCAGCTCTTCCAGCTGCAGGCTCAGGCGCATGACCTCGGCGCGGTGGCTCGCCACGTGGTGGTAGGTGAGCATGAGCCAGATATGCTGCACGCGCAGGTCCACCGAGATGTCGCGTTCCACCAGCCCCCGGGACTGCTCGATGCGCTGCTCGACCTGGGGGTGCGCCCAACCGTACTTGTTCATCAGCGCCTGCAGCACGTAGCCATCCAGCGCGAGCCGGGGTTCCCAGCGGTCGGGCTCGTCCAGGCGGTCGATCCACTCTTCCACCGTGCGCGAGTAGGTGATGGTCTCGTCGTTCAGCGAGCGGTGCTGCGTCATGCGCAGCTGGGCGAGCCCCGCCGGAACCGCGTTCGCGAAATCCCGGGCCAGCGCATAGTGGTGCGCCAGCAGGCCGGGCTCTTCGTCGCGCACGCGCGGGCGCCGCTTCAATATCACCGTGGCGACCACGCCGTGCATGTGCGAGCGCTGCGTGGCCAGCATGCTGTCGTAGGCGGCGTCGCGGATCAGTGCATGCCGGAACAGGTAGTGGCCCGCGGCATCCGCCGGCATGAGCAGCCCCACGTCCACCAGGGACCGCAGGCTGTCCTCCACGTCCTGCATGCCGCAGTCCGGCAGCCATTCGGCATCGAACCGCCTCCCCCAGATGGAAGCCCAGCGCAGCACCTCGCGTGCCGGGCCCAGTTGCATGAAGCGGCTTTCCAGCGAGTCGCGCAGGGTGATCGGGATGCCCTTCAGGTCGGCCTGCTCCTGGAAGTCCCACAGGCCGTCCCGCTCGACCAGGCAGGTTTCCAGCAGCGTGCGCGCCAGCTCCTGGATGAACAGCGCGACGCCATCGGTACGGGCGACCACGTGGTCGATGACCGCCTGCGACACCCGGCGCGGCGCCAGCACGTGCCGCACCATGGACGCGGCCTCGGCCGGCCCCAGGCGTCCCACTTCCAGCCGCTGCAGCGCGCCGGACATGGGCAGGGCCGGCTCCCATTCGGGCCGGGCCGTGAGCAGCAGCATCCACCGCTGGTCCGCCATGGCGCCCGCGAGCGCCGCCAGCCATTCCAGCGTGGCGGAATCCGCCCAGTGCAGGTCCTCGACGAACAGCAGCACCGGCGCGGAGCGCGCCTGCGCCTGCAGCCAGCGCTGCGCGGCCTCCATCAGCAGCGCCTTCTGCAGCGCGGGGGCGATGTCCACGACCTGGTGCCGGCCGACCTGCAGGGACAGCCAGACGCAGAAGATCGGCAGCACGCGCTCCACGTCGCAGCCGGCCGCGGACAGCAGGGCCGACAGGCGATCGACGACGGCGTCGTCGGGAGCCTCCGGATCGCCGCACTGCGCGCGCACCAGGGCGAGCATGGGTGCCAGGGCGCTGTTCTCCTGCTCGGGCCAGCAGGCCGTGCGCAGGACCAGCCCCTCGCGCCCCTCCACCTGCGACAGGAAGGTTTCGCTCAGGCAGGATTTGCCGATGCCGGCCTCGCCGCGCACCAGCACCGCCCGCCCCCGCCCGGCGGCCGCGTCCCGCCAGCGGCGGCGCAGCGCCAGCAGCTCGCGCCACCGGCCCACGGCTTCGCGCAGCGGCTGGCGCGCGGCTTCTTCGGGCAGCATGCCGAAGGAAGGTATTTCCGAGGCGGCGCCCGGCAGGCGCACGCCGCCCTGCGGCACGAAGCGCGCATGGTGGCGCAGGCGCTGGCGCGCCGCCTCGCTCACGACCACCTGGCCATCGGCTGCCGCGGCCTCCATCCGCATGGCGATGTCCAGCGCGCGGCACGGCACGACCGAACCGCTTTCGATCAGGACGGAACCCGTGTGCAGGCCGATGCGCACCTGCCAGCGCACCTCCGGGCCCGCATCCTCTGCCGAGCGCACCAGCTCGCGGGAGATCTGTGCGGCCAGGCGGGCATCGGCCTCGGCGTGGGAGGAGTAGCCGAGCGTGACCAGGAAATGCGTCCCCAGGGTGCCGCCCAGCGTGCCGCCGCGCTGCACGGCGACATCGATGAGGCGGCGCAGCACGCTGCGCTGGGCCATCTCCTGCCGTTCCGCGGCCTCCTCGTCGGCCGTCTCGGGCAAATCCGAGAAATAGACGCCGCAGTACAGCAGGGTCAGTTGCCGCTTTTCCTCGTGCGGCGTGCCGAAGGCCACGGTGGGCGCGATGGCGCTCGGGCCGGCGCCGGGGCGCGTGCGCAGGATGCCCACCAGGTCGTCCAGGCGCACGGCGGCCGAGCGCTCCCAGAGCTGGCGCGCCGAGGCGGCCCGGTCCTGGCAGCGCTTGCGCAGGGCGCTGCGCAGCACCTCGGCCAGCGGATGGCCCTGGATCGCCTGGGGCAGGCTGAACTCCTGGGGCGACAGCTGCCGCTGGTAGATCTCGGCGGTGGATTCGCCAGTGACCACCTTGCCGGTGAGGCACTCCAGGAAGATCAGTCCCCAGGCATAGAGGTCGGCCTGGGGGGTCACGGCTTCGCCGCGCAATTGCTCCGGCGAGCTGTAGGCGGGCGTGCCGACGTATTCACCCTCGCGCGTGAGCTGCGTGGCCAGGGCGTCGCCGAAGCCGGGCAGCAGCGTGCTGATGCCGAAATCCAGCACCTTGGCATGCGAGGTCAGCCCCGAAGCGCTGATCATGATGTTCTCGGGCTTGAGGTCGCGGTGCGTGATCCCCGCATCGTGCGCGCAGGCCATGGCGTCCAGCACCTGGAGCATGAGGCGGCCGGCCTCGGCCGCGGGCAGCGCACCCTGGTTCTGCAGCAACTGCCGCAACGTCAGGCCCGGGACGAACTCGAACACCGCGAAAACGAACGGTCCGCACACGCCCTCGTCGAGCAGCTGCACGATGTGCGGATGGTGGAGCCGGGCGCAGGCCGCGATCTCGCGCCGGAACCGCTTGAAAAGGCGCTCGTCCTCGTCGATGCGGACGAACTTCAGCACCACCTTCTGGGCGGTCTGGCGATGGGCCGCGGAAAACACGATGCCGTAGGAGCCCGTGCCGATCACGTCCTGCAGCACGTAGCGCTGCACGAGCGCGTCCTGCGCGGAGAAAGCTTCCCGGATGTGCCCCGGGTCCGGAGCGCGGAGACTCATGCGCCCTCCTGCCTGTGCCGCAGGCGGCCGTTCACAGGGCACCCCCGGTCGCGGCCGGATCGCGCTGGATGCGCTGCGCCACGGGCGCGTGCCCATGGTCGAGCGGGCCGGCGCCGCGGCCCGTGCGCACCGGCGCACCGGCCGTGATCGCCGCCTGCACGTAGGCATGCGCGGCAGCCACCGCTTCGCGCAGGCCGCTGCCGAGGGCCAGGTGGGCGGCGATCGCGGACGACAGCGTGCAGCCCGTGCCATGGCCGTTGCGCGTCGGGATACGCGCGGACCGCAGGCGCAGGTGCTGGGCCAGCCCCTGCACGGCCAGCACGTCCACCAGGGCGTCGCCCGGCAGGTGGCCGCCCTTGAGCAGCACGGCCGGGGCGCCGAGGCCCAGCAGTTCCTGCGCCGCGGCCTCCATGGCGCCCTCGTCCTGGATCGCACGGCCCAGCAGCATGCCCGCCTCGTCGAGGTTCGGCGTCACCACCGTGGCCAGCGGAAACAGCGCCTCCACCAGCACGCGCACGGTGTCCGGCGCGATGAGGCGGTCGCCGCTGGTGGCCACCATGACGGGATCGAGCACCACGTGGGGCAGCGCGTGCCGGCGGATCGCATCGGCCACCACCTCGGCGACCTCGGGGGCATGCAGCATGCCGATCTTGACGGCGTCCACGCCGATGTCTTCCACCACCGCGTCGATCTGGTCGCGCAGGATGGCGGCGGGCACGCCATGGATGGAGCGTACGCCCTGCGTGTTCTGGGCGGTGATGGCCGTGATGGCGGTCATGCCGTAGCAGCCCAGGGCGGCGAAGGTCTTCAGGTCGGCCTGGATGCCCGCCCCGCCCCCGCTGTCAGACCCTGCAATGGACAGGACGCGCACGTAGCGGGATCCTTCCACGGCGGACGCCGCCGGCCGTGGTTCGAGAGGCTTGGAATTCATGGCAAAAATTATGGCGCATGCGCGATATCAAATACGCCTTCCGCAGCGCTGTGCTGTAATTCAGCCAACGGACGAAACAGGGGTGCCGCGCCCGCCGGGCGCGGCTGAGAGAGACCCTCGGCACCCGATCCAGGTCATGCTGGCGTGGGGAGTTTCGACGGTGGACCGCCGCCTGTTCTCCGTGCCGCGCCTTCGCGCGCAAGCGCCCGACCGACGAGAACCGCATCCACCGCCCGCCCATGACTGCCCTGCTGTCCCCGCATTCCTCCATCGCCATCCTGGGCGCCGGCCTCATGGGCCGGCTGCTGGCCGCCGAGCTGGCGCGGCAGGGGCACGCCGTGGAGGTGTACGAGGCCCAGGGCCCGGACGCCCAGGGTGCCGCAGCCCGCATCGCCGCCGCCATGCTCGCGCCGCTGGCGGAATCCGCCATCACCGAACCCGGCGTGGTCCGCATGGGTCACCATGCCCTGTCGCGCTGGCCCCAGTTGCTGGCCGGCCTCGAGTGGCCCGTGTTCTTCCAGCAGGAGGGCACCCTCATCCTCTGGCACCGCCAGGATGCCGCCGAGGCCGCGCGGCTGCGCGGCGTGCTGGAGCGCACGGCCCGCACCGTGCCCGAACTGCCCGCCCTGCAGGTGCTCGACAGCAGGCAATTGCAGGAGGCGGAGCCCGCCCTCCAGGGGCAGCGCTTCCACCAGGGCCTGTACCTGCCCGGCGAGGGCCAGCTCGACAACCGGCAACTGCTCGCGGCCCTGGAACACTCCATGCGCGACCGCGGCGTGCGGGTGCACTGGCACAGCCCGCGCGCGCCGGAAGATTTCACGCCGGGCGCGGCCGTCCAGCCCGACTGGGTGCTGGACTGCCGGGGCCTGGGCGCCCGGGCGCAGTGGTCCGAACTCCGCGGCGTGCGCGGCGAGGTGGTCCGGCTGCACGCGCCCGGCGTGGCGTTGCGCCGCCCCACCCGGCTGGTGCACCCGCGCTATCCCATCTATATCGCCCCCAAAGAGGACCACATCTTCGTGATCGGCGCCACCGAGATCGAATCGGACGACCTCTCGCCCGCGAGCGTGCGCTCCACCCTGGAACTGCTGAGCGCGGCCTATGCCGTGCACCCCGGCTTCGCCGAGGCCCGGATCCTCGAGATCGCCACGCAGTGCCGCCCCACCCTGCCCGACAACCTGCCCGCGGTGCGGCGCACCGCGCCGCGCGTGCTGCAGGTGAACGGCCTGTACCGGCACGGCTTCATGATTTCCCCGGCCATCCTGGACGTGGTGATGGAATGCCTGAACGAAGGACAATCCCCCCTCGCCTCCCGCTTCGACCTGGCGCTGGACCTCGAACCCGCCGCCGCACTGCCATGAACGTCGTCATCAACCAGAAAGCCACCGAGCTGCCCGAGGGCGCCACCGTGGCCCATGCCATCGCGGCGATCGCCGCCCGCCCGCCTTTCGCGGTGGCCGTCAACACCGTGTTCGTCCCCCAGGCCCGCCATGCCGGCCACGCGCTGCGACCCGGCGACCGGGTGGAGATCATCGCGCCCGTGACGGGCGGCTGACCCCCGGCCACCGCGCCCGAACGCCCGACAGCCTTCGCCGGCCACGCCGTCTCCCCGCCTTCTTCTCCCTCGACATCCGCCATGCCCGACACCGCATCCGATGACGCCCTGGTCCTCTACGGCCAGCGCTTCGCCAGCCGGCTCCTGCTGGGAACCGCCCGCTATCCCTCGCCCAGCGTGCTGGAGGCCGCCGTGCGGCGTGCCCGCCCGGCCATGGTGACCGCCTCGCTGCGGCGCCAGGGCAGCAATCCCGCGGAAGCCGGCAGAGGCTTCTGGGAACTGCTGCGCCGGCTGGACGTGCCGGTGCTGCCGAACACCGCCGGCTGCCACAGCATCCAGGAGGCCGTCACCACCGCCCAGATGGCCCGCGAAGTCTTCGGCACGCCCTGGATCAAGCTGGAGCTGATCGGCGACGACTACACGCTGCAGCCAGACACGCTGAACCTCGTGGAGGCCGCCTCCCAGCTGGTGCGCGACGGCTTCCACGTGCTGCCCTACTGCACCGAAGACCTCGTGCTTTGCCAGCGCCTGGTGGACGTGGGCTGCCAGGCCGTCATGCCCTGGGCCGCGCCCATCGGCACCGGCCGCGGCCCCGTCAACCCCTATGCGCTGCGCACGCTGCGCGAGCGGCTGGACGTGCCCCTGCTCGTGGATGCGGGCCTGGGCCTGCCTTCCCATGCCTGCCAGGTGATGGAGTGGGGCTACGACGGCGTGCTGCTCAACACGGCCGTGGCCCTGGCGCAGGACCCGGTGGCCATGGCCGGCGCCTTCGCCGACGCGGTGCAGGCCGGACGCACTGCCCGGCAGGCCGGCGCCATGTCCGCGCAGGACGCGGCCCAGCCGAGCACGCCCGTGCTCGGCACCCCTTTCTGGCACCACGACCATGGCTGAAGATTCCACCCTCCAGGCGATGGCCGATGCCATCGTGCAGGCCCATGCGGCGGCCTTCGCCGGCTTTCCCGCCCAGCCCATGCCGGCCCCCGCGCACGGCGGAGCGGCCTATGCCGCCGCCCTGCGCGCCTGCAGCCAGCTCGGCTTCATCGCCGTGGACGCCGACTGCCTCGCTCGCGCCTGGCAGGCCCGGACGGACCGCACGGGCCACTTCGACGCAGCGCAATGGCCCGGCGAGCCCGTGGACTTCGGCCTGCAGCCCCGGCCCCATGCCCGCCCCTTCGCCCACTGCCCGGACAGGCTCGGCCTGTACGCCGTGCTGCCCGACGCCCACTGGGTCGGCCGCATGGCGCGGGCCGGCGTGCCGACGGTGCAGTTGCGCTTCAAGTCGGAAGACGGCGCGGCCGTCGAACGCGAAGTGCGGGCCGCGGTGGAGGCGGTGCGGGGCACCCCTGCCCTGCTCTTCATCAACGACCACTGGCAGGCCGCCATCGAGGCCGGCGCCTATGGCGTCCACCTGGGGCAGGAAGACCTCGATGCCCTGGCCCCCGGCTCGCTGGAGACGCTGCGCACCTCCGGATTGCGGCTCGGGGTGAGCACGCACGGGTATGCCGAGATGGTGCGCGCCGACGCGGCCGCCCCCAGCTACGTGGCCATGGGCGCGGTCTTCCCCACCACGCTCAAGAAAATGGCGACCGTACCCCAGGGGCTGGCCCGCCTCGCGGGCTACGCGCGGCTCATGCGCGGCTATCCGCAGGTGGCCATCGGCGGGATCGGCGCGGAGCAGTTCGCAGAGGTGCTCGCGACCGGCGTCGGGTCGATCGCCGTGGTACGCGCTCTGGTGAACGCCCCCGATCCGGAAGCCGCGGCGCGCGATCTCATGCGGCGCATGGGGCGCTAGCCCGCCTCCGCAGGCACCGCGTCAGCCCTTGGGCGTGCGGTTCTTGCGCTCGAACTCGTCCAGTTCCAGGCGCAGTTCCATCTTCTCGTCCATACCGAAGCCCACCGACTGGCCGGGCGCGGGCGGCGGCGTCACCGGCACCGGAGGCAGGTCGCTGAGCGTGAGGTGGGGCGGCTCGGACAGGTCGATGTCGAGCATCGCGTCCGGGTCTTCGTGCAGGGGAGACGGCGCGGTGGACGGGGCCCGGGGCAGCGGCGCGGGCAGTGATTCCCAGGTCAGGCCCGCCGAGAGCGTGTCGAACGAACGCAGTTCCTCCTCGGGCTCGGCGCTGGCGGCACGGACCGGCGCAGCAGCGGCCTGCACTTCGTCGGCGGGGATCTCGTTCGGCGTGGTGCGCAGGCGCGGCGGCGCCGGGCCACGGGCGCTGGCGGGCGTGGTCTGTGCGATGGCCAGCAGCAGCAGCAGGTCGTCGAAGGCCGCCAGGTCGAACTGCATGGCCCTGGGCGCGTCGGCCTGGCGAAACAGGAATCCCTCGATCACCCCGAGCACGGCCGGCGAGGACCATTCGGCCTCGATCGCCGCCAGGGCGTCGGGGTAGCCCTGCAGAGTCTTGCCGCTGCGATGGAAGTTGCCGAACTCGGGAACCGAGACGTTGAACTGCGCACAGAACTGCTCGCGCAGCTGGTGGAAGCCCTCCACGCGGCCGAGCGTGTGGTAGAGCCGCAGCAGTTCCAGGTAGGCGAACGCCGAGGTATCCCCGTGGGCGGCGATGTGCTGCCTGAGCACGGCGATGGCCTGGTCGTGCTCGCCCACCGACACGAAGAATTCCGCCTGCTGCTGGATGTCGAACAGGTCTTCGGGCTGCGGGCCTGCCATGCGGGGCATCGCGGCGGGCACGGGCGCCGCCACCGGGGCAGGCGCAGGCGCCACGACGGGTGCAGGAACTGGCGCAGCCGGTGCGGCCGCGGGCTCGGGAGCCAGCGGCGCATTGCGCGTCATCACCGGTCCCTCGACCAGCACCGCGCCGGACAGGGAGTCCGCGAACGCGGGAAGCTGGAAGGCGGGCCGCTCGACCGGGGCGGCAACCGCCACGGGAGCCGTCGGCTCGGCCGCCACCGGAGGCACCCTGGCCGCGGAGGCCGACGCCCGGCTGGGCATCACGGGCTGACGCTTCGGGCGGACCGCGGGTGCATCCGCCTGCGGCCGGGTCGCCAGCGCGGAGCCGTCCGGCGCCATCGGCTCGCCGCCGGGCTCCCGGGGCTGGCTGCTGGCCGCGACGGCCTCGGTCCAGGCGGAGGCCGATGCCCTGCGGGCGCGGCCCCACAGCCAGGCGGCCAGCAAGGCCAGCAGCACCAGCAGGCCCGCCAGCGCATAGACCAGGACGGCCGGGAAGCGCTCGGACTCGGCGCTGTCCAGCCGTTGCCGCAGGTCGGCCGCCGCGGCGCGCTCGGATGCGGCGCGGGCGCGCTCGGTCGCCACGCTCCCTTCGAGCTGCGCGACCTGGCCGGCCGCGCGCTGCACATCTTCCACGGGGGTGTTGAGCGCCTTCCACAGCGCCGCGGCCTGCGCGCGCTGCTCGGGGGAGGTGGTGTCCGCGGCGTGGGCCAGTTCGGCCGACTGGCGCAGCGGCAGCGGGCCGTCCAGCCAGACATCCAGGGGTTCCATCACCAGCCGGGCACGCTCGGCCGCGGGCGATGCGGCGGCCACGGGTGCCGGTTTCAGCGCGCGGCTCGGCGGCCGGGGTGCAGAGGAAGGCGCCGCCGCAGCAGCCGGGCGGCTGGCGCGCGGCGCGGAGGAAGGCGCGGCACCGGAGGCGGCGGCCCGAGGGCCCCGCCCGCCCATGCCCTGGGTAGCAGCACCAGCCGCCGAACCTGTGGCGGAAGCCCTCGCTCCGGCCAGCCTGCCGATATCCACCGGGCCGGACGGTGACGCCGCAGCCACCGCTTCGGGCAGCTGCGCGAGGAAGGTGTAGCGGCGGGTCACGCCGCCGCTGCAGCCGGCGGAAACCGCGGCGGTGACGACCGGCTCGTCCGCCGTGATGAATGCACGCACGCGCACGGCCGGGTTCCGGCCGCCGGTGGCAGGAACCGGGGTGACCTGCACCTTGGAGTCCGGCACGACCGTATCGCCGGACAGGAGGCGCACCCGCACGCAGGAAGACTCGACATCGCTGCCCGGATCGGGCTGCACGTCGAACACGAGGTCCACCGGCGCACCCAGCACCACCGTGCCATGGCTGGCGCCCAGCGACAACGCCGACGCCCCCGTGGCCAGGGCGGAAAGACTTGCTCCGAGTATCGCGTTACTTATCTTCACAATAGTTGCATTCTTATTCGGTTCATTCTTGCACATAAAGCCGCCTGCTCCCTCACCGCCATAATCGCGCTCCATGACCAACCCCTTCCCTATCGTAGGCATCATAGGCACGGGCGCCATGGGCCAGGGCATCGCCCAGATGGCGGCGCAGGCCGGCAGCCAGGTGCTGCTGCTCGACAACCGGCCGGGCGCGGCCGACACCGCGCAACGCAACATCCAGCAGCAGTGGGAACGCCTCGCCGCCAAGGGCCGCATCTCCGGCGACGAGGCCGCGGCGCTGGCCGGCCGGCTGGCTCCGGCCGCTGCGCTGCAGGATCTCGCCGGGTGCCACCTCATCATAGAAGCGATCGTGGAGCGCCTGGACGCCAAACAGGCGCTTTTTAGCGAACTCGAACGCATCGTCCCGCAGGCGGCGGTGCTTGCCACCAACACTTCCTCGCTGTCCGTGACGGCCATCGGCGCGGCGCTGAAGCATCCGGAACGCCTGGCGGGCTTCCATTTCTTCAACCCCGTCCCGCTCATGAAGGTGGTGGAGGTCATCGCCGGCCTGAAGACCGACCCGGCGGTGTGCGACCGGCTCTCCGGACTCGCCCGCGCCATGGGCCACACCCCGGTACGCGCGCAGGACACGCCCGGATTCATCGTCAACCACGCCGGGCGCGGCTTCGGCACGGAAGCGCTGCGCATCGTCAGCGAGGGCGTGGCCGACTTCGCCACGGTGGACCGCATCCTGCGCGACCAGGTCGGGTTCCGCCTGGGCCCGTTCGAGTTGATGGACCTGACCGCGCTCGACGTCTCGCAGCCGGTCATGGAATCCGTTTATCGGCAGTATTACGAAGAGCCGCGGTACCGCCCCAGCGCCCTGGCTGCGCAGCGGCTGGCCGCCGGGCTGCTCGGCCGCAAGACCGGCGAAGGCTTCTACCGCTACGTGGACGGCCAGGCGCAGGTACCGGCCGAGCCGCCCGTGCCCACGGTCGCGGAGATCCCGCCCGTGTGGGTGTCGTCGCGCGCCGCGCGGCGGGCCGAGGTGTTCCAGCTGCTCAAGGACCTGGGCGCCCGGATCGAGACCGGCACGTCCCCGTCGCCGCAGGCGATCTCCCTCGTGGCGCCGCTGGGCTTCGACATTACCACCGTGGCCGTGGTCGAACGCCTGGACCCGGCGCGCACCATCGGCATCGACATGCTGGTGGAGGACGCCGCCACCCGCCGACGCGTGCTGGCCACCAACCCCGCCACGCGCGTCGACATCCGCGATGCCGCGCACGCCCTCTTCGCGCGCGACGGCAAGGCCGTGAGCGTGATCCGCGACAGCGGCGGTTTCGTGACGCAGCGCGTGGTGGCGACGATCGTGAACATCGCCAGCGACATCTGCCAGCAGGGCATCTGCAGTCCCGCCGACCTGGAATCGGCCGTCACGCTGGGCCTGGGCTATCCCCTGGGGCCGCTCGCCATGGGCAACCGCTGGGGGCCGGCGAACATGCTGGAGGTGCTGTTCAACCTGCAGACGGTGTATGGCGACCCGCGCTACCGCCCCAGCCCCTGGTTGCGCCGCCGCGGCGCGATCGGGCTGAGCCTGCTCCACGAAGAGGCCTGACCGCCCCCCGGCCGCCCCGCCCTCCCCTCCACCGCCCGCAGCCCGGAACCCGCCCCCATGCCCGCAAGACTCGAGAGCACCAGCCACGGCCAGACCCTCGTGCTGACCATCCACAACCCGGAGATGCGCAACGCGCTCGATTTCGCCATCTACGCGGCCGGCGTGGAAGCGCTCAACGGCGCCGAGCGCACGGCCGAAGTGCGCTCCGTCGTCATCACCGGCGCCGGAGGGCACTTCTGCGCAGGCGGCGACCTGAAAGGCCTGCAGGCGCTCCGGCAGCAGGGTGCCGAGGCGCAGGGGCGCGCCGTGGAAGGGCTGCACCACTGGATCGAGGCCATCCGCACGTACCCCAAGCCGGTCATCGCCGCCGTGGAGGGCGCCGCCGCGGGCGCCGGATTCTCGCTGGCGCTGGCCTGCGACATGGTGGTGGCCGCGCGCGATGCCGTCTTCGTGATGGCCTACGCGGGCATCGGCCTGTCGCCGGATGGCGGCGCGAGCTGGAGCCTCGCGCAGGCGCTGCCGCGCCAGCTTGCCGCCGAACTGCTGCTGTGCGGCGAGCGCATCGGCGCGGAACGCCTGCATGCGCTGGGCGTGGTCAACCGGCTGGCGCGCCCGCAGGAAGCGCTGGCCTGCGCGCTCGCCCTGGCCGAGACGCTCAATGCCCGCGCGCCCAACGCCATCGCCGGCACCAAAGAGTTGCTCTCGGAGGCGCCCCTGCACACGCTGGCCCGGCAGCTCGAGAAAGAGCGCGACCAGTTCGTGCGCAACCTGCAGCACCCGAACGCCGGCGAAGGCATCGCCGCCTTCCTGGACAAGCGCGCGCCGCGCTACCGCTGAGCGCGGCCCGGCCAGGTCCTCGCCGTCTCCCGCGCCGCACGGCGCGGGCGCGCACAGACACGCGCGCGACATCCCCGGGCCCGCGGCCGCCGGGCGGCCCGGTCCCGCGGGCGACAATGCTCCCGCTTCCAGTCACGCAAAAGACAGACCATGGACGACCCCATTCTTACCATCGAAGAACGAGAGGCGATCAATACCGGTCGCTGGTTTTCCTCCCTTTCCCCTTCGCTGCGGCACGACATACTCCGATGCGCCTACGTCAAACGCTTCAAGGATGGCGGCCTGATCGCCGCCCGCGGCGATCCGCCCGAGGAGTGGATCGCCTGCGCGAAGGGCGCCGTGCGCGTGAGCTCCACGTCGATCTCCGGCAAGCAGATCACGCTGACGTATGTCGAGCCGGGCATCTGGTTCGGCGACGTGTCGATCTTCGACGGGGACCGGCGCACGCACGATGCCTACGCGCACGGGGACACCACCATCCTCTGCGTGGCCAAGGCGGATTTCCGCAAGATCCTGGCCACGCACGTGGAGTTCTACGAAGCGATGCTGCGCCTGCATGCGCGGCGCATCCGCCAGCTCTACGGCCTGGTGGAAGACCTCAACACCCTGCCGCTGCGCGCGCGGCTGGCCAAGCAGCTGCTGCACCTCGTGCGCAGCTACGGCATCCCCAGCCTGTCGCAGGGCGACGAGATCCGCATCGGCCTGCAACTGGCGCAGGAAGAACTGGCGCAGCTGCTGGGCGCATCGCGCCAGCGCGTGAACCAGGAGCTGAAGGCCATGGAGCGCGAGGACGCCATCCGCATCGAGCCGGGCGGCCTCGTCGTGCGCGATCGTGACGTCCTGATGCGCATCGCCGAAGCCGACCACTGACGCCGACCTTCCCATCGCCAACGCACCACCTGCCACGGAACCACCGCCCATGCCCTCTTACGAACACTTCACCGGCACCCGCCCCGTTTCCGAGCAGCATGCATTCGACACGGATGCCCTCTCGGCCTGGATGGCGGAGCATGTGGAAGGCTTCGAGGGCCCGCTGGCGGTGGAGATGTTCAAGGGCGGGCAGTCCAACCCCACCTTCAAGCTGAACACGCCCGCGCGCAGCTACGTGATGCGCGCCAAGCCCGGCCCGGTGGCGAAACTGCTGCCCTCGGCCCATGCCGTGGAGCGCGAGTTCCAGGTGATGGGCGGGCTGGCCGGCACCGGCGTGCCGGTGCCGCGCATGTTCGCGCTGTGCGAGGACGAATCCGTGATCGGGCGCGCCTTCTACATCATGGAGTTCCTGCAGGGCCGCGTGATGTGGGACCAGGCCCTGCCGGACATGGACCCTGCCGGGCGCGGGGCCATCTACGACGAGATGAACCGCGTGATCGCGGCCCTGCACACCGTGCCCTTCGCCGAGCGCGGCCTCGCGGGCTACGGCAAGCCGGGCAACTACTTCGAGCGGCAGATCGGCCGCTGGAGCAAACAGTACGTGGCCTCCATCACGCAGCCCATCGAGGCCATGGACCGGCTCATGGAGTGGCTGCCGGCCCACATGCCCGCCAGCGCGCGCGACGAAAGCCGCGTCTCCATCGTGCACGGCGACTTCCGGCTCGACAACCTGATGTTCCACCCCACCGAGCCGCACGTGATCGCCGTGCTCGACTGGGAGCTCTCCACCCTCGGGCACCCGCTCGCGGATTTCAGCTACCACTGCATGGCCTGGCACATCCCGCCCGGCATGTTCCGCGGCATCGGCGGCCTGGACCACGCCGCGCTGGGCATCCCCACCGAAGACGAATACATCCGCCGCTACTGCGAGCGCACCGGCTTCGGCACGCCCGAAGCGCTGCGCGCGGACTGGAACTTCTACCTCGCCTACAACCTGTTCCGCCTCGCCTCCATCCTGCAGGGCATCGCCAAGCGCGTGGAGGACGGCACCGCGTCCAGCGCCCAGGCGCGCGCCTCGGGCGAAGGCGCCCGGCCCCTGGCCGAGATGGCCTGGGGATTCGCGCAGCGCATGTAGGCGCCGGCAGGCACGCCCGCTGCCCTCTTTCCGCGCACCCGCGCGGCCCGATTTCAACCGGAGACACCGCGATGGATTTCGACTACTCCCCTAAGACCCGTGACCTGCAGGCGCGCCTGCTGAAGTTCATGGACGAGCATATCTACCCGTCCGAAGCCGCCTACACCGCGGAACTGGCCGCCAACACGGCCGCGGACCGGCGCTGGACGGCGCTCGACACCATCGAGCAACTCAAGCCCAAAGCCCGCGCGGCCGGCCTCTGGAACCTGTTCCTGCCGGTCGATTCCGCCGCGGCCTCCGGCTACGAAGGCGCCGGGCTCACCAACCAGGAATACGCGCCGCTTGCCGAGATCATGGGCCGCGTGCCCTGGGCCAGCGAGGTGTTCAACTGCTCCGCGCCCGACACCGGCAACATGGAGACGATCGCCCGCTACGGCAGCGAGGAGAACAAGGCCCGCTGGCTGCGCCCCCTGCTGGAAGGCGAGATCCGCTCGGCCTTCGCCATGACCGAGCCCGACGTGGCCTCCAGCGACGCGACCAACATATCGACCCGCATCGAGCGCCAGGGCGACGAGTACGTCATCAACGGCCGCAAGTGGTGGATCTCCGGCGCGGCCGACCCGCGCTGCAAGGTCTTCATCACCATGGGCAAGAGCGACCCCGAGGCGCCCAAGCACTCGCAGCAGAGCATGGTCCTGGTGCCCGCGGACACGCCCGGCATCCGCATCCTGCGCCCGCTCAACGTGCTGGGCTACGACGATGCGCCCCACGGCCACGTCGAGATGGTGTTCGAGAACGTGCGCGTGCCGGCCAGCAACATCCTGCTGGGCGAAGGCCGCGGCTTCGAGATCGCCCAGGGCCGCCTGGGCCCCGGCCGCATCCACCACTGCATGCGCCTGATCGGCCTGGCCGAGCGCGCGCTGGAGCTGATGTGCCGCCGCGCCTCCGCGCGCGTCGCCTTCGGCAAGACCGTGGCCCAGCAGACCGTGACGCAGGAGCGCATCGCCGAGGCCCGCTGCAAGATCGACATGGCCCGCCTGCTCACGCTCAAGGCCGCCTGGCTGATGGACGTGGCCGGCAACAAGGTCGCCAAGACCGAGATCGCGATGATCAAGGTCGTCGCCCCCAGCATGGCCTGCCAGGTAATCGACTGGGCCATGCAGGTGCACGGCGGCGGCGGCATGTGCGACGACTTCCCGCTGGCCTATGCCTATGCCGGCGCGCGCACCCTGCGCTTCGCGGATGGCCCGGACGAAGTGCACCGCAACGCCATCGCGAAGTGGGAGCTGGGCAAGTACTCGGCCTATGGCCGGGGGGCCGAGGTGCCGGTGACGCGCGGCTGCTGAGTTGCTGCGCCGGTGGATGGCAGCGCTCCCCCTTGCAGGGGGGAGCGCCCGAGTGTCAAGGCAGCAGCTTCAGCATGTGCGGCCAGCGGGACGGCCGCAACTGCAACGCCCGATACCCCCCCTCCACCCATTCCCACCGCATATCCCGATACCGCGGCGAAAACACCAGCCCGCTCTGCCCCGTCTGGTAAATGAAGCGCGAGGCCTCCAGGTCCGACAGGTCATAGACTGCCCGCAGCGACGCGGCATGCCGGTTCACGAAGGGCCCGTCCTTCTTGCCGAGGTCGTACTGCCCGACATTGACCGTATAGGCATCGCCGGGTGACGGCACCTGCACGTCGAAGAACCGCGCCAGCGCCGGCACGCTGCCGAAAGGCCGGTGCACGCTCAGGGCCGGGTGGGCGCGGCCCCACTGCCAGCGGGCGGGGTCGGGCCCCTGCAGCGCGGCCAGCCGGTCCAGCGCGCGGCCCAGGGCGTCGGCGGACTGCCTTTCGCAGCCGGCAGGCTGGCACCACCACGCGTCGTTGCGCTCGAGGATGCCTTCCAGGCCCGCTCGGTAGTCGCGCCTGCCATAGGTGGCGGCGAAGCGCTCGGCGCCGAGGCGCGCGCCGATGGTGCCGCGGGCCAGTTCGTCCACCCAGGCGGCGAAGACCAGCGGGGCGGCCCGGTCGGCGCGCATGGCGCCGTCGAATCCCTGCAGTTGCGCGGCCGCAGCGCCGGCCAGAGGATGCGGATGCCCCGCCAGCGCGCGCTGCAGGTAGGGCAGCAGGCGGCGGGTGGCGAGGGAGACGACATCGCCCTGCAGGCGCTGCATGCCGGCCATGTCGATCTTGCCGGCGGCTTCGAGTTGCTGCGCGATGCGGTCGTGCCGGTAGGGCAGCGCCCAGTCCTGGGTCAGGAAATGCGGATAGCCCTCGGGCGTGATGCGCTGATTGGCGGTGGCGATCCAGCCCCGGGCCGCGCCGTCGTCCTGCGGCGTCTCGGCATAGGGCAGCCAGCCCTGCCAGTCGTAGCGCGCGTCCCAGCCAGGGGCCGGCGCCACGCCGTTCAGGTCGTTGCCTGGGGCGCGCACGGGCACGCGCCCGACGGCCTTGAAGGCGATGCGGCCCGCGGTGTCGGCGGCCACGACGTTCTGCATGGGCGAGTGGTAGTCCGACAGGGCATCGAAAAGCTCTTCCACGTTGCGCGCATGGTTCAGGCGCAAGCCGGCCAGCACGGTGCGGTTGTCGGCATCCAGGGCGCTCCAGCGCAGTGCGAGCACGGCGCGATGCAGGTCCAGCACGCGGCCATGGGATTCGACCACGTCGCTCAGCACCGGGCCGTGCCGGGTGGCGCGCAGCGTGACCGCCACGTCGGGCTGGCCCTTGACGCGGATGGTCTCCTGGCGCTCCGTGAATGCCGCCCAGCCGTCGGGCGTGCGGTAGCGGTGCGGGTTTTCCGGATCGATCCGTTCGATGTAGAGGTCCTGCACGTCGGGGCTGGTGTTGGTGAAGCCCCAGGCCACGCCCGCGGTGCGGCCCAGCACCACGAAGGGCAGGCCCGGCAGGGTTGCGCCCACCACTTCCAGGGGAGGGATGCGCGCGCCGTCGGCGGCGCGGCCTTCCGGCGCATGCAGGGCAGCGTAGTACCAGATGGCGGGTGCCGAGAGGCCCAGGTGGGGATCGTTGGCCAGCAGCGGCTTGCCGCTGGCGGTGCGCGAGCCGGCCACCACCCAGTTGTTGCTGCCCTTGCCTTCGTTGGTGCCCGCATCGCTCACCAGCGCGCGCGACCATTCCAGCCATTGCCGCGTACCGTCGCCCGCCAGGGCCGCCACCATGCCGGGCATGGCGGTGGAGGCCGCCGCGGATGTGCCCGGGGGCGTGGCCGCGGCGGCAGCGCCCTGCCCTGCGCCGCGGTAGATGCCCATGCCCCGGTAGAGCGCCGCCAGGTCCACGCGGGTGGCCGGCGGCTCGCCGGGATACGGGGGCAGCAGCTGCCACAGGCGGTCGGTGTCCAGCGACTGGGCGAGCGAGAGGCGCGTGAACTCCTGGCCCCAGTTGCCGCCCATGTCCAGCGCCATCATCAGTGCCCAGCCCACGCTGTCCTCGGGGGTCCAGGCGTCGCGGCCATCCTTTCCGTCCAGGGGCGGTACGCCCAGCAGCAGGAATTCCGGCGGCAGCGCCCGCCCGCTGCGGTGGAAGCTGCCGATGCCACGGGCATAGGCCTGCAGCGCCTCCTTCGCCGGGGCCGGCAGGCCGGCGTACTGGCGGCGTGCGGTGCCCATGATGTCCAGCGCGCGCATCAGCCTGTCGGTGTCCAGCGCGGCGGGGCCGAACAGTTCGGACAGCTGCCCGTGCATGAGGCGGCGGTTGAACTCCAGCTGCCAGGCGCGCTCCTGCGCATGCACGTAGCCCATGGCGAACCAGGCGTCCTGCGCGGAGGCGGCATGGATGTGGGTGACGTCGGAGGGGTCGCGCCGGACCTCTACAGGCTCCACGAGCCCGGGCGCGGAGAGCCGGCCATCGAGCGCCGGGAAGCGGCTCTGCACATAACACGCCACCACTGCGCCGCCCAGCAACGTGAGCGCTACCGCCGCCACGGCGCCCCAACGCATCCAGGATCCTGCTTTCCGCTGTCGCAACCGCATGGCTTCGCCCCCTCTCGAGATGGAGCACGATTGTCGTGCAGCAACGCGGCCGTGGGCGGCCCGTGCACGGGAAATCGATCAGTACGGAGGAAGCGTGTCCCAGGTTTCCGGCAGTTCGGTGTCGGTGACGCCGAACCCGAGGGTGGGCGTGTCCGTGCGGCCGAAGGGCACGCCCAGCGCGATCTGCCCGCTGCCATGCAGCAGGCAGGCGGAGCGGCGCAGCGCCACGACGGTTTCGCTGCCGTCGAACCGCACCCAGCTGCCGTAGCTGCTGAGGTCGGTGAACACCACGGTGCCGCCGCGCCATTCGATGCGTGCATGCACGCGCGACACGCGCGGATCGGCGACCCGGACCGGCGCCTGCGAGCCCCGGCCCACGTGCAGCGGGCTGTCCGCCGCGCCGAAAGTGCGGATGGAACCGGACCAGGCCAGCTCGATCCAGGTGTTGGGCTGCTGGATCGGCGCCAGTTCGCTCGCCAGGCCGGCGCGCAAGGTCAGCGGACCGTGCTCCTCGCCCACGCGCCAGTCCACCTGGTACACCAGCAGCGGCTCGGCCCGGCCGCGCAGTTCCAGCGCGCCCATGCGCACATAGCCCGCGCCGTCCACGCTGCCCGCCAGCTCCACAGTGGCGGCATCGGCGAGGATCTCGCGGGCACCGGCGCGCTCGCACAGCCGGGAGGCGATGTTCACCGCATCGCCATAGGTGTCCCCGTCCACTTCCACCAGTTCGCCATAGGCCATGCCGACGCGCAGGTCCATCGCGCCGTCCGGCTTGCCGGGCCGCTCGTGGTGGCGCCGGGCCATGTCCGCCACCGCGGTGACGGCGGAGGCCGGTTCACCGAAAACGGCCAGCACGCCGTCGCCCAGCGTTTTCACGACCCGGCCGCCATGGCGGCCGAGCGCGGCCGCCATCCATTCGGTGAGCCCCGTGACCGCCGTGGTGGCCAGGGTGTTGCCCTGCGCCTCGAACAGCGCCGTGGTGCCGACGATGTCGGAAAACACGACGGTGTGCCGGACGGTTCTCATGGGCGGTGCTCAGTGGCTGGCCGCGTGGCCCCAGTAGATCAGGGCGTCGCGCCCCTCCACGGAGAGGGATACCGGCGTGCCCACCGGCAGCAGCACCTTGGTGGGCACGTGGCCGAACGGCAGGTTGGTGAGCACGGGCGCCTTGATGCGGGTGCGCAGCCAGTCCACCACGGTCTGCAGCTTGAAGCCCTTGTCGTGCGGCGCGAGCTGGTAGCCGGTGAACTGGCCGAGCACGACGGCCTTCTGCTGCGCGAGGATGCCGGCATGCAGCAGTTGCGTGAGCATGCGCTCGACACGGTACGGATGCTCGCTCACGTCTTCCACGAACAGGATCCCGCCCTTGACCTGGGGCAGGTAGGGCGTGCCCACCAGCGAGCAGAGCATGGCGAGGTTGCCGCCCCAGAGCGTGGCGTTGCGGATGTAGCAGTCCTTCACCGCGGGCGTTCCGTCGGCGGCGGGTTTCTCGTTGTGCATGCGCCATCCCGCGCCCTCGCCATGGCCGGTGAGCAGGTCGTCCAGGCAGGCCAGCATGATGTCGTCGGGCTCGCCTTCGCAGCCCAGGTCGCCGACCAGTGCCGGACCGGCCCAGGTCATGGCGCCCGTCTTCGCGAGCAGCGCGGCCTGGAAGGCGGTGAAGTCGCTCAGGCCGACGAACTGCGTGCCCCGCTCCACCGCCTTGGCCACGGCCTTGTAGCGGATGCCGTCCAGGATGCGGGTGAGCCCGTAGCCCCCGCGCGAAATGAGCGCCACGTCGGCGCCGCTCGCGGCGGCGCGGTGGATGGCAGCGAGGCGGGTGGCGTCGTCACCCGCGAACCGGGTATGGACGGCCAGCGCATCCGCATCCACCTCCACCTCGTGCCCCATGGCCTGCAGGCGGGCGACGCCGCGCTTGAATGCGGCCTTGTCGCGCACGGCACCGGCCGGCGAGTAGATGTAGATGTGGCGCGGGCCATGGTCGTGGCCGCAATGCGAATGGTCGTGATCGTGTTCAGGCAAGGCTCGTCGGGCCGTCGGGCCCGCTCCGGCAAAGGCGGGAAGAAAGGGGGCGGGAAAGGGGCGTAAAGGGTCGTGCCGGCGGCGTCTGCGGTGCGCCGCTCATGTGTGGAAGTATTCCACAGCACGGCGCGCCAGTTCCGGGCCGTGGCGCTCCGGCAGCAGGTGGCCGGCATCGGGCCAGATCCATGGCTCCCCTCCTCCCGTTGGCCAGGGCACGGCCGCGCGCGCTTCCGCCAGGGCCGCGGCGCCCCAGGCCGCATCGCGCGCGCCCACCGCGACCGCGCTGCGGCGCCCCGGCCCGGACCAGAAGGCGCGGCCGACACGCACGATGGCGGCCGCCCCGGCATCCGGCGCGGCGGGCAGCCAGTGGAGGCCCGCGCGCAGGGCGGCACGGTAGCCCGCATCGGGAAAAGGCGCCTCGCAGGCCGCTGCGGCCGCGGCATCCAGGCCCGGCGCGGCGCCGGGGCGCAGCACCGCCGCCTGCCGTGCGACCAGGGCCTTGCGCCAGGCGGCCAGGCCCGGCGGCAGCGGCACACCGTCGCCAGGGGGAAGCCAGGCATTGACCGCCAGCAACCCGGCGAACCGGTCGCCGGCATCCGGGAGCGCGTCGGGCGATGCTGCCGGCAAAGCCATGCCGGGCAGGCCGCCCTCCCCGTGCGCGACCAGCACGGTGCGGCGCAGGTCGAGCCGCGCCACCAGTTCGGCCAGCGTGCGGTGGTGCCAGGGCAGCGTGTGCGCGGCTTCCTTCTTGGGCTTGTCGCTGCGGCCGAATCCGATCAGGTCGGGCACGACCACGCGGTCGCCGGCAGCCAGCCAGACCGGCAGCATGTGCCGGAACAGGTAGCTCCAGCTGCCGGCGCCGTGCAGGCACAGCCAGGTGCGGGGCGCATCGATCGGCCCCTCGTCCAGGTAGTGCATGCGCAGGCCCGCCAGGGCCGGCAGGTCGCTGATGTAGCGCGGGGTCCAGGGCCAGTCCGGCAGGCCGGCAAAGCGCGCGTCCGGCGTGCGCAGCGCGTCGTCCCGCAGGGGATGGGCGGCGCGCGCCTGGGCCCGCCGGGCCTCGCGCCGCGACTGGAAGAAGCCGCTCAGCAGCGCGCCGCACTCCTGCGCCAGAACGCCGCCCTCGATGCGCGTATGGTGGTTCAATGCCGGCTGCGCGAACAGGTCCACCACCGAACCCGCCGCGCCGGTCTTGGCGTCGGGGGCGCCGTACACCACCCGGTCCAGCCGGGCGTGCAGCATGGCGCCGCTGCACATGGCACAGGGTTCCAGCGTCACGTACAGCGTGCAGCCGTCGAGCCGGTAGTTGCCCAGGCGCCCGGCCGCGGCCCGCAGCGCCACGATCTCCGCATGTGCCGTGGGATCGTGGCCGGCGATGGGCGCATTGCTGCCCCGCGCTACCAGTTCGCCGCCGCGGACCACCACCGCGCCCACGGGAATCTCGCCGCGCGCGGCGGCCTCTGCCGCTTCCTGCAGCGCGACCCGCATCCAGTCCTCGTCGGCGTGCCGGTCCACCCCGCCGGGGGCGGGGCCCGGGCCTGCTAACGGGCCCATGGGAATCCGGCGCAGGCCGGCGATGGACCGCGCCGGGTGCGCGGGAATGTCTTCACTTCGCCTCGTCGTCCGGCATGGGCCGCGGCTGCTGCATGAGCGACTCCACCTGCTGGCGCACCTGCTCCTGCACCTGCCGGCCCTGCATCTGCACGGTGGGAACCGACGCGCCGGAGGCCGGTGCCTGGGCGCCCGGCACCACCGGCACCGCCACGCGCGTGCCGCCCACCTGCTGCTTCACCAGCAGGGCCACCACGGCCAGGGCCACCAGCAGGCCCACCAGTCCCAATGCCATGCGCATACCGTCGCTCCTCGTTCATCACCGCTGCACGGGCGGCATGGCCGCCCTCGCCAGAAACAGGCGTGCCGCGCCCGGAGACCCGGGCGCGGCACGCCACTGTATCGGAACCGGCGCCGCCCGCGGCGATGCCGCGGCGTGCCGGAGGTAGGCAGCCTCAGTTCAGCGCGACGCGCGCGTTGGCCGGATAGTGGTAGAGCGTCACGGCAGGCGCCGTCAGCTCACCCTTGGGCGTGAAGGACACGTTGGCGGTCACGCCCTTGTACTGTGTCTTGGCGATGAAGGGGGTATAGACCTTCGGATCCACCGAGTCGGCGCGCTTCATGGCGTCCACCAGCACCATGGCGGCGTCGTAGGCGTAGGGGCTGTAGATCTGGAACTGGCCGGGGAACTTGGCGTCGTAGCGCTTCTTCCACTCCGCGCCGCCCTGCATCTTCGCGACGGATGCGCCGCCCGTGGCACAGGTCACGTTCTTGAGTGCCGCCGACTTGGCGGACAGGTCGGGCAGCTTCTCGGTGCAGAGCGCGTCGCCGCCGAAGAACTTCACGTCGCCCATGCCCAACTGCTCCATCTGGCGCAGCATCGGGCCGGCCTGGGCGTCGAGGCCGCCATAGAAGATCGCATCGGGCTTCTTCGGCTTGATGGAGGTCAGGATGGCCATGAAGTCGGTGGCCTTGTCGTTGGTGAACTCCTCGGCCACCACCTTCAGGCCCTTCTGCAGCGCCGTGGCCTTGAACACCTGGGCCACTCCCTGGCCGTAGGCCGTGCGGTCGTCGATGACGGCGACGGTCTTGAGCTTGAGGTGGTCGGCCGCGTAGATGGCCAGGGCGGCGCCCAGGGCGCTGTCGTTGGCGATCAGGCGGAACGTGGTCTTGTAGCCCGGCTTGGTCAGGTCGGGATTGGTGGCGGCGGCCGTGATGTTCGGCAGGCCGCACTTGTCGTAGAGCGAGGACGCCGGGATGGAGGTACCCGACTGCAGGTGGCCGACCACGCCCGCCACCTTCAGGTCACAGAACTTCTGTGCGATGGCCGTGGCCTGGCGCGGGTCGCCGGCATCGTCTTCCGCCGCGATCTCGAAGCGGATCTTCTTGCCGCCGATGACGAGGTTCTGCGCGTTGAGGTCGTCCACCGCCATGCGCACGCCGTTTTCGGTGTCCTTGCCGATGTGCGCGATGCCGCCGGAGACGGGGCCGGCATGGCCGATCTTGACGGTCTGCACGTCCTGCGCGCCCGCGGGCGCGGCGGCGAAAGCGGACAGCACGGCGGCGGCGGCCGCGGCACGGGGCAGCGAGGGGAGGAAGCGGAAAACGGAAGGCACTTCGGAGGTCTCCTGACAATCTCGGGAATGGCGGAAAAAGGCACCGCACGGGGCGGCGCCGGGGCTATCGTACC
The DNA here is from genome assembly GCF_000176855.2 of Paracidovorax avenae ATCC 19860. NCBI lineage: Bacteria > Pseudomonadati > Pseudomonadota > Betaproteobacteria > Burkholderiales > Comamonadaceae > Paracidovorax > Paracidovorax avenae. The sequence goes on along the minus strand of NC_015138.1, from coordinate 2,454,526 downwards.
GGCAGTCGCACCATTTCGGAGCAAAGCGGCGCCAAATCGGTGCAACCGGTGACGCAGCCGCCAGCCGTTCACCCCTGGGCGCGCGGCACCGGACGGGCCAGGGGGATGGGTGCCTTCGGCTTCCAATCCACGGCCACGGGCAGGCCGAGCCGCGCGAACATGTCCGCCACCGATTGCAGGTGCGCGGGCACGCGGTCTTCGTATTCGCTGAAGCGGCCGGAATCGTTGTCGATGCACAGCGTGCCGTCCGGGCGGGCATACAGCATCCCGCTGATATGCGCCTGCGGCAGGCCGCGCGTGGCCTGCCATGGCGCCGCGACGAGCGCGCCTCCCACCAGCGTCACGTGGCCCAGCATGAACTGGCGCGGATCGGGCTCCGGATTCCCGGCGGCGTCCTTCTCCTTCTTTTCCTTCTTCTGTTTTTTCTCCTGCATGGCCGCCGGCGCCCGCGAGGCATCCTCGGCCTTCTTGCGGAGACCGGCTGCGACACGCTCGCGCACCTCCTCGGGGGCGCCGACCAGCACCTCGCCGATGACGAGCGAGCCGTTGGCCGAGATGTCCCACTTGTACTGCACCCGGTGGGCACGCAGGTCATCCAGGCGCAGCAGATCCTGCAGGGGGCCCGCGCCCATGCCTGCTGCATCCGCCGGCCTGTCGACGCGCCGCACCGCCTCCAGGTCGGCCTGGTGGCGGATGAAGAATGTGCTGGTTTCAAGGCCCTGGTGCTCGGCGATGAGCACCCGCGTCGGATTGATCCGCACCCGGCGATAGCCGTGCTGCGCCGGTTCGAGTTCCTGCTTCTGTATCGGGCTGCGGTAGGTCACCTGGCCATCCGCACCGGTTTTTGCCTTCCCCCGCGCGGGCTGGCAGCTGCCGAACCGGGCCGCCAGAGCGGCCTCGCGGCGTATCCCGGCCTCTCGATCACGCGCCGACAGCGGAGACAGGTGCGGCGACGACAGCGAGCGCCGCAAGGGCGTGGCGGCGGGCTCGGAGCCTGGCGCCGCGAGCCCGCCGTCCGCAGGGGCGCCGTGCAGCGATGCAGTGGGTGGAAGAGAACCGGACCGGAGAGGTGAAAGGCGCATGGACTGGATCGTGCAAAGGTTCTGGAGCGCACCGAGGCTATGGCTTGCCGGGAAATCCGGGCAGGCTCCAGGCGAAGCCGGGCTGCCGCCGGCCGAAGTGCTGCGACGGCCCGGAGCCCATGGGCGCCAGCCTCCTGGGATAATCGCGCCCCATGTCCCTCCTGCCCCACCAGCTCGAACTGCTCTCCCCCGCCCGCGACGCCGACATCGGCATCGAGGCGGTCAACCATGGCGCGGATGCCGTCTATATCGGCGGACCGGCCTTCGGCGCGCGGGCCAGCGCGGGCAACGAACTGCGCGACCTGGAGCGGCTCATCCGCCATGCGCACCGCTTCCACAGCCGCATCTTCGTCACGCTCAACACCATCCTGCGCGACGACGAGCTCGAAGGCGCCCGCCGCATGGCCTGGCAGGTGTACGAGGCCGGCGCCGATGCGCTCATCATCCAGGACATGGGCCTGCTGGAAATCGACCTGCCCCCCATCCAGCTACACGCGAGCACCCAGACGGACATCCGCACGCCCGAGAAGGCGCGCTTCCTGCAGGACGCCGGGCTGTCGCAGATCGTGCTGGCGCGGGAGCTCACGGTGCAGGAGATCGCGGCCATCCGCGCGGCGACCGACCCGGAGCGCTGCACGATCGAGTTCTTCATCCACGGCGCGCTCTGCGTGGCCTACAGCGGCCAGTGCTACATCAGCCACGCGCACACCGGCCGCAGCGCCAACCGCGGCGACTGCAGCCAGGCCTGCCGCCTGCCCTACCAGGTGACGGACGACGCCGGCCGCTTCATCGCGCACGACAAGCACGTTCTCTCGATGAAGGACAACAACCAGTCGGCCAACCTGCGCCCCCTCATCGACGCAGGGGTGCGCAGCTTCAAGATCGAAGGGCGCTACAAGGACATGGCCTACGTGAAGAACGTCACGGCCCACTACCGCCGGCTGCTGGACGAGATCATCGAGGAGCGCGAGACCTCCGCCGCCCCCCTGGCGCGCTCCTCCAGCGGCCAGACGCGCTTCACCTTCACGCCCGACCCGAACCAGAACTTCAACCGCGAGTTCACCGACTATTTCGTGAACGGCCGCAAGGAAGACATCGGCGCCTTCGACACGCCCAAGAACCCCGGCCAGGCGATCGGCTGGGTCACGCAGGTGGGCCCGAACTGGGTCGAACTGGAAACCCACGCGCCCGACACGGTGCTGCACAACGGCGACGGCCTGTGCTACTGGGACCTGCAGAAGGAGCTCGTGGGCGTGGCGATCAACCGCGCCGAGGCGGCACCCGGCAAGTCACGCAACCACTGGCGCGTGTTCCCGAAGGACCCGATGGAGGGTTTCAGGGACCTGCGCCGCGGCACCGAGATCAACCGCAACCGCGACATGGACTGGGTGCGCACGCTCGAGAAGAAATCCAGCGAGCGGCGCATCGGCCTGTGGGCGCATTTCACCGATACCGATTCCGGCTTCGCCCTCACGCTGACCGACGAGGACGGCTTCACCGGCACCGCCGAGGTGGCGCATGCGCACGAGCCGGCCACCGACGCGGCGCGCGCGGAGGGCGCCCTGCGCGAGCAGATCGGCCGCTTCGGCGCCACGATCTTCCACGCGCACGACATCGCCATCGCGATGCGGCAGCCGTGGTTCGTGCCCGCCTCCGTGCTGAATCCGCTGCGCCGCGATGCCGTGGCCGCCCTGGAGGCGGCGCGTTCCGGGGGCCTGCAGCGCCTGCCCCGCGCGCGCCCCGTGGAGCCGCCGGCGCCCTTCCCCGAGGACACCCTCACCTACCTGGCCAACGTTTTCAACCAGAAGGCGCACGACTTCTACATGAAGCACGGCGTGAAGGTGATCGACGCGGCCTACGAGAGCCAGGAAGAGGACGGCGAGGTGAGCCTGATGATCACCAAGCACTGCGTGCGCTTTTCCATGAGCCTGTGTCCCAAGCAGGCCAAGGGCGTGATCGGGGTCAAGGGCACCATCAAGGCCGAGCCCCTGCACCTGATCAACGGCAAGGAAAAACTCACCCTGCGCTTCGACTGCAAGCCCTGCGAGATGCACGTGGTGGGCCGGATCAAGAAATCGGTGCAGAACCAGCAGGCGCGCGAGGCGCAGGCGGTGCCGATGCAGTTCTACCGCACGCGGCCGGTGCCCGGCGCGCCGCACTGAAGCGAAGCGCGGGCCACGCCGCGCATCATGTCGCTGCCGGGTTCCCGGCAGCAGTGCTCTTTGCCGGGTTTCGCACCGTTTCCCCGCTAGCGGAAGCCGCGGTGCCACGGGCGGCATCTGCGGGCAGCGCCCCCTGGGCCGCCTCGAGTTCGTGCGCGCCCGGCGCCACGTTCGGACCATCGGGAAACGCCGCGGGCGCGCGGGCGAGATCGTTCTTGCCGGGACTGCCGGCGGCCGGCTCGGATTCGGGAAAAAGAATGGCCATGTCATGCTCCTTGAGAAAGCGGGGGGCGGAGTGCGCCCTCCCTGCCATTCACGGGGCAAACGCCATGCCCGTTCCGGCCGGGCCGGGGCACGCGGGTTGCCGCACACCCCGGGGCGGCGGCATCCCGCTGCCGAGCCACCTCCAGGAGACCACCAATGGCACAGCAGCAGTCTGAACAGCAGAACGACTCCCCACACGGCACTGCGCGGCAGAACGGGCCAAGCCAGGCCGAGCAGCAGCGCAACCGGCAGCAACAGGAGCGCGAGCAGAACACCGGCGGCACCCTCGATCCGCAGCGCGAGAACCCGCAGCACCGCCGCTGAGCCTGCCGGCGCGCATAAGCACATAGCGATCGGTTCGTTCCGCGTGGCGGTGCGACCCGACACAATGGCCCGCACGCGCCGGGCAATGCTGGCGCGCCCACTGCTTCCGAGGAGACAGCACAGCATGAAGATCGAGACCCTCGCCGTCCACGCCGGACAGGCACCCGACCCCACGACCCGCGCCGTGGCGGTGCCCATCTACCAGACGGCGGCCTACGCCTTCGACAGCGCCCAGCACGGCGCGGACCTGTTCGACCTGAAGGTGCCGGGCAACATCTACACCCGCATCATGAATCCGACCAACGACGTGCTCGAGAAGCGCGTCGCGGCACTCGAAGGCGGCATCGCCGCGCTGGCCCTGGCCTCGGGCATGGCGGCCATCACCTACGCGATCCAGACCATCGCCGAGGCCGGCGACAACATCGTCTCGGCCAGCACGCTCTATGGCGGCACCTACAACCTGTTCGCGCACACGCTGCCGCGCCAGGGCATCGCCACCCGCTTCGCGGACCCGCGCGACCCCGCCAGCTTCGCGCGGCACATCGATGGCCGCACCAAGGCCGTTTTCGTCGAATCCATCGGCAACCCGCTGGGCAACGTGACCGACATCGCCGCGCTGGCGCGTGTGGCGCACGACCATGGCGTGCCGCTGATCGTGGACAACACCGTGCCCAGCCCCTACCTGCTGCGCCCCATCGAGCACGGCGCGGACATCGTCGTCCACTCGCTCACCAAGTACCTGGGCGGCCACGGCAACAGCATCGGCGGCGCCATCGTGGACAGCGGCAAGTTCCCCTGGGCGCAGCACAGGGAGCGCTTCGCCTGCCTCAACACCCCTGACCCGAGCTACCACGGCGTGGTCTATACCGAAGCCCTGGGCGAGGCGGCCTTCATCGGCCGCGCGCGCGTCGTGCCGCTGCGCAACACCGGGGCGACCCTCTCGCCGCACAATGCCTTCCTGATCCTGCAGGGCATCGAAACCCTGGCCCTGCGCATGGACCGCATCTGCGACAACACGCTGGCCGTCGCGCACTACCTGCAGCAGCATCCCAAGGTGGCGCAGGTGCGGTACGCAGCCCTGCCCGGCCACCCCGACCATGCGATCACGCAGCGCCTGCTCGGCGGCAGGGCCTCCGGCATTCTCTCGTTCGAGTTGCGGTCCGCGCCGGGCGAGGATCCACGGGCGGCCGGCGCGCGCTTCCTCGATGCCTTGCAGCTCTTCACGCGGCTCGTGAACATCGGCGATGCGCGCTCGCTGGCGACGCACCCGGCCTCCACCACGCACCGCCAGCTCGGGCCGGAAGAACTGCAGCAGGCCGGCGTGGCCGAGGGCATGGTGCGCCTGTCGGTCGGCATCGAGCACATCGACGATCTCACGGCCGACCTGGCCCAGGCGCTGGACGCCGTGTGACGCGATGCCGCGCGGGTCAGGCGCTCTCCAGGTCGCGCGCGAGGCGCAGGCCGGAGAATTGCCACCGCGCGGTGGCCGGAAAGAAATTCCGGTAGGTGGCGCGGACATGGCCCGGGGGCGTCGCGCAGGATCCACCCCGCAGCACGTACTGGTTCACCATGAACTTGCCGTTGTATTCGCCCACGGCGCCATCGGCCACGCGAAAGCCCGGGTAGGCCGCGTAGCTGGACTGCGTCCACTCCCAGACGTCGCCGAACAACTGCTCCAGCGGCGGCTGCCCGTCCGGGTCCGGCCGGGCCGCGCCCGATGCCGCGCGTGGGTGCAGAACGCCGCTGTCGGCGAAATGTCCCTGCACGGCCTGCGCGCCCGGCGATGCTGCCGCGGCGGCCTCCCACTCCGCCTCGGTGGGCAGGCGGGCTCCGGCCCAGCGCGCGTACGCGTCCGCTTCGTAATAGGACAGGTGCACCATAGGCGCCGACGGGCGGAGCGGCCGCGGTCCGGCGAGCGTGAACTCGTGCCAGCCCGCGCCGTCGCCGCTTTCCGTCGCCCCGCGGCGCCAGTAGAGGGGGTGCTGGAGCTTCATGGCCTGGATCCAGTCCCAGCCCTCGGCCAGCCAGAGCGAGGCATCGCGGTAGCCGCCGGCCTCGACGAAGGCCAGGTACTCGCCCGTGCTGACCGGCCTGCAGGCCAGCGCATAGGGCTGCAGGTACACACGGTGCCGGGGCGATTCGTTGTCGAAGGCGAAACCGGCGCCCTCGGCCCGCGCGTCGTGGCCGATCTCCGTGACGCCGCCTGGAAACCTCCGCCAGCGCACGGATGGAGCCACTGCGGGTTCCAGCTGCCGCTCCTGCGGCCCCGCCGGCGCCCCGCCCGGGCTCTGCAACCGGTAGGCCGGCCAGAGCGGGCTGCTCGACAGCAGGTGCTTCACGTCGGTGAGGATCAGTTCCTGGTGCTGCTGCTCGTGCTGCAGGCCGAGCTCCACCAGGGCCTGCAGGCCCGGATCCGGCTCCTCCTGCAGCCCGGCCAGGATCCGTCCCATGCGGACATCGACGTCCTGCCGGTATTCCAGCACCTGCGCCATCGCCGGGCGCGTGAGCAATCCGCGCTGCGGCCGGGGATGCTTGTCCCCGACGCCGTTGTAGTAGGAATTGAACAGCACGCGGAACGCCGGATGGAACGGGGCGAAGCCGGGCTCCCGCGGCTCGAGCACGAAGGTCTCGAAAAACCACGTGGTGTGCGCCAGGTGCCATTTGACGGGGCTCGCATCGGGCATGGACTGCGCGCAGCAGTCTTCGTCGGACAGCGGCAGGGCCAGCGCAAGCGAGGCTCGGCGCACTTCGGCATAGCGCTCCTGCAGTGCTGCCGCTACGGCGGGTGTACCGCCCGGCGCCGTCCGGCGCACCAGGCTCAGGGGAGGGGTCATGGCGGGGGTCTCCAGGGGTCAGGGCCGCGCGTAGGCCACGGCGAACCATCCGCGCTCGTCGGTCCAGACCCGCGCGCGGGAGAAGCCCGCCCGCGCCAGCAGGGCCTGGAAGGCCGGCAGGGTGTACTTGTAGCTGTTCTCGGTATGGATGCGCTCGCCGGGCGCGAAGACGCGCCCGCCGCCAGGCCAGCGCACGTGGGCGCCGCGGGGCGTCTCCAGGTGCATCTCGATGCGCGACAGGCGCCGGTCGAAGAAGGCGCGGTGCTCCCAGTCCTGCGCCACGAAGTCGCTGCCGATGAGCCGGTTCACGTGCTCCAGCGCATTGCGGTTGAACGCGGCCGTCACGCCGGCCGCGTCGTCGTAGGCAGCCTCGAGCACGGCCACGTCCTTGGGCAGGTCGAATCCGATGAGCACGCCGCCGTCGCGGTCCACCAGGCCGCGCATGCGCGACAGCAGCGCCAGTGCCTGGGGCGGATCGAAGTTGCCGATCGAGGAGCCCGGGTAGAACACCAGCCGCCGGGCACGGGGAACATCCTGGGGCAGCACCACGGGCCGCGTGAGGTCGCCCGCCACGGCCTCGGCCCGCAGCCAGGGAAGGGCCTCCTGCAGACGTGCCACCGCGCCGCGCAGGAAATCCGCGGAAATATCCACCCCCACGAAACGCTGCGGCCGCAGCAGGCGGCACAGCGGCTGCACCTTCTCGCAGCTGCCGGCCCCCAGCTCGATCACCGTCTCGACCGCGCCCACCGCCTGCGCGATGTCTTCGCCATGCCGCGCCATCACGGCCTGTTCGGTGCGCGTGGGGTAGTACTCCGGCAGCCGGGTGATCTCCTCGAAGAGCTCCGATCCCCGCTCGTCGTAGAAATACTTCGGCGAAATACAGGCGGGGTGCCGCAGCAGCCCGGGAATGATGTCGGAATGGGCGGGTTCGGACCGCTGGAGGGCATGGGCGTTCATCGGGATCTCTTTTCCTGAAGGGGAAAGGGCCGCCGGGGCGGCAGGGGCCGGCTAAGCTCGCAGGCCATGCCGGACGGCGGCTGCTGCGCCGGGGCGCGATGGCCGGTGCCCAGCATTGCAGAGAGCTTCCGCCGGGCATGTAGGACGCCCGCGCATCGTTCGCCCTAGAATGCGGCCGCTGCGGCGCCCTGCCCGGCCACCCCCGCCGCCCGCTCGGCACCTTTTTTCGCCGACGCCCGTCGCCCCAGCATGGATTCCCTGACCCAGATCGCCCTCGGCTCCGCCGTCTCCCTGGCTGCCATGGGCCGGCGCACCGCCGCCTGGAAAGCCGCGCTGTGGGGCGCCGTGGCGGGCACGCTGCCCGACCTGGACGCCCTCATCGACCATGGCGACCCGATTGCCAACATGGTCCTGCACCGTGCCGATACCCACGCCCTGCTCTACCTTTCGCTGCTCGCGCCGCTGCTGGGCGCGCTGGCGGCGCGCCTCCACGGCGAGGGCTTCCAGTGGAAGCGCTGGTGGCTGGCGCTCTGGCTCGCGCTCGCCACCCACCCGCTGCTCGACTGGATGACGGTGTACGGCACCCAACTGCTACGCCCGTTCACCGACCAGCCTTACGGAGTCGGCAGCATCTTCATCATCGATCCGCTCTACACCGTGCCGCTGATCGTCGGGGTGGTCGCGGCGCTGGCGCTTGCAGGCCCGCGCGGCCTGCGCTGGAACACGGCCGGGCTGTGGCTGAGCACCGCCTACCTGGCCTGGGGCTTCGGGGTACAGCAGCACGTCGCGCAAATTGCACGGGAGTCGCTCGCCGGCATCGGATGGCCGGCGGGACAGGTGCTCGTGACGCCCACGCCGTTCAACACCCTCGCCTGGCGGGTGGTGGCGATGGCACCCGGGCAGTATGCGGAAGGCTTCTACGCGCTCGCCGACCGCGGGCGGCCCATCCACTTCACCGTGCACGACCGGGGTGAGGCACTGATCGCGCAGTTCGCAGCCCAGCCGTCCGTGCAGCGCGTGGCGGCCTTCAGCCACGGCTTCTACCGCATGCGCGAGCATGGCGGGCACGTCCAGGTCACGGACCTGCGCATGGGCCAGGAGCCCGATTACAGCTTCCACTTCGATCTGGGCACGCCGGCGGATCTCGCGGCCGGCCATTCCACCGTGACCCAGGCATGGCAGCGCCCCGATGCGTCCACGGCCCTGCCGGCCCTGGGGCGCCGGATCCTCGGGCAGAGTGGCGGGGACGGCATTTTCGGCACCGGCACCCGGCCCTGACGCACCCCGCGCCGCACCAGAACGTGGCAAGCTAGCCCTCCATGTCCGAACCCTCCTCCCACCGGGTCCTAGAGCACCTGCCGGCAGTGCCTGCGCACACGGCCCAGGGCGGGCGGCGGCTGCGCGCCCTGGTGATCGGCACCCTGCTCCTGGCGCTCACGGCCACCTGGGCGCTTGTCGCCATCTCGCTGCAGACCAAATGGCAGGATGCAGTGCAATCCCAGCGACGCCAGAATGCCAACCTGGCCCGCGTGCTGGAAGAGCAGACGCTGCGGGTCCTGGCGGCGGCCGACCAGGCCACGCTGCGCGTGGCGGCGGAAGTGCGCAGCGGAGAGTTCACGAAGGAGGACTACGCCCTGTTCGCCAACGAGACAGGCCTGGCGCCGGACATCCTCACCCAGCTGTCCATCGTGGGCCCCGACGGCCGGTTCGTGGGCAGCAACCTCGACCCCACCGGGGCCCGCAACCAGGATACCGACCTGAGCGAGCGCGAACACATCCGGGTGCACCTGGAGCCCTCCAAGGTACCCCACGCGCGGACGCAGATGTCCGCATCCGGCCTCTTCATCGGCAAGCCCGTCACGGGCCGGATCTCGGGCCGCCGGACCATGCAGCTGAGCCGGCCCATCATCGGCCGCAACGGCTACCTGCACGGCGTGGTGGTCGCCTCGCTCAATCCGAGCTATTTCGAGAAGGTGTACGGTGGCGTGGACATCGGCGCCCAGGGCGCGGTCGTGCTGATGGGGGCAGACTTCGGCATGCTGACCCGGGTGATCGGAACCCAGGCAGGCAACATCGACCAGGTCATCGAATTCCCGCCCGACCATCCCCTCGCGGACACCACCCGCAGGCATGGCACCTACCAGCGCGTCAGCCACGTTGACGGGCTGGGCCGCATCACCGCCTTCCACCGCCTGCCCGGCTATCCGCTGACCGTCCTCGTGTCCACGGCCGACGACGAAGCCCTGGCGGAATGGAAGACCATGCGGAACTTCACCATGGTGTTCGCCGGGCTCTTTTCCGCAGCACTGGTCGCCCTGTGCGCGGGCTTCCTGCGGGGACTGCGCCAGCTCGAGCAGAAGAACGTGGCACTCGCGGCGAGCGAAGCCCAGGCCCGCTCCGCCAACCGCGCCAAGAGCGAATTCCTGACGGCCATTTCGCACGAACTGCGCACCCCTCTCACCAGCATCCACGGTTTTGCGGAGCTCATGGAACAGCGGCTGGAGCAGCCGTCCTACCGCGAAGCCGCCGGCCTGATCCGCAGTGCGGCGGAGCACCTCAACACCCTGCTGTCCGAGATCCTGGACCTTGCGAAGGTGCAGGCCGGCGCCATGCCCATCGTGCCCGGAGACCATGCCGTGCGCGAACTCGTCGGCACTACCGTGGACCTCTTCGCCATCTCTGCCGCGCAGAAAGGGCTCACGCTCGAAAAGCGCATCGCCCCGGACGTACCCCACATGCTGCGGTGCGACGGACTGCGGCTCAAGCAGATCCTCAACAACCTGCTGAGCAACGCACTCAAGTTCACCCGGGAGGGCGGCGTGCGGCTGGAGGTGGACACCGCCGAGGCGCGCAACCTGCGCTTCAGGGTCATCGATACGGGCCCCGGCATCCCCGCCGACCTGCACGAGGTCATCTTCGAGAAATTCAGCCAGGGCGGTGCGGAGGTGAGCACCCAGCACGGTGGCACGGGCCTGGGCCTGGCGCTTTCGCGCGGGCTCGCCGAGCTCATGGGCGGCCGGCTCACCGTGGCCTCCGAAACCGGCCATGGCGCCTGCTTCACGCTGGAACTCCCCATGCCTGCGCAGGAGCCTCCACCCGCGGCCTGACGCGCCGACCGCCGCCTGCGCAGCGGCGTCCAGGCCGCAGGCCGCATTCAGACCCCGGAAAGAAAAAGGGCCGGCGCATGCGCGCCGGCCCCATCCTGGCCTGCTCGTTCAGAAGCGCCAGCCCAGACCCACGCCGGCCAGCACCGGATCGATCTTCAGGGTGCCCAGGGTGGCACCGTTGGCAGCCACGTCGGTGCGGATGTACACCTTCTTGATGTCGAAGTTCAGCGACAGGTTCTTGGTGAGCGGAATGTCCACGCCGACCTGCAGGGCGCCACCCCAGCTGCTCTTGTCGATGCTCACGCCGGCAGGCAGGCGCACGCTGGAGAAGCGGGTGTAGTTGATGCCCGCGCCGACGTACGGCCTGAAGCCGGGGGCGTCGAAGTGGTATTGCAGCATCAGCGACGGAGGCAGGTGCTTCAGCGTGCCGATCTGTGCGCCCAGCGCGCTGGAATACACCTTCTGCTTCTGCGGCACCGTCAGCACCAGTTCCGCGGCGATGTTCTTGTCGAAGAAGTACGAGATATCTACTTCCGGAATGGTCTTGTTGTTGATCGACAGGCCCAGTCCGGTGCTGTCCTTGTTGTCGCTGTCCAGATGCACCGCGCGGACGCGGACCATCCAGGGGCCCTGGCCGTCGGTAGCCTGCGCATAGGCAGCGCCGGAGGTCAGGACGCACAGGGCAGCCAGGGCGAGCAGATTCTTTTTCATAGGAGGACTCGATGCGGTTGAACGGGGACGGCCCCCGTGAACGCATTGGGCTTGCAAAACGCACCGCCCGCCTTGCCACAGATCAAAGGGCCATGCACGCCTCAATGCGCGCCGGCCTTGCGCCCGCGCCAGCGTTGCACCAGGGTCACGCCGGCCAGCACCAGCGCGCCCGCCACGATGCCGCTCGCGGCATTGAGCAGGTTGAGCACCACCACCTGCAGGAACCCGCCGCCCCCCTGCGCAGCAGCGGATGCCCACCCTTCCACCGCGTGGTGCAGCGGCGGCAGGCCGTGCACGAGAATGCCTCCACCCACCAGGAACATGGCGGCCGTCCCCGCGACGGAAAGCACCTTCATCAGCCAGGGCGCAGCCGCCACGATGCCGCGGCCCAGCACGCGCAGCGCGCCGAGCGAGCGGCGGCTGAGCCAGAGGCCGCCATCGTCGAGCTTCACGATGCCTGCAACCAGCCCGTACACCCCGGCGGTCATGACCAGAGCGATCCCCGAAAGCACCGCCACCTGCTGGCCGAAAGGCGCGCCAGCCACCGTGCCCAGCGTGATCGCGATGATCTCCGCGGACAGGATGAAATCCGTACGGATCGCTCCTCGCACCTTGTCCTTCTCGAAGGCGGCCATGTCCACGGCGGCGTTCGCCGCAGCCTGGGCATGGGCCTCCCGGTCCGCGTCCTTGCCTGCGGCATCCTGGTGCAGGAACCGGTGCGCCAGTTTCTCCGCGCCCTCGAAGCACAGGAACGCCCCTCCCAGCATCAACAGGGGCGTGACGGCCCAGGGAATGAATGCGCTGATCAACAGCGCCGCCGGCACCAGGATGGCCTTGTTCACCAGCGACCCCTTGGCCACCGCCCAGACCACCGGCAGTTCGCGCTCGGCGCGCACCCCGGTCACCTGCTGGGCGTTCAGCGCGAGGTCGTCGCCGAGCACCCCTGCGGTCTTCTGCGCGGCCGTCTTCGTCATCACCGACACATCGTCGGCCATCGCTGCGCTCTTTTTCGCAGCCACCTTGGTCATGAGGGCAACGTCGTCGAGCACCGCGGCGATATCGTCAAGCAGGGTCAAAAGGCTGGCGCCGGCCATGCGAAGCTCCGTGGTTGGGAAGCGCCGATTATGGAGTCCCACGCCCGGGCGGCGGTGCGCAGAAGCGGGCGGAACTGCGTCGGCATGGACGCGGGGAAACATCCTTGCAGGAACCAGGGCTGAGATAATTCCCTATCCTCCGCAGCACCACGCATTTTCGACCGCCTCCATGACCCCTCCGATCAGCGCAGAACAGCAACGGCTGACGGCCCTGCGGGCCACCGGTCTGCTGGACACTCCGCCGACCGAGGAGTTCGACCGCATCACGCGGCTGGCCAGCCGCCTTTTCGGCGTTCCCATCGCGCTCGTCAGCCTGGTGGACGCGGACCGGCAATGGTTCAAGTCGCAGATCGGCCTGGCCGTTCGCGAAACCTGCCGCGAGGATGCCTTCTGCGACCACACCATCCGGTCCTCGGAGGTCATGGTGGTGGAAGACGCGCTGCAAGACCCGCGCTTCGCCGCCAACCCGCTCGTCCAGGGAGCGCCGTATATCCGCTTCTATGCCGGAGCCCCACTGATCCTGCGGGGCCACCACCACCTGGGCAGCCTGTGCCTCATCGACACCGTCCCCCGCACGTTCGACGGCGCACAGCAGCGGCAGCTGGAAGACCTGGCCGCTCTGGTGATGGCCCAGATCGACCTGCAGTGCGCCGCCGCGCGCGTGGACGAGTCCACCCTGCTGCCCAACCGGACGCAACTGCTGCAGGACCTCCATGGACTGTGCCTGGCCGCGCCCGGCGAGCACCGCGTGCTGGTCCTGCTCGAGCTCCTGCCGCACGACGGCATCATGGACGCTGCCCGGGCCATCGGCATGCAGCCCATCGAACAGCTGACCTACGAGGCAGGCAGGCGGCTGGCCTTCTTCGTCGGCAACCAGTCCCGCGTGTACCACACCGGCGTCGCCCGGCTGGCGCTCGTGCTGCGGGACTCCGACCAGCAGACCGTGGCGCAATTCACGCAGCAGTTGCTGGACACACTGGTCGCGCCGCTGCCGACGGGCTCGGGCATCGTCATCAACCAGCGGCGCCGCATCGGCCTGGCCCCCTTCACCCTCGAGCCGGCCGACGCCGTCGATTCCCTGCGGCGCGCCAACGCCGCGCTCTACCACCAGCCGATGTCCGGCACGGCTGTCTGCAGCTACGACGCCGCGGTGGACCTCAGCTACCGCCGTTCCTACGAGCTCATGGCCAGCATTCCCCGCGCGCTCATGGCGGGAGAATTCCGGCTGGTGTACCAGCCGCAGTTCGAGCGCGCTTCCACGCGTTACACCTGCCTCGAGGCCCTGATCCGCTGGGACCATCCCCAGCTGGGCCCGGTGTCGCCCGGCGACTTCATTCCCCTGCTGGAGAAGACCACCTACATCCAGGCCGTCACCGAATGGGTGCTGAACACGGCACTGGCGCAGATACGCGCGTGGGAAGACGACGGCCTGCAGGTGGACGTGGCGATCAACGTCTCGCCGCGCAACCTCGAGCAGCCCGGATTCGCCGCCATGCTCCAGGACGCCTTCGCCCGGCACCGGCTCGCCCCCTCGCGGCTCGAGATCGAATGCACCGAGAACGCGGTGCTGACGGAAGGCCCCACCCTGGAAGGCATCAAGGCGGCCCGCGCCATGGGCGTGCGCGTGGCGCTCGACGATTTCGGCACCGGCTACTGCAATTTCGGATGCCTGTACGACCTCTCGGCCGAGGTGCTCAAGCTCGACCAGGCCCTGATCCGTCCCATTGGCACCGATGCCCGCGCCCTCGATGTCGTGCGCGGCATGGTCCAGCTCGGCCACACCCTGGGCTACCGCCTCCTGGCCGAGGGCGTGGAAACCGCCGAAGTGTTCGACCAGCTCATGGAACTGGGCTGCGACCAGGTACAGGGCTATTACCTGAGCCGCCCGCTGCCACCCGCCGAGGCCTTCGCCTTCGTGCATCGCTGGAACCTGCTCGTCACTCCCGGGCAGGACTGAGCGGGCAGGAACAACGCCCCCGTCTCAGGCCGCGCCGTGGCGGCAGCTAACGCTCCGCGTCAGAGGGCCTGCGCTCCGGATCGAAGGGAAAGTCCGGCTGCAGGATATCCACGCACGCCTCGCAGGCCAGGAACCGGGACCGCTGCCCACGGCTCACCGCACCCCATCCCGTTCCGCTGTCGATGGAGACCGTCACGGTCCGGCCATCCGAAAAGACCACCGTGGCATCCGCCGAGCAGTCGTCCAGGATGGCATTGCGCCGGTATGAGCCGCTGTCCGTGAGGGCGGCATGCTGCAGGAAGAATTTCACCCGCCTGGCATCCAGCGCCAGGCCGCGGCAGTCCACTTCCGGAGCGAACCGCGCCTGGGCAGCAGGGCGTTCGATGGTGATTTTCTGGATTTTCGCGTGGGCGAAGGGAAGTTTTTCTGTTCCCGCATTGGCGCCAACAGCCGAGAGGGCCGACAACACAAGCCAAAGAGAACATATGTATGGCGACCTCATCTCAAAACAGCAGTAGCAGCCTCGGTTCTCTGTTTATAGCTGACGTCAGGATGTCGATGTATCTCTTCTAATGGCACATGAAGAGTACTGACCAATCCCCCCAACAAATACTGCAAAGCTACTTGTTGTGCAGTAGTGAGCGGATCATAGACACCAAATTTATCGACAAAGGAATTCTTTTCGATATCCGTAAGTCCTACCGGCATGCGAACATGGGCTGGCAGGCGGCATTTTCCGACAACTTCTATTCCCACGCTATCCAAGTTGGAAGGATAGCGCTGCGGCACAGTCTTCACCATCTCCAGGCGGTTGGTCGCATCTGGTGAGAACTTCTGGTACCTAATGACTTCCGAGGGTGTGCATCGATGTTCAGCCATGCAGCGGGCCTTTATTTTACCTACGTGCCTCGTTGTTCGAAAAAGAGAGGCCGTCTGATAAATACATCCATTTTTTGCAACAAGAAAATGGGCGCCATTCGCATTTGCCCGAGCATAGCTCGCAAACACTGAAAACTCATCCTCCGAATCCGTCTGATGAATTATCAATCCACGCACAAGTGCCATTGAAGATCGCTCAATGGCTGGGAAACGCCTTTCCTTGACACGCGAATCTCCTACGATCATTCCCATATCGTTTACATTGAACATCAAAAATAAACCTCCAGGTAGCACCGATTCCTAATTTTCATCAGGAATAGTGCTCTAGGACATCAACTTAAGAAATGCTCAACATAAACAACGAAAATTTTCGCGAGCAGAACCGCCGCCTCACCCCACCCACTTGCGCGCATTGCGCCAGATGCGCATCCACGGGCTCAGCGCGTTGCGGTCTCCGCTGGTCCAGCTCATCTGGATGTTGCGGAACACGCGCTCGGGGTGCGGCATCATGGCCGTGAAGCGGCCGTCCGCCGTGGTCACCGCCGTGAGCCCGCCCGCGCTGCCGTTGGGGTTGAACGGATACTGCTCGGTGGCGGCACCATGGTGGTCCGCGAAGCGCATCGCCGCGATCGCCTGGGCGGCATTGCCGCGGCGCGCGAAGTTCGCATAGCCTTCGCCATGCGCCACGGCGATCGGCAGCCGGCTGCCGGCCATGCCTGCGAAGAACAGGCTGGGGGACTCCAGCACCTCCACCAGCGACAGGCGGGCCTCGAAGCGCTCGCTCTGGTTGGTCGTGAACCGCGGCCAGGCGGCAGCGCCCGGAATGATGTCGGCCAGTTCGGCGAACATCTGGCAGCCGTTGCACACGCCCAGGCCGAAGGTGTCGGCGCGGCCGAAGAAGCCCCGGAACTGTTCCGACAGCACCGGGTTGAACGTGATCGAGCGCGCCCAGCCGATGCCGGCGCCCAGGGTGTCGCCATAGCTGAAGCCACCGCAGGCCACCACGCCCTTGAAGTCCGCCAGCTTCGCGCGACCCGACTGCAGGTCGGTCATGTGCACATCGTAGGCATCGAAGCCCGCCTCGTTGAACGCATAGGCCATCTCGATGTGCGAGTTCACCCCCTGCTCGCGCAGGATCGCGACCTTCGGCCGCGCGAGGTTCAGGAACGGCGCCGCCACGTCCTCGGCGGGGTCGAACGTCAGTGCCACGTGCAGGCCCGGGTCATGCGGAGCGCCCGCCGCCGCATGCTCGGCATCGGCGCAGGCCGGGTTGTCGCGCTGCTGGCAGATCTTCCAGCTCACGGCGTCCCACACTTGGTGCAGGTCGGACAGCGACGCGCTGAACACCGCCTTCACGTCGCGCCAGACCTGCAGCTCGCCCTTGCCCACGTCCATGGCGGACGCCGCGGGACGTGTCTTGCCGACGAAGTGGCTGAACTTCGAGAGGCCGTGCTCGCGCAGCGTCTGCATCACCTCATTGCGCTCGGCGGTGCGCACCTGCAGCACCACGCCCAGCTCTTCGTTGAAAAGCGCCTTGAGCGTCAGCTCCTCGCGCCGCGCGCTCACCTGCTGCGCCCAGTTCTTGGCGTCACCCGTCTCCATGCGGCTGTCGGCGATGCCGTCGCCTTCCGTCACCAGCAGGTCAACGTTCAGCGCCACGCCCACGTGGCCCGCGAAGGCCATCTCGGCCACCGCGGCCAGCAGGCCGCCGTCGCTGCGATCGTGGTAGGCCAGGATGCGGCCCTGCGCGCGCAGCGCGTTCACCGCATCCACCAGCCTCACGAGATCCTGCGCGTCGTCCAGGTCGGGCACCTCGCCGCCCTCCTGGCCCAGCACCTGCGCCAGGATGCTGCCGCCCATGCGGCAACGGCCACGGCCCAGGTCCACCAGCACCAGCGTGGTGTCCTCCTCCATGGCGTCAAGCTGCGGCGTCAGCGTGCCCCGCACGTCGGACAGCGTGGCGAACGCGCTCACGATCAGGCTCACCGGCGAAGTGACCTTCTGCGCGGCGCCGCCCTCATCCTTCCACTGCGTACGC
Organism: Paracidovorax avenae ATCC 19860; assembly: GCF_000176855.2. Classification (NCBI taxonomy): domain Bacteria; kingdom Pseudomonadati; phylum Pseudomonadota; class Betaproteobacteria; order Burkholderiales; family Comamonadaceae; genus Paracidovorax; species Paracidovorax avenae. The sequence goes on along the minus strand of NC_015138.1, from coordinate 2,437,117 downwards.
ATGGAGAGCGAATCCTTGCCCACCGGAATGCTGATGCCCAGCTGCGGGCACAGCTCCATGCCCACGGCCTTCACGGTGGCGTACAGGTCGGCATCCTCCCCCGGCTCGCCGCAGGCCGCCATCCAGTTGGCCGACAGCTTCACGCGCGGCAGCTCGATCGGTGCGGCCAGCAGGTTGGTGATCGCCTCGGCCACGGCCATGCGGCCCGAGGCCGGTGCGTCGATCGCGGCCAGCGGCGTGCGCTCGCCCATCGACATCGCCTCGCCCGCAAAACCCTTGTAATCGGCCAGCGTCACGGCGCAGTCGGCCACGGGCACCTGCCACGGGCCCACCATCTGGTCACGGTGCGAGAGCCCGCCCACCGTGCGGTCGCCGATGGTGATCAGGAAGCGCTTGGAGGCCACCGTGGGATGCGCCAGCACGTCGATCACAGCCTTCTGCAGCGGCACGCCGGTGAGCTCGATCGGCGCGGCCGCGCGGCGCACCGTTTTCACGTCGCGGTGCATCTTGGGCGGCTTGCCCAGCAGCACATCCATCGGCATGTCCACGGGGAATTTCTGGTCGCCCGCTTCCACGGCAGTGTCTTCCAGCACCAGCTGGCGCTCGCCCGTGGCCGTGCCGATCACGGCGAACGGGCAGCGCTCGCGCTCGCAGAACGCGCGGAAGGTATCCAGCGATTCGGGCGCGATCGCCAGCACGTAGCGCTCCTGGCTCTCGTTGGACCAGATCTCCTTGGGCGCCAGGCCGGATTCCTCCAGTTGCACCGCCCGCAGGTCGAAGCGCGCGCCGCGGCCCGCATCGTTGGTCAGCTCGGGGAACGCGTTGGACAGCCCGCCCGCGCCCACGTCGTGGATCGCCAGGATCGGGTTCTGCGCGCCCTGCGCCCAGCAGTGGTTGATGACCTCCTGCGCGCGCCGCTCGATCTCGGGGTTGCCGCGCTGCACCGAATCGAAATCCAGTTCGGCAGCGTTGGTGCCGGTGGCCATGGAACTGGCCGCGCCGCCGCCCATGCCGATGCGCATGCCCGGGCCACCCAGCTGGATCAGCAGGGTGCCGGCCGGAAACTCGATCTTCGTCGTCAGGCCCGCGTCGATCACGCCCAGGCCGCCCGCGATCATGATGGGCTTGTGGTAGCCGCGGCGCACGCCGGCCACGTCCTGCTCGTACTCGCGGAAGTAGCCCAGCAGGTTCGGCCGGCCGAACTCGTTGTTGAAAGCCGCGCCGCCCAGCGGGCCTTCCACCATGATCTGCAGCGGGCTCGCGATGTGCTCCGGCTTGCCGCCCGCCTCGTCGCTCCAGCCGCCCCAGAGCTTGGACACCGTGAAGCCCGTGAGGCCGGCCTTCGGCTTGGAGCCGCGGCCCGTGGCGCCCTCGTCGCGGATCTCGCCGCCCGCGCCCGTGGAGGCGCCGGGGAACGGAGAGATCGCCGTCGGGTGGTTGTGCGTCTCCACCTTCATGAGCACGTGGTGCGTCGCGTCGCTCTTGCGGTAGGCGGGCACTTCCTGCGCCGCGCGCCCGGTGGAGGCCGGCGCGATGAAGCGCTCCACGGCGCTGCCTTCCATGATGGAAGCGTTGTCGGAGTAGGCGACGATCGTGTGCTGCGGCGCCAGTTGGTGGGTGTTGCGGATCATCGCGAACAGGCTCTTGTCCTGTTCCTCCCCGTCGATGGTGAAGCGCGCGTTGAAGATCTTGTGGCGGCAGTGCTCGCTGTTGGCCTGCGCGAACATCATCAGCTCGACATCGGTGGGATTGCGGCGCAGCGAAGTAAAGGCATTGACGAGATAGTCGATCTCGTCGTCCGCCAGCGCCAGGCCCCAGCGGGTGTTCGCCCCTTCCAGCGCGGCGCGCCCGCCGCCCAGCACGTCCACGAATTCCATGGGCACCGCGGGCAGCTCGGTGAACAGGTCGGCCGCCCCGGCCCGGTCCCACAGCACCGATTCCGTCATGCGGTCGTGCAGCAGCGCGGCCACGGCCTGCTTCTGTGCATCGGTCAGCGTGGGCACGCCGCCCAACAGGCCCGGGCGCAGCGACAGCCGGTATTCGGTCACCCGTTCCACGCGGCGCACGTGCAGCCCGCAATTGCGCACGATGTCGGTGGCCTTCGATGCCCAGGGCGAGACGGTGCCGATGCGCGGCGCGACCACGATGGCAGGGCCGGAGTCCGGGCCTGCGTAGGGGTCGCCGTAGGTGAGCAGGGCTGCCAGGCGCTCGCGGTCGGCCGGCGTCGGTTCGGCATCGGTGGCCACCAGGTGCACGAACCGGGCTGCGACTCCCTCGATGCGGTCGTGGATGGCCTGCAGGCGAGGCAGGAGCTGCTGGACGCGGAAGGGGCTGAGGGCGTTGCTGCCTTCGAACGAGGTAAGGTGCAGGGTCACTTTGGCGGCCTGTTGCGGGAAAGGATGGGGCTCGGAGCAGGAGGCCGCGGCCGGCGGGCGGGCCGCTGAATGGGGCCAGCCTCCGGGGCGTCGCGGCGCGTTCGGCGGAGCCCGCCATTTTACCGGGCCCGCGCCTTCGGCCGCCCGCCACTGCCGTCGCGTCCGCGGAGGCACCGTACGGCCCCCGATGGGATAATCCCCCCATGAGCATCACCATCAAGTCCGCCGAGGAAATCGCCGGCATGCGCGAAGCCTGCCGCCTGGCTTCGGAAGTGCTGGACCACATCACGCCCCATATCCGTCCCGGCATCACCACGAACGACGTGGATCGGCTCGCCGCCGAGTGCATGGCCGCACAGGGCACCATCTCGGCCACCATCGGCTACCAGCCGCCGGGCTACCCGCCCTACCCCAAGTCGCTCTGCACCTCGCTCAACCACGTGGTCTGCCACGGGATTCCGAACGACAAGCCCCTCAAGAAGGGCGACATCATGAATGTGGACGTCACCGTCATCACCAAGGACGGCTGGTACGGCGACAACAGCCGCATGTACCTGATCGGCGATGTCTCCATCGCCGCGAAGCGCCTGTGCCAGCTCACCTTCGAGGCGATGTGGCTGGGCATCCTGCAGGTGAAACCGGGGGCGCACCTGGGCGACATCGGCCATGCCATCCAGAAGTTCGCAGAAGGCCACGGCCTGTCGGTGGTGCGCGAGTTCTGCGGCCACGGCATCGGCAAGAAATTCCACGAAGAACCCCAGGTGCTGCACTACGGCCGCCCCGGCACGCTCGAGGAACTGGTGCCGGGCATGACCTTCACCATCGAGCCCATGCTCAACGCCGGCCGCCGCGAGGTCAAGGAGCACGGCAACGACGGCTGGACCATCGTCACCAAGGACCACAGCCTGTCAGCCCAGTGGGAGCACACGGTGCTCGTGACCGAGACGGGCTATGAGGTCCTCACCCTGTCGGCCGGCTCGCCGCCGCTGCCGCCGTTCGTCACGGCCGTGAAGACCTGACGGCTGCGCTGGCGCGCACAGGCGCAGCATGGTTCTTGCTTGCGGTACGGCCATGCCAGCCGACCGCGCTCCGACGCCCCCACCGCCCTCTTCCCCGCACGCCATGCCGCCCACGCTTTCGGAACTCCAGCCCCTGCGCGACGCCTACCGGCAGGACAAGGCCACCCTGCTGGCCAGCCTGCAGTCCCGGGGGGCGTCCACCCGCAGCGTGCGCCCCCTGCTCGGCAAGCTCTCCGCCCTCGCCGACCGGCTGCTGCGCACCCTGTGGCAGCGGGCCGGCCTGCCGGACAGCCTGGCGCTGCTGGCCGTGGGCGGCTACGGCCGCGCCCAGCTGTTCCCCTATTCCGACGTGGACGTGCTCGTGCTGCTGCCCGACGGCAGCGAAGCCGACTGCGAAGGCCCGCTGCGCCCCGCCATCGAGGCCTTCATCGGCAGCTGCTGGGACGCCGGGCTGGAAATCGGATCCAGCGTGCGCACCGTGGCCGAGTGCCTGACCGAGGCCGCAGCCGACGTGACCGTGCAGACCTCGCTGCTGGAGGCCCGCCGCATCATCGGCAGCGCTACCCTGGTGGCGGATTTCCAGGAGCGCTACGACGCTCAGATGGACCCGGAGGCCTTCCTGGTCGCCAAGACCCTGGAAATGCGCCAGAGGCACAACAAATACGAGAACACGCCCTACGCGCTGGAGCCCAACTGCAAGGAGTCGCCCGGGGGCCTGCGCGACCTGCAGACCGTGCTCTGGGTGGCCCGCGCCAGCGGCCTGGGCCGCAACTGGAAGGAACTGGCCGCCCACGGCCTCGCCACCGACTTCGAGGTACGGCAGATCGAGCGCAACGAAGCCCTGCTGTTCCTCATCCGCGCGCACCTGCATGCCATCGCCGGCCGGCACGAAGACCGGCTCGTCTTCGACCTGCAGACCGCCGTGGCCGAGTCCTTCGGCTACCGCAACCAGGCCGCCGCCGAAGGGCAGCGCCAGCGCCTGCGGGCGAGCGAAAGCCTCATGCGCCGCTATTACTGGGCGGCCAAGGCGGTCTCGCAGCTCAGCCAGATCCTGCTGCTCAACATCGAGGAACGCCTCTCGCCGCCTTCCCACGAACTGCGGCCCATCAACGAGCGCTTCTACGACAAGTCAGGCCTCATCGAAGTCGCCAGCGACGACCTCTACCACCGCGCCCCGCACGCCATCCTGGAAACCTTCCTGCTCTATGAGACCGAGGAAGGGCTGAAGGACCTGTCGGTACGCACCCTGCGCGCGCTCTACAACGCCCGCGGCGTCATGGACGCCGCCTTCCGCCGCGACCCCGTCAACCGGCAGCAGTTCCTGCGCATCCTCCAGCAGCCCGTGGGCATCACCCATGCCATGCGGCTGATGAACCAGACCTCGGTGCTGGGCCGCTACCTCTGGCCCTTCCGGCGCATCGTCGGGCAGATGCAGCACGACCTGTTCCACGTCTATACAGTGGACCAGCACATCCTCATGGTGCTGCGCAACGTGCGCCGCTTCTTCATGCCCGAGCATGCGCACGAATACCCCTTCTGCTCCCAGCTCGCCGGCGGATGGGACAAGCCCTGGCTGCTGTACCTCGCAGCCCTCTTCCACGATATCGGCAAGGGCCGCGGCGGCGACCACTCACGCATCGGCGCCGAGGAAGTGCGCCACTTCTGCCGCCAGCACGGCGTGAGCGCGGAAGACGCCGCGCTCGTCGAATTCCTGGTGGCCGAGCACCTCGCCATGAGCCAGGTGGCGCAGAAGCAGGACCTCACCGACCCCGATGTCATCGCCGCATTCGCCCGGCGCGTGGGCAGCGAGCGGCGCCTCACCGCGCTGTACCTGCTCACCGTCGCGGACATCCGCGGCACCAGCCCCAAGGTCTGGAACGCCTGGAAAGGCAAGCTGCTGGAAGACCTCTACCGCGCCACGCTGCGCACGCTGGGCGGGCGCGCTCCGGACGCCGCCGCCGAGGTCGAGGCCCGCAAGCGCGAAGCGCTGGTCCTGCTCGCGCTCAACGCCCAGCCCTTCGAGGGCCACAAGAAGCTCTGGGACACGCTGGACGTCGGCTACTTCATGCGGCACGAGGCGGCAGACATCGCCTGGCACGCGCGCCACATGGCCCGCCACGTGGGCGCGGGACGCTCGGTCGTTCGTGCCCGCCAGTCGCTGGCCGGCGAAGGCCTGCAGGTGGCCGTGTACGCCCCCGACCAGCCGGATCTCTTCGCGCGCATCTGCGGCTATTTCGACCGCGCGGGATTCAGCATCCTGGACGCGCGCGTGCACACCGCCAGCAACGGCCACGCGCTCGACACCTTCCAGATCGTCGCACCGGAGCAGGCCGGCCACTACCGCGAACTCACCCACATGGTCGAGAGCGAACTCGCGCGCACCATCGAGGAAGGCGGAGCGCTGCCCGAACCCGGCCGCAAGCGCGTCTCGCGCCGGGTCAAGAGCTTTCCCATCACGCCGCGCGTGGCCCTGCGGCCGGACGAGAAGGCCCAGCGCTGGATCCTGCACATATCCGCCAGCGACCGCGCCGGCCTGCTCTACCTGGTTGCGCGCGTGCTCTCGCGCCACCACCTCAACGTGCAACTCGCCAAGGTGAGCACGCTGGGCGAGCGCGTAGAAGACACCTTCCTCATCCAGGGCCCGGAACTGCAGCACAACGCGCGGCAGATCCAGATCGAGACCGAACTGTTGGAAGCGCTGTCGGGCTGAGCCACCGCCCGGCAGCAGGAGAGGCGACACAACGCGTCAGTCGTCCTCGTGCTCCGCGATGTCCGGGAACAGCACGTCCGCATAGCCGAAGCGCGAGAAGTCGCGGATGCGCATCGGGTACAGCTTGCCCACCAGGTGGTCGCACTCGTGCTGCACCACCCGGGCATGGAAGCCTTCCACCGTGCGGTCGATCGGAGTGCCATGCTCGTCGAAGCCCGCGTAGTGGATGCGCGACCAGCGCGGCACCACGCCCCGCAGCCCCGGCACGGACAGGCACCCTTCCCAGTCCTCTTCCTCTTCGTCGCCCAGCGGCGTGATCCGCGGATTCACCAGTACCGTGGGCGGTACCAGCGGCCGGTCGGGGTAGCGCGGATTGCGCTCGTTCGAGCCGAAGATCACCACCTGCAGGTCCACCCCGATCTGCGGCGCGGCGAGGCCCGCGCCATTCACCGCGCGCATGGTGTCCCGCATGTCCTGCACCAGCTGCAGCAGCGAAGGCGTGCCGAATTCGGCGACGGGCCGGGCGATGCGCAGAAGACGCTCGTCGCCCATCTTGAGGATGTCGTGGATGGCCATGTAAAAAGAAAAAGCTCGCGAGACGGCCGGCGGCGTGGATCGCCGCAGGTCCAGGGGAACGCAGCATATCGCCCCTGCATATCGGCAGGCACAATCGCCCCATGCCCGCACCGCCCACGGATCCCCTGCCTCCGCCTCCCGCCCACGGATCCCCTGCCTCCGCCTCCCGCCCATGCGCCGCTGCCGGCGCCGGTGCGCTGGCTGCTGCTGGCGTTCGCCGCGCTCAGCCTGGGCCTGGGCATCGTCGGCATCTTCGTGCCCGGGCTGCCGACCACCGTGTTCGTCCTAATGGCCGGCTGGGCGGCCGCACGCAGTTCGCCGCGGCTGCATGCCTGGCTGTGGCGGCATCCGCTGTTCGGCTCCATGCTGCGCAACTGGGCCGACGGCGGCCGCGTCAGCCGCCGCGCGAAATGGAGCGCCACGGCCATGATGGCTCTGTGCGGCGTCGTGCTCGTGGTCAGCTCCGCGCCGCGATGGGTGGCCATCGGCGCGTCGGCCTGCATGGCGTGCGTGCTGGCGTGGCTCTGGTGCCGCCCCGAGTGAACTCTTTTGCCATGGGCACATGAGTTTTTCGATCAGGCTGTTTTTTGTGTATATAATCTAAGTCTTGTTCCTCGATAGCTCAGTCGGTAGAGCGCCGGACTGTTAATCCGTAGGTCCCTGGTTCGAGCCCAGGTCGAGGAGCCAAGAAGTTTTTGCAGCGGGCACTGCAACCGGACAAGGCCCGCTTACATTCGAAAAGTCATTCCTCGATAGCTCAGTCGGTAGAGCGCCGGACTGTTAATCCGTAGGTCCCTGGTTCGAGCCCAGGTCGAGGAGCCACATCAAAGGCCACCCCCAGGGGTGGCCTTTTTATTTTCCGATTCTGGTTTGCGCGCCGGTTGCCGCCTCGGCCCCGGCAGCATGTAGCGCACATGGCCTCCTGGGGGGCGCACAATGGCACCCAGCCACCCTGCCCGCCCATCTGCACGCATGCCATCGCCCCCTCCGCTCGCCTGGCTCGAACCCGACGACCCCTTCCCGCCCGTGGCGCACGCCTGGGGCCCAGGGGACCCGGCCCCCGGCCTGCTCGCGGCCGGCGGGGCCCTCGATACGGCACACCTCCGCCAGGCCTATGCCCAGGGCATCTTCCCGTGGTTCAGCGCGGGGCAGCCCATCCTCTGGTGGAGCCCGGACCCGCGCATGGTCCTGCACGTGGAGTCGTTCCGCCTGCACCGGTCGCTGCGGCGCACCCTGCAGCGCTTTCGCACGACACCCGGCTGCGAGATCCGCGTGGACCACAGCTTCCCCGACGTGATCCGCGCCTGCGCGCAGACGCCGCGCGGCGGACAGCACGGCACCTGGATCGTGCCGGACATGATCGCCGCCTACGAGGAGTTCCACCGCGCAGGCCACGCCCACAGCATCGAGACCTGGCAGGACGGCCGGCTGGCCGGCGGCCTCTACTGCATCGGCATCGGCAGGGCAGTCTTCGGCGAGTCCATGTTCGCCCATGCCACCGATGCCTCGAAGATCGCCCTGGCGGCGCTCGTCTGCCTGTGCCGCCGCCACGGGGCGGAATGGATCGACTGCCAGCAGAACACCGCCCACCTCGCATCGCTCGGCGCCCGGGAAATCCCGCGCGAGCGTTTCCTGCGCAACGTGCAGGCCGCCACCGCCCTGGCACCGATGACCTGGCGGTTCGATTCCTTATACTGGGACGCATTGCTGCCCCCCTCGCCCGGCCCGCAATGACGCAACTCAACGACCTTCCGCTGCAGACCCTGCAGTTCTACGCGACGGCCCCTTACCCGTGCAGCTACCTGCCGGACCGGCAGGCCCGGTCCCAGGTCGCCACGCCCAGCCACCTGATCCAGAGCGACGTGTATTCCGACCTGGTGGCGCGCGGGTTCCGCCGCAGCGGCATGTTCACCTACCGCCCCTATTGCGACGGCTGCCAGGCCTGCACGCCTCTGCGCGTGCTGGCGGGTGAATTCCGGCCCGACCGCAGCCAGCGCCGCGCCTGGAAGCAGCACAGCGGCCTCCAGACCCGCGTGCTGCGGTTGTGCTACGAGCCGGAGCACTATCAGCTGTATCTCCACTACCAGCGCGCCCGCCATTCCGGCGGCGGCATGGACCACGACAGCATCGACCAGTACACGCAGTTCCTGCTGCAAAGCCGCGTGAACTCGCGACTGGTCGAATTCCGCGATCCGGCGCCCGACGGCGAGACAGGCACGCTGCGCATGGTGTCCATCCTCGACGTGCTGGACGACGGCCTGTCGGCCGTCTATACCTTCTACGATCCCGATCCGGACTGCAGCTACGGCACCTTCAACGTGCTCTGGCAGATCGAGCAGGCGCGCACGCTCGGCCTGCCGCACGTCTACCTGGGGTACTGGATCGCCGAGAGCGCCAAGATGAACTACAAGTCGCGCTTCCATCCACACGAATTGCGGGTGCACGGCGAGTGGCAGCGCGGCGGCTGAGCTCCCACGCCACGGCCGGGTTTTTCATAAGATAAAATTCCCGGACATTGCCTTGGCCGAGAACCATGAAAAAAGACGACGCAGGCGCCTCCTCCAAACCCAGCGTGCAGGTGCTGGAGCGCATGTTCACCCTCATCGACGTGCTCGCCTCCCGGGAAGAAGCCATTCCCCTGAAGGAAATCAGCGAGAAGACGGGGCTGCATCCCTCCACCGCGCACCGCATCCTCAACGACCTGACCCTCGGCCGCTTCGTGGACCGGCCCGAGTCGGGCAGTTACCGGCTCGGCATGCGGCTGCTGGAGCTGGGCAACCTCGTCAAGGCCCGGCTGAGCGTGCGTGACGCCGCCCTCCTGCCCATGCGCAGCCTGCACAAGCTGACCCAGCAGCCCGTCAACCTCAGCATGCGCCAGGGCGACGAAATCGTCTATGTCGAGCGAGCCTACAGCGAGCGCTCCGGCATGCAGGTGGTCCGCGCCATCGGTGGCCGTGCCCCCCTGCACCTGACCTCCACCGGCAAGCTGTTCCTGGCAGTGGACGACCCGCAGCGCGTGCGCGCCTATGCCGTGCGCACCGGGCTGGCAGGCCACACGCGCAACAGCATCACCCAGCTGCCGGCGCTGGAACGTGAACTGGGCCAGGCCCGGCAGTACGGCATCGCCCGCGACAACGAGGAACTGGAACTGGGTGTGCGCTGCATGGCGGCAGGCGTGTTCGACGACCAGGGCCAGCTCGTCGCCGGCCTGTCGATTTCAGCCCCGGCCGACCGCCTGGACGAAAACTGGCTGCCCAAGCTGCAGGCCACCGCGGACGAGATCTCTGCCGCCCTGGGCTATGACCGCAGCCGGGCCCAAAAGGACGCGGGCTCGTCCCAGCGGTAGAGCCCATGGAAAAAGGCCATGCGCCGTTCAGCGCATGGCCTGGGATGCGAGGATTGCCGCCGCGCGAGGTGCAATCCCGTGGGCTCAGTCCAGTTTCGCGCTCGTCGTACCGCCCGAGGCATGCAGCGTGCTGGCGGAGCCGAGCGCCGGCAGCTTCTCCACCCAGTGGCGCACGCGCTCGGCATCGCCCAGCCGGCTGAACTTGCCGGCGGAATCCAGGAATACCATGATGAGCTTGCGGCCCGCGATATGGGCCTGCATCACGAGGCAGCGGCCCGCCTCGGAGATGTAGCCCGTCTTCTGCAGGCCGATGTCCCACGCGGGGTTCTTCACCAGGCGGTTGGTGTTGTTGAAGTGCAGCGTGCGGCGGCCCACCGCCACCTCGTAGCCCGGCGACGTGGTGAGTTCGCGCAGCAGCGGGTCGGAATGGGCGACATTCACCAGCGTGGCGAGATCACGCGCGCTCGACTGGTTGTGGCTGGACAGCCCCGTGGGCTCCACGTAGCGGGTCTCGGTCATGCCGATCAGGCGGGCCTTGGCATTCATGCGGGCCACGAAGGCCTCCAGGCCGCCAGGGAACGTGCGGCCCAGGGCATGGGCGGCGCGGTTCTCGCTGGACATCAGGGCCAGGTGCAGCATTTCCCCGCGCGTGAGCGTGGTGCCCACTGCCAGGCGGGAGCTGCTGAACTTCTCGGTATCGACGTCGTCCTGGGTGATCGTGATCGGCTCATCCATGGGCAGCTTGGCCTCGGAGATCAGCAGGCCGGTCATGAGCTTGGTGAGCGACGCGATGGGCAGCACCGCGTGGTCATTCTTGCTGAGCAGCACCTCCTGGGTGTCCTGGTCGATCACCAGCGCCACGCTGGACTTCAGGTCGAGGGGGTCGGCCACCGAATGCAGGCCGGCGACTTGGCCGAAGGACTGGCGTTCGGGCACCACGGCCGCCACGCGGGGGGCGAGCCGGGCACTGCTGGCAACGGAGCGCGTGGCCTTGACACGCGTCACGGCCTTGCGGGGTACGGCCTTGGTGGACCGCGATGCCGTGCGCTGCTGCTTGGCGGTGGCCGTGGCGGCCGGCTTTTTCGCTCCCGCTTTCTTGCGCTCGGCCGCGTGCGCTCCAGGAACGGCCAGTGCAAGGCTCAATGCGCAGAAGGCCAGCGCATGGATGAGCCGGGGGACGATGCGGCAGCGTTCTTGCATCAGATGCTCCAAGCGGCAAAAAATTGTATGACAGTGTATGTGAGCAAAAAAAGTCGCGCAAGATCAATATCTTGCGCGACCTTCTCAATGAAGTAGCTGAATTATAAATTCCAGTTTCAGCCTTGCGCAGCCACGCGTTCGGCTTTGCTTTGCAATTTGTTCAACGCGCTCAGGTATGCCTTGGCTGACGCGACGACGATATCCGGGTCCGCGCCCACCCCGTTGACGACCCGTCCGCTGTCCTGCAGGCGCACCGTCACCTCGCCCTGGCTCTCCGTGGAGCCGCTGATCGCATTCACCGAGTACAGCACCATCTCGGCGCCGCTGTTCACGTGCGACTCGATGGCCTTGAGCGATGCATCGACCGGGCCGTTGCCCTCCGATGCACCGTGCACTTCCTTGCCATCGACGGTGAAGACCACGGTGGCATGGGGCCTTTCTCCGGTCTCGCTGCGCTGCGACAGGGACACGAAGCCGTAGCGCTCGCCGGCGCCTGCCGTGGCGTCGCCGCTGACCAGCGCCAGGATGTCCTCGTCGAAGATCTCGCTCTTGCGGTCCGCGAGTTCCTTGAAGCGCAGGAAGGCGGCGTTCACGTCCGCCTCGCTCTCCAGCTGCACGCCCAGGTCCTGCAGCCGCTGCTTGAACGCGTTGCGCCCGCTCAGCTTGCCCAGCACGATCTTGTTGGCGGTCCAGCCCACGTCCTCGGCCCGCATGATCTCGTAGGTATCGCGGGCCTTGAGCACGCCGTCCTGGTGGATGCCGCTGGCATGGGCGAAGGCGTTGGCGCCCACCACGGCCTTGTTCGGCTGCACGACGAAGCCCGTGGTCTGGCTCACCATGCGGCTGGCGGCCACGATGTGCTGCGTATCGATGCCCAGCTCCAGGCCGAAGTAGTCGCGCCGCGTCTTCACGGCCATGACGATCTCCTCCAGCGAGCAGTTGCCCGCCCGCTCGCCCAGGCCGTTGATGGTGCACTCGACCTGGCGCGCACCGCCGATCTTCACGCCGGCCAGGGAATTGGCCACCGCCATGCCGAGGTCGTTGTGGCAATGCACCGACCACACGGCCTTGTCGCTGTTGGGGATGCGTTCGCGCAGGTTCTTGATGAAGTTGCCGTAGAGCTCGGGAATGGCATAGCCCACCGTGTCCGGGACGTTGATCGTCGTGGCACCCTCGGCGATCACGGCCTCCAGCACGCGGCAGAGGAAGTCGGGCTCGCTGCGGTAGCCGTCTTCCGGGCTGAATTCGATGTCGGCCACGAGATTGCGCGCGAAGCGCACGGACTGCTTCGCCTGCTCCAGCACCTGCTCCGGCGTCATGCGGAGCTTCTTTTCCATGTGCAGCGGGCTGGTGGCGATGAAGGTGTGGATGCGCGCGCGCTGCGCATCCTTGAGCGCCTCTGCCGCGCGGGCGATGTCGCGGTCGTTCGCGCGGGACAGCGAGCACACCGTCGAATCCTTGATGGCCTGCGCGATGGCCTGCACCGCCTCGAAATCCCCGTTCGAGCTGGCGGCGAAGCCGGCCTCGATCACGTCCACCTTGAGGCGCTCGAGCTGGCGGGCGATGCGCAGCTTCTCGTCGCGGGTCATCGAGGCGCCGGGCGACTGCTCGCCGTCGCGCAGGGTGGTGTCGAAGATGATGAGTTTGTCGGACATCGTGTGCTCCTTGTCGTTAGTGGGCCGGCACTCCACCCCGCCGGGTATGGGGCCCCGCAAGAAAAAGGCCCGCTGCCATGTGCATGCGGGCCTTCGTCGGTTATGCCTTGCGGTGCCTGGACGCAGGAAGGGGGCACTCCCCTGGCAATGTAGCACAAGCCCGGCAGGCGCCGGGCCCGCATCACTTGTGCAGGCCGCGCTCGTCGGGCTCGTCCGTGGAGATGCTGATGACGCTGCTGTGCTGTCCCTTGGCCTTGCGCCAGGCATAGACGCCGTAGCCGCTCAGTCCGTAGAGCACGAAGACGCCGAAGAGCACCGTGGGCGGATGGATGTTCACCACCGCGATGCCCAGCGCGATCAGCACGATGGTGGCGAACGGCACGCTGCGCTTCATCTGGATGTCCTTGAAGCTGTAGAACGGCACGTTGGTCACCATGGTGAGGCCGGCGTACAGGGTGACGCCGAACATCAGCCAGCAGATGTGGCCCCAGGCCACCCAGGCATCCGCCCCGCGCTGCACGCCCAGCTCCGTCATCAGCCAGATGAAACCCGCCACCAGGGCCGCGGCCGCCGGGGACGGCAGCCCCTGGAAGTACCGCTTGTCCACCACGCCGGTGTTGACGTTGAAGCGGGCGAGCCGCAGCGCCGCGCATGCGCAATAGACGAAGGCAGCGATCCAGCCCCAGCGGCCGAGGCCCTTGAGCGCCCATTCGTAGGCGATGAGCGCGGGAGCCGCGCCGAACGACACCATGTCGGACAGCGAATCCATCTGCTCGCCGAAGGCGCTCTGGGTGTTGGTCATGCGGGCCACGCGGCCGTCGAGGCTGTCGAGCACCATCGCGCAGAACACGCCGACCGCAGCGAGGTCGAAACGGCCGTTCATGGCCATCACGACGGCATAGAAGCCGCCGAACAGCGCTGCCAGCGTGAAGAGATTGGGCAGGATGTAGATGCCCTTGCGGCGCTTGCGCGTCATCACGCCCGGGGTGGCCGCGGCGTCCTTGCCATCATGCATCGGGCGCACCTCCGGCCGCTGCGGATGCGGCGGTGCATTCAACCATTGGATTCATGGACATGGGATATACGGCGTAGGCGAATGAAACCGTGGAGTGTAGAGCGCCCGGGACGTGGGAGCCGGGACCCGGGCCCGCAAAGAAAGAAAGGCCACCCGGGCGGGTGGCCTTCCTCGGACCGCGTGGCGCTCGCCACGGCGGACAGGGATCAGTTGCGGGTCTGGTCCACGAGCTTGTTCTTGGCGATCCAGGGCATCATCGCACGCAGCTGCGCACCCACGACCTCGATCTTGTGGTCGGCCGTGTTGCGGCGGCGGGCCGTCATGCTCGGGTAGTTCAGGCGGCCTTCCTGGATGAACATCTTCGCGTAGTCGCCGTTCTGGATGCGCTTGAGCGCATTGCGCATGGCCAGGCGCGACTGCTCGTTGATGACCTCGGGGCCCGTCACGTACTCGCCGAACTCGGCGTTGTTCGAGATCGAGTAGTTCATGTTGGCGATGCCGCCTTCGTAGATCAGGTCCACGATGAGCTTGAGCTCGTGCAGGCATTCGAAGTAGGCCATCTCGGGAGCGTAGCCGGCTTCCACCAGCGTCTCGAAGCCCATCTTGATCAGCTCGACCGCGCCGCCGCACAGCACGGCCTGCTCGCCGAACAGGTCGGTCTCGGTCTCTTCCTTGAAGTTGGTCTCGATGATGCCGGCCTTGCCGCCGCCGTTGGCCATGGCATAGGACAGGGCCAGGTCACGGGCCTTGCCGGACTGGTCCTGGTGCACGGCCACCAGGTGGGGCACGCCGCCGCCCTGGCTGTAGGTGGAGCGCACCGTGTGGCCGGGAGCCTTCGGGGCCACCATCCACACGTCCAGGTCGGCGCGGGGCACCACCTGGTTGTAATGCACGTTGAAGCCGTGGGCGAAAGCCAGGGAAGCGCCCTGCTTGATGTTCGGCTCCACGTTGTTCTTGTACACCTCGGCGATCTGCTCGTCGGGCAGCAGGATCATCACGACGTCGGCGGACTTCACGGCCTCGTTCACTTCGAGCACCGTCAGGCCGGCCTTGCCGACCTTGTCCCAGGACGCGCCACCCTTGCGCAGGCCGACCACGACCTTCACGCCGCTGTCGTTCAGGTTCTGGGCGTGTGCGTGGCCCTGCGAGCCGTAGCCGATGATGGCCACGGTCTTGCCCTTGATCAGGCTCAGGTCACAGTCCTTGTCGTAGAAAACTTTCATGTTGTTGGCTCCAGGTTGAATCGGTGAATAAAAGATGTAGGGGAAGGGCCGCGTGGCTAGACGCGGAGAATGCGTTCGCCGCGGCCGATGCCGCACGCGCCGGTGCGCACGGTCTCCAGGATGGCGGTGCGGTCGATGGCCTGCAGGAAGGCATCGTTCTTGGACTGGTCGCCGGTCAGCTCCACGGTGTAGCTCTTCTCGGTGACGTCGATGATGCGGCCGCGGAAGATGTCGGCCATGCGCTTCATCTCCTCGCGCTCCTTACCCACGGCCCGGACCTTGACCATCATGAGTTCGCGCTCCGTGTAGGAACCCTCGGTCAGGTCCACCACCTTCACGACTTCGATCAGGCGGTTGAGGTGCTTGGTGATCTGTTCGATCACGTCATCGGAGCCCGTGGTCTGGATGGTCATCCGCGAGAGGGACGCATCCTCGGTGGGCGCCACCGTGAGGGATTCGATGTTGTAGCCCCGGGCCGAGAACAATCCCACCACGCGCGACAGGGCGCCCGGCTCGTTCTCGAGCAGAACGGCAATGATGTGTTTCATGAATGAAGATTCCTCTTTTCGCTGCCCTCCCCTGGGACCGGTAAGCTCCAGGCTCGGCAGGCAATAGATTCGTCGAAAGGCGCCACCCGCAGGGATGGCGCGACAGGGCGGGAGCCGGCCCCTGCGGCGCTTCAACGGCTCAGAGATCCTCCGAGCCCAGCAGCATTTCCGTGATGCCCTTGCCGGCCTGCACCATAGGGAACACGTTCTCGGTGGGATCGGTGCGGAAGTCCAGGAAGACGGTCCGGTCCTTGAGCCTGCGGGCCTCGCGCAGCGCGGGCTCCACGTCCTGCGGGCGCTCGATGAGCAGGCCGACGTGCCCATAGGCTTCGGCGAGCTTCACGAAGTTCGGCAGCGCATCCATGTAGCTGTGGCTGTAGCGGCCGGAGTACTCGATCTCCTGCCACTGCCGCACCATGCCCAGGTAGCGGTTGTTGAGCGAGCAGATCTTGATCGGCGTGTTGTACTGCAGGCAGGTCGAGAGTTCCTGGATGTTCATCTGCACCGAACCTTCGCCCGTGATGCAGAACACCTCGCTCTGCGGCTTCGCCAGCTTGATGCCCATGGCGTAGGGAATGCCCACGCCCATGGTGCCCAGCCCGCCGGAATTGATCCAGCGGCGCGGCTCGTCGAAGCGGTAGTACTGCGCCGCCCACATCTGGTGCTGGCCCACGTCGGACGTGATGTACGTGTCCGCGTCCCTGGTCATGTTCCACAGCGTCTCGACGACGAACTGCGGCTTGATGACCTCCTGGTTGCCCCGGTCGTACTTGAGGCAGTCGCGGCGGCGCCAGCCTTCGATCGTGTCCCACCAGGAGGCCAGCGCGCCCGCGTCGGGCCGCACCGTGGATTCGCGGATCATCGAGATCAGTTCCGTGAGCACGTCCTTGACGTCGCCCACGATGGGCACATCCACCTTCACGCGCTTGGAAATGCTCGACGGGTCGATATCCACGTGGATGATCTTGCGGTCGTTCTGCGCGAAGTGCTTGGGGTTGCCGATCACGCGGTCGTCGAAGCGCGCACCCACGGCCAGCAGCACGTCGCAGTTCTGCATGGCGTTGTTGGCCTCGATCGTGCCGTGCATGCCCAGCATGCCCAGGAACTTGGGCGAGCTCGCGGGATAGGCGCCCAGGCCCATCAGCGTGTTGGTGACCGGATAGCCCAGCATGTCCACCAGCGTGCGCAGTTCCTGCGTGGCGTTGCCCAGCAGCACGCCGCCGCCGGTGTAGATATAGGGGCGCTTGGCGGTGAGCAGCAGCTGCAGCGCCTTGCGGATCTGTCCGCCATGCCCTCGGCGGACCGGGTTGTAGGAGCGCATCTCCACGCTCTGCGGATAGCCGTGGTAGGGCACCTTCCGGAAGGACACATCCTTCGGGATGTCCACCACCACGGGGCCGGGCCGGCCGGTGCGGGCGATGTGGAAGGCCTTCTTCAGGGTCTCCGCGAGGTCGCGCGTGTCCTTGACCAGGAAGTTGTGCTTGACGATGGGGCGCGTGATGCCCACGGTGTCGCATTCCTGGAAGGCATCCAGGCCGATCGCCGGAGTGGGCACCTGACCGGAGATGATGACCATGGGAATCGAATCCATGTAGGCCGTCGCGATGCCGGTCACCGCGTTGGTGAGGCCGGGGCCGGAGGTCACCAGCGCCACGCCCACGTCGCCGGTGGCGCGCGCATAGCCGTCCGCCGCGTGCACGGCAGCCTGCTCGTGCCGCACCAGCACGTGCTGGATGGTGTCCTGCTTGTAGAGGGCGTCGTAGATGTAGAGCACGGCCCCGCCCGGGTAGCCCCACATGTATTGCACGCCTTCTGCCTGCAATGCCTTGATGAGGATCTCGGCCCCCATGAGGTCCTGGGGAGCGGCGGAGGTGTGGGTTCCGCCCGCCTGCGCGGCGGTGGATGCCGAAGAGATTTCGGCCCTGGAGATTTCCATGATCAACCTTTGTGAATTTCTCTGACGAAAAACCTAGGGTGCTCCTTGCAAGGTTCTTGTGGAACCAGCGTGGAACTTGAGGCCTCGGACATGGGCGAAATGATGGATGCGCCGGACCGGGACCCGTTTGCCTTTTTGAATTGCAGGGCGGATTATGGCACTGCCGACCTGCGCGGCGACGCGCCCGGTCCAAAAAACATCACGCCGATGCGATAATGCATGCTGAACACCCGCCGTCGCGTTGCGCGCCGGGCGGCCCTCATCCCCTGCCCTTCCCGGGCCCCGACCTCTCTTGGCGACCGAACAGGAACTGTCCGACTTTCTCAAAAGCGTGGAAAAGCGAGCCTTCAAGCGCTCGCTCTACCATGTGCGCAACGAGGAAGCGGCATTGGACATCGTCCAGGACAGCATGCTCAAGCTGGCCGAGCACTATGGGGACAAGCCGCCCGCGGAGCTCCCCATGCTGTTCCAGCGCATCCTGTCCAACTGCACCCTGGACTGGTTCCGGCGCCAGAAGACCCGCAATGCGCTCTTCTCGAACATGAGCGATTTCGAGGGGCCGGGCGAGGACGGCGACGATTTCGACCTGCTGGAAGCCTATTCGGGTCCCGAGGACCGGCAGACGTCGCAGAGCGCGGAAGATCTCGTGCGCCGCGCCCAGGTCTTCCGGGACATCGAATCCGAGATACAGGAGTTGCCCGCCCGTCAACGGGAGGCGTTTTTGATGCGTTACTGGGAAGAGATGGATGTTGCGGAAACAGCGGCGGCCATGGGCTGCTCGGAAGGCAGCGTCAAAACCCATTGTTTCCGCGCCATCCAGACCCTCAGCAAGGCACTGAAGGCACGAGGAATCGAACTATGAACTCCACTTCCCAATCCCTTTCCGTCCAGGAAGCCGGCGCGGAGCGATTCGCCCGCCGCGTCACCGCGCGCCTGTCCGAGGGCACGGCGGACATGCCCTACGACATTTCGGAACGCCTGCGGGCCGCCCGCGTCCAGGCCGTTTCCCGCCGCAAGCGGGTGGCGTCGGTCCCCGTGCTGCAGACGACGGGCGCGACCGCCGTGTTCGGAAGCAAGGGAAGTGCCACCCTGGGCGGGGGCGGAGAAGGCCGGACCTGGTGGCGTGCGCTGGTATCCGCCATTCCCCTGACGGCCCTGGCCGTCGGCCTCGTGGTCATCAACGTGTCACAGGAAGAGAAGGGCATGAACGAGGTGGCGGAAGTGGACGCGGCCCTGCTCACCGACGACCTCCCGCCATCCGCCTATGCCGATCCGGGCTTCCTGCAGTATCTCAAGACCACCGCACAGACCCCGAAACGTTGATTTTCTTTCCTGCATGCCCATAGCCTCGCTCGCCGCTCCACGACTGATGCCAGCCACCGTGCTGGCTTTCGCATTGCTGGGCGCGCTGTCCGTGCTGGGCTGGCAGGCGTGGAAACAGGCGGGCATGGCGCCCAGCACGCCCCTGCCGGCCGAGGCCCTGGCCAGCAAGCACACGGCCCGCGGCCCCGAAGTCCGCTTCGCCGTCCCCGACCCGGACGGAGCAGGCACGGGACCGGCGTGGAACGAACTCTCCGCAGCGCAAAAGCACGCCCTGGCCCCCCTGGGTGTTCGCTGGGCCACCATGAGCGAGGCGCAGAAGCGCCACTGGCTGACGCTGGCGGCATCGTTCCCGCACCTGTCCGCGCACGAGCAGCAGAAGCTGCAGGCCCGCATCACCGACTGGGCCAGCCTCAGCGGCCAGCAGCGCAGCCAGGCACGGTTGAACTACGCCCTGACGAACAAGCTCTCCGTCGATGACAAGCGCGCCCAGTGGGAGGCCTACCTGGCGCTGAGCGAGGAAGAGCGCAGGCAGCTGGCGGCCCATGCCGCGCCCCGGCCGGCGGGCGCCGCGACCGCGATACGCCCGATATCCCCGCGCAAGCTGGCCCGGGTGCCGGCCGCGACCGCCGCGGCGAACCGTGCCAACGCCCCCAAGATCCCTGCGCCGCCGGCTTCCCATCCCATGCAGGCGCTGCCCGTGATCGTGGCCCCCGCCGCGGTGCTTCCGGCTTCCGCTGCGGTGGTCGAGACGCAGCCCGTGGCAGTGCCCAGTGCAGTGGCCGGGCCATTGCCACCCCTGTCCTCGGCATCCGAGTCTGCTGCGCCCTCCGCACCGGCGGCGGCACCGTCCTCCCAGGAATCCAGGGACAGCGAGTCGCAGTATGCGCCGCAATAATCCGGGGATGCCCTCCACGACATCCTCCGGCCTCGAAACACCTCACTCCGAGGCGCCGCCCCCCCACGCCAGCCCTGCTTCGTCCGCCTCCCTGCGCGCCCCATCGCTGCGCAGGCGCATGGCCTGCTGGGTGTATGAAGGCATCCTGATGTTCGGGGTGGTCTTCATTTCCGGCTATCTCTTCGATTCGCTGAGCCAGTCACGCCACGCGCTGGACCTCCGCGCGCTGCGCATGGGATTCCTGTTCGTGGTCTTCGGCATCTATTTCACCTGGTTCTGGGCCAAGGGCCAGACGCTGGCCATGAAGACCTGGCACATCCGGCTGCGGGACCGCCACGGCGCCCAGGTGACGCAGGCACGGGCGCTCTGGCGCTACGTGCTGAGCTGGCTGTGGTTCCTGCCACCGCTCGCCATCGTCGGCCCGCTGGGGCTGGGTGCGGGCGAGATCACCGTCATCGCCCTGGGCTGGGTGGCCGTCTGGGCCCTCCTCAGCCGCTTCCATCCGCAGCGCCAGTTCTGGCACGATGCCTGGGCAGGCACCCGGCTGGTGCAGGCCTGACGGCGGAAACCCGGCCGGCACCGCCTGCCGGCCCCTGGTCCAGTGCCGCGGCGCCGTCATGGCCCGCCGCGATACTGCCGGGTCACCTCTTCTTTTCGCATGAACGCACCGATTTTCGACAATCCCCACAAGGCCCGGCGTGGGCTCGGCCGGATCTGGCACGCGGCCATCCATTCCTGCCACGGCCTGCAGGCCGGCTGGTCCGAGAAGGCTTTCCGGCTCGAGGCCATCCTGGCGTGCATCCTGCTTCCGCTGGCGTTCTGGATCGCGCGCAGCTGGGTGGAGGCAGCGCTGCTGTGCGGCAGCGTGGTGCTCGTGCTGATCACGGAGCTGCTGAATTCCGCCGTCGAGGCCGCGATCGACCGCATCGGGCCGGAATGGCATGCGCTGTCCAAGCGCGCCAAGGACATGGGCAGCGCCGCCGTGCTGCTGGGCCTGGTCTTCTGTGCCGCGGTATGGGCCGCGGCGTTGTTCCAGAGGTTCTACGGATGAAAGATCCCGCTTTTTCCCTGTGTGTGTATCTCGGTTCGCGCCCCGGCGGGAACCCGGCTTTTGCCGATGCGGCCGTGGCCGTGGGCGAATGGATCGGCCGCCACGGCGGGCAGCTGGTGTACGGCGGTGGCCGCAGCGGGCTGATGGGCACGGTGGCCGAGGCCACGCGCCAAGCCGGCGGGCGGGTCGTGGGCATCATCCCGCAGGCCCTGGTGGACAAGGAGCTGGCCAACCAGGCCTGCGACGAATTGCATATCGTGCAGACCATGCACGAGCGCAAGGCGATGATGGCCGAACGCTGCGATGCCTTCGTCGCCCTGCCCGGAGGCATCGGCACGTTCGAGGAGCTTTTCGAGGTCTGGACCTGGCGCCAGCTCGGCTACCACGACAAGCCGCTGGGCCTGCTCGACGTGGACGGATACTACGGCGGGTTGCTCGACTTCCTGCAGCATAGCGTGCGCAGCGGCCTGATGAGCGACTGGCAGATGGGGCTGCTGTCGGTAGGCTCCGACCCCGACGCGCTGCTGCGCACGCTGGTGGAAACCGCCGGCACCCGCCAGGATACCGTGCCGCTGCGCACGGTGATCTGACGGCAGGAGGCGTCAGGCGCGCCCCGGCACCGGAAAATGCCTCTGCCTCAGACGGCCGCGTCGTCGAGGTCGCCCGTGCGGATGCGCACCACCCGCTCGACTTCCGTTACGAAGATCTTGCCGTCGCCGATCTTCCCGGTGCGCGCCGCAGTGACGATCGCATCCACGCAGCGGTCCACGTCCTCGCTCCTGACCACGACCTCCACCTTCACCTTGGGCAGGAAGTCCACCACGTATTCGGCGCCGCGGTAGAGCTCGGTGTGGCCCTTCTGCCGGCCGAAACCCTTGACCTCCGTCACCGTGAGGCCGGTGACGCCGCATTCGGCCAGCGCCTCGCGGACCTCTTCGAGCTTGAAGGGCTTGATGACGGCGGTAATCATTTTCATGGCGGGAACTCCTCGAAACGTGATGCCGGCGGACGCTGCCGGGCCCTGGGGGCCGCCGCTGCGCCGCGGACGGATGCTCACGGGCCGTCAGGCCCGGAAACGGTTGGTGATCGGATAGCGCCAGTCCTTGCCGAAGCTGCGGCGGGTGACGCGGATGCCGACGGGGGCTTGCCGGCGCTTGTACTCGTTGACCTGGATGAGCCGGGTGACGCGCTCGACGTCCGCGCGCGCATAGCCTGCGGCGATGATGGACTCGATGGGCTCGTCGTTTTCCATGTAGCGCCCGACGATGGCGTCCAGCACGTCGTAGGGCGGCAGGCTGTCCTGGTCCTTCTGGTCCGGCCGCAGTTCGGCACTCGGCGGGCGGGTGATGATGCGTTCGGGAATGGGCGAGGCGCCGGTGCCGAAGGGGTCGTGCGCATTGCGCCAGCGGGCCAGGCCATAGACGGCCGTCTTGGCCACGTCCTTGATGACCGCGAAGCCGCCGGCCATGTCGCCGTAGAGCGTGCAGTAGCCCGTGGCCATTTCGCTCTTGTTGCCGGTGGTGAGCACGACCGAGCCGAACTTGTTGGACAGCGCCATGAGCAGCGTGCCGCGGATGCGCGCCTGCAGGTTTTCCTCGGTGGCGTCTTCCGCGCGCCCGGCGAACTCGGATGCGAGCGCGGCCTTGAAGGCCTCGAACTGCGGGGCGATGGCGATCTCGTCGTAGCGCACGCCGAGCCGCTCGGCCATGTCGCGCGCGTCGATCCAGCTGATGTCGGCCGTATAGGGCGAGGGCATCATCACCGCGCGCACCTTGTCGGCGCCGAGTGCATCCACCGCGATGGCGAGCACCAGCGCGGAATCGATGCCGCCGGACAGGCCCAGCAGCACGCCCGGGAACCCGTTCTTGCCCACGTAGTCGCGCACGCCCAGCACCAGTGCGCTCCAGAGGTCGGCCTCCGGCGCAGGAATGGGCGCCACGTCGGGTTCGAAACGGAGCACGCCGTCCCCGGCATGCGCCACCACCCGCACCAGCGCCTCGGTGAAGCCCGGAGCGCGGACGCCGACGAAGCCGTTGGCATCCAGCGCGAACGAACGGCCTTCGAAGACCACCTCGTCCTGTCCGCCCACCAGGTGGGCATAGACCAGGGGCAGCCCCGTTTCCGCAACCCGCTCGCGCATGATCTGTTCGCGCTCCGCGCTCTTGCCCAGGTGGAAGGGCGAGGCGTTCAGCGTCGCGAGCAACTGGGCACCCGCCTGCGCCGCGCGGGCCGCCGGCCCGGGGAACCATGCGTCCTCGCAGATCAGCAGCCCGACGCGCACGCCCTGCACGTCGAACACGCAGGGTTGCGTGCCCGGGTCGAAATACCGCTGCTCGTCGAACACGGCGTAGTTGGGCAGTTCCTGCTTGGCGTAGGTCTGCTCGATGCGCCCGCCACGCAGCACGCTGGCGGCGTTGTGGCACCGCTCGGCACCACCGGCCACGCTGCGCCACGGGTGGCCGACCACCACCGCCAGGTCACCGCATGCCGACGTGGCCTGCGCGATGTCCTGCAGCGCCCGGTCGCAGGCATCGAGGAATGCGGGACGCAGGAAGAGATCCTCGGCGGCGTAGCCGCACAGGGCCAGTTCGGGGGTGAGCAGCAACGCGGCGCCCTGGGCGTGGGCTTCGTGGGCGGCAGAGATGATCTTGCGGGCATTGCCTTCGACATCGCCGACGATGAAGTTGAATTGCGCGATGCTGATGACGAATGGCATGGAAAGGCTGCGGGAAAGGACTCGGGAGATTATGTCATCCGTACCCGCCACGTACGGCGCGCCACGTTATCCCCGCGTACGCTGGACAACTCTGTGGATAAGCCGTGGCTTGCGCTGTAGGACGCGGGTAAACCCTTGTGACGATTACAGATTTATTGCAGTGCCGTCTTTTTAGGCAGTGGATCGGGCATCTCCACGGCGGGCGGGGGAGATCGCTTTTGCGCCATCATGGACAGGCGGCCTTCCCGCAGTGAAGGCCATCGCCCTTCCCTGCCTCCACCTTCGGACCACCCCGTGAGTGCCTCTGACGATCTTCCGCCATCCCCCGGCGACTACACCCTGCAATGCCATGGCTCGCCCGATGGCGTGGATGCCAGGGAATGGGACGCCCTGCTGCAGGCCCAGGATGCACCGACGCCGTTCATGCGGCACGCCTACCTGGCGGCGTTGCATGACAGCGGCAGCGCGGTGCCGGAATCCGGCTGGTCCCCGGTGTTCTGCACGCTGCACCGGTCCGGCGTGCTGGTGGGCGCGTGCGTGTTGTACGCGAAGCCCCATTCCTATGGAGAGTACGTTTTCGACCACGCCTGGGCCCACGCGTACGCCCGGCATGGCGTGGAGTACTACCCCAAGGCGGTGGTCGCGGTACCGTTCACTCCGGTGCCCGGTGCACGGCTGCTGGCGGTGGACGACGCCGCGCGCGAGGTGCTCGTCCGGGCGCTGGTGCAGTGGTGCGGGGAAGCGGGCATGTCGTCGCTGCACCTGCTGTTCGCCGCGCCGCAGGACGTGGAGGCCGCCCGCGCGGCAGGGCTGATGCTGCGGCAGACGGTGCAGTTCCACTGGCGCAATGCCGATCCGGCCACGGGCTCGGCCTTCGCCACCTTCGACGCATTCCTCGCGACGCTCTCGCAGGACAAGCGCAAGAAGATCCGACAGGAGCGCCGCCGCGTAGCGGACGCCGGCGTGACATTCCGCTGGGCACGCGGCAGCGGCATCAGCCCGCAGGACTGGGATTTCTTCTACCGGTGCTACGAGCGCACCTATTGGGAACACGGCAATCCGCCGTATCTCACGCGCGATTTCTTCCACCGGATGGAGCGCGACATGCCCGAGGCCTGGCTGCTCTTCGTGGCGGAGCGCGATGGCGAGCCGATCGCCTGCAGCCTGGTCGCACTGGGGGAGGATGCGGGCCCGCACGGCCGCACGGTGGCGTACGGGCGCTACTGGGGGGCGCTGGAGCGTGTGGACTGCCTGCATTTCGAGGCTTGCTATTACCAGCCGCTGGCCTGGTGCATCGCGCATGGCGCCGGCCGCTTCGAGGGCGGCGCGCAGGGCGAGCACAAGATGGCCCGGGCACTGATGCCGGTGGCGACATCCAGCGCACACTGGCTGGCGCATCCCGGGTTCGCGGCGGCGGTGGAGGATTTCCTGCACCGCGAAGGCCGGGGCGTGCAGGGCTACCTGCAGGAACTGGAGGCGCACAGTCCCTTCCGGTCTGCGGACAGCTTGCAGCACCGGGACTGAGGGATGCCCGGCGGACCGCCGGGCGGATGGTGTCAGTTGGCCGCGACGGAGCGCACGAGGCCCATCTCGGAGCTGCTCAGCAGCGATTCGATGTCCATGACGATCAGCATGCGCTCGCCCAGCGTGGCGATGCCGGTGACGAAGGCGGAATCCACCTGGCCCTGGAACTGCGGAGCGGGACGGATCGCCTCGGCGGAGAGTTCCACCACGTCCGCCACTGCATCCACCACCGCGCCCAGGACCGTCCCGCCGACGTTCAGGATGATGACGACGGTGAAGTCGGTGTACTCGGCCTGCGCGCAGTTGAGCTTCAGGCGCAGGTCCACGATGGGAACGATCACGCCGCGCAGGTCGATCACGCCCTTGATGAATTCCGGCGCATGCGCCATGCGCGTCGGCTGCTCGTAGGAGCGGATTTCCTGCACGCGCAGGATGTCGATGCCGTATTCCTCCTGGCCCAGGCGGAAGGTCAGGTACTCCGCGGGAGGAGTGGCGGCTTGGGCTCCCGAGCGGTGCTGGGCGGCAGAAGGGGTGGACAGCATGGCGGATCCTTTGGTGAAGCGGTCAGGTGCGGGGCCGGGCTACGCGATCCGGCACGTTTATCACATTGTCGGCGCAAAATGGTAGCCCGTCGTTACTTGTGGTCACATTTAAGCATTTTCCCACCCTGCGGACTGTCGGAACACATCCCGACCGCTTGCCGTTGCGAAGGCCCCACGGCAGCGTAAGAGTCAGGCCGACAGCAGCTTCACGCCGGTCTTGGCCTGCAGCGCCTCGAAGTCCACGCCCGGCGCCAGTTCCACGACCTGCAGGCCCTCGGGCGTCACGTCCATGACGGCCAGGTCGGTGATGATGCGATCGACCACGCCGACGCCCGTCAGGGGCAGCGTGCAGGCCGGCAGGATCTTCAGGTCTTCAGTACCGTCCTTCTTGCGGGCCACGTGCTCCATGAGCACGATCACGCGCTTGACGCCGGCCACGAGATCCATGGCGCCGCCCATGCCCTTGACCATCTTGCCCGGGATCATCCAGTTGGCCAGGTCGCCCTTCTCGCTGACCTGCATGGCCCCCAGGATCGAGAGGTTGATCTTGCCGCCGCGGATCATGGCGAACGACTGGTCGCTGCCGAAGATGGACGAACCGGGAATGGTGGTCACGGTCTGCTTGCCGGCGTTGATGAGGTCGGCGTCCACCGCGTCCTCGGTCGGGAACGGGCCGATGCCCAGCATGCCGTTCTCGGACTGCAGCCACACTTCCTTGTCGCCGGTGTGGTTGGCCACCAGCGTGGGAATGCCGATGCCGAGGTTCACGTAGAAGCCGTCTTCCAGTTCCTGCGCCGCGCGCGCGGCCATCTGGTCTTGGGTCCAGGGCATCTCAGGCTCCTTCTTTCTTGTTGGCGGGCACGGTGGGCACCACGGGAATGTCGGCCGCGACGGCGGCCTGGGCGATCACGGCCTGGGCCTCGACCTTGGCGGCGACGGCATCGACGGGCGCGGCGGCGCTCACGGTGCGCTTTTCGATGCGTTTCTCAGGGTTCGGGTTGTGCACGATGCGGTGCACGTAGATGCCGGGCAGGTGCACGTCGTCCGGGGCGATCTCGCCGGTCTCGACGACCTCCTCCACCTCGACGATGCAGAGCTTGCCTGCCGTGGCCGCTGCCGGATTGAAGTTGCGCGCCGTGAGGCGGAACTGCAGGTTGCCCGACTTGTCGGCCCGGTGCGCCTTGACCAGCGACACGTCAGGCACGAGGGAGCGCTCCATCACGTAGGTTTCGCCATCGAACTCGCGCAGTTCCTTGCCCTCGGCCACCATGGTGCCCACGCCGGTCTTGGTGAAGAAGGCCGGGATGCCCGCGCCGCCGGCGCGCAGCTTCTCGGCCAGCGTGCCCTGGGGCGTGAATTCCAGCTCCAGTTCCCCCGCGAGGTACTGGCGCTCGAACTCCTTGTTCTCGCCCACGTAGGAGGAGATCATCTTTTTGATCTGCCGCGTCTCCAGCAGCTTGCCCAGGCCGAAGCCGTCCACGCCGGCGTTGTTGGAGATCACGGTGAGGCCCTTCACGCCGCTGTCGCGCAGGGCGTCGATCAGCGCTTCGGGGATGCCGCAGAGCCCGAAACCGCCGACGGCCAGCATCTGGCCGTCGGCCACGACGCCCTTGAGCGCCTCGGCCGCGGAGGGGAAAAGCTTGTTCACTTGGAGACTCCTCAACAACAAGGTGGATGGCCGCTACGATACTACGTATATCGTTACGTAGTTTTCCCTAAATACTTCCATGGATGTCGCCGATTACCGCCTCGCGTTCGACATGGCCCCGGTGGGCCTGGTCATCTCGCGCAACCGCACCATGGTGGACTGCAACCGCCAGGTGTGCGAGATGTTCGGCGCCTCTCGCGAGGTGCTGATCGGCCAGTCCTTCCGCATTCTCTACCCCAGTGCCGACGAGTACGAGCGCCTGGGCCGGCGCATGGAGCCCATCCTGAATGCGAAGGGCCACTACGCGGACAACCGCATCATGCGCCGGACCAGCGGCGAGGTGTTCTGGTGCCACGTATCGGGCCGGGCGCTCAACCGGGAAGACCCGCACGAATCGGGGATCTGGAGCTTCGAGGACCTGAGTTCGCAGCGCCCGGTGAAGGCCGAACTCACGGGCCGCGAACGCGAGGTGGCCGCGCGGCTGCTGGACGGAATGACCTCCAAGGAGATCGGCCGGGCGCTGGACATCAGCCACCGCACGGTGGAGATCTACCGGGCGCGCCTGATGCGCAAGTACGGCGCCTCGACCGCGGCCGATCTGGTGCAGAAATTGATGGTTGGCTGAGGGCGGGGAGCGGGCCGGACAACACTTGGTTGCATTTGCTCCCCTGTGGTGGGGTTCGTAACTACCGGGCTGGCAGATACCTTTCGCGCCTTCCCCACCCACGGCCCTCCTATCGCCATGACCCATTCTGTTGCATCCCTCCGGAAGGCCGCGGCCTTCGCCGCGTTCGCCGCATTCGCCGCGGCATCCCTCACTGCCTGCGGCGGTGGTGGTGGCGGTGGCGAGCTGACCCCGGCGCCTGGAAGCTCGCCCTCGCCCTCGCCCTCGCCTTCCCCATCTCCCTCTCCGTCCCCTTCCCCTTCGCCATCTCCATCGCCGTCCCCTTCTCCGTCGCCGGCACCGGCACCCGCGCCGTCCGCTGGCAGTTCCGCCGCCTGCTACAACGTGGCGGACTACAACGAAGGCACCGTGCTCGTGGAGGAAGGCATCGGCAGGATGCAGGGCCAGGCCGATATCGCGTTCACGCGCACGACCACCACCGGTGCCCGGCAGGACTTCGCCGGTGCGCGTCCGGTGATGTTCATACCGCGCTCCAATGTCGAACAAGGAGACAACCGGGAGTTCCGCGATCTCGTGAACGGCAACGAGCTGGTCTATGGTGTGGTTTCGGACCTGTCCACGCAGGTCACGACCCTGGTGAACGACCCACCCATCTCCACGCCCATCGACATGCGTCCCGGGCAGACCGTAGAACGCAATTACACGTCCCGGACCACGATCGTCGCGAAAGCGGATAACAGCACGACGACGTTCACTTCCACTGTGCAGGAACGCTTCACTTACGTCGGCCTGCAGACGCTGCAGACCGCGATGGGCACGTTCAACGTCTGCAAGTTCAACACGGACCAGGTCATAGTCTCCGCGACCGATGGCACGGTGCAGGCCAACTACCAGCTGTGGGTAGCGGCGGACGGCCCGTATCGCGGTCGCACCCTCAAAACCGCCGACTCGGCGTCGAACGGCGTTCCCTCGACGGTCGAGATGACCAAGATCACCTACACCTCGAAGTGATGGCAGGCCGCGGGCCCGGCTCGGGCCCGGGCCGCGTCAATGCAGCTTGAGCCGGCCGGACACGCGCTGCTGCAGCAGCCGTGCCAGGGCCAGCACCACCGTCTTGCCGGTGCCCAGGATGGCGCGGTGGTGGTTCAGGTGCAGGGAGATGTACATCCACTTGGCGATCAGGCCTTCGACGAAGAAGTTGCGCCCGCCGAGCCCGCCCATGAGGTTGCCCACGCCCTTGTTGTCGCCCAGCGAGACCAGGGAGCCGAAATCCTTGTACACGAAGGGCGCGGCCACTTCCTGCTCGCGCAGCAGCGCGCCCAGCACCTTGGCCAGGTAGTCGGCCTGCTGGTGCGCGGCCTGCGCGCGGGCGGGCACGGTCTTGCCATCGACCCACGGGCAGGCGGCGCAGTCGCCGAAGGCCAGCACGTCGGGCGCCGAGGTACGCAGGCGGTCGTCCACGATGAACTGGTTGAGCCGGTTCACCTCCAGGCCCAGGCGGGCATTGCCCTCCGCCGCCTTGATGCCGGCGGCCCAGACCACCATGTCCGCAGGAATCTCTCCGTTGGGGGTGACCAGGGCGCCACGGCGGATCTCGGTCACGCGCGTGCCGGTGAGCACCTGCACCTGCTTGCGCCGCAGCGCCACTTCGGCCTGCGCGGAAATCTTCTCGGGCAGGCCGCCCAGGATGCGGCTGCCACCTTCGACCAGGGTGATGTCCAGGCGAAAGCGCTGGCTGCTGCCCAGGCTTTCGAGCAGTTCGGCATAGGCTTCCAGCAATTCCGCGGACAGCTCCACGCCCGTCGCGCCCGCGCCCACGATGGCGATCGACAGTGCCCGGCTTTCGGAAAACGAGGCCCGCGCGCAGGCGCCCAGCCAGTCGGTATGGAAGCGCTGCGCATCGCGCACGTTCTCGAGCAGGTAGGCATGCTCGATGCCGGGCGTGCCGAAAGCGTTGGAGCCACTGCCGATGGCCAGCACCAGGCGGGTGTAGCTCACCGTGCGGCGCGGCACCAGCAGCTCGCCCTCGGCGTTGCGGATCTCGCCCAGCTCGATGGTCTTGCGCGCCGTGTCCAGCCCCACCAGGTCGCCGATGGCGAAGCCGAAATGGTTGCGCCGTGCCAGCACGGGGTAGGACAGTCCTTCCTGGTGGGCGTCCAGCGTGCCGGCGGCCACCTCGTGCAGGGTGGGCTTCCAGATGTGGAAAGGCGAACGGTCCACCAGCAGCACGCGTTCGCGGCCCTGCTTCGCACCGAGGCTGCGCCCGAGGCGCGCTGCCAGTTCCAGCCCGCCGGCCCCGCCGCCCACGATCACGATGTCGGAATGCATGAAATGGCTCTCCAGTGATGCAATGTCCGAGTCTATTGCGGCAAACCCTGATTTGCCATCCACGCCGGCCATGCCGGACGGAATGCCAGGGTTTGGTCAGCGCGCCGCGCCGGACGGCAGCGGCAGGGTCTTGCCGTTGAGCGTCAACTGGCCCGGCTGCAGCTGGATCGCGCTGGTCAGGAACTCGCCCTCCTGGAGCAGGTAGCCCGACGACTGGGCCATCGCCACCATGGCATCCACGTCCTGCGCCTGGGCACCGGGCCGGCCCGTGGACTGCATCAGCGGCAGCGCCCAGGCCTTGGGCACCCGCGCCGTGGCCTGCAGCACCGAGGTTTTCATCAAGGCCGACATCCAGCCCGCCTGCGCCACCTCAGCGTCGGAAGGCGCGCGCTTCACTTCGCCGCCGTATTCAAGCTGGCCCGTCTGGCCCTGGTAGGTCGCCTTCATCTTCATCGAGTAGGCGGGAAGGGCCTGGACCAGGCGCGGCGCGTTCTCCATCAGCACGGCCGTTCCCCGCTGCTCCATGGTGGCCTTCGCCTCGGCGAGACCGCCCGCGCGGTAGCCATCCAGCACCATGCGCTGGAAGTTGCGGAGCGCTTCGATGCTGATGCGCTGGATCTTTTCCTCCAGGCCGATCGACTCGAAGTCGATCGCGCCGATGCGCCCAGCCGTGCTCAGCGTCGTCGTCATGCCCAGCGTGTCGTCGGTGGCATCGATGGCATACGTCCCTGCGACGTTCCTGAGGTCCAGCGTGTGCCGGGCGTCGCCACCTGCCGCCGGATGGACGCTGGTGGCGACCCGCCCTACGCGGAAGTCGGCCTTGCCCACGCCCACGCCCCAAAGCCCGCTGATGGCGACGTTGTCGAAGCTGCCCTCCATGCCCTGCAGGGTGATCGACGTGCGGTCCACGGGCTCGGGGGACGCCGTCTCGTCGGCGTCATTCTCTTCCTCCTCCTCTTCGGCCTCCGCCTGCACGGAAGCGTCGGGGATGCCTGTCAGGCCGACTTCCGGCCAGCGAAAGTGGCCCTGGAAGTGCCTGCCGTCGCGGCCGATGGCCATGTCGTACACCATCTCCTGCCACCGCAGGGCCACGCCGTCGCCGCCCTCCGCCTCGCCGGCAGGCAGCCGCAGGTGGACATCGTGGCTGCCCGTGAGATGGTGCACGCTCGTCAGCACGGGGGCGGATGCCTTGTCCAGGTGGGCCAGGGCTTCGTCGTCCAGCCCTTCCAGCGCGAACCGGTAGTCCGCCACCGCAGCTGCGACCCGCGCGCCGGCCAGCGGGCCGTGCCGTACCACGGTGTCCACCACCAGGCGCAGCGGCGGGGAAGCAGGACGGCCCTCTTGCGCGGGCGCCCCGGCCCATTGCATCACCAGGCGTGCCTTCGATGAGAAGAATCCCTGGTCGTAATCGTTGGAGACCACCGCATCGTCGCCGAGCGCCTTGCGCAACTCGGCCACGGCATCCTGGTAGCCCGCCTGGGCGCGCTGGCCCAGGTACCAGGTCGCGCCACCGTACGCCGCTGCGACCGCCACCACCACGGCGACTGCCACTCCCACTTTCTTGTTGTCCATTCTCGATTCCGTCGCATTTAAAAAAACAGGTGCACGTGCACCGGCCGGGAGTATGCCGCCAGAACCCGGGGACTCAGGGGGAGTGGCGAGAGAAGCGGCATCGCCGGCGCGGATCCCGGACGGAAAAAAGCCCGCGGCCTTTGCAGGCAGCGGGCTTTGCGGCAGGCGGCATGGCCGCGCCGGGCGGTCAGCGCAGGTCGAAACGGTCCAGGTCCATCACCTTGGCCCAGGCGGCCACGAAGTCGCGCACGAACTTCTCCTTGGCGTCGGCGCTGGCGTACACCTCGGCCAGGGAGCGCAGAACGGAGTTGGATCCGAAGACCAGGTCGACGCGCGTGCCGGTCCACTTCTTCTCGCCGCTCTTGCGGTCGCGGCCCTCGAACAGGTCGCCCGTGGCCTTCCACTCGGTGGACATGTCCAGCAGGTTGGCGAAGAAGTCGTTCGTCAGCGCGCCGGGCGTGGCGGTGAAGACGCCGTGCGCGCTGCCGCCCACGTTGATGTTGATGGCGCGCAGGCCGCCGACGAGCACCGTCATTTCGGGCGCCGTGAGCGTCAGCAACTGGGCCTTGTCCAGCAGCAGCACCTCGGCCGGCACGCTGTAGCGGGCCTTGGTGTAGTTGCGGAAGCCATCGGCCACCGGCTCCAGCACAGCGAACGAGTCCACGTCGGTCTGGTCCTGGCGGGCATCTGCACGGCCGGGATTGAACGGCACGCTCACGGCCACGCCAGCGGCCTTGGCGGCCTGCTCCACGCCGGTTGCGCCGGCCAGCACGATCAGGTCGGCCAGCGAGACGCGCTTGTCGCCGTCGGCGCCCTTGTTGAAGTCGCGCTGGATGCCTTCGAGCACCTGCAGCACGCGGGCCAGCTGATCAGGCTGGTTGACGGCCCAGTCCTTCTGGGGGCTGAGGCGGATGCGCGCACCGTTGGCGCCGCCGCGCTTGTCGGAGCCGCGGAAGGTGGAGGCCGAGGCCCAGGCGGTACCGACCAGCTCCTGCACGGTGAGGCCCGAGGCCAGCACGCGTTCTTTGAGCGCAGCCACGTCGGCGGCATCGACCAGGTCGTGGGTGACGGCCGGGATCGGGTCCTGCCAGACCAGTTCTTCCTTCGGCACTTCGGGGCCCAGGTAACGGGCGCGCGGGCCCATGTCGCGATGCGTCAGCTTGAACCAGGCACGGGCGAAGGCTTCGGCGAAGGCCTGCGGATTTTCCAGGAAGCGGCGCGAGATCTTTTCGTAGGCCGGGTCGAACCGCAGCGACAGGTCGGTCGTGAGCATGGTCGGCACGCGCTTTTTCGACGGGTCGTGCGCATCGGGGATGGTGGCGGGCGCATTCTTGGCCTGCCACTGGTGGGCACCGGCCGGGCTCTTGGTGAGTTCCCATTCGAACTTGAACAGGTTCTCGAAGAATTCGTTGCCCCACTGGGCGGGCGTGCTGGTCCAGGTGACTTCCAAGCCGCTGGTGATGGCGTCGCCCGCCTTGCCGGAGCCGAAGCTGCTGGCCCAGCCCAGGCCCTGGTGCTCCAGGCCCGCGGCTTCGGGTTCGGGGCCCACGTGGTCGGCCGGGCCGGCGCCGTGGGTCTTGCCGAAGGTGTGACCGCCGGCGATCAGCGCGACGGTTTCCTCGTCGTCCATGGCCATGCGGGCGAAGGTTTCGCGGATGTCGTGCGCGGCGGCCACCGGGTCGGGGTTGCCTTCGGGGCCTTCGGGGTTCACGTAGATCAGGCCCATCTGCACGGCGGCCAGCGGGTTCTCGAGCACGCGCTCCTTCTCGTGGCCGTGCATTGCGGGCTCGGCCACCAGGGTGCCGTCGCCCGGCGTGCCCTTGCCATAGCGCGCATCGCCGCCCAGCCAGGTCTTCTCGCTGCCCCAGTACACGTCCTGATCGGGTTCCCAGGTGTCCTCGCGGCCGCCGGCGAAGCCGAAGGTGCGGAAGCCCATGGTTTCCAGCGCCACGTTGCCGGTCAGCACCAGCAGGTCGGCCCAGGAGATTTTCTGGCCGTACTTCTGCTTGATGGGCCAGAGCAGGCGGCGGGACTTGTCGATGTTGACGTTGTCGGGCCAGCTGTTGAGGGGGGCGAAGCGCTGCTGGCCCCGGCCCGCGCCGCCGCGGCCGTCGCCCGTGCGGTAGGTGCCGGCGGCATGCCAGGCCATGCGGACGAACTGCGGGCCGTAGTGGCCGAAGTCGGCGGGCCACCAGTCCTGTGAATCCGTCATGAGGGCGCGCAGGTCGCGCTTGAGGCCTTCGTAGTCCAGCTTCTTGAACTCCTCGGCATAATTGAAGGAGCCGCCCAAGGGATCGGTTTTGCCCGAGTGCTGGCTGAGGAGGTCGAGGCGCAGCTGGTTGGGCCACCAGTCCTTGTTGATCGTGCCACCGTTGGCAGCGGCTGCGTGGAACGGGCACTTGGTTGCGTCTTGCGTCATGGGGCACTCCTCTGTGAATGGATGAGCAATCCTATGGGGAAAGCATCAAAAGCAAAAATCAATTGATTTCATGGTTTTGATAGCTTTTTAAAACCACCCCAGTCCCATTCCAGTTCTTGGCCGTCGCTGCGGCCCTCTTTCCATGGGCGCGCCGATAGCGGCTCCTCAGCTGCAATCGCCGCGTCGTCCGCGCCGGCCCACCGTTCAGCGCGGTCCGGCGATCGCCCGGTGCAGCGGCAAGCCGGGCGACTCCATGGTGGTGCGCAGGATGCGGCCGTGCGTGGAATCCGTCACGTAGAGCGTGCGCCGGTCCTCGCCGCCGAAGGCAAGGTTGGTGGTGGAGCTGCCGGGAATGCCGCGCAGCACCCATTCGGGTTCGGCACGCCCGTTGAGTATCCACACCACGCCCAGGCCCGGGTTCGCGACGAGCACCCGACCCTGCCTGTCCACGGCGAGGCCATCCGGGCCGCTGGGGCCGTAGGACGTGAAGAACTGGCTCACCTTGGCCACGCTGCCGTCGGGCAGCAGCGGAACGCGCCAGACGCAGTTGCCGCGCGTGACCGCCAGGTACAGCACGCGGCCGTCGGGCGAGAGCGCAACGCCGTTGGGACTGGGCACGTTGTGCAGCAGCAGATCGAGCTGGCCGTTGGTGCGCAGGCGGTAGAGGCGCCCGGAAGGATCATGCAGCCCGCTCTGCCCCTGGTCGGTGAAGTAGAGATTGCCTTCCGCATCGAAGACCAGGTCGTTCACGCCCTTGAAGCGCTCGCTGTTGCGGCGCTGCAGGTACGGCGACACACGGCCGGTGGCGACGTCGAGGCGCATCAGTCCGTTCTTGTAGTCGGTGATGAGCAGCGTGCCGGCATCGAGGAACTTCATGCCGTTGGGCTCGCCGTCGTATTCGGCCACGAGGCTCCAGGCGCCCTGCGGGTCGATGCGGAAGATGCGGCCCCAGGGGATGTCGCTCACATACAGGTGGCCCGCGTCGTCGAACACCGGACCTTCGAGGAACGAGTCGGTGACGGTGCCGCCGCGATTGGCGTCGGCCCAGTCGCTGCGCTCGGGGCGGCGCAGGGATGCGGGCATGGCCGTGAAGGTTTCCAGGTCACGGATCTGGGGGGCTTGCAGCAGGAACATGGAACGGTTCGCTTTTCCTGGAAATTGTCGTTGTCGGGGTTGATCGGCCTGAAGGCGCGCAGCGCTCAGGCCTGAACGCCGAAGCCGTAGAGCCGCGCGGGGTTGTCCACCAGGATGGCATCCATGGCGGCGTCCGAGCCGGTCCAGGCCCGCAGCAGGTCCACCAGCGCCGCATCGTCCACGCTACCGGGCGCTTCGGTGGTGTGCGGCCAGTCGCTGCCCCACACCAGCCGCTGCGGTGCGGCCTGCACGAATGCGCGGCCCAGGGGGAGCGTATCGCCGTACCCCGGGCCGTGCACCGCGGAGCGCATGTAGGCGCCCGACAGTTTGACCCAGGTATTGCCGGCGTCCAGCAGCCGGCGCAGTACGGTGTATGCCGGGGCCGCGGTGCCTTCTGCCGGATCGATGCGCCCCAGGTGATCGATGACCAGCGGCACGGGCAAGGACTGCAGGAGGGGCTCCATCGCGACGATCTGCTCCGGCTGCGCGAACACCTGGATGTGCCAGCCCACGCAGTGGGGATGGCAGGCCACCTGCCGCGCCAGGCCGGCCAGCATGCCGGGCGTGGTCTCGCCCCAGGACTGCGGGGAGACGAAATTGACGCGCAGCCCCCGCACCCGGCGCGCAGCCAGGCGGGCCAGGTCGGCATCGGAAACTCCCTGCCCGACCACGGCCACGCCCCGCGCGCCATCGCCCAGCTGGTCCAGTGCGTCGAGCGTGCAGGCGTTGTCGGTGCCGTAGGTGGACGGCGTGACCACCACCGCGCGCGACGTGCCCAGTCGCTGCTGCAGTTGACGGTAGGCAGCCACCGGCGCATCGGGCGGCGTGCGCGGCCAGTGCGGCGACGGCGCGAAGCGCCGGTCGAAGATGTGCATGTGGCTGTCGCAGGCCAGCGCGGGCAGCACGTGCGATGGCCGTTTCACCCCCGCCGAATGGGGCACGGGTTCAGAAAGTTCGGGCAGGTTCATCGTGTTTCAGCGTCGGTCCGCCGCGGGCGAGCCCTGGGCGCGGCCCCTGCACAGGCGCAGCCCAGGCCAGCAGACGCCGCGCAAGGGCCGCCCCGCCGCGCTGGCGTCGTCCCCCTTCCCGCATCGCGCAGCGAGGCGAGAGAAGGGGGAAGGCGCAACGCGCCTCAGGGGGTTGCTCCAGATCTAGTCGAGTTTGATGTTGCCCTTGCGCACCACCTCGCCCCACTTCGCATCTTCCTTCTTCAGGAAGGTGGCGAACTCGGCCGGCGTGGAGCCGATGGGCTGGGCGCCCAGGTCGGTCAGTCGCTGGCGTACCTCGTCTTCCTTGAGCACCTCGGCCAGCGCCTGCTGCAGTTGCGCAGCGATCGGCGCGGGCGTGCCGGCGGGCAGGAACACACCGTTCCATTCGTAGGCTTCGTAGCCGGGGATGGCGGCTTCGGCCACGGTGGGCACGTCGGGCAGGCGCCTGGAGCGTTCGGGCGCGGACACGGCCAGCGCGCGCAGCTTGCCTCCCGTTATCAGCGGATAGGTGGCTGCGACGGTACCGAACATGAAATCCACCTGCCCTCCCATCACGTCCGCGATCGCCGGGCCGCCGCTCTTGTAGGGCACATGCACCATGTCCAGGCCCAATTGCTGGCGGAACAGTTCCGCCGCCAGGCGCTGCACCGTGCCGCTGCCGCCCGAGGCGAAGTTGAGCTTGCCCGGCTGCGCCTTCGCCCGGGCGATCAGGTCGTTCACGGTCTTGAGGGGCGAATCGGCCTTCACGATGAGCACGTTGGGTGCCAGCAGTACCAGCGACAGCGGCTGCAGCGCAGTGCTGGCATACGGCATCCTGGGGAACAGGTGCGGGTTGATGGAGTACGGCGTGGCGTCGTACAGCATGGTGTAGCCGTCGGCCGGCGCCTTGGCGACGAAGCTCGCGCCGATGGTGCCGCTCGCGCCGGCCTTGTTGTCCACGATCACGCTGGTGCCCAATTTGGCGCCCATGCGCGTGGCGATCACGCGTGCCACGGCATCGGCTGCGCCGCCCGGGGCATAGGGCACGACGATGGTGACAGGCCGTTCCGGGAATGCGGCATGGGCCAGGCCCGCAGCGAGGGCGACGGCGGCGGCGAAGGGCTTGATGAAACGGTGCATGGCGTCTCCTAGCGATGGTGTTGTCTGTGGGCTGCGCTCATTCGGCTTTCAGGTCCAGATCCCTGGCGATCTGCGTGTAGGTGGCAACTTCGCGTTCGACCTGCGCGGCGAAAGCCGTGCCGCAGGTGGAGTCGGCGTCGAGCCCCAGGCCGCGCAGCTTCTCGGCCGCGGCGGCGCTGCCCGCGAACTCGCGCGCCACCTTCTCCAGCTGGTGCGCGATGGGTTCGGGCAGGCCGGCGGGCGCCAGCACGCCGTACCACGCATCGGCGGAGTAGTTGCCGCCGCCGGCTTCGGCGAACGTGGGCACATTGGGCAGCAGCGATGACCGCCGGGGCGACGCCACGGCCAGGGCCGCCAGCTTGCCGCTCCGGATCTGCGGCAGCACCGAGCCCAGCGTGGC
Organism: Paracidovorax avenae ATCC 19860; assembly: GCF_000176855.2. Taxonomy (NCBI): domain Bacteria; kingdom Pseudomonadati; phylum Pseudomonadota; class Betaproteobacteria; order Burkholderiales; family Comamonadaceae; genus Paracidovorax; species Paracidovorax avenae. The sequence continues at coordinate 2,399,229 of NC_015138.1, read as the reverse complement.
GAAGGAGCTGTCGAGCTGGCCGCCCATCATGTCGGTGACCACGGGCGCAGCGCCCTTGTAGGGCACGTGGTTCAACTTCAGCCCGTTGGCGCGCGCGAACATTTCGGTGGCGAAATGCCCGGAGCTGCCCACGCCTGCAGTGCCCGCCGTGAGGCGGCCCGGCTCCTGGCGGGCGCGGGCCATGTAGTCGGCCAGCGTCTTCACGGGCAGGCCCTGCCCCACCACCAGTACCGTGGGGCTGGTCGCCACGGTGCACAGCGGCTTGAAGGACTTCACCGCGTCGAACTTCACCCGTCCGCTGTAGAGCCCCGGGATCATCGTGTGGTTGGTGGCGCCGAACAGCAGCGTGTAGCCGTCCGCCGGTGCGCTGGCCACGGCCTGCGCGGCCAGGATGGTGTTGGCGCCGGGCTTGTTGTCGATGATGAACGGCTGGCCCAGCGCGCGGCTGGCATGGTCGGCGAAGGCGCGCGCCACCACGTCGGTGGGGCCGCCTGCCGCGAAGCCCACGACCAGCTTGACGGGCTTGGCGGGATAGGCACCAGCCTGCGCGAGGCAGGCGGCCGAGGTGGCGAAAAGCGTGGCGGCCAGGGCCTTCGGAACGAAAGCGGTGAAGCGAACAAGCGTGGTTCGCCCGGTGCCTGCAGAAATGGAATGCATGCGCATGTCTCCTGTCATGGGCCGCGTCGCGCGCAGCCTCGTGTGGTGAATGGTCGCTGGCGCAGGGCACGGCCACGCAGCCGTGCCCTGCCTTCCGGTCAGGCCGCCGCGGCAGCGCGCTCCAGCACGGCCAGCAGGTTGCGGGCCGCACCCACGCCCATGTTCACGTAGGCGTCGCTTGTCACGCCGCCGATGTGCGGGCTCAGGATGAAGCGCGGTTCGCCCTGGAATGGATGGCCGGGCGCCATGGGCTCGACGGCGAAGCTGTCCAGCCCCGCTGCCATCACCTGGCGGGACCGCACGGCCTCCAGCAGCGCCACCTCGTCGATCAGGCCGCCACGCGCGGTGTTCACCACGATCACGCCGCGCTTGCACTGCGCCAGCGTGCTGGCGTTCAGCATGCCGCGGTTCTCTTCCGTCAGCGGGCAATGCAGCGACACCGCATCCGACTCGCGCCAGAGGGTTTCGAGCGGCACGCTCTGCACGTAGTCCGGCAGATTCTTCGCGAACGGGTCGAAGCCGATCACGCGCATGCCGAGCGCATCGGCCATCTTCGCGAAGCGCAGGCCGATGGCGCCCAGGCCCACCAGGCCCACCGTGCGGCCGCCCAGCTCCAGGCTCTTGTGCGTGGCCTTGTCCCAGTGGCCGGCATGCATGCGGGCATCCAGTTCCACCACGGACTTGGCGCAGGCCAGCAGCAGCGCCAGTGCCTGCTCGGCCACCGCGGCGGCGTTGGCACCCACGGCGGCCACCACCTCGATGCCGCGCGCTTTCGCCGCCACCTTGTCGATGGTATCGGTGCCGCTGCCATGCTTGGAGATCACCTTGAGCGAAGGTGCCGCGTCCATCACGGCCGGGCCCACCTTGCCGTAGCGCACGATGATGGCCACGGGGTCATGTTGCCCGGCCAGGGCGACCATGTCGTCTTCCGTCGGCGTCTTGCCGGCGTACACGACCTCGAAATTCTTCAGCAGATCGAGCGCCTGCTGCGCCAGGTCGGCCCCCGTGACGATGATGGTGCCGGCGCTCACAGCGACTCCCCTTCCTTCAGCACGCCAGCGGCGCGCAACGCGGCAGGCAGCCACTTCGATGCCGTGTCGCCACGGGCGATCGCCTCGATGCGGGCGGCCTCGTCGGCCACTTTCTTGTCGGCCAGGGCCATCATGGCGGGAGCCTTGGCGCGTTCGATCACGACCACGCCGTCGGCATCGCCCACCACCAGGTCACCCGGGTTCACCACGGCGCCGCCGGCGGAGATGGGATGGTTGATGCGGCCGGGCACGTACTTGGTGGGCCCGGCGGGGTTGAAGCCCGCGCTGAACACGGGGAAGTCCAGTTCCAGGATCTCCAGCTTGTCGCGGATCGCGCCGTCCACGATCACGCCGGCGAGGCCGCGCTTCTTGCAGGCGCTGAGCATCAGCGTGCCCATCAGCGCGGCGGTCTGGTCGCCCTTGCCGTCGATCACGAGCACGTCGCCGGGCTGGGCCAGCGCGATGGCCGCGTGGATCATGAGGTTGTCGCCGGGGCGCACCTCGACGGTGAAGGCCGGGCCCGCCACCTTCATGTGCTGGTGCACGGGCGAGACGCGGGCGTGCATGGTGCCGCGGCGGCCGGCCACGTCGGCCAGGATGGCGGCCTGGAAGGTCGCGGCCCTGGCGACGACGTCGGCGTTCACGCGCTCGATGTCGCGGATGACTTCAGGAAGTTGGCTCATGGTGATGTTCGTTGGGTTGAGAAAAAGGAGGTGGACCGCACCCGTTATTCCGCTTTGATGTTTCCGTCCTGGATGACCTTCGCCCACTTGGCGGAGTCGGCCTTCTGAAGGTCGCCCAGCTGCTTCGGCGTGCCGCCGACCAGCGTCACGCCCAGCTTGTCGGCCAGGGCCACGACGGCCGGGTCCTTGAGGGCCTTGTTGATTTCCTGGTTCAGGCGCTGCACCAAGGCGGCGGGCGTCTTGGCAGGCGCGAAAACGGCCTGCCACTGTTCGACCACGAAATCCTTCATGCCGACCTCGCCCATGGTGGGCACGGCGGGTAGCGCCTTGAGCCGCTGCGCCGAGGTGACGGCCAGTGCACGCAGCTTGCCGGCCTGCACGTGCGGCAGCGCAGCGGCCACGGGCGCGAACATGAACTGCACCTGGCCCGCCAGCGTGTCCTGCAGGGCGGGCGTGTCGCCCTTGTACGGCACGTGAATGAAGCGCGCGCCCGTCTGCTGCTGCAGCAGTTCACCCTGCATCTGCAGGATGGTGCCGTTGCCGCCGGAGGCGTAGGCCAACTGGCCGGGCTGGGCCCTGGCTGCGGCCACGAGATCGGCCACGGTCTTGAAGGGCTGGTCCGCGCCCACCACCAGGATGTGCGGGATGGTGCCGATGATCACCACGGGCTCGAACGCTGCGATGGGGTCGTATGGCAGCTTGCCCAGGAGGTGCGGCGCGATGGCCTGCGGGCCGATCGAGGTGCCGAGCAGCGTATATCCATCGGGGGCGGCCTTGGCCACGAAGGCGGCGCCGATGGTGCCTGTGGCGCCCGCGCGGTTGTCCACGATCACGTTGGTGCCCAGAGCCGTGCCCAGGCGCTGGGCCACGGTGCGGCCCAGCACGTCGGTGCTGCCGCCCGGGGGGTACGGCACGACCCAGGTGATGATCTTGTCGGCGGGCCAGTCGGATTGCGCGTACGCGGGCACCGGGCCCAGAGAGCCCAGCAGCAGCGTCCCCGCGGAGGCGATCAGGCCGCGGCGGCCGATGCCGGCGTCGCCGAGGGGAGATGTCGGTGGACGGAGGGTATCGGTCATGGCTTGTCTCTTTGTGCTTGTTTTGAAGGGAATTCAGCGCGCGGTCTGAACGGCCGGAAAGCCGTAGAGCGCCGCCGGGTTGTCCACCAGCACGCGCCGCAGCGTGCCGGCATCTCCGGTCAGCTCCGCCCATTCGGCCAGGCGGTCGACCTGCCCCGCGTCGTCCGGCAGCGGCTGCACGCCGGCCGTGGCGGTGGCATGGGGCCAGTCGCTGCCCCAGACCACGCGTTCCGGCGCCGCGCGCAGGTAGCCGGCGGCCAGCGCATCCAGCGCCGGGTCGTCCACCGCGTGACGCTCGCTCACGATGTAGCCGCCGGAGAGCTTCATCCAGGCGCGCCCTTCCTGCAGCAATTCCAGCAGCAGCGGATGGGCGGGGTGGCGGCCGGCGAGCGCGGGTGGAATGCGCCCGAAGTGGTCGAACACCAGCGGCGCTGGCAACTGGCGCAGCACGCCGGCCTGCTGCGCCAGCAAATCCGGCGCCATCAGCAGTTGCAGATGCCAGCCGAGCGGCGCGATGCGCCGTGCCAGCGGAAGCAGTGCATCCACCGTGCCCGACACGCCCAGCGACAGGTTGAGCCGCACGCCGCGCACACCGGCCTCGTGCAGGCGCAGCAGTTCGGCATCACTCTCGTGGCCGCCGATCACCGCCACGCCCCGGGCATCGGCGCCCAGCGCGGCCAATCCTTCCAGCATGCAGCGGTTGTCGGTGCCATAGGTGGAGGGCGTGACCAGCACGGCGCGCGTGCTGCCGATGCGCCGCTGCAGCGCGCGCAGGTCATCCACGCCCGCGTCCGGGGGCCTCAGACGGGCGGCGGGCTCGGCCGGGAAGCGGCTGTCATAGAGGTGGACGTGGCAATCGCACGCACCGGCCGGAAGCGCCGTGCGCGGCGCGGTGGTACCAGCAGAGAAGCGCACGGGCGTGGCGGTGCGGTCGTCGCGGGCCATGGCGAGCGTCATGCGTCGGCGTCGGATTGCGGCGGACGCAATCAGTCCAGGCTCGCGCCGGAATCCTTGACGATCTTCGCCCAGCGGGGCACTTCGGCCTTGAGCAGCGCGCTGAACTTCTCCGGCGTGCCGCCCAGCACGTCGCCGCCTTCGGATTTGAGCTTTTCGGCCACGTCCGGCTGGGCCAGCGCCTGGTTGATGGCCTTGTTGAGCGTCTGCACGATCGGCACGGGGGTGCCCGCGGGTGCCAGCACGCCATACCACGACGCCGCCTCGAAGTCCTTGTAGCCGGACTCGGCCAGGGTGGGCGTGTCCGGCAACTGGGCCGAGCGCTTGAGCGAGGTGATGGCGATGGCCCGCAGCTTGCCGTTGCGCACCTGGCCGAGCAGCGTGGGCACGGCCGACATGTACAGGTCGATCTGCCCGCCCACGAGGTCCGTCATGGCCTGCGAGGCGCCCTTGTAGGGCACGTGGCGGAGCTTGATGCCGGCGGCGTTCTCGGCCAGTTCGCCGGCCAGGTGGGCCACGGTGCCGTTGCCGGAGTAACCCAGCGTGATGCCGTCGGGTTTGGCCTTGGCGGCGGCCACCACGTCGGCGAAGGTCTTGTAGGGCGAACCGGCAGGTGCGGCCATCACGATCGGCGCGGAAGACACCAGCGCCACGGGCACCAGGTCCTTGAGCGGGTCGTAGGGCAGCTTGGCGTAGAGCGAGGGGTTGATGGCCAGGTTGCTGGTCTGGCCCATGACGAGCGTGTAGCCGTCGGGCGCCGCCTTGGCCGCAGCGTCCACACCCAGGTTGCCCCCGGCGCCTGGCCGGTTGTCCACCACCACGTTCCACTTGTGCTGGTCGGTGAGCTTCTGCGCCACGGTGCGCGCGATCATGTCCGTGCCGCCGCCCGGAGGGAACGGCACGATGAGGCGGATGGGCTTGTTCGGATAGGCGGCCTGGGCATGCACGACGCCAGCGCTCAGGGCGGCGGTGGCGGCCAGGGCCAGCAGCAGAACGCCGCGGCGCGGCACGGCAAGGCGGGAAGCCGGAAGGAAAGGCATGTCGGTTGTCTCCGTTGTGTTTGTCGGCCCGGCGCCGTGGCGTTGGAAACCCGGCGTGATGCGACTTTAGAAAAACGTTTCGCTGCATACAATGCCGTTTCGCACAACGCAACGCGTACTGCCATGAGCAACCCCTCCCGCACACCATCCCGGCCCATCTCCGCAGAGGTTCCTCCTGGTCCCGCGCCCGCCACCGCCAGCGATGGCGGCGTCATTGCCGTCACGCGCGCATTGCAGGTGCTCGCGGCATTCGCCCTGGGCGAATCGCAGCTGTCGCTGGCCGAGCTGAGCCGGCGGTGCGCGCTTCACAAGACCACGGTGCTGCGGCTCGCCCGCACCCTGGCGCACTCCGGCTACCTGGTGCAGCGCGAGGACGGCGACTGGCGGCTCGGGCCCGCCGCGGGCTGGCTGGGGGCGCGCTACCAGGCCGGGTTCGACGTGCAGAACGTGCTCGAGCCGGCGCTGCGCGCGCTCACCCAGTCCACCGGAGAGAGCGCGGCTTTCTATGTGCGCGAGGGAGAGGTCCGCACCTGCCTCGTGCGCGTGGAGGGCCCCCAGGCCCTGCGGCACCATGCCCGCATGGGCGAGGGCCTGCCGCTGGACAGGGGCTCGCCGGGCCGCGTGATCCTGGCCTTCTCGGGCGCGCCGGGCACGGAGTACGAACGCATCCGCCAGCGCGGATACCACTGGTCCATCGGCGAGCGCGAACAGGGCGTGGCCACGGTCTCCGCGCCGGTGTTCAGCATGCACTGGCGGCTGCTGGGCTCGGTGTGCATCTCGGGGCCCGCATCGCGCCTGCAGCCGGAAAAGCTCGAGGCGCTCGCGCAGACCGTGGTCGCGGCGGCCAACCAGCTGTCGTACGCGCTGGCCGGCAGCGCGGCGGCGCCCGGCGCCACCGGCGTGCGCGCCAGCCACTGGCATCCGTGATACCGTTTTCGCTCACTACCCGATTCGAACGACGACAGCAACCATCTTGAATGACTAGCTCAAAGACGCTCAGCAAAGTCATCGCGCCAGGGCGACCTGGTGCGAGCGATCGCGTTCAGGATGACCAACAGCTTGTGCATGCAGGCCACGAGGGCGACCTTCTTGGCTTTGCCCGCGGCCAGCAGCTTGGCGTAGAACGCCTTGAGGACGGGGTTGAAGCGCGTGCCGACCAAGGCTGCGACGTAGAGCACGCGCCGCACGTCGGCGCGGCCACCGAAGATGTGGCGCTGGCCCCTGAGCGTGCCCGAGTCTCGGTTCATGGGCGCCAGACCGACCAGGGCCGTGATCTGCTTGCGATTGAGCTGGCCGAGTTCGGGAAGTTGCGCCAGCAACGTGCAGGCGGTCGTCGGCCCCACGCCCTTGACCGAGGTCAGCAGTTTGGCCAGGTCGGCGTGGTGAGTCTGGACATGCGCCTTGAGCTCGTCATCGACATCGTGCAATTGCGCCGCGATGGCATCCATGATCGCCAGGATGCTGGGCTTGGCCTTGCGGTGGGCCACGCCCAGGCGCTGGCGCTCGGACACCAGCATGGTCACCAGTTGCCTGCGGCGCACCACCAGGGCCGTGAGCTCGCGGCGCTCGTCGTCGGCCAGGGCACGAGGCTGGTGGCCTTGCGCATCGAGCATCGAGGCAAAGCTGCGCAGAGCTTGCGCGTCGATGCGGTCGGTCTTGGCCAGCTTGCCCACGCAGCGCGCGAAGTCGCGTGCCTGGCGAGGGTTGACCACCGACACGCGCAAGCCCGCGCCCGCCAAGGCCAGCGCGAGGTCTTGCTCATAGCCGCCGGTGGCCTCCATCAGGATGAGCCTGGGCGCCAGCGGTGCGAGCCATTGGCACAGCTGGGCATGGCCGGCTTCGTCGTTGGCCAGATTGAGCGTCTGCAGTTCGCCCGTGACAGCCACTTCGAAGCTGTTCTTGGCGATATCGATGCCCACGTAGACGAGTTCACTCATAGCGGTTCTCCAACTCCCAGCCTTACGAATACGAAATGTGTTCGGTCAACCATTCGGGATGCGGCAGAACAAAGGGACCACCACCGTGCGCCCTGGGCTGTCATTCGAGCTCGCGCTCGCAGGAGACACAGGCTGCGCGGCGGTGAGTCAACCCGTTCAGTGGCCAAGGCCGGCCGGCCTGCCTTGACGACTGAAGTTTGAACCAACTGAGACATATAAGGAGACGACCACCGTGAGCCGCTACCCCCTTCCCGAACTGAACACGCTGCCCGAGGACATCCAGGCCCGCATCCTCGACGTGCAGGACAAGGCCGGCTTCATCCCGAACGTGTTCCTGGCGTTCGCGCGCCGGCCCGCCGAGTGGCGCGCCTTCTTCGCCTACCACGACGCGCTGATGCTCAAGGAGGAAGGCTCGCTCACCAAGGGCGACCGCGAGATGATCGTCACCGCGACCAGCGCCGCCAACCAGTGCCTGTACTGCGTGGTGGCGCACGGCGCGCTGCTGCGCATCTACGAGAAGAAGCCCTTCGTGGCCGACCAGGTGGCCGTGAACCACCGCAAGGCCGACATCACCCCGCGCCAGCGCGCGATGCTCGACTTCGCGATGAAGGTCTGCCAGGAGTCGCAGGCGATCGGCGATGAGGATTTCACCGCGCTGCACGCGCATGGCTTCGACGACGAGGACATCTGGGACATCGCCGCCATCACGGCGTTCTTCGGGCTCTCCAACCGCATGGCCAGCTTCGCGGGCATGCAGCCGAATCCGGAGTTCTACCTGATGGGGCGGGTGCCGCGGCAGCGCTGACCGGACGGTTGACCGCAGGGGCTCGGCCCATCCATACTGGATGCGGCGCGACAGGGACTCCCAGAAGGCCCGCGCGCAGCATCGACATTACCGAGGGAGGAAACCATGGAACCCGTGCTTCGCAGCACCTGGGCGGCATTGCCGCTCGCCATCGCCGCCATCACGGCCGGCACAGCCCCCAGGCCGGCCCACGCCCAGGCGGACGCCGACCGGGAAGTCCGCAACCCGCCGCTGCTCGAGCTCCGGCGCGGGGTCCCGCAGCCCGTCCTGGTGCAGGAGCGGGCTGCAGGGCAGGCCGGAGGGCGCACCCGGGCCCTGCGGCTCGAGCAGTTCTCCAACGTCCTGAATGACGCCACCCTGTCGCCATCGCACGAGGTGTCGCTGGACCTGAATGTCGTCTACACCGACGGCACCCTCTGGAACCCGGCAACCCGGCGCAATGACAAGGTGAGGCTGCGCAGCTACCAGGGCGCGCATGTCCGCCCTGGCGCCCCCTTCGTGTCGCCCATGCTGGAAGTGCGGCCCGGGGACACCATCCGCATGCGGCTCAACAACCGGCTTCCGCCCGACCCCGGCTGCATCCAGGCGCCCCAGGGCGCCAATACCCCGCATTGCTTCAACGGCACCAACCTGCACACCCACGGGTTGTGGGTGAACCCGGCCGGCAATGGCGACAACGTGCTCATCTCGGTCAATCCCGGCGTGAGCTTCGAGTACGAATACAACATACCGTCCGACCACCCCGCGGGCACCTACTGGTACCACACCCACCGCCATGGATCGACGGCGCTGCAGGTGGCCAGCGGCATGGCCGGCGCGCTCGTGATCCGCGGCAACCGCCCTCCCACGCCGGAGAAAAACGGGGATCTGGACACGCTGCTGCGCCCGACGCCGCGGCAGGCGTTCCAGGAACGCGTACTGGTCTTCCAGCAGATCCAGTACGCCTGCCGCGACAAGGACAACCACATCAAGCTCAACCCGGACGGCAGCTACCGGTGCGACCCGGGCGATACGGGAGGCATCGAGCACTATGCGCCCGCCGGCCCCGGCGACGTGGGCCAGTTCGGCCCGGGCACCTGGGCGAAGTCCGGTCGGTACACGAGCATCAACGGAGAGGTGTTGCCCACGTTCAGGAACGTCCGCGCCGGGCAGATCGAGCGGTGGCGGGCGATCCACGGCGGCGTGCGCGACACCATCAACCTGCAGTTCCGCAAGATGCGCAGCGGCGCGCCCGCCGCCGAGGGCCTGGATCCCGCGCAGCAGGACGCATACATCGCCCGCAACTGCACGGGTGCGCCCCTGCCCCAGCACCTGGTCGCGGCGGACGGCCTGACCACCGCCGCGGCGATGCGGTCGAACCAGACGATCTACCAGCCGGGCTACCGGTGGGACACGCTCATGGTGTTTCCCGAGCCGGGCGACTATTGCGTGATCAATGCCGCCGCGCCCGCTTCCGCCAACGTGGGCCAGCGCGCGCCGTCGCGCCAGCTGCTCGCCACCGTGAGGGGCGTGGCGCCCGGAGGCCCAGCCCCCGCCGATATCTCCAGCTACCTGGCCGAGGAACTGGCAGCGGCCGCCGCCGCCAACATGCCCGCGGATGTCGGACCGCAGGTGGCGGCAGACCTGCGCGATGGGCTGAAGCTGACCCGGTTCGTGCCGCACCCCACCATCGAGGAGGGAGAGGTCACCGGCACGCAGGTGCTCGCCTTCAACATCGACCTGGGCCAGAAGCCGATCCAGTTCCAGGTGAACGGCAGGCCCTTCGAACCCGGCCGCGTCGACCGCGTCCTGACCCTGGGAGGCGTTGACGAATGGACCCTGCAGTCGGACCTGGCGAGCCACCCGTTCCACATCCACGTGAACCCGTTCCAGGTGGTGCGTATCCTGGATCCGGACGGCAGGGACGTCTCGCTGCCCGGAGCCACGGACATCGACCCGTCCGACCAGACGGCCGACCCGCAGTACCCAGGACTCAAGGGGGTGTGGAAAGACACGCTCTGGGTCAAGAACAGCAAGAACGACCAGAACCTGGACGGCAAGTACACGTTGATCGTGCGCACGCGCTACCAGCGCTACATCGGCGACTACGTGCTCCACTGCCACATCCTGGACCATGAAGACCAGGGAATGATGCAGCTCGTGCGCGTGGCCCTGCCCGACGGCGCGGGAGGCACAGTCTCCGGCCACCATCACTGAAGCAGCTCCGGGACGCGCCCGCCGGCCCCAGGGGCCTGGGCGCTTCCCCTGGCGCCGCCCGCCACCCCGCACAACGAGGACACGCACCATGGCCCATACCCCCTCATTCCCCCGCACGCAACGCATCGGCATCCTCGTCTTCCCGGACTTCGAACCCCTCGATGTCTGGGGCTTCGTCGAAGCCTTCTCCATCGCCCGGTTCATCGGGACGTCCTACACCCAGCCCCCGGGTCCCTGCCCGTTCCAGATCGCCCTGATCTCGAATGAATGCAGTCCCGCAGCGGGAGACGCCGCGCCGGCCCCCGTGCGCAGCTTCAACGGCCCCCGCGTGGTCCCGGACCTGTTCCGCGATCAGGCGCTGCAGGAGCCGCTGGACCTCCTGATGGTGCCGGGCGGACGGGGAGTGAACAGCCTGCTGGAAGGACCGGACGCGGCAGGCCTGGCCGCGCTGCTCGACTGGCTGCGATCCGCGGACGGGCGTGTGCCGGTGATCGCGTCGGTCTGCACCGGCGCGGCCCTGCTGGCGAAGGCCGGGCTGCTCGACGGGATGCCAGCGGCCACCAACCACCAGGCCTTCGGCTGGGTGGCGGGGTTCGGCCCGAACGTGCTCTGGGACAACACCTCTCGCTGGGTGGATGCGGGCAAGCGCGTCACTTCGGCAGGGGTTTCCGCCGGCACCGACATGGCATGGCATCTCGTGTCCCGGCTGGCAGGCCGCGCCGTGGCCGAAGCTGCGGCACTGGCGGCCGAATATGACTGGCACCGCGACCCGGGGCAGCCGATCCACTACCCGCAGCAGGCGGCCGTGCCCACCTCGGCCTGAGGCTGACAAGCGCGCCGGCGCTCCCCGCTCGGAGTGCCCGCCCGCGGGCCCGGTCACACGCCATCCGCGCGCAGCAGCCCCCAGAGCATGCGCACCAGTTCGTCCTCGAAGGCCGGCTGGCCGAGCAGCGGCGAATTCTCCAGCGATGCGCTGCGGATCGCGCCCATCACCGCGCGGGTGGCCACGAACATCATGGCCGGCGTGGGCGGCCGCACCGATGCATCACCCGCCTCCACCAGCCGCGCCAGCGCCATGGCGTTGCGCTCCGCGCCCTCGCGCAGCGCGGCGGTGAAGCGGTCGTGCTGGTCCACGCGCCAGCCCAGGCGCACCATGGCGCGCCGCACGCGCGACTGCCCGCCCGTGCCGAAGGCCGACACCAGCAGTCGCACCATGTCCTGCAGCACCTCGCGCACGGGCCGCTGCCGGGCCAGCGCGTCGTCCAGCATCTGCTGCAGCTCGCGCTGCACCCGTTCGCGCTCGCGCTCCACCATCGCCAGCAGCACGGCCTCCCGGGACGGGAAGTACTGGTAGAGCGTGCCGATGGACACCCCTGCCACCTGGGCAATGCGATTGGTGGTCAGGGCGGTGTCGCCATCGTTTTCCACAATCTGAGCAGTGGCTCCGAAAATGGCCTCGATGGTCTGCCGCGCGCGCTCCTGGGTGGGCTGGCGCCGCATGCCCACGGGGCTTGTGGAGGGGGACGTTCGTTTCGTGGCCATGGGGAGAAATGTGAGCGCTAGGCGAGTAGCACGCGCGGTTGAAAACTGAATAATGCTCAGAAATGCGCGATGCCGCAACCGCGGCCGTGGCCCCGGCCGCGATCACGGGCCGCGCGTTTTTTTCCGAAAGGATCGACCATGCATACCTCCGCATCTGCCCGCCCCGGACTCCAGACCACCGCCGTGCTGCCGGTGCGCAAGCTCGCCGTGGACCTGGCGCAGGGCTTTCCGCGCCGCTGGCACGGCGGGGACGCCTTCCGCTCCCAGTTCTTCAATGCGCTGTCGATGAGCTTCCCGGTGGGCGAACAGTTCTTCATCGACTCGGTGCGCGCCGCCGCCGAGCGGCTCGAAGCCGGCCGGCCCGACCACGACGCCCTGCGGGTATTGGTGCGCGGCTTCGTCGGCCAGGAGGCCACGCACCGCCACATCCACGGTCTCTACAACGCCGAACTGGAGCGCCAGGGGCTGGACAACCAGTGGCAGCACCGTGCGCGGGCGCGCATCGCCCGCCTGCACGAGCGCACCAGTAATCCGATGCACGCGCTGGCCATCACCTGCGCCTATGAACATTTCACCGCCCTGCTGGCGGATGGTACGCTGCGCTATCCGCGCTGGCTGGAAGGTGCCGATCCGCAGATGCAGACCATCTGGCGCTGGCACGCGGCGGAGGAAACCGAGCACCGTGCCGTGGCTTTCGCGCTCTACGAGGCCCTCGGCGGCCGCCACGACTGGCGGGTGCGCTGGTACCTCTATGTCGGCATGGTGTTCATGGTGGACTCGGTGCGCCAGACCGCCATCAACCTGCGCAGCGACGGCAGCCTGTGGCGCCCGGGTACGTGGGCGAGCGCGGTGGGGATGTTCTGGGGCCGCGACGGCGTCGCCTGGCGGAGCCTGCCGGCGCTGCTGCGCTACCTGCGCCGGGACTTCCACCCCGACCGGGAGCATGCCGCGCCCGGGGCCGCCGAACTGGCGCAAAGCTGGCTCGCGGCGAATGCCGACCGGCTGCGCACCGTGGGCCCCGCCGCCCGGGCCGCCTGAGAGGCTCAGCGCGTGGCGGCGAACTCGCCGCGCTGCAACTCGGCGACGCCATTCCCCCGGGCATCCCGCGCGCCGAGGTCCGCACCCTTCGCGGCGAGGTCCCGCAGCAGTTCGGTGCGCTGGAAGAGCGCCGCGTACATCGCAGCTGTCTGGCCCGCGTTGTTGCGCTGGTCCGGCGCGCAGGCCGTCTCCACGAGGCGGCGGGCGATCGCGAGTTCGCCCTTGAAGATGGCGCCCATCAGGGCGGTGTTGCCGCGCTTGTCCTGCACGCAGGGATCGGCACCGGCCTTCAGCAATTGCTCGACCACCTCGCGGTGGCCGTGGTAGGCGGCGAGGATGAGCGGCGTGTACCCCTTCTCGTCGCGCACGTTCAGGTCGTAGCCCGCAGCCACGAACTCGCCCACCATGTCCGTGCGCCCCTGGCGTGCGGCGTCGAAAAGATACTGCCGCAACTGCGCCTGCAGCCGGGCGGGATCCTGGCTTGCATCGCCAGCGGCAGGGGCCGCTGCCCGGGGCGGCGGAGCTTCGGGGGCGGCCGGGGCCGCCAGGGCCGGGGCACAGGCCGCAAGGCCCGCGGCCAGGCACCAGGCCGGAAGGCAAAGGCTGCGCATGGAATCCTCCTTCGCAAGGTGCCGGCCGCCACCAGCGTGGGGCGCGGCCGGCTTCGTGCAACGCCGCGGTATCAGTCCTGCAGCGCGGCGGCGAGCTGCTTCACGCGGGCCAGGTCGCCCCTGGCCACGCGGGCCACGCCCGTGCCGTATTCGGGATCGGCCTTGTAGAGGAACGACAGGATGATGTGCTTGCTCTCCGCATCAGCGCCCGCGAGGGATTCGCCGAAGCTCTGGATCAGGTCCTGCTGCTCCTTCTTGCCGTAGCTGCGGTACAGGTCACCGGCCTGCTTGAAGTTCTGCTCCTTCGCGATCTTCGCCTGCTGGGTCGTGCCCGTGAGCGGCAGCTGGCTGTAGCGCGCGGTGGGGTCCTGCGGGCGCGGCTCCAGGCGGCTGGGCTCGTAGTTCACGCCGCTGGTGGTATGGCCGGTGTTCAGGGTGCCGTCCTGGTTGCCGTTGTTGACCGCGACGCGGGGCCGGTTCACGGGCAGGGACAGGCCGTTGGTGCCGACGCGGTAGAGCTGCGTATCCGCATAAGAGAACACGCGGCCCTGCAGCAGGCGGTCTTCAGACGGTTCGATGCCGGGCACGATGTTGGCCGGCGCCATCGCCACCTGCTCGGTCTCCTGGAAGAAGTTGTCCACGTTCTTGTTCAGGACCATCTGGCCGATCTTGCGCTCGGGAATGCCGGGCCAGATCTTGGTGGCGTCCAGCGGATCGAAATCGAACTTGCCCAGGTCTTCGGGCTTGAGCACCTGGATGTACAGGTCCCACTTGGGAAAGTCGCCCTGGCGGATGGCATTCACCAGATCGTTCGTCATGTGGCTGTAGTCCTTGCCCTGGACCTGCTCGACCTGTTTCGGATCGAGGTTCTTCAGGCCCTGCAGGCTTTTCCAGTGGAACTTGACGTAGTGCACCTGGCCCTGGGCGTTCACGAACTTGTAGGCATGCACGCTGTTGCCGTCCATGAAGCGGTAGCCCGCGGGCGTGCCCTCGTTCGAGTAGAGCAGCGTGAGCGTGCGCGTGGCCTCGGGCACGTGCGAGAAGAAGTCGAAGCGGCGGGAATCGTCGTCCAGGTTGCTGCGCGGATCGGGCTTGAACGCATGGACCATGTCGGGGAACTTGATCGCGTCGCGGATGAAGAAGGTGGGGAAGTTGTTGCCCACCAGGTCCCAGTTGCCTTCGGACGTATAGAACTTGGTGGCGAAGCCGCGCGGGTCGCGCAGCGTCTCGGGCGAATGGTTGCCATGCACCACGGACGAGAAGCGCACGAACACGGGGGTGCGCTCGCCGGGGCGGAAGAGCCTGGCCTTCGTCAGCGCGGAGATGTCTTCGGATGCGGTGAATTCACCCTTCACGCCCGTGCCCCGCGCGTGCACCACGCGCTCGGGGATGCGCTCGCGGTCGAAGCGCTGCAGCTTCTGGATGAGCTGCACGTCCTGCAGCAGGCTGGGGCCGTTCGGGCCCGCCGTCTGCGAGTTCTGGTTGTCGCCGACCGGCGCTCCGTTGTCGCGCGTGAGCACCGATTGCGCGAACGCGGCCGGCGCCAAGGCCGCATGCAGCACGACGGCTGCGGTCACAAGTCTCTGGAATTTCATGGGACGACTCCACTCCGTGGTTGGTAGAAAACGGAGCGAATCATCGGGGGGCGGATAGCTCGGCAGCAAGAGGGCCGGGACTATGGCGCCCATCAAATTTTCCGATGGGTGGAATTTGCAACCTTTGACTCCATCGGCGGATAACTCTTTATTTCATAGCTTTTTTAGCTATATTTTTAATAGCACAAAAATGGAATCTGCAATTCCCGCTTGCACCGCCAAGCAACTGGTTACGCTCTGCACCCGCTCACCGATGGGCGTTGATGGATGCCAGGATGCCCAGCGTGAAAAGCGCGCAGGCGGCCCATTGCAGGGGCGCGGGCCAGTGGCCTTCGAGCGCGAAGGAGTACACGAGGGCGAACAGCGTCTCGCTCACGATCAGCTGGCCGCACAGGCTGGCGGGCAGCCGCTGGCTCGCCACGTTCCAGAGGATGGTGGCCAGCCAGCTCGATCCGAAGCCGATGGCCGCGCACACGACCGCGAAGGTGCCGATGCCGGGCTGCGCCGCGATGGCGGAAAGCGGGCTGCCCGCCACGAGCCAGAGCAGCACGCCGCCCAGGCCGGTGGCCAGGCCCAGCCAGTTCGCCCAGTCCGTCGCGCCGACCTCCGGATGCCGCTGCAGCCAGCGCGCATTGAGGATCGCGAAGGCGGTCCAGAACACCAGCGCCACCAGGGCGATGCCGATGCCGCGCCAGAAGGTGGGCGAGGCGGCAGCGCCCTGCGTGGTGCCGGTGCCATGCGGGGTCCAGGCCATTAGCACGATGCCCGCGATGGTGAGCAGCAGCCCCGGGGCCAGCGCGCCCCAGCGCAGGCCGTGCGGCTTGCCGAGCACCATGACCCAGACGGGGATCGTGCCGATGATGAGGGCCGGCAGTGGCGCGCCGGCATCGCGGATCGCCAGCACCAGCAGCAGGTAGTAGCCCGTGAATCCGAGAACGCTCAGCCACAGCGCGGCGCCGGCCTGCCGCAGGGTGGGCAGGCGCCGCGGCTGGCCGGCCCGCCGGCGCACCATGCCCCAGAGCACCATGCCCGCCGCCACCGCGCCGTAGGCGACGAACCGGCCGGCCGTGAGGTCCACGGACGCGAAGCCCGACGCAAGGCGTGGCGCGATGAAGACCAGCCCCCAGAGCGCGCCTGCGGCGAGCCCCGCGAGGATGCCGGCCAGCATCAGGCGCCGAAACCGTCGTCGGCCGCGATCACCGCCCCGTTCACGAAATGGCTCTGGTCGCTGGCCAGCATGACGATGAGCGCGTCCAGGTCGCGCGGTTCGCCCACGCGCTTGCGCGGCAGCATGTCCACGAGCTTGCGGCCCTGCTCGGTCTGCCAGTGGTGGTGGTTGATCTCCGTATCGATGTAGCCCGGGCAGATCGCGTTCACGTTGATGCCGAAGCGTCCCCATTCCAGCGCCATGGCGCGGGTCATGTGCACCACGGCCGCCTTGCTCATGCTGTAGGCGCCGATCTGCGGCAGCACCTTGAGGCCGGCCATGGAGGCGATGTTGATGATGCGCCCGCCCGTGAAGCTGCCCGGCGCGGCGCCGCGCGAGCGCGCCAGCATGCGCTTGCCGACTTCCTGCGCAACGAAGAAGGCGCCGCGCACGTTGGTGTCGAAGACGAAATCGAAGTCGTCCGGCGTGACGTCCTGGATGCGCTGGGTGGTGGAGACGCCCGAGTTGTTCACGAGGATGTCGATCGAGCCCATCTCGGTCTCCGCATGGGCCACCGCGGCCTTGATGGAATCGTGGTCGGTCACGTCCAGTTCCACCACGTGGGCATCGCCGCCCTCCCCTTCGATGCGCGCGCGCAGGGCCTTGAGCTTTTCCATGCGCCGGCTGGCCAGCACAACGCCGGCCCCCGCGCGCGCCAGGGTGCGGGCGAACTGTTCGCCCAGGCCGCTCGAAGCGCCCGTCACCAGGGCCACGCGGCCCGACAAATCGATGGTGTATGCCATGGAAACAGCCTCCGGAAGAAAGAAAAAAGAACGATCGTTCGATTGTTGCGCCCCGGGTGCATACAATGGGCCGCACAGCGCCCGCGCGGGGCCCCACGCCCTGGACGCGACATCGTTCGATTATCAAATGCCGAGACGAGACAACCCATGACGAAAGACGAAATCCTTGCCCAATACGGTCCGCGAGAGGCCATGGAATACGACGTGGTCGTGGTCGGCGGCGGCCCCGCCGGGCTTTCCGCGGCCATCCGGCTCAAGCAGATGGCCGCCACGAACGGGCAGGACGTGTCGGTGGTGGTGCTCGAAAAGGGCTCCGAGCCCGGCGCGCACATCCTCTCGGGCGCCATCATGGACCCGCGCGCGCTCACCGAGCTGATCCCCGACTGGAAGGAGCGCGGCGCGCCCCTGAAGCAGCCGGTGACGGAAGACGCCATGATCTTCCTGGGCGAGAAGTCGTCCTGGCGCACCCCCAACTTCCTGCTGCCGGGCTGCTTCCAGAACCATGGCAACTACATCGTCAGCCTCGGCAACGTGGTGCGCTGGCTCGCCGCGCAGGCGGAGGAGCTGGGCGTGGAGATCTTCCCGGGCTTCCCGGCCGCCGAAGTGCTCTACAACGAGGACGGCTCCGTCAAGGGCGTGGCCACCGGCAACATGGGCGTGGGCAAGGACGGCGAGCCCACGGGCGACTTCCAGCTGGGCATGGAACTGCACGCCAAGTACACCCTGTTCGCCGAAGGCGCGCGCGGGCACCTGGGCAAGCAGATCATCGCCCGCTACAAGCTGGGCGAAGGCCGCGATCCGCAGACCTACGGCATCGGCGTGAAGGAACTGTGGGAAGTCGATCCCAAGGTGCACCAGCCCGGCTTCGTGATGCACACCGCCGGCTGGCCCATGGATGCCGACACCTACGGCGGCGCCTTCCTCTACCATGCCGAGGACAACAAGGTCACGCTGGGCTTCATCACCGGGCTGGACTATTCCAACCCCTACCTGAGCCCGTTCGAGGAATTCCAGCGCTGGAAGACCCATCCCAACATCCGCTACTACCTGGAAGGCGACGAGGCCAAGGGCATCAAGCCCGCCAAGCGCATCGGCTACGGCGCGCGCGCCATCACGGCGGGCGGGCTGCTGTCGCTGCCCAAGTTCGTGTTCCCCGGCGGGGCGCTGGTGGGCTGCGACGCGGGCTTCCTGAACGTGAGCCGCATCAAGGGCAGCCATGCCGCCATCAAGACCGGCATGCTGGCCGCCGAGGCCGCCTACGACGCGATCCGCGCCGGCCGCCAGCACGATGAACTCACGGCCTACCCGCAGGCCTTCGAGAACAGCTGGCTGCACGAAGAGCTCAACAAGGCGCGCAACTTCAAGGCGTGGTTCAAGAAGGGCCTGGTCACGGCCACGCTGATGAACGGCATCGAGCAGTTCGTGCTCAAGGGCAACATCCCCTGGACGCTGCACCGCGACAAGCCCGACCACGCCTACCTGAAGCCCGCGGCCGAGTGCAAGCCCATCGCCTATCCCAAGCCCGACGGCAAGCTCACCTTCGACCGGCTCTCCAGCGTGTTCATCAGCAACACCAACCATGCGGAGAACCAGCCCGCGCACCTGACGCTCAAGGACGCGAGCGTGCCGGTGAACGTCAACCTGGCGAAATACGCCGGGCCCGAAGCCCGCTACTGCCCGGCGGGCGTGTATGAATTCGTTCCCGACGAAGCCCGGGGCGCCAACGCGCAGCGGCTGCAGATCAACGCGCAGAACTGCGTGCACTGCAAGACCTGCGACATCAAGGACCCGACCCAGAACATCGTGTGGGTAACGCCCGAAGGCGGGGGCGGGCCGAACTATTCGGGGATGTGAGGGGCGCTCGCGCACTGCGCGAGCGCCGCATCAGACCGAAATCACCAACGCATCATTGAACGCCTCGTTCTCGCTCTCGCCCGAGCCGCGCACATAGCCTCGTGGATTCGAGATCACCCGGCATGGCCCGACACGGTAGTCGAAGGAGCGGTGCGTGTGCCCGTGGACCCAGAGCGCGGCCCCTTGGAAACAGGCGTCCGGAAGTTCGTTGACGAACGCCGGGGACACCCAATCCGAGGCGAAGTCTTCGCTCAACGAGCCCCGATGGGGCGCATGGTGGGTGACGACCACCGTGGGCCCCCGAAACGGCATGCGCAGCCTCGACAGCAACCACTGCCGGTCGCGGCGATGGCGGTCGGCTGTGTCTGCGGGCCTCAGCGCCCGGATGAGCGGTGCTTCATCAAGGCCAGGCGCCTCACAACGGATGCTTCGGTACTCATTGAGGGTGCGCGCCGCCGCGCCCATGGCGCGTGCGGGGTCTGCCGCCTGCAAGCTAGGCGGTGCATCCGGTTCATCGGATCGGAGGCGGAGACGAAAATCCGTCCAGAGCGTGCATCCCAGAAAACGCACGCCCGCCATTTGCAGCTCGTCGCCGTCGAGCAGATGGACAGGGCCATGCGCTGCCCGCGCACGCATGGCCTCGAGTTCATGTTCGAGAACGGTGCCGTAGTACTCGTGGTTTCCCGGCACGAACACCACGGGGCGGCCGCTGGCCGCCGCGCACTGGAGCAGCCAATCGACCGACTCCCTCCCCGGCGAAAGGATGTCACCCGCCACGATGGCCACGTCGAAATCGACGTTGTCTGGCCACCGGAACGCGCTCCGATCGGCGTGCAGATCAGAGAGCACCAGCAGCTTCATCGAACTCGCTTCGCGCCAGTGTCCTGTCCCGTCAATCGTTTCATGGAATGAAGCCGGCGCATTCGTGCACAGCGGCGGGACCGTGCATCAGCCCCGCCTTCCGACACCGTACTGGAAGAGCGACGGTGTCTCGTGGACTTCGACGGTCAGGCCCGCTTTAGCGCACGCGGCGGCGATTTCTTCGCTCGTGTAGTAGTTCTTCACGATCGTGCTGGTCTGGCCATTCACCAGCTTGCGCGTCATGAGTTCACCGCTGAGCCCCAGCACATGGGGCGCCACGGCCTCGGGACGCTGACAGTTGTCCACGAAGAAGAACTTGCCGCCCTGGCGAAGGTGGACAGCCACCGATGACAGGAACTCGTCGAACAGATTTCGCGGCACGTGCGATATCCAGAAGCCGAACGCGACGGCGTCGAAAACCCTGTCCGCCCGCCACTGGAAAATATCCGCCTGAACCAGTGCCACCCGGGGATCGCCGGCAGCGGCATTGAGGGCGAGCATCTGCGGCGAGCCATCCACAATGGTCAGGGTCTTGGCCGTCCGCAAGAGCTTGCGGCTCCATATCCCGGTACCGCCAGCGAATTCGAGCACGTCTCCGCCCAGATCCGCCGCCTGCAGCGCCTCATCGACGATGGCCGCCTCGGAGTGCCAGCGCGCATTGGCCTCCACGCCTTCGTCGAAGGCATTCCGGCGATACCACCAGTCGTCGTACTCCGGTGCGCGATCGTCGTAGTACTTCTGCTGCTCCTCCAGAATGGCACTCAATTGCGTCATGAAGCTCTCCAAAGAATGAACAAATCCATTGCGCCATGCTAGGGCCGCCGTCCCGTCCCTTGCAGTTGGCGAAACCTCTGCTGCCCGCGACGCACCGCCTCGACCACCTGCGCCACCGAGCACATGTCGAGAACCTTCGGGTACTCCAGCACCGCGGGCTCCATCCCGAGATCCCACAGGAACTTGTTCAGGCACAGGTACCCGATGGTCCGGATATTGGCGTCCACGAACAGATGGTTGCGATCCAGGCTCTGGCAGCAACGCACCGTTGCGGCGACTCGCATCTCCTCGGCGTCCGGTGCGCCCGCATCGATTCTGTCGAGTTGGCGATAGTAATGGGCCAGGATGTCCGCCGCTTTACACCCACAGTCGAGCGAATGCTTGGCGTTCGCCGTCAGCTGCAGCCCACCACCCTCCTCGCGCTCCCCGATGGTGATCCAGCCCGTGCCGGCATCCGGCGATGCCAGAAACTCTTCCAGGCCCGCCGCAGTGTGGTTGCGGCCCTCGATCAGGGGAAATGACACGGCCCTGGAACGGTATCCTTTCTGGAAGCGCTCCTGCATGGGAGTCGGAACCCTCCTGAATGCGTTGCCGATCGCGACATCGTGAATCTCGAGGAGAGTGTCCGCCGTCAGCGGAGCCCGGCCCAGCGACATGAGACGCCGCAGTGCCTGAAAGCATCCGGCCATGTACCCCAGCTCGTTCTCGAAGTGATACCGCCCCAGTTCGGATGACCAGTCGCTCGCATCCATGAACAGGTAGCAGGCGAGTTCGTCGTGATTCACGAGGCGGCAAGGCTCCGGCAAGCAGTCCCGCGTGCGGACAGTTTCCAGGAGGATCGCCAGGGTGTTCCGAATCACCAGCCCGGCGGGCGTGCGTGGAAGCACGACATCCACGTCATCCCGCAGACGCGCCAGCACCGCCTCTTCCGGATGACACGGCATTCGCAAAGCCAGAACCTCGAAGAGCAGACAGCACACGCCATTGAGCAGGCGTGTGGCTTGCGATCCGGCCTCGGTTCCCCGCACGCTCAGCTGCGCAGGCGCGCAATGTGCGAACAGATCGTGCAACGCAACCAGACCATGCACGGGGTCCTGGTGGCGATCGCTTTCCATGGCGCTCAGACCGCAAAGGCGATGCACCGACGCCAATTGCCCGCGGAAATGCGCGACGGCCGGCCCGATCCCGGTCGTCTCCCGCGAATGCAGGTCCTCACGGTACACCAGGACATCGGTGAGTGGGTCAACCGCCAGCCGCCCCAGCAGGCCTTCGCGCGCCGCGACGTCGCAGCAGCGCAGAGCAGAGGAGCGCCAACCGACCACCCCGGCGATGGCCGCGACCAGTTCGGTCGTTCCGTCCGGCCTCTCGACCAGAAGGATGCCCTCGCTCGCCTCGCCGACCCACTGCGCGCGGCGCTCCATCGTGCGCGCAAGGGCGGATGGTGCGGAGGGTGCCGCCGCCATCAACCGAAGACCTTCCACACGGTGATCACCGCGCCCAGGAGCATCACGAGTCCGAACGCCCGCTTCAAACGCTGGGTGGGCAAGCGATGCGAGACGGAAACACCCCAGGGCGCGAGGAACGCTGCCGGTACGGCAACCGCAATGGCGGCGGTCCAGCACACCAGGCCAAGCAGCCCCGGCATCGCTGCGATCTCCGGGGTGGGGCCCAATGCAAAAGCAAATGCACCCACGAGCGCGATGGAGAGACCCACGGCACTCCCCGCCGCGACGGCATTGCGCATCTCTATGCTGTCACGCTGCGCCAGCAGATAGGGGATCGTCAAGCTTGCCCCGCCCACGCCCGCTGTCGCACTGAACATGCCGATCATCCCGCCGATGGCACGCGGCGAAATGCGCTGTATCAGCTGCGGAGACGCGGACGCATCCACGGCCGCACGAGAGGCGCCAGCGCCCCGCAGCATGCGCAGACCGAAGTACGCGGCGTAGAGGCTGAATACCAGGGCCACCCACACACCGTGTACCAGGCCGGCGGCAACGGCCCCCACGGCGGCACCCATCGCCGCGGACGGCGCAAGGCGCTTCACCCAGGCGATGGGCAATGCGCCGCGCTTGTATTGGGCATAGACGGCGCTGGCCGTCGCCGGCACGGTGGCGGCCAGCGCCGTGGCAACCGCCACTTGCGGAAGCGTTGCCATCTCCAGGGGAAACTGCAAGGGAAGCAGGACGATGAACACGGGCACCATCAGAAACCCCCCGCCAACGCCGAGCAGGCCGGACAGAAAGCCAGTCACCATCCCGGTGATGATCAACAAGGTATAGACCACTCAAAATCTCCTCTCATGCACCCGGCATCACCCTTCCCAGGGGAGCGAGTATGTTTTGACGTTCGAGAAAGAATGCATCGCCTCGATCACGCCTTCCTTGAATCCCAGGCCGGAGTCCTTGATGCCGCCGAATGGCGTGGACTCCAGGCGGTAACCCGGCACTTCCCGGATGTTGACGGACCCGACCTGCAATTCGGCGATGAACCGTTGGATGTAATCCCAGCGATTCGTGCATACCGAGGATGACAGGCCGAACTCCGTTGCGTTGCATATCCGGATGGCTTCTTCAATGCTGCCGAACTTGATCACCGGGGCCACGGGACCAAACGTCTCCATGCGAACCAGCTCCATCTCCGGTCGCACCCCATCAAGGACCGTAGGTAGATACAGCGCCCCTTCGCGCCGATGGCCATGGCGCAATCGGGCACCATCCAGTATCGCGGACTGGACACGTCGCTCAATGCACTGCGCCGCTGCCACATCGATCACGGTGCCCAGATCAGAGGCCTCGTCGAAGGGGTCGCCCGCACGGAGCGCGGATGTGGCGCTGACCAGCGCCTCCACGAACGCATCGGACACCTTCTCATGAACGAGGATCCGCTTGATTGCCGTGCACCGCTGTCCACTGTTGCGGTAGGCCCCGGCGACCGTCAACTCCACGGCCTCCTCCAGATCGGCGTCCTCCATCACGATGATGGGATCGTTGCCGCCCAGCTCCAGGATCTGCCGCTTGTACACCGCCGACTTCGCCACGATCTTGCCCGCGGCCACGCCACCCGTGAAGCTGACCACGTCCACCTCCGGCGCCCTCAGCAAATCCGGACCGATGACATCGGGCTTGCCGGTGATGACGGTCAGCATCGGGCCCGGCAGGCCTGCTTCGTACAGAAGATCGGCGAACATCAACGCGGTGAGGGGGGTCTTCTCGCTCGGCTTCAACACCATCCTGTTGTTAGTCGCCACGGAGGGGGCCACCTTATGGACAATTTGGTTGAGCGGATGGTTGAACGGGGTGATGGCGACGATGACCCCCAGCAAGGGGTCGCGTTGCGTATAGACCCGGCGCTTGCGCCCATGGGGCCCCACATCGCAAGAGAAGACCTTGCCGTCATCGACGAGCGCCTGGGCCGCCGCACTGGAAAGCACGTCGGCTGCCCGCATGACTTCGTGCCTCGCATCGCGGATACATAAGCCGCTCTCGGCAACGATCGAGTGAGCGAACAGTGCCGACCGCTCGACCAGCAGCTCACGAGTCCTGCTCAGAATCAGATGCCGCTCGTAACGGGACAGCTCCGAGCGAAAGGCATGCGCACGCTCCAGTGCCCGCCTCACGTGATGCGGCTCTGCCAAGGGAACCGATCCGACGAGTTCGCCGGTGTACGGGAAGCGAACCTCCAGGCGTGCCTCCCCGCCCAGGCGCTCGCCGCATATCCTCCAGTCCTCGTGCCGAACCTTCGCTGGAGATGCCGCCGCAGATGCCTCGCCCGATGATTTGTGCTCGTTCAGCATGGTCTACGCCACCATCGCCGGGGCTTCCAGCCGGGAAGCCGTGACACTGGGCTCCTGCACCTGGCTGTCCACCACCCGCCGGAACCACAACTCCAGGTTCATGAGCATCCACACCTTCTTTCCGTAGAAGTCGTAATCCAGCGACTGCGGGTTGCCCAGGAAATGCTCCAGCCGCTTCGGGTCGAAGATACCGCGTTCGCGCGAACGCTGATCCAGCAGCAGGGCCCGCGCGTCGTCCAGCATCCCCGACTTCATCCAGTCATCAAGGGGCGTCGGAAACCCCATCTTCTTGCGGTGCGCGAGGTGCCCCGGGAGCAGCGACTGACCGTGCTTGCGCAGCAGGTACTTGTTCTGATCCAGCACTTCGGACGCCTTGAATGCCGACGTGCCGAGCGCGCGAAGCAGTGACATGGGAGAGCGCCACTTCATCTTCAACGCATGCGGCATGTGTATGAAGGTCTCGACCAGTTCGTGGTCGACGAACGGTACGCGCCCCTCCAGCGATGCGAGCATGCCGATGGTATCCACCTTGTCGAGCACGCAGCCGAGGTGGATCTTCTGAAAGGCGTGCAGCACCCTGTCGTGGGGATCGCACTCCTCGGTGTCCGAAAACGCCTCGTCGAAAGCCGCCAGCGTCGCGCGGTCCCCCTTCAGTTGCGCCCGTGCATCGCCAGTGAGCAAGTCCATCTTTTCCGGGATCGGCATCCAGTGATAGACATTGAGAAAGTGCTCAAGGTGGTTCTTGCACCCCAGATTGGCCACAGGGCCGTAAGGATCGCGGCCGAAGCGCTGCAAAGAACCGGCGGCAGGCCCCAGCAGCCGGCGCATGACGTGGATCTTTTTCCAGTCGAACGGCGACCGCATCACCCGCCCATAGCCGCCGAACAGCTCATCTGCGCCATCGCCGCACAAAGCGACCTTCACATGGCGCCGGATTTCCTTCGACAGCTTGAGAACCGCGACCATCTGCGGAATCATCAGTGGCGCATCGCATTGTTCGATCAAGGGCGCCATGCCTTGGACATACTCCCGCTGGTCGATCGTCAGATGGGTGTGCTCGGCGCCAACGGCCTCTGCCACCTCCGCCGCGAACTCGCCTTCGTCGTAGCCATGAACCCCGTAGCCGATCGAGAACGTCTGCGGCTTGGTCGTCATGTTCCTGGCCATCAAGGCGACGAGGATGCTCGAGTCCAGGCCACCACTGAGGTAGGCGCCCAGCGGCACATCCGCCACGAGGCAGCGCCGAACGGCGGCGTTGAGCTTGTCATGAAGCTCTTCCATCCAGGCGGCTTCGCTTTTCCGATGGTCAGGACGGGGCACCGGCAACGCCCAGTAGCGGCGGCGCTGCATCTGCCGCGGCGTCACCACCATCATCTCCCCGGGGAGCAGCTTGTGGACGCCTTCGAAGTAGGTCTGCTCCCAGACCGGCTGCCGAAACGACAGATAGCTCGAAATGCCGTCCAGGCTGGCACGCTTGTGGAATCTGGGATGCTGGAAGAACGCCTTGACCTCCGATGCGAACAGGAAATCCTTACCGATCTCCGTCCAGTAGAAGGGCTTGACGCCGAGCCGGTCCCGCGCCACCGTCAGGGACCCGGAGCGCGGGTCCCACGCCGCGAACGCGAACATGCCGGAGAGATGATCCACGCATTGCGCGCCCCAGCGAATGAAACTGCGCAGCAGCACCTCCGTGTCCGAGCGGGTGCGGAACACCGCCCCAGCCCCTTCGAGCTCCCGCCGTAGTTCCTTGTAGTTGTAGATTTCTCCGTTGAAAACCAGTGCCACGCCGGTGGCCGGATCAATCATGGGTTGATGCCCACCCGGTACGTCGATGACGCTCAGGCGGCGAAAGGCCAGACCGACAGGCCCGGAGACATGCATCCCGGCATCGTCGGGCCCCCGGTGGACGATGGTCTGGTTCATTCGGTTCAGCACCTCACGTTCTTCGAACGACTGACCGTCTCGATGAAAAATACCCACAAAGCCGCACATCTCTGCCTCCTAGCGAAATAGCTGTCACGCTGATGCGATCACGCATCGAATGAAATTGCCTGGGCCCGTTCCAGATCGGAAACGTCATCGACCTCAGCCCACGACTTGCCGCCAAGCCAGACGACATGCGCCCGATGCTCGGAGCACAATTCGGGCAGCACCGCGGTGTAGTAGTCCTGGCGCCGCTGGCCGAGTTGGACGCATCGGTTGATCAGCGCTCCCAGCCTGGGTGAAGCGGCTGCCCCGAAGCGTGCCAGGCCGATGAAGTTCCCGTGCCCCTCGGACACCGGAATGTGGCTGCCGACCTCCAGCAGCTGCTCGCCACGCGCCCGAATTCGCATCGTGCCCTCGAGACACTGGCGTCCGTCGCCAAGAAGCGCCACATCGGACGAGCAGCACAGCAGATCCCGCAGTGCGTCTCTCGAGACCCTTACGTCCGCGAACTGCACCAGGCAGTCCCCCTGCAGCAGCTCGCTGAAGGCAGCGAGGGTCCAGAGGTTGTTCGTCTCCGCATACTGCGAATAAACGTGATGCTGTACATGCCCGGGGAGCGCACCGATGATTTCCTTGCTGCGGTAGCCGACGATGACATGGACATCGGAAACCCCCAGTTCCTGCAACGCATCGAGCTGGTGTTGCAGCAAGGTCTTTCCATCGATCCTGAGCAAGCACTTCGGACTGGCCGTGTGCCCACGGATGCGGCTGCCGACGCCTGCCGCCAAGATGATCGCCCTCATGCCGCAACCCCCTCGGGAATATCCATGGAAAGGCCGTACCGGTGCATCTCATCGCGCAGGTACGCGCTGTCGGCCACGCCCGCCTTGCGCAGCGCACTGATGGAGGACCTCGCACCGTTGCGACGGGACTCCGCGAGGCTCGCTTCGGAGTAGCAGTCGAAGATGACCTGATCGGCATCGTCTTCGCCGAGACCGATTTCCCGCAGCTGGCTGCGGATGAACACGATGTCCGGATCGATGAAGATGGATATGAACTTCGGCAGCAGCGGGCCGATCTTGGCTTTCAGGGTTTCGGGCAACTGCGGCCAGGCCTGCGCAATGAAGCTCGCGAAGAAGCGGTGATGCTTGCTCTCGTCCTCCGCGTGATCTTTCATCACCTGCCGGATCGGCGCAATGACCCGTGGGTCCCGGGGGACCTCGACCAGGTTCTTCGTGATGAGCGTCTCGGAGATCGAGCAGAAGAAGATCGGCAGCAGCGGCCGCAGCGCGGGATCGGCCCGCGCGACTTCACGCTGAAGCCGAAGAAAGAACGCCGGCACCCTTGGCGCATGGTTTCGAATACCCGTGCGCGCTTCCGCCAGACGCGACAAGTCGGCGGTGATCTTGCCGTGGTAGGACTCGTCCACCAGGATGTTCCATGCGTCGGCAACCATGGCGCCCGGCAGATCGAAGCCCGATCTGCCACGCGCAATGCTGTAGACGGCATGGTTCACCACCTCATGTTCGAGAACCTGGGTGAACTCCAGATTCGAAAACAATGCCTGGGCGAGCAGCCACCTGGCAGCCTCCGGTCCGCGCCTGGCCACCAAGGGATGGGACACGCTCGGCACGAGCTCCGGGGTGAATAGAAGCCCCCGGGTCCAGTCCATCTCGGTCGCCTGGTGCGACGGAATCTCTCCGCGCACCTTCGCAGTGGAGGCCCACCTCTCGAACGGCAGGTCGTATGCAATTGTCATGACTGGTTTCCCGATCGATCAGGCACCCACCTGGTCAGCGCGCTCGGGAACCGCCTGGGCCTCGGCATCGGCGTCCGACAACAGGTGGCGAGAGAAACGGCGCCCCACCTCCTCCGGCGAAACCGTTGGCCTGGGAAGGTTGTGCATGGAGCCCGGCCGGACCCGTACATGGATGAAATGCGGCCCGACCGAGTCCAGGGCGCTGCGCAGCGCCTCCGCCACCGCGTCGATGCCGTTGCATGAGTAGATGACCTGGTAGCCGCACGCGGAGGCGATCTGCGAGAAATCGATGTTGCCCGAGTTCGTCGGCTGCCCCCCGGTGCTGTCGTGAACCCCGTTGTCGATCACGAGGTGCACCATCGACGAGGGACGGTAGCGACCGATGGTCGAAAGATTGCCCAGCTTCATGAGGGCCGCGCCGTCGCCGTCGAGCACGATGATCGGCCGATCCGTGGCCAGTGCGGCCCCCAGACCGACAGCGCTCGCGCAGCCCATGGAGCCGACCAGGTAGAGGTGGCGATGGCTGTCTTCAATGCAGAACAATTCCCGGCCCGTCTTGCCCGTTGTCGCGATGAGCCCCGCCTGTGGCGGTGCCGTAGCGACGACGGTTCGCAGAACGTCTTCCCGGCTGGGAAGGGCCATCGCGGGGTCTCCCAGCGTGCGCAGCGTGGCCGACGGGGGACGCACCAGACCGACGGCCTTGAGCTCCTCGGTTTCCAGGACATTGGGGTCCACCACGAGCGCATACGGCAGTTGGGTACGGTCAATGACCTCGCGCGCCGTCTGCAGGGCCGGGCCGATGAGTTCCGGCTTCCAGGGGAAGGGGCCGTGCGGTATCTGGAGCGTGTCCAGCAGCCGGTGCGTGATCTCCCCCATGAGCCGGTGCTGCGGCTCATCCGGTACGCCCGGTGATCCGCGCCAGCTGCAGATCAGCAATGACGGAATCTTGAAGATGTGGTTCAGCGATGTGAGAGGGTTCACGGCATTGCCGAGCCCCGAGTTCTGCATCATCACGACCGGCAGGCGCCCGCCCAGGTAGGCGCCGGCGGCGATCCCCACGGCCTCGCCCTCGCTGGAGGCCATGACATGGTCCACCTTCGCATCGCTCAGCACGCCGTTGAGCAAGGGCGTGAGGTACGAGCAGGGGACGCTCACGTAGAAGTTGAAACCCAGCCGTGTCGCCGAATCGACGAAGTCCATGCCGCTGATCATTGAAGTGCTCCTGTGGAGACCGGGTCCAGGGCATTCCCGCGGGGCAGGTAGCGATGCTCGGCCTGCGTGAGTTCATCCTGCTCGACGAGATCGAAGATCTCCTTGACCCGCGGCAGATCGTTCTCGATGTCCTTGAGCGATCGCTCGCGGTAGATGGTCTCGCAAACGCGCCTCATGCTCGCCACCGAGGCGCGCAGGTTGTGGTTGGCCCAGATGATCGCGGCGATCTTTGCGTCGATGAAGCGCTCCGTCGGCACCGCGTAGTACATGGTCGGAACGATGATCAGGGGGCCCCGGTCCTGCCAATGCTCTGCGAACTGCAGGATCTCGGCAGCATCGCTCTTTTTCGAATGGATGAGGATCGCATCCGCCCCGGCCGCGTGGTACTTCTCTGCCCGCTTGAGGGCCTCCGTCAGGCCTCGTCCGGCAATCAACGCCTCGACACGCGCAACGATGCAGAACGCATCGTTGAGCTGGCTGTCCTTGGCGGCCTTGATCTTTCCTGCGAACTCGTCCGGATCCGCAAGCTCCTGGCTTTCACCAATGAAGGAGTTCGTTTTCGGAAAGATCTTGTCCTCCAGGCACACGCCCGCCACATTGCGCTGGCACAGCTTGCGCACGAGGCGGCGCACGCTGTTGAAGTTGCCATACCCCGTGTCGCCGTCCAGCAGCACGGGCAGATCGGTGCTGTCGGTCATGAATTCCACCACCTCCAGCGTCTGGGTCCAGGACGCCTCGTTGGCATCGCGCACGCCCAGCGAAGCGGAGATCGACAGGCCCGATGCCCAGATCCCCTTGAAGCCGGCCTCCGCCACGATGCGCGCGGACAGTCCGTTGTGCGCCTCCATGAGAAATCCCGTTTGCGGGCCGGAGATGAGGGCACGCAGTTTGGAAGCCAGTACCTCATCGCGACGTTGCAACGCGTTGCGCTCGATTGTCAGAGTCATTTCACCTCCTTCGGCTGTTGGAACCGCTATCCGACCGGCAGACCGCTGCCGCCATGCAGGACGCAGCCCATCCCGCAATGAAACATCAGCTCGGCCCAGCGCCTCGCCAAGTAGTCTCAACCACAAAAGCGTTGCAATAATATTTCAATTTCTTGAAATTCCTCATTACGGAATTTCTCACTATTCATAACGCTAACACTTACCAGAGAAGGGAACTTATCCAAGCTTCCAGACTCGCGCCCTTCAACCCCATAACTTATTGATTTACATATATCCCAAGCGATCTACGTGGAAGTTTCGAGGAGCTTCCGGAAGCACTGACACACCCTGAATACGATAGAAATGACCTAAAAACCCGGTCTACAGACCCGTACTGGAGCCTCCACAATTTCACGACCCAGCAGTAATTTCCTGAACCAGTTCATCTCTTATTGACCTTGCAGATCAGGAAAGCAAGAAAGTTGCGCAATCCCGTGAAGTTCGATGGACCGACCCGGCGCTGGGCAAACAAACCCTGCGCTCGCGCGACCCCGGATCCGGGCGCCGAACACGCGCCGCAGAACCAGCGAACCGGCGGCCCGCCACGGGGATTCCGCACCGCCGCGCTGCGCCATCGGGGCACGCGTGCGAGCCCGCGGGCGACACAGTCGCTAGACTCCCGGGCTCCAGGCAGCGGCCTCCGTCCCTGCACGCGTCTGGTCCATCTCTGCAGGGACGATCACACCGGCGGGCCGCCTTCGGGCCGCCCGTGCACGCCACCGCCCATGGCGCGCCCCGCGCGGCCGGGCGGACAGGAAATTTCGAGCATGAAGCATTCGTTTGGCGCGCCCTGGGGCGCTCTCGCGCTGGCCGTGGCGGCTGTCGTCGCCGGCACCCCGCCGGCCGTCCTGGCCCAGCAGGCCTCCACCCCCAAGTCCGTGGCAGTGACGGCCATCGTCGAGCACCCGGCACTGGACTCGATCCGCGACGGCGTGAAGGCCAGCCTGCAGGCCGCCGGCTACGAAGAGGGCAAGACGCTCAAGTGGCAGTACCAGAGCGCCCAGGGCAACACCGGCACGGCCGCGCAGATCGCGCGCAAGTTCGTGGGTGACCAGCCCGATGCCATCGTGGCCATCGCCACACCCTCCGCGCAGGCCGTGGTGGCCGCCACCAAGAACGTGCCGGTGGTGTTCTCCGCCGTGACCGATCCGGTGGCCGCCAAGCTGGTAGCGAACTGGGAGCCCTCCAAAACCAACGTGACCGGCGTGTCCGACGTGCTCGCGCTCGACAAGCAGATGGAGCTGGTCCGGCAGGTGGTGCCCGGCGCCAAGCGCGTGGGCGTGGTCTACAACCCCGGCGAGGCGAACTCCGCCGTGGTGGTGAAGGAGCTCAAGACCCTGCTGCCCAAGCTGGGCATGACCCTGGTGGAGGCCGCCGCGCCGCGCTCGGTGGACGTGGGCGCCGCCGCGCGCAGCCTCGTGGGCAAGGCCGACGTGATCTACACCGGCACCGACAACAACGTGGTCTCGGCCTACGAGGCGCTGGTGAAGGTGGGCCAGGAGGCCAAGCTGCCGCTGGTGGCCGCGGACACCGACAGCGTGAAGCGCGGCGCCATCGCCGCCTACGGCATCAACTACCGCGACCTGGGCGAGCAGACGGGCCGCATGGTGGTGCGCATCCTCAAGGGCGAGAAGCCCGGCGACATCAAGCCAGAGATCAGCACGAAGATGGAGCTCTTCGTGAACCCCGGTGCCGCCGAGAAACAGGGCGTGAAGCTGTCCGACGCGCTGGTGAAGTCGGCCGCGCAGGTCGTCCGCTGACGCCCGGGGGGCGCACGCGCCCCCTCCCCGCCCTCGCCATCCCCCTGCCCGCGGGCCGCCGCGGCGCGGTGGCGGCGAGGGCGCTTTCCTCCCTCCACGCCGTTTTTACGCCGCGCCATGTCCCTGTTCTCTTTCCTGGGCGCCATCGAGATCGGGCTGATCTTCAGCCTCGTCGCGCTGGGCGTCTTCATCTCGTTCCGCCTGCTGCGCTTTCCCGACCTGACGGTGGACGGCAGTTTCCCGCTGGGCGGCGCCGTCTGCGCCGTGCTGATCGCGGGCGGCCACGGCCCGGCCGTGGCCACGGTGGCCGCGACGGCCGCGGGCGCGGCGGCGGGCCTCGTCACGGGCTGGCTCAACGTGCGCCTGAAGATCATGGACCTGCTCGCCAGCATCCTGATAATGATTGCGCTCTATTCGATCAACCTGCGCATCATGGGCGGGCCCAACGTGCCCCTCATCACCGAGCCCACGCTGTTCACGCAGCTCCAGCCGGGGGGCATGGCCGACTACGTCGCGCGGCCGCTGCTGCTGGCCGTGATGATCGTGGCGGCCAAGCTGTTCATGGACTGGTTCTTCGCCACCGAGAAGGGCCTGGCGATCCGCGCCACGGGCTCGAACGCGCGCATGGCGCGCGCCCAGGGCGTGAACACCGGCGCGATGGTGCTGCTGGGCATGGCGGTATCGAACGCGCTGGTGGCGCTGGCCGGCGCGCTCTTCGCGCAGACCCAGGGCGGCGCCGACATCTCGATGGGCATCGGCACCATCGTGATCGGGCTGGCGGCGGTGATCGTGGGCGAGAGCCTCCTGCCCTCGCGGCGGCTGGCCTGGGCCACGCTGGCGGTGATCGTGGGCGCGATCGTGTACCGCTTCTTCATCGCGGCGGCGCTCAACAGCGATTTCATCGGCCTGAAGGCGCAGGACCTGAACCTCGTCACGGCCGTGCTGGTGACCATCGCGCTGGTGATCCCGCAGCTGCGGCGCAAGCGGGCCTCGCGCCGTTGAAAGGACACGCACCATGCTGAGCGCACAAGACCTGCACATCACCTTCAACCCCGGCACACCGATCGAGACGCGCGCGCTGCGCGGCATGTCACTGGACATCCCGGCCGGGCAGTTCGTCACCGTCATCGGCTCCAACGGGGCCGGCAAATCCACCTTCCTCAACGCCATCTCGGGCGACCTGGGCGTGGACGCGGGCCGCATCGCCATCGACGGCGAGGACGTCACGCGCCTGCCCGTGTGGGAGCGCGCGCCGCGCGTGGCGCGCGTCTTCCAGGACCCCATGGCCGGCACCTGCGAAGACCTCACCATCGAGGAGAACATGGCGCTGGCCCGCCAGCGCGGCGCGGGCCGGGGCCTGCGCGGCGCCGTGAAGGCGACCGACCGCGCCCTCTTCCGCGAGCGGCTCGCCACGCTGGGCCTGGGGCTGGAGAACCGCCTGGCGGACCGCATCGGCCTGCTCTCGGGCGGGCAGCGGCAGGCCGTGAGCCTGCTCATGGCCGCGCTGCAGCCCTCGCGCATCCTGCTGCTGGACGAACACACCGCCGCCCTCGACCCGCGCACGGCCGACTTCGTGCTGCAGCTCACCGCGCGCATCGTGGCCGAGAGCCGGCTCACGGCGATGATGGTCACGCACAGCATGCGGCAGGCGCTGGACGTGGGCGACCGCACGGTGATGCTGCACCAGGGCCAGGTGGTGCTGGACGTGTCGGGCGAGGAGCGCAGCCGCCTGGACGTGCCCGACCTGCTGCGCATGTTCGAGACCGTGCGCGGCGAGAAGCTGGCGGACGACGCGCTGCTGCTCGGCTGAACTCGTCCACCGCCAGATGCTACTTATTTAATAGCGAACAACATAGCAAATACGGCGACATGGAGCATCCCCGGCTCCCAAAAGGCCCGATTCAGTCCGTGCGCAGCGGCAGATCGGCCTTCTTGAGCGTGCGCAGCACGAAGCTGGAGCGGCTGTGGCGAATGCCCTTGATGCGGTAGAGCTTCTCGCGCAGCAGGCGCTCGTAGTCGCGCGTGTCCTTGACCACCACGCGCAGCAGGTAGTCGTAGTCGCCGGAGACGAGGTGCGCCTCGATCACCTCGGGAATGCTCGCGAGCGTTTCGCCGAACTTCTCCAGGGTGTTGTCGGAATGGCTGTCGAGCGTGACCTGCACGAGCACGGTATCGGCCAGGTCGAGCGCCTGGGCGTTGAGGCGCACGGTGTAGCCCTCGATCACGCCGGCCTCTTCCATCTTGCGGATGCGGCCCCAGCACGGCGATGGGCTCAGGCCCACGGCCTGCCCGATTTCCTGCAGGCTCGCGCGCGCGTCGGCCTGCAGGACGGCCAGGATTCTTCGGTCGATGCGGTCCATGGATGCATTGTGCGCGTGGCCGCGCGGCGGCAGAAGAATTTTCTGCAGCAGCGCCCATTCCCCGCAAATTCAAAAAATCCATCGGCGCCCCGCCCCGCATACTTTCCGCCACGGGACGCCCTTACCCGGGCGCACGCAACGGGCAAGGCCCCGGCCGGTTACCGCCGGCCGGGGTGCTTGGCACCAGGATCGGAAAACATCCGCGCGAACGACCCCGCCCCCCGCGCGCTGCCGTTAGAATCCGCCCCGTCAGGAGAGAGCGCCGCGCCCGCAACGGGCCGCCGGCGCCGCCGAAGGCGCAGGGGATTCCCGAACGCTCAGGCAAAAGGACTGGCAAGGCGCCCGCAGGGATGCGGGCGTTCCCCCGGCTGGAGAGAGGCCCGCCCCGTGCGGGTCCACCGAAGGAGCAAGCCCCACCCGGGCGCCGCGATGTCCGCGAGCGCCCAGGCGGCGTGAATCTCTCAGGTAAAGCGGACAGCGGGCAGATCGCGTGGCGCACCGATGGCGCCGCGCGTGCCCCATTGCCCTTGCCCGAAAGCCCGCCCATGTCCGCCGACGCCTCCCCCTCCGCCCTGCTTTCCACGCCCCTGCACGCGCTGCATCTCGAACTCGGCGCCCGCATGGTGCCCTTCGCGGGCTATTCCATGCCCGTGCAGTACCCCGCCGGCCTGATGGCCGAGCACCTGCACACGCGGCAGGCCGCCGGGCTGTTCGACGTCTCGCACATGGGCCAGCTGCGCCTCGTGGGCGCCGACGCCGCCGCCGCGTTCGAGACCCTGGTGCCCGTGGACGTGATCGGCCTCGGCGTCGGAAAACAACGCTACGGCCTGTTGCTGAACGACGCGGGCGGCATCATCGACGACCTGATGTTCGTGAACCGGGGCGACGACCTGTTCGTGATCGTCAACGGCGCCTGCAAGGCCGGCGACATCGCCCACATCCAGGCGCGCATCGGCCACCGCTGCGAGGTGGTGCCGATGCCCGAGCAGGCCCTGCTGGCGCTGCAGGGCCCGCAGGCCGCCGCGGCGCTGGCACGCCTCGCGCCCGCCACCGCCGCGCTGGTGTTCATGACCGGCGGGCGCTTCGAGATCGCCGGCTGCGACTGCTTCGTGACCCGCAGCGGCTACACGGGCGAGGACGGTTTCGAGATCTCCGTGCCCGCCTCCCAGGCCGAGGCGCTGGCCCGCGCGCTGCTGGCCCAGCCCGAGGTGAAGCCCATCGGCCTGGGCGCGCGCAATTCCCTCAGGCTCGAAGCGGGCCTGTGCCTCTACGGCAACGACATCGACACCACCACCACACCGCCCGAGGCCGCGCTGAACTGGGCCATCCAGAAGGTGCGCCGCACGGGCGGCGCGCGCGCGGGGGGCTTTCCCGGCGCGGACCAGGTGCTGGCGCAGATCGACGACCCGGCCCGGCTCGCGCGCCGCCGCGTGGGCCTCGTCGCCCGCGAGCGCGTGCCGGTGCGCGAGCACACGGCCCTGCAGAGCCCCGAGGGCGCGGCCATCGGCGAGGTGACCAGCGGCCTGCTGGGCCCGAGCGTGAACCAGCCCATCGCGATGGGCTACGTCGCCCCGGCGTTCGCCGAACTCGGCACCGTGGTGCACGCCATCGTGCGCGGCAAGGCCGTGCCGATGGAAGTGTGCGCCCTGCCCTTCCTGCCGCCGCGCTACCACCGCGGCTGAAAAAGGCCGCGGCCCGCGGCTACAGTCGCCATTCCCTGCCGAGGGATTTCTTTTCTTCCCTGTTTTCGTCCGCCCCGGCGGACACCCACTTTCTCATCCAGGAGCCCCCATGACCATCCAGTATTCCCGCGACCACGAGTGGATCAACGCCGCCGATGCCGGCGCCGCCGTCGTCGGCATCACCGTCCATGCGCAGGACGCGCTGGGCGACGTGGTGTTCGTCGATCTGCCCGAGGTGGGCAAGACCTTCGCGCAGGGCGAGGTGGCCGGCGTCGTCGAATCGGTGAAGGCCGCCGCCGACGTGTACATGCCCGTGTCCGGCGAGATCGTGGAGGTGAACGAGGAGCTGCGCGCCGACCCCGCGCTCGCCAACTCCGACCCGCTGGGCGCGGGCTGGTTCTTCAAGGTGCGCCTCTCCGATCCGTCGCAGCTCGCATCGCTGATGGACGAGACGACCTACACCGAGTTCGCCAAGAACAGCTGAGCCCC
This sequence comes from Paracidovorax avenae ATCC 19860, assembly GCF_000176855.2. Classification (NCBI taxonomy): domain Bacteria; kingdom Pseudomonadati; phylum Pseudomonadota; class Betaproteobacteria; order Burkholderiales; family Comamonadaceae; genus Paracidovorax; species Paracidovorax avenae. The sequence continues at coordinate 2,362,655 of NC_015138.1, read as the reverse complement.
GCGCCGGTGCGCGGCGCTCCGCCCGACGCCGCGCACCCTTTTCCTTTTTCCTTTTTCCTTTCCCTTCCCCGCCCGCTGAACGGGACCCTCCCCATGCCGACGCCCACCTTCCCGCCGCTTGGCGCGCTTGAAAACGCCGCCGAATTCCAGCCCCGCCACATCGGCATCGATGCCGCGGACGAACAGCGCATGCTCTCGGCCATCGGCGAGGCCTCGCGCGCGGCGCTGGTGGAGAGCATCGTGCCGCGCTCCATCGCCCGCACTGCGCCGATGGAGTTGCCGCCCGCCACGACCGAGGCGGTGGCGCTCGCGGAACTCAAGGCCATCGCCTCGAAGAACCGCGTGCTGCGCAGCTTCATCGGCCAGGGTTACTACGGCACGCACACGCCGGGCGTGATCCTGCGCAACATCCTGGAAAACCCCGCCTGGTACACCGCCTACACGCCCTACCAGGCCGAGATCTCGCAGGGCCGCATGGAGGCCCTGGTCAACTTCCAGACGATGGTGTGCGACCTCACGGGCATGCCCATCGCCAACGCCTCGATGCTGGACGAAGCCACGGCCGCGGCCGAGGCCATGACACTCGCCAAGCGCTCCGTCAAGTCGAAGAGCCAGACGCTCGTCGTCTCGGGCGACACGCATCCGCAGACCATCGAGGTGATCCGCACGCGTGCCGAACCCCTGGGCATCACGGTGGTGGTGGCGGACTCCGAGGCCGAATGGAACGCCGCGATCGAGGGCGACTTCTTCGCCGCCGTGATCCAGTACCCTGCCAGCAGCGGCTGGCTCGCCGACTGGAGCGCCGACGTGGAGAAGATCCACGCGAAGCAGGCTGCCGCGATCGTGTGCGCCGATCTGCTGGCGCTCACGCTGCTGGTGCCGCCCGGCGAATGGGGCGCGGACATCGTCGTGGGCAGCACGCAGCGCTTCGGCATGCCGATGGGCGCGGGTGGCCCGCATGCCGCCTTCATGGCCTGCCGCGACGACTTCAAGCGCTCGCTGCCCGGCCGCCTCGTGGGCGTGAGCGTGGACGCGCACGGCCAGCCGGCCTACCGCCTCGCGCTGCAGACGCGCGAGCAGCACATCCGCCGCGAGAAGGCCACCTCCAACATCTGCACGGCGCAGGTGCTGCCGGCGGTGATCGCCAGCATGTATGCCGTCTACCACGGGCCCGAAGGCCTCAAGCGCATCGCACAGCGCGTGGCGAGCTTCACGGCCATCCTGGCCAAGGGCCTCGTGGCGCTCGGCCATACCGCGCACCACCACGAGTCGGCCTTCGACACGCTGTGCCTGCACACGAAAGAGCAGACCGGCGCGCTGCTGGCGCGCGCCGTGGAGCGCGGCGCCAACCTGCGCGTGGCCTGGAACGACTACCTCTGCATCTCGCTCGACGAAACCACGACCCGGGCCGACATCGAACTGCTCTGGTCGATCTTCGCCACCGACGGGCAGGCCCTGCCCCGCATCGAGGATTTCGCGGATGGCGTGAACCCGCTGATCCCTGCAGAACTGCTTCGCAAGAGCGCCTTCCTCACGCACCCGGTGTTCAACACCCACCATTCCGAGACGGGCATGCTGCGCTACATCCGCCAGCTCTCGGACAAGGACCTGGCGCTCGACCGCAGCATGATCCCGCTGGGCAGCTGCACCATGAAGCTGAACGCCACGAGCGAGATGATCCCGATCACCTGGCCGGAATTCGCGCAGGTGCACCCGTTCGCGCCCGCCGACCAGCTGGAAGGCTACCGCCAGCTCGACGAGCAACTGCGCGCCTGGCTCTGCCAGGCCACGGGCTACGCCGGCATCAGCCTGCAGCCCAACGCCGGGTCGCAGGGCGAATACGCGGGCCTGCTGGCCATCCGTGCCTACCATGCGGCGCAGGGCCAGGGCCACCGCAACATCTGCCTGATCCCGAGCAGCGCGCACGGCACCAACCCGGCCAGCGCCCAGATGGTGGGCATGCAGGTGGTGGTGACGGCCTGCGATGCGAACGGCAACGTCGACATGGACGACCTGCGCGCCAAGTGCGAGCAGCATGCCGAGAAGCTCGCCTGCGTGATGATCACCTACCCCAGCACGCACGGCGTGTTCGAGACGCAGGTGAAGGAACTCTGCCAGCTCGTGCACCGCCACGGCGGCCGCGTGTACGTGGACGGCGCCAACATGAACGCCATGGTGGGCGTGGCCGCGCCCGGCGCCTTCGGCGGCGACGTGAGCCACCTGAACCTGCACAAGACCTTCTGCATCCCGCACGGCGGCGGCGGCCCCGGCGTCGGCCCCGTCTGCGTGGTGGAAGACCTCGTGCCCTACCTGCCGGGCCATGCCACTGCTGGCGCACAAGGTGCGCTTGAGCCAGCGCCGGGCCGCCCCAAGCTGGCGAAGGCCCCCCTGGGGGGCAGCGAACCACACGCAGTGGGTAGCGTGGGGGCTGTCAGTGCCGCCCCGCTGGGCAATGCCGCGGTGCTGCCGATCAGTTGGATGTACATCCGCATGATGGGCCCGGACGGCCTGCGCGCCGCCACCGAGACGGCCATCCTCTCGGCCAACTACATCAGCGCGCGCCTGAAGGACCACTATCCCACGCTGTACGCGAGCGCCAACGGCCATGTGGCGCACGAGTGCATCCTGGACCTGCGCGGCTTCAAGGAGACCAGCGGCGTGATGGCCGAGGACGTCGCCAAGCGGCTGATCGACTACGGCTTCCACGCGCCCACGCTCTCCTTCCCCGTGCCCAACACGCTCATGGTGGAGCCCACCGAAAGCGAGACGCTGGCCGAGCTGGACCGCTTCATCGACGCGATGATCGCCATCCGCGGCGAGATCCGCCGCATCGAGCAGGGCGAGTGGCCGCAGGACGACAACCCGCTCAAGAACGCGCCCCACACCGCGCACAGCCTGCTGGGCGGCGAGTGGACGCATCCCTACCCGCGCGAGGCGGCGGCCTATCCGGTCGCGGCGCTGCGGCAGGCCAAGTACTGGTCGCCCGTGGGCCGGGTGGACAACGTCTACGGCGACCGCAACCTGTTCTGCAGCTGCGTGCCGGTGTCCGACTTCGCGTGAGCCAGAGCCGGAGCCAGAGCGTGGACCGTGCCTGTGCACGCCGGCAGCGATGCCCGGCGGCGCAGGCCGGCTACCATCGCGTCTTTTGACCGGAGACCCGAACCGTGAAGAAGACCTTCCTGCCCGCTCTCGCCGCCGTCCTGCTGGCCGGTACCGCCTGCGCACAGAAGCCGACCGCCGCCCCTGCCGCACCCGCTGCACCCGCCGCTTCGGCCGCTGCCGCACCGGCACCCGTCACCACCGCCAGCGGCCTGGTGTACGAGTCGATCAAGGAAGGCACGGGCGAATCGCCCAAGGCCACGGACGTGGTGAAGGTGCACTACCGCGGCACGTTCCTGGACGGCAAGGAGTTCGACAGCTCCTACAAGCGCGGCGAGCCCACCGAATTCCCGCTCAACCGCGTGATCCCCTGCTGGACCGAAGGCGTGCAGCGCATGAAGCCGGGCGGCAAGGCCCGCCTCACCTGCCCGCCCGCCATCGCCTACGGTGCGGCCGGCGCCGGCGGCGTGATTCCGCCCAATGCCACGCTGCGCTTCGAGGTCGAACTGGTCTCCGTGCGCCGCTGAGCGGAGCGCGTGCCATGCAGCGGCTGCGGGTGGGCGAGCTGGCCCGGCGCACCGGCCTGACGGTGCGCGCGCTGCACCATTACGACGAGATCGGGCTGCTGCGGCCCTCCGCGCGCTCGGAATCCGGCTACCGCCTCTACAGCGAGGCGGACGTGCAGCGGCTGCATGCCATCCAGACCCTGCGCCACCTCGGCCTGGCGCTCGGCGACATCGCAGGCCTGCTGCAGGGCGGGGGTCCGGACCCTGAGTCCATCATCGCGCAGCAGATCCAGGCGCTGGACCGGCAGATCACCCAGGCCACCGAGCTGCGCGGCCGGCTGACCCTGTTGCGCAACGGGCTGGTGGCCGGCCCTGCGCCCGGCATGGGGGACTGGCTGGAGACGCTGGCCCTGATGGGCACGTACGGCAAGTATTTCAGCGCCGCCGAGCTCCAGAAGATCTTCGGCAACTGGAAACGCATCGAGGCCGACTGGACCGTGGTACGCGACCTCGTGCGCGCCGCGATGGACCGCGGCCTGCCGCCCCAGGATCCGGAGGTGCAGCGGCTGGCCTACCGATGGATGGGGCTGATGCTGCACTGGATGGACGGCGACATGGCGCTGCTGGACCGCTGGGGCCACATGTTCCGCACCGAGCCGGGCACCCAGGGCCGCAACCATGCGCCTTCCGGCGACATGATCGCCTACATCGAATCCGCCATCCAGTTGCGCGTGGCGCTGCTCACCCGCTACATCGACCTGCCGGACCTGTACCGCCTGGGGCACGTTCCCTACACGGACTGGGCGGCGCTCGATGCGCAAGTGCAGGCCCTGGTCGCACGGCAGGTACCGCCGGACAGCGCTGAGGCCCGGGCCGCGTGCCGTCGCTGGAGCGAGCTGCTGGACACTCTGACATGCCGGGACCCGGAATTGCGGCGCAGGCTGCTCACGGCCGCGGCCAGCGAGCCCCTGCTGCGCGCGGGCACCCCCTTGAGCGAGGTGGCGCGCGCCTACCTGGAATCCGCGCAGGCATTCGCACAACAGGCGCCAGGGCCCGCTTGACCCTCACGCAACGTGAGGCTTCACAGTCGGGGCCATGGCTACTGAATCGAATTCCCCATCCTCCGCGCCCCTGCCGCCCGGCACGCCGCTGTCGCGCAACGCCGGCTTCCGCTGGCTCACGGCCAGCTCGGCGCTGTCCTTGCTGGGTGACCAGTTCTCGCTGATCGCCATGCCCTGGCTGGTGCTGCAGACCACGGACGACACGCGCGTGCTGGGCACCGTGCTGGCCCTCATGAGCGTGCCCCGCGCCGTCTTCATCCTCGTGGGCGGTGCCATCGTGGACCGGCATTCGCCGCTGCGGGTGCTGCGCCTGACGCGCTGGCTGAACGCCGCGCTGACCGGGCTGCTGGCCGCACTGGTACTGGCAGGCCACTGCCCGCTCTGGGCGCTCTACGCGCTGTCGCTGGCGCTCGGTATCTCCACCGCGTTCAGCATCCCGGCCGCTACCTCCATCACGCCGCGCGTGGTGGGCCGGGCGCAGTTGCATGCGGCCAACAGCATCGGCATGGGATTGCGGCAGGTCGGCATGTCCGTGGGCCCGCTGCTCGCCGGCCTGCTGATCGCGGGCTTCGGCGGCGCGGGCACGAAGGCGGCGGACCGCACGGGGATCGGCTTCGCCTTCGCGGTGGACGCGCTCAGCTTCGTGGTGTCCGCATGGATGCTCGGCCGGGTGCGGCTGCATGCACCCGCGCCTGGAGCGGTTCCGGGCGGGGGCGCGGTGCTGGCGGCCGTCGCCCAGGGTCTTTCCCATGCCTGGCGCGACCGGCCGCTGCGCACCTGCTTCCTGTACTGGGGGCTGCTGTCGATCCTGGTGATGGGACCGACGCAGATCGCCCTGCCCGTGCTCACCCACGGCCAGCCGCAGCTCGGCGCCGCCGCGTTCGGCATCCTGGTGGGCATGCACGGCGCGGGCACGCTGGCGGGCATGGTGGCAGCGGGCGCGCTTCCGCGCCTGCGGCTCGTCAACCTGGGCACCACCCTGCTGGCGGTGGATGCCGTGGCGGGCCTGCTGATCGCGCCGCTGGGAAGCATCTCGGCAGTCTGGCAGGGGGCTCTGCTCCTGGGCAGCGTGGGCCTGCTGGGCGGTTTCATGCAGGTCGGATTGTTCACGTGGATCCAGCAGCGCGTGCCGCCCGCGCTCCTCGGGCGCACCATGGGCCTGTTCATGTTCATTTTCATGGGCCTGCAGCCGGTGGCCGCGGCGGCGACGGGCTGGCTGCTGCAGGTCGTGCCGCCGGGCCGGCTCTTCCTGCTCTGCGGCGGCACCCTGGTGCTGCTGGCCGCCCTGGCGGCGGTGGCCACGCCGATGCGCCGCATGCAGGACGCCGCGCCCTGACCGGCCCACCGCCCTGCCCGGACCATGGCCGCGCCGCTGTACCGTTGCAGGGGCGCGTACACTGAAAGGCTCGCCCGCGGCACCGCCGCGTTCCGCACACCGCCCGGCATGAACCGCCGGGCCGCCCGAGCCGCCCATGAGCCGCCCCGACCTGTCCTTCCTGCTGCCACCCGACCCGGAGGATGACCGCGGGGCCGCGTCCGGCGGCGAGCCTGCGGGCACGGCCGGCGAGCCCGCCGTGCCGTCCGGCGAGGGCGGCGGCCACCGCCGCCAGCCGCCCCACCCGGAAGGCCCCGTGGCCGCGCTCATCGCGGAACTGCGCGCCTACCAGGCCGAGCTGGAGGTGCAGAACAAGGTGCTGCGCTACAGCCAGACCGCCGCGGAGAGCGCATCCGAACGATTCGAGACGCTGTTCGCCAGCGTGCCGCTGGCGCTCATGGTGCTGGACGAGCACGACATGGTGGTGCAGGCCAATTCGATGGCGCACCGCTGGTTCCAGCCCACCGAGTCCGACCGCCCCCTGACCTCGCTCATGCCCTTCGTCAGCGCGGCGGATGCCGCCCGCGTGCGCGCCACGTTCGAGCAGGCCCGGGACCATGGGCACGGCGAGGCCAGCGAGGTGCTGTTCCCCATCGGCGACGGAGACGCGGGCATCACGGGCGACCTGTACATCGCGCGCATCGAGGCCCCCCAGGCCGATGGCGCACCGGAGCAGTGGCAGTTCCTCTGCGCCGTGGTGGACCAGGGCCCGCTGGTGGCCGAGCGCCGCGCACTGCAGCACAGCGCCACGGCCCTGCAGGAGCGCAACGCCCAGCTGTACGCCAGCGAGCGCCGCCTGGAGGCCGTCATCAACTCCGCGCTGGACGCCATCATCTGCGTGGACCAGAACCAGCGCATCACCGTCTTCAACCCCACGGCCGCAGCCCTGTTCCAGTGCGCCACGGCCGACGCGCTGGGCAGCCCGCTCGACCGCTTCCTGCCCGATGCCGTCCAGGCCCTGGCCTTCGCCCAGCTGGCCACCCAGGCCGTGCTCGGCGAGATGGTGGCGCTCACCGCCAGCGGCAAGGAGCTGGCGGTGGAGGTGAGCGTGTCCTTCGAGCGGCATGCCGAGGGCGAGACCACCACCGTGTTCGCACGCGACCTCACCGGCCGCAAGAAGGCCGAGGCGCACCGCAACGAACTGGAGGCGCAGCTGCGCGAATCCCACAAGATGCAGGCCGTGGGCACCATGGCCGGCGGGATCGCGCACGACTTCAACAACATCCTGAGCGCCATCCTCGGCAACGTGGAACTGGCCAAGGCGGACTGCGCTGCCGGCTCACCGGTGCTGGAGAGCCTGCGGGAGATCGAGAAGGCCGGCCGGCGCGCGCGCGACCTCGTCCGGCAGATCCTCACCTTCAGCCGCAACGAGCCGCCCCGGCGCACCGCCGTGCCGGTGGCCGAGGCCATCCACGACACCGAGCGCCTGCTGCGCGTGACCCTGCCGCCGGCCATCGAGTTGCGCCTGCACCTGGACCGCGATCTGCCCGCCCTGCTGGCCGATGCCACCCAGGTGGAGCAGGCCCTGCTGAACCTGTGCACGAATGCCATCCATGCCCTTGGCGATGCGCGCGGCACGGTGTGCGTGGAGGCGTCGGCCATGCAGCCCGACCACCGCCTGTGCGAGCGCCTCGCACTGCCGCCCGGCGAGTACGTGGCCATCAGCGTGGTGGACAACGGCCCCGGCATCGATGCCGCCACGCAGCTGCGCATCTTCGAGCCGTTCTTCACCACCAAGCCCGTCGGCCAGGGCACGGGACTGGGACTGGCCGTGGTGCACGGCGTGATGCGCACCCACGGCGGCGCGGTGGACGTGCAGAGCGCGCCCGGCGAGGGCAGCCGCTTCACACTGTATTTCCCGGCGGCGGAGGCCGAAGCCGCACCGGCGCCAGCCGCCGCGCCCGCGGGCGATACCGCACCGGCGGCCGGGGCGGCCAGCCCCGCCGCGCCTGCCGCAGGCGTGCCCGACGAACGCCAGCGCCACGTGATGTACGTGGACGACGACCAGGCCCTGGTCTTCCTCGTGCAGCGCCTGCTGCGCCGCCGCGGCTACCGCGTGACCGGATTCACGGACCCGCGCGAGGCCGCCGTGGCGCTGGGCGCGGACCCGCAGGCCTACGATCTGGTCGTGACCGACTACAACATGCCCGGCTACTGCGGCGTGGACCTGGTGCGCGAGGCCAAGCGCATCCGCGCCGACCTGCCCGTGGCGCTCGCCTCGGGGCACGTGACGGCGGAGATCGAGCGCGATGCGCTGGCCGAAGGCGCGAGCGCGCTGATCCACAAGCCCAACGATGTGGACGAGCTGTGCGCCACGGTGGACCGCCTGGTCCACGGCGGTCCGGCGTGAGCGCGGCCCTGCCGGCGCAGGCACCGGCCGATGCCGACGCCGATCCCGGCGCGTCCCCTGCCTGCCTGCATGCGGACGATGACCTGCTGGTGCTGGCCAAGCCTTCCGGCCTGCTCTGCGTGCCCGGCCGCGGTCCGGACAAGCAGGACTGCCTGAGCGCCCGCGCCGCCCTGCACTGGCCCGGTGCCTGCATCGTGCACCGGCTCGACCAGGCCACCTCCGGCATCGTGGTCATGGCGCGCCACGCCCAGGCCCAGCGCGCGCTTGGCGACGCCTTCGCCGCGCGCCAGGTGCACAAGCGCTATGTCGCGGTCGTACATGCCCCGCACCCGGCCGGGGACGGCGCGGCCTGGCGGGAGATCGACCTGCCCATCGCCGCCGACTGGGAGCGCCGGCCGCTGCGCGTCGTGGTCCCGCACGGCGCCCCGGGCGGCAAGGCCAGCCTGACGCGCTGGCGTCCCGCCGCGCCCGGGGACGGTGCCGTAACCTGGCGGGCGACGGAAGGCACTCTGCGCGTGCTGCTGGAGCCCGTGACCGGCCGCACGCACCAGTTGCGCGTGCACATGGCGGCCGTGGACCAACCCATCCTCGGCGACACGCTCTACGCCCCGCCTGCCATTCAGGCGCTCGCGCCGCGGCTGCTGCTGCATGCGCAGCACATCGCCTTCGCCCATCCGCGCACCGGAACGCCGCTCGCCTTCGACCTGCCGGCGCCGTTCTGATCGCCATGCCGCAGTACCATCGCGACACCATGCAGGACACCTCCGCTTCCCCCTCTTCCTCCCCCAGCTTCGCGGCCGCGCCCGGGCCGATGCCCCTGGTCGTTCTCACCGGCGCCTCGCGCGGCATGGGCCTGGCCATGGCCCGGCAGTTGCTGCAGGGCGGGCATGCGCTCGTCACCCTGTCGCGCGGCACGAGCAGCGAACTGGAAGACGTCGCGCGGCACGCCGGCATGCCGCTGGCGCAATGGCCGCAGGACCTCGCCGATGGCGCCCAGGCCGCCGCGCGGCTGCGTGCCTGGCTGGAAAGCCAGCCGGCCAGCCGCTACGCCAGTGCCACCCTCATCAACAACGCAGGCGTGGTGCCGCGCATCGCCCCGCTGGCCGACAGCGACCCGGCCGATCTCGCCAGCGCGCTGCGCATCGGGCTGGAGGCGCCCATGCAGCTCACCGCCGCGTTCCTGGCCGCCACGCGCGGCTGGGGCGTGCCGCGCAAGGTGCTCAACATTTCCTCCGGCCTCGGGCGGCGGCCGATGGCCTCGCAATCGGCCTACTGCGCGGCCAAGGCCGGCATGGACCATTTCACGCGGTGCCTGGCGCTGGACGAGGCACGGCAGTCCGGAGGCGCCCGGGTGTGCTCGCTGGCACCCGGCGTGATCGACACGGACATGCAGGTCCATTTGCGCGGCGCCGACCCCGGGGCGTTCCCCGATGTCCAGAACTTCGCCCAGTTGAAGGCGACCGGCATGCTCACCTCGCCCGACGAGGCCGCGGCGCGCGTGCTGGCCTGGCTCGCGCGGCCCGATTTCGGCGACGCGCCGGTGGCCGACGTGCGCGAGGCCTGAGCGCCCCGTGCATGAGAAACTAGGCCACCTGTCCGTCCGCAGCAGGCGTTCCTTTCCCGGAGACAAGCACCCATGATCCGTTCGCTGATTTCGTTCACCGCCCTCGCCTTCGCGCTGGGCACCGCCATGGCCCAGACCGCGCCGGCCGCCTCCGCGCCCGCGGGCGCCGCCTACCCGGCCAAGCCGGTGCGCCTCATCGTGCCCTTCCCGCCCGGCGGCGGCACCGACATCCTCTCCCGCCTCGTGGCGACCAAGCTGACGGAGACGCTGCACTGGACCGTGGTGCCCGACAACCGTGCCGGCGCGGGCGGCACCATCGGCATCACCGAGGCCGTGAAGGCCGCGCCCACGGGCTACGACCTCGTCATGGGCCAGAAGGACAACCTCGTCGTCGCGCCCTACCTCTACAAGAACCTGCCGTGGGACCCCACGAAGGATCTCGTCGCCATCGCCCACGTGGCCTATACGCCCGTGATCATCGCCACGGGCGCCAACTCGCGCTTCAAGACGCTGGCCGACGTGGTGGCCGCAGCGCGCGCCGAGCCCGGCAAGATCACCTACGGCTCGCCCGGCAACGGCACCACCATCCACCTGGCGGGCGACCTGTTCGAGAAGGCCGCGGGCATCAAGCTCAGCCACATCCCCTACAAGGGCTCCAACCCGGCACTGATGGACGCGCTGGCCGGCAACGTGGACCTGCTCGTGTCCTCCGTGCCGTCCGCCATGGCGCAGATCAAGTCCGGCAAGCTGCGCCCGCTGGCCGTCACCTCGATCAAGCGCAGTTCGTCCCTGCCCGACGTGCCCACCGTGGCCGAGTCCGGCTACAAGGGTTTCGACGTGAGTTCGTGGTACGGCATCCTCGCCCCCGCCGGCACGCCCGCCAACGTGGTGACCACCATCAACACCGAGGTCAACAAGCTGCTCGCCCAGCCCGACATGCGCGCCGCCATCCAGGCCCAGGGCGCCGAGGCCGAAACGATGACCAGCGCGCAGTTCTCCGCCCTGATCAAGGCGGACTATGCCAAGTGGAAGGGCATCGTCGAGGCGTCCGGCGCGAAGATCGAGTAAGGGGCCGGGGCCGCCCCCCGCCCTGGCGGGCGGCACCCGCCCCCGTCCGCCTGGAGGGCCCGACCCACCGGTCGGCCACGGCCGTGCCTTACCTGGCCGTCGGGTCCCCGCTCGCAGCCCCTGGGGAAGATTGCCCTCCTCATGGCTCTGCCATGATGTGTCGAAATGTGTTCTGATGCGGTCCTGTCCACCCGTCGCCGACCCAGACACTTTCCCATCCGCCATGGCAGACACGAAAACGCCGACTTCGCTCACCGCGCTCACGATCGCCGCGATCGGGGTGGTTTACGGAGACATCGGCACCTCGCCGCTCTACGCCTTCAAGGAGGTGTTCGCCGCCGGCCGGCTGGAGATCACGCCGGCGAACGTGATCGGCATCCTCTCGCTCTTCTTCTGGACACTGACCGTGATCGTCTCGGTCAAGTACGTGGCCCTGATCATGCGGGCCGACAACCATGGCGAGGGGGGCCTGATGGCGCTGCTGGCCCTGGCCACGCAGTCGGTGCAGGACCAGCCCCGGCTGAAACGGGCCCTGATGACCCTCGGTGTCTTCGGAGTCGCGCTGTTCTTCGGCGATGGCGTCATCACGCCTGCGATCTCAGTGCTGTCGGCCGTCGAGGGCCTGGAGGTCGTCACCACGCGGGCCACGCCGTACATCCTGCCGATCTCGCTCACCGTGCTGCTCGCGCTGTTCCTCGCCCAGCGGTGGGGAACGGCGCGGCTCGGGCGGTTCTTCGGCATCGCCATGCTCGTGTGGTTCGCATGCCTGGGGCTCGCAGGCATTCCCCACATCGCCGCGCGCCCGGAGGTCCTGACCGCGCTCCTGCCCCACCACGCGCTGGCGTTCTGCCTGGATCACTACGGCATCGCGTTCATCACGCTGGGCGCGGTCTTCCTGTGCGTGACCGGCGCGGAGGCGCTCTATGCGGACATGGGGCATTTCGGCGCCCGGCCCATCCGGCTGGCGTGGTTCCTGCTGGTCATGCCCTGCCTCACGCTCAACTACCTCGGCCAGGGGGCACTGGTGCTGGATACGCCTTCCGCCGCCGCCAACCCGTTCTTCCTCATGATGCCCGGCTGGGCCACGCTGCCGATGGTGGTACTGGCCACGGCCGCCACCGTCATCGCGTCGCAGGCATTGATCTCCGGCGCATTCTCCGCGGCCAAGCAGACCATCCAGCTGGGATACCTGCCGCGCCTGTCGGTGCGCCATACCTCGGAGAACGAATCCGGGCAGATCTACGTGCCCATGGTGAACTGGACGCTGCTCGCGGGCGTGGCGCTGGCCGTGGTGGCGTTCCGCAGCTCCAACGCCCTCGCCGCGGCCTACGGCATCTCGGTCAGCCTGGTCATGGTCATCACCACCACGCTGACCTTCTTCGTCATCCGCCATGGCTGGAAGCTGCCGCTGCCGCTATGCATCGCCGCCACGGGCGCATTCCTCTGCGTGGACGTGGCCTTCTTCGCCTCGAACTCGCTCAAGATCGCTGAAGGCGGCTGGTTCCCCCTGCTCATGGCCGGTGTGCTGTACCTGGTCATGTCCACGTGGCACGACGGCCGCGGACTGCTGCGCCAGCGCCAGAACGCCGAGGCGATCGAGCTCCTGCCCTTCCTGCAATCGATCCTCGCGGCCGGAACCACCCGCGTGGACGGCACCGCCGTCTTCCTCACGGCCCATGCCGGCGTGGTGCCCGGGGCCATGCTGCACAACCTCAAGCACAACAAGGTGCTGCACGCCCACAACCTGTTCGTCCATGTCAAAGCCGGAGATGTGCCCCGCATCCCGCTGCGGGAGCAGGTGGCTGTCCAGCCGCTCGCCGACGGGGCCTGGAACGTGCGGATCCGCTTCGGCTTCATGGACGAGCCGGACATCCCCCGGGCCCTCCAGCAGGCCGGGGAGCTGGAAGGCCTGCTGGATCCCATGCGCACCAGCTACTTCCTGGCGCGAGAGACCGTCGTTCCCACGCTGGGTGCCGCCATGGCCGTCTGGCGGCAGAAGCTCTTCGCCCAGATGCACCACAGCGCCAGCTCCGCGGCGGATTTCCTGAAACTGCCGAACAACGCGGTGGTGGAGATGGGGTCGAAGACGGAGATGTAGCCCGGAGACACGGCACGGACAGGATGCAGGCGCTCGGCCAGGGGAGCGCCCGGAATGTGTCAGCAGCTGACCTTTCTCGACGTGGGGACCAGCACGTTGTTGCTCCCCCATAGCTCGAAGCAATGGTCCGTGCCCAGCGGAAGATTGAGGTACTCGAATTGGTTGACCCCCGTGGGATGGATCCACACGTAAAGCCTGCCATTATCATGGCCATCGCAATATTCCCAATACGTGCTGCTTCCGTATGGTTTGTCGGTTTCTTCCCAGTGATATACCTTCACTCCGTTGCCAGCCGCCAGATCCGCAAAGACAGACCATTTATAGCCGGTCTGGCCGGATGATGAAACCTTGATGTAATGCTTGGTCTGCCCAGCTCCGCAATTCACTGCATAGGCATTGCCGGACATGAGTGCCACGAGCACACCGAGTCCGGCGAGGTGTTTTTTACCGATCATGAATTTCCTTGCATCGATTCTTAGGGAAGGTCTGCATAAACCGCCCCGCGACGTGCTTGGCATCGACGTGAAGCCCTGAGACGATACGGCACATGAAGCAGCACAGCCTGGGCTTGGGAATGACGGCGAAGCGAACGCGGCGCCGGGAGTTTCTGGATGAGATGGAGAAGGTCGTACCGTGGGCCGAGCTGGTGGCCCTGGTGTCGCCGTACCTACCCGAAGGCAGGCGGGGACGTCCTCCATTCCCATGCGAGACCATGCTGCGCATCCATTTCATGCAGCAGTGGTTCGCGCTGAGCGACCCGGCCATGGAGGAAGCGTTGCACGACATGCCGGTGTTTCGTGAGTTCGCAGGGCTCGGAGGCTGGGATGAGCGGTTGCCCGACGAGAGCACGATCCTGCGGTTCCGGCACGTGCTGGAGAAGCACAAGCTGGCGGTGCAAATCCTGCAGACCGTCAACGATCTGCTCAGCGCCAAGGGCATGATGCTCAAGAGCGGCACGGTGGTGGACGCCACCTTGATCGCAGCACCCAGCTCGACCAAGAACAGCAGCGGCGAGCGCGACCCGGAGATGAAGCAAAGCCGCAAGGGGCAGCAGTGGTACTTCGGTATGAAGTGCCACATCGGAGTGGACGCCGACTCGGGCCTGGTGCATACAGTGCGCGGCACCAGCGGCGCGGTCAATGACGTGATCGAGGCCAACAGTCTGCTGCGTGCAAGCGACCTCGATGTTTATGCCGACGCTGGCTACCAAGGCGCCGGCCAACGTCCTGATTCCAGGCGCGACGTGAGCTGGCACATCGCCATGCGGCCCGGCAAACGCCGCCTGCTGGATCCGTCCAAACCGATCGAGGCCTTGACCCGGCAACTCGAGCGCGTGAAGGCCGGCATCCGGGCGCGGGTCGAACACCCATTCCGAGTGCTCAAGCGCCAGTTCGGGCATGCCAAGGTACGCTACAGAGGACTGGCCAAGAACACCGCGCAATTGCACACGCTGTTTGCGCTGGCCAATCTCTGGCTGGTACGGCGCAAATTGTTGGCTGCCTTGGCATGAGTGCGCCCGCAGTTCACCAAGCAGGTCACCTCGGCTGCCAATCCGCAGCCGCGGACGCTTGAACTGGGGTGAAACAGGCCTTTGCCGCGTTGCAGATCGATAGGTTCAGACGTCAGCACGCTTATGCGTGTGTTGTGCAGACCTTCCCTAGCAAATCAAATTACGCACACGCAAAAAACACCGGAAAATCATCTCCGGTGAATTAACGCGCCGAGAATACCTCCGCAGCGCATCCGGATTATTCATGAACAAAACCCCACCCACCGCCAGGAACAATTATCCAACGCATAAACAAACCGCCGAACCCTGTATCGGTAATCGCGCCGTGCGCGGGCCCACGAAAAAGCGGCTCCACGAGGGAGCCGCTATCTGCCGCAGCGCGATGCTGCTGCTGCCGGGGCGCGTCAGTCGCGCACGACGAGCACCGGCACGTGGACCACGCCCAGCACGCGCTGGGTGACGCTGCCCAGCACCAGCTTCTCGAGCCCGCGGCGGCCATGGGAGCCCATGACGATCAGGTCGGCGCCGGTGCTCTCCAGCGCGCGCAGGATGCCGTCGTGCACGGCGTGGCCCTCTCCGATCACGGTGGTCACGGCCACCCCGGCTTCTTCCAGGGCCTTGCGCGTGGCGTCCAGCGCGGTGTTGGCCTCCGAGGTGGCGGCATTCATGTACTGGGACTGGCCGTAAGCGAAGTCCGCGCCCACGCCGGTGAAGGGATAGGGATCCACCACGTAGACGGCGGTGACCTGGGAGCCGAAGGTCTTGGCGAGGCCGGCCGCCTTGATGACGGCCATCATGGAAGTGGGCGAACCGTCCACGGGAATGAGGATGTGCTTGAACATGAACTTCTCCTTCGTCGATGGTGGTGTGGAACCGATGGGACCAGTGTGCCGCAATGCGCCGGCCACGGGTTGATTCGCATCAAGCAGCAGGGGTTGTTGCGGCCTTGTCCCCCGCCTTGTCCCCGCCCTCTTCCTGGAACCCGCCGCGCCGGCAGGTCACCACCAGCGTGTCGCGGTAGCCCGGCGCATCCCCCAGGGGCTGGATGGGCGTGGTCTCGTGGATCATGCGGGCATCGTCCAGCAGCATGAGCGACCAGGGCTCGCTGAGGGTGAAGCGGTGGCCGCTGGGGCCGGCCGCCTCGAAGATGCGGGTCTCGCCGCCCTTCACCCCCTCGCGCCCCACCAGGAACACGGCCACGAGGTCCACGCCGTCGCGGTGCGCGCCCTCGGGCGTGGGCCGCCCGATGCCGTCGGTGGTGTCGATACGGAACTGGTGGGCCTCCAGGAACCAGCGCGCCGGGGCGTCCGCCAGCGCCTGCTGCGACAGGCCGGCCAGCGCAGCCAGCAATTGCTGCCAGGCAGGCTGCGCCACGGTCGCATCCTGCATGGGCGCGAACCAGCGCTGCATTCCGCCATGCAGGGCGTTGTAGTCCAGCGGCTGCCAGTGGGCGCGGTGGGGCACCTGCCGCAGTCCGGACTCGTCGGCCACGAAGCAGGAATGCCGCCGCCGGCGGTAGCGTCCGCCATCCTTGAGGAATTCATCGGGCGGCAGCGAGGGCCAGTCCGCATGCAGCGCCTGCAGCGCCGCGAGCGGCACGCCGATCCAGGCAGCGGTGTCCTCGGGCCGCAGCACGGCGTAGCCCGTGCTGCGCAGGTGGTCGGCGACCTGTTCGGGCCGCAGGTAGGGAGGGGGAAACGTGATGTGCGCCATGTGGCGCGAGCTTACCCCCGCCCGGCATGCCGTGCGCGCACCGGAAGAACGCGGTGCCGGAATTTCAGCGGCCGGTTGCGCCGCGGCAAACCCGGCTGCAGTAGCATCCGTGGGCGCCGCGCCGGCAGTGGCGCGCGCACCAGGAGAACACCATGGCCCATGAACGCCGCCACTATGTCCGAGTCGCCTTCGAGGCGCCCGCGCGCCTTGCCGTGAGCGGCCACGGCACCTTCGACGTGCAGGTGCTGGACGTGTCCCTGCGCGGCGCGCTGCTGGAGCTGCCCGCCGGCCAGGCCCTGCCGCCGGGCGCCCCCTGCGCGCTCTCCATTCCCCTGATGGCGGGTGAGGAGCAGATCGCGATGTCCGGCGAACTGGTGCACGTGGAAGGCCACTGCGCGGGCCTGCAGGGCCACACCATGGACCTCGACAGCGCCACCCACCTGCGCCGCGTGATCGAGCTGCAGCTCGGCGACCCGGCCCTGCTGGAGCGCGACCTGCAGACGCTGGTGTCGGCGCACCGCGGCCGGGGCGTGCCGGCGCAGCCGGCGACCGGGCACTGAACCGGCCGCCCGGCCCCGCCCTTTTCCCGGGTGTTTTTCAGGCCGCCGGGGCCTCCGAGGTGGCCGGCGCCGCGCCCCGTTCCGCCTCCTGCAGCTGCCGCCACATCACCTTGCCGCTGCCGCTCTTGGGCAGCGCATCGGCGAACTGCACGATGCGCGGCACCTTGTACACGGCCATGTTGTCGCGGCACCAGGCGATGATGTCGGCCTCGGAAACCTGCCCCCGGTGCGATGGCCGCAGCACCACCACGGCCTTCACCGTCTCGCCGCGGTAGCTGTCGCGCGCGGCGATCACGCAGGCCTCCTGCACGGCGGGGTGGCGGAACATAAGCGCCTCCACCTCGGCCGGCCAGACCTTGAAGCCGCTGGCGTTGATCATGCGCTTGAGGCGGTCGGTGATGAAGAAATAGCCATCCTCGTCCACGCGGCCGAGGTCGCCCGAGCGGAAGAACCGCTTGCCGTCGATCTCGATGAAGGCAGTCTCCGTGGCGGCAGGCTGCTTCCAGTACCCGCTGAACACGCCCGGGCCGTGTATCACGATCTCGCCCTGCTCGCCCACGGGCACCTCCCGCAGGGTGTCCGGGTCGATCACGCGCGAATCGGTGCTGATGAACGGCACGCCCAGGCACTGCTGCTTGGGGTGGTCCGGCGGGTTGGTGTGCGAGGGCGCGGCCGTCTCCGTCAGGCCGTAGCCTTCGCAGAAGCGCAGGCCGAACTGCTCCAGCAGCCGCTGCGCCACGGCCTGCGGCATGGCGGCCCCGCCGCCGCCGATATAGACCAGGCTGGAGAGGTCGTACTCCGAGAAGCGCGGGCTCGCCATCAGGTCGATCACCATCGTGGGGATGTTGGTCCAGTTGGTCACGCGGTAGCGGGAGATGAGGCGGCCGGCGAGGTCCCGGTCCCAGCGCGGCATCATGACCAGCGTGGCGCCGGCATAGATGGACGAATGCATGAGGCTCACCATGCCGGTGATGTGGAACATGGGCACCACCGCCAGGGTCACGCTTTCGGAGGTGGCCGTGCCCCAGAGCG
This sequence comes from Paracidovorax avenae ATCC 19860, assembly GCF_000176855.2. Lineage (NCBI taxonomy): Bacteria > Pseudomonadati > Pseudomonadota > Betaproteobacteria > Burkholderiales > Comamonadaceae > Paracidovorax > Paracidovorax avenae. The sequence continues at coordinate 2,344,719 of NC_015138.1, read as the reverse complement.
CGCTGGCGACGGCGTTGTGCATGATGCTGCGGTGCGGGTGCATGCAGCCCTTGGGCAGGCCGGTGGTGCCGCTGGTATAGGGCAGCACGGCCAGGTCTTCCGGGCCCACCTCGCAGGCCGGCGGCTCGGCGCTGCAGGCCACGGCCTCGCTCCAGGCATGCACGGCGCCGCCTTCGAGCACGGGCAGCGGGCGCACCGGGCAGAGCCAGTCGCGCCAGGCCTCGGGCATGGCCTGGGCCTCGGGCGAAGCCGGGTCGAAGGCGTCGGTGAACTGGGAGACCACGAGGTGCTGCAGGCGGCGGTCCGGCGGCAGCGCATCGCTGGCGGCGGCCAGCTCGGGCGCGAGATCGGCGGTGGTGATGGCCACGCGTGCGTCCGGGTCCGTGATGTAGTGCTTGAGCTCCTCGGCACGGTTCATCGGGTTCACGGGCACCACGACGGCGTTGGCGCGCAGGATGGCGAAATGGGCGGCGACGAGCTGCGGGCAGTTCTGCATGCACAACAGCACGCGGTCGCCCCGGCGCACGCCCAGGGCGTGCAGGTGCGCGGCCAGCCGCTCGGCCGTGCGCGCCAGTTCCCGGTAGCCCAGCGCCGTGCCGAAGAACACCGTCGCCGGCTTGTCCGGGTAGCGCTGGGCGCTCACGGCCAGGTTGGTCCAGAGCGAGGTGGCGGGCGGAGTGAGGGCGGGCGGCAGGCGCTTGGGCCAGAAGGCGTGGTGTGCGGGCATGGGAAGGCGATGGTTTTCCGTGGATCGGTACGAACCCGCATCCTGCGGCCCACGGGCCGGGCACGTATTGGGGATGGTCCCAATCGCCCGTCACCCATGCGACGCCGCGGCGGCCGCCAAAAGCCTGTGCTCCGGGGCACGGGCAGCAGCCCGGGTTTTTGTAACGGCTTGTCCCGGCAGGGGGGCTTTGGGGGCCCTGCGCGCGCCGGGCGGCCCCACCATGAACGACAATGGCGGCTACGCCTGCACGCCGCCCGGGCCCGGCGCCCCTGTCGAGCCCTGCCCGGCCGGCGCAGCACTTCCCTTTTCTCGCACCTGCATCGCCATTTCGTGCCGGTCCGCGCGGCGCCTGCGCGCGGCCACGGCCTGCGGCCCATGGACTCCATGAACATTGTCATCCTCGACGACTACCAGGACGCCGTCCGCAAGCTCCATTGCGCCGCGCGTCTCGACGCCTACTCCGCCAAGGTCTACACCAACACCGTCAAGGGCCTCGGCCAGCTTTCCGTGCGGCTGCGGGATGCCGACATCATCGTGCTGATCCGCGAGCGCACCCAGATCACCCGCCAGCTCGTGGAGAAGCTGCCGCGGCTGAAGCTCATCGCGCAGACCGGCAAGGTGGGCCCGCACGTGGACGTGGCGGCCTGCACCGAGCGCGGCATCGCGGTGGCCGAGGGCGTGGGCTCGCCCGTCGCCCCGGCCGAACTGACCTGGGCGCTGATCATGGCGGCCATGCGGCGACTGCCGCAGTACATCTCCAACCTCAAGCACGGCGCCTGGCAGCAATCGGGCCTGCGCGCGGCCTCCATGCCGGCCAATTTCGGCATCGGCACGGTGCTGCGCGGCAAGACGCTGGGCATCTGGGGTTACGGGCGCATCGGCCAGATCGTGGCGGGCTACGGCCGCGCCTTCGGCATGAACGTGCGCGTGTGGGGCCGCGAAGCCTCGCGCGCCCAGGCGCTGAGCGACGGCCTGCAGGTGGCGACCACGCGCGAGGAGTTCTTCTCGCAGTGCGACGTGGTGTCGCTGCACCTGCGGCTCAACGACGAGACGCGCGGCATCGTGCGCCTGGAGGACCTCTCCGCCATGAAGCCCAACGCCCTGCTGGTGAACACCTCGCGCGCGGAACTGATCGAGCCGGACGCACTGATCGCCGCACTGAACCGCGGGCGCCCCGGCATGGCCGCGGTGGACGTGTTCGAGAGCGAGCCCATCCTGCAGGGCCATGCGCTGCTGCGCCTGGAAAACTGCATCTGCACACCCCACATCGGCTACGTGGAGCAGGACAGCTACGAGCTCTATTTCGGGGCCGCGTTCGACAACGTGATCAACTACATCCGCGGGACGCCGACGAACATCGTGAACCCGGGCGCGCTGCAGGTGCGACGCTGACGGGAACGGCCTGCGCCGCTACCGCCCTCGCTCCGCGCCGCCGCTGACCTGTTCAACGCTCCTCACCGCGCTCACAGTTCTTCGTTCGAAGACAGCCATTCAGGTGCATCCGTGCCCAGCGCGCGCGCCGGATAGTGCCATGCGAGCGGTGCCCCCTCGATCTCCAGCGGAGGCAGCAGCCGGGCGGCCGGCCCCCAGGACGTTTCCTCGACGTGCCCGGAACGATCGCCGGGCGCATCCGCCGCCAACCTGACCACCTCGCTCATGCGCCCGGGGCGCAGTTGCAGAACCGCGGCGGTACGTCCCAGCGAGGCGCGCGCCTCGGTTCCGGCCCCCTGCACCATCCGCGTCGTCAATCCGCGCAACGCTGCCGCCGCCATCAGGTAGCCCGTCGCATGGTCGATCGCCTGGACCGGCAGGTTGAGCGGCTCATCGCGGTGCACCGCGCGCATGCCCGCCTCGGCGATGCCCGTGCTCATCTGGATGAGGCTGTCGAAACCACGCCGGCAGCGCCACGGCCCGGACCAGCCATACGCATCGAGCGATACGTCGATCAGCGCAGGATTCAGCGCGCGCCGCTGTGCGGCATCGAGACCCAGCCGGGCGAGCGCATCGGACCGGTAGCCGTGGACAACGATGTCCGCGCTGCGCAACAGCCGCCGGAGCGTGTCGAGATCCGCGGCATTCTTCAGGTCCAGCCGCGCACAGCGCTTGCCCAGGACGACTTCGGGCACCGTGCCCGGCTCTTCCCAGCCGTGGGGATCGATCCGCAACACCTCGGCACCCAGGCCAGCGAGGAATCGCGTCGCAACGGGCCCCGCGAGGATGCGCGTCAGGTCGAGCACGCGAATGCCGCGCAGCGGACGGTCCGGCGACGGCTGCCAATCGCGCGCCGCGACGCGGCTCTCCGTGTGGATGTGCAGCAAAGGCTCGGATGCGACGGCCTGGCCTTGCGGATGATCGGCCCATTCCTGCCGCGAGTACATGACGGCGGCACAGCCGCCGCGCGCGACCACTGCGTCCTCGAGTGCAGCGGCCTCCCAGCCGCTCACCGCCTGCGCGACGGATTGCGCATCGGTGGCGCAGCCGAGAACGGACAGCGCGGCATCGCGATGGTGCGGCGCGTTGGTGTGCAACCGGATCCAGCGATCGCGCGCCCGGTAGTTGCCGGCGATCGGGTCCCATTGCGGCGGCAGCGTCCATCCCTGCGGACGCAGCGACGTGCCGAACCACAGCGACGCCATGCGCCGGTCGACCCGGACGGACGGCAGCCTGCCGGTCGAGGCCTGCAACAGCTCAGCGACCGCGGTTCCCGCCGCGCCGATGGCCGCCGCTGCCAGGTCGGTCACGCGAAACGGAGAAAACAGTTCCCCCGTTCCGGCAAAGCTGCAGGCGTCGAGGAACCGGGACGCCCCGCCCAGCGACGCCCAGAACTCCCGCAAATGGTCCGGCGCCGGACTCTCATCGCCCACGACGGTACTTTGTGGCACTTGATCGACACGCATGTTCACCTCGGATGGTTCAGGTGGAGCGAAGATCGGCGGGCTGGCATGGATTGTCAATGTTGATTATCTTGATCAACCCATCGAACGAATCCCCCCGATTGCCATGCCGAATTACCTCAATTCATCCGAAGCCGCGGCAAGGCTCGGGGTGTCGCGGCAAACGCTCTACGCGTACGTCAGCCGCGGCCTGCTGCATGCCGAGCACGGCGACAATCCACGCGAAAGCCGTTATCTCGCGGCCGATATCGACAGGTTCGCGGCACAGCGCGCACGCGGCCGCAAGCCGAAGGAAGTGGCGAAGGCTGCACTGAACTGGGGCACGCCCGTGCTCGAATCGGGCATCACGCTGATCGATGGCGGGCGGCTCTTCTATCGCGGCGTGGACGCACTGGGGCTCGCCGACCATGCGAGCCTCGAGGACGTCGCGGCGCTGCTCTGGCAATGCCACAGGCAGGCGGCCTTCGGCCCCCGGGCTGCCGCCGCGCCTGCCGTCTTGCGATCGCTCTTCAGGCACTACCAGGCTCAGCGTGCCGAGGAAGCCCTCCTGCCGCTTTTCGCCGTCGCGAGCGACGACGCGTCCACCGCCATCTGGCAGAAGGCGGCCGGGCGGCAGGCGCAAGGCTGCGGAGATCTGGTGCGGATCCTGGCTGCCTGCCTGTTGCGCACCCGTCCCGACACGAGGCCGATCCACGAGCAATGCGCGCGGGCATGGGGTTTGGACCCTGCGGGCGCCGAGCTGATCAGGAAGGCCCTCGTGCTGGGCGCGGACCACGAACTCAATGCATCCACCTTCACGGGCCGTTGCGTGGCCTCGACCGACGCGAGCCTGCGGGCCGTCGTGATCGGCGGCCTGGCCGGGCTGTCCGGAGGACGGCACGGCGCGACCACTGCGCGCGTCGAGGCGTTGTGGGATGAGCTCGGTACGCGGGATATCGAACGCAGGATGCGGGACCGGCTTTCGAGGGGCGACGATTTGCCGGGCTTCGGGCATTCGCTCTATCCCGACGGCGATGCGCGCGCGGCTTACCTGCTGGCGCGCCTTATGCCGCGCCATCCCCCATGGGCACGCATGATCGATGCCGGGACGGCGCTGGTGGGCCAGAAGCCGTCGATGGACCTCGCACTCGTGGCGTTGCGCAGGCATCTACGGCTCCCCATGGGTGCCGCGTTCGGCCTTTTCGCGCTGGGCCGCTCGATCGGGTGGATTGCCCACGGACTGGAGCAACGCGGGCAACCCGGACTGATCAGGCCCCGCGCCGTGTATGTCGGCCCCCCTGTCGAGCTGGGGAAGCCTCGAGCCCATGGACGATCGCCCCAGCGGCCAACGCCGCCGCATGCGGCGCCAGGCAACGACCTGGCGGCCGCTTTCTTCAGGCCCCGATCGCCTTGATGGACGGCCGCGCGCCTTGCCGCCTGCACCGGCGCGAGTCCAGGTGGGTGGGGCGCGGCCCATGCGCGGCTCCAGGGCGGTCAGAGCCCGGCAACGAGGTCCGCGGCCAGCCAGAGCGCCATGCCGAGCATGGCGATCGCCGTCACTGCATCCACGATCCGCCAGCTCCTTGGCGAAGCCAGCCAGTGGCTGGCACCTCTGGCCAGCGAGACCCACGCGGTGAACCACACGATGGACGCGCATACGGCACCGGCGGAGAACGTCACGCTGGCCGAAGCAGGAAGCGTGGCCCCCACCGATCCCAGGATGACCACGGTGTCGAGCCAGGAAGCAGGATTGCCCAGGGACATCACCAGGAGGCGACGCACCCAGCTCCCGTCGCCGGCCCGGGCCGCAAGGACCGGGGCACCGGCAGACCCTCTGGATGCCGCACGCGCCGCGTGCACGGCGTGGCCGACGAGCAGGACGACACCTGCGGCCTGCAGGAGCACCTGGAGAGCGGGAAAGGCCTTGAGCGCAGCGGAGACACCCGAAACGCCCACGGCAATCAGGACCAGGTCGCTGCCGCTGCCGATGGCGACGAGCACCGTCCGGGAGCGTCCCAGGAGTGCCTCGCGAAAGACCAGAACGTCCTTGGGGCCAGGACAAATGAAAAGGCCCAGGGCCAGCAGGAAGCCTTGCGCGGCAGCGGAGAGATCGGGCATGTCGGGAAAACCGACAACCTCTCAAGCTGAACCGGGTGAGTCAATGGATGCCCGCATCTTATCTGCAGCGGCGCCCCTGCGGAAATGAAAAAAGGCCTCCGCGCGCGGAGGCCTTGTCGCTGAAACGGGCGTGCAGTATCAGTTCAGGGGCGTCTTCTTGCCGTCCTTGTACGTGTACAGGGTGATGGCGGGGTTCTTCAGCTCGCCGTTGGGCTCGAAGGCGATGTTGGCCGTCACGCCCTTGTAGTTCGACTTCTGCAGCTCGGGGATGTACACCTTCGGATCCCAGGAGTTGGCACGCTTCATGGCATCGACCAGCAGCATGGTGGCGTCGTAGGTGTAGGGGCTGTACACCTGGAACTGGCCGGGGTACTTGGCGTCGTACTTGGCCTTCCAGGCCGTGCCGCCGGGCATCTTGGCCAGCGAGGCGCCGCCTTCGGCGCAGATCACGTTCGCCAGGGTCTTGGCACCGGCGGCCAGCTTGGCCACTTCGGCCGTGCAGATGCCGTCGCCGCCGAAGTACTTCACGTTGGCCATGCCCAGCTGTTCCATCTGGCGCAGCATGGGGCCGGCCTGCGGGTCCATGCCGCCGTAGAAGATGGCGTCGGGGTTCTTGGACTTGATGGCCGTCAGGATGGCCATGAAGTCGGTGGCCTTGTCGGTCGTGAACTGCTCGTCCACCACCTTGATGCCCTTGGTGGCGGCGGTCTTCTTGAACACGTCGGCCACGCCCTGGCCGTAGGCCGTGCGGTCGTCGATGATGGCGACGGTCTTGAGCTTCAGCGTGTCGGCCGCGTAGGCGGCCAGGCCGGCGCCCAGCGCGTTGTCGTTCGCGATGATGCGGAACGTGGTCTTGTAGCCCGGCTTGGTCAGGTTGGGGTTGGTGGCGGCGCCGGTGACGTGCGGGATGCCGCAGTCGTTGTACACCTTCGATGCGGGGATCGTGGTGCCGGAGTTCAGGTGGCCCACCACGCCGGCGACCTTGGCGTCGCACAGCTTCTGGGCAGCGGCCGTGCCCTGCTTCGGATCTGCAGCGTCGTCTTCAGCCTGCAATTCGAACTTGATCTTCTTGCCGCCGATCGTGACTCCCTGGGCATTCAGTTCCTCGACGGCCATGCGGGCGCCGTTTTCGTTGTCCTTGCCGTAGTGAGCCTGAGGGCCAGAAACCGGTCCCACGTGGCCGATCTTCACCACCTGTTCTTGTGCAGAGGCGACACCGGCAAACGCCGCGATAGCGGCAACCACGGTCAGTTTCAACTTCAATTGCATATGAATCTCCATAAAGGGTGATCGCTGAGAACCTTTGTTTTTTCCCCCAGCGCCGGAAACATATCGCAATTTATGGGCCAGGGCACCCGTAGATGCGAGGGAAAGTGACCGAAAACCACAGGGAGTTACCCCTAGGGACGCGCCCAAGGGCGCCCGGCCTCAGCGTTGCGAGGGGCTGCCGGGCGAGGCCAGTTCGTCCGCCACGGCTTCGTACACGGCATGGCGCACGACGGATTCCACCTCTTCGCGCAGGCGCGGCACCATGGAGCGGGTCTGCTCCTGGACCACCGTGGCGATGGCCTCGCGCAGGCGCTGGTCCAGCACCACGTCCACGCGCTGAATGATGCGGTGGATGACCACCTCCTCGATGCCCGAGAAATCGGGGGCCGGCACGGACTGCGAAGACGGGGGAGAGGATGGAGGCGCTGCAGGCACCGGCGCGGCGAGTACCGGGCCGGGAGCGGCGGCCAGGGCGGCGGCGGGAAGATGGCCCGCCGGGGCCGTGGCAGGAACCGGTTCGCCCACTGGCGGCATCGCCGGCCACGGCACCATGGCCGGAACAGGAACCGGCGACTGCGCGCCCGGCAGCGGGCCGCCCCCGGGCACGGCGGCCTCGGTCACCTGCACCACATCGGTGAGCGTCGGCACGAATCTGGGGGGCTGCTTCGGCGGCACGGGCATGGCTCAGCCTCCCTTCAGCACCAGGTCATGGCGGACGATGCCGTAGCCCCGCTGCGCGTAGTGCCGCCAACGCTCGCGCGCGCCGGCCCGGTCCCCCTCGTCGTGCGCGCTCACCACCTCGACGAGCCGCGCGAAGCGCTCGAACCCCTCGGGCACGGAGGCCCCGAGGTTCAGCAGGACATCGGGGCGCGCGACGGTGCGCGGGTCGGCCGCCAGCAGGACGGGCGAGGCCTCGCGCAATTCGGGCTCGTCTTCCTGGCGGCAGTGCGCCAGGAAGTCCTGCGGGCTCAGGGCCCACAGCGCGCGGTCCATCGCGTCGAGCACGGGCGCGGGCCCGGTGATCACCAGGAGCGCGTCGTTGCGCAGGGCCTTGCGCGCAAACCGGCACGCATAGGCCAGCTTGTCGGGCGCGTTGAAGTGGAAGGCGATCTCGGTCATGCCGGGATCCAGGGGCGCGGCGGCGGCATCCGCGTTCAGGCGGCGCGGGCCGCGCTGCGTGCCCGGCCCGCGCCGGAGGCCGGCGCCACGGCCGCACCGGAGCGCGCACGGGACGCCGAGGCCTGCGCGGAGTCGAGCAGGAACTGCACCAGCAGGCCCACGGGGCGGCCGGTGGCCCCCTTGGCGCCGCCGCTCTTCCACGCCGTGCCCGCGATGTCCAGGTGGGCCCAGGGCTTGCCGTCCACGAATTTCTGCAGGAACTTGGCGGCCGTGACGGCCCCGGCCGCGCGCCCCGCCACGTTGCCCATGTCGGCGAAGTTGCTCTTCAGGCCTTCGGCATATTCGTCGTCCAGGGGCATGCGCCAGCAGGGGTCCAGCGCTGCCTCGCCCGCGGCCTGCAGGCGGGCCGCCAGGGCCTCGTCGTTGGCGAACAGGCCGCTGCGCACCCCGCCGAGGGCGACCACGCAGGCACCGGTCAGCGTGGCGATGTCCACCATGGCCGAGGGCTTGAAGCGGGCGGCGTAGGCGATGGCATCGCACAGCACCAGGCGCCCTTCGGCGTCGGTGTTGAGCACCTCGATGGTCTGGCCGCTCAGGCTGGTGACCACGTCGCCCGGCTTGACGGCGCGGCCATCGGGCATGTTCTCGCAGGCGGGGATGAGGCCGACCACGTTGATGGCGGGCCGCAGTTCGGCCAGCGCGCGGAACACGCCCAGCACGCTGGCGGCACCGCCCATGTCGAACTTCATCTCGTCCATTTCGCCGGCGGGCTTGATCGAGATGCCGCCGGTGTCGAAGGTGATGCCCTTGCCGATGAGCGCCACGGGGGCCTCGGAGCGGCTCGCGCCCTGGTAACGCAATTCGATGAAGCGCAGGGGCTCCTCGGAGCCCCTGGCCACCGCCAGGAAGGCGCCCATGCCGAGCTTCTGCACTTCCGCGGGGCCCATCACCTTGACCTGGATGGGCCCGTGCTTGGCGAGCGCCTTGGCGGCGCCGGCCAGCAGGGTGGGCGTGGCGTGGTTGCCGGGGCGGTTGGCCCATTCGCGGGCGTATTCGATGCCCAGCGCCAGCGCCGTCCCGCGCGCGAAGTCGGCCTTGGCCGCCGCGGCGTCGGCCACGCCGATCACCACGCGCGAGAGCGCCCGCGGCTCGGCCTGCGACTTGGTAGCCGTATAGACATAGCTGGCTTCCGCCACGGCCTGCACGGCCGTGCAGGCTGCCGCGCCGCCGTCGGCCAGGGCCGCGAGGCACACGGCCGCGCGCTTGACCTGGGGCGCCTTCCAGTGCGCCGCCGCACCGGCCAGCGCCTGGCGCACGGCGCGCGCGCCGCCGTCGCCGGCCCCCAGCAGCAGCACGCGCCGCGCCGCGACGGCGGGTGCCTGGTAGAGCGCGAGGCTCTTGCCGGGCTTGGGTTCGAAGTCCCCCTGGCGGATCGCCAGCGCCACCAGGGCGGAGAGCGCGTCGCCGCCGGGCTTGAAGCCTTCGGGCACCAACACGGCGAGCAGGTCGCATTTCTCGGCGGCGGTGGAGGCCAGGGACAGGGTCTTCAGATCGAAGTTCATAATCGGCGTTTTCCTTCGAGCCAATGTTATTCGATTCATCCATTCGCAAGGAACTGGCCCGCAGCTTCGGAGCGACGCTGGTGGTGCTGGTCACCGTGGTCATGACCATGATGCTGATCCGCACGCTCGGCCAGGCGTCGCGCGGCAGCGTGAACCCCTCGGACGTGATGCTCGTCATGGGCTTCACCGTGCTCGGCCAGTTGCCCACCATCCTCACCCTCAGCCTGTTCGTGGCCGTGGTCGGCGCCCTGGCGCGCATGTACCGCGAAAGCGAGATGGTCATCTGGTTCGCGAGCGGGCGCGGCATGCTGCACCTGCTGCCGCCGCTGCTGCGCTTCGCCTGGCCGGTGATCCTGGCGATCGCCACGCTGGCGCTGCTGATCTGGCCCTGGGCCAACCAGCAGATCCAGGAGCTCAAGGTGCAGTACGAGCAGCGCAGCGACGTCGACCGCATCGCCCCGGGCGAGTTCCAGGAGTCGGCCAACGGCGCCCGCGTGTTCTTCATCGACCGCGAGACGCCTGACAACCAGCAGGCCACCAACGTGTTCATCGCCTCCAGCGAGCACGGCCGCGAGACCGTCACCTCGGCCCGCAGCGCGCGCCTGGAAACGCAGGGCAGCCAGCGCATGGCCCTGCTGAGCGACGGGCAGCGCCTGGAGACCACGCTGGACAAGCCGGGGCTGAAGGTGAGCGAGTTCACCGAGTACGGCACGCGGGTCGGCGGCGCCGCCAGCAGCTCCAGCGACGACGCCGCGGTGAAGACCCGCAGCACGGCGCAGCTGTTCGCCTCCAGCGACCCGGTGTTCCGCGCCGAACTCGGATGGCGCTTCGGCCTGGCGTTGGCCGCGCTCAACTTCGTGGTACTGGGGCTGGCCGTGGCCAGCGCCAACCCGCGCGCCGCGCGCAGCACCAGCCTGGTGTTCGCGCTCTTCGCCTTCGTGGTCTATTACAACCTCATGACCTTCGGACAGAACTGGGTGGGGGCGGGCCGCCTGAGCCTGGGCGCCTTCATGGTCGCGCTGCACGGCGGCACGCTGGCGCTGGCGATGCTGCTGCTCGTGGCACGCCACAACCGGTGGTCGCCGCGGCTGCCGTCCCTGCGCGCGCGGAGGCCTGCATGAAGACGATTCGCGGACTCATCTACCGCGAGGCCCTGGCCGCCGTGGGCTTCGTCACCCTGGGCTTCCTGGCGCTGTTCTTCTTCTTCGACATGGTGGACGAGCTGCGCTACGTGGGACGCGTCCAGGCCTACCAGATGTCGCACGCGCTGCTGTACGTGTCGCTCGGCATCCCCAGCCACCTGTACGAGCTGCTGCCGATCACCGTGCTGATCGGCACGATCTTCGTGATGGCGCGCTTTGCGCAGAGCTCCGAATTCACCATCATGCGCACCAGCGGGCTGGGGCCGTGGCGCGCCCTGCGCACGCTGCTGGTGCTGGGCCTGGGCTTCGTGATGCTCACCTTCACCGTGGGCGACTACCTCGCGCCCGCGACGGACCGGCTCGCGCAGCTCGTGCGGGCCCGCTACCTGGGCCAGATCACCACCGGCGCGACGGGGGCCTGGCTGAAGGAGCGCCAGGGCGACCGCTCCGTGGCGGTGAACGTGCGCGCGCTGCGGCACGACGGCGGCATGAGCAATGTGCGGATCTTCGAGTTCGACGGCGACGGCCGCCTGGCCTCCACCCTGCAGGCAGCAGCGGGCGAGTTCGGGACGGACGCCTGGGAGCTGAGCGATGTCAAGCGCAGTGTCTTCCACCGCCGCGGCGAGGCCGAGGCGCACGTGGAGCGGCTGCAGGAGTCCCGCTTCCGCTGGCCCACGCACATCAGCGCCGACATGGTGGCGGCGTCGCTGCTCAAGCCCGACCGCATGGCGACGATCGACCTGTTCCAGTACATCCGCCACCTGGAATCCAACGGCCAGGCGGCGCAGAAGTACGAGATCGAGTTCTGGCGCAAGGTCTTCTATCCCCTGAGCTGCCTGGTGATGGTGGTGCTGTCGCTGCCCTTCGCCTACCTGCACTTCCGCTCCGGCGGCATCGCCGGCTACGTGTTCGGAGGGGTGATGGCGGGGATCAGCTTCTTCCTGCTCAACAACGTGTTCGGCTATGCGGGCAACCTGCAGAACTGGTCGCCCTGGCTCACCGCGGCCGCGCCGGGCATCATCTATTCGCTGCTGTCCCTCGGGGCATTCGGCTGGCTGGTGCTGAGGCGATGAACATGGCACACGACACATCCGGGGCCGATGCCCTCCGCGGCGTGGTGCTGTTCGCCCACGGCTCGCGCGACCCGCTCTGGCGCGCCCCGATCGAGGCCGTGGAGGCCCGCATGCGGCAGCAGGCGCCCGGGCTGGAGGTGCGCTGCGCCTACCTCGAACTCGCCGAGCCCGACCTGCCCACGGCGGTGCGCGGGCTGGCGGCGCGCGGCGTGCGCCGCCTCACCGTGGTGCCGATGTTCCTGGGCACCGGCAAGCATGCGCGCGAGGATCTGCCGCAGCTCGTGCAGGCGCTGCGCGCCGAGCACCCGGACATGGCCATCACCGTGCAAGGAGCCATCGGCGAGGATGTGCGTATGACGGCGCTGATGGCGGAGATCGCATCGGCCGAGACCGCCACGCAGGGGTGAAGCGCTGCCAGTGGGCGCCCCCACGGCGCAGCGCAGCGCATTTTTGCGAGCGGGTCACGCCAATGGCTTAGACGATTGCCGCATAATCAAAGAAATCCTTAGCAGCAATCAGATATGAACCTGCACCAGTTCCGCTTCGTCCAGGAAGCCGCCCGCCGCAACCTCAACCTGACGGAAGCCGCCAAGGCGCTCCACACCTCGCAGCCCGGGGTGTCCAAGGCCATCATCGAACTGGAAGACGAGCTGGGCGTGGACATCTTCGCGCGCCACGGCAAGCGGCTCAAGCGCATTACCGAGCCGGGGCAGCACGTGCTCAAGAGCATCGAGCTGATCATGCGCGAGGTGGGCAACCTCAAGCGCATCGGCGAGCAGTTCAGCGCGCAGGACAGCGGCACGCTGAGCATCGCCACCACCCACACGCAGGCGCGCTACGTGCTGCCGGTGCCCGTGGCGAAGCTGCGCGAGGCCTATCCCAAGGTGAACGTGAGCCTGCACCAGGCCACGCCGCACGAGGTGGCGCGCATGGTGATCGACGAGGTGGCGGAGATCGGCATGGCGACCGAGTCGCTCGCCGACTACCCGGACCTCGTCACCCTGCCCTGCTACGAATGGCAGCACGTGCTGGTGATGCCCTCGGGCCATCCGCTGGCGCAGCAGGAGCGCATCAGCGTGGACGACATCGCCCACGAAGCCCTCATCACCTACCACCCCTCGTTCACGGGGCGCGGCAAGATCGACCAGGCCTTCGCCGCGCGCAAGCTGCAGCCGCGCATCGTGCTGGAGGCCATCGATTCGGACGTGATCAAGACCTACGTGCGCCTCGGCCTGGGCGTGGGCATCGTGGCCGAGATGGCGATGCGCGACGACCCGCTGGGCGACCTCGTCGTGCGGCCGGTGGGCCACCTGTTCGGCCAGAGCGTGGCGCGCGTGGCGTTCAAGCGCGGCGCCTACCTGCGCAACTTCGTCTATAAATTCGCGGAGCTGCTCAGCGACCGGCTGAACCGCGAACTCGTGGCCCGCGCGATGACCGGGCACGTGAACGACTACGAGCTTTGATTCCTTGCCTTCCTCGCACATGACCACCACCGCTGCCGCGCGTACGCCAACCCTCCCCAGCAAGCTGCCCCAGGTGGGCACGACGATCTTTGCCGTGATGTCCGCCCTGGCGGCGGAACACGGCGCCGTGAACCTGGGCCAGGGCTTCCCCGATTTCGACTGCGACCCGGCCCTGGTGGATGCTGTGGCGGGCGCCATGCGCGCAGGCCACAACCAGTACCCGCCGATGCCGGGCGTGCCGGCGCTGCGCCAGGCCGTGGCGCGCAAGATCGAGGCGCTGCACGGCCGGGCCTATTCGCCGGACACCGAGATCACCGTGACGGCGGGCGCGACGCAGGGCATCCTGACGGCGATCCTGGCAGTGGTGCAGGCGGGCGACGAGGTGATCGTGCTGGATCCCTGCTACGACAGCTACGTGCCCAACGTGGAGCTGGCGGGCGGCACGGCGGTGCGGGTGCCCCTCACGCCCGGCACCTTCCGGCCGGATTTCGGCCGTATCGCCGCCGCGCTCACGCCGCGCACGCGCGCGATCATCATCAATACGCCGCACAACCCGTCCGCCACCGTGTGGACGGACGAGGACATGCGGGCGCTGGAGGCGCTGCTCGCCCCCACCGACGTGGTCGTGGTCAGCGACGAGGTGTACGAGCACATGGTGTTCGAAGGTGCGGAGCACCAGAGCGTCGCGCGCTTTCCCGGGCTGGCCGCGCGGGCCTTCATCGTGTCGAGCTTCGGCAAGACCTTCCACGTCACGGGCTGGAAGGTGGGCACGGTGGTCGCGCCCGCGCCGCTCATGGCCGAGTTCCGCAAGGTGCACCAGTTCAACGTGTTCACGGTGAACACGCCCGTGCAGCACGGGCTGGCGGCCTACCTGGCCGATCCGGCGCCCTACCTGCAGCTGCCGGCGTTCTACCAGGCCAAGCGCGACCTGTTCCGCCAGGGGCTGGAAGGCTCGCGCCTGAAACTGCTGCCGAGCACGGGCAGCTACTTCCAGTGCGTGGACATCTCGCAGGTGAGCGACCTGGGCGACGTCGAGTTCTGCCAGTGGCTCACGCGCGAGATCGGCGTGGCCGCCATACCGCTGTCGCCGTTCTACGGCGACGGGTTCGACCAGCGCGTGGTGCGCTTCTGCTTCGCCAAGCGCGACGACACGCTGCGCGAGGCGGTGCAGCGGCTGCGCAGGCTCTGACCAGAGCCCTTCCCTACCCTTGCGCCATGCGCGCGAGGGCACGGCATGGCAGGCTGGCCGGGTCCTCGAACGCCCGGACGGCATCGAAGTGGTCGGCTCCCGGCATCGGATGCAGCTCGGCCGCATTGCCGGCCGCACGCCATGCGGCATGGAAGTCCTGGGATTGCTGCGCGAAGGCGTCCTGCTCGGCCCCGCCCCAGCAGAGCGTGACGGGCGTGGCGCTGGGCCGTGCATGCAGCACGGGCGAATTGCGGCGCACCATGCCCTCGTCCAGCTGGATCGCCGGCTGCAGGTAGCCGTAGCGCAGCGGCGCGATGTCGTAGAGGCCGCTCACCAGCACCGCGCCCGCGAAGGGATCGGCAGGCAGGCCGTAGTCTTCCGCCCAGGGTGTGCACAGCAGCATCGCGCCCAGGTGCCCGCCCGCGGAATGCCCGCCGACGACAATGCGCGCCGGGTCGCCGCCGTGCTCGCCGATGTGGCGCACCACCCAGGTCGCCGCGGCACGCACCTGCCGCACGATCTCGTCGATCGTGACGGCCGGGCACAGCGCGTAGTCCACCACCACGGTCGTGAAGCCCAGCGCATGCGGGCCCCGCGCCACGCAGCTGAAATCGCGTGCGCTGCGGGCACGCCAGTAGCCGCCGTGGATAAAGAAGAACACCGGCGCGCCGGGCCGGTCGGCCGGGAAGATGTCCAGCGTTTCCGCCAGCGTCGGGCCGTAGGGCACGGCAGGCCGGTACGGCAGCGCCTGCCGCGTGGCCTCGCTGCGTTCGGCGAAGTGCCGGTTCGAGGCGGCGGCATCGTGCGCGCGCTTCAAGGGGTCGTAGGCCTTGTCGATCGCAGCCTGGCTCGCGAAGCCGTGCGGGAAGGTCATCGCCATCGAGGGCTCCCGCGCATCAGTCCGGCACCACGGCCGTGACCTCGATCTCCACCTTGGCGCGGTCCTCGATCAGCGCCGAGACCTCCACCGCCGTCATCGCCGCGTTGAAGTTGCCGATGATCTCGCGGAAGTCCTGGCCGATCTGCCGCAGCGAGGCCACATAGTCTTTCTTGTCCGTCACATACCAGGTCATGCGCACGATGTGCTCGGGGCGGGCGCCGCCTTCCTTGAGCACCTCGACGATGTTCTGCAGCGCCTGCCGCACCTGTCCGCACAGCGTGTCGGTGTGGAAGACGCCCTGCGCGTCCCAGCCGATCATGCCGGCCACGAAGACCATGCGGCCGCGCGCCGCGACGCCGTTGGAATAGCCCTTGGGCCGGGGCCATCCGGGGGGAAGAAGGACTTGCATGCGAATCTCCTGTCCGTTCGGTTCTCGAAAAATCGGTATCGTTTTTGCGCGAGGGTCACACGCCCACGTAACGCTGCCACAGCGCCGGGTCGGCCGCGAGCGCGCCCGAATCGCCCTGCCACACCACGCGGCCGCGCTCGATGATGGTGTGGCGGTCGGCGAGCCGGACGAGGCGGCGCACGTATTTGTCGATGACCAGGATGGTCTGCCCCTGCGCGCGCAGGGCGTCCAGGCAGCGCCAGATCTCCTCGCGGATCAGCGGTGCCAGCCCTTCCGTCGCCTCGTCGAGCACGAGCAGGTGCGGGTTGGTCATGAGCGCGCGGCCGATGGCCAGCATCTGCTGCTCGCCGCCCGAGAGCTGCCCGCCCATGTGCGAGGCGCGCTCGGCCAGCCGCGGGAACAGCGCGTGCACGCGGTCCAGCGTCCACGGATCGGCGGCGCCGTTGCGGCGTGCGGCGAATGCCACGAGGTTCTCGCGCACGGAGAGGTTGGGGAAGATCTGCCGGCCCTCGGGCACCACCGCGAGGCCCATGCGCGCGATGCGGTCCGGCGCCAGCCGCTCGATGCGCTCGCCGCGGAAACGCACGGATCCGGCCTTGGCGCGCGTGAGCCCGAGCAGCGCACGCACCGTGGTCGTCTTGCCCATGCCGTTGCGGCCCAGCAGCGTGGCGACCTCGCCGGCGCGGATGTCGAACGCGATGCCGAACAGCACCTGGCTGCTGCCGTAGGCGGCCTCCAGCCCTTCGACTTCGAGCAATGCGCTCATGGCGTGGCCTCCTCCAGTTCGTCGCCCAGGTAGGCGCGGCGCACGTCCGGATGCTGGCGGATCTCCTGCGGGGTGCCGGTGGCGATCACGCGGCCCGAGACGAGCGCGGAGATGCGGTCGGCCAGACGGAAGACGGCATCCATGTCGTGCTCGACCAGCAGCAGCGTCACCTCACCGCGCAGCCCCTGCAACAGGCCGACCATGCGCCCGGATTCCTCCGGCCCCATGCCGGCCATGGGCTCATCGAGCAGCAGCAGCCGCGGCCGCAGCGCCAGCGCCAGCCCCACTTCGAGCTGCCGCTGCTGGCCGTGCGACAGCGCCCCGGCCAGTTGCGACGATTGGTCGCCCAGGCCGACGCGCTCCGCCACGGCCTGCGCCTCGGCATAGCGCTCGCGCTCCGCGCGCGCCGGGCGCCAGAAGCCGCGGGCGCCGCCGGTGCGCGCCTGCACGGCGAGCGCGAGATTGTCCAGCACCGGCAGCCGGGGAAAGACGCTGGTGATCTGGTAGGAGCGCACCAGCCCGCGCCGCACCCGCGCATGGATCGGCAGGCCGGTGACGTTCTCGCCATCGAAATGGATGTGCCCGCTGGTGGGCGCGAGTGTGCCGGAGAGCTGGTGGATCAGCGTCGTCTTGCCGGCGCCGTTGGGGCCGATGAGCGCATGCACTTCGCCTTCGAGCACCGACAGCTCCGCATGGTCGGTGGCGAGCAGGCCGCCGAAGCGGCGCACCAGCTGCTCGGTCCGCAGGAGAACGCGCGCGCTCATGGCCGCCCCGCTTTCACACTGCGGGCCCGTGCGAGGCTCAGCAGCCCGTTCGGCGCCACCAGCACCACGGCGAGCAGCACCGCGCCCAGGCCGAACTGCCAGTGCATGGTGTGGGCCGCGAGCACCTCCTCGATCAGCAGGAAGGCCACCGCGCCCACGAAGCCGCCGTAGAGCCGCCCCACCCCACCCAGGATCACCATCACCATCAGCATGCCCGACTGGCTCCACTGCAGCGCCGCGGGGCTGACGAAGCCGGCCTGGTTGGCCAGCAGCGCGCCTGCGAGGCCGGCGATGGCGCCCGCGAGCGTGAAGGCCGCGAGCTTGGTGCGATAGACGGCAAAGCCCAGCGCGGCCATGCGCGTCTCGTTCTCGCGGATGCCCTGCAGCGCATGGCCGAAGCGGGCATTGAGCAGCCGCGCCAGACCCACGAAGACCAGCACGCAGATCGCCAGAACGCAGTAGTAGAAGCGCGCGTCATCCGCCAGATCGAGCCAGGGGCCGACCTGCGAGCGCGATGCGAGCGAGAGGCCGTCTTCGCCGCCATAGGCCTTGAGCGACACCATCAGGTAGAACAGCATCTGCGCGAACGCGAGCGTAATCATGATGAAGTACACGCCCTGCGTGCGCAGGCTGACCCAGCCGATCACGAGGGCGAACAGCGCGCCCGCGGCGATGGCGGCCGGCCAGGCGATCCAGGCGGAGGCGATGCCCTCCTGCATCAGGATGCCCACCGCGTAGGCGCCCACGCCCACGAAGGCCGCGTGCCCGAAGCTGACCATGCCGCCGAAGCCGAGGATCAGGTTCAGGCTGGTGGCGGCCAGCGCGAAGACCAGGATGCGGCTCGCGACGCCGATGTAGAAACCCTCGTCCAGCGCCTGCGCGATGGTGGGCAGCAGTGCCAGCAGCACCAGCAGCGGGATGCTCCAGCGCGGATGCAGGCCGTGGTCCAGCAGGCTGGGGGGCTGAGAGGGATTGGGTGGCATGGTGCTTTCAGCCATGGGAAGGGAACAGGCCGCGCGGCTTCCAGAACAGCACCGCCGCCATCAGCACGTAGATCAGGATCGAGGCCACGGCCGGGCCCGCGCCCGCCGCGGCGGCGGGCCCCAGCAGGCGCTCGGCGAGCAGCGGCACGAGGGTGCGCCCGGCGGTGTCCACCAGCCCGACCAGCAGCGCCCCCACCAGCGCACCGCGGATGGAGCCGATGCCGCCGATCACGATCACCACGAAGGCCAGGATGAGAATGCTCTCGCCCATGCCCACCTGCACGGCCAGCAACGGCCCGAGCATGCCGCCCGCGATGGCGCAGAGCGCAGCGCCCAGCGCGAAGATGCCGGTGAACAGCCGGCGCACATTGGTGCCCATGGCCATCGCCATCTCGCGGTTGGAGGCGCCGGCACGCACCTGCATGCCGACGCGCGTGCGCGTGACCAGCACATAGAGCAGCAGCGCCACCGCCAGCCCGACGCCGATGATGAAGAGCCTGTAGGCCGGGTAGGAAAAGCCCGGCAGCAACTCCACCGGGCCGGCGAGCGCGGGCGGCGGGTTGAGCGGCACCGGCTGCGAGCCCCAGACCATGCGCACGGCCTCGTTGGCCATCAGCAGGATCGCGAAGGTGCCCAGCACCTGCGAGAGGTGGTCGCGCCGGTAGAGGCGCCGCAGCACCGACACCTCCAGCAGCACGCCGATCGCCGCGGTGGCCAGCGTGCCGCCCGCGAGGCCGATCCAGAACGAGCCGGACGCCGTGGCGATGGCCGCGATCAGGTAGGCACCCACCATGTAGAGCGAGCCGTGTGCTAGGTTGATCATGTCCATGATGCCGAACACCAGCGTGAGGCCGGCGGCCAGCAGGAACAGCATCAGCCCGAACTGCAGGCCGTTGAGCGATTGCTCGAGAAGCAGGAGCCCCGTCATGCGCGCGACCGGCCCGCGGCCTCAGGAGGGCATGCGGCATTCGCCGGCGTAGGCATCGGCATGCGCCTCGAACACGCGGCCGACGGTCTTGTTGGTGATGCGGCCCTGCCCGTCCTTCACCACTTCGCGCAGGTAGTAGTCCTGCACCGGATAGTGGTTGGTGTTGAAGCGGAACGGCCCGCGCACCGATTCGAACGGCGCGGCCTCCAGCGCCTTGCGAAGTGCGGCCTTGTCCTCCAGCTTGCCGCCCACGCGGCGCACGGCGCCGTCGATGAGCCGGGCAGCGTCGTAGCCCTGCGCGGCGTAGAGCGTGGGCAGGCGGCCGTATTCCTTCTGGAAGTCGGCCACGAAGCGCTTGTTGGCGGCATTGTCCATGTCGTGCGCCCACTGCGAGCTGTTGAAGATGCCCACCATGGCATCACCCACCGCGCGGATCACGTCCTCATCGGCCGAGAAGCCCGGTGCGAAGAGCTTCATTTCCTTGCCCAGGCCGGCGCCGGTGAACTGCTTGACGAAGTTCACGCCCAGGCCGCCCGGCAGGAACACGAACACCGCGTCGGCACCGGAGGCGCGTATCTTGGACAGCTCCGCGCCATAGTCGAGCTGGCTCAGCGGCGTGTAGGCCTCCATCACCACCTCGCCCTTGTAGAACCGCTTGAAGCCGGCCAGCGCGTCCTTGCCCGCCGGGTAGTTGGGCGCGAGCAGGGCCACCTTCTTGAAGCCGCGGTCCTGCACGGTCTTGCCCACGGCCTCGTGCATGTTGTCGTTCTGGTAGGAGGCACTGAAGAAATACGGGTTGCACTGCGCACCCGCATACTGCGACGGCCCGGCGTTGGCGCTGATGTAGAAGGTGCGGGACTGGAACACCGGCTGCCCGACGGCCAGCATCACGTTGGAGAACACGATACCGGTCATGAAATCCACGCGCTCGCGCTTGACCAGCCGGTCGGCCGTCTGCTTGGCGGCGTCGGGGCTCTGCTGGTCGTCCGCCACGGTCACTTCGGCCGGCAGGCCGCCGAGCTTTCCGGCGCCCTGCTTCACGGCGAGCTGGAAGCCGTCGCGGATGTCGATGCCGAGGCCCGATCCTGGGCCGGACAGCGTGGTCAGCAAGCCGACCTTCACCTTGTCCGCCGCCTCGGCGCCACCGGCGAGCAGGGCGATGGCCGCGCCGATGGCGGCGGCGAATGTCGAGGAACGGTGCGCGCGGGACGGGAGGAATGGCATCGAAGGCTCCTTGGCAGTGGGCGGGAGACGGTGGATGGAAGGGATGGGTGGCGCGCGACGGCAGCCCCGCGCGCCGGCATCATGCCGGGGCGTGTAGCTTAAAGCGCTGCAGCTTCCCCGTTTGCGTGCGCGGCAGCCGATCGGTGAATTCCACGGCGCGGGGGTACTTGTACGGAGCGACCGTGCGCTTGACGAAATCCTGCAGCAGCTGCACGGTGGCATCGTCCGCCGCGGTGCCGGGACGCAGCACCACGAAGGCCTTGACGATCTGGCCGCGCTGCGCGTCCGGCACGCCGATCACGGCGCATTCCGCCACCGCGGGGTGGGCCAGCAGCGCCTCCTCCACCTCGGGCGCGGCGATGTTGTAGCCGGCCGAGACGATCATGTCGTCGGTACGCGCCTGGTAGAAGAAGTAGCCGTCCGCATCCATCAGGTAGGCGTCGCCCGTCAGGTTCCAGCCGTCCTGCACATAGGCCCGCTGCCGCTCGTCCGCGAGGTAGCGGCAGCCCGTCGGCCCCTGCACCGCCAGCCGGCCCACGGTGCCCGGCGGCACCTCGCGGCCCGCCTCGTCCACCACACGGGCCCGGTAGCCCGGCACGGGCCTGCCCGTGGCACCGGGCCGCGCGCCGGCCTCGTCGTGGGAGATGAAGATGTGCAGCATCTCGGTGGCGCCGATGCCGTCGATCAGCTCGATGCCGGTCGCTTCCTTCCACAGCGCGCGCGTCGAGGCGGGCAACGCCTCGCCGGCGGACACGCACTTGCGCAGCGGCGTGCCGCGCAGCAGCGCACCATCGGCCGCCAGCGCGCGGTACGAGGTGGGCGCCGTGAACAGCACCGTCGCCCCGAACTGCTGGATGGCCTCCAGCAACTGCGGCGGCCCGGCCTTTTCGAGCAGCACCGTGGAGGCGCCGATGTGCATCGGAAAGAGCAGCAGCCCGCCCAGCCCGAAGGTGAAGGCCAGCGGCGGACTGCCGATGAAGACGTCGTCCGCACGCGGACGCAGCACATGCGGCGGCCAGCAGTGGCAGATCGCCATCACATCGCGGTGGTAATGCATCGTCGCCTTCGGCACCCCCGTGGTGCCGGAGGTGAAGCCCAGCAGACAGCAGTCGTCGGAGGCGGTGTCGACGTTCGTGAAATCGGCCGAGGCCCCGGCCATCAGCGCCTCCAGCCCCTCCGGCCCGGCGTCATGGAAATGCCGCACCGCGCGCAGCGGCGAGCCGGGCTCCTGCGCGGCCAGCGCCAGTTCCTCGGCCAGCGACGCGTCGCACAGCGCATGCGTGACCTGGGCGATGTCGATGATGGCCTTCAATTCCTTGGCGCGCAGCAACAGCATGGTGGCCACGGCGATGCCGCCAGCCTTCATCACCGCGAACCAGCAGGCCGCGAGCATGGGATTGTTGGGCGCGCGCAGCAGCACGCGGTTGCCGGGCTGCAGGCCCATGCGGTGCACCAGCACGTTGGCGATGCGGTGGGCCTTGTCCTGCAGGTCGGCATAGGTCCAGGCGACACCGCCCGGCGCCCGGATGCACAACCGCCCGCCCCGCCCTTCGCGCACATGCACGTCCAGCAGCGGATCGGCGCAGTTCAGGCGCTCGGGGAACTGCAGTTCCGGCAGTTCGAACAGGTACTCGGGCTGCTGCGCGGCCGGCGGAAGGCGGTCGCGCGCGAAGGTATCGGCGTGGGCGCTGGCATGCATGGCGTCTTCCTTGTCCTTTCCGGGGTCCGGATCGATGGGCCGTCGTGCGTAAAGGCCGTCGTACGACAGGGCGGCGTCAGCCGGCGGCGGCCCCGGCAGCCGCTGCGGACTTGAGCAGGTCGCGGCCGATGATGAGCTGCTGCACCTCGGTCGCCCCTTCGTAGATGCGCAGTGCGCGGATCTCTCGGTAGAGCCGTTCCACCGGCTGCCCGCTCACGACGCCCAGCCCGCCGAAGAGCTGCACCGCCGCATCGATCACCTGCTGTGCGT
The DNA here is from genome assembly GCF_000176855.2 of Paracidovorax avenae ATCC 19860. Taxonomy (NCBI): domain Bacteria; kingdom Pseudomonadati; phylum Pseudomonadota; class Betaproteobacteria; order Burkholderiales; family Comamonadaceae; genus Paracidovorax; species Paracidovorax avenae. The sequence goes on along the minus strand of NC_015138.1, from coordinate 2,322,261 downwards.
TCTCGGTGGCCGTCATCTTGGCCATGGCGGCCTCGCGCGTGACAGTCGCGCCGCGGTCGCGCAGCCAGGCGGCGCGGTAGGTGAGCAGCGCCGCGCTGTCGATGGCCGTGGCCATCTGCGCGAGCTTCGCCTGGGTAAGCTGGAAGTCGGCCAGCACGCCGCCGAACATGCGGCGCGTGGTGGCGCGCGACAGCGCCTCGTCCATCGCGCGCCGAGCGAAGCCCAGCGCCGCCGCGGCCACCGAGGTACGGAACACATCCAGCGTGCGCATGGCCACCTTGAAGCCCTCGCCGGGCGCGCCCAGGCGCTGCGCGGCGGGCACGCGGCAGCCGTCGAAGCGCAGCCGGGCCAGCGGGTGCGGTGCGATCACCTCGATGCGCTCGGCAATCGAGAAGCCCGGCGTGTCGGCATCGACGATGAAGGCGCTGATGCCGCGCGCCCCGGGCGCCTCGCCAGTGCGTGCGAACACCACGTAGAAGTCCGCGATCCCGCCGTTGGAGATCCAGGTCTTCTCGCCGTCGAGCACATAGTCGCCGCCTTCCGCGCGGGCCGTGCAGCCCATGGCCGCGACATCGGAGCCGGCCTCGGGCTCCGACAGCGCGAAGGCGGCGATTGCCTCGCCGCGCGCCACGCGCTCCAGGTAGCGCGCGCGCTGCTGCGGCGTGCCGTGCAGGCTGATCGCACCGCTGCCCAGGCCCTGCATCGCGAACGCGAAATCCGCCAGGCCCGCATGGCGCGCCAGCGTCTCGCGGATCAGGCAGAGCGTGCGCGTGTCGATGGCGGCGCCGGATTCGCCCACGGCGTGCCGCAGCCAGCCGCCATCGCCGAGCGCGCGCACCAGCGCGCGGCATTCGGCGTCCACGTCGGGGCCGTGCTGTGCATGCAGATGGGCCCGTGCCCAGGCGTCCAGGTCGCGGGCCAGCTGCGCGTGCCGCGGCTCGAAGAACGGCCAGTCGAGGTAGGTGGTGTCCGCCATGTCAGTTCCCCTCAAAGCGCGGTTTCTGTTTTGCGACGAACGCGTGGTAGGCGCGCGAGAAGTCCTCCGTCAGCATGCAGATCGCCTGCGCCTGCGCCTCGGCCTCGATGGCCTGCTCGATGGTCATGGCCCACTCCTGGTGCAGCATGGTCTTGGTGATGCCGTTGGCAAAGGCCGGCCCTTCGGCCAGCTGCGTGGCGAGCGCCTGCGCCTCGGGCAGCAGCGCGTCCGATTCGCAGAGGCGGTTGAAGAAGCCCCAGCGCTCGCCCTCCTCCCCGCCCAGGCTGCGGCCGGTGTAGAGCAGCTCGCTCGCGCGGCCCTGGCCGACGATGCGCGGCAGCATCGCGCAGGCGCCCATGTCGCAGCCCGCCAGCCCCACGCGATTGAAGAGGAAGGCCGTCTTGCTGCGCGCCGTGCCCAGGCGCAGGTCCGAGGCCATCGCCATGATCGCGCCCGCACCGGCGCACACGCCATCCACCGCGGCCACGATCGGCTGCGGGCAGGTGCGCATGGCCTTCACCAGCTCGCCCGTCATGCGGGTGAACATCAGCAGTTCGGGCGCCTTCAGCGCGACCAGCGGCCCGATGATTTCGTGCACGTCGCCGCCCGAGCAGAAGTTGCCGCCCGCGCCCACCAGCACCACCGCCCGCACGTCGTCGGCCAGCCGCAGCCCGTGGAACAGGTCGCGCAGCTCGGCATAGCTGTCGAAAGTGAGTGGGTTCTTGCGCTCGGGCCGGTTCAGCGTGATCGTGGCCACGCCGGCCTGCACGCTCCACAGGAAGTGTTCGGCCTGATAGCCGGCAAGCGGCCGGCGGTTGCCGGCGACGAGCCGGGGATCGATGCGGGGTTCGGTCATGGGAGGGATTTCCTGCTGCGTTTCGATGGGGTGTCGGGAAGGCCGGCCGCTTCGCCCGGGACTGGCCGCTGCACGAGGTGCACGCGCAGCAGGCCGAGGTGTTCGTAGAGCGCGTCCTTGCTGGCCGACGGCAGGCCGTCGAACAGGCCGGAGAGCCAGCGCTCGTGCTCCGCCGCCATGGCCGCGAAATCGGTCCGGCCCTTGTCCGTCAGGCGCACGCGCCAGGAGCGGCGGTCTTCCGGATCTTCGGCGCGCTCGACCAGCCCTTCCTTCACGAGCTGGTCCGTCAGGCCCGTGACGTTGCCGCCCGTGACCATGAGATAGCGCGAGAGCACGTTCATGCGCAGCCCGTCGGGATGCCGGTCCAGCTGGGCGAGGTAGTCGAAGCGCGGCAGCGTGGTGTCGAAACGGGTGCGCAGCCACTGCCGCACCTGCTGCTCGATCTGCGTGCTGCAGGCCAGCAGCCGCAGCCAGATCTTGATGTCCAGGTGGTCGCCGGCCTGGGCGCGCGCCTCCAGGCCGATGTGCTCGTCGCCCAGTGCCTGCACGAGGCGGAAGCTCTGCTTGCGGGTGGCCATGGTGCGGTTCGTTCTTTCCGGCCGGCTGCTCACATGACCTCGCCGCCGCTGACCGAGACGGACTGCCCGTTCACCGACCGCGCACCATCGGTGCACAGCCAGGCCACCGCGTCGGCCACCTCGTCGGGTGCCACCAGCCGGCCCTGCGGATTGGCGCGCACGAAGCCTTCCCGCGCGGCCTCGGCGCTGCGGCCGGTCTTGGCCACGATGCGGTCGATGCTCTCGCGCACGATGTCGGTATCGGTGTAACCGGGGCAGACGGCATTCACCGTGACGCCCTTCGCGGCCAGCTCCAGCGCCAGCGCCCGCGTGAGGCCGATCACGCCGTGCTTGGCCGCGCAGTAGGCCGCCACGTAGGCGTAGCCCACCTGCCCCGCCGTGCTCGCCACATTGACGATGCGGCCCCAGCCGGCCTCCAGCATGCCGGGCAGCACGGCCTGGGTACAGACCATGGTGCCGGTCAGGTTCACATCCAGCATGCGCTGCCACAGCCTCGCGTCGGTCTTGAGGAATGGGGCGCTCTCGGCCTGGCCGGCGTTGTTCACCAGCACCTGCACCGGGCCGAACCGCTCCCGGGCGGACGCCAGCGCCTGCGCCACCTGCCGCGCATCGGCCACGTCGGCGGCCACGCCGTGCAGGTGTGCCGCATCGCTGGCGGCGAAGTCCTGCGCGGCCTGCGCATCGCGGCCGAGCACCGTCACCTGCAGGCCATCGGCCGCGAGCCGCCGGGCGATGGCGGCGCCGATGCCGCGCGTGCCGCCCGTCACCAGGGCATGCCGTCTGGATTGGTCCATCATCAGCCCTTTCCGCCCGCGGCGGCCGCCATGGATTTTTCGCGCTCGAAATGCGCCTCCAGCTGCTGCTTGCCCGAGCGGTATTGCCGCGGCCACTCCACCGCGGTGTAGCCGATGCGCGCGGCCTCGGTCAGCGTCCAGGCCGGGTTGGCCAGGTGGGGCCGCGCCACGGCGCACAGATCGGCGCGGCCGGCGGCCAGGATGCTGTTGGCATGGTCCGCCTCGCTGATCGCACCGACGGCGATGGTGGCGATGCCCGCCTCCTGCCGGATGCGGTCGGCGAACGGCGTCTGGAACATGCGGCCATACACCGGCTTCTCGCGCTTGCTCACCTGGCCCGAGGAGCAATCGATCATGTCCGCACCGGCCGCCTTGAACGCCCGGGCGATTTCCACCGCATCCTGCGGCGTGGTGCCGCCCTCCACCCAGTCGTGGGCGGAAATGCGCACCGACAGCGGCTTGTCCTGCGGCCAGGCGGCGCGCACCGCGGCGAACACCTCCAGCGGGTAGCGCAGGCGGTTCTGCAGCGGACCGCCGTACCCGTCATCGCGCTGGTTGGTGAGCGGCGAGAGAAAGCTCGACAGCAGGTAGCCGTGGGCGCAGTGCAGCTCCAGCCAGTCCGCGCCCGCGGCATCGGCGGCGCGCGCGGCCTGGGCGAACTGCTCGCGCACGGCATCCATGTCGGCGCGCGTCATCTGCCGCGCGCGCTGGCTCACGCCTTCGAGGTACTGCTGCGGCGAGGCGGACACGATGGGCCAGTTGCCTTCGGGCAGCGGCTGGTCGATGCCCTCCCAGGCCCGGCGCGTGGAGGCCTTGGCGCCTGCATGGCCGATCTGGATGCCGAACTTCGCGTCGGTGTTCGCATGGATCCAGTCGGCGATACGGCGAAATGCCACCGTGTGTTCGGGCCGGTACAGGCCCGGGCAGCCCGGGGTGATGCGGCCTTCGGCGCTCACGCAGGCCATCTCGGCGAACACGAGGCCGGCACCGCCCATGGCGCGCGCCCCCAGGTGCACCAGGTGGTAGTCGCCCACCAGGCCGTCTTCCGCCGAATACTGCGCCATGGGCGAGACCACGATGCGGTTCTTCAGCGCCACGCCGCGCACGGTGAGCGGCGTGAACATGGGCGGCGGCGGCCGGCTGCCAGCCGGCACGTCGATGCCCGCGCGGTGCGCGAACCAGCGCTCGTAGCCTTCCAGCCAGCCCGCGTCGCGCAGCCGCAGGTTCTCGTGGCTGATGCGCTGGCTGCGCGTGAGCATGGAATACATGAATTGCTCGGGCTCCAGCTGGTCGCAGTAGCGATCGCCGCACACCTCGAACCATTCCATCGCGTTCCAGGCCGCGTTCTGGATGCGCAGCGTCTCCACGCGGCGCGCTTCCTGGTAGGCCGCGAGCACGGCGGGGATGCCCTCGCGGCCACCGCCCAGGCGGCCGAACTGGCGCGCGAGCTCGATCGCATCCTCGATGGCGAGCTTGGTGCCCGAGCCGATCGCGAAATGCGCCGTGTGCACCGCGTCGCCCATCAGCACCACGTGGCTGCCGCGGGGGTTGCGCAGCCACCACTGCGCGCACACCACGCGCTGGAAGTTCAGCCAGGCCGAGCCGCGCAGGTGGCGCGCATTGCTCATCAGGGGCGCTCCGCCCAGCGTGTCGGCGAACACCCGCTCGCAGAAGGCAATGGACTGGTCCTGGTCGGCCCCGTCCAGGCCATGCGCCTTCCACACCGCCTCCGGGCACTCGACGATGAACGTGGTCGTGCGGTCGTCGAACTTGTAGATGTGCGCCTGGAACCAGCCGTGCTCCGTACGCTGGAAATCGAACGTGAAGGCATCGAACAGCTTGTGCGTGCCCAGCCAGATGTAGCGGTTGGGCCGCGTGACGATGTCGGGCTGGAACACGTTGGCGTAGCGGCCCCGGATGCGGGAGTTCACGCCGTCGCAGGCGACGACGAGATCGGCGTCGGGATAGTCCTCGTCGGAGGCGGCCTCGGTCTCGAACACCAGCTTCACGCCCAGGCGCTCGCAGCGCGCCTGCAGGATGTTGAGCAGCTTCTTGCGCCCGATGCCCACGAAGCCATGCCCGCCCGAGCGGATCGTGCGGCCCTTGAAGCGCAGCTCGATGTCGTCCCAGTGGTTGAAAGCCTCCTGGATCTCGTCGGCAGTCTCGCGGTCCCACGTGCGCATGTGGTCCATGGTGGCGTCGGAAAACACCACGCCCCAGCCGAAGGTGTCGTAGGGCTTGTTGCGCTCCACCACGGTGACGTCGTGGGCGGGGTCCTGCTGCTTCATGAGCAGCGCGAAATACAGGCCCGCCGGGCCGCCACCGATGCAAACGATCTTCATGCGCAGGTCTCCAGGGCCGTCCGGGCCTGCAGCAACTTTAGGAATAGATGATTTAGATGTCAACTAATTGCGTGAACATCTTCCTCGGGGAAAACGCGCAGACCGCAGGCCCGGGGCCGGGCCGCGCGTCACCCGCCCTACCGCGGCCGGCCCGCTTCCAGGTCCGGCTCCGCGGCGCCGAAGCGGGCCTGGGCCCAGGCCATCAGGTTCGAGGACGTCTGCTGCAGGCCCTGGTGGATCGTGCGGGCCACATAGGCACCGCCCCGAGCGGCATAGGGCGCGCCCAGCTCGATCGTGCCGGACATCAACCCCATGATCAGCACCGACGACGCCCGCTTGCCCGAGAGCATGCCGGCGTCCGCCCGGTCCGCCGGCAGCCCTGCGGGCGACCCGGCGCGGTCGATGGACGCATTGGCCGCGAACAGCTCGGCGATGAAGCACCCCACCGTGGCCACCACCGCCACGGGCACGGGAGAGGTCACGAGCGACTTAGCGCCCTCGAGCGCCGCGGAGCCGACGCCCTGCAGGGATTCCTTCCACGGGCGCCGGGTCTGGTCGATGACCTCGCCCAGGTCGCTGCGCAGCAGCATGCGCGCATCGTAGGGCACCGCCTGCGAAAGCCTGTGCACGCCCCGGGCGCCTGCGGCCAGCATCCCTCCGAAGCCGTCGAGCAGCGACGCATCGATGCGGTCCGCCCACACGCGGCTCACGCTGTTGTCGCCCCGGCCCTCGATCGCGGCCTGCACGAACGGCTCCACCACGCGCGGCAGGTTCTTCGCGACGTTGAACCCTGCTGCCAGGCCGGCATTGCGGATCTGCTCGGCATGGGGATCCGGACGCAGCGCGGCGGGCAGGCGGTCCAGCCCGGAAGGGCCGTTGTAGAGGCGCGGCGCGACCACCGCATTGCCGACCGCGCTCACCAGCACGTCCAACGCGCCGACGCCCAGGCCGACCACGAAGCCCAGCCGCGGCGTATTCCGCAGCAGGTCCGTGGGCAGCAGCGACACCAGCTTCTCGTTGGCTGCCGTGATGCCGGCCATGTACCCCGCCCCGTTGCTGAAACCCAGCCCCGCGAAGCCGAGCACCGCGTCGTGGCGCCAGGCAGCGGAGAGAAAGCGCTGCAGCTTTTCCGGGGTGTCGATGCCCTTGTCCAGCAGCACCTGGGTATTGCGCTGCAGCCGCTGAACAACCTCCGCGTCCCGCGCCTGCGCGGGTGCTATCAGGGCATGGACCAGCCCCTGCGCAGCCTGCAGCACCGGCAGCGCCTGTGCCGGCAGCGCGACGGCATCGCTGGCGGGGCGCGTGGGCAGGGACGCCCGCAACAGGGCGTCCGCGGCCTGCGGCGACGGCATGGAATTCGCGCGCCGCAGGCTGCGGAGGGACCCCGCATCCAGGGCCGGCAGGGAGCCATGTGGGGTTTCGGGCGCCGCTCCGGCCGCGCTGTCGTCGCCCCCGTGGGGCAACAGCGCTGCAGCGGCGTTGGTGGGTGACGCGGTAGCGTTACGCAGGGATGAAATGGGCATGGCTGCAAGGAAAGGATGGGTGTGCAGGAACGGCCTCCCGCGTTCTCGGGGGAGGCCTGCGATCAGCCCAATCTACGGACCAGGGCCGCCGCCGCGCGCCGTGCCCGCGAAGCGGATCGGACAGGCACGAAACACCCCGCGGAAAAAGCCGCCATCGCGCACCCGTGCGGCCCCTTTTCTGCCGGATTCCACGGCGCGCGCCGTTTCACCCACGGCCCCACTGGTCATGCCCCCTCGCCAACTGGACAGATGTCCCATAATGGTTGCGTCGTACCGCGGCTGGCATCGCCCGGGCATTACCAGGAGCTTGCATGTCGGTCGGGCGCAGAAACAATGTGAAGGTCCAGGGCCAGGGCACCGGATGCCTCGTGTTCGCCCATGGCTTCGGCTGCGACCAGAACATGTGGCGGCTGCTGGCACCGCGCTATGCAGCGCGCTGCCGCACCATCACCTTCGACATGGTGGGCAGCGGCCTGTCCGACCTGGGCGCCTACGATCCCGGCAAATACGCCTCGCTCCACGGCTATGCGGACGACGTGCTGGAGATCATCGACGAATTCGCGCAGGGCCCCGTGGTCTTCGTGGGGCATTCGGTGGGCGCCATGATCGGCCTGCTGGCCGGCACCCACCGCCCCGGAAGGATCGCCGGCCACGTCATGGTCGGCCCCTCCCCCTGCTACATCGACGACGGCGACTACGTGGGCGGTTTCTCCCGCGAGGACATCGATTCCCTGCTGGACACCCTCGACTCCAACTACCTCGGCTGGGCGAGCCAGATGGCGCCCGCCATCATGGGCGCGCCCGACCGGCCCGAGCTGGGCGAAGAGCTCACGGCCAGCTTCTGCCGCACCGATCCCGACATCGCCCGGCAATTCGCGCGCGTCACCTTCCTCTCCGACAACCGGGCCGACCTGCACCGTTTGAAGGAGCCGGCGCTGGTCATCCAGTCCAGCGATGACATCATCGCGCCGCGCCCCGTGGGCGACTACATGCTCCGCCACCTGCCCCGGGGCATGCTGCGGGTGATCGAGAACGTAGGGCACTGCCCGCACCTCAGCGCACCCGGCGCCTGCAGCGTGGTGATGGACGAATTCCTCGGCTCGATCGGATGGTAGAAGCGGAAGAACTCTTCGACCGCATGCCCTGCGGGCTGCTGGTGACCAGCACGTCCGGCCTGATCCTCAAGGTCAACCGGACCCTGTGCCAGTGGACCGGCATCCCCCCGCACGAACTGGTACGGCAAAAGAAGCTGCAGGAGCTTTTCACCGTGGGCGGCCGGATCTTCCACCAGACCCACTGGCAGCCCATGCTGGCAATGCAGGGCGCCATCTCGGAGGTCAAGCTCGACATCCGCCGCGGCGACGGCAGCACCTTCCCCGCCCTGCTCAACGTGGTGCGCCGCACCAGCGGCGAGGACGCCTTCGACGAGATCGCCGTGATGGTGGCCGAGGAGCGCAACAAATACGAGCGCGAACTGCTGGCCGCCCGCAAGCGCGCCGACGACATGGTGGCCAAGGAGCGGCAGGCGCAGCAGGCCCTGCAGGCGTCCCGCTCGCGCCTGCGGCAGGCCATGCAGTCCGGGGCCATCCATATGTGGGACCTGGACCCCGCCACCGGCCGGCGGCGCTTCGGCACCGACGTCGCCGTCCTGCTGGGCCTGGACCCGGAGCGGCCCGTGGGCGAGGACGACTTCGTGGCCCACGTGGTGCCCGAAGACCGCGCCGCGGAACGCGCCGCACTCGACCGCGCCCTGCGCACCGGCGAGCCCTACCAGTTCAAGCACCGCATCACCGACGCGAAGGGACACCGCCGCGTGCTCGTCTCCTCCGGCCAGGGATTCCGGGGCGAGGACGGCATGCTCACGGAATTCGTGGGCATCTTCAGCGACATCACCGAAGCCGAACAAGGGCGCGCCCTCGCGGAAGACCGCGCCGTGTTCGCCGAGCAGATGATCGGCATCGTCAGCCACGACCTGCGCAACCCGCTCACCACCATCCTCCTGGCCGCCGACATGCTTACACGGCAGGCGGCCTCGCCCACGCCCACCCCGCCGGAGACGGCCGCGCGCATGCTGGGCAACATCACCCGTGCCGGGCAGCGCGCCAAGCGCCTCATCGCCGACCTGCTCGATTTCACGGTCGTGCGCCTCGGCGCGGGCCTGAGCGTCTCGCGCCGCCCCACGGACCTCCACCAGCTCGCGGCGCGGATCATCGAGGAGCTCTCGGTGGCCTTCCCCGGCCGCACCATCGAACACATCGCCACGGGCGGCGGAGAGATCAGCGCCGACCCGGACCGCATCGCCCAGCTCCTGGGCAACCTCGTGGGCAATGCCATGGCCTATGGCACGCCAGGCAGCACCGTCACGGTCGCCACCGCGGTGGAATCGGGCACCGCCCGCCTGGCCGTGCACAACCATGGCGACCCCATCCCCCGGCACACCCTGGGCCGCCTCTTCCAGCCCATGGTGCGCGGCGTCACCGCGGAAGACACCTCCGCGCGCAGCGTCGGGCTCGGCCTGTTCATCGTGCGTGCGATCGCGCAGGCGCACGGCGGGCAGGTGGTCGTGCAGTCCAGCCACGAGCACGGCACCGAGTTCGCGTTCTCGTTCCCGGTACGGGCCACGGACCCTTAGCCGATGGTTCGCCATGGCGCTCTTCCAGGGCTCATGCCACTGACGTGCTCCCCGATAGCCGTACCAGCTGGATGGAAGTGAAGTCCGTCAAATTAGAAAATGACGAAAATAAGGAAGAATCAAGTCACCCCCCTCAACTCCTGTAACACCGCTTGGGCCATGAATAGCGGATAGCAATTTGAATTTATGCAATCACTCAGGATGCGACATTAACGCTGATATTCATATCAGTCAGACGAACTTTGCGGCCTTATTCAAATGACACCATGAGAGACACCCAGTTGTACACATAGCTCGAATTCCAGCCCGACCTGTAGTGGCGCGTCAATGGCATTCGTACTACGACCACGCCCTCGCCTCCATCCGCAGCGTTGCGCTAATCGCGCCAATCCCACCATGCATGTCATCCGTATGCAGAGGAATATCTAAAGAAAATGGTTTGGAAATTTCGTTGACCGGGAATACCTTTTCACTACCCCGTTCTGCGGGCGCAATGCGCGCATTGTTCTGCCGCTTCGCCCAGCTGTAGCGCACCAACCAGTCGCTGGTAACTGTGTTTATCTCTTCGGAATGCGCCTTCGGATCAAAAATGGTCACGATGAGAGAGTCATTAAAAAGTGAAACTCCCTCGTAGTGGCCATCACGCCAAAACGCTCGCTCCACTTCGTAGTCCGGCACCTTAATGCCGAGCGTGACGGCGTAGGAGAGGCCAGGCCGATCAGGTTGAACCTTTGCCGAATTCATAAGAAAAACCGTTGAAAGATGTATGGGCTCCGAAACACCTTTCTTGATCTCCTGATATGTTCTGCACGCCGGCGAGTCCTCCTCCGATTTGCGTCGACTGAGCGCCCAAGATTTTCCACGAGGGGCTGCGACCAATTCCACCTGATAGATTGCATCCACTTTCCGCCCTTGCCACTCCTGCTTCTGCACATCCAGCGGCAGGCGCACGTCATGAATATCCAGCCAAAGCTCGACACGAAAATTTCCGAAAAGAAATCGGCGCAGGCACTGATATGCCTCTTCACTGTTCACGATTCCGAAAGGGCCAGAATGTGCACGGTAGGCATACGCGCACGCAACAGGCATATCCCTGAGTGTGGCTGAGTCCGTCCTTGCCTCCTGATACCAGAGCTTTGCGTTGTCGATGCGCACGAGACCATCGCTACCCCGTCCTACGAATGTGCGCGACAGTCCTGCCGCGACGTCATAGTCCAACCGATTTGTTCCGACCATGGTGAACCAGTGCGATGGAGGCGGAATAATGTCTGCAGGGAGATAATTTACTTTTCCATCGATCGGAGCATTATTCAGATAAGCCTGCATTTTTTCTCTATTGAAGTTGCTGACATCCTTCAAGAACTCCGGAACATTTACCCCAGCAAACTCAATCCCGTTATGGGGCGTAGCGTAGGTAAAAACCTTGGCTACGCAGCTTCGAACAGGAGATACCTTTCTGCGCTGCCCTGAGAAATCAATTTCGGAGACATCATTCCCAGGGTCCTGCAGTAAGGCTCGTACGATCAGTCCGCCCATGGAGTGAGCCACAAGATAACATTTGAATTGTTCATCCGTGTAGCCTGCGAGACTCTTTTCAGCTTTTGGCCGCACCAATTCACGCACTCTTGCAATTAGTATGCCGAGCTCCTTCGCATAATCTACGATCGAAGAAGACTTCCCGCCACCCCTCAGATTTGAGCCAGCGTCGTAGAAACGATGAACAATAATGGAAGCGAGATCAATGCCTTCTGCTGCACGCCTTTCACCCTCAGCGCCGCTGGTCCAAGCGGGGTCTGCGATCTCCAATCCATCACGATATAGCACTTTGTAACCATGATCCGACGCGAGGCGGACTAATGGAGATTCAAAAAAGAACGACTTTGCTTTTTCTTTGTCCACCGTCGCTCGGTAGACCGTTGAGCCGACATTGAATCCACAGTATGGATCTGCAGCGGTAGCGTCTCTCTCACTCGCCGAGAAAGCAAATCCTCTGACATAAATAATCGGCCAATTTATTGAATCATTTGTGTTTGCCATTTTCCATCCCCTCCAAAGGTAAGTAACCTATAGCCTCGTACCTTCGTCAAACGAAGATCAATCAACAAATTATTTTGCCTTGTTTTCCGTAAAAGCTGCTTCGACCGCCGCGCACATATTTGTCTTTAACTCGCCGCCCGCGATCAGTCGCTTCTGCTCCTCTAGACACAGCGGAATAGCCAACTGGGTGAAATAAATAGCGTAGCGCTCCTCGGATTTTTGAGCCACCTCGAATCTCTTCTTGTACACACCTCCGATAAGCAATCCGAGCAGGATTGCCGACAGCAGCGCGATCAGTGCAATCGATGAAAAAGTACGCAATCCTTGTGACTTCATGCTGTCCTTGGTATGCACGTAAGCAACCAACCCCGTTATGAGCCCAATCATTGCCGTCAACAGTGACTCAATGATGGGGGATCGGCTGTTTCCCGCTACCACTCCAACGACATACCCACAAAAGCTAAGCCCGATGATGAGAATTGAAGATTCCTTCCTGGGTACTGGCGACAGTCTTCCTATCGCCATTGACGATGGAAATGCCAACAGCAAAACCACCAGAAATCCCGGGAGATAGAGGTAAAGCAGACTAATGATGAGATCGTTTAACATATTTTTACCCCAACCTTCCCGGTTTTATTTTTGCAACTCGCGATACGCATCAATGGAACGACGATAGCTTTCCATATCCCTCACATACTCCTCCTTTGTGATATTTTTGTCGCGTCTATCTTGCTCCAGAGTACGCCGGGCCTGCTCCATCGCAATGCGGAAATCCTCCAGATTTTTCTGCGGATTTTCAGAATTTCTAATATGAAATTTTATCTCAGCGGAGTCCGTGATAAATCGATCCTTGGCAATTATCAACCACGGCAATCCCCCTATGACCGGATCAGGCGGGGAAATGACTGGAAGGGTTCCCGACTTAGATGTCATCGGCGCAACAGGAAAGGATGCCGGCTCAGATGTTGACTGGGCCTTCGGTTGTGCGATCACGCTACAAGATGCCAAGAGCAAGACAAGCCACAAAAAGCAAAGCCCGTCGCTGTGCCCACGCATTTTCATGGAAATATGCATACCAATCCTCCCCCGAGCCTTGGTTTGTAATTTGGCGGCAGGAACTCTTTCCCGCGGCAGCCATTTCTCATCATTTACCCTATACTTGGTTGCAGACTCCTCTGGCCCACGCCGCCTACCTTCGGCAACACGTGGAATGCGGCGCCGCATGGCAAGAAGAGTGCGGACAAAGCCACGGCCATGGCGCCGTGGCGACAGTTCGCCCATGCCTTGAACTGGTTCATCGGGACCCCTCCCAAGAGTTTTCTTATGACGGGCCTTGTAGCCCTTTGTGAAAACTATTGCCGTATTCGCGGCGATTTGCAACCCCGTTTTTACGCGTACGGTAAAAAAATCTGGTTAGGCGGCCGTCCAGCAGTGACGGACCTTCGCTGCACGCACGGGACTTCGGACCCCAGTGAGGCACCGCCCCGTCCCTGCAGGCGGGGAGGTTCGTCAGCGCGGCAGTTGCGCTTCGTAACCATACCGCAACCCCACTTTTGTGGCACCCGCAGATGTTTGCCTCCAGAATCCGGCCCCAAGAAAAACAGCAGAGGGAAGGGACACATGAACGGCATCGTCCATGTCGATACGGAGCGCCTGCGTGCGCAATTGGAAGACAAGCTGCCGCCGAAGGTACGGCGGTTCCGGCTGGATGACATTCCGGGCGTGATGCGCTCGCGCCTGGGGTGGCCGGTGGCGGCAGCGTTGATGGAGCGGTGGTTCAGGGGCGCGGCGTTTGAGATCACGCTGCCGATCAAACTCAGTGCCCCTCCTCAGCGGCTACACCCGCTTCGCAGCTGGAAGAAAACACGGTCACCATGCAGTGGGCGCTGGGCTTCACCCGTGTGCAGACTGCAGTGTCGAGATTGCAAGCGCAATGGAGCAGCCATGCCGGGATAGAACAGTTGCAACGGAAGGTTGCACAACAAGCAGTCGGACAAATCCAGCCATGGCGTTTCGGAGACTTGAACCCACCGGCCAAAGTCTTGGACAGCACCTGCCAGGTGAATTTCCTGGACGTAGGCCGGTTCGGCGACCCCATGGATGATTTCTACGGCGCCATTGGCGAGGCCACGCTCAAGATCGCCGTCTCAGGCATGGTGACACCTAATGGGCATGGCAAGGCTGCCATCGCGGTCGATGAGTTGGCCTTCTACCTGCGCGATTCCTATGACTTCAATGACGATTCCTTCATATCTCAGCCGCTGGGCTTCTGGGGGCCGCATGGTGTGGGCCGCGCCCCCCGGTCCGCGATGGACGTCCCCCTCAACGAGCGATGGATGTATGCCGATGCCGACGACGCAAGCCTCCAGAGCTACTTGGTGCAGAACCGGCATTTCAGACAATGGCGCGCCCTGCACGGGCGAGGTGGAGATTTCATGATCGTCTCAGACGTGCATCGTGTTCGCCTTCCTTTTCCGATCAAGCTGGAGTGGTAATGAAGCTGTCCGATCTCAAGAACGTGCCCTGCATCGTCTGGTGTCTCGCGTTGAATGTTTGCGTGGTACTGGGCTGGTATGCGACCACGCCGACGCTCTTCAACAGCTACAACAGCCCCCACTACGTCTATCGGCTGGAGCTCTATCACGCATCTCTGTGGCAGCGCATCTTGCATTACGACCAGAAGGCTCCTTTCATTGTCCGGCTGCACCGGGTCGATCCCAAGGAGCTGCTGGGCGAAAGCCAAGTGGTCGATCTTCGGAGCGGGATCGATATCGATTGGCAACTCGATCCACCCGTACAAGCCAACAAAGTCTATGTGGGCAGGGATGTCATCTTCAAAAACATCCAGTCGGAATGCACGGAAGCGGCACAGATACCAGGTTGCCCCAACACCAGGCCCTGAAGATCTCTCCCGACGGCACGACATCGCACGCACCGGCAATGAAACTTTCCAATCTCAAGAAAGTGCCCTGCATCGTCTGGTGTCTGGGCCTGAACGCGTTGTTCCTGGCGGTATGGGCTCTGGCAACGCCCACCTTCGCAGATGCCGAAAACAGCCCGCACCGGGTGTACCGCCTGGAGTTCCACAAAGCCTCTTTCCTGCAGCGCATCACGCACCCGAGCTTCAAGATGCCCTATGTGGTGCGGTTGTATCGCATCGAGCCCAAGACCTTGCTGGGCCAGAGTGAAGTGGTCGATCTCTGGCTGAACGGCGAAATCCAGTGGTACTTGGATCCGCCCGTAGAACTGAACCGGGTACACGTAGGCCAGGATGTCACCTTCGAGAACATTCCACCGGAATGCACGAAAGAGGCGCAGATACCGGGCTGCCCTGATACCAAGCACTGAATATTGCGCCCAGGTACGCACCACGTGAGCTACCCACTCCTGATCCCAGTGCAGTGGTGATGAAACTGCCCAACCTCAAGAATGTGCCTTGTCTCGTCTGGTGCCTGGCGTTGAATGCCTGCGTGGTATTGGGCTGGTATGCGACCACGCCAACGCTTTTCATGACCCACAACAGCCCCCATTCCGTCTATCGATTGGAAATTCACCGTGCATCGCCATGGCAGCGCATCGTGCATCGCGACCAGGAAGCCCCTGCCATCGTCCGCCTGTACCGGGTTGATCCCAAGGAGCTCCTGGGTGAAAGCAAGGTGGTCGATCTCATGGATGGCAGCGAAATCGACTGGCAACTCGACCCGCCTGTGCAAGCCAACAAAGTCTATGTGGGCCCGGGAGTCGTTCTCGAAAACATCCCGTCGGAGTGCACAGCGGCAGGCGATATGCCAGGTTGCCCCAACGCCAAGCCCTGATGCTCGCTTCCCACGGCGCCACATCGCATGGAGCGGTAATGAAGCTATACAACCCCAAGAAAGTGCCCTGCATCGTCTGGTGCCTCGGCCTGAACGCGTTGTTCCTGGCGAGCTGGGCCCTGGCAACGCCCACTTTCGTCGATGCGGAAAACAGCCTGCATCGGGTGTACCGCCTGGAGTTTCACAAAGCATCCTTCCTGCAGCGCGTCACCCATCCACGCTTCAAGATGCCCTATGTGGTACGGCTTTATCGCATCGAGCCCAAGACCTTGCTAGGTCAGAGTGAAGTGGTGGATCTCTGGTTGAACGGCGATATCGATTGGCAACTCGATCCGCCCGTACAAGCCAACAAGGTCTATGTGGGCAGAGATGTCATCTTCAAAAACATCCCGTCGGAATGCACGGATGCAGCACAGATACCGGGCTGCCCCAACACCAAGCCCTGACGATCGCTCCCGTTGGCACCACATCGCACGGAGCGGTAATGAAGTTTTCCCACCTCAAGAACGTGCCCTGCATCCTCTGGTTCCTCGGCCTGAACGCGTTGTTCCTGGCGGGATGGGCTCTGGCAACGCCCACCTTCGCAGATGCCGAAAACAGCCCGCACCGGGTGTACCGCCTGGAGTTCCACAAAGCCTCTTTCCTGCAGCGCATCACCCATCCGCGCTTCAAAATGCCTTATGTGGTCCGGCTCTATCGCATCGAGCCCAAGACCTTGCTGGGCGAGAGTGAAGTGGTTGACCTTTGGCTGAACGGCGAGATCCACTGGTATTTGGACCCGTCGGTTGACATGAACCGCGTACGCGTAGGTCGCGATGTACTCTTCGAAAGCATCCCGCCGGAATGCACGAAAGAGGCGCAGATACCAAGCTGCCCCGACGCCAAGCCCTGACCCTCACAACAACACGATGTCGTACTGCTCCTGCCCCAACCCACTCTCCGCCTGCAGCGATATCGGCTTGCCGATGAAATCCGACAGCCCCGCCAGGTGCTGGCTCTCCTCGTCCAGGAACAGCTCCACCACCTTGGCGGAGGCGACCACCCGGAACTCGCGCGGGTTGAACTGGCGGGCCTCGCGCAGGATCTCGCGCAGGATGTCGTAGCAGACGCTGCGGGCGGTTTTCACTTGCCCCGAGCCCTGGCAGTGCGCGCAGGGCTCGCAGAGCATGTGGGCCAGGGATTCACGGGTGCGCTTGCGCGTCATCTCGACGAGGCCGAGCTGGGAGAAGCCGCCGGTCATGGTCTTGACGCGGTCGCGGGCGAGCTGCTTGCGGAATTCGGCGAGCACGGCGTGCTGGTGGTCTTCACGCGCCATGTCGATGAAGTCCGCGATGATGATGCCGCCCAGGTTGCGCAGCCGCAGCTGGCGGGCGATGGCCTGGGCGGCTTCCAGGTTGGTCTTGAAGATGGTGTCGTCGAAGTTGCGCGCGCCGACGTAGCCGCCGGTGTTCACGTCGATGGTGGTGAGCGCCTCGGTCTGGTCCACGATGAGGTAGCCGCCGGATTTCAGGTCCACGCGCCGGCCCAGGGCGCGGGCGATCTCCTCGTCGATGCCGTAGAGGTCGAAGATGGGCCGCTCGCCCTTGTACAGCTGCAGCTTGGGCACGGCGGCCGGGGTGAACTCGCGGCCGAAGGCCTGCAGCAGGGCGAACTGCTCGCGCGAGTCGATGCGGATGCTGGCGGTTTCCTCGCCCACGAGGTCGCGCAGCACGCGCTGCAGCAGGTTCAGGTCCTGGTGCAGCAGCGAGGCAGGCGGCTGGCGCATCGCGGCCTCCTTGATGCGCGCCCAGGTCTTGCGCAGGTAGGCGATGTCTTCGGCCAGTTCCGCATCGGACGAATCCTCGCCGTTGGTGCGCAGGATGAAGCCGCCGCCCCCGCCCGTGGCCTTGTCGCCCACCAGGGCCTGCAGGCGGGCGCGCAGCGCGTCGCGCTCGGCAGCCGGTATCTTCTGCGATACGCCCACGTGGTCGTCCTGCGGCAGGAAGACCAGCAGACGCCCGGCGATGCTGACCTGGGTGGACAGCCGCGCGCCCTTGGTGCCGATCGGGTCCTTGATGACCTGCACCATGAGCGCCTGCCCTTCGAACACCTGCTTCTCGATCGGCACCGGAGGTTCGCCCTTGCGCGCGAACATGGGCGCCTCGCCGCCCTCCTGCCGGTGCCACACGTCGGCCACGTGCAGGAAGGCCGCGCGCTCCAGACCGATGTCGATGAAGGCCGACTGCATGCCCGGCAGCACGCGCGAGACCTTGCCCAGGTAGACATTGCCCACCAAGCCCTGCTCCAGCGTGCGCTCCACGTGCAGTTCCTGCACGGCGCCGTGTTCGACCACGGCGACGCGGGTTTCCTGGGGGGACCAATTGATGAGGATGTCTTGTTGCATGGCGGGCGGCGCAGGTCGAGGGCGGGCGGGATGGGAGGGGGTGCTCGGGAACCGATGATGCCTCAACGGCCCCCTGTGCGCCGGGAGCGGGATTCACGCCCTCAGCCGGGCAGGCCGGCCTGCCGCAGCAGCTGCGCCGTCTCGAACAGCGGCAGGCCCATGATGCCGGTGTAGCTGCCCGCGATGCGCTCCACGTAGCGGGCCGCCGGGCCCTGGATGCCATACGCACCGGCCTTGCCCAGCGGATCACCACTGGCGGCATAGGCCGCGATCTGCTCCGTGGTCATCGGCGCGAAGCGCACCTGCGAGACCGACAGCGCCGCGTGGCGCGCGCCGCCCGGCACCTGCACGGCCACGGCGGTGAGCACGCGGTGGGTGCTGCCGGACAGGCGGGCGAGCATCTGCCGTGCATGCGCCTCGTCGTCGGGCTTGCCGAGGATGTCGCGGCCCAGGGCCACGGTGGTGTCGGAGCACAGGATGGGCGCGGGCTCCAGGCCGCGCCGCGCATGCCGCGCTACGGCCGCATCCAGCTTGAGGCCGGTCACGCGCTGCACGTAGCGCGCGGGCGCCTCGCCGGGCCGGGGCGCCTCGATGGCCTCGGCGTCTTCCACGACGGCATCGCCATCGGCATTGGGCAGCAGCAGCACGTGCCGCACGCCGATCTGGTCGAGCAACTGGCGGCGGCGCGGGCTCTGCGAGGCCAAGTACACGAAGGACGGCGCGGTGGCCTGCGTGGCAGAGGTGTCTGGGGAAGGGGAAGATGGGTTCGGGTTCACGGCGGCAGGATAGCGGATGCCGGAGCCGCTTCGCGCGGCGGTGCATGGCATCGGATGGCCGCGCGGGCACGCCGCCGGCCGGCACGAAGATGCCGGCATGTCCGATGGTCTTCCCAGCTTCCACACCGAGCGCCTGCGCCTGCGCCCCGTCGTCCTGGAGGACGCCCCTGCCCTGCTAGCGATGAGCGATGCCCGCGCGCCGGGCACCTGGATCGGCTATGCGCCGCTGGCCGACCTGGAGGCCGCCGAGGTGTTCGCTGCGTGGATGGTGATGGTCGGCCGCAAGCCGGTGCCCGACATCTGCTGGGCGATCGAGCGGCGCGATGTGCCGGGCCTGATCGGGCTTTGCCAGCTCAAGGGCTGGGACCCGGTGGAGCGGACGGCGCAGGTCGGCTACGAGATCGCCCGCACCCACCAGCGGCACGGTTTCATGCGCGAGGCGCTGGAGGCGCTGCTGCGCGGTTGCTTCCAGGGCTTCGGGCTGCGGCACCTGGATGCGCACGTGCATGCGGACAATGCCGCCTCCCTGGCGCTGCTGCGGCATGCGAGCTTCGTCCTGCAGGGCGACCTGCCCGGCGGCGAAACCTGCGGCGGACAGACGCACGCGATGCAGGTCTGGCGCCGCTGCGCGGAGGCTACTCCCGGTGGTAGGGATGGCCCGCGTTCACGGACCATGCGCGGTAGAGCTGCTCGATCAGCAGCACCCGCACCATCGCGTGCGGCAGCGTGAGGTCCGAGAGGCGGATGCGCTCGTGCGCGGCTTGGCGGAAGGCCGGGTCGAGCCCGTCCGGGCCGCCGATGACCAGCGCCACGTCGTCACCGCCCAGTTGCCAATCCTTGAGGCGGGCGGCCAGGGCCTTGGTGGTGAGCGAGGTGCCGCGCTCGTCGAGCGCCACGATACGGGTGCCGCGCGGGATGGCGGCCTCGATGCGCTCGCGCTCGGCGGCGTAGAGGGTTTCCAGCGTCTTGGAGCCGCGCGGCTCGGTCTTGACGGCCTTGAGTTCGACCTTCAGCTCGGGCGGGAACCGCTTGGCATAGTCGTCGTAGGCAGTCTGCGCCCAGTCGGGCACGCGCTGGCCCACGGCCACGATGAGCAGCTTCATCGATCAATGCTCCGCGGATGTTCCGCCGGGGCCCGGTTCACGCACCAGGCTTTCGGCGGCACACCTGCCTGACGGTTCACTCAGCCGGCCTTCTTGCGGGCCGGGGCCTTCCTGGCGGCAGCCGCACGCGGTGCGGCGGGACGGGCCGAAGGCGCTTTCTTCGCAGCGGCGGACTTGGCCGCGGGCTTGCGGGCCACCGGCTTCACCACCACCGTCTTCACCTTCGGTGCGGCCGACTTGGCTGCGGGCGACTTGCCGGCAGCGGTCCTGGCCGTGGTCTTTGCGGGGGCCTTGGCCGGGGCTTTCGCCGGGTTCTTCGCAGCCGCGGCCTTCACGGGCGCGGCCTTGCCGGCCGCCTTCCTCGCGGGAGCCGGAGCGGGGGCAGCGGCAGCGGCCTTGCTGCGGCCCGGCTTGCGTGCCGGCACTTCCGCTTCGGCCTCGGTCGCCTTCTTGCGCGGCGCGGCCTTCTTCTTCGCAGGGGCGGCATCGCTGGATTCGGCGGCCTTCACGGGCTTGGCGGCGCCCAGCTTCAGGCGCACCGGCGTCTCGCCCCAGATCTCCTCCAGGCGGTAGTACTGGCGGATGGCCGGCTGCATGATGTGGGCCACGGCGGCGCCGCAGTCCACGATGATCCACTCGCCGTTGTCCTCGCCCTCGGTGCGCGGCTTGGGGAAGCCCGCTTCGCGCACGGCGTCGCGCACGCTGGCGGCCAGGGCCTTGGTCTGCCGGTTGGACGTGCCCGACGCCACGATGACCCGCTCGAAGAGCGGCGACAGCTTCTCGGTGTTGAACACCTGGATGTCTTGCGCCTTGACGTCCTCCAGGCCATCGACGATGGCGCGCTGGAGTTTCGTGACGTCCTTCTTGGCGGCGGATTCCGAACGGGTGGAGGTGGTCATCAGGGACGGGAAGTGTTGGGGGTGAGAGGCAATATAGCGCGCAACCCGCGCGGGAGCCAATGGAGCGCTGCAGCAACGGGATGCGCCACCGCAGCGGGGTTGGAGGGTGTTTCCTGCCGGTTGCCTGGGCGAGGCGGACGCAGGCAGCTATTGAAATTATAGCTTTGCGCCCTCCGCGGGGGCATGTGGCGGCGGCTCACAGCCAGTCGCGCCGCACGAGGAAGCGCCGCGTGAGCTCGGCTTCGGGCGTCCCCGGGGCGTCCTGCCGCTGGTAGGCCCAGCCCGCCAGGGGGGGCATGGAGAGCAGGATCGACTCGGTGCGTCCGCCGGACTGCAGCCCGAAATGCGTGCCGCGGTCCCAGACGAGGTTGAACTCGACGTAGCGGCCGCGCCGGTAGCACTGGAAGGAACGCTCGCGGTCGCCGAAGTAGATGCCCTGGCGCCGCTGCACGATCGGCAGGTAGGCGCCCAGGAAGGCATCGCCCACCGACTGCATCATCGCGAGGCTGCGGTCGAAGCCCAACTCGGAGAAGTCGTCGAAGAAGATGCCGCCGATGCCCCGTTGCTCGTCGCGGTGCTTGAGGTAGAAGTATTCGTCGCACCAGCGCTTGAAGCGCAGGTAGAGCCCTTCGCCAAACGGATAGACCGCGTCGCGGCAGCTGCGGTGGAAGTGCACCGCGTCTTCCTCGAAGCCGTAATAGGGCGTGAGGTCCATGCCGCCGCCGAACCAGCACACGGGCGGCTGCCCGTCGCGCGCCGCGGCGATCATGCGCACGTTCATGTGCACGGTGGGCACGTAGGGATTGATCGGGTGGAACACCAGCGACACGCCCATGGCCTCGAACGGCGCGCCGGCCAGCTCGGGCCGGTGCTGTGTGGCCGAGGGCGGCAGCGCAGCTCCGCGCACGTGCGAGAAACCGCAGCCGGCGCGCTCGAACACGCGCCCGCCCTCGAGGATGCGGGTGATGCCGTCGCCCTGCAGCGGCTCGCCCGGGGCCTTGCTCCAGGCGTCGGAGAGGAAGCGCGCACCGCCCTGCCCCTCGACGCTCTCGATGGCGTTGGTGATGCGCGACTGCAGGTCCACCAGGTAGGCGCGCACGCGCTCGGCCGCGTCCGGCGGCGGGGCGGAAGCGCCCGGGACGCGCCCCGGTCCGGATGCCGTGGCCATCAGCTCTTCACCGCCCGGTGGCCGATGTCGCGGCGGTACTGCGCGCCGTCGAAGTGGATGCCGCGCGCCACGTCGTAGACGCGCTGCTGCGCCAGCTTCACGCTGTCGGCCAGCGCCGTCACGCAGAGCACGCGGCCGCCCGTCGTGCGCACCACGCCGTCCTGCAGCTCGGTGCCGGCATGGAACACCATGGCGTCGTCCGCGTCCGCCGGCAGGCCGGTGATGGCGTCGCCCTTGCGGGGGCTTTCCGGGTAGCCGTGGGCGGCCATGACCACGCCCAGCGCGGGGCGGCGGTCCCACTGCAGCTCGACCTGGTCGAGCTTGCCGTCCACGCCGGCGCCCAGCACATCCACCAGGTCGCTCTTGAGGCGCATGAGGATGGGCTGGGTCTCGGGGTCGCCCATGCGGCAGTTGAACTCCAGCGTCTTGGGATGGCCCTTGGCGTCGATCATCAGGCCGGCGTACAGGAAGCCCGTGTAGGGGATGCCGTCCTTTTCCATGCCGCGGATGGTGGGCAGGATGATCTCGCGCATGGCGCGCGCATGCACGTCGGCCGTGACCACCGGCGCGGGCGAATACGCGCCCATGCCGCCCGTGTTCGGGCCCTGGTCGCCATCCTTCAGGCGCTTGTGGTCCTGGCTCGTGGCCAGCGCGGCGACGTTCTTGCCGTCGCACAGCACGATGAAGCTCGCTTCCTCGCCTTCGAGGAACTGCTCGATCACCACGCGCGCACCGCCCTCGTTGTGGCTCACGCCGTACTTGTTGTCCACGAGCATGAAGTCCACCGCGTCGTGGGCCTCCTGCGCGGTCATCGCCACGACCACGCCCTTGCCGGCAGCCAGGCCGTCGGCCTTGACCACGATGGGCGCGCCCAGGCGGTCGATGAAGGCATGGGCCAGCGCCGGATCGGTGAAGGTGTCGTAGTCGGCCGTGGGGATGCCGTGGCGGCGCATGAAGGCCTTGGAGAACGCCTTGGAGCTTTCCAGCTGCGCAGCGGCCTTGGTGGGGCCGAAGATGCGCAGGCCGTGCGCGCGGAACTCGTCCACCACGCCGGCGGCCAGGGGTGCCTCGGGGCCGACCACGGTGAGCTGGATCTTCTGCTCCTGCGCCCAGGCACGCAGCGCGCGCACGTCGGTCACGGGAATGTTTTCGAGCTTGGAGTTGAGGGCGGTGCCGCCGTTGCCGGGGGCCACGTAGACCTTGGTGACCTTGGGAGACTGCGAGAGTTTCCAGGCCATTGCGTGTTCACGGCCGCCGCCTCCGATGACAAGAACTTTCATGGGGTGTCCGGGTGCGTCGCCCTTCAGAGCGCGGCGTTGTGGTAGACCTCCTGCACGTCGTCGAGGTCTTCGATCACGTCCAGGAGCTTCTGCATGCGCTCGGCGTCCTCGCCGGCCAGGTCGATGGTGACGTCGGGGCGCATGGTCACGTCGGCGGCGTCGGGCGTCAGGCCCGCGGCCTCCAGGGCGTTCTTCACGGCCTCGAAGTCGCCGGGCGCGGTGAGCACCTCGATGGCGCCGTCCTCGTCCGTCACCACGTCTTCGGCGCCGGCCTCCAGGGCCACTTCCATGACCTTGTCCTCGCTCGTGCCGGGGGCGAAGATGAGCTGGCCCACGTGCTTGAACTGGAAGGCCACCGAGCCTTCCGTGCCCATGTTGCCGCCGTACTTGCTGAACGCGTGGCGCACCTCGGCCACGGTGCGCACGCGGTTGTCGGTCATCGTGTCCACGATGATGGCCGCGCCGCCGATGCCGTAGCCCTCGTAGCGGATTTCCTCGTAGGTCAGGCCTTCGGCATTGCCGGTGGCCTTGTCGATGTTGTACTTGATGCGGTCGGCCGGCATGTTGGCGGCCTTGGCCTTGTCGATGGCCAGCCGCAGGCGCGGGTTGGCGGAGACGTCGCCCCCGCCGGCGCGCGCGGCGACGGTGATCTCGCGAATGATCCGGGTCCAGATCTTGCCGCGCTTTTCATCCTGCCGCCCCTTGCGGTGCTGGATATTGGCCCATTTGCTGTGTCCTGCCACAGGGAGTCCTTGCTGTTGTGTCTATCGATTAATCTAGGGAACCTCTGCACGAATCACCGCGCCGTGTGCATCTGCGGATCGGGCGGTCTGCGGCGTTGCAAATCCTCGCAATAGCCGGGCTATTGCTCCGGTGTGCGCCTTGCAGCCCATCCCGATCCACAGCGCACACTTTCCGCTCGATTCGTCCAGAGGTTCCCGAGCGATTGCCGCGATTTTACTTTTGACTCTCCCCAGCCATGGCCGAACCGATCCTGATTGCGAAGCACGACACTGCCGAATGCCACCTGCTGCCCGCGCTGGCCAACCGCCACGGGCTCATCACGGGGGCCACCGGCACCGGCAAGACGGTCACCCTGCAGACCCTGGCCGAGGGGTTTTCCCGCATCGGCGTGCCGGTGTTCATGGCCGACGTGAAAGGCGACCTGACCGGCATCAGCCAGCCCGGCCGCATCGGCGAGAAGATGGCCGCCACCCTGGCCGAGCGCGGCCTGCCCCAGCCGGAGCCCCTGGCCTGCCCCACCACGCTCTGGGACGTGTTCGGCGAGCAGGGCCACCCGGTGCGCGCCACCATTTCCGACATGGGGCCGCTGCTGCTCGGCCGCATGCTGGGCCTGAACGAGACGCAGCTGGGCGTGCTCAACATCGTCTTCAAGATCGCCGACGACAACGGCCTGCTGCTGCTCGACCTGAAGGACCTGCGCGCCATGCTCGCCCACGTGGGCGAGAACGCCAAGGAGTTCACCACCGAGTACGGCAACATCAGTGCCGCGAGCGTGGGCGCCATCCAGCGCGGACTGCTGCAGATCGAGGCGCAGGGCGGCGACAGGTTCTTCGGCGAGCCCATGCTCGACATCAACGACCTGATGCAGGCCGTGGATGGCCGAGGCGTGGTGAACATCCTCGCCGCAGACAAGCTGATGCAGTCCCCGCGGCTCTATGCCACCTTCCTGCTCTGGATGCTGTCCGAACTCTTCGAGCAGCTGCCCGAGATCGGCGACCCGGACCAGCCGAAGCTGGTGTTCTTCTTCGACGAGGCCCACCTGCTCTTCAACGAGGCGCCCAAGGTGCTGGTCGAGCGCATCGAACTGGTGGTGCGGCTGGTGCGATCCAAGGGCGTGGGCGTGTATTTCGTGACCCAGAACCCGCTGGACATTCCCGACAGCGTGCTCGCCCAGCTGGGCAACCGCGTGCAGCATGCGCTGCGCGCCTTCACGCCGCGCGACCAGAAGGCCGTGAAGGCCACGGCCACCACCATGCGCCCCCAGCCCGGGCTGGACATCGAGGCCGCCATCACCGAGCTGGCCGTGGGCGAAGCACTGGTGAGCCTGCTGGACGCCAAGGGACGCCCCGGGCCCACCGAGCGCGTCTTCGTGCTGCCGCCCGGCAGCCAGATCGGGCCGATCACCCCGCAGCAACGCCAGGCGCTGATGGCGCAGTCGCTGGTGGCAGGCGTCTATGAAAAGATGGTGGACCGCGAATCGGCCTACGAGAAGCTCAAGGGCAGGACGGAAGGCGCTGCCAACGGGGCCCCCGGCCAGGCCCGGGCCGGCACCGCAGGCCCGGCGGGCACGGGCGATGGCGGCGGCCTGCTCGGAGGGCTGAACGATGTGCTGTTCGGCTCCACGGGCCCGCGCGGGGGCAAAAAGGACGGTCTGGTGCAGACCATGGCCCGCTCGGCCGTGCGCACCATGGGCACCTCGCTGGGAAAGGAGATCCTGCGCGGGGTGCTGGGCAGCGTGTTCGGCGGACGCAAGCGCTGACCATCCTGGCGCCTGCCTGGAAGCGCAGAGGGGTCTTCGCGGTGGCACCCTGCGAGGCTGGGAAGCAGCCGCTAAAGTGGTCCGCTGAACCCGACGGCGCCCGGCCCATCCAGGCCGTGCGCTGGCAACCGATCCCCCTCCCTGGAGACCCCGCATGATCGACCTGCATTACTGGACCACCCCCAACGGCCACAAGATCACCATGTTCCTGGAGGAGGCCGGCCTGCCCTACCGGCTGCTGCCCGTGAACATCGGCCGCGGCGACCAGTTCCGGTCCGAGTTCCTGCGCATCGCGCCCAACAACCGCATCCCCGCCATCGTGGACCACGCCCCGGCCGGCGGCGGCGAGCCGGTCTCCGTCTTCGAATCCGGCGCCATCCTGCTCTACCTGGCCGACAAGACCGGCCGGTTCATCCCGCAGGACCTGCGCGGCCGCACCGAGGCCCTGCAGTGGCTGTTCTGGCAGATGGGCGGCCTGGGCCCCATGGCCGGGCAGAACCACCATTTCACGCAGTACGCGCCGGAGCCCGTGCCCTACGCCATCGACCGCTACGTGAAGGAAACCGGCCGCCTCTACGGCGTGCTGGACAAGCACCTGTCCGACGGGCGCGAATACATCGCCGGCACCTATTCGATCGCCGACATGGCGAGCTACCCCTGGATCGTGCCGCACGAGCGGCAGCGCCAGGACCTGAATGACTTCCCCCACCTGGCGCAGTGGTTCGCGCGCATCCAGGCCCGGCCCGCCACCGCGCGCGCCTATGACCTGGCGAAGACCATCAACACCGCGCCGACCGTGGACGAGGACGCGAAGAAGGTGCTGTTCGGGCAGGACGCCGGCACGGTGCGCCGCTGAGTCAGCGTTCCCCCCGGGCCCGCCGGGGGGGCGATCAGGCATCCGGTGCCAGGGCCAGCAGGTGCTGCAGGCAGGGGTTGCTGTTCGCAGTGCGCCAGACCAGGTCCTGCGCCAGTTCCACCACGGGCGGCACGGGCCGGAACACCACGGCATCCGGCTGCACCTTGCGCATGGAGGCCGGCACCAGTGCCACGCCCACGCCCTCGGCCACCAGGCTGAGGATGGTCTGCTGCAGCTGCACTTCCATGGCGATGCGGGGCGCGAAGCCGGCCTGGCGGCACTGCGCCAGCACCGCCGCGTGCAGAGAGGGTGCCACGTCCGGCGGCGTGGCGATGAAGGGCTCGCCCGCCAGCTCCACCACCGGCACGCTGCGCCGCGCCGCCAGGCGGTGGCCGCGCGGCAACGCCAGGCACAGCGGCTCGCGCACCACCGTGCGGTGCGAGAGCCCGGGCGGCAGCGGCTGGGCGAAGACGATGGCCGCGTCGATGCGCCCCTCGGCCACCTGGGCCACGAGGTCGTTGGACACCACCTCCCGCAGCGACAGCTCCACCTGCGGATGCCGGGCGGCGAAGCGCCGCGCATAGCCGGGCACCACGCTGTAGGCCGCGCACATGGTGAAGCCGATCGCCAGTCGCCCGGCCTCGCCCGCAGCAGCCGCGCGTGCATTGAGCTCCGCGCGCTCGACGGACGCCAGGATGCCGCGCCCGTCCGCCTGCAGCTGCCGGCCCGCGGCCGTGAGCGCCACGCCGTGGGCATCGCGCTCGAGCAGTTGCACGCCCAGCTCCTCCTCCAGCGCCGCGATCTGCCGGCTCAGTGGCGGCTGGGAGATGTGCAGGCGCGCGGCCGCCCGCCCGAAATGCAGCGTATCCGCCACGGCCAGGAAGTAACGCAGGCGCCGAAGGTCCAGCATGATGCCTAAAAGGTATTGCCAAAGGCTTCCGATGATATTGGATGGTATGGCCGTACCTGCCTACTCTGGCGCATCGGCTGGGGAATGCGCGCGTTGCCCCGGCATCCCTCCGACGCCCAGAAACCTGCCGCCTCCCGCACCGTGACCTCCGCCCTCTCCATCCTGCTGCCCCTCTTCGCCCTCATCGCCGCCGGCTATCTCTCGCGGCGCGCCCGGGTGTTCGATGCCTCGGCCTCCAGCACCATCAACCGGTTCGTGGTGTGGCTGGCCCTGCCCGCGGCCCTTTTCGGCATCATGGCCCACAGCACCTGGGCGCAGCTGTGGCAGCCGCGGTTCATCGCCGCCTTCGGCATCGCCACGCTGGCCGTGTTCATCGCCGTGCTGGCGCTGCGGCTGCACGGCGGGCGCCACCTGGCGGACGCGAGCGTGGATGCGGTGGCGGCGTCGTACTCCAATACCGCCTACGTCGGCCTGCCGCTGTGCCTGCTGGTGTTCGGCCACGCGAGCCAGATGGCGGCCACCGTGGCCACCATCCTCGTGGTCTGCATGCTGTTCTCGCTGGCCGTGGTGCTGGTGGAAGTGGGGCTGGGCAGCGACGGGCCGGGCCTGCGCACCGTCGTGCAGGCCCTCGCGCGATCGCTGCGCAACCCCATCGTGCTCGCTCCCCTGCTGGGCGCGGCCTTCGCGGCCACCGGCCTGCCCCTGCCCGGCGGCGTGGACACCTTCCTGCACATGCTCGGCCAGGCCGCCACGCCCTGCGCCCTGGTCGGCCTGGGCGCCTTCATGGCCGACCGGCCCGCGCAGCCGCACGGCCAGGCCCGCGGCCACCGCACCTCCCTGTCGCTCACGGCCGCCAAGCTGCTGGCCCTGCCGGCACTCACGTGGTGGCTGGCGCAGTCCGTGTTCCTGCTGCCCGCGGCGCAGGTGCACATGGCCGTGCTGCTGGCCGCCCTGCCCACCGGCACGGGGCCGTTCATGCTGGCCGAGTTTTACCGCCGCGAGGCGGCCGTGACCTCCGCCACCACCCTGCTGACCACGGCCGGATCGGTGGTGACGCTCAGCGGCCTGCTGATGCTCTTCGCCTGACGGCCACCCCACCGCCCACCGCCCTCGCTGCCCCGTCGCGCAGGTGACGGCCGGCAGTGCCGCGTCCCGCCTAGAGTGCGCCGCATGACCGACACCGCCCCCCTCACCTGCTTCCGCCTGACCGTCACGGACCATGTCGCGCACCTGGTGCTCGACCGCCCGGAGGCGCTCAACACCATGCACCCCACCTTCTGGCGCGAGCTGGACACCGTGCTCGCGCGGGTCCACCGTTCGGGCGATGCGCGGGCGCTGGTCATCAGCAGCACCGGCAAGCACTTCTCGGCCGGCATGTCGCTGGACACCTTCGGCGGCGCCGTCGCCATGGACGACCAGAGCCCCGAAGGCCGCGCCGCCATCTTCGACCTGCTGACCGACATGCAGGCCACCTTCACCCGCATCGAATCGCTGCGCATCCCGGTCATCGCCGCGATCCACGGCGGCTGCATCGGCGGCGCGGTGGACATGGTGACGGCCGCCTGCATCCGCTACGCCACCGAGGACGCATTCTTCTGCATCCAGGAGATCAACATCGGCATGGTGGCCGACGTGGGCACGCTGCAGCGCCTGCCCAAGCTGATCCCGCTGGGCATCGTCAAGGAACTGGCCTACACCGGCCGGCGCCTGCCCGCGGCCCGCGCCCTGGCCTGCGGGCTGGTGAACGAAGTGTTCGCCACGCAGGAGGCCATGCTGGAAGCGGCCCTGGCCTGTGCGCGCGAGATCGCCGCCAAGCCGCCCGTCGCCATCTGGGGCACCAAGCAGGCCGTGCACTACGCACGCGACCACTCCGTGGACGACAGCCTGCGCCAGATGGGCTGGCTGCAGGGCACGGTGTGGAGCAACCGCCACGTGGGCGAGTCCGTGGCCGCGATGCGCGAACGGCGCGCGGGCGACTTCCCCGACCTGGCGCCGGTGCAGCGCTTCAGCGAACTGGGCTGACCGGCGAACTGGGCTGGCCGGGGCTGCGGACTCCGGCGGCCGCAGCCGGTGGACGCAGAAACCGGCCTGACGGGTCTATGATGCGGCAACCCTTTTCCGGACACCGGCACGCTTCGCGAGGACGCTCCATGGAAACGCATTCCCCGGCCCCGCCCACCTACGACGATGTCGCAGCCGCGGCCCGGCGCCTGGCGGGCATCGCCCACCGCACGCCCGTGCTGCGCTCGAGCACCGCCGACGAGGCCCTGGGCGCCCAGCTTTTCTTCAAGTGCGAGAACCTCCAGCGCATGGGGGCCTTCAAGTTCCGCGGCGCCTACAACGCCCTGGTGCAACTGGATGCCGCCCAGCGCGAGCGCGGCGTGCTGGCCTTCTCCTCCGGCAACCATGCCCAGGCGATCGCGCTCTCGGCCCGCCTGCTCGACATGCCCGCGGTGATCGTCATGCCCGAGGACGCGCCCGCCTCCAAGATGGCCGCCACGCGCGAATACGGCGCCCAGGTGGTCACCTACGACCGCTTCCGTGAAGACCGCGAGGCCATCAGCCGGCGCCTGGCCGAAGAGCGCGGCATGGTGCTCGTGCCGCCGTTCGACCATCCCCACGTCATCGCGGGCCAGGGCACGGCCGCGGTGGAGCTGCTGGAAGACGTGCCCGGGCTGGACTATCTCTTCGTCTGCCTGGGCGGCGGCGGCCTGCTGTCGGGCTGCCTGCTCGCGGCCGAACAGCTGGCGCCGGACTGCAAGGTGGTCGGCGTGGAGCCGGAGGCCGGCAACGACGTGCAGCAGTCGCTGCGCGCCGGGCACATCGTGCGCATCGAGACGCCCCGCACCATTGCCGACGGCGCGCAGACCCAGGCGCCCGGCGAGATCACCTTCCCCATCATCCAGCGGCTGGCGCACGAGGTCGTCACCGTGGCCGACGCCCAGCTCGTCCAGGCGCTGCGGTTCTTCGCCGAGCGCATGAAGATGGTGGTCGAGCCCACCGGGGCGCTGGCGCTGGCCGGCGCGCACCACGGCGGCATCGACCTGCGGGGCGCGCGCGTGGGCATCGTGGTCAGCGGCGGCAACGTCGATCTGCCGCGGTATGCGCGGTTTCTGGCAGACTGAAGGGTTGTCCCCATCCCCCTTTTTTCCCACGCCCATGAGCACCGAGAACCCCTCCGGCAACGTCCACGTCATCACGCACCCGCTGGTGCAGCACAAGCTGACCCTCATGCGCCGCAAGGACGCCAGCACCAACAGCTTCCGCCGCCTGCTGGGCGAGCTGAGCACCCTGATGGCCTACGAGATCACGCGCGACATGCCGTTGTCGGACATCGAGGTCGAGACCCCGCTGGAGACCATGACCGGCAAGGTCATCGACGGCAAGAAGCTGGTACTCGTCTCCATCCTGCGCGCGGGCAACGGTTTCCTCGACGGCATGCTGACCGTCGTGCCCGGCGCCCGTGTCGGCCATATCGGCCTCTACCGTGACCCGCAGACACTGCAGCCGGTCGAGTACTACTTCAAGATGCCCTCCGAAATGGAAGAGCGCGACATCATCGTGGTGGACCCGATGCTGGCCACCGGCAACTCCGCCGCCGCCGCCGTCGCCAAGCTCAAGGAACTGAAGCCCCGTTCGGTGAAGTTCATGTGCCTGCTGGCCGCGCCCGAAGGCGTCGCCACGCTGCAGAAGGCGCATCCGGACGTGCCGATCTTCACCGCCGCCATCGACCGTGAACTCAACGACCACGGCTACATCCTGCCGGGGCTGGGGGATGCGGGGGACCGGATTTTCGGCACCAAGTGAGGGCCTGAGCCGCCCGCGGTAGGCCAGCGCGCACGGGCATGCTTGCACGCTGCAGTGCGCGGACCGCCTCTCCCGCGCCCGCCGGGGCGGGTGCGAGAGAGTCCTGGCCGCCAGCGATCAGGTCCAGTTGGTCGCGATCACGTTCGACAGGCTGCTGCGGTAGTCAGGCGGCAACGTCGTCTGTCCGGCGGCTGGAGGCGCGAAGCCTGCCATGGCCGACACCAGAGCATCCACCTGGCTGTCCAGCAGCACCTTTCCGTCGGACGTCTGGATCTTCTCCAGATGATTGGCGCTGCCCGCGTACCAGTTCGCGATCGTGGCCCGGTCTTCCGTACCGATGATGCTCACCTCCAGGTCGTTGTCTTCCCGGCGGAACCAGAGCTGATCGGTCGCGACTCCCGGTCCCACGGAGAGCACATCGACATTGCCGGATGTGGAGTCTTCATCGACGATCCGGTCAGCCTGCGAGCCGCGACTGAACAGGTAGGTGTCGTTACCCGAGCCGCCCACCAGCAGGTCCTGCCCTGCTCCGCCTTCCAGGGTGTCGTCACCAGCGCCCCCGTAAAGGGTGTCGTTGCCCGTTCCTCCCAGCAAAGTGTCGGCGGCTTGGGTGCCGTACAAGGTGTCGTCTCCTGGAGTTCCAGTCAGAGCCCTATTGGAAAGCTCGGCTACATCCCAGACCGTGCCGTCATCGAAGCGCACCTGCTGGATCGGATTGAAGAGGTTGGCGGGCGAGTCCTCATAGAAGAACGCCGACACTGTCACCTTGTCCGTCGTGCCATCGATCGACAGCACCAGGTCATTGCCCGAGCGCCGTACCGTTACCCCATCCTTGGACACGCCGGCCTTGAACTGCAGTACGTTGTGCTTGCCCACCGCCGTGTCGTGGTAGTGGTCGATGCGGTCCTGGCCGTCACCACGCCCGAAGATGAACGTGTTGTTGCCGAAGCCGCCATGCAGGTAGTCGTTGCCCGCGCCGCCTTCGAGTACGTCGTCACCCTCGTCGCCGCGCAGTTGGTCGTCGCCTTCTCCGCCCTTGAGCGTGTCATTGCCCTGACCACCGTACAACTGGTCGTTGCCCGCGCCTCCCGAGAGCGTGTCGTTGCCGTTCTGGCCGTAGATCTGGTCATCGCCTGCCAGGCCATCGATCACGTCGTCACCGACAAACCCCTGCAGCGTGTCGCCTTCAGCCGTCCCGATCAGCACCTTCCTGGCCAGTTCGCTCACATCCCAGACCGTGCCGTCGTCGAAACGCACTTCCTGCAACGGGCTGAATGCATTTCCCGGCTCGTCCTGGTAGAAGAACGCCGATATCGTCACCTTGTCCGTTGTGCCATCGATCGACAGTACCAGGTCATTGCCCGAGCGCCGTACCGTTACCCCATCCTTGGGCACGCCGGCCTTGAACTGCAGCACGTTGCGCTTGCCCACCGCCGTATCGTGGTAGTGGTCGATACGGTCCTGGCCGTCGCCTCGCCCGAAGATGAACGTGTTGTTGCCGAAGCCGCCATGCAGGTAGTCGTTGCCTGCGCCGCCTTCGAGCACGTCATCGCCCTCGTCGCCACGCAGTTGGTCGTCGCCTTCTCCGCCCTTGAGCGTGTCATTGCCCTGGCCGCCGTACAACTGGTCGTTGCCCGCGCCTCCCGAGAGCGTGTCGTTGCCGTTCTGGCCGTAGATCTGGTCATCGCCTGCCAGGCCATCGATCACGTCGTCACCGACAAACCCCTGCAGCGTGTCGCCTTCAGCCGTCCCGATCAGCACCTTCCTGGCCAGTTCGCTCACATCCCAGACCGTGCCGTCGTCGAAACGCACTTCCTGCAACGGGCTGAATGCATTTCCCGGCTCGTCCTGGTAGAAGAACGCCGATATCGTCACCTTGTCCGTTGTGCCATCGATCGACAGTACCAGGTCATTGCCCGAGCGCCGTACCGTTACCCCATCCTTGGACACGCCGGCCTTGAACTGCAGTACGTTGTGCTTGCCCACCGCCGTATCGTGGTAGTGGTCGATACGGTCCTGGCCGTCGCCTCGCCCGAAGATGAACGTGTTGTTGCCGAAGCCGCCATGCAGGTAGTCGTTGCCTGCGCCGCCTTCGAGCACGTCATCGCCCTCGTCGCCACGCAGTTGGTCGTCGCCTTCTCCGCCCTTGAGCGTGTCATTGCCCTGGCCACCCTGCAACTGGTCATTACCAGCGCCTCCCCGCATCAGATCATCTCCGGCTCCTCCGGCAAAAACATTGGCAGTCTCATCACCCAGGTAGATGTCATCGCTCGATGTTCCCTGGGCCACTCCGGCCAGATAGACATGAAACGCCTGGATCTCTGCCCTCAAGGCACTCCCTTCCGGGAGGGCATACACCCAATCCGACAGAGATTTCGCAACATCGAATCCCACGGCATCGAGCACCTTGCCCTGGTACCGGTTCAACTCCACCAGATCGATGATGGCATCGCGCTCGCTGGCCCCCTTCTTCGCCTCCAGCATCGACGACAGCGCCGACGTATCGAAGCGCACCCCCTTCTCGTCCACCACCAGTTCCACGCTGTCCAGGTACGGCCTGAGCCGCGTCTGTGTCACCAGCGCCGCATACACGCTCTCGCGCAATTGCTCATAGCTCTGTGCCAACAGCTCCAACTGGGTCGTGGAAAGGCGGGCGGACACCCGGTAGGTCAGGTCGGCTTCCGCGCCACTGCCCCCGCCCCCACTGCCCGAGCCGCCGCCTACCGGCGTGCCACCACTGCCTTCGCTGGAATCCGGACGCACGTTGCGATCGAAGGTCACGAAGCGCGTGCCGTTGAACACCTCCAGCGCATTGAGCTTCTGGTACAGCGCCGTCCGGTCTTCCTCCGTCAGCGGCCTTTGCTGCCCCGTCGCCGGATCCGTCCACAGCGTTCCCACATCGGGCATGTCCACCGACAACGTGCCCTCCGTGCCGGGCAGGTGGCGTGGGTCGATGGGGGTGTCGGGCGTCGCGATGTCCCACTGGTGCGTGGCCGCATCGAAATACAGGCTGTGGAAACGCAAGGTCTCCACGAGCTTGCCCGAAGACCGCGCCCACTCGGTGATCAGCCCATCGACCGCCGCCATCTGCGCGTCGCGCGTCGTGCCCGCCGCAAAGGCCTGCACCTTCTCCTGCAGCGCCTGCGACTTGTCGTTGCCCAGGCTCATGGCTTCGCGCAGGTCGCGTGCCCACCCCGCGCCGCCCATCTGCGGCAGGGCTTGTGCCGCGGCGGTCGGCACCGGGTCGTCGGGGAACTCCCGATAGAAGTTGTTGCTGGCCAGCAGCAGGCTGCCCGAGACCTCTGCCACGCCGCTCATGCCCTGGCTGCCGTCCATGCGCGTGAAGCTGCCGCTCCAGGGCTGGGTGTTGCCGTTGCCCAGGTCGATGCTGCTGCGCTGGCCCTTGACGTTGAGGCGCGCGATGCCCAGGTCGGACAGCGTGTGCAGCTCGCCCACCTGGCTGATGCCGTCCTGGTTCACGTCCTTCCAGATCCGCAGCTGGCCATAGGCCGTGTCCGCCGCGTCGATCACGCCGTCGCCATTGCCGTCCTGCCCTGCCAGGGCTTCGTAGCCGTTGGCATAGAACATGCCCTGGCCCGCCTGCGCTCCCTCGCGCAGCGTCTGGTCGCCGAACAGCTCGCGACCCGAATCGATCAGGCCGTTGCCGTTGCGGTCCAGCACCACGATGCCGTCTTCGCCCTTGATCCAGCCCGTGGCGTTCCTGGTGCCATCGCCGTCGTGGTCGAAGAGGATAGGCCGGGAGGGGTCGATGCCGATGGCTTCTATGCCGTCGCCGTCTAGGTCCAGGACCAGAGGGTCTGTTGGCGCAATCCAGTTACGAGCTTGAATATATAAATCGTTTACCGACTTCTTTACTTTATCCCAAATACCATTATTTTCTAAGTGCAACTCTCTGTTGAACTCCGGCCGTCTATAAAAACCATAATAAATATCATCGACAAATTTATTATTCCATTCCGGATATATCGCACCATCAAAGAAGCTGTCATGCAAGCCGGCTTCCCGCATGGCATTCCATGCAAAGTCGACACATGAATTAGTCAGTGGATTATAGTGACCCCACGGCTTAGACACATCACCAGACTGATCCACTGCCCCATCAAAAATCTTCTTTAACCTAAGATACTCCGAATCGGATATATAAAAATCTCTTGCGACATCCGGAGGATGCGAAGAGTTGGTCTCATACCTACCCAAATCATGCCTTAGAACAGCTCCTGGACCTATATACGAGGGGGCGTTGTCGTTATCAGGATAAAAGCCATATGAATTTTTTTGTCCGTCTTCGCTTATCAACACCACATACATATGCCCATGATCTGCCGAACCTACGCTATTTACAATTCGAATTCCAATTGCAGCCATCATTATCCTTTTGCTTGGTTATAATATTTACAAATTTCATCTTTTTTCTTATATTTTTCCGATGGGCAGATCATATATATTTTAATGCATTGTTCTTTCAAACATAGAATACCTTTTTCACGATCGACAATCACATCGAAACGATCATGATATATACCCAAATCAAAGCCAGACTCAACATTTTCCGCTATGGAAACAAGAGGCAAGCCATCAGGATTCAGCCCCATAGCCTTAAAAAACACCGTTTCCCGACTACCCAAAAACACTGCATCTAAGTCGAACTTCTCCGGAGCCCTGCTTCTCATGTAAACAACAGCATCTTCTTTTTTTGCATTACTCCCAGCCGTCACCACCGGTTTCTCCTTGGGCAACGACGCAGGCTTATCACAACCCAAAAAAGATAAACAAAACGCTAGGACTATAGGAAAGTATAATTTTTCAAAATTAACACCCATATAATCTCCATTAATTTAAATCTGCGAGGGCGCGATCAACGAAACCATCAGATCCGGCAGCGAAGCGCCTGGAGTCACCTGCCCCGCCCCTTGCGGCGAGAACCCCGCCATCGCCTGCACCAACTGCTGCACGCTGCCCTCGAGCACTGCAGAGCCGCCCACCGTGGAAATCGCCCCGCTCAGGGCTCCGAGGAGCGCAGACCTGCCAGCTACACCAGCGTCCGCCGCGGCGCTCATCAACGCCTTTGCGAGATCGGCTCCGGCATTCGCCGTCCCCGTAGCCGTAGCCGTCGGATAGGCATCACTCCCCGACTCCAACATCCAGGGCTTCGTTTCGTACACACCCGTCTGCCCCTCTTCGCCTTGACCGGGCTGCAACAGCATCGGCCGCGTGCTTGCCCATCCGTCGTCGATGGCGTCCGACAAAGCGATAGGTTTGACTTGCGCCACTTCAACGTCCCGCATCGATGGCAGGCCGGAGTCCTGTGGCCATGCGGCCATCACCGCAGCGAGTGCATCGCGCAGTGATCCGTGCCGTCCTACCGCTCCAGCGGTGCCCCGCGCCGCGGTGTCGTCCTCATCGCCCGTCGTGTCGCGCACATGGGCCTCACGCAATGCGGCAGCGATGGCGTTCTCCAAGCTTTCCTGGTTCATGCTCTTCGTCCCTTCTTTCGTTCTTTATTTACTTATTTATCGATTGGCTGATTGATTGATCAGCGCTCGCGCAGGCTCTCGTTACCGGCCTTCTGGATCGGGCTCAGCAGGTACTCGATGACCCGGCGCTGGCCCGTCTTGATCTCCGCGGTCAGGTTCATGCCCAACGCGAGCTTCCGGTCACTGCCAGTTGGCTGCAATTTTCGGCTGCAGTGTGGTGGCGTAGTCGTTGGGCAAGGTCGTCTGCCCGGCAGCGGGAGGCGCAAACGCCGCCATGGCCGACACCAGAGCATCCACCTGGCTGTCCAGCAGCACCTTTCCGTCGGACGTCTGGATCTTCTCCAGATGATTGGCGCTGCCCGCGTACCAGTTCGCGATCGTGGCCCGGTCTTCCGTACCGATGATGCTCACCTCCAGGTCGTTGCCTTCCCGGCGGAACCAGAGCTGATCGGTCGCGACTCCCGGTCCCACGGAGAGCACATCGACATTGCCGGGCGTGGAGTCTTCATCGACGATCCGGTCAGCCTGCGAGCCCCGGCCGAACAGGTACGTGTCGTTGCCCGCCCCCCGAAAGCTGCCGTTCCAGGTGTCGTACACGCCGCCGGCCAGGATGTCGTTGCCCGCGCCGCCATCGAGCACGTCGTCTCCGTCGCCGCCTTGCAGCACGTCCGCACCATCGCCGCCCAGCAGCCGGTCGTTGCCTGCCTGGCCATAGAGCGAGTCGTTGCCCGCGCCACCTTCGAGCAGGTCGTTGCCGCCGCGCCCTTCCAGCGTGTCGTTGCCGTCCAGCCCCTGCAGCGTGTCGTCGCTCGCATAGCCCACGATGCGGTTGCCACCCGCCGTGCCCTGCAGCGCCATCAGCTTCACGTCCTGCACGCTCCAGAGCGTCTGCGCATCGTCCTCGAAGCCGATCCCGCCCAGCGCCCAGCCACCAGCCGCATCGTCCAGGAAGTAGTTGATCACGCGCACCTGGTCATCGCTGCCGGCAATGCGCAGCACCAGTTCGTTGTCCTGGCGCTCGATCTGAACGTCTGCGGGCTTCACGCCCGCCTTGAACACCAGCTTGTCCAGGTGGCCTGCGGCAGCATCGTCGTTGTAGATCGTGTCCTGGCCGTCGCCCCGGCCGAACAGGTACGTGTCGTTGCCCGCCCCTCGGAAGCTGCCGTTCCAGGTGTCGTACACGCCACCGGCCAGGATGTCATTGCCCGCGCCGCCATCGAGCACGTCGTCTCCGTCGCCGCCTTGCAGCACGTCCGCACCATCGCCGCCCAGCAGCCGGTCGTTGCCTGCCTGGCCATAGAGCGAGTCGTTGCCCGCGCCACCTTCGAGCAGGTCGTTGCCACCACGCCCTTCCAGCGTGTCGTTGCCGTCATCCCCGTTGATGGTGTCCGCCGTGGCGTAGCCGATGATGGTGTCGTTGCCTGCGGTGCCGGTGAGCATCCGGGCTTTGATGTCTGCCAGCTTCCATACGGTGGTGGCCGAGTCGGTGAAGCGTATCTCCTCGATCTGCCGGTTGTTCATGCCGTCGTTGCTGAAGTAGCTGTCGATGCGCACTTGGTCGGTGGTGCCGTTGATCTTGAGGATCAGGGCGTCGCCGTCGCGCACGGCCAGCACGTCGGCCACGGCCACGCCGGTCTTGAAGACGAGTTTGTCCAGGTTGCCCACGGTAGCGTCGTCGTCGATGATGATGTCTTGCCCATCTCCCCGGCCGAACAGGTAGGTGTCGTTGCCCGCGCCGCTGTAGTTGCCGTTCCAGGTGTCATACACGCCACCGGCCAGGATGTCGTTGCCCGCCCCCCCTTCGAGCACGTCGTCTCCATCGCCGCCTTGCAGCACATCCGCGCCTTCGCCACCCAGCAGTCGGTCGTTACCCGCCTGGCCCTGCAGCGAATCATCGCCCGCACCTCCTTCGAGCACGTCATTACCGCTGCCAGCAGCCAAATGGTCGTTGCCCTCCAGGCCCCTAAGCCAATCATCTCCAGCTCCGGAAGAAAAACTATTTGCGCCGTTATCTCCCAAGTAAATGTCGTTCCGGTCGGAGCCTGTCGTCGCAGTGGCCATGAAAACCCTTAGGGCGGGCAACTCCGACCGTAATGGCGCATCGGCTGGCAAGGATTCAATCCAACGCGAAAGAAGTCCGACCCCGTCGAATCCAACAGCGCCAACCACTGGCCCCTGATATTCAATGAGTTCAACCAGATCAATCAAACCATCACGCTCGCTGGCCCCCTTCTTCGCCTCCAGCATCGACGACAGCGCCGACGTGTCGAAACGAATCCCCTTCTCGTCCACCAACAGCTCCACGCTGTCCAGGTACGGCCTGAGCCTCGTCTGCGTCACCAGCGCCGCATACACGCTCTCGCGCAGTTGCTCATAGCTCTGGGCCAGCAGTTCCAACTGGGTCGTGGAAATGCGGGCGGACACCCGGTAGGTCAGGTCGGCTTCCGCGCCACTGCCCCCACCACCACTGCCCCCACCACCATTGCCACTGCCTGAGCTGCCACCTACCGGCGTACCACCACTGCCTTCGCTGGAATCAGGACGCACGTTGCGGTCGAAGGTCACGAAGCGCGTGCCGTTGAACACCTCCAGCGCATTGAGCTTCTTGTACAGCGCCGTCCGGTCCTCCTCCGTCAGCGGCCTTTGCTGCCCCGTCGCCGGATCCGTCCACAGCGTTCCCACATCGGGCATGTCCACCGACAACGTGCCCTCCGTGCCGGGCAGGTGGCGTGGGTCGATGGGGGTGTCGGGCGTCGCGATGTCCCACTGGTGCGTGGCCGCATCGAAATACAGGCTGTGGAAACGCAAGGTCTCCACGAGCTTGCCCGAAGACCGCGCCCACTCGGTGATCAGCCCATCGACCGCCGCCATCTGCGCGTCGCGCGTCGTGCCCGCCGCAAAGGCCTGCACCTTCTCCTGCAGCGCCTGCGACTTGTCGTTGCCCAGGCTCATGGCTTCGCGCAGGTCGCGTGCCCACCCCGCGCCGCCCATCTGCGGCAGGGCTTGTGCCGCGGCGGTCGGCACCGGGTCGTCGGGGAACTCCCGATAGAAGTTGTTGCTGGCCAGCAGCAGGCTGCCCGAGACCTCTGCCACGCCGCTCATGCCCTGGCTGCCGTCCATGCGCGTGAAGCTGCCGCTCCAGGGCTGGGTGTTGCCGTTGCCCAGGTCGATGCTGCTGCGCTGGCCCTTGACGTTGAGGCGCGCGATGCCCAGGTCGGACAGCGTGTGCAGCTCGCCCACCTGGCTGATGCCGTCCTGGTTCACGTCCTTCCAGATCCGCAGCTGGCCATAGGCCGTGTCCGCCGCGTCGATCACGCCGTCGCCATTGCCGTCCTGCCCTGCCAGGGCTTCGTAGCCGTTGGCATAGAACATGCCCTGGCCCGCCTGCGCCCCCTCGCGCAGCGTCTGGTCGCCGAACAGCTCGCGCCCCGAATCGATCAGGCCGTTGCCGTTGCGATCCAGCACCACGATGCCGTCGTCGCCCTTGATCCAGCCCGTGGCGTTCCTGGTGCCATCGCCGTCGTGGTCGAAGAGGATGGGGCGGGTGGGGTCGATGCCTACCGCTTCTATGCCGTCGCCGTCCAGGTCGAGGACCAGGGGGTCCTTTGGCGCAATCCAATTAAGTGCTTGGAGGAACAGGTCATTAACTGTGCGAATGATGTCGTTGCCCCACCCCTCCAGGGAGCCTCTCACAACCGCCACCAGCCAGTTTTTCCGGCGTGTCGTCAGATTCCAGCGCCCCGAATGCGCTCGGACACCTGCTCGGTGGGTGGGACGCAGCCCATGTACAGGGGCCTTTGCCCCCCGCAAGGCTCACGCTTTTGACGGTTGCAGGCGCACCCGTGCCTTGGCAGCCGATGGCTTGAAGAACGCATCCACTTGCCGATGCAGGAACGACGCCAGGCGCTTGAGGTTGTAGCAGGCAGCCATCATCGTCATCGCCACCGTGGCGCGGGTCTGCCCGATCGTGCGAACGAACTTGCCGCCCAGGTGACGGAGACCGGCAAACACATGCTCCACCTTGGCACGCTTCTTTGCGATGCGCTGGTTGCGCCTTTGCTGGCACTCGCTCAGTGGCTTGCCCGGCCGAGCCCTGCGTTGCATCGCGTCCACCAAGCCCAGCACCTTGAGTAGCTGCTGGCGCTGCCGGCTCGCGTAGGCCTTGTCCGTATGCACTGCACGCCCGGTGTTGTGCAGGTCCAGCACCTCGTCGAAGTGGTGTCCGTCATGCTCGCTGGCCGTGCCCGTGGCGATCCTGCGGATGAAGCCGTGCTTGAGGTCCACGCTCACGCTGAGCTTGTAGCCGAAGTAGCCCTTGCCGTGCTTCTTCGTGTGCGTGGCGTCCACATCCTTTTGCCGGCGCTCGGCCTCGCTCCAATCGGGCGTTCTGCCTTCGGCCAGGGCCTCGCGCTCCTGCCTGTCCAGGCGCTGGCGGGGCGCGGGCACCAGCGTGGCATCGATGGCCTGTCCGCCACGGGCGATGTAGCCATGGCGGTGCAGTTGCGCATCCACACCCTGGAACAACGCCGTCGCCCCGTCAACGCCCAGCCGCTCGCCGAAGCGCCAGATCGTGTTGCGGTCCGGCACGTTCATCGCGTCTTGCAGCAGACAAAAGCGCTGATAGCTCGCCCGGTCCAGCAACTGGTATTCCATCTGCTCGTCCGACAGGTTGTACAGGCGCTTCAAGACCAGGATGCGCACCATCACCTCGATGGGATAGGCCGGCCGACCACCCTTGCGGCCATCGCCGCGCTCGATGAGTGCATCCACCAGCCGCGCCAGCTCGGCGAAGTCGATGTGCCGCGCGATCACCTGCAACGGATCGCCCACTTCATCTCTCTTATGCTGGCGCGACGCCTCGGCAAACAGATCGAACTTCAAGGCGCTGCGAGGAGAGATCATGGCAAGGAGGACGGCTCAGGTCTTGTCGGTGAACAAGGGAGTGGCCGGGTTTTGAGAGGTTCCCTCCAGGGTCAGCTTCCACGAACTGGAAAAGACGTCTATGAACCGTGATATCTGATTCCAGTTAGCGACGCCAGGTACCTTGTCAATCCACTCCTGGGCAATTTGTCGAAGTCCAGCATCCGAGGAGAACGCTGCATGGCCCACCGCATTGGCCAAACTGGTGCTGATGACCAGAGCATCGATGCCATCGCCGCCGGTTTCTCTAATGCGAGCCCACAAATCTTCCACAGCTTTGTCGCCTTTTTCTCGGCGGATAATCTCCATGGGCACATTGAGGGTCCAATTTTCGAGAGTCAGGCCATTCTTCTCAAAGGCTTGTTGATGGAAATTGGATGTTTCAATGAAATTCACATCCCGATCTACAATTCCATTTTTTCTTCCAGCAATGTCAATCAGGGTATTTATATATCCAATAGACATGTCGACACGAATACTATCAATCTGCGCTGGCGTCAAGTTGCGGCAAGCATCACCACCAAGTCCGATCATTGCCGTGCCGCCGAGGTAATCCAAAGCAGATTGCCCAGTAATGGTGTCCCCGGTGGCAACACCTAAAGCCCAACCTGCATAATTATATCCTTTCGCATAAATATCGGATTATACCTGCCTAGCAGCCTCAACACCTCCAGCCCCGATCTGCGCTTTATACGTCGTCAACTGCGATATGGTTAAAAGTTCCACAATTCACTCCCAAGCTTTAGTATCTTCCAGTAACAGAAAAACCCAACACCGTCTTTTTCACACTCTCCTGAATACCTTGCCAATCCGAAATCAAGCCACGCCGATAACTCACAGTCACCGATACATGCATTTCCGGTTCTAGATCAAAATATTGACTACAAGGTGCGGATGGTACTTGTCTGTTGCTACACTTTATGAAAGTCACCACCCGATCCTCGCCGTTTCTTTTTACAAAAACATCATCGGCATGCGGGAGTTCACGATAAGGCTTTCCATTTTTAGGATTCACACCAGCAAAAGCATACACCTCCAAACCATGCTGATTTTTACTTAGTTTTTCATATTTCCCCATCCCAGCACCGGGGTTTGAATCAATATTCTGCCGCGCCAGACGATCAGTGGAATAAAGGCCTGGATATATTTCACCAGAAATTAAAACCACGCGAATCCACTGGCTATCCGATAACTTCCTTTTTCTGTAATCCCCCCATAATTCAGGCGTACTCTTTCCAGCCATGTCTGGATAGCGCACATCAAAACCAAAGCTAGCTATTTTTGAATCTAACGTCCTCACAGGTCTCGCTCTACCCTTATCTCTCCACCCAGGATCACCATCGTATTCCAAATACTCTACAAAATATGAAGGAATAGCTACAAAAATTCCACCCAAATTTGCCCGCACCGTTTGGTCGGCATATTGCACAGCAGCCATTTCTTGCGACTGAAATCCATGTGCAAATGCAAACGTCCCCGGGATCAAACGCCATAACAAATAACCCGCCCCCAGGCACATCAGAACAAAAACCACCAAGATCCGCCTGCCTTTATGCATGCCGCTTCCATTTTTTAATTTCTCCACGCATCCTCCATCACATCACCTGCCGGAATTTAACGAACGATCTCACCACCTCATTCACCTGCTTACGATTATTACAGAGCCTCTGTATCCCTCAAAAAATCTCCTGGAAAATCACGACCACCATATCGAGTCCCTTCAAATTTTGAGCCATTAATTTTTATCGCGCCGATTCTTAATTCGGGCCTTACTGGAGCATGCACAAAACCCAGCGATTTTTCGACAGCTTAATACAAGAAAGAAAAAACGTTTATTGATGTGCTGCCATACGAAGCAAATCTCAATACTATGCTTGCGGATTCGTGATCAGTGAAACCATCAGATCCGGCAGCGAAGCACCTGGAGTCACCTGCCCCGCCCCCTGCGGAGAGAACCCCGCCATCGCCTGCACTAATTGCTGCACGCTGCCCTCGAGCACTGCAGAGCCGCCCACTGTGGAAGTCGCCCCGCTCAGGGCTCCGAGGAGCGCAGAACTGCCAGCCCAACCAGCGCCCGCTGCGGCGCCCAACAATGCCTTTGCGAGATCGGCTCCGGCATTCGCCGTCCCCGTAGCCGTAGCCGTCGGATAGGCATCACTCCCCGACTCCAACATCCAGGGCTTCGTTTCGTACACACCCGTCTGCCCCTCTTCGCCTTGACCGGGCTGCAACAGCATCGGCCGCGTGCTTGCCCATCCGTCGTCGATGGCGTCCGACAAAGCGATGGGTTTGACTTG
The DNA here is from genome assembly GCF_000176855.2 of Paracidovorax avenae ATCC 19860. Lineage (NCBI taxonomy): Bacteria > Pseudomonadati > Pseudomonadota > Betaproteobacteria > Burkholderiales > Comamonadaceae > Paracidovorax > Paracidovorax avenae. The sequence goes on along the minus strand of NC_015138.1, from coordinate 2,278,311 downwards.
CGCGACTTCAACGTCCCGCATCGATGGCAGGCCGGATGCCTGCGGCCATGCGGCCATCGCCGCAGCGAGTGCATCGCGCAGTGATCCGTGCTGTCTTACCGCTCCAGCGGTGCCCCGCGCTGCGGTGTCGTCCTCATCGCCCGTCGTATCGCGCACATGGGCCTCACGCAATGCGGCAGCGATGGCGTTCTCCAAGCTTTCCTGGTTCATGCTCTTCATCCCTTCTTTCGTTCTTTATTTACTTATTTATCGATTGGCTGATTGATTGATCAGCGCTCGCGCAGGCTCTCGTTGCCGGCCTTCTGGATCGGGCTCAGCAGGTATTCGATGACCCGGCGCTGGCCCGTCTTGATCTCCGCGGTCAGGTTCATGCCCGGCGCGAGCTTGATGTCCTTGCCATCCACGTTGATGAACGCCTGGTCGAGCTTGAGCAGCGCGGGGAAGATCGCTCCGCGCTTTTCGTCGTTGACGGCGTCGCGCGTGACGGTTTCCACGTGCGCGGGCACCGTGCCATAGCGCGTGAAGGGGAAGGTCTCCAGCTTGATGGTCACGTCCTGGCCAGGCTCCACGAAGCCGATGTCCTTGTTCTCCAGCGTGACCTCGGCGCTCACGTGCGCTCCGTCGGGCACGATGACCATGAGCGCCTGCGCTTCGGTCACCACGCCGCCCTCGGTGTGCGCGGCCAGCTGCTGCACGGTGCCGCTCACGGGCGCCACCAGGGTGGCCAGGCGCTCGCGCAATGCGGCCTTGTTCCACTCCTGCGCGCTCTGCAGGCGCTTGAGTTCGGCCTGGGACTGCCGCTCGCTCAAGGTGCGGCGGGTTTCTGCCAGGTAGGCATCCCGCGTCTGCTGCGTTTCCTGCAGGGCCGCCTGCGCCTCGTGCAGCCGCGCCTGCTGCGTGCCCAGGTCGCGTTCGAGTTCGATGCGCTCGCGCATGCGGTCCTGGTTGGCGTGGCCGGACATGAAGCCCTGGTCCGCCAGCGCCTGGAAGTCGCGCTCGCGCTGCCGCACAATGGGCAGGGTGGCATCGAGCTTGTCGATCATGGCGCGCACGGTGGCGATCTCCGCTTCGCGGCGGGCCCGCTCGGCCGCGAACTTCGAGAGGCGCGCCGTGACGTCGCTCCACTCGGCGGCCAGCTGGGCCCGGGCGTTGTCCGCATCCTCGGCGCTCCATTCCCTGGGCACCAATGTTTTGGGCAGCGCAGCTTCCGCACCGCGCAGGCCGCCCTCTCCCCGGGCAGCGCGCGACACCAGGTCTCCCAGCACGCGCGTGCGCAGCCATTCGGATTGCGCCGAGCGCCGGGTTTCGTCGAAGCTGGTCTTGTCGGCCTGCGCTGCGGTGGGGTCGAGCTGCACCAGGGCCTGCCCCGCCTCCACATGGTCGCCCTCGCGCACCAGGATGCGCCGGATGACGCTGTTTTCCAGCGGCTGCACGAGCTTGGTGCGGTCGCTCACGATGATGCGGCCGGACGCGACGGCAACGATGTCGATCTTGCCGAAGATGGACCAGGCCAGCGCAATGAGTAAGAGCGCGATGAGCGCCCAGGCAAGGCGCCGCGGTGCGGGATGGACGGGGGTTTCCTGCAGGCTCAATGCGGCCGGCAGGAACGCCTGCTCGTCGGCCAGCCGGCGCGGCCCGGCGAGTTCGTGGCGATGCGCCCAGGCCACGCGCAGGATGTCCCGGTAGCGTGCGAGCAGTTCGATGGCGGGGTGGCGCGGGGCTGGCGTGTGTGCGGGTTCGTGGGGGATGGCCGGCTCGTTGGCGCTGTGCATGGGGGTGCCCGCGCTCATGCTGCCGCTCCCTGCGCGGCTTGCGCACCAGGCTGCAGCGGCGGCACGTTGCCCGCTCCGCCGCCCTGCATGCGCCAGAGGTGCGCATACAGGCCCTGCGGCCGCTGGATGAGCGCATCGTGGGGACCGGCTTCGACGATGCGGCCCTTGTCCATGACGATGATGCGGTGCGCATGCCGCACGGCCGAGAGCCGGTGGGCGATGATGATTACCGTGCGGCCCTTGCAGATGTGCGCCATGTTGCGCTGCACGATCGCCTCGCTTTCGTAGTCCAGCGCGCTCGTGGCCTCGTCGAGGATGAGGATGCGCGGGTTGGTGAAGAGCGCGCGGGCGATCGCGATGCGCTGGCGTTGCCCGCCCGAGAGGCCCGCACCCTGCTCGCCGACGATGGTGTCGTAGCCCTCGGGCAGTTCGCTGATGAAGTCATGGGCCCCGGCCAGGCGCGCAGAGTGCACCACCGCCTCGATGGGCGCCGCGGGGTCCGCGATGGCGATGTTCTCGCGCACGCTGCGGTTGAACAGCAGGTTCTCCTGCAGCACCACCCCGACCTGCCTTCGCAATTGCGCGGCGTCGATCAGGCTGATGTCGATGCCGTCCACGAGGATGCGGCCCTGCTCGGGCACGTACAGGCGCTGCACGAGCTTGGTGAGCGTGCTCTTGCCGGAGCCCGAGCGGCCCACGATGCCGATCACCTCGCCCGGGCGGATGTCCAGGCCCACGCCGTGCAGCACGGGGGGCGCTTCCGGGCGGTAGCGGAAATGCACGCCGTCCAGCGTGACCCGGCCCTTGATGGGCGGCAGTTGCGCCGCGCTGCTCGGCGGCACTTCCGTGCGGGTGTTGAGGATGTCCCCCAGGCGGGCCATGGAGATGCCGGTCTGCTGGAAGTCCGTCCACAGCTGCGCCATGCGCATGATGGGCTGCGAGACCCGCTGGGCGAACATGTTGAACGCCACGAACTGCCCCACGGTCAGCCCGCCGTCCATCACGAGGTGGGCGCCGTACCAGAGCGTGGCGGCGTTGACGAGCTTGCCGATCAGGCCGACACCCTCGTGGGCCCAGGCCGCCAGGTTCTGGGTCTTGAAGCTGGCGCTGACGTAAGCGGCCAGCTGGTTGTCCCAGCGGCGCGCGAAGGACGGCTCCAGCGCGCTCGCCTTCACGGTCTGGATGCCCGTCACGGTCTCCACCAGCATCGCCTGGTTCTCCGCGCCGCGCGCGAACTTGTGGTCGAGCCGCCTGCGCAGGACGGGCACCACGGCCAGGCTCAAGCCCACGTAAAGCGGCAGGCTGACCAGCACGATGAGCGTGAGCGGCACGCTGTACACCAGCATCACGCCGATGAAGATGATGGAGAACAGCACGTCGAGCACCACGGTGAGCGCGTTGCCCGTGAGGAAGCTGCGGATGTTCTCCAGCTCGCGCACCCGCGCCACGGAGTCCCCCACCCGCCGGGCCTGGAAGTAGGCCAGGGGCAGCTGGACCAGGTGCCTGAAGAGGCGCGCACCCAGTTCCACGTCGATGCGGCTCGTCGTATGGCTGAAGACGTAGCTGCGCAATCCGTTGAGCAGGCTCTCGAAGACCACCACCACGACCAGCCCCGCGACCAGCACGTCCAGCGTGGTGAGGCCCCGGTGCACCAGCACCTTGTCCATCACGACCTGGAAGAAGAGCGGGCTCACCAGCGCGAACAGCTGCAGCATCAGCGAGATGAACAGCACTTCGCCCAGCAGCTTGCGGTGCTTGACCAGGCTGGGGATGAACCAGGAGAAATCGAACTTGGCGAGCTCGCCCGCCAGGCTGGCGCGGCTGGAGACCAGGATCAATTCGCCGGTCCAGCGCCTGGCGAAATCTTCCACGGATTCGATGGTGGGGCGGCCCTGCTCGCCGGCACCGGATGGATCTTGAAGCAGCACCCGCTGGCCATCGCATTGCGCCACCACGACGGCCTTGACCGTTCCGGATTGCCGGGCCGACGGCGCATCGTCGGCCACGAGCGCCATGGCGGGCAACGGGCTGAGGGGCAGCCGCGCGGCGCTGGTGCGGACCTTCCTGGCCTTCAGGCCGATGAGCCTGGCGGCCTGCAGCAATTCCTGCGTGCCGATGCGGTCGTTGGCCGCCAGCCCCAGCCGGTGGGCCAGCGTCGCAGGATCGCAGGCAATGTGGTGCAGCCGGGCGACCAGGCACAGGGCATGCAATGGGCCATAAGCCGTCCCCTCTCCCGCCTCCTGCTGTTCTTTCAAATCGAGCGCACTCGTAGGCAGCGCGCGCGCTTCCGCCTCCGCTCCGCGGCTATTTCCGTTCATTCAACCCCCACCCCGAACTATTTCAGATTCCCTAGAACGGAACGATGTTATGTGCAAACAGCTTGTTTCAGTTAAGTGAAAGAAGGCCAAGTAACGTATTTTTTTGTAAAAAATTGAACTCTGCTCCGACCAAGGGATAGCCTGGTTGCTCGCAGAGTAAAAAACCCGCTATACACCCAAGGCACCAAACAAGGGACCGGCGCCCAGCCCAAGTGGCATGCATCCTGCTTGAGTCCGCCGACCCTATCGTTACGTCACTTCTCTCTCTCGACCCAAGGAACCCGCGATGACCACCCGCCGCCTCTTCACCGGCCGCCTGCTCTGCACCTCACTGGCCATCTCGGCCACCCTGGGCCTTGCACCCATGGCGGCCTTCGCCCAGGCCAAATTGAAGGTGGCGGGCATCTACACGGTGCCGTATGAGCAGCAGTGGGTGAGCCGCATCCACAAGGCGCTGAAGGCGGCCGAGGCGCGCGGCGAGATCGAGTACAAGAGCAGCGAGAACGTGGCCAATGCCGACTACGAGCGCGTGATGCGCGAGTACGCCAACGGTGGCAACCAGTTGATCTTCGGCGAGGTGTTCGGCGTGGAGTCCGCCGCCCGCAAGGTGGCCAAGGACTTCCCCAAGACGGCCTTCGTGATGGGCTCCTCGGGCAAGCCGCAGGCACCCAACTTCAGCGTGTTCGACAACTACATCCAGGAGCCCGCCTACCTGACCGGCATGATCGCGGGCGGCATGACGAAGACGAACAAGATCGGCATGGTCGGCGGCTTCCCGATCCCCGAGGTCAACCGCCTGATGCACGCCTTCATGGCTGGCGCGAAGGAAGTGAACCCGAAGGTGGAGTTCACCGTCACCTTCATCAACAGCTGGTTCGATCCCCCGAAGGCCAAGGAAGCCACCTTCGCGATGATCGACAAGGGCGCGGACGTGCTCTATGCCGAACGCTTCGGCGTGAGCGACGCGGCCAAGGAGAAGGGCAAGCTGGCCATCGGCAACGTGATCGACACCCAGCCGCAGTACCCCGACACCGTGGTCGCCTCCGCCCTGTGGCACATGGAGCCGAGCGTGGACCGCGCCATCGGGCTGGTGAAGGCCGGCAAGTTCACGGCCGAGGACTACGGCCCGTACTCGATGATGAAGCACAAGGGTTCGTCCCTCGCGCCCCTGGGCACGTTCGAGAAGAAGGTGCCGGCCGATGTGGTGGCCAAGGTCAAGGCGCGCGAGGCCGAGATCCTTGCCGGTAAATTCACCGTGAAGGTGGACGACAGCCAGCCCAAATCCACGGCCAAGTAAGGCGGAGCCCCGCCTCCCATGTCCGCTCCCCTGCCGGCCGCTGCGCCGGACACCGTGCTGCGCCTTTCCGGCATCACCAAGCGCTTCGGCAGCCTGGTGGCCAACGACGGCATCTCGCTCACGCTCGCGCGCGGCGAGGTGCTGGCGCTGCTGGGCGAGAACGGCGCAGGCAAGTCCACGCTGATGTCCATCCTGTTCGGGCACTACGTGGCGGACGCCGGCAGCATCGAGGCATTCGGCCGCCCGCTGCCCCCCGGCCAGCCGCGCGCGGCGCTGGCGGCGGGCATCGGCATGGTGCACCAGCATTTCACGCTGGCCGACAATTTGAGCGTGCTGGACAACGTGCTGCTGGGCAGCGAGCCGCTGTGGCAGCCGTTCTCGCGCCGCAGCGCCGCGCGCGCCCGGCTGCTGGAGGTATCGCGGCGCTTCGGCCTGCCCGTGGTGCCTGATGCCCGCGTGGGCGATCTTTCCGTGGGCGAGCGCCAGCGGGTGGAGATCCTCAAGGCGCTCTACCGCGGGGCGCGCATCCTGATCCTGGACGAGCCCACGGCGGTGCTCACGCCGCAGGAGAGCGAGGCACTGTTCGCAACGCTGGGGCAGATGGTGGCCGAAGGCCTGTCGATCATCTTCATCAGCCACAAGCTCGGCGAGGTACTGCGCGTGTCGCACCGCGTGGCCGTGCTGCGCCAGGGCCGGCTGGTGGCCGAAGCGCCCGCCCAGGGCACCACGCAGGCGCAGCTCGCGCAGTGGATGGTGGGGCACGCCGTCGAGCGCGCCGAGCGCCGGCCCGCGCAGCACGTGGGTGATGCCGTCTGCACTCTCGACGATGTCCATACCGCCGGCGGGCGCGATGCGCTGCACGGCGTGCACCTCGTGCTGCGCGCGGGCGAGATCACGGCCATCGCGGGCGTATCCGGCAATGGCCAGGTGGCCCTGGCCGACGTGCTGTGCGGCGTGCGCGTGCCCACGCGGGGCAGCGCCCTGCTGCAGGGCCGGCCGCTGCCGGCGCAGCCCCAGCGCCTCGTCGCCCAGGGTGTGGCCCGGATTCCCGAGGACCGCCATGCCGTGGGCGTGGTGGGGGACCTGCCGGTGTGGGAGAACGCCGTCTCCGAACGCCTGGGCAGCCGCTGGTTCTCGCACCCCTGGTTCACCGCCGGCTGGATCAGGCGCCGCGCCGCACGCCAGCATGCGCGCCGCGTGGCCGAGACCTTCGACGTGCGCGGCGGCGGGCCCGATGTGCCGGCACGCTCGCTGTCGGGCGGCAACATGCAGAAGCTGATCCTCGGGCGGGCGCTGCTGTCACCCGATCCACACGACCCCGAATCTCCGCGGCTCATCGTCGCCCACCAGCCGACCTGGGGCCTGGACATCGGCGCCGTCACCTTCGTGCAGCAGCAGCTCATCGCTCCGCGGCTCATCGTCGCCCACCAGCCGACCTGGGGCCTGGACATCGGCGCCGTCACCTTCGTGCAGCAGCAGCTCATCGCCGCGCGCGACGCGGGGGCGGCCGTGCTGCTCATCTCCGACGACCTGGACGAGGTGCTGCAACTGGGCGACCGCGTGGCGGTGATGCACGGCGGGCACCTGACGGAAGCGTTGCCTGCCGGGCAATGGACGCGCGAGGCCATCGGCCTGGCCATGGCCGGCGAAGGCACCGGTGCGGGCCCTGCACAAAAGACCCCATGAGACTCGAAAAACGCCACCGCACTTCCGCCGCAGCCTACGTGGCCGCGCCCATCGGCGCCGTGGCCTTCACGCTGCTCGTCTCCGCGCTGCTGGTGCTGTGGGCCGGCGCACCCGTGGGCCGGACCTATGCGCTGTTGGCGCAAGGCGCGTTCGGCTCGGTCTTCGCGCTCACCGAGACGCTCACGCGCGCCACGCCGCTGATACTGACCGGCCTCGCCGCGGCCGTCGCCTTCCGTGCACGCCTCTTCAACATCGGTGCCGAAGGACAGCTCTATGCCGGGGCGATCGCCGCCGTGGCCGTGGGCGGCATGCATGGCGGCACGGGCCTGGAGTGGTCGCCGTGGGTGCTGTTCCCGCTGATGATGCTGGCCGCGGCGCTGGCCGGCGCCGCGCTGCTGCTGGGCCCGGCGCTGATGAAGGCGCGGCTCGGCGTGGACGAGGTGGTGACCACGCTGCTGCTGAATTTCGTCATGTTGCTCCTGGTCTCGGCCCTGCTCGACGGCCCGATGAAGGACCCGCTGGCGCTGGGCTGGCCGCAGAGCGTGGCGCTGCAGGGCGACCTGGAGCTGTCGCGCCTGGTGCCGGGCTCGCGCCTGCACACCGGCCTGCTGTTCGCCGTGGGCCTGGCCGTGCTGCTCTGGGCACTGCTGGCGCGCACGGTGCCGGGCTTCGACATCCGCGCGGCCGGCGCGAATCCGCGGGCCGCGGCGTTCGCGGGCGTGCCGGTCACGCGCACCGTGGTGCTGGTGGCCCTGCTCTCGGGCGGCCTGGCGGGCCTGGCCGGTGCGATCGAGGTCGCGGGCCGCACCAGCTATGTGACGCTCGACATGTCGCCGGGCTACGGCTACAGCGGCATCGTGATCGCGATGCTGGCAGGCCTGCATCCATTGGGCGTGGTGGCCGCAGGCATCTTCGTGGCCGGCGTGCTGGTGGGCGCAGACAGCATGAGCCGCGCCATCGGCGTGCCCACCTACATCGCCGACGTGGTCGTCGCCGCCTCGCTGATCGCGGTGCTGGTGGCGGGCCTGCTCGCGCAATACCGTGTGCGCTGGAAATGACCGAACTGCTCGACATCCTCGCCAATCCGGCCTTCTGGATCGCGACGCTGCGCGTGGCGACGCCCCTCATCCTCGGCACGCTGGGCGTGCTGCTGTGCGAACGCGCGGGCGTGCTGAACCTGGGCATCGAAGGGATCATGGTGGCGGGGGCCTTCACGGGCTGGCTCACCGTGTATGGGGGGCACGGCCTGTGGGCGGGCGTGGCGGTGGCGGCGCTCACGGGCGCGGTGTTCGGCCTGCTGCATGCCTGGCTGACCGTGGGGCTGGCGCTGTCGCAGCACGTTTCGGGCCTGGGCATCACGCTGCTGGCGACGGCGCTCAGCTACTACGGCTACCGCGTGGGTTTCCCCAAGGTGAACACGCCGCCCACCATCACGCCGTTCGCGCCGATGGAATGGCTGGGCGTGCCGATTCTCTCGGCGCAGACGCCGCTCACGCTGCTCGCCCTGCTGCTGGCGCCGCTGCTCGCCTGGGCGCTCTACCGCACGCCCTTGGGCCTGGCGGTGCGCATGGTGGGCGAGAACCCGCAGGCGGCCGAAGGCCAGGGGATTTCGGTGGCGGCCACGCGCACCGGCGCCATCGTGGCAGGCTCGGCGCTGATGGGCGTGGCGGGCAGCTTCCTCACGCTCTCGGCGTTCAATGCCTTCTTCTTCAACATGGTCAACGGCCGCGGCTGGATCTGCGTGGCCCTGGTCGTGTTCGCCTCGTGGCGGCCCGGCAAGGCACTGCTGGGCGCGCTGCTGTTCGCGTTCTTCGATGCGCTGCAGCTGCGCCTGCAGCAGGCCGGCGACGCCTGGCTGCCCTATCAGGTGTACCTGATGCTGCCCTACCTGCTGTCCATCCTGGCGCTGGTGCTGGTGGCCCGCAAGGCCGCGTATCCGCAGGCGCTGATGAAGCCGTACCGCAAGGGCGAGCGCTGAGGAACGGGCACGCGACGCACTACCATCGGTGGATGTCGAACCGCACTCCGGACGCACCCGCCTCCATCGACCCCGCCCTGCTCTGCTCGACCCGGCTGCGCCTGCGCCAGTGGACGCCCGCAGACCGCACACCGTTCGCCGCGCTCAATGCCGACCCCGTGGTCATGGAGCATTTTCCCGCCCCGCTGGACCGCGCCCGGAGCGACGCCATGGCCGACCGCATCGAGGCGCTGATCGACCGGCAGGGATGGGGATTCTGGGCGGCAGAATGGCTGGAACGCCATGACGGCGCGGGCGCGCCAGGTGGAGCGTTCATGGGCTTCATCGGCCTGCACCGGCCCACGGCGCCGCTGCCCTTCGCGCCCTGCGTGGAGATCGGCTGGCGGCTCGCACGGCCTTTCTGGGGTCGCGGACTGGCCACGGAGGGGGCGCGGCTGGCACTGCGTGCAGGCTTCGATGCACTGGGCCTGGAAGAGATCGTCGCCTTCACCGCGCAGCGCAACCGGCGCTCGCAGGCGGTGATGGCGCGCCTGGGCATGCGCGAGTCACCCGCGGAGGCGTTCGAGCACCCGTCCGTGCCCGAGGGCCATGCGGTGCGCCCGCACGTGCTCTACCGGCTCACGCGGATGGCGTGGCGCGCGTCCCCACAAGCGGCCTGAACACCGCCGGGCGCGCAGGATCTCAACCCGCCTGCACGGGCGTGCAGAGCTCCACCAGCACGCCGTCGCCGTCTTCCACATAGGCGATGGTCTGGTCCCAGGGCATGCGCTCCGGCGCGCGCACCTGCCGGGCTCCGGCGGCCACGGCGCGCGCCAGGGCGGCGGGTACGTCGTCCGTGGTCAGGGCGATCTCGAAGCTGGGCGCGTCGGCGCTGGCGCGGCGCGGGTTCTTGCCCAGTTGCGCCGTGAGCTGATGGGACGAGAACGCCAGCGTGGTGGCGCCCGTCTCCATCTCGCCGTAGTCGCCACCCTCGTGCAGGAAGCGGCGCTGCAGGCCGAAGGCGGCTTCGTAGAAGGCGATGGACCGGGCGACGTCCTGGACGTAGAGGATGGTGTAGGCGAATTGCATGGGATCGAACTCCGCAAAGTGAGACACAACAGGGCGACGGCTCGGTACCGCTGCACCCTAGAAGGAAGAGCTTACGCTCCCGCGGCATGGCGCTCGGCCGCCCCCGCCGCCCGCGCTCCGGGTTCTCGCGGAAAGCCCCGCCCTGGCGCCCGCTCGACGCGCGGGGCCACAATGGGGCATGCGACGCGTCTCCCTTTCCGCCCTCCTGCTCGCCGCCGCCCTTGCGGCCGCAGCGGCCTGGACCGTGGGCCGCCGGCAGGCCGCTCCCGCAGCCCCTCCGGCCCCGCCCATGGTCGCGGTCGAATCCCTGGGGGACCTCGTCTCCGTCCGCGTGCGCTACGCCAACGTGATCGAATTCCACCGCACGATGACGCAGGGCATCCCCTGGACCCGCTGGGAGCTGCCGATCGGCGAGACCCGCGTGCTGCTGGTGGCGCGCGGGGACTGCCTGGTGGGCACGGACCTGCGTGCCGCCCGCTACGAACAGGTGGACACGGCCGCCCACACCGCCGTGCTGGCGCTGCCCGCGCCGCGCACCGTGTCGGCGCGCGTGAACCACGGCCCGCGCGACCAGGGCGGCTCGTACTTCTATGCGCTGCACGGCAGCGGCCTGGAGCCGTTGGTGCCCGGATCGGAGCACCGCACCCAGGCGATCGAGGCCGCACTGCGCATCGCGCAACAGGATGTCGAGCAGGCCTGCGCCACGCCCGAGACCTTGCGCGAAGCGCGGACGAACACCGAGTGGGTGCTCAAGCCGCTGCTGTCGGCCTCCGGCTGGAACGTGGCGGTGCGCTGGCCGTGACCGCCACATGCGCACGGGCGGCTGGCCCAGAATATGCAATCCGGCAGGCTCCGTCCCTGCCTCGTCCCCAACGACGCCCGATCTACGAACCCCGGTGACCCCATGCTCGACCTGCTGATCCACGACGCTACCCTGCCCGACGGCCGTACCTCCATGTCGGTGGCGGTGCAGGACGGCCGCATCGCCGAGATCACCGAAGGGCTGCGCGCGCCCTCCCACGAGACGGTGGATGCCGCCGGAATGCTGCTGAGCCCGCCGTTCGTGGATGCGCATTTCCACCTCGATGCCGCGCTCTCCTACGGCCTGCCGCGCGTGAACGCCAGCGGCACGCTGCTCGAGGGCATCGCGCTCTGGGGCGAACTCAAGCCGCTGCTCACGCAGGAGGCCATCGTGGAGCGCGCCCTGGCCTATTGCGACTGGGCGGTAGCACGCGGCCTGCTGGCCATCCGCAGCCACGTGGACACCAGCGACCCCAGCCTGCTGCCGGTGGAAGCCCTGCTGGAAGTGAAGCGCCGCGTGGCCCCCTACCTCGACCTGCAACTGGTGGCCTTCCCGCAGGACGGCGTGCTGCGCACGCCCGGCGGCCTCGACAACCTGCGCCGGGCGCTGGACCTGGGCGTGGACGTGGTGGGCGGCATTCCCCACTTCGAGCGCACCATGGCACAGGGCGCCGAGAGCGTGCGGCTGCTGTGCGAGCTTGCCGCCGAACGCGGCCTGCGCGTGGACATGCACTGCGACGAGAGCGACGACCCGCTGTCGCGCCACGTGGAGACCCTGGCCCACGAAACGCACCGCCTGGGACTGCACGGCCGCGCCACGGGCTCGCACCTCACGTCGATGCACAGCATGGACAACTACTACGTGAGCAAGCTGATCCCGCTGATGGCCGAGGCGCAACTGGGCGTGGTGGCGAACCCGCTCATCAACATCACCCTGCAGGGCCGGCACGACACCTACCCCAAGCGCCGCGGCATGACGCGCGTGCCCGAACTGCTCGCGGCCGGGCTGACCGTCGCCTTCGGCCACGATTGCGTGATGGACCCGTGGTACGGCGGCGGCAGCGCCGACATGCTGGAGGCCGCGCACATGGGCCTGCATGTGGCGCAGATGACGGGCCAGGACGCGATGCGGCAGTGCTTCGACGCCGTGACCGGCAACCCCGCCCGCCTGCTGGGCCTGGAGGGCTACGGGCTCGCCCCGGGCTGCCACGCGGATTTCGTGCTGCTGCATGCACGCACGCCCGCGGAGGCCATCCGCCTGCGCGCCACGCGGCTGGGTGTCTGGCGGCGCGGACGCCGGCTGGCAGGCAGCCCCGTGCCCGCGGCCACGCTGTCGCTGCCGGGCCGGCCCGCGCAGGTGGACTTCCTGCACGGCCGCTGACGGAGGCTCACCCGGCCCCCGGGGGCCGGCCCTCCGGCTATCCCCGCCATCCGGCCTGCCGCAGGCAGCCCGTGTAGTGCGCCAGCACGGCCCCGTCCACGAACGGATGGCCGGCCCGCAGCGCCTCGGCCGGATAGGGGCCGAAACGGCGGGCCTGCTCCAGGGTGCGGCGTCCGTCGGCCCCATGGCCGGCGGCGGTCTGGCAGGCCGCCAGCAGGTAGTGGTTCAGCAGCCAGTCCGGCCGCTGGGCGAGCGCCTGCAGCGCGAAGGCCTCGGCTCCGAGGTAATCGCCCTCCACGAACCGGGCCAGCGCCCGCGTGCGCATCCACAGGCTCATCTGCGGGTCCAGCGGGCTGGCCTCGCAGGCCTGCCGGGCACGGTCGTCCGCCTCGCGGGCGCGCCCGCTGAAAGCCAGCAGGCGCCCGAGTTCGCCGGTGGCGGCCGCGAACTGCGGGCAGATGGACAGGGCCAGTTCCTGCTCCGACATCGCCTGCGCGAAATGGCCGGAGAACGACAGTGCGGTGCCGAGCGTGAAGTGGGCGAAGGCATCGGTATCGTCGCTGCCCACCGCGCGCAGCGCCAGGCGGCGCGCCTCGGAAGCGTCCACGCGCACGCATTCCGAGCGTCCCGCCCACACGCGGGCCATGTGCACGAAGGCCAGCAGGGCCAGGCTGGGGGCATCGTCGGGCCGCGCCTGCAGCGCCCGGCGGGCGTAGTGTCCGGCCTGCCGCAGGTGGTCGCGGCCGGAGCGCCAGAAGTGCCAGCGCGCCCGCATGAGCAGCGGCCAGTAATCGCCATCCTGCGGCGGCGCGGCACTGTGCAGGCATTCCTCCCGGCGCAGGTGGACGGGCTCCACCGCGCTCGCGATGGCCGCGGAAATCACGCACTGCGCCGCCGCCAGGTCATCGGCCGGGCGCTCGTAGCTCTCGGTCCAGATGGTCTCGTTGCGGGTGGCATCGATCAGGTCGGCCGTCACGCGCACCCGCCCCGCATGGAAGCGTGCCTGGCCGGCCACGAGGTAGCGCACGCCCAGTTCGCGGGCGATCACCGCGTTGGGCGGCAGGGGGTGGCCGTAGCGCTGCGTCGCATTGCGGGCGATCACGCTCATCCAGCGCGACCGGGACATCCGCTGGATGACGTCCTCCGCCAGGCCATCGGCGAAGTGGCGCTGGGCGGCATCGGGGCCCGCACCGAAGGGCAGCACCGCGATCGACCGGCCCGTGGACGCATCGTGCAACGGCGCATGAGGGGCCTGGGGGGCCTCCTGTCCCGGCTCCGGAGGCCGGGCCACGCGCGCCACGAACCGGTAGCCCTGGCCGGGGATGGTGACGATGCGGTCCGCGCCCACGAGCTTGCGCAGGGCGGACACGTGGACCTGCAGGTTGTTCTCCTCCACGACCATGCCGGGCCACACCTGCCGGAACAACTCGGACTTGGTCACGAGCATGCCGGCGCGGTGCACCAGCGTGCACAGCACGTCGAAGGCACGGGTGCCCAGGGCGACCGGGCACCCGTGCGAGAGCAATTGACGCTCCCGCACCTTCAGCACGAAATGGTCAAACGCGAATTCTGGGGCCATCGTTTTCTTTCTTGCACAGGCTCTGCGGTTTCCTCCCCCGCGTCCTGCACTCTACCCCCGGCCCTTGCAGCGAACGATGTCGATGTAATCGGATGCAATCGCATCCTCACTCGCCCCCAGCAGGGATAGCGGCCGCCCGGTCCAAAACCTATAAATAAAAATTAACCAACCATAAAAATAAGAAATATCTGATTTCGATCGGTTCGACGTTTTTTCGCATTGCATGGAATTAAGGATTCTTCAGAAGAATAAAGACGCAGTTAAAGGCTGAAGACGCCGCCGGCTCACAGAATCCGCCTGCCTTCCGCCCCGTTGTCGATTCCGTCCCCCACGGTATCGCGAACGAAGCGAAGGCACCCCCTACGGCCGGAAGCAGACAAGTTGCATGGCTCCGGCCGACTTCAACAGCAACGAATCGAGAGAGGAAAAAACCATGTCCGACTGCAATTGCAATCAAACCAAGGCATCTGGCGGCGATGAGCATCTGCCGAACTTCGCGGTGGCCGGGTTCTCCGACGCGGCCTCGGCAGACAACTTCGACAACCTGCGCGCCCAACTGCCGGATGTGGACGCGCTGCGCATCCAGGTCTGCGTGGGAGCGTCGTACGATCCGGCCACCCGGAAGGTCTGCGTCCAGGTTCCTGTCCTGGGCAAGATTTGCTTCACCCTGCCCATCCCTATCCCCGTCGGAGCGCAGCTGAAGGCCTGCGTCGATACCTGCGGCATCATCCCCTGCGGCGCAAAGATCACCGTCTTCCTCAACGGTGCCGCGATCTACACCTACAAGTTCGGCTGCTGCTGAGCCTGGACGCCCCACCTCCAGGAAGGAGCACCCCCATGGCATCCTGCCCTCCCTTCAGCGTCGATTTCACCGGCAGCGCCCAGGAGCTGTTCGTCAAGATCGCCACCATGATCCATGAGCACGGCGGCACGATCACCGGCGGCCCCAGCGGTGGCGCGTTCACCGTGGGCACCCCGCTCGGCCCCGTGGCGGGCACCTTCATGGTGAGCGGCCAGACCTGCACGATCACGATCACGCAGCGGCCGTTCCTGCTGCCGTGCAGCGTGATCCAGAACTTCATCAAGAGCCACCTGCCCGCGGTCGCCCAGGCGCAGTTGGGCGAACTCTGATGCCATCGCGGCCCGTGGGCCGATGACAAGCCGCCCCGGCACCGCCGGGGCGGCTTTCTTTTTTTCATCCCCCGCGCACGAGCATCGCGATCACGAGGCAGCCGGCCAGGACGAGGACGGCGCCCGACACCCGCTCCAGCCAGGGCAGCGCCCGCGCGAAGCGGTGCAGCACGGCCCGGTTGCCGATCGCGACGGCGACCGCCAGGTCCCACAGCAGCACGGCGCAGAACATCCACGCGCCGTAGAACACCTTCCATCCCGGCGTGGCCTGCGGTCCGGCCAGCATGGCCGCGAGGCTCGCATAGAACAGCGCGTTCTTCGGATTGAGCGCGGCCGAGACAAACCCCATGCCTGCGGCCCGCCACCGGGCCCCGCGCCCTGGCGCGAAGGCGCCCGCGGCCGCGGAGACGTCCAGGCGGCTGCGGCCCGCATGGCGCATGAACAGCACGCCCAGGTAGAGCAGGTAGGCAGCACCGGCCAGCTGGATGCCGGTGAACCACGGGCTGCCCACGCGCAGCGCGGACAGGCCGGCGAACGCCGCCACGATGAACACGCCGTTGGCGAGCGCGATGCCCACGCAGGCCCCGCCAGCCGTCCGCCATCCGGCCGACAGCGAGGTCCGGGCGATCAGGAAAAAGTCCGGCCCCGGCGACAGCAGGGCGAGGAAATGCGCGGCGGCGATCAGGAGGAACTGTTCCATGCGGGTGGCAGGCGGGCTGAGGAAGGCCGCCACTGTGCCGGCCGCCGGGCGCGCCGTATTGAATGAAATTGCGCCCCGGGCCCCACCCGGAGGAAAGCTAGGCGCGGAACCGCCCCGGGGTCACGCCCGCATGCGCCTTGAACATCCGCTGGAAGTGGGCCTGGTCGGCGAAACCCAGGCCATGGGCCACGTCCGCGAGGCTGTCCCCGTCCTGCAGGCGCGCCCGCGCGCAGTTGATCCTCAGGTTCATTTGCCAGGCATGGGGCGTCATGCCGGTGGCGGCCTTGAACGCCCGGATCAGCTGGTAGCGGCCCATGCCGGCCAGCCGGGCCAGTTCATCGAGCGGCGTGCTGTCGGCGGGCGCGTCGCGCAGGCGCTCCATCGCCGGTCGCAGCCGCTCCTGCAGGCCAGGGCCGGCGGCGGGCGCCGGGATGCGCAGGCCGTGCATTGCGTCGCTGTCGCCGACGAATTCGATCAACGCGGCCTCCTTGTCCTGCGGCGCGGCCTGGGAAAACAGCAGTGCGTTCAGGCGCGCGAAGCGCGCATGGCAGGCCGGATCGTCCACGATGCGCACCGGGCCGCCGCCTTCCGGCACGGCTGCGGCGGCCTCGCTGCGCACCGCCTGGAGCCATTCCGCATCCAGGTGCAGCATCTGGTAGCTCCACGCGGAGCCCGGCACCGGGTTGCAGGCATGCACGCGCCCGGCCGGCACGAACACCAGCATGCCCGCACGCAGCGGGACGGGGCCGCCTTCCGCACCCGTGAACACGCTGCGTCCACCGTCCACCGCGCCGATCGAGAACGTGGGGTGCAGGTGGGGCCGGTAGCAGGCCCGGCTGCGGCAGGCACGGCGGCTTTCGGCGAAGGGCAGCGCCGGGTCACGCCAGAAGGCCTCTGCCGGCCCGGCGTCCGGTGCCGGCTCCGCGTTCACTCCGCGCCGTCCGCCACGTGGCACTCGCGGCGCAGCAGCGCGCGCGCTTCTTCCAGGCGCTCGTCCCGGTGGTTGAGCAGCGTGGTGGCAGACTCGTCCACGAAGGACTTCCAGAGCGCCAGGTAGCTTGCCTGGCGCACGCTGGCCGCATGCGCGCGGATGAATTCCTCGGCGAGCTCCGGTTGCCAGCCGTGTTTGCGCACGCGGCGCACCAGGCTCGCGGCGGCCTTCTCGGTCAGCACGGTCTTGCGCGGCACGCCGGCCGCCAGGCACAGCAAGAGCGTGAGCAGCGAATGCTCGTCCTCATGGCCCTGCGTGAGCCGCTCCCAGGTCCGGCTGGCCGGCGCGGGCGCTGCGTCCGCGTCGTCCCCGGCTTCCAGCAGGGCGTCCAGCCCCTGGTGGTAATCGTCCGCCTCGGCGAGCGGATCGTCCTCCAGGAAGTAGCGCGCGCGGAAGCTGCCCATGGGCCGCAGCAGCGCGCGGGGCGCCGTGGCCGCGTCGAGGATGCGCGCAGCATCCGCCAGCACAGCCGCGACGTGCGCGTCCGCGACGGCAGCCACTTCGACCGGCATGCCGCCGGGCAGCGGCAGGCGCGACGGCGCGGGAATGCCCTTGCGCCGCATGGCGGACAGGCGCTTCTCGAACGACACGGCATGCGGCCAGGCCTCGGCTGCCGGATGCATCCAGTGCCACAACAGGCCCATGCGGACGACGGCCTCGGCCTCGGCGCCGGCCGCCTCCAGCGCGTTTTCGTCCAGGTCCAGGCGTTCCGCAAACCAGCGGGCGGCCTCGATCGCGGCGGCGATGCCGGTGCGGCGCTCCAGCTCCGCGCGGTAGTCGGCATGGCTGCGCAGCGACCAGACCGACAGCTGCTGCACGTCCGGCTCGCCGGTGGTCGAAAGGAACCCGAAATTGCTGCTCTGCGGCAGCGCGATCAGGCGGCGCAGCCGGTCCGATCCCGCCTTGGAGCGCGACAGGAAACTGTGCTCGCGCAGGCTCTGCGCCGCGCGGCCGAGGTCGCCGCCGCTGTCCTCGATCAGGTCGAGGCTGACGAGGTTCACCATGCGCTCGCGCGCACGCTCCAGGTCGGGCCGCAGGAACTCCGTGCCGAAGTAGCGGGCGATCTGTACCATGCCCTTGGGTGCCTCGGCCGCGATGGCCTCCACCCGCTCGGCCGGCACGATGCCATGGCGGATGCCATGCACCAGGGCCTTCTCGAAGAACGGGCGGCCGTCGTGCAGCGAGAGCGCCGTCGCGCCCCCTGCGGCCGGGCTGGAATCGGAAACGCTCATCGCGGCGGCCTCCGGCTCAGATCGCCGACTCTTCGTCGGACGCCCGCGCAGCCGGCGTGGCCTTGCCGCGGTCGGTCTCGCTGGTCTCGAACCTGCCGTCGTCGTCCTCGTCCGTGCCGGTCTCGTCGTCGCCCAGTCCTTCGTCGTAGGCTTGCGCCTTGGCGCGCAGCACCAGCAGGGTCTCGATGAACAGATCCGGACATTGGTAGCGCAGCAGCCAGGCCATCTGCATCCAGTCGCGGTCGGCCACCTCGTCCTGGTCCACCTTCGGGGGGGCGTAGGCCACGTTGAAGAGCTGGTCCTCGGTCAGCGCCGGGCCGTAGTCCTCGGTGGCGTCGAAGAGGCCGGTGCGCGCGAAGGCCTCCAGCCGGCTCCACTTCTCCGCGAAATAATGGGCCAGGGCCTCGCTGCCGCCTTCCAGGTCGCCGATGGCGGTGAGGAACTTTACCGGCTCCACGTCGCCGCGGAACACGACGGCGTTCACCATGCTGCGCAGGTAGGTGTGGGTGGCGTCCTTGTACTGCTTCTCCAGCACCAGCGCGCGCGCGAACTGCTGGGGCGTCACCAGCATGTTGACCACCGAGGCGCGGGATTCGTCGTATTCGCGCATGACGGCCAGCACGTCCTTGGGCGCGAGCTCGTCCAGCACCTCGACCAGGGCGCGGTCGCCCTCGTCGTCGGCGAGCTGGGACAGGGCGGACTCGGCGCCCACGATATCGCCGGCGGCGATCAGGGCCTGGGTCTGGGTGATGAGGGCGAGATGTCGGGACATGGCGGTTACTCCTTGCGGTCGAATCCGAGGTCGGCCATCCAGTCGGCGGCAGCCTCCTCGCGGTCGGCATGGCTGCGGGGCTCGCTGGCGTCGTCGGCGCTCCAGCGGGCCTCGTCGTCGTCGCCCTGCTCCGCCTCGTCCCCGCCTTCTTCCTCTTCGCCCTCCCCGGCCTCGGCACTGCCGGTGCCCTGGCCGGCGAAGCGGGCATGCTGGCGCTGGTATTCGAGCAGCGCTGCCAGCGACAGGAAGCGCGCGCCCGACGGCTCCGCCAGGACCACGTCCGCCAGCGGCTGGGCCCAGGGCTCGAGCGCCACCGCCCCGCCCAGCGCGGACCATTCCGGCAGGTCCGACGCCCCGCCCCGCCCCAGCAGCGGATCGAGCGCGGCCGGCCGGTGGAAGCGGAAGCCCTGGTGGAAGGCCACCGCGACCATCTCGGGGCTGAAATCGATCATCTTGGCCAGGAAGGCGATCTCGCCGCGCTTCTGGGCGAGGCGCTTGCGCAGCACGTCCTTGCCTTCGGAATCCTGGGCAAGGTCGTCGAGCTCGGCCTGGTAGGCCGAACGCAGGTCATGGAAGAAAGGAGAGGGTTTCACGAGGAAAGCACGTTCTTGAAATAGGACTGCCAGATCTCCCGCGCCGTCTGGAGCGGATCGTCGAGCAGGTTGCGGCGGCGGTTGTCGTCGTAGGCCTGGCGCGCGGCGTCGTCCGACAGCACTTCGTAGGCCTTCTGGGCCGCGCGGAAGCGCTCGGCCGCATCCGGCGAGGGATTGCGGTCGGGGTGGTAGAAGGCCGCCTTCTGGCGGAACGCCTTCTTGATATCGGCCAGGCTCGCGGTCGCGCTCAGACCGAGGGCGGCGTAGTGGTCAGTCATGCTCGGGGGATGGGTCGGTGGTGCCGGCAGGCGCGGGGCGCGGCGCCGCGGGTGTCCGGGGAGGCGCGGTTATACACCAAGAGCGGCGCAGGTGCCCGGGGACCGCGGGCTGCCCCTTCCGGGCAAGCGGGCGGGCCGGGCGGCACGCCTGCGCTCCCGGCAAGGCCGGCGGCGCCCGCCGGCCGCCCTGTTCCGCCACGCAACACGCCTGCGCAGCCACTGTTCCAGAACGGAACACATGGAGCACCCGGACGGGCTCTGCGGTGCAGGGAACACGGGGCGCATGCGCTGGCATGCGGCTTGCGCAATGTCCTGCACCGGAGAGCGCACGGTGCGCCGCCCGGACATTCCACCACCACAGGAGACAAGCACCATGGACATGGCAGAAATCGCCAACCTCGGCATCGCCAACCCCTACAAGAAGCAGTACGGCAACTACATCGGCGGCCAGTGGGTCCCCCCGGTGGACGGCCAGTACTTCGAGAACAGCTCGCCCATCAACGGCCAGGTGTTCACCTCGGTGCCGCGTTCCAACGACAAGGACGTGAACGCCGCGCTGGACGCCGCGCACAAGGCCAAGGCGGCCTGGGGCAAGACCTCCACGACGGACCGGGCCAACATCCTGCTGAAGATCGCCGACCGCATGGAAGCCAACCTGCTGACCATCGCGGTGGCCGAAACCATCGACAACGGCAAGCCGCTGCGCGAGACCATGGCGGCCGACATCCCCCTGGCCATCGACCACTTCCGCTACTTCGCGGGCGCGGTGCGGGCGCAGGAAGGCGGCATCAGCGAGATCGACCATGACACGATGGCCTACCACTTCCACGAGCCGCTGGGCGTCGTGGGCCAGATCATTCCCTGGAACTTCCCCATCCTAATGGCTGTCTGGAAGCTGGCACCCGCCCTGGCTGCCGGCAACTGCGTGGTGCTCAAGCCCGCGGAGCAGACGCCGGCCTCCATCCTGGTCCTGCTCGAGATGATCGGCGACCTGCTGCCCGCCGGCGTGCTGAACGTGGTCAACGGCTTCGGCCTGGAGGCCGGCAAGCCGCTGGCCTCCAGCAACCGCATCGCGAAGATCGCCTTCACGGGCGAGACCACGACCGGCCGGCTCATCATGCAGTACGCCAGCCAGAACATCATCCCGGTCACGCTGGAGCTGGGCGGCAAGAGCCCCAACATCTTCTTCGAGGATGTGATGAGCGCCGACGACGCCTTCTTCGACAAGGCGCTGGAAGGCTTCGCCATGTTCGCGCTGAACCAGGGCGAAGTATGCACCTGCCCCAGCCGCGTGCTGATCCAGGAATCGATCTACGACCGCTTCATGGAACGTGCCCTGAAGCGCGTGGCCGCCATCACCCAGGGCCACCCGCTCGACAAGGGCACCATGATCGGCGCGCAGGCATCGCAGGAGCAACTGGAGAAGATCCTCTCGTACCTCGACCTGGGCAAGAAGGAAGGCGCCGAATGCCTCATCGGCGGCGAACGCAACATGCTCGGCGGCGACCTGGCCGGAGGCTACTACGTCAAGCCCACGGTGTTCAAGGGCCACAACAAGATGCGCATCTTCCAGGAAGAGATCTTCGGCCCGGTGGTGTCCGTCACCACCTTCAAGACCGAAGAGGAAGCGCTGGAGATCGCCAACGACACGCTCTACGGCCTGGGCGCCGGCGTGTGGAGCCGCGACGGGGCGCGCGCCTTCCGCATGGGCCGCGGCATCCAGGCCGGCCGCGTGTGGACCAACTGCTACCACGCCTACCCCGCGCATGCGGCCTTCGGCGGCTACAAGCAGTCCGGCATCGGCCGCGAGAACCACAAGATGATGCTCGACCACTACCAGCAGACCAAGAACCTGCTCGTGAGCTACAGCCCGAACAAGCTGGGCTTCTTCTGACGGCTTGACCTGCATCAGCAGCGACCGAGGGAGGGCGGCATATGGTGGAAGCCAGCCCTCCCCGTTGAGAACCTTCTCGAGGTTCTAACCCTTCCGACACAAGAAAGGATTCCCGTTCCATGCTTCCCAAGACCATGAAAGCCGCCGTCGTGCGCGAATTCGGCAAGCCCCTCACCATCGAGGAAGCCCCGGTACCGACGCCCGCCGATGACCAGATCCTCGTGAAGATCGAGGCCTCCGGCGTCTGCCACACCGACCTGCACGCCGCCGAAGGCGACTGGCCCGTCAAGCCCAACCCGCCGTTCATTCCCGGCCACGAGGGCGTGGGTTTCGTCGCGGCCATCGGCAGGAACGTGAAGCACGTGAAGGAAGGCGACCGCGTGGGCGTGCCGTGGCTGCATTCGGCCTGCGGCTGCTGCACCCACTGCCTGGGCGGCTGGGAAACCCTGTGCGAATCGCAGAGCAACACCGGCTATTCGGTCAACGGCGGTTTCGCCGACTACGCGCTGGCCGACCCCAACTTCGTGGGCCACCTGCCCAAGGACGTCGGCTTCGTGGACATCGCTCCCGTGCTGTGCGCGGGCGTGACCGTGTACAAGGGCCTGAAGGTGACGGACACCAAGCCGGGCGACTGGGTGGTCATCTCCGGCATCGGCGGCCTGGGCCACATGGCCGTGCAGTACGCCAAGGCCATGGGCCTGAACGTGGCGGCCGTGGACGTGGAAGACGACAAGCTCGAACTGGCGAAAAAACTCGGCGCCAGCGTGACGGTGAACGCGAAGACCACCGACCCGGCCGCCTATCTGCAAAAGGAGATCGGCGGCGCCCATGGCGCGCTGGTCACGGCCGTCTCGCCCAAGGCCTTCGAGCAGGCGCTGGGCATGGTGCGCCGCGGCGGCACCGTGTCGCTCAACGGCCTGCCGCCCGGCAACTTCCCGCTGCCCATCTTCGACATGGTGCTGCGCGGCGTCACCGTGCGCGGCTCCATCGTCGGCACGCGCCTGGACCTGCAGGAATCGCTGGACTTCGCGGCCCGCGGCCAGGTCAAGGCCACCGTGGCGACCGAGAAGCTGGAGAACATCAACGACGTGTTCGCGCGCATGCACAAGGGCCAGATCCAGGGCCGCATCGTGCTGGACATGGCGGCCCACTGACGACCGCGGCAGACACACGCCCTGCGCACTGGCACAGGGCGTGGGCTGCCGCAGGGCGGGCGCCGCTGCTGCACTTCGGGCACACTGCGGGAAGCGCAGACCCCATGACAGGAGACACCGCATGACGACGACCGCGCCCCCCGTTTCCGCACCTCCCGGTTCCGCAACCCGTGTCTCGGCCACGCCCGAGGCCGTCGCCCTCATCGAGCGGCTGCAGGCGCAACACGGCCCGCTCATGTTCCACCAGTCCGGCGGCTGCTGCGATGGCAGCGCACCCATGTGCTTCGCCCGCGGCGAATTCATGCTCGGCGATTCCGACGTGCTGCTCGGCGAGATCGCGGGCACGCCCTTCTACATGAGCGAATCCCAGTTCGCCTACTGGGAACACACGCACCTGATCATCGATGCCGTGCCCGGCAACGGCGGCATGTTCTCGCTGGAGCGGCCCACGGGGCTGCGGTTCCTCACCCGCTCGCGGCTCTACGGCGATGCCGAATGGGCGGCCATCGAGGCGCTGGGGCCGCCGCCGCGCGGGGCGGTTTGACGGAAGTCCCATGCGGTATCTGCTCGGATGGGCGGGCCTGGCCGTCGGGATCGTGGCATGGGGCATCGTCCTGAACCTCTCGGCAAGCGGACTGCCCTACGTCGGTGAAGGCAATGCCCTGCTGGCCTGGCTCATCTACAGTCCCGCCCTGCTCTGCCTCGTGCCGCTCGCCTGCCTGAAGCTCCAGCACGACGGGGTGGCCGCGATCTGGCTGTTCGCCATTGCGCCCATCGCGGGGCTGCTCAATGCCGCCGTCGCCGTGTTTGCGAGCACGGGCGATCGCGGATCGCTGATCGTCGTGGGGGTCTTGTCCATCCTCTGGGCCTGCCCGGTTGGACGCCTGGCATGGGGTGCGCTCGTGAAAAGGAAAGTATCGGGACGCCAGGCCGAGCAATGGCCCGACTGACACCGTAGCCCGGCCATCAATGATGGGCGGCCGTCCCGTCCATGGCCTTCAGCCGCCGGTACACCGTATTGCGCGACACCCCCAACGCCCGCGCCACGGCGGACACGTTGCCGCCATGCACCGACAGCGCATGGCGCAGCGCATCTTCCACGGTCTCGTCCCATGAACGCACCGCGGCCGGCTCGGGCCGGCGTGCAGCGCTGCGGCCCGGCGGGCATGGCCCGGTACCCCACACCGACGCCCCGGCATCGCCCTGGGGACCTGCGGGCACCGGGGCCGCGGAAGCGGCAGCAGGAGGAACTTCATCGAACAGGTCCTCCGGCAGATGCCCGATGTCGATCTCGTCCGCATCGCCGGCCATCAGCGCCGCCGTGCGCAGCGCATTCGAGAGCTGGCGGAGGTTGCCCGGCCAGCAGTGCCGCAGGAACAGCTCCATGGCCCGCGGCGAGACCCGCAGGGGCGCCGTCCGGCGCGGCCGCGGCCACCCGGGCGCGGAGCCTTCGGCAGCCCGCTCGCGGTCCTGCGCCTGCAAGAGGCGCTGCACGATGACGCGCAGGTCCGAGCGCTCGCGCAGCGCCGGCAGGCGCACCACCAGCCCGTTGAGCCGGTAGTAGAGATCGTCGCGGAACACCCCCCGGGCCATCATGTCGCGCAGGTTCCGGTGGGTGGCGCAAAGCACGTGCACATCCACCGGGATCTGCCGCGCCGAGCCGAGCGGCGCCACGGTGCGCTCCTGCAGCACGCGCAGCAGCCGGGCCTGCATGGCCAGCGGCATGTCGCCGATCTCGTCCAGGAACAGCGTGCCGCCGTGGGCCTGGGCGATCTTGCCCACGCTGCCCTTGCGCCGCGCGCCCGTGAAGGCGCCCTCCTCGTAGCCGAACAGTTCCGCCTCGATCAGAGTTTCCGGGATGGATGCGCAGTTCACCGCCACGAAGGGCCCGCGCGCGCGCGGGCCGTCCTGGTGGATGGCGCGGGCCAGCAGTTCCTTGCCCGTGCCGGTCTCGCCGAGGATGAGCATGGGCACGTCGCTGCCCAGCACGCGCGAGACGCGGTCGATCACCTGCGCCAGCTGCGCATCGCCCGTATCCAGGTAGCGCAGGCCGGACAGGCGCGGACCGCCGGCCGGCACCGGGGCGACGGGCCGCGGCCGGGTGGCCGTGGCGGAAGCTGGGGCAGCGGGCGCGGCCGTGGGCGCATCCTCGTCGCGCCCCTGCACCATCCAGCCGAGGGCCGCCGCCCCCTTCGGGCGGAATTCCACCATCGCATTGACCACCACCCCGCCGGGCAGCGCGAGCTGCAGCGGCCGGGGCATGGCGCCGCGCGCATGGGCCAGCAGCGCGCTCATCGGCATGCCGAAGAGCGACGGGAAGGTCTGCGCCTGCAATGCGTTCGCCGACATACCGAGCTGGAACTGCCCGCTGCGGTTGGCCGCGAGGAAGCGACCCTCCGGCGTGAACGCGGCCAGGCCCTCCACCAGCGTGCCCAGGAACTCCGGGCGCGCATGGAAGCGCAGCCGCACGGCGTCCTCATAGACCTTGCCGAAGAGATGGTTCTCGACCATGCGGGCGGACATGCGCACCAGGGCCAGCGTGTGCGCACTCTGCTGGTGGCGGTCGCCGCTCACGTCCAGCGCGCCAATCACCTGGCCCAGCGGATCGCAGATGGGTGCGCAGGAGCAGGTGAGGAACTGGTTGGCGGCCAGGAAATGCTCGTCGCCGTTCACCTGCACCGCATCGCCCAGGGCCAGGGCCGTGCCGATGGCATTCGTGCCCTTGCTGCGCTCGGACCAGGTGCCCCCGGGCCGCAGCGCGACCCGGTGCGCGCGCCCGAGGAATTCCTCGTCGCCCAGGGCGTGCAGCACCACGCCCTGGGCGTCGGTGAGCAGCACCATGCTCTGCGTGCCCGCGATCTGCGCAGAGAGGGTTTCCATGACCGGGAGCGCATGCGCGCAAAGCGCGTCGTTGCGCGCCACGGCCCAGGCGAGCGCGTCGGGCGCCAGGGGCTGGAGGTCGGCGGACGCGTGCCGTTGCAGGCCGAAGGAGCGGGAGCGCTCGTGCGACTCGGCGATCACGCGGGCCGAAGGCAGCGGCGCGAAGGCGGCGGCCTGCGCCGCCTCCCCGCCATGGAGGGAGCTCTGCATGGGTTTGTCTCCTCAGGGCCCCGGCTCGCGCTCTCGGCGCGGCCCGGGCGTTATCCGGCCACCATAGCACCATCGGCGGGCGCCGTCGCGCAAACCCGCCCGTGCCACCGGGTCATGCGCCCGGCGGCATCCCTCCGGCCGGTGCCAGCGCCTGCGCCAGGGCCCCCAGCACGCGGCCCACGTCGTCCTCGACCTTGACCGCGATCAATCCGTCGGCGCGCGTCACGCCCCGGTTCACGGCCGCCACCGGCAGCCCGGCGTCCGCGGCCGCCTGCACGAAGCGGAAACCCGAATACACCATCAGCGAAGAGCCGGCCACGAGCAATCCGTCGGACCGGGCCAGCGCCGCCCGCGCGGCCTCCACGCGTTCGCGCGGCACGCTTTCACCGAAAAACACCACGTCCGGCTTCAGGGGACCGCCGCCGCAATGGGGACAGGCGGGCAATTCGAACGCGGAAAAGTCGCGGCCGTCCAGGTCGGCATCGCCGTCCGGCGCAGCGGCCGCCTCCAGCACCGCCCAGGCCGGGTTGCGGGCCTCCAGCCAGGATTGCAGGTCCGCACGCGGCATGCGCGCCTCGCAGGCCATGCAGCGCACCGTGTCGATGCGCCCGTGCAGGTCGATCACCCGCTGCTGCCCCGCGGCCGTGTGCAGGCCGTCCACGTTCTGCGTGAGCAGCATCTCCACCCGGCCCATCGCCTCCAGCGCGGCCAGGGCATGGTGCGCGGCCCCGGGCGCGGCGCCGCCCATGACGCGCCAGCCGATCATGCTGCGCGCCCAGTAGCGCCGGCGCACCGCCTCGTCGCCCATGAAGGCCTGGTAGGTGACCGGCGGGGAGCGCTTCCAGGCGCCGCCCTCGTCCCGGTAGTCCGGGATGCCGGACGCCGTGCTGCAGCCCGCGCCGGTGAGCACGAAAAGCCGCGGGCAGGCACGCGCCCAGGCCAGCAGGGCATCCAACCCGCCCGCAGAGGCCGGCAGAGGCACGGGCCCGTCAGAAATCGGGAGCGATGCTTTCTGCATATTCATACAGCGCTCCCAGGATCGCCTCGCCACGCTCGTCCGCCGTCTCGCCCAGCGTGTCCAGCCGCGCGAACAGCGCATCGAAGGTCAGGCCACCGCCCTCGCCCTCCATGAGGCGCGCCACGCGCAGGGCTTCCCAGCGCTCGCGGTCCGCCTCGTCCAGCGTCTCGGGGAAGTTGCGTGCGCGGAAGCGCCAGGCCAGCTCCTCCAGGCGCTCGTCGTCGAAACCCGGCCGGGCCAGCGCCAGCTCCTGCGGCGGCAGCGTGCGCAGCCGCTGCAGGCGGCGCCGGTCCTCGTTGCCGACGAAGCCCCCGTACAGGTCCTGGTCCACATCGGCCGGCGCGTCCTTCGGCCGTGCGAACACCTCGGCCCAGATCGCGCTCATGTCGGGCAGCGCCCGTGCGATCTCCGCATGGGCTGCGGCACGCTCCATGTCGATGCCCCAGCGCTGCGCCATGGCCGGCGTGAGGGTGTTCACGTTGCCCACCACCATGGGGGACTTGTTCAGGTGCACGCTCTTGACGGGCAGCCGCGCCACGCCCTCGGGCAGGTCGGCGGTGCGCGTGAAGAGCCGCTCGCGGATGCGCGCGGCATCCAGGCCGGCCAGTTCGGACGGGTCGTGCGCCAGGTCCCACGCGATCAGCTCGTTGCGGTTGGTCGGGTGGCTGGCGAGCGGCCACAGGATGCCCAGGCAGCCCCGGTCCGCCGGGAACATGCCCGATGCGTGGAGGAAGGGGCGCGCGGTATCGGCCGTGGCGGGCAGGCGCAGTTCCGCGGCCACGCGGTCCTTGCGGCGCAGGCCGAGCGCGAACTCGAACAGCTTCGGCTGCCGCTGCCGGATCAGCCTCGCCAGCGCGATCGTGGCGCGCACGTCCGACAGGGCATCGTGCGCCGCCTCGTGCACCAGGCCGTTGGCGCGCGACAGGTGCTCGAGCTTCAGGCTGGGAGACCCGTCCTCCTTGCGCGGCCACTCGATACCGTCGGGGCGCAGCGCGTAGGTCAGGCGCACCACGTCCAGCAGGTCCCAGCGGCCGCATTCGTTCTGCCATTCCCGCGCATAGGGATCGATCAGGTTGCGCCAGAACATGAAGCGCGTGATCTCGTCGTCGAAGCGGATCGTGTTGTAGCCCACGCCGATGGTGCCGGGCCGGGCCAACTCCGCCTCGATGCGCGCGGCGAATTCGTGCTCGGGCAGGCCGCGCTCCAGGCACAGCTGCGGCGTGATGCCCGTGAGCAGGCAGGACTCGGGATCAGGCAGGTAGTCCGGCGCCGGGCGGCAATACATCATCACCGGCTCGCCGATCTCGTTCAGGTCCGCGTCCGTGCGGATGCCCGCGAACTGCGCGGGGCGGTCGCGCCGCGGGTCCGCGCCGAAGGTCTCGTAGTCGTGCCAAAAAAAAGTATGCATGGATCGATGAAGCGCAGCGATGCGTAAAACTCCAGCCCGCAAGTATGCCGGCACCGCTGCAGCCCGTGGACAATGGGGCATGCAACGAAGAAACACGACGCCCGCCTCCGCCCTCCGTCCGTCCTTCAGCGTCCACGCTGCTCCCGCCAGGCCGTGGTGGCCCGCCGCCGCCGGGGCAGGCCTGCTCTGCGCCCTGCTGGCCGGTTGCGCCGCCACGCCGTCCGCTCCCCCGGCGCAGGCCGCGCCGACTGCGCCGGTTCCCGCCAACCCGGCACTGCCGGCCGTGCCCGCACCGGGCACGCAGGCCACGCCTGCACCCGCCCAGCCCACCGCGCCGGCAGCCGATGCCGCCCCGCTGTCCGCCGAGGCCGAACAGGCCGGCTTCGCGCAGTGGATCGCGGGATTCCGGCAGGAGGCCCTGCAGGCCGGCATCCGCCCGGAGACGGTCGCTGCCGCCCTGGACGGCGCGCAGTGGCTGCCCCAGGTGATCGAGCTCGACCGCTCCCAGCCCGAATTCACGCGCACGCCCTGGGCCTACCTGGACAGCGCCGTGTCGCCCACCCGCATCCAGCGTGGCCGCGACGTGCTGGCCGAGCAGCGCGCCGCCCTGGACTCGGCAGCCGCGCGCTACGGCGTGCCTGCCGAGGTCATTACCGCCATCTGGGGCATGGAAAGCAACTACGGGTCGAACTTCGGGAGCTTCCGCACCGTCGATGCGCTCGCCACGCTGGCCTACGAGGGCCGCCGCCGCGACTGGGCGCGCGGTGAACTGCTGGCCGCGCTGCGCATCATCGACCAGGGCGACATCGCCGCCGACCGCATGATCGGCTCCTGGGCCGGCGCCATGGGCCACACCCAGTTCCTGCCGTCCGTGTTCCTCGGCTACGCGGTGGACGCCGACGGCGACGGCCACCGCGACATCTGGGGCAGCGTCCCGGATGTCGCCGCATCCACCGCCAATTTCCTGTCGCGCATGGGCTGGCAACCCGGCCAGCCCTGGGGCGTGGAAGTGCGCCTGCCGCCGGGCTTCGACTACGAGCGCGCGGAACTCGCCGTGCGCCACCCGTCCACGCAGTGGGCGGCCGAGGGCGTGCAATCCATCGATGGCCAGCCCCTGCCCGCGCTGGACGGCGCCTCCATCCTCGTGCCTGCGGGCGCGCGCGGCCCGGCCTTCATGGTGGGGCCGAATTTCCGGGTGATCCTGCGCTACAACAACTCCATCAACTACGCCCTGGGCGTGGGCCTGCTCGCGCGCCAGATCGCCGGAGGCCCCGGCGTCACGGCCCCATGGCCCCGCGACCTGCAGCCGCTCACGCGCACCCAGACCCGCGACCTGCAGAATGCCCTCAACGCCCGCGGCTTCGCGGCCGGCACCGCCGACGGCGTGATGGGCCCGGCCACGCGCGCCGGCCTGCGCCGCTTCCAGCTGAGCATCGGGCAGGTGGCCGATGGATACCCGACGCTGGAGCTGCTGCAGCAACTGCAGGCGCCCTGATGCCGGCACGGCCCGCGGTCGATCGGCGCCCCGACCGCGGCGCCGTCTCCACCGGGTGATTTGCGCAAACCCGGCTAAGCACCGCGGACCGCCGGCCGGCAGAATGCGCCCATGAAGACAAGCCGGGCGGAGGCCCGATACAGGGCGCGGGTCGCGCGCGTGGTGGCGCACATCGTGGCGCACCCGCTGTCCACGCACCGTCTCGAGGACCTGGCCGCCCTGGCCCATTTCTCGCCCTGGCACTTCCACCGCCTCTATGCGGGGGTTACGGGCGAAAGCGTGGCCGTGACGGTGCGGCGCGTGCGCCTGGCCCACGCGGCCAGCCTGCTGCAGGAAGGCATGCTGAGCGTGACCGAGATCGCGCTGGCCTCCGGCTACGAGAGCCCCCAGGCGTTCTCGCGGGCCTTCAGCCAGTTCAGCGGGCAGGCGCCCAGCGCCTTCCAGGCCGCCATGCAGCGCCTCGCGCCGGACGCGCCTGAGGAGCGGCTTGCCGCCAGCAGCCCTGCGACCACCGTGCGGCTCATCGAGCAGCCCGCGCAACAGGTGCTCGCCCTGCGGCACCGCGGCCCCGCCGCCACGATTCCCCACACGCATCGGCGACTGCGCTGGCTGATCGGCGAACTCCCCGGCACGGTGTGGCTGGGCATGTGCCGGGAGGATGCCGGGGACCCCGGCTCCGGGCTGTGCTATCACGCCGCGGCGGCTCTGGCAGAGACGCTGGCCCACGCCATGCATCCGGACATCGAACGGATCGACATTCCGGCGGGCCTGTACGCCTGCCACCGCCTGGCCGGGCCCTACACCCGCATCAACGCGGCGTTCAATGCGCTTTACGCCCGCTGGCTGCCGGCCAGCGGCTACGAGCCCGATGACCGGCCCGCGCTGGAGCATTACCTGAACTCGCCGCGCAACGCGGCCCCTGCAGAACTGCGCACCGACCTGCTCGTTCCGGTGCGCCCTACCCCGGCAACCCCATGAAAAGACTGCTCCCTGCGCTGCTGGCCAGCCTCTGCGCCGTGCTCGCTCCCGCCGGCCATGCCGCGGGCCTTGCATTCATAGATGTACCTGCCGATGCACAGGGCCCCGCACTGCGGGGGGCCGTCTGGTCACCCTGCGCCACGCCGGCCGCACCCATCGCGCTGCCGCCCCTGGTGCTGCAGGGAGTGCGTGATTGCCCCGTGGCGGGCTCGCGCCTGCCGCTGGTCGTCATGTCGCACGGCACCGGCGGCTCGGCGCTGGGCCACCACGACACGGCGCAGGCGCTCGCCGACGCAGGATTCGTCGTGGCGGCGGTCCACCATCCCGGCGACAACTTCCAGGACCTGAGCCGGCAGACAAAGCTTTCGGCCTTCACCACCCGGCCGGAAGACATGCGCCGCCTCGTGGACTACATGCTGGGCCGATGGCCGGGCCGCGCGGCGCTGGCGCCGCAGTGGGTGGGCATCTTCGGCTTCTCGCGCGGCGGCTACACGGCGCTGGCCCTGGCCGGCGCCCAGCCGGACTGGGCGCTGCGGCGGGACCTGTGCCCGGCAGGCTCCCCCTTGCCGCTGTGCCGCGAGATCGCCAGCGGTGCCTTGCCGCCCGCCACACCTGCCGACCCGAGGATACGGGCCGCCGTGGTCGTGGACCCGCTCAGCGTGTTCGACGCCCGGGGGCTGCGGACTGTGCGCATCCCCCTGCAGCTCTGGGCCTCGGAACTCGGCGGCGACGGCGTCACGCCGGAGAGCGTGAGGGCCGTCCGCGACGGCCTGCCCACGGCGCCCGAATGGCATGTGGCCCGCGGTGCGGCGCACTTCGCCTTCCTGGCGCCCTGCTCCGACGGCATGGCACGCCAGGCGCCGGAGATCTGCCGGGATGGCCCCGGCTTCGACCGCACCGCGTTCCATGACGGCTTCAACGCGGCCGTCGTCGCCTTCTTCCGGCGGGAGTCCATGGCGGCCGCCGCGGCGCCGCCACCGCGCTGACGGACCGCCAGGCCACCCGCCAAGGAAAAAGCCCGCGAGCCCCTGTCGGGACTGCGGGCTCGGCGCGGTGCCGTGGGGCACCGGCGCATGGCGGGCGGGGGCCGTCAGTCCGCGGTCGCCTCTTCGGGTTCCGCGGGCTCGGACTTGGCCGAGCGGTCCTTCTTCGGCAGCGGCTGGATGTCCAGCAGCACGTCGGGCGTTTCCACCCCCTTCTCGTCGGTCTTGACCTCGATGTCCACCGTCAGGCGGCCACCTTCGGTCAGGCGTCCGAACAGCAGTTCGTCGGCCAGCGCGCGGCGGATGGTGTCCTGGATCAGGCGCTGCATCGGGCGCGCGCCCATCAGCGGATCGAAGCCCTTCTTCGCCAGGTGCTTGCGCAGCGCGTCGGTGAAGGTGACTTCCACCTTCTTCTCGGCGAGCTGGGTCTCCAGCTGCAGCAGGAACTTGTCCACCACGCGCAGGATGATCTGCTCGTCCAGCGCCTTGAAGTTGACTATCGCGTCCAGGCGGTTGCGGAACTCGGGCGTGAACAGGCGCTTGATGTCGGCCATCTCGTCGCCGGCCTGCCGCGGGTTGGTGAACCCGATGGTGGCCTTGTTCATGGTCTCGGCACCCGCGTTCGTCGTCATGATGATGATGACGTTGCGGAAGTCGGCCTTGCGCCCGTTGTTGTCCGTCAGCGTGCCGTGGTCCATCACCTGCAGCAGCACGTTGAAGATGTCCGGGTGCGCCTTCTCGATCTCGTCGAGCAGCAGCACTGCGTGCGGCTTCTTCGTGATGGCCTCGGTCAGCAGGCCGCCCTGGTCGAAGCCCACGTAGCCCGGGGGCGCGCCGATCAGGCGGCTCACGGCGTGGCGCTCCATGTACTCCGACATGTCGAAGCGGATCAGCTCGATGCCCAGGATGTAGGCCAGCTGCTTGGCCGCCTCGGTCTTGCCGACGCCGGTCGGGCCGCTGAAGAGGAACGAGCCGATCGGCTTGTCGCCCTTGCCCAGGCCCGAGCGCGCCATCTTGACAGCGGAGGCGAGCACTTCCAGCGCCTTGTCCTGGCCGAAGACCACGCTCTTGAGGTCACGCTCGATGGTCTGCAGCTTGCTGCGGTCGTCGTTGGAGACGTTCGCGGGCGGGATGCGCGCGATCTTCGCCACGATTTCCTCGATCTCGGCCTTGCCGATGGTCTTCTTGCGCTTGCTGGCCACCAGGATGCGCTGGGCAGCGCCGGCCTCGTCGATCACATCGATGGCCTTGTCGGGCAGGTGCCGGTCGTTGATGTACTTGGCCGACAGCTCCGCCGCCGCCTGCAGGGCCGCGGTGGCGTATTTCACGCTGTGGTGCTCCTCGAAACGGCTCTTGAGCCCCTTGAGGATGTCCACCGTCTCGGCCACGGTCGGCTCGACCACGTCGACCTTCTGGAAGCGCCGCGACAGGGCCGCGTCCTTCTCGAAGATGCCGCGGTACTCGGTGAACGTGGTCGCGCCGATGCACTTGAGCTGGCCGCTGGAGAGCGCCGGCTTGAGCAGGTTGGACGCGTCCAGCGTGCCGCCCGAGGCGGCGCCCGCGCCGATCAGCGTGTGGATCTCGTCGATGAACAGGATCGCGTTCGGCTTGTCCTTGAGCGACTTGAGCACGCCCTTCAGGCGCTGCTCGAAATCGCCGCGGTACTTGGTGCCGGCCAGCAGCGCGCCCATGTCCAGCGAATAGACCGAGGCCTCGGCCAGGATCTCGGGCACGTCGTTCTGCGTGATGCGCCAGGCCAGGCCCTCGGCGATCGCGGTCTTGCCCACGCCGGCCTCGCCGACCAGCAGCGGGTTGTTCTTGCGGCGGCGGCAGAGGATCTGGATCGTGCGCTCGACCTCGTAATGGCGGCCGATCAGCGGATCGATCTTGCCCTCCTTGGCGGCGACGTTCAGGTTCTGCGTGTACTGCTCCAGCGGCGAGGCCTTCTCGCTGCGCTCGCCGCCAGCGCCCTCTTCGGCTTCCGAGGGGTTCTCGGCCTTCGCGGGCTCCGGCGGCTCGCCCTTCTTGATGCCGTGGGCGATGAAGTTGACCACGTCCAGGCGGGTGACGCCCTGCTGGTGCAGGTAGTACACGGCGTGCGAATCCTTCTCGCCGAAGATCGCGACCAGCACGTTCGCGCCGGTCACTTCCTTCTTGCCGTTGCCGGTGGACTGCACGTGCATGATGGCGCGCTGGATCACCCGCTGGAATCCCAGCGTGGGCTGCGTGTCCACCTCGTCGGTGCCTGCCACCTGGGGCGTGTTGTCCTTGATGAAATTCGCCAGCGACGAGCGAAGGTCCTCGACGTTGGCAGAGCATGCGCGCAGCACCTCGGCTGCGCTGGGGTTATCAAGCAGTGCAAGCAACAGATGCTCCACGGTGATGAACTCGTGGCGCTGCTGGCGGGCCTCGACAAAGGCCATGTGCAAGCTGACTTCCAGTTCCTGGGCAATCATGTGAACTCCTTTGTGCTTGCGGGGGAAGGGATAACGATAGATCGGGACCCGGGACCGGTTATTCAACCGGCTCGCTCAGGCATTGCAGCGGGTGGCCCGCCTTGTGCGCGGCTTCGCGCACCTGTTCGACCTTGGTGGCGGCGACGTCGCGCGAATACACACCACATACGCCTTTACCGTCCAGGTGGATCTTCAGCATGATCTGCGTGGCCGCTTCGCGGTCCTTGCCGAAGAACTCCTGCAGCACGACGATCACGAACTCCATGGGCGTGTAGTCGTCGTTCAGCATCACCACCTGGTACATCTGGGGCGGCTGGGTCCTTTGCGTGCGCCTCTCGAGCACGACCGAGCCGCCATCGTCCCGCGACGGCACTCCCGTGGGAGGCGTCGGGGTCATGGAAGGTGGTTTAGTTGCCATGCGGACCATTCTAGAGCGTCCGGGACAGTTTGCCCCAGAGCGAAAAAGCCCATTGCGGGGGTGCAAATTCCGGTCTTGCGACACGGTTTCGCATGCCGCGCGGCATGGGCGGGAATCCGCCGGAGAAAGACGCGACGTTCCAGTTGCCGGCGCGCGCCGGGATTTCAAGCCCGCACCGTGGAACGCGCCCGCCAGGCATCTCAGCCGGCGTCGTACACGACGTTCACCACCCCGCTGCCGGCCTCCGCGCTCCAGGCCGCCAGGGCCGCGTCCGAGGGGAAGAACCGGCTGCCCTCCCCGAGCTGCAGTTCGGCCACCGCCTCCTGCCCCTCGGAGCGGCAGCGCACGCCCATGCGCACGCGCAGGCCGTGCACCAGCACCTCGCCCTCGGGCGTTTCCTGGCGCTTCGGGGGGAATTCGCGCACGAGGCGCTGCACGTCCGGCGCGCAGTCGCCCACCGCCACCTGCAGGTAGCGGCCGAACTTGGCGCGCGCGCTGGCGAGATCCCAGCCCTGCATCACCTTGACGCGCAGGCCGCCGCTGAAATGGTCGAGCTGCAGGCGCCCCAGCAGCACCACGAATTCATCCTCCTTGAGCAGGTCGCGGTGGGCATTGATCACGTTCTCGTCGGCCGAAGCCTCGATCATGGCGGACTTGTCGTCCAGCTTGAACAGCGCCAGGCGGCCCCGCTGCCCGTTGATCACCCGGAAGTCGCTCACGATGCCCGCCATGATCTGCGGCTCCCGGCTGTCGGCCAGCTCCTCGATCGGGGTGCGTATGAAGCGGCGGACCTCCTTTTCCACCTCGTCGAACAGGTGGCCCGACAGGTAGAAGCCGACGGCGGTCTTTTCCTGGGTGAGCCGCTCCTTCACGCCCCACGGCAGCATCTCCACCAGGGCCGGATCCTGGGTGCTGGAGCCGTGCGAGTCGTCGCCCATCATGTCGAACAGGCCGCCCTGGTTGGCGTTGGCGATCAGGGAGTTGGCGAAGTCGAAGGCCCGGTCGATCGACGCCACGAGCGACGCGCGGTTCATCTCGATGGCGTCGAACGCGCCCGCCTTGATGAGCGCCTCCAGCGTGCGCTTGTTGAGCCGGGTGCGGTCCACCCGCGCGCAGAAGTCGAACAGGCTGGCGAACGGACCTTTGGTGTCGCCCCGCGGGCCCACGCCGCGGCCCTCGCGCGCGGCGATGATCGCCTCGATCGCCTGCTGGCCGGTACCCTTGACCGCGCCCAGCCCGTAGCGGATCACCTTGTCCGTCACCGGCTCGAAGCGGTACATGCCGCGGTTCACGTCCGGCGGCTCGAAGGTGAGCCCCATCTTCATGGCGTCTTCGTACAGCACCTTCAGCTTGTCGGTGTCGTCCATTTCCACCGTCATGTTGGCGCAGAAGAACTCGGCCGTGTAGTGCACCTTGAGCCAGCCGGTGTGGTAGGCCAGCAGGGAGTAGGCGGCGGCGTGCGACTTGTTGAAGCCGTAGCCCGCGAACTTCTCCATCAAATCGAACACCTCGTCGGCCTTGTCCTGGCCGATGCCCTTCTCGGCCGCGCCCTTGCGGAAGATCTCGCGGTGCTCGGCCATCTCCTCGGCCTTCTTCTTGCCCATGGCCCGGCGCAGCATGTCGGCGCCGCCGAGGCTGTAGCCGCCCAGCACCTGGGCGGTCTGCATCACCTGCTCCTGGTAGACCATGATCCCGTAGGTCTCGGCCAGCACGGGTTCCACCAGCGGGTGCGGATACTCCACCGGCTCCTTGCCGTGCTTGCGGTTCACGAAGGTGGGGATCAGGTCCATCGGGCCCGGGCGGTAGAGCGCGTTCAGGGCGATCAGGTCTTCCAGCCGGCTCGGGCGCGCTTCCTTCAGCATGCCCTGCATGCCGCGCGATTCGAACTGGAACACGGCTTCCGTCTTGCCTTCGGAGAACAGCCGGTAGGTCGGCGCGTCGTCGAGCGGGATGTTCTCGAACGCGAAGTTCTCCTGCCCCTTGTGGCGCTTCATGATGAACTCGCGCGCGATCTCCAGGATCGTCAGCGTGGCCAGGCCCAGGAAGTCGAACTTCACGAGGCCGATCGCCTCCACGTCGTCCTTGTCGTACTGGCTCACGGCCGACTCGCTGCCCGGCTGCTGGTAGAGCGGGCAGAAATCGGTGAGCTTGCCCGGCGCGATCAGCACGCCCCCGGCGTGCATGCCGATGTTGCGGGTCATGCCCTCGAGTTTCTGCGCCATCTCGATGACGGTCTTGACGTCCTCTTCCTTGCGCACGCGCTCGTAGAGCATGGGCTCCAGTTCCAGCGCGTAGTTGTTCTTGTCGCCTTCCTTCTTCACTTCGGGCGGATAGGCCAGCGTGTAGGACATGCCGGGCTTGCCGGGCACCAGCTTGGAGATGCCGTCGCAGAAGGTGTAGCTCATGTCCATGACGCGGCCCACGTCGCGGATGGCGGCCTTGGCTGCCATGGTGCCGAAGGTGGCGATCTGGCTCACGGCGTTCTTGCCGTACTTGTCCTTCACGTAGTCGATCACCCGGTCGCGGTTGGACTGGCAGAAATCGATGTCGAAGTCGGGCATGGACACCCGCTCCGGGTTCAGGAAGCGCTCGAACAGCAGGTTGTACTGCAGCGGATCCAGGTCGGTGATCTTGAGCGCATAGGCCACGAGCGAGCCGGCGCCGGAACCCCGGCCCGGGCCCACCGGGCAGCCGTTTTCCTTGGCCCACTGGATGAAGTCGCCCACGATGAGGAAGTAGCCCGGGAACCCCATCTTCAGGATGGTGTTCAGCTCGAACTCCAGCCGCTCCACGTAGCGCGGGCGCTGCTTGTCGCGTTCGGCCTCGTTGCGGAAGAGGTGCTTCAGGCGCTCCTCCAGCCCTTCGAACGAGGCGTAGCGGAAATACTCGTCGATGGGCATGCCGTTGGGTGTGGGAAAGTCCGGCAGGCGCGGCTTGCCGAGCACCAGTGTCAGGCTGCAGCGCCTGGCGATCTCCAGCGTGTTGGCGATGGCCGTCGGCACGTCGGCGAAGAGCGCCTCCATCTGCGCGCTCGACTTGAAGTACTGCTCGCGGGTGAAGCGGCGCACCCGGCGCGGGTTGGCGAGGATCTCCCCTTCCGCGATGCAGACCCGGGCCTCGTGGGCTTCGTAGTCGTCGGCGGTGAGGAACTGCGTGGGCTGGGTTGCCACCACCGGCAGGTTGAGGCGTGCCGCCAGCTGCACGGCCGCCACCACCTGGGACTCGTCTTCCGGGCGCCCCGCCCGCTGCAGCTCCAGGTAGAAGCGGTGCGGGAACAGCCCGGCCAGCCGCAGCGCCACGCGCGCCGCGCCGGCATCGTCGCCGCGGGTGAAGGCCTGGCCCACGGGCCCCGCCTGGGCGCCGGACAGCGCGATCAGGTCGCCACCCAGCTCTTCCAGCCATTCCCACGTGCACAGCGGCACGTTCTTCACGACATTGCGCGTCCAGGCGCGCGCCAGCATCTCGCAGAGGTTCAGGTAGCCCTGCCGGCCCTGGGCCAGCAGGAGGATGCGGCCGGGCGGGTTGCCGGCGGTCTCCGGCTCGATGCTGACTTCCGCGCCCAGCACGGGCTTGACGCCCTTGCCGCGGGCTTCCTTGTAGAACTTGATGGCGCCGAAGAGGTTGTGGAGGTCGGTGATCGCGAGGGCGGGCTGGCCGTCTTTCGAGGCCGCCTTGGCCACTTCGTCGATGCGGGTGGTGCCGTCGACGACGGAAAACTCGGTGTGCAGGCGCAAATGGACAAACATGGGGGCTATTGTAGGAATCCGCCCCATCCCGGGCCCGCAGTGGGGTGCTGCCCGGCCGGTACAATGGCCCGTTGTCCGCAGCCCGCCGCACCGCGCCGGGCGTGCGCCGGCCTCCCTTCACCGATTGTCAGAAAGCCGCTGCCATGCCGCGTTTTTCCCTGCCGCTCTTGACCACCCTGCTTGCCGCAGGCGTGCTCGCGGGCTGCTCCAGCACCACCGAAGACAAGACCGCGGGCTGGAGCCCCAACCGCATCTATTCCGAGGCGCGGGACGAGCTGAACAGCAACTCCTACGACAAGGCCGTCCCGCTGTTCGAGAAGCTCGAGGGCCGCGCCGCCGGCACCCCGCTCGCGCAGCAGGCCCAGCTGGAAAAGGCCTACGCCCAGTACAAGGGCGGCGAGAAGGCCCAGGCGATCGCCACGCTGGACCGCTTCATGAAGCTGCACCCCGCGAGCCCGGCCTACGACTATGCGCTCTACCTGAAGGGGCTGGTCAACTTCAACGACAACCTCGGGCTGTTCTCCTGGCTGTCGCGCCAGGACCTGTCCGAGCGCGACCAGAAGGCTGCCAAGGATTCGTTCGAATCCTTCCGCGAGCTCGTCACCCGCTTCCCCGATTCGCGCTACGCGCGCGACGCGCAGCAGCGCATGACGTACATCGTCAACTCCCTCGCGCAGTACGAGGTCCATGTGGCCCGCTACTACTACCAGCGCGGCGCCTACGTGGCCGCCATCAACCGCGCACAGATCGCCCTGGCCGACTACAAGGACGTGCCCGCGCTCGAGGAAGCGCTCTACATCCTCATCAAGTCCTACGACGCGCTCGGCATGACCCAGCTGCGCGACGACGCGCAGCGCGTGATGGCCGCCTCCTACCCGCAGAGCGAATACATGCGCAACGGGTTCAAGGCGAAGGAAGAACCGTGGTGGAAGGTCTGGTGACGGCCGCCAGGCCGCGCAGCGCCTCGTCCCACTCCGCCTCGTCCTGAATCCTGCGCATGGGCGGCAGCGCGGCCAGCAGCCGCTTGCCGTAGCCCATGGTCACCAGCCGGGCATCGGCAACCGCCAGCAGGCCCCGGTCCTGCTCGTTGCGGATCAGCCGCCCGGCACCCTGCTTGAGCGCGATGGCCGCATCCGGCAGCGCGAAATGCCGGAACGCGCTCTTTCCCTCCTGCTCCAGGCGCTGCGACCGCGCCTCGACCACCGGATCGCCGGGCGGCGGGAACGGCAGCTTGTCGATCACCACCAGCTGCAGCGCATCGCCGGGCACGTCGAAGCCTTCCCAGAACGAGGCGGACGCCACCAGCACGCAGCCCGGGCGGTCCCCGCCGGCATCGGCCTCGCGGAAGCGCTCCATCAGCCGGCGCTT
The DNA here is from genome assembly GCF_000176855.2 of Paracidovorax avenae ATCC 19860. Classification (NCBI taxonomy): domain Bacteria; kingdom Pseudomonadati; phylum Pseudomonadota; class Betaproteobacteria; order Burkholderiales; family Comamonadaceae; genus Paracidovorax; species Paracidovorax avenae. The sequence goes on along the minus strand of NC_015138.1, from coordinate 2,238,726 downwards.
GGGCCAGTCGCCCTGCACCAGCACCTCGATGCCGGAACCGTCGGGAAAGCGCTCCCGCAGTGCGTCGCCGATCGTGCGCAGGGCCTTCAATGTAGTCGTCAGCACCAGCGTGCGCCCGCCGAGTATGCGCGCGGCATCGCCCGCCCAGCGCGCCACCGCGGCCCCGTGGCCCGGATCGGACGGGGAAGGCAGCTGGCGCGGCACGTAGAGCGCGGCCTGGGCTGCGTAGTCGAAGGGGCTGGGGACCTGCAGCACGCGCGCGCCCTCCAGCCCGCAGGCCGCCGTGAACCATTTCAGCGAGGCATCGTCGCCCAGCGTGGCCGAGGTGAAAACCCAGGCACGCGGGCGCCCGCCCCCCTCGCCGGAGCCCGCACCAGGGAGCGCCGCAGCCCCCGGGGCCGGCAGCGCGGAGCCGGGGACGGGCGCTGTCCACGGATCGGGGGCGCCGCCCTCGTCGCTCCAGGGCAGGTCGTCCGGCGAGTCATGGGCCGGCCCGGGCCCGGTGCCAGCATCGGCATCGGTGGACGGCCCTGCAGTCTCTTCGTGCGGAAACCACAGCCTGCGCAGCGGCTGCGCGATGTCCAGGGGCACCAGATGGGCGCGCACCTGGTGCTGCCCGGCCTCCACCCAGCGCACGGCATCCGGCGGGGCCGGGTCCAGGAACAGGGCGAGCCGCTCCATCAGTTCCACGCAGCGTTCATGCAGCCGCACGAAGTCGGGTGCGATCTCGCTGACCGTGTCGAGCGCCGCCAGCGCCTCGCGCGCCGCGGCCGACAACCGGCCGAGTGCGTCGTCCCAGGCTGCACGCTCCACACCGTCGGGCACGGGCCCCGACCAGCGCAGGCGCGTTCCCGGCGCACGCGCTCCCGCAGCCATGCGCCAGTCGCGCGCGGCCCGCTCCAGCGCGGCGGCGGCGCCCTGCCAGTCCGCCAGGCCCCGTGCGAACTGCAGCCCCGCGGCCAGCACGTCGCGCGCGAGATCCAGCCAGTGCGAGGAACCCATCTGCGTGCCCATGAACTGCACGCCCGTCTCGTTGAGCTGGTGGGCCTCGTCGAACACCACCACGCGCACGCTGGGCAGCAGTTCCGCCACGCCCGATCCGCGGATGGCGTGGTCCGCGAAGAAGAGATGGTGGTTGATGACCACCACGTCGGCCGCCATCGCCTCGCGCCGGGCCTGGTACACATGGCATTCGCGAAAGCGCGGGCAGGACGAGCCCAGGCAGTTGTCGCGCGTGGAGGTGAACAGCGGCGTCGCGGCCGACCGCTCGTCCCAGCCCGGCAGTTCCGCGAGATCGCCCGTGGCGGTGGCATGGGCCCACACTTCCGCACGTGCGAGCACGCGGGCGACGGCCGGGTCGGCCGCCGAAGGATGCTGCCGCGCGATGCCCAGCCGGTGCAGGCACAGATAGCTGCCGCGCCCCTTGAGCAGGGCCGTGCGCGCGGGCAATGCCAGCGCCTGCAGCAGCCGGGGCAGATCGCGGCTGTGGAGCTGGTCCTGCAGCGCCTTGGTGGCGGTGGAGATCAGCACGCGCTCCCCGCTGAGCAGCGCGGGCACCAGGTAGGCGAAGGTCTTCCCGACACCCGTGCCGGCCTCCACGACGAGCGCCCCGCCCCGGTCGATGGTTTCCGCGACGGCCGCGGCCATCGCGGCCTGCCCCGCCCGCGGCTGGAAGCGCGCCTGCGCGATCGCCAGCGGCCCGTCTTCCGCGAAAGCGGCCGACACCGCCTGCAGGAGCGTGCCGGGGTGTTCCGCCCCGGCGCTCAACCGCGGCTCCGCGGGACGCCGCAGGCGCGAGACAGTTCACAGAAAACGCGGTCCATCCCTCGATAATAGGGCTCCCGGCCCGCTCCCCGGCCCACCGCCGCCTTTTTCCCGCCCCTTCCGATACCGCCATGACCAAACCGTTTCGTCTCACTGCGTCGACCGGTATCCATAAAGGCGACCGCGACTACCAGCAGGACCAGGTGGCGCTGATCGCGCATCCCCGGCACAACGGCTGCGTGCTCGGCGTGGTGGCCGACGGCATGGGTGGCCGCAGCGGGGGGCGCAAGGCCTCCGACCAGGTCATGATGACCGCGCGCCAGCTCTTCGAACGCTATGCGCCGGACAGCGACGATCCGGTCGCCATGCTCCGGCACATGGTGGAAGAAGCGCACATCGTGATCCGCCTGACGGCCATTTCCGCGGAGCAGGAGCCCCACAGCACTGTGGCGGCCTTCCTCATCCATCCCCGCGGCGACTGCTACTGGGCGCATGCGGGCGACTCGCGCATCTACCACTTCCGGGGCTCCCAGCTCATCCACCGCACCAGCGACCACTCCTACGTCCAGGCGCTGGTGGACCGCGGCGAGATCACCGAGGCCGAGGCCAATACCCATCCGCACTCCAACATCCTGGTGGGGTGCCTGGGCACCGAGAGCGACCCGCCCGTGGCCATCCACACCATCCCGCAACTGGTGCCCGGCGACACGCTGATGGCCTGCAGCGACGGGGTGTGGCATTACTTCTCACCCGCGGAACTCGGCTCCGTCGTGGACTCGCTCACCCCGCGCGAAGCGACGGAATTCCTCATCGAAAAGGCACGCAGCCGCGCACGCGGAGGCGGCGACAACCTGTCGCTCGCCATCGTGAAGATCGAGGCGCTCGTGGAGGCCGCCGCATCGGGAGGCGTGCGGCCACCGCCCGCCCAGCGATGAGCTGGACCGGGCGCATGCCGGCAGCCGGGAATGCGGCCCGTCCGCCCGGTCAGCGGGCCGGCGCGGAACCGGCCGGCGCCGGCGGGGGAGCGGGATCGGCCGGCTCCGGCAGGGGAGCCGCCGGTTTGCGGCCCGAGGCCGCCGCTTCGGCATTGGCGCGCTCGCGCTTTTCCCGTCGCTCCCGTGCGGCCTGCTGCTTGGCCTCATAGCGCGCCCGCGCCTCGGCGGAGCGTGCCGGCTGCGAGGCGGCGCGCTCGGCCTCGGTAGTGCGGTGGGATTCTTCGCGTGCCCGCTGCTGCGCCGCACGGGTACGCGCTTCCTCCTCGCGCCGTGCGCGGTCCTCGGCCTGGTTCTGGGAGCGCGACTCGGCGCGCATGGGCGCCGGGCGTTCCCCGCTTTCGATCTTCTGCCGCTGCTCGGCCTGCTTCTGCTCGATGGACTGCATCCGCAGCGCGGCCTTCTCGCGCCGCTCCGCGTTGTTCAGTTCCACCTCCCGCTTGCGCAGCACCGCCTCCGCATCACGCACCTGGGAGCGCACCGTCTCCAGGCAGTCCTCCACGGAAAACCGCTGGTAGCAGACCGCCTCTTCCTTCTTCTTGCGCGCCTCGAGCGCGGAACGCTCCTGCTGGATGCGCTTGCGCTCCGCGGTCCTGGCCGTTTGCGCCGCCTCGAACGCGGACCGGGCCTGCTCGGCATCGTCCTGGGCTGCGGCCGCCGCCGGGCCGGCCACGGCGAGGAGCGCCCAGGCCGACATCAGTGCGAAGGGGCGGAGAAAGGAAGACGGGGAAGAGTTCGGCATGCGGAAATCCTTTGCGGGCGACTTCAGGTCAGCCCCGTGTCCACCACCCGGCGCTCGAGCGCCAGGAATTCCTTGGACTGCATTTCATTGAGGCGTGACACGGTGCGGGGAAACTCGTGCGCGAGCGGCCCTTCGGTGTAGAGCTGTTCGGGCGGCACGGCGGCCGACAGGATGAGCTTGACGCGCCGGTCGTAGAGCACGTCCACCAGCCAGGTGAAGCGCCGGGCCGGGGATGCCATCGCCACGGGCATGTAGGGCACATTGGACAGCAGCACGGTATGGAACTGCGACGCGATTTCCAGGTAGTCGTTCTGCGAGCGCGGGCCGCCGCACAGCACGTCGAAATCGAACCACACCACGCCGCTGGCCTTGCGGCGGGCGCGGATCTCGCGCGCCTCGATGTGCAGCACCGGATCCTCGTCGCGGCTTTCGGCGAGCTGGTCGAAGGCGGCCTCCATCTCGGCCTCGGCCTGCGGGCCCAGCGGGCAGTGGTAGAGCCGGACCTGCTCCAGCGTGCGGCGCCGGTAGTCGGTACCGTTGTCCACGTTCACCACCTCCAGCTTTTCGTTGAGCAGATCGATGGCCGGAAGGATGCGGTCGCGGTGCAGGCCGCCCGGGTACAGGTCGTCGGGTTTGAAGTTGGACGTGGTGACGAAACCCACGTCGTTGTCGAACAGCGCCGCCAGGAGGCGGTGCAGGATCATCGCGTCCGTGATGTCCGCCACATGGAATTCGTCGAAGCAGATGAGCTTGTAGCGCTTGGCGATGCGCTCGCCCAGCACGTCCAGCGGGTTCACCGTGCCCTGCAGGCCCGCCAGTTCGCGGTGCACTTCGCGCATGAACTCGTGGAAATGCAGGCGCACCTTGCGGCGGATGGGCACGGCGTTGAAGAAGCAGTCCATCAGGAAGCTCTTGCCGCGGCCCACGCCCCCGTACATGTACACGCCGCGCGGCACATCGGGGCGGTGGATGAGCTTCTTCAGGGCGTTGGAGCGCTTTTCCTTGTACGCCGCCCAGTCGTCCGCGCAGCGCTGCAGCGCCTCGACCGCCCTCAGCTGGGCCGGGTCGCTGCGGAACCCCTTGGCGGCCAGCTCGGCCTCATACGCCTGCTTCACGTTCACGGACGTCTCTCCCGCGCAATCATCGACCGCGCATCCACACGAAAAACAACGGCTGCCGGCACACGGATGTGCGCGCCGGCAGCCCGGGGGGAGCGCGGCGCGCTCCCGATCGGCGCACGGTCAGAAGTTGAGCGTGCGCTTGTCCACGGCCAGTGCCGCTTCCTTGGTCGCCTCGGACAGCGAGGGATGGGCGTGGCAGATGCGCGCGATGTCCTCGGCGCTCGCCTTGAACTCCATGGCCACCACGGCCTCGGAGATCAGCTCGCTGGCCATCGGGCCCACGATGTGCACGCCCAGGATCTCGTCCGTCGTGGCATCGGCCAGGAACTTGACCATGCCGGTCGTGTCGCCCAGCGCGCGGGCGCGGCCGTTCGCCAGGAACGGGAAGGTGCCGGCCTTGTACTGCACGCCGTCGGCCTTGAGCTGCTGCTCGGTGCGGCCCACCCAGGCGATCTCGGGGCTGGTGTAGATGACCCAGGGGATGGTGTTGAAGTTCACGTGGCCGTGCTGGCCCGCGATGCGCTCGGCCACCGCCACGCCCTCTTCCTCGGCCTTGTGCGCCAGCATCGGGCCGCGCACCACGTCGCCCACCGCCCACACGCCGGGCAGGTTGGTCTTGCAGTCGGCATCGACCACGATGGCGCCGCGCTCGTCGAGCTGCAGGCCCACGGCTTCCGGGTTCAGGCCGATGGTGTTGGGCACGCGGCCGATGGAGACGATGAGCTTGTCCACCGCCAGTTCGCGGGCCTCGCCCTTGGCATCGGTGTAGGCCACCGTGACGCCCTCGCCGCCCGTCTTGATCTCGCCGATCTTCACGCCCAGCTCGACCTTCAGGCCCTGCTTGTCGAAGGCTTTCTTGGCTTCCTTGGCGATCTGCTCATCGACCGCACCCAGGAACGTGGGCAGTCCTTCGAGCACCGTCACGTCGGCACCCACGCGGCGCCACACGGATCCCATCTCCAGGCCGATCACGCCGGCGCCGATCAGGCCCAGCTTCTTCGGCGTGGCGCCGATGCGCAATGCGCCGTCGTTGGAGAGCACCTTCTCTTCGTCGAAGGGCACGCCGGGCAGCGCGCGAGGGTTGGAACCCGTGGCCACGATGATCTGCTTGCCCACCAGGGTTTCCTGCGCGGCGCCCGCTACCTGGATCTCGTAGCCACCCTCGGCGGCCTTCACGAAGGAGCCGCGGCCATGGAAGAAGCTGACCTTGTTCTTCTTGAACAGGTACAGGATGCCGTCGTTGTTCTGCTTCACGACGGCGTCCTTGCGGCCGATCATCTTCGCCACGTCGATCTTCACGTCGGTGGCCGTGATGCCGTGCTCGGCGAAATGCTTGGTGGCATGCTCGAAATGCTCCGAGGACTGCAGCAGCGCCTTGGAGGGGATGCAGCCCACGTTCGTGCAGGTGCCGCCGGGCGCGGGGCCGCCCTTCTCGTTCTTCCACTCGTCGATGCAGGCCACGTTGAAGCCCAGCTGGGCCGCGCGGATGGCGGCGATGTAGCCGCCGGGGCCGCCGCCGATGACGATGACGTCGAATTGTTTGCTCATGTCGTTCTCACTGTGTCAGTTGGAGAAAGACCCACCGCCGGCTGACCCGAGGCCAACCGTGCATGTGGGTCTGTCAATGGATTTCGGTATTCACGGCGCTGTGTAACACCCCAGCCCGCGCCATGCGCGGGGCCCGGGCCAGCAACCGCCGCGCAAGGGCCGCCCCGCAGCGCTGGCGGTGTCCCCCTTCCCGGATTGCGCAGCAATCCGAGAGAAGGGGGAAGGCGCGCAGCGCCTCAGGGGGGTGGTCCATCAAATATCGAACAGCAGGCGGGCCGGATCTTCCAGCGCGTCCTTCATCGCCACCAGGCCCAGCACGGCTTCGCGGCCGTCGATGATGCGGTGGTCGTACGACATCGCCAGGTAGTTCATCGGGCGCACCACGATCTGGCCGTTTTCCACCACGGCACGGTCCTTGGTGGCGTGCACGCCCAGGATGGCCGACTGGGGCGGGTTGATGATGGGGGTGGACAACATGGAACCGAAGGTGCCGCCATTGGAGATCGAGAACGTGCCGCCCGTCATCTCCTCGATGCCGAGCTTGCCTTCCTGGGCCTTCTTGCCGAACTCGGCGATCTTCTTCTCGATGTCGGCGAAGCTCATCTGGTCGGCGTTGCGCAGGATCGGCACCACCAGGCCGCGGGGCGAGCCGACGGCGATGCCGATGTCGAAGTAGCCGTGATAAACGATGTCGTTGCCGTCCACCGAAGCGTTCAGCACCGGGAACTTCTTGAGCGCGTGCACGGCCGCCTTCACGAAGAAGCTCATGAAGCCCAGCTTGGTGCCGTGCTCCTTGGTGAAGCTGTCCTGGAACTTCTTGCGCAGCTCCATCACCGGGGCCATGTTCACCTCGTTGAAGGTGGTCAGGATGGCGTTGGTGGACTGCGACTGCAGCAGGCGCTCGGCGATGCGGGCGCGCAGGCGGCTCATCGGCACGCGCTGCTCGGGGCGGTCGCCCAGGTTCGGTGCGGCGGGGGATGCCACCTGCGGCAGCGCCTTGGTGGGCACGCCCGTGGGGATGGCGGCGGGGGCAGCGGACGGCTTGGCGGCAGCGCCACCGGCCACGGCGGCCAGCACGTCGCCCTTGGTCACGCGGCCATCCTTGCCGGAGCCGGACACGGCCGACACGGACAGGTTGTTGTCGGCCAGCAGCTTGGCGGCGGCCGGCATGGCCACGTCGCCCTTCGAACCGCCTGCAGGGGCGGCGTCGGCCGCTGCGGCGGCCACGGCGGGCGCCTGGGCGGCGGCGGTCGGAGCGGACTGAGCGGGCGCGGCGGCGCCGGCCTTGCCTTCGGTGTCGATCCTGGCGATGACCTGGTCGGCCACGACGGTGGCACCGTCGCCCTGGACGATCTCGGCCAGCACGCCGGCGGCCGGCGCGGGCACTTCGAGCACGACCTTGTCGGTCTCGATCTCGATCAGGATCTCATCGATGGCGACGGCCTCGCCGGCCTTCTTCTTCCAGGAGAGCATCGTGGCCTCGGCCACGGATTCGGACAGTTGGGGGACTTTGACTTCTACGATAGCCATGACGATTCTTTCGATTCTTTCAGAACGTGTTGTGTCGCTGTGGGAAGCGGTTCGCGGGATCGGGGTTCACGCGCTCACTTGGCGAGGACGAAGCCCTTGAGCTTGCCGAACGCGCCATCGACCAGTGCCTTCTGCTGCTCCTGGTGCAGGTGCGAATAGCCCACGGCCGGCGATGCGGACGCCGCGCGGCCGGAGTAGCCCAGCTTCTGCCCGTCGAGCATGTTCTCGTGGATGTAGTGCTGCACGAAGAACCAGGCGCCCTGGTTCTGCGGCTCGTCCTGGCACCACACGATCTCGGTGGCGTGCGGGTACTTCTTGATCTCGGTGGCGAAGGCCTTGTGCGGGAACGGATAGAGCTGTTCCACGCGCAGGATCGCGACGTCGTCGGCACCCTTTTCCTCGCGCTTCTTCACGAGGTCGTAGTACACCTTGCCCGAGCAGGCGATCACGCGCTTGACCTTGTCGGCCTTCTTGTCGATGGCCTCGTTCTGCTCCGGGATCACCGTCTGGAAGCTGCCCTTCGTGAACTCGGACAGCGGCGAGGTCGCATCCTTGTTCCGCAGCAGCGACTTCGGCGTCATGATGACCAGCGGCTTGCGCAGGTGGCGCACCATCTGGCGGCGCAGCACGTGGAAGATCTGGCTGGCCGTGGTGGGCTGCACGATCTGCATGTTGGCGTCCGCGGCCAGCTGCATGAAGCGCTCCAGGCGGGCCGAGCTGTGCTCGGGGCCCTGGCCTTCGTAGCCGTGCGGCAGCATCAGCGTGATGCCGTTCACGCGGCCCCACTTCACTTCGCCGGAAGCGATGAACTGGTCGATCACCACCTGCGCGCCGTTGGCGAAGTCGCCGAACTGCGCTTCCCAGATCACCAGGGTGTTGGGGTCGTTGGAGGCATAGCCGTACTCGAAGCCCAGCACCGCCTCTTCGGACAGGATGGAGTCGATCACGACGAACGGGGCCTGGTTCTCGCTGACGTTCTGCAGCGGCACGTAGGTGCCCTCGTTCCATTTCTCGCGGTTCTGGTCGTGGATCACGGCATGGCGGTGCGTGAACGTGCCGCGGCCGCAGTCCTCGCCCGACAGGCGGACCGGGAAGCCGCTGGCCACGAGCGACGCGAAGGCCATGTGCTCGCCCATGCCCCAGTCCACGTTGACTTCCCCACGGCCCATGGCGGCGCGGTCGTCATAGACCTTCTTGACCAGCGGGTGCGGCGTGACGCCTTCGGGGATGGTCGCGATGCGCTCGGCCAGGCGCTTCCACTCGGTGAGCGGGATCGCGGTGTCGCCGGCATCCGTCCACTTCTTGCCCAGGAACGGACTCCAGTCCACGGCGTACTTGCTCTTGAAGTTGGTCAGCACCGGATCGACCGTGTGCTTGCCGGCGTCCATGGCGGCGCGGTAGGCCTTGGACATGTCGTCGCCCAGCGTCTCGCCCAGGCCCTGCGTGGCCAGCTTGTCGGCGTAGAGGCGGCGCGTGCCGGGGTGCTGGCCGATCTTCTTGTACATCAGCGGCTGCGTGAGCGCCGGCGTGTCCTGCTCGTTGTGGCCCAGCTTGCGGTAGCAGATGATGTCCACCACCACGTCCTTCTTGAATTCCATGCGGAACTCGAGGGCCAGCTGCGTGGCCAGCACCACGGCTTCCGGATCGTCGCCGTTCACGTGCAGGACGGGCGACTCGATCATCTTGACCACGTCCGTGCAGTACAGCGTGGAGCGGCTGTCGCGCGGGTCGGAGGTGGTGAAGCCGATCTGGTTGTTGATCACGATGTGCACCGTGCCGCCCGTGGAATAGCCGCGGGTCTGGGCCAGCGCAAGGGTTTCCTGGATGACGCCCTGGCCGGCGAAGGCCGCGTCGCCGTGCACCAGCACCGGCAGCACCTGCTGGCCGTGCGGGTCGCCGCGGCGGTCCATGCGTGCGCGCACCGAACCTTCCACCACGGGGTTCACGATTTCCAGGTGGGAGGGGTTGAAGGCCAGCGACAGGTGGACCGGGCCGCCGGGGGTGGACACGTCCGAGCTGAAGCCCTGGTGGTACTTCACGTCGCCGGACGGCAGGTCTTCCGGGGCGGTGTGGTCGAACTCGGCGAACAGGTCCTTGGGCATCTTGCCCAGCGTGTTCACCAGCACGTTCAGGCGGCCGCGGTGGGCCATGCCGATCACGATTTCCTGCACGCCGCGCGAGCCGGCCGACTGGATGAGCTCGTCCATGGCAGCGATGAAGCTCTCGCCGCCTTCGAGCGAGAAGCGCTTCTGGCCGACGTACTTGGTGTGCAGGAAGCGCTCCAGGCCCTCGGCCGCGGTCAGGCGGTCGAGGATGTGCTTCTTCTTCTCGGCGCCGAAGCTGGGCTTGCTGCGGATGGTCTCGAGCTTTTCTTGCCACCAGCGCTTCTGGTTCTGGTCGGAGGCGTACATGTACTCGACGCCGATCGTGCCGCAGTACGTTTCGCGCAGCGCGTTGATCAGTTCGCGCAGCGGCATCGATTCCTTGCCGAAGAAGGTGTTGCTGGTATTGAACACGGTCTCCTGGTCGGCATCGGTGAAGCCGTAGAAGGAGGGTTCCAGCTCGGGAATGGAGGGGCGCTCGGTGCGCTTCAGGGGATCGAGATCGGCCCAGCGCTGGCCGACGTTGCGGTAGGCGGAGATGAGCTGCTGGACGGCGGTGCGCTTGCGGCCGAGCTCGGAATCGGCGCCGGTGGCCACCACGACCTGGGTGCCGCCCTGCTTGGCGCGCTCCGCGAAGGCGCTGATGACGGGCTGGTGGGGGACGTCCTTGGCGTTGGAGCCATCCACGGCGGGCACGTGCTGCAGCGCGTCGAAGTACTCGCGCCACGTGTCGGGCACGCTGCCCGGGTTGACGAGATAGCTCTCGTACATCTCTTCGACATAGGGCGCATTGCCGCCGAAGAGGTAGGTATTGCCCTGGTAGGCTTGATAGACGGACGTCGTCTCGCTCATTTCCGCTGACCTCCGCTTCCCTGGGGGAAGCATTAGCTGGTTGGTAAAACCTTCCGCGACACGGCTGAACCGGTTGGCGGATGCGACTGTGGCTCGGGGAAGGGCCTTGAATCTTGCGCCCACGATTGTGCCACCGATCGCAGGACAGCGCCTACACGGCCGTGTCCCACAGGGCGCGGCCGCCACCGTCGCGTACATTTGCGCCAACTTCGCCACCGCCCTGCCATGAAGACCACCCTGCTGCAGAACCGCACTTTCATCGCCCTGCTGATCGCCGTCAGCCTGGCCTTCCTGGCCATCCTCTGGCCGTTCCACGGTGCGGTTTTCTGGGGAATCATCCTCGCGATCCTCTTCGCGCCCATGCACCGCCGCCTGCTGCGGTACATGCCCCGCCGGGCCAACCTCGCGGCGCTGTGCACCCTGTCGCTGTGCCTGCTGGTGGTCATCCTCCCGATGACGCTGATCACCGTCTCGCTGGTGCAGGAAGCCAGCCTGGTCTATGAACGCATCCGCTCCGGGCAGCTGGATTTCACCGCCTACTTCCACCAGGTCATGCAGGCCATGCCGTCTTGGGCGATGCAGATCCTCGACCGGCTCAACCTGACCACGGCGTCTGAACTGCAGGCGCGGCTGTCGTCCGTCACCGTGCAGGCCACGCAGTTCGTGGGCAGCAAGGCGATCGACTTCGGCCAGAACACGCTGCAGTTCGTGGTGAGCTTCGGCATCATGCTGTACCTGCTGTTCTTCCTGCTGCGCGACGGCCCGGCCCTGGCGGCGCGCATCCGCGAAGCCACGCCCCTGGACGAGGGCCACAAGCGCCAGCTCGCCACCAAGTTCACCACCGTGATCCGCGCTACCGTGAAGGGCAACATCGCGGTGGCCGCGGCGCAGGGCGCCCTGGGCGGACTCGCCTTCTGGTTCCTGGGTATCCAGGCCCCCGTGCTCTGGGGCGTGCTCATGGCCTTCCTGTCGCTGCTGCCCGCCGTGGGCGCCGGGCTCATCTGGGCGCCGGTGGCGATCTACCTGCTGGCCACGGGCGCCGTCTGGCAGGGCGCGGGCCTGGCGGCCTTCGGCATCGGTGTCATCGGCCTGGTGGACAACGTGCTGCGGCCAGTGCTGGTGGGCAAGGACACCAAGATGCCCGACTACATCGTGCTGATCTCCACGCTGGGCGGCATGTCCCTCTTCGGGCTCACGGGTTTCGTGATCGGGCCGGTCATCGCGGCGCTGTTCATCGCGACCTGGGACCTGTTTGCGCCGCACACCCACGGGCGGTGACAATACGGGGGAGCCCGCAGCGCCGCGGGCCGCCCTCCCTGCCGTTTCCGCGCGGACCCGTGCCGCCCGCTGCACATGTCCCTGCGCCTGACTCCGCACTACCGAATGCTCCTGCTGGCCGTCGCGCTGTCGGTCGGCATCGGGGCGCTGTTCGCGCGGGCCATCCTGACCATCCGCGACGACGAATGGAACTATGCGCGCGACGCCAATGCGGCGCTCGCGCGCACGCTCGAGCAGAGCATCGGCCGCACGCTCGACAGTTTCGACCATTCGCTGGCAGGCGTGGTGGAAACCCTGGCCCGGCCGGACCTCGCCGGCCTGCCGCCGGACGTGCAGCACGCCATGCTGTTCGACCACTCGCTGCGCACCCGGGGCCTGGGTTCCGTGGCGGTGATAGACCCCGGGGGCAACGTGGTGGTGTCGGCCGGCGTCACGCCCGCGAAGAAGATGCCCAACCTCGCCGACCGGGACTACTTCCAGTTCCACATGCGCGAGAAGGACCGGGGCGTGTACATCGGCCGGCCGATCCAGGGGCGGGTGACGGGCGAGTACAGCCTGGCGATGAGCCGCGCCTACTTCAACCAGGACGGCAGTTTCGGCGGGGTGGTCGTCGGCACGATCCGGCTGAGCTACTTCAACGAACTGTTCGCATCGCTCGGCCTGGGGCCCCAGAGCCTGGCCGAGATCGTCCGGGCGGACGGCACCGAGATCTCGCGCTTCCCATCGCGCCCCCACGGCATCGGCGAGCCGGTGGGCATCCATCACCTGGAGCACCTCGTGCAGGAGCGCGAGGGGCACTTCACCGAGCCGCAGGAAGAAGCTCAGGATGGCATCTCCAGGCTCTACGCCTTCCGCCGCGTGGGCGACTATCCGCTCGTGGTGTCGGTGGCTCAGTCGGTGGAGAGCATCCTCTCGAAGTGGCAACGCAACGCGGTGATCCTGGGGACCTTCGCCGCGCTGCTGATGGCGGCATGCATCGGCCTCGCCCTGCTGTTCGCACGCGAACTGGCACGCCGGCAGAACGTGGCCGCGCAGCTGCAGCGCGCGCAGCACGACATGCGCACCATCCTCGACAACCTGCCCTCGCTGGTTGCCTACTGGGACCGCAACCTGCGAAACCGCTTCGCCAACCAGGCCTACCTCGACTGGCTCGGCATGACCCAGGAAGAAATCCAGGGCCGCCCCATCGAGGAACTGCTGACTGCAGAGGCCTGCGAGGCCGCGCGGCCTTACCTGCGGCGTGCGCTGCAGGGCCGCAGGCAGGTCTATGAACGGTCGGTGCCGATATCGTCGGGCGAAGTCCGGCACATGATGGTGTCCTGCATTCCGGACATGGACGGGGAGCAGGCCCAGGGCATCTTCGTGCAGATCGACGACCTCACGGAGCGCAAGCGCATGGAAGACCTGCTCTTCGAAGAGAAGGAACTGGTCCGCCTCACGCTGCAGTCCATCGGCGACGCCGTGCTATGCACGGATGCCTCGGGCCACGTGACCTACATCAACCCCGTGGCCGAGAAGATGACGGGCTGGCAGGCCTTCCATGCCGCCGGCCGGGACATCGACGAGGTCGCCCCCCTCTACACCCCCAACGGCGTGCACGCGGAGCATCCGGCCCGCAGCGCGCTGTCCGGTGCGCAGGCCCTGCCGCCGGGGCGCGGCCTCGTGCTGTTCTGCCGCGATGGCCGCCGCATGGACGTGGAAAACAGCGTCAGCCCCATCACCGACAGGCATGGGCAGGTCACCGGCACGGTGATGGTGCTGCGGGACGTGACCGAGGCCATGGCGCTGGCGCGCCGCATGGCACACCTGGCCCAGCACGACATGTTGACCGACCTGCCCAACCGCGTGCTGCTGCAGGACCGGGCCCAGCAGGCCATCGCCCAGGCGCGCCGCGACGGGCACGGCCTCGCCCTGATGTACATCGACCTCGACGGTTTCAAGCAGGTGAACGACACCCTGGGCCACGACGCCGGCGACCTGCTGCTGGTCCAGGTCGCGCGGCGCTTCACCCGCTGCGTGCGCCGCTCGGACACCGTGTGCCGCCAGGGCGGCGACGAGTTCATCGTGCTCCTGCCCATCGTGGAGCATCCCGGGCAGGCATGCCATGTCGCCCGCAAGATCGTGGCCGTGTGCGACGCCCCCTTCGACCTGGGGAGCGAGTCGCGGCAGATCGGCCTCAGCGGCGGAATCGCGCTGTTCCCCCAGCACGGCTCCACGTTCGAGGAACTGGCCCGCAGTGCCGACGTGGCGCTCTACACCGCCAAGCGGGCCGGCAAGCAGCATTTCCGCATGTACGCGGGGCCCGAACAGGAACCCGAACCGGTGCCGCCCGCAGCGCCCCCGTCCGTGCCTGCTGCGCCCCCAGGCGACGCATCGCCGCCCCATTGAACGCCAGGCCGCCCCGGCTCCAGCGCCAGCGGGCGCGTCATCGCGGCGCAGCAGCTCAGGCCGCGCCGCCCTCCCCTGCTGCCGCAACCAGCCGCTGCGTATAGGGGTGCCGCGGCGCGTCGAGCACCTGGGCCATCCGGCCGGACTCGACCACGTCGCCATCCTTCATGACGAGCACGTCGTGCGCCATCGCGCGGATCACGGCCACATCGTGGGTGATCAGCAGGTAACTCAGCCCGCGTTCCTTCTGCAGGCGCTGCAACAGCACCAGCACCTGCTGCTGGATGGTCACGTCCAGCGCACTCGTGGGCTCGTCGAGCACCAGCAGGCGCGGTTCCAGGATCAGCGCCCGCGCGATCGCGATCCGCTGGCGCTGGCCGCCTGAAAACTCGTGCGGATAGCGCCCCAGCAGCCCCGGGAACTGCGTATGCGTCAGACCCACGTCCGCCAGTGCCGCCTCCACGCGGGCGCGCCGCCCGGCCCCGCTCTCCTGTGGTGCATGCACCCGCAGGCCCTCCCCGACGATCTCCTCCACCGTGAGACGGGGGGACAGCGACGAGAACGGATCCTGGAACACGACCTGCACGCTGCGGCGCAGCGCCTGGTTGGCCGCGCTGTTGCGCTGCACCGGCAGTTCCCATGCCCGGCCGGCGATCTGCAACTCGCCGCTGAACGGCAACAGGCCGAGCAGCGCCTGCGCGAGGGTGGACTTGCCCGACCCCGACTCGCCGACCACGCCCAGCGTCCGGCCAGGATGGACCACCAGGTCGGCACCTTTCACCGCCAGGAATTCGCCGCGCCGGAACCAGCCCCGCAGGCCGGGCAGCGGCGTGGCGTAGGCCACGCGCAGGCCCTTTGCACTCGCGGCCGGCGGCTCTGCCTGCGCAGCGTCTGCGGCCGGCCCGGAGGCCGCGTCCGCCCCCGCGTCCTCGACCACATCCTCGATGACATCGCGCCGCGGTACGCTGCCCAGCAGGCGCCGGGTGTAGGCATGGGCGGGCGCGGAAAAAACCTCCGCCACGCTCCCCTGCTCCAGGAGTACGCCGCGCTCCATCACCGCCACCCGGTCGGCGAAGCGCCGCACCAGGTTCAGGTCGTGCGTGATAAGCAGCACCGCCATGCCGGTCTGGCGCTGCAGGTCCGAAAGCAGTTCCAGGATCTGGCCGCGCAGCGTCACGTCGAGCGCGGTGGTGGGCTCGTCCGCCAGTAACAGGCGCGGCCGGCTGGCCAGTGCCATGGCGATCATCGCCCGCTGGCGCTGGCCCCCGGAGAGCTGGTGCGGATAGGCGCCCGCGCGCCGCGCCGGCTCCGGCACGCCCGTCGCGGCCAGCAGCTCCACCGCCTGGACGGCGCTCTGCGCCCGCGACAGCCCCTGCTTGAGCTGCAGCACCTCGGCGATCTGCCGGCCCACGGGCATCAGCGGGTTCAATGCCGTCATCGGCTCCTGGAAGACCATCGCGATGTCGCCGCCGCGCAGGCCGCGCATCTCGCGCTCCGGCAACGCCAGCAGATCCTGCGCCGGCGCGCCGGCGCGTCCCTGCAGCAGGGCCCGGCCCGACACTTCCGCATCCGCGGCCAGGCGCAACAGGGACAGCGCCGTGATGGTCTTGCCCGAACCCGATTCGCCCACCAGCGCCAGCTTCTCGCCCGCGCCGATATCGAAGCCCACGCCATGCACGACCGCCTTGCCGCCGAAGGCCACGCGCAGGTCCTCCACGCGCAGCAGCGGCGCAGCGGAGGGTGAAGAGGAAGGTGCGATGCTCATTGCTTCCTCGGATCGAGGGCGTCGCGCAGCGCATCGCCCATGAAGGTCAGCAGCAGCAGCGTGCTCACCAGGACGGCGAACGTGAAGATGGAAATCCACCAGGCATCGATGTTGTTCTTGCCCTGGTTCAGCAGCTCGCCAAGCGACGGAGTGCCGGGCGGCACGCCCAGGCCGAGGAAGTCCAGCGACGTGAGCGAGAGGATGGCCGCGCTCATCCGGAACGGCAGGAAGGTGACGACCGGCGTCATGCTGTTGGGTAGGATGTGGCGCCAGATGATCTGCCGGTCGGGTACGCCCAGGGCGCGCGCGGCCTTCACGTAGTCCAGTTGCCGGTTGCGCAGGAACTCCGCGCGCACGTAGTCCGACAGCCCCATCCAGCCGAACAGGCTGAGCAGGATCAGCAGCAGCGCCAGGCTCGGGGAGAACAGCGCGCTGAAGATGATCAGCAGGTACAGCTCGGGCATCGACCCCCAGATCTCGATGAAGCGCTGGAAGGCCAGGTCCGTCCGTCCGCCGAAGAACCCCTGGATCGCGCCCGTCACCAGTCCCAGCACCACCCCGGTGATGGTGAGCGCCAGCCCGAACAGCACGCTCACGCGGAAGCCATAGAGCAGTTGCGCGAGCATGTCGCGGCCCCGGTCGTCCGTGCCCAGCCAGTTGTCGGCGGTCGGCGCGGACGGGTTGGGTGATTTCGCGAAATAGTTCAGCGTGTTGGGCCCGTACCGGTTGATCGTGTAGAGCGCCCAGTTGCCGCCCGCGCTCAGGCGCTCCTGGATGAAGGGGTCCAGGTAGTCGGTCGGCGTGTCGAAATCCCCGCCGAAGGTGGTCTCGGGGTAAGTCTTGAACAGCGGGAAATACGTCTGGCCCTCGTAGTGCACGATGAGCGGCTTGTCGTTGCTCACCAACTCCGCCGCCAGGCTGATGGCCACCAGCACGCAGAAGACCACGAGGCTCCAGAACCCCAGCCGGTTGCGCTTGAAGCGCATCCACGCGCGGCGGGAAGGTGAAAGCGAGACCGGCGCGGGTGGCGGTGCCGCCGGGGACGGCATGGCGGCCGGAGCGGAGAGGTCGGGGGATGGAATACTCATGCGTTCAGTCGAACTTCACGCGGGGATCGACCCACACATAGCAAAGATCGCTGACGAGCTTGGTGACCAGCCCGATCAGCGTGAACAGGTAGAGCGTGCCCAGCACCACGGGATAATCGCGGCGGATCACGCTCTCGTAGCTCAGCAGGCCCAGGCCGTCGAGCGAGAACAGCGTCTCGATCAGCAGCGAGCCCGTGAAGAACGCGCCGATGAACGCGGCGGGAAAGCCCGTGATGATGGGGATCAGCGCATTGCGGAACACGTGCTTCCAGAGCACCTGCCGTTCCGACAGGCCCTTGGCGCGCGCCGTGAGCACGTACTGCTTGCGGATCTCTTCCAGGAAGGCGTTCTTGGTAAGCATGGCCGTCACCGCGAAGCTGCCCGCCACCATCGCCGTCACCGGCAGCGTGATGTGCCAGAGGTAGTCCACGATGCGCGCGCCCCAGTCCATCTGCTCCCAATTGGACGACACCAGCCCGCGCAGCGGGAACCACTGCAACTGGCCGCCGAAGACCACCAGCAACGCCACCCCCAGCACGAAGCCCGGGATCGCATAGCCCACCAGGACGAGCAGCGTGGTCACGAGGTCGAAGCGCGAGCCCGCGCGCACCGCCTTGGCCACGCCCAGCGGCACCGCCACCAGGTAGCTGATGAAGAAGGTCCACAGCCCGAGGCTGATGGAGACCGGCAGCTTTTCCTTCACCAGCGCCCACACCTCCTTGTTCTGGAAGAAGCTGCGCCCCAGGTCGAAGCGGGCGAACTGACCCAGCATCTGGAAGAACCGCTCGTGCGCGGGCTTGTCGAAGCCATACAGCGCCTTGATTTGCTCCAGCCGCTTCGGGTCCACGCCCTGGTCGCCGCGGTAGCGCATGCCGCCCGACTCCAGCCCGCCGGCCGCCCCGCCCTTGCCTGCCGCCGTGCGGGCCTCCGCCAGGTACTGTTCCACCGGGCCGCCGGGCACGAACTGGATGACCACGAAGGTGAGCAGCAGCACGCCCAGCAGCGTGGGCAGCATGAGCAGCAGGCGTTTGGCGATGTAGGCGAGCATGCAGTCAGTCAGGAGATTTCAGGCTTCGGCACCCTGCGGCGGCATGCGCCACCCACGCCCGCTGAAACCGGCGCGGCATCACCCATCCGATGGCCGCGGAGCAGGCCATGCCAGCAGGCGCCGTGGAACTGGCTTCGCCAGGCCACCGGCGTCGTCCCCCTGCCCGCCGTGCGCAGCACGGCGAGAGCGAGGGGATGGCGCGCAGCGCCTCAGGGGTGTGATCCCTCACTTGCTCCACCAGGAAAACATTGCCCACTCCTCGGCTTTCGCATAGGGCGGCATGGGTGCGTGGTAGGCCAGGCGCTGCTGGTTGTACACGATGCGGTGCGCGGACAGCTGCCACTGCGGGATGAGGTAGTGGCTGTGCATGATGACGCGGTCCAGCGCGCGGCAGGCGGGCAGCAGTTCGGCCTTGGATTTCGCCCGTGTCAGCGCGGTCGCGAGCGCATCGACCGCCGGGCTCTTCACGCCCGCATGGTTGCTGCTGCCCTCCGCGTCGGCGCGCTGGCTGCCGAACAGCTCCAGCATGTCCTGCCCCGGGTTGTAGGTACCGGGATAGGCCAGGGTGATCATGTCGAAATCGAACTTGTCCAGCCGCTGCAGGTACAGCGCGAAATCCACCGAGGTAAAGCGCAGGGTGATGCCCAGCTTCTCGAGGTTGCGCATCCAGGGCGTCACCGTGCGCGCGCCGACCTCCTTGCTGTCGAGGTAGTCGATCACCATGGGCTCGCCCTTCGCGTTGCGCAGCGCGCCGTCGCGGTAGGTCCAACCGGCGTCGGCCAGCAGCTGGCGGGCCCGGCGCAGGTTGTCGCGCAGGGAATGTCCCACCCCTTCGGTGACCGGGGGCGTGTACATCGGCCCGAACACGCTGTCCGGCACCTTGCCGCGCCACGGCTCCAGCAGCGCCAGCTCCTCCGGGCCCGGCGTGCCGGTGGCCTGGCAGTCGGTGTTGCCGAACAGGTCCACCACGCGCGGGTAGCCGCCGTAGAACATCTGCCGGTTCATCCAGTCGTAGTCGAGCGCCAGCCCCAGCGCTTCGCGCACCCGCGGGTCCTTCAGCATCGGCCGCCGCGTGTTGAGCACGTAGCTCTGGAATCCCGCAGGCAGCCGGTGCTTGAGTTCCATCTTCACCAGCACGCCCTGCCGGAACAGCTTGCCGTCGATGCGGCGCGCCCAGTCGCCGGCCGAATACACGGTCATGAAATCGAACTCGCCGGCCTTCACGGCCTCCAGCCGCGCGGTGTTGTCCTTGTAGATCTTCACCGTGATGCGGTCGAAGTTGTAGGCGCCCCGGTTCACGTTCAGGTCACGGCCCCAGTACTGCGGATCGCGCACGTAGGTGATGTCGCGGCCGAACGCCACCGGGCCGATGCGGTACGGGCCGCTGCCGATGGGGATGTCGGTCACGATCTCGTCGAACCGCTTCACCTTGCCATCCGCCTGGCGCCCCCAGGCGCGGCTGAAGATCGGCAGGCTGCCCACGGTGAGCGGCAGTTCGCGGTTGGGGTGCTTGAAGCGGAAGCGCACCGTGCGCCGGTCCAGCACGTCGGCCCCGGCCACCTCCTGCAGCAGCGTCGCGTAGCTCGGCGACGCGTGGGGTCCGACCAGGGTCTCGTAGGTGTACTTCACGTCGGCGGCCTCGACCGGGCTGCCGTCGTGGAATCGCGCCTCCGCCCGCAGGCGGAACGTGGCACTGAGCCGGTCCTCCGGCACCTGCACGTCCTCGGCCAGCAGCCCGTAGCCCGAGGCCGTCTCGTCCATGGAACCCGTGAGCAGGCTCTCGAACAGCAGGTCCGAGAGGTAGGCCGGCGGCGAGCCCTTCATCGTGAACGGGTTGTACTTGTCGAAGGTGGAATAGCGCAGGTTGCTCACCATGCGCAGCTCGCCGCCCTTGGGTGCTTCGGGATTGACGTAGTCGAAATGGGCGAAACCCGCCGGGTACTTGAGGTCGTCCCACAGCGCATACCCATGCGCGGCCCAGGCCGGCGCCGCGCACAGCCAGCTTCCCCAGAGCAGACAGATCATCCAGAACCGCATGCGACAATTCTGCACTACGGTGGCGGGCCGTCCACGCCTGCCGGGGATTTTCCCCGGCCGGGTGCCCGGCCGCCGCATCTTTCCGCCACGGGCCGCGCCGCGCCCCTCCGGCATTCCACCCCTACCGCATTCACTGGAGAACAACAATGGGTTTCCTGACCGGCAAGAAGCTGCTCATCACCGGCGTGCTGTCCAACCGTTCCATCGCCTACGGCATCGCCAAGGCCTGCCACGCGCAGGGCGCCGAGCTGGCCTTCAGCTACGTGGGCGAACGCTTCAAGGACCGCATCACCGACTTCGCGGCCGAGTTCGACTCCAGGCTGGTCTTCGACTGCGACGTGGCGAGCGACGAGCAGATCGAGCGCATGTTCGCCGACCTGTCGGCCACCTGGCCGAAGTTCGACGGCTTCGTGCACAGCATCGGCTTCGCGCCGCGCGAAGCCATCGCCGGCGACTTCCTCGAAGGCCTGTCGCGCGAATCCTTCCGCATCGCGCACGACATCAGCGCCTACAGCTTCCCCGCCATGGCCAAGGCCGCCCTGCCCTACCTGAACGACAAGGCTGCCGTGCTCACCCTGAGCTACCTGGGCGCCCTGCGCACCGTGCCCAACTACAACACCATGGGCCTGGCCAAGGCCAGCCTGGAAGCCAGCGTGCGCTACCTGGCCGAATCGCTGGGCCCGAAGGGCATGCGCGCCAACGGCATCAGCGCCGGTCCCATCAAGACCCTGGCCGCCAGCGGCATCAAGGACTTCGGCAAGCTGCTGGGCACCGTGGCCGACGCCTCGCCCCTGCGCCGCAACGTGACCATCGAGGACGTGGGCAACGCCGCGGCCTTCCTGCTGTCGGACCTCGCCAGCGGCGTGACGGCGGAAATCATGTACGTGGACGGCGGCTTCAGCCAGACCGGCGGCATCAGCCGCGACAGCGCCAACCTGGCCTGACCGCCGGGCCGCATCGGCAAGCCGGCAGGGCCGCGCCGGTGCCCCTGCAAGAAAAGCCGCAAGGTCCTTCGTGGAGAGGCCCTTGCGGCTTTTGCGCATCCAGGCCCGTCCTGCTCCGTCGGGCGATGCAGACGCGCCTCGCGGCATGCGGGCCTGCTGTTACTTGGGCAGCAGCACCTTGTCCACGACGTGGATCACGCCGTTGGACTGGTACACGTCGGCGATGGTCACGTTGGACATGCCGCCCTTTTCATCCGTCAGCGCGATCGACGAGCCGCTGGCCCTGGCCGTCAGCGTGCCGCCGGCCACGGTCTTCAGGCTGGCCGAGCCCTTGCCGTCGGCGATCATCTTGGACAGCGCGGCCGCATCGACCTTGCCCGGCACCACGTGGTAGGTCAGCACCTTGGTCAGCGTGGCCTTGTTCTCCGGCTTCAGCAGGGTATCGACCGTGCCCGCCGGCAGCGCGGCGAAAGCCGCGTTGGTGGGCGCGAACACCGTGAACGGGCCCGGTCCCTTGAGCGTATCGACCAGGCCCGCAGCCTTCACGGCAGCGACCAGCGTGGTGTGATCCTTCGAGTTCACCGCGTTGTCGATGATGTCCTTGGTGGGGAACATCGGCGCGCCACCGACGGTCACCTGGGCGATGGCAGGCATGGCGGCTGCGGACAGGGCGAGCGTGAGGCTGGCGGCTGCGAGGCGGGCATTCAGGCGAAAGGTCATGGAGGTCTCCGTTGGATCGTTGGGTGGAAGGCCGCCCGAAGATTCGCGCGGCTGCACACTCATACGGGCCACGGCGCCGCCTGGATTCAGCGCCACGTCCGCTCCATGCAAAAAAAGCCCGGAGGCGCTTGCGCGCCGCCGGGCTTCCAGGGCCGAAGCGACCTGCCTCGCGGCGGTCAGATCTTCCGGCCGAACGGTCCGTCGCTGCCCACCTGCACGATGTCCTCCGCTTGGGGTGCATCCTTGCGGCCACCGCGGCGGCCGGGCTTGGGCTGCTCCACCCGCGTCACGCAATCGGCGTAGTAGCGCACGTGGCCGTTGTCGTCCTCGATCTCCACCAGGCCGTGGATGTCGGTCTCGAAGCCCGGGCACAGCTTGGCGAACTCCCGCGCGAACTTGAGGTAGTCCACGATCTTCTTGTTGAAGACCTCGCCCGGGATCAGCAGCGGGATGCCCGGCGGGTACGGCGTGATCAGGCTGGTGGTGATGCGGCCTTCCAGGTGGTCGATTTCCACGCGCTCGGTCTTGCGGTGCGCGATGTGGGCATAGGCGTCGCTGGGCTTCATCGCCGGCGTCAGGTCCGACAGGTACATCTCTGTCGTCAGCCGCGCGATGTCGTACTTGGCGTAGAGCGCATGCACGTGCTGGCACAGGTCCTTCAGGCCCATGCGCTCATAGCGCTTGTGCTGCTGGCAGAACTCCGGAAGGATCCGCCACATCGGCTGGTTCTTCTCGTAGTCGTCCTTGAACTGCTGCAGCGCGGCCAGCAGCGTGTTCCAGCGGCCCTTGGTGATGCCGATGGTGAACATGATGAAGAAGCTGTAGAGCCCCGTCTTCTCCACCACCACGCCGTGCTCGGCCAGGTACTTGGTCACGATGGACGCAGGAATGCCGGTCTTGTCGAACTTGCCGTCCAGGTTCAGGCCGGGCGTGACGATGGTGGACTTGATCGGATCCAGCATGTTGAAGCCATCGGCCAGCTGGCCGAAGCCATGCCACTTGCTGCCGTTCTTCCGGCCCTTGCCATCGCTGCGGATGATCCAGTCCTCGGCGCGGCCCACGCCCTCGTCGGCCATCTTCTCGGGGCCCCAGACCTTGAACCACCAGTCGTCCTTGCCGAACTCCTCTTCCACCTTGCGCATGGCGCGGCGGAAGTCCAGGGCTTCGAGCAGGCTCTCTTCCACGAGGGCGGTGCCGCCGGGCGGCTCCATCATGGCGGCCGCCACGTCGCAGCTGGCGATGATGCTGTACTGCGGGCTGGTCGAGGTGTGCATCAGGTACGCCTCGTTGAAGAGCGGGCGGTCCAGCTTCACGGTCTGCGAATCCTGCACCAGCACGTGGCTGGCCTGGCTGATGCCGGCCAGCAGCTTGTGGATGGACTGCGTGGCATACACCACCGAATGCTTCGGGCGCGCGCGCTTCTTGCCCATGGCGTGGTAGCTGCCGTAGAACGGATGGAAGGCCGCGTGCGGCAGCCAGGCTTCGTCGAAATGCAGGTTGTCCACGTAGCCGTCCATCATCGACTTGATGGTCTCGGTGTTGTAGAGCACGCCGTCGTAAGTGGACTGCGTGATCGTCATCACGCGCGGCTTCACCGTCGCCGGGTCCACGCCCTTGAGCAACGGATTGGCGCGGATCTTCGCCTGGATCGCATCCTTCTCGAACTCGGCCTGCGGGATCGGACCGATGATGCCGAAGTGGTTGCGCGTGGGCTTCAGGAACACGGGGATCGCCCCGGTCATGATGATCGAGTGCAGGATCGACTTGTGGCAGTTGCGGTCCACCACCACCACGTCGCCCGGCGCCACCGTGTGGTGCCACACCATCTTGTTCGAGGTGCTCGTGCCGTTGGTCACGAAGAAGCAGTGGTCGGCGTTGAAGATGCGCGCCGCGTTGCGCTCGGATTCACCGATGGCCCCGTTGTGGTCCAGCAGCTGGCCCAGTTCCTCCACGGCGTTGCACACGTCCGCGCGCAGCATGTTCTCGCCGAAGAACTGGTGGAACATCTGGCCCACGGGGCTCTTGAGGAAGGCGACGCCGCCGGAGTGGCCCGGGCAGTGCCACGAATAGGAGCC
The DNA here is from genome assembly GCF_000176855.2 of Paracidovorax avenae ATCC 19860. Classification (NCBI taxonomy): domain Bacteria; kingdom Pseudomonadati; phylum Pseudomonadota; class Betaproteobacteria; order Burkholderiales; family Comamonadaceae; genus Paracidovorax; species Paracidovorax avenae. The sequence continues at coordinate 2,214,732 of NC_015138.1, read as the reverse complement.
GTCTTCCGCATAGTCCAGCAGCGCCTTGAAGAACGGCGGCTGCACGCTCTCGAGGTAGCTCTTGGCCTCGCGGATGATGTGCTTGGCCACGAACTCCGGCGTGTCCTCGAACATGTGGATGAAGCCGTGCAGCTCGCGCAGGATGTCGTTGGGCAGGTGGCGCGCGGTCTTGGTCTCGCCGTGCACGTAGATCGGCACGTCGGCGTTCTTGCGGCGCACCTGGGTGATGAAGTTGCGCAGGCTCAGCACGATCGGGTCCAGCCCCGAGCCCAGCGTGAACTCCTCGTCGTCGATCGACAGGATGAAGGCGCTCGCCCGGCTCTGCTGCTGCGCGAACTGCGACAGGTCGCCATAGCTCGTCACGCCCAGCACCTCGAACCCCTCGGACTCGATCGCCTGCGCCAGGGCCCGGATACCCAGGCCCGATGTGTTCTCGGAACGGTAGTCCTCGTCGATGATGACGATGGGAAAGCGGAATTTCATGCACAGCCTCCGAGCAAGCGGGCCCAAAAAACGAAATAGGCGCGAAGTGTAAGGAATAACGATGTCATCCCTTTGAAGACATCGGCATTTGACCCAGAATGGACGGGAAAGCACCGGCCCCGCCGGGCACGGACATGCGAGGAGGACACCCGTGATGCAGCATTCCACCCTCTGGTGGCTGATGGCCGGCGCGATGGTCGCCGCCGAACTCGTGACGGGCACCTTCTACCTGCTCATGCTGGCTGTCGGCCTCGTGGCCGGCGCACTGGCGGCCCATGCCGGCCTTCCGATCACCGCGCAGCTCGTGGCAGCCGCCTGCGTGGGCGCGGGGGGCGTCATCGCCTGCCACCAGCTGCGCCGCCGCCGCATGGCCGCCGTGCAGCCCGCCGCGAGCAACCGCGACGTGAACCTCGATGTCGGCGAAACCGTGCAGGTGCCCGCCTGGAACCCTGACGGCACGGCCCAGGTGCGCTACCGCGGCGCGCAGTGGACCGTGGTGCTGCGCAGCGGCCCGGTCGGCGTGGCCACCGCCCTGCCCGGCACCTACCGCGTGGCGGAGGTGGTCGGGAACCGGCTGGTGGTGGACGCGGCCTGAAGCGGCGCGCGGCGCGGTCGCCCGAGCCCCGCCACGCGGCCGCCTTGCCGCTCCTGTGGTTTTCCCTCCGCCTGCGCTCCGGCGCAGGGTTCCTTCAACCCTCTTCCACACCCGTCTCCCGGGCAGCAAAGGACTCCATGGAAATCGCCCTCATCCTCTTCGTCATCGCCGGCATCTTCGTCGCACGCTCCATCAAGGTCGTGCCCCAGCAGAACGCCTGGGTCAAGGAGCGGCTGGGCAAGTACGCCGGCACGCTCACGCCCGGCCTCAACTTCCTGGTGCCCTTCGTCGATCGCGTCGCCTACAAGCACAGCCTCAAGGAAATCCCGCTGGACGTCCCCAGCCAGGTCTGCATCACGCGCGACAACACCCAGCTGCAGGTGGACGGCATCCTCTACTTCCAGGTCACCGACCCGATGCGCGCGAGCTACGGATCGAGCAACTACATCATGGCCGTCACGCAGCTCGCGCAGACCTCGCTGCGCAGCGTGATCGGCAAGCTGGAACTCGACAAGACCTTCGAGGAACGCGACATGATCAACGCCCAGGTCGTGGCCGCCATCGACGAGGCCGCCCTCAACTGGGGCGTGAAGGTGCTGCGCTACGAGATCAAGGACCTGACCCCGCCCAACGAAATCCTGCGCGCCATGCAGCAGCAGATCACCGCCGAACGCGAGAAGCGCGCCCTTATCGCCGCATCGGAAGGCCGCCGCCAGGAGCAGATCAACATCGCCACCGGCGAGCGCGAGGCCTTCATCGCCCGCTCCGAGGGCGAGAAGCAGGCGCAGATCAACAACGCTCAGGGCGAGGCCGCCTCCATCACCGCCGTGGCCGAGGCCACCGCCCAGGCCATCGAGCGCGTGGCCGCCGCCATCCGCCAGCCCGGCGGCGAGCAGGCCGTGCAGCTCAAGGTGGCCGAGCGCGCCGTGGATGCTTACAGCCGCGTGGCCGCAGATGCGACCACCACCCTGGTCGTGCCGAGCAACATGACCGAGGTCTCCACCCTCATCACCTCCGCGATGAAGATGGTGCAGGGCGCGCAGCGGCCCTGAGCGCGGATCGCTGGCCGCGGGTCGCACGCGTGGATCCCGGCAATGCGGCAGGCCGTATGAAAAATTCCTGCTACGGCTCGCCGGGAGGCCCCGGAATCGCTGCTATACTTGCGGGCTTCCGGAGAGGTGGATGAGCGGTTTAAGTCGCACGCCTGGAAAGCGTGTGTGGGCTAATCCCCACCGCGGGTTCGAATCCCGCCCTCTCCGCCAGATGCAAAGCCCAAGTAGTCCGCTACTTGGGCTTTTTTCGTTGTGCAGGCCTCTTACCTGTGTCCGGGGTCGCAGTTCACGCTACGCGGTACGCCTGCACCAGCCTTCTCCGCAACCCCTCCGCCATGGGCCCCAGCACGCGGTCCCGCCGCTGCAGCAAGCCCAGCGTTCGCCAGACCGGGGGGTCGGTGAGCGGCACGCCGCAGAGTTCTGGATGGGTTGGCCGCAGCGCCAGTTGCGGAATGGCCGCGAGCCCCATCCCGGCCTCCACCAGCGACAGCGTGCCGGCCAGGTGGTTGCATTCGTGCCAGGCCACGGGCTTTTCCGGCAGGTCGGCCACGGCCTGGTCCAGCAGCAGGCGGTTGCCGCTCTGCTGCGACACCGACACCAGGCGCTGCCCCGCCAGTTCCGGCCAGCCGATCGCCTCGCGCGCCGCCCACGGGTGGCTTCTCGGCATGGCCAGCACATAGCGTTCGCGCATCAAGGCGTCGAAGCGCAGCGCGGGCTCCTGGCTGCCCATGAACCCCAGGCCGAAATCCACGTCGCCCCGCAGCACGGCGTCCAGCACCTGCTGGGCGCTGTCTTCCACCAGATGCACCTGGACCTCCGGCTCGCCGGCCGCGAACTCCCGCAGGACCGGGGGCAACAGGTTCGACGCGACGGACGGTATGCAGGCGATCGCGACCCGCCCCCGGCGGCGCTGCAACTGGTCGCCCACGCGCTGCACCGCGTCGTCCAGGCCTGCCAATGCGGCCTGGGCCTCGCGCAGGAAGTCGTGGCCCACGGCGGTCAGCTCGACGTGCCGCGTGGTGCGAGCCAGCAACTGGGCGCCCACGGCCGCCTCCAGCCGCTCCACCCGCCGACTGAGCGCGGAAGGCGATACGAACAGCGCATCGGCCGCCAGCCGGAAGCTCTGTTTTTCGGCCGTGACCACGAAGGCCATCAGCTCGCCCATGTCGAATTTGATGCGTCGCATGCAACAGTCACTCTGTAAATTGCAATTCACAGAATATTACCGACTCCCTAGCATGGCGGTCTTGCCGAGTTGAGCGGCTACAGACAGATATCCAGGAGACAACATGCAAAGACGCACCATGACCGTGGCCGCCGCATTGGCCGCCGGACTTTCCCTCATCGCCACCACCGCAGGCGCCCAGGATTTCCCCCCGAAGAAACCAGTGACGCTGGTGGTCGGCTTCGCGGCTGGCGGCTCCGCCGACATCGCCGCGCGCGTGATCGCCAAGAAGCTCGGCGAGAACATCGGCCAGACCGTGGTCGTGGACAACAAGCCGGGCGCTGGCGGCAACCTCGCCCATGCCCAGGTCGCCAAGGGCCCTACCGACGGATCCATGCTGCTGTTCGGCTCCATCGGGCCGCTGAGCATCTCGCCCCACTTCATGAAGGTCGGCTACGACCCGCTCAAGGACCTCGCCCCCATCACCATGGGCGTGACCTTCCCCAACGTGCTGGTCGTGCCTGCCAGCACCGGCATCAAGACCCTGGGCGAATTCGTGGCCCGCGCCAAGCGCGAGCCGGGCAAGCTGGATTTCGCATCCACCGGCCCGGGATCGGCCTCCCACCTGGCCGGTGAACTGCTCAACGACATCGCGAAGATCAACACCGTGCACGTGCCCTACAAGGGCGGCGCGCCGGCCCTGCAGGACGTGCTGGGCGACCGCGTGACCTCGTTCTACGCGGCACCGCCCACGGCCCTGCCCCACCTGGAATCGGGCAAGCTGGTCGCGCTGGCGACCACCGGCCTGACCCGCCCGGCCTACCTGCCCAACGTGCCCACCGTCGCCGAGACGTACCCCGGCTTCAACGCCACCAACTGGTACGCCTTCGTGGCGCCCGGCAAGACGCCCAAGGCGCTGCTGGACCGCTGGAACACCGAACTCGTGAAGGTGCTGAATGCGCCCGACGTGCGCGACAACCTGCTGAAACACGGCCAGACCGCCGCCCCTGGCAGCCGCGAGGAACTGGCCAAGTTCATCGCCGCGGAAAACGAGAAATGGGCCCGCATCATCCGCGAGCGGAACATCACCGCGGACTGACGCCGGCAGGCACCACGCATTCGCACCAGAAACATAACGGAGACACACCATGCAAGCCCCCCTCTCGACCTCCCTGCCCGCTTCCGGCCAGCGCCGCCGCACCCTGGGCTCGCTGCTGGGCGCTGCGGCCCTCACGCTGGGCCTGGCACTGGGCGCAGCGGCCCCTGCGGCCGTGCAGGCCGCGGAAATCCGCGTCGTCACCTCCGGTGGCTTCTCGGCCGCCTACGACCAGCTCGTGCCGCTCTACGAGCAGGCCACGGGCAACAAGGTCACCACCGCGCGCGGCGCCTCCATCGGCAACGCGCCGGACTCGATCCCCAGCCGCATGGCGCGGGGCGAGCAGTTCGACATCGTGATCCTGGCCGACTCGGCGCTGGACAAGCTGATCGAGCAGGGCAAGGTGCAGGCCGGCAGCCGCGTGGACCTGGCGCGCTCCATGATCGGCATGAGCGTGCGCAAGGGCACGCCCAAGCCCGACATCAGCACGGTGGACGCCCTGCGCCAGACCCTGCTGAATGCCAAGAGCATCGCCTATTCGGCCAGCGCCAGCGGCACCTACCTGTCCACCGAACTGTTCCAGCGCCTGGGCGTGGCCGAGCAGATCAAGGCCAAGGCCAAAAAGATCTACAGCGAACGGGTCGGCGCGGTCGTGCTGCGCGGCGATGCCGAGATCGGCTTCCAGCAGGTCAGCGAACTGCTGCCCTTCAAGGAGCTGGATTTCGTAGGACAGCTGCCGGACGAAGTGCAGCAGCGCGTGTTCTTCTCGGCCGGCGTGGCGACCGGCTCGCCGGAGCCGGAGGCCGCGCGCCACCTGATTCGCTTCCTGGCGGCACCGGCGGCGGCAGCCATCGTGCGCAGCACCGGCATGGAGCCTGCTGCGGCCCGTTGACCGCGCCTGCCGGACTCCCCGGGGCATAGGCAGCACTTCCTGCGCGCCCTGCCCCGCCTCCCGGCCCTCCCCTCCTCTTCCACAGCCCTGCACGGCATCGCAGGGATGCATCGCTGCGCGCGCACGCGTGGGCGATGTGCTCCTGCGCGGCCCGTTTTCCTGAAAGCACCCCATGAAACTCCACCGCATCGCGATGGCGGCAGCCGCCTGCGCACCGTTCCTGGCCTCCGCGCAAAGCAGCGTCACCCTCTACGGCATCGCCGATCTCGGCATACGGCACACCTCCGGCATGACGGCGGCCAACGCGCCCAGCCCGTCATCGGCCACGGGCATCGCGAGCGGCGTGGACAACACCAGCCGCTTCGGCCTGCGCGGCCGCGAGGACCTGGGTGGCGGCCTGCATGCCGTGTTCAACCTGGAAACCGGGCTCAACCTCGATACCGGCACCCAGGCCAATGCCACGAAGTTCTTCGACCGCGCGGCCACCGTGGGCTTGGGCGGCGCCTGGGGTACGGTCACTGCCGGCCGCCAGACCAACCTGCTGGCCGATGCCATCAGCCCTGTCGATCCGGTCGGCATGCGCTTCGCATCCTTCAATCCGAACATCGCGACCACGGCGCTCAGCAGCCACGGCCTGGGCATCGAATACGGTTCCGCGGGCGCCACCAATGGCTCCTACCGGCTCGACAACGCGCTGAAATACGTCGGCCGCTTCGGCCCGGTGACGGCGCGGGCCATGTACGGCTTTGGCGAGAACGCCGCGGGTGCCAACCTGCAGTCCTCCCGCGGCGCGGGCCTGGCCTACGCGGCGGGCGGCCTGACCGTGTCCGGGGCCTACCAGAACTTCAAGTCGCCCGCCGGACTCGCGCTGGACGCGGCCACGCTGGGCGTCGCCTACCAGTTCGGCAGCGTCAGGCTCATGGCGAACACCGGCCGCAGCAAGGCGGAAACCTCGGCCACCGCACGCACCGTGCATCGCGTGCATTCGGTCGGTGGCACCTGGGCCGCGACCCCGGCCGTCGACCTGACGGCTTCGGTGTACCGCCTCGATCGCGACCGCAGCGGCCTGCAAGGCGACGGCTACACCCGCGCCATCCTGTTCGCCGAGTACAAGCTGTCGCGCCGCAGCCGGCTGTATGCCGAGCTGGACCGCACGAACTGGCGCGACGGCTACCAGGGCGCGGCCAACAAGAGCGCGGCGACCGGCATCACGGCCGGCGTGATACATACGTTCTGACCCGCGTGCGCCCCTGCACGCACGGCATCGCTCAGTCGGGCTTGATCTGCGCCCGCGCGATGACCTTCTTCCAGCGCTCCTGCTCGGTGGCGATGAACTGCGCGAATTGAGCCGGCGTGCTGCCGATCGCCTCGGCGGCATCGCCGGACAGCCTGCGCTGCGACTCGGGCGCCTTGACGGCTTTCATGGTTTCTGCGGCAAGCTTGTCGATATGGTCCTGGGACATGCTGGCGGGCGCGAGCATGCCGTACCACTGGGTCATCTCGAAACCCGGGAAGCCCTGCTCGGCCACGGTGGGCACGTCGGGCAACTGCGGCAGACGCTGCGCCGACCCGGTGGCGATGCAGCGGACCTTGCCGGACTTGATGAACGGGATGATGGCGGCGGCCCCGATGGCAGAGGCATCCACGCGGCCCGACAGCAGGTCGGTCAGCATCGGGCCGGTCCCCTTGTAGGGCACGTGCAGCATGAAGACCTCGGAGGTCATCTTGAGGTACTCGAACGCCAGGTGCCCGGCGCTGCCGTTGCCGGCGGAGCCGTAGCTCAGCTTGCCGGGATTGCGCTTCGCATACGCGATGAACTCGCGCAGGTTCTTCGCGGGCACGTCCGGATGCACGACGTAGAGGCTGGGCACCTTGGCCAGCAGGCTCACGGGCTTAAAGTCCTTGGGCGACCAGGGCAGCTTGTCGAAGATGTACGGGTTGACGGCCAGCGTGCCGATGTGCCCCAGGATGACCGTGTGCTGGTCGTCCGCGCGCGCCACCTCGGACATGGCGATGTTGCCGGCGGCGCCCGGCTTGTTGTCCACATACACGTTCTGGCCCAGCGTCTTGGACAGCTCGGCCGCGGTGGAGCGCGCGACGATCTCGGAACTGCCGCCCGGTGCGAACGGCACCACGAACCGCACGGACTTCGAAGGCCATGCCGCCTGCGCCCCGGCGAGGCCGGGCCACAGGCCCAGGCCGCCGGCAGCGGCCCCTGCGACCAGCAATTGCCGGCGACCGGCCACGAAGGGGCGGGACTCCGCCTGGAAATGGAAGGAGGTCATGGGAAATCCCTGCGCGTTGTCGAAAGCGCCGATCATGCCGCCGCCACGCGCGGGTGGCGCCGCCCCGCCGCCCCCTGTTTACCCTGATGGACGCCCGCGCAAGACAGGCGCCACCGGACACCGGACGCGGTGTCAGGCCCCCGGCTCCGCCGCTGGTACGGGCAAGGCCTGCGGCTGCTTGCGCTGCCGGAAGAAGGCCACCACCTGCCACAGGATGAAGGCACCTATCAGGCTGAGCAGCGTGCCGCTGATCGGCCGCGACATGAACACGCCGAAGCTTCCGCGCGACAGCAGCATGGCACGGCGGAAGTTCTCCTCCAGCATCGGCCCCAGGATGAAGCCCAGCATCAACGGCGACGGGTCCAGCTCCAGCCGCATGAACAGGTAGCCCAGCACGCCGAACACGACGGTGATGTAGATGTCGTCCAGGTTGTTGTTGATGCTGAAGGTGCCGATGCAGCAGAAGAACAGGATCGCCGGGAACAGCACGTTGTACGGAATCTTGAACACCGACAGCCAGTAGCGCACCAGCGGCACGTTCAGGATCAGCAGGAAGCAGTTGCCGATCCACATGCTCGCCACCAGGCCCCAGAACAGCTCGGGGTGGCCCGCGATCATGTTGGGACCGGGCTGGATGCCCTTGATGATGAACGCGGCCATCATCAGCGCCATCACCGCGTTCTCGGGAATGCCGATGCTCATCAGCGGGATGAAGCTGGTGCGGGCGGCGGCCTCGTCGGCCGCGGCCTGGCCGGCCACGCCCTCGATGCAGCCGGTGCCGATCTCGTGCTTGTACTTGCTGACCTTCTTGTCCAGCGCGTAGGCCGCGAACTGCGCGATTACCGGGCCGCCCCCGGGCAGGATGCCAAGGGCCGAGCCGACGACGCTGCCGCGCAGCGCGCTGGGAACGATGCGCTTGAATTCGGCCCAGGTCGGGATCAGCTTGATCTTGCCGTTGAAGGGCGAGCGCTCCTCGCGCGAATCCAGGTTCTTGGTGATCTCCGCGATGCCGAAGCAGCCCAGCGCGATGCTCACGATGCCCACGCCGTCGGCCAGGAACGGCAGGCCCAGCGTGAAGCGCTCCGCGCCGCTGTTCACGTCGGTACCCACCGATCCGAGCAGCACGCCCACCAGGCACATCGCCAGGCCGTTGAGCAGGCTGCCCGTGGTCACGAAGCTCACGCACACGAAGCCCACGAGCATCAGTGCGCAGTAGTCGGGCGGCCCGAAGAGGAATGCCACCTCGCCCAGGCTGGGCGCCAGGAAGGCCAGCACCACGATCGCCACCGTGCCGCCGATGAAGCTCGACACCCCGGCCGTGAACAGCGCCAGCCCGGTCTTGCCCTTGAGCGTCATCGCGTAGCCGTCGATGCACGCCACGATGCTGCTGGCGTGCGGTATCTTCATCGTGATCGCGCTCACGCTGTCGCCGTACTGCGCGCCGTAGTAGATGCCGGCGAGCATGATGAGCGCGCCGGTCGTGTCCATCGAATAGGTCAGCGGCAGCAGCAGGCTGATGGTGGCGAGCGGCCCCAGGCCGGGCAGCAGCCCCACCAGGGTGCCCACCGTGCAGCCCAGCGCGCAGAACATCAGGTTCTGGATCGTGAGCGCGTGGCCGAAGCCGAACGCGAGGTTGTGCAGGACGTCCATGTCGGTGCTCCCTTCGGCTCAGTACAGCGGCAGGCTCAGGCCCAGCAGCTTCTGGAACCCGAAGGCGATCGCGATCAGCACCGCCGCGATCTTCACGTTGCGCGCCACCGAGTACGACGTGCCGGCGAACCCGGAACAGAACACCAGGAAGACGATGCCCGCGATCATGTTCACGAAATGGGAGATGAGCGCGAAACCGCACAGGCTCGTCAGGATGATGGCGATGTTGCGCGGGTTGAAGTTCAGCGGCACGGGCGCCACCAGCCGCGCGCGCAGCACCGTGATGCCGCCGACCACGAACAGCATGCAGCTGACGATGAACGGGAACAGGCCCGGCCCCGCATGGCTGAGCGAGCCCAGCGAGTAATGCACCGACGGCAGGCCGAAGGCCAGCGCCAGCGCCATGAGGACGAAGCCCCGGACGAGATTGCGGTTGTTCATGATCGAAACGGTCTCCTGTGTGGTTCAGCCAGCCAGCGCCTTCCACGCGGCAGCACCGGTGGCTGGGGTATGCTGGCAGTGGCACTATTGCCACCCAACCTGATCGCGGGCTGACCCTGCCCGTGCGTATTTCCACGTAGCCCTGCCCTGTTCCCGCGATGCGCATCCTCCTGGTGGAAGACGATCCCGTCCTGAGCCGCACCATGGCCCAGGGGCTCGAACGCGCGGGCCACCGCGTCGAACTCGCCCAGAACGTGGAAGACGCCCAGCACTGGTGGGCGGTACAGCCCTTCGATGCCGTGCTGCTGGACCTCAACCTGCCCCACGGCCCGCAGGCGCGCAGCGGCCTGGGCAACGGCCTCACGGCGCTGCGCAGCGCGCGGGCGCGCGGAGACCGCACGCCCGTGCTGGTGCTGAGCGCCCGCGACAGCACCGAGGAACGCATCGCCGGCCTGGATGCAGGTGCCGACGACTACCTGGGCAAGCCCTACGAACTCAAGGAAGTGGAAGCCCGCCTGCGCGCGCTGGCGCGCCGTGCCACCGGCTCCGGCGACCTCGTCACCGTGGGCCGCCTGCAGCTGGACCGGCAGGCGCGGCGCTGCAGCGTGGATGGGCAGGCGCTGGAACTGCCGGCGCGCGAATTCGAACTGCTCTGGGAACTGATGACGCCACCGGGGCGCGTGCTGAGCAAGAGCGACCTGTCGCAGCGCCTGTCCGACGCAGGCGAGGCGCTGGGCGACAATGCGCTGGAGGCCTTTGTCTCGCGCCTGCGCCGCAAGCTGGCCGGCAGCGGCGCGGCCATCCGCACCTTGCGCGGCCTGGGCTACACCCTCGGGGAAGATGCCTCCTGAACCGCGCCCTGCCGCCCGGCCGGCGCTGCGCCAGCGCATCGGCCGCCACGTGCTGCTGTCACTGCTGCTCATCTGGGGCCTGGGCAGCGCCGTCGTGCTCGTGGTCGGCAGCCACTTCGTGGCCGAGGCCTTCGACCGCGCACTGCTCGATGATGCCCATGCCCTGGCAGTGCACGTACGCGGCGGTGCGCAAGGCCCCCTGCACCTCGACCTGACACCCCGCGAAGCGGAACTGCTGCGCTTCGACCAGCATGAGTCCGTGCGCTTCGCGGTGTGGAACGACGACGGGCAATTCGTGGGTGGCGACGCCAGCCTGCCCGCAGACCCCCTGCCCGGCGGCACCAGCGGAGGCATCCGCGGCGGCGATCACCGCTACCGCTTCTCGGACATCGTGCTGGACGGCCGCGAACTGCGGCGCGCCACGCTGCGCGTCGAAGGCCCGCCCGCCTATACCGTGGTGATGGCCCAGACCACGTCGCAGCGCGCTCAGTTGCTGGGCCGGCTGCTGCTGTTCTCGGTACTGGCCCAGCTGTGGCTGCTCGTGGCCCTGGGTTCGTGGCTGCTGCGCGGCATCGAGCGCGACCTGCGGCCGCTGGCCGAACTGCAGGACGCCATGGCGCAGCGCGATGCGGCCGACCTGCAGCCCCTGCCCGGCACGCTGACCGCACAGGCACGCACCAGCGACGTACAGCGCCTGGGCGAAGCCCTGGACGGCCTGCTGGCCCGCGTGCGCCAGGGGCTGCAGGCGCAGCGCGAATTCGCCGGCAACGTGGCCCACGAACTGCGCACGCCGCTGGCCGGCATCCGGGCACAGGCCGCCAACGCGCTGGCCCAGGACGACCCCGCCGTCTGGCGCAGCGAACTGCAGGGCATTGCCGACGCCGAACAGCGCGCGAGCCGCACCGTCAACCAGTTGCTCGCCCTCGCGCGCGCGGCCGAGGGCGAGATCGCCCTGCCCCTGCAGACCGTGGCGCTGGAAGCCCTGGTCCGCAAGGTGCTGCTGCGCTACCTGCCACGCGCCGACGAACTCGGCGTGGACCTGGGCGCCGAAGGACTGGACCAGCCCGTGGCCGTGCGCGGCGAGGCCGGTCTGATCGAGGGCATCCTGAACAACCTCCTGGACAATGCACTGCGCTATGGCCGCGGCCAGCCGCCGCGCATCACCGTCACCCTGGAGCAGTCGCTCCCCTGGGCCGTGCTGCGCGTGGCCGACAACGGCCCGGGAGTGGATGCCGGACCGGACCTGCACCAGCCCCAGCGATGGACGCAGGGTGAGCAAGGCCTGCGGCTCGGCCAGGGCGCCGGGCTGGGCCTGGCAATCGTGGCCCGCTACGTGGAACTGATGAAGGGCCGCGTGCAGGTGGAGCAGACGCCCGGAGGCGGCCTCACGGCATGCGTGTACCTGCCCACCGCAGCGCAACCGGAAGCGTAGGGACTACCTTGCGCGCTCGATGGCCGCGACCAGCAACTCGGCAAAACGGTCACTGGCCTCCTGCGAGCGATGGACGAAATCGGGCTGCAGATCCTGCTCACCGCGGTAGTCGGCATCCCAGCCCGCGTGCTCGATGCCATCCCGCTGCGCGATGTCGTGCATCACGGCATTGAGCGCTTCCCAATTGGCGATCCACTCTGCCGGGAAACGGTCGGCAGGCATGCGCGCCAGTCCCGTGAAAACCGGGCGGCCCCCGGCCGCGCGCACCACACTCACGGCCTTCTCGAGATCGGCGCGATAGGTTTCGGCAGGCACCATGCCGAAAGCATCGTTGGCGCCCAGGGCGATCACGATGATCTTCGCCGTGTGCGGCTCGGAAGGAAACGTCTGGATGGCGGTCTCCATGCGCAACCCATTGGCCGTGCGGTCATCCAGCTTCCACCGCGGCCGGGCGGCCTGGATGCGCTGCACCGGCGTGACCGGGACCCCATAGCCGTGCAGCAGGCTATCCCCATTGAGCTCGACCGTCAGCGGACAGCGGTAACCGAACACACGGCACAGGATGTCGTCTAATTTGCCCATGAACTTCCTCATGCAGTCGGCTGGGACGGCAATCAAGATGAAGGGAGGGGTGGCTTCGAGCCATCTGCCGATGGCCTCGTCCGCAGCCTGCCGGGGACGGCTGCCCCAATATACATGGAAGCCTGCAGCACGGCCACCGAAGCGCCATCAGGAGCCGAGCCCCCAATGCGTTGCGGGGCGCCGCCTCAATCACAACCCAGGGTTTTCAATCAATGCAGCCATGAGGCAAGGCGGTCTCGACGGTAATACGCCGAATGCGACCGCCCCCCGGCGTCTGGGCGCCTGAGGCAACCGGGCAATTCGCACTACCGCCAAAAGATCGCCGACCCATCCGGCTGCCAGGCAGCAGCAGAGGAGATCGCTGAAACTGAACGCGCTGCAGCGGTTTGGCGCAAGGCCGGCAGCACAGGGCATAAAAAAAACCGCCACACGCTGGGTTTTCCAGTGTGTGGCGGTGCCTTTGAGTGGTGGAGCTGGCGGGAATTGAACCCGCGTCCGCAAGCCTTCTTCGGGCAGATCTACATGTTTAGCGGTCTGTTTTGGATCTCACCTTCCAAGCCGCGCAGTCGCACGCTGCGAGGAAGGCCAGCACCCTTGGATCTCGCCCCATGCCAAGGTACCCGGCAGGAGGCCAGCTGACGTGAATAACCTTGCAGCCGGGAGGCCTTGCGGCCCCCTTGCCCAGCCCGTCAGCGTGCTGTTGCAAGGCTCACCGGTGTTTAAGCGGCGAGTGCGAAACGTTCGTCGTTTGCAGTTGGTTTGTTGAATGCAGATTTACGAGCGCCAATCAAGCTCGACATGCACCACACCGATTCCGAACCCACGTCGAAACCAGGGCAGCCCCAGACCTCCCATTTTAGGCCTTGGGAAGCCATTGCAAGAGGTCGAGGGGAAATTTAATAGCGCAGTGGGCACCCCAGAGCTCCGGCTCCTTGTGCTTGCCGAGATACCCGTAGAGCGCCGCCACCGTTCCCATGCCGGCGGCATTGCCCGCGACGATGTCGCGCTCATCGTCGCCGACATAAAGGCATTCCCCGGGTGGCACGCCCAGCCGGGCGGCAGCTTCGAGCAACGGAGCGGGATGCGGCTTCGCATGCGGCGTGGTATCCCCGCTCACCAGCGCGCCGGAGGTCCGGAACATCGGGATCGCCTCGGTCAGCGGCACCGAGAAACGTGCCGCCTTGTTGGTGACCACACCCCAAGGCACCCCCGCCCGGGCCAGCTGCTCCACGAGCGCCTCCACGCCGTCGAACACGGTCGTGCGGTCATGGATGCAGTCCTCGTAGTTGGCGAAGAACTCTTCGCGCAACGCCGGGAAATCGGGATGGTCGGGCGCCATGCCGAGCGCCACGGCGAGCATTCCGCGCGCACCAGCGCCGGCCATGGGCCGGTACTCTGCCAGGGGCAGGGACGGCAGGCCGCGGTCCGTGCGGATCTTGTCGGCGGCCGCAGCGAGATCCGGCGCGCTGTCCACCAGGGTGCCGTCGAGGTCGAACAGCACCGCGCTGACGCGCGACGGAAAGGGGGGAATGTCCGCCATCACGCATCCACCCGGCGGCATGCCATGAGGTAATTGACGCTGGTATTCCCGCTCAATGCATAACGGCGCGTGAGGGGGTTGTATTCCATGCCGCGGGTCTGCAGGACATCGAGCCGCGCTGCACGGCACGCCGTGGCCAATTCACTGGGCTTGATCAGATTCGCATATTCATGCGTTCCACGTGGCAGCATGCCCAGCACATATTCAGCACCCACGATGGCCAGGAGAAATGCCTTTGCATTGCGGTTGATGGTCGAGAAAAATACCCACCCGCCGGGCTTCACCAGCCGGGCGCATGCCTGCACCACCGATGCCGGATCGGGAACGTGCTCCAACATCTCCATGCAGGTCACGGTGTCGAACGATGCCGGCGACTCTTCCGCCAGCGCCTCGACGCTGACCTCGCGGTACTGGATATGGGGCGTGCCGGCCTCGAGCGCATGGAGCTGGGCCACCTTCAGCGACTTGGTCGCGAGATCGATGCCCGTCACCGTCGCACCCTTGCGGGCCATGGCGTCGGCCAGGATGCCCCCGCCGCAGCCGACATCCAGCACCCGCTGCCCCTGCAGTGGGGCCAGGCCGTCGATCCAGCCCAGCCGCAGCGGATTGATCTCGTGCAGGGGACGGAATTCGCTTTCGAGGTCCCACCAGCGGTGGGCCAGTTCGGAGAATTTGGCCAGTTCGGCCGGATCGACATTGGCAGTGGAGGAGCTCATTGGCAAATTGTGCCCGCAATTGCAGCAGGCATAAAAAAAGCCCCGGAGACCGGGGCTTTCAGGGAAGGGAAACTGACCGAAATCAGTTGGCGCGGGTGCCAACCACTTCGATTTCCACGCGGCGGTTCTTCGCGCGGCCTTCCTTGGTCTTGTTGTCGGCGATCGGCTGCTTCTCGCCCTTGCCTTCGGTGTACACGCGGTTCTTCTCGATGCCCTTGGACACGAGGTATGCCTTCACGGCTTCAGCGCGGCGCACGGACAGCTTCTGGTTGTAGGCATCGGTACCGATGGAGTCGGTGTGACCCACGGCGATGATGACTTCCAGGTTCACGTTCTTGACCTTGGAGACCAGGTCGTCCAGCTTGGCCTTGCCTTCGGGCTTCAGCACGGACTTGTCGAAGTCGAAGAAAGCGTCGGCGGCGTAGGTCACCTTGTTGGCCACGGGGGCTGCCGGTGCGGGGGTGGGTGCAGCGGGAGCGGCAGGTGCCGGAGCAGCGGCAGGAGCCGGTGCCGGAGCCTGGGCCACCAGGGCGCCGTCGCAGCCTGCTGCGGCGGTGGCGGGCGTCCAGTTGGCATCGCGCCAGCACAGTTCGTTCGTGCCGTTCTTCCACACCAGCTCGCCGGTGCCGTTTTGCCAGTTGTCGATCACCTTGCCGCCATCAGCGGCCTTGACTTGGGCACCAGCCGAGGTAGCCAGCACGGCAGAGGCCAACAACATCGCCACTTTGTTCAGTTTCTTCATGGTTCTCCTCTTGGGGAAAAAGCCGCAGCCGCGCTGCGAATATGGACGTCGTCAGTGACCATCACCAAAAACGCTGAATTGATTGTGCCATACGTAACAAGGCAAAGTGACCGCCCCCCAACCCTCAACCGTAGGACAAAAGCGCTTTACCCCCCGATCTGTTGCGCACTTGCGACAAGGCGTTGCGCCTAGAATGTCCGACCTCCGCCGCCCTGATCCCGCATCCCCGATCCCATGACCCAGTTCGCCAAAGAAACCCTGCCCATCAGCCTCGAAGAGGAGATGCGGCGCAGTTATCTCGATTACGCGATGAGCGTGATCGTCGGCCGCGCGTTGCCGGATGCGCGGGACGGCCTCAAGCCGGTGCATCGCCGCGTCCTGTTCGCGATGCACGAACTCAATAACGACTGGAACCGCCCTTATAAGAAGTCGGCCCGTATCGTCGGGGACGTCATCGGCAAGTACCATCCCCACGGCGACAGCGCCGTG
The DNA here is from genome assembly GCF_000176855.2 of Paracidovorax avenae ATCC 19860. Lineage (NCBI taxonomy): Bacteria > Pseudomonadati > Pseudomonadota > Betaproteobacteria > Burkholderiales > Comamonadaceae > Paracidovorax > Paracidovorax avenae. Next base: position 2,198,721 of record NC_015138.1, on the reverse strand, counting down.
TACGACACGATCGTGCGGATGGCGCAGGATTTCTCGCTGCGGCACATGCTGGTCGACGGCCAGGGCAATTTCGGCTCCGTGGACGGCGACGGCGCGGCCGCCATGCGGTACACGGAAATCCGCCTGTCGAAGATCGCCCACGAGATGCTGGCCGACATCGACAAGGAAACCGTCGATTTCGGCCCCAACTACGACGGTAGCGAGAAAGAGCCGCTGGTGCTGCCCAGCAAGCTGCCCAACCTGCTCGTGAACGGCTCGGCCGGCATCGCGGTGGGCATGGCGACGAACATCCCGCCGCACAACCTCAACGAGGTGGTGGACGCCTGCCTGCACGTGCTGCGCCACCCGGACGCCACGGTGGACGAGATCATGGAGATCATTCCCGCGCCGGACTTTCCCACCGCGGGCATCATCTACGGCATCAACGGCGTGAAGGAAGGCTACCGCACCGGCCGCGGCAAGGTGGTCATGCGGGCGCGCTGCCACTTCGAGGACATCGACCGCGGACAGCGCCAGGCCATCATCGTCGATGAGCTGCCCTACCAGGTCAACAAGAAGACGCTGCAGGAGCGCATGGCCGAACTGGTGCACGAGAAGAAGATCGAGGGCATCAGCCACATCCAGGACGAGTCCGACAAGTCGGGCATGCGGCTGGTGATCGAGCTCAAGCGCGGCGAAGTGCCCGAGGTGGTGCTGAACAACCTCTACAAGCAGACGCAACTGCAGGACACCTTCGGCATCAACATGGTGGCCCTGGTGGACGGCCAGCCGCGCCTGTGCAACCTGCGCGACCTGATCGTCGTGTTCCTGCAGCACCGCCGCGAGGTGGTCACGCGGCGCACGGTGTTCGAGTTGCGCAAGGCCCGCGAGCGCGGCCACGTGCTGGAAGGCCTGGCCGTGGCGCTGGCCAATATCGACGAGTTCATCCGCATCATCCGCGAATCGCCCACGCCGCCGATCGCCAAGACCGAGCTGATGAACCGTGCGTGGGACAGCCAGCTGGTGCGCGAGATGCTCACGCGCACCCGCGCGGACGGCGGCGTCGTGAACGCCGACGACTATCGCCCCGAGGGCCTGGAGCGCGAATACGGCATGGGCCAGGACGGCCTGTACCGCCTCTCCGAAACGCAGGCCCAGGAAATCCTGCAGATGCGCCTGCAGCGCCTGACAGGCCTGGAGCAGGACAAGATCGTCGCCGAGTACAAGGACATCATGGCGGTCATCGAAGACCTGCTGGACATCCTTTCCAAGCCCGAGCGCGTCTCGGTCATCATCGGCGACGAGCTCACCGCGATCAAGGCGGAGTTCGGCCAGCACAAGCTCGGCATGCGCCGTACCCTGGTCGAGCACAGTGCGCAGGACCTCTCCACCGAGGACCTCATCACGCCCACCGACATGGTCGTGACGCTCTCGCACACGGGCTACATCAAGAGCCAGCCGCTGTCCGAGTACCGTGCGCAGAAGCGCGGCGGACGCGGCAAGCAGGCCACGGCGACCAAGGAAGACGACTGGATCGACCAGCTCTTCATCGCCAACACGCACGACTACATCCTGTGCTTCTCCAACCGCGGCCGGCTGTACTGGCTCAAGGTCTGGGAAGTGCCGGCAGGCTCGCGAGGCTCGCGCGGCCGGCCGATCGTGAACATGTTCCCGCTGCAGGAAGGCGAGAAGATCAACGTGGTGCTGCCGCTGACCGGCGACATGCGCACCTTCCCCGCCGACCGCTTCGTCTTCATGGCGACCAGCATGGGCACGGTGAAGAAGACGGCGCTGGACGAGTTCAGCAACCCGCGCAAGGGCGGCATCATCGCCGTGAACCTGGACGACGGCGACTACCTCATCGGGGCTGCGCTCACCGACGGCCAGCACGATGTGATGCTTTTCTCCGACGGCGGCAAGGCCGTGCGCTTCGACGAGAACGACGTTCGGCCGCTGGGCCGCGCCGCGCGCGGCGTGCGCGGCATGATGCTGGAGGACGGCCAGAGCGTGATCGCCATGCTGGTGGCGGAGGACGAGACGCAGAGTGTGCTCACCGCCACCGAGAACGGCTACGGCAAGCGCACCAGCATCGTTGAATACACCCGCCACGGCCGCGGCACGAAGGGGATGATCGCCATCCAGCAGAGCGAGCGCAACGGCAAGGTCGTCGCGGCCACCCTGGTCCACGCGGAAGACGAGATCATGCTGATCACCGACAAGGGCGTGCTGGTGCGCACGCGCGTGGCGGAGATCCGCGAACTGGGCCGCGCGACGCAGGGCGTGACGCTGATCGCCCTGGACGAAGGCGCGAAGCTGAGCGGGCTGCAGCGCATCGTCGAGAACGACGCGAACCCGCCGGCCGCGGACGACGACGCGCCCTCTTCCACCACGCCGGACGCGGACGGATCCGCGACCGAATGACGGCACGGCGCGCCTGCGGAAAGCGCACGGCGCGCCGGAATGCTCCCTCCACCGGCCAGCCGTCCGGAAACGGCATGGCCTCCGACCGCTTGAATCGATGAACCGCCCGTACAACTTCTCCGCAGGCCCCGCCGCCATTCCCGCCGAAGTCCTCCAGCAGGCCGCGTCCGAAATGCTGGACTGGCATGGCAGCGGCATGGGCGTGATGGAGATGAGCCACCGGGGCAAGGAGTTCATCTCGATCTACGAGCAGGCGGAGGCGGACCTGCGCGAACTGCTCGCCGTTCCGCAGCATTTCAGGATCCTGTTCATGCAGGGCGGCGGCCTGGCCGAGAACGCGATCGTGCCGCTGAACATCTCGCGCGCCGCGACGGTGGACATGGTGGTGACGGGCAGCTGGAGCCAGAAGTCGCTCAAGGAAGCGCGCAAGTACGCTTCCGAGGTCCACGTGGCCGCATCGGCGGAGGACAGCGGTTTCACCACCCTGCCCGACCCGGCGAGCTGGCAGCTGAGCCGCGGCGCGAGCTACCTGCACCTGTGCAGCAACGAGACGATCCATGGCATCGAGTTCCACGAGCTGCCGGACCTGCGCGCGCTGGGCAGCGATGCACCGCTGGTGATCGACTTCTCGTCGCACGTGGCCTCGCGCCCGGTGGACTGGTCGCGCGTGGGCCTGGCATTCGGAGGGGCGCAGAAGAACCTCGGCCCCGCCGGGCTCACGCTGGTGGTGGTGCGCGAGGACCTGCTGGGCCACGCCCTGCCGGCCTGTCCGAGCGCCTTCGACTACAAGGTGGTGGCGGAGAACCAGTCGATGTTCAACACCCCGCCCACCTGGGGCATCTACATGGCAGGCCTGACCTTCCAGTGGCTCAAGCGCCAGCGCGAGGGCGAGCTCTCCGGCATCGCGGCCATGGAGCAGCGCAACATCGCCAAGGCCCGCCTGCTCTACAACTTCATCGACCAGTCGCAGTTCTACGTGAACAAGGTGTCGCCGAACGCACGGTCGCGCATGAACATCCCCTTCTTCCTGCGCGACGAAACGCGCAATGAAGCCTTCCTGGCAGGCGCCAGGGAGCGGGGGCTGCTGCAGCTCAAGGGCCACAAGTCGGTGGGCGGCATGCGTGCGAGCCTCTACAACGCCATGCCGCTGGCCGGCGTGGAGGCACTTGTCGCCTACATGCAAGAATTCGAACAGCGCAGCGCCTGAAACGGCGCGCGGCGCCCTACCGCCTGCTGACCGCAGACCGCAGACCGACCGATCCATGTCCCAATCCCCACAAGCGTCTCCCGATCTCGCCAGCCTGCGGGTGCAGATCGACAACATCGACCAGCAGCTCCTGACCCTCCTGAACCAGCGCGCGCTGGTGGCCGAGCGCGTCGGCGAGGTCAAGAAGCGCGAAGGCTCGCCCTTCTTCCGGCCCGACCGCGTCGCGCAGGTGATCGAGAAGATCCAGACGGCCAACCCGGGCCCGCTCAAGGGCCCGCACGTCGCGGCGATCTGGCGCGAGATCATGTCCGCCTGCCTGGCCCTGGAATCGCCCCAGCGCGTGGCAGTGCTGGGCCCGGCCGGCACGTTCTGCGAGCAGGCGGCCGTGGAATTCTTCGGCGGTGCTGCCGACCTCATGTACTGCGCCAATTTCGACGAGGTGTTCCATGCCACGGCGGCAGGCAGCGCCCAGTATGGCGTGGTAGGCGTGGAGAATTCGGTGGAAGGCGTGGTCACGCGCTCGCTCGACCTGTTCCTGCACACGCCCTGCCACGTGGTGGGCGAGGTGAGCCTGCTGGTTCGCCACAACCTGCTGCGCCTGTCCAATTCGCTGGATGGCATCGAGGCCGTGCTGGCCCACCCCCAGGCACTGGCCCAATGCCAGGCCTGGCTGTCGAAGCACCTGCCGCACGCGGAGCGCCGTCCGGTGTCCAGCAACGCCGAAGGCGCACGCCTGGCCGCGGGGAACCCGGCCTGGGCAGGCATCGCGAGCGAGCGCGCCGGCGCGCAGTTCGGCCTGCACCTGGTGTCGCACGCCATCCAGGACGACGCCTACAACCGCACGCGCTTCGCTGTCATCTGCCTGCCGCACACACTGCAGACGCCGCCGGCCTCCGGCAAGGATTGCACCAGCCTCGTGGTGTCGGTGCCCAACCGCCCGGGCGCGGTGCACGACCTGCTTGTGCCGCTCAAGACGCACGGCGTTTCCATGACCCGCTTCGAATCGCGCCCCGCGCGCACGGGCCAGTGGGAATACTATTTCTACATCGACCTCGACGGCCATCCCAGCCAGCCCCACGTGGCCAAGGCCCTGGAGGAGTTGCGCTCGCTCTGCGCGTTCTACAAGGTGCTCGGCGCCTATCCGGTGGCGCCGTGACGGAAGCAGGCACTCCGGTTTTCGAGCAGCTCGGCCTGCTGGGCTGCGGGCTGATGGGGGGGTCGTTCGCGCTGGCGATGAAGAGGGCCGGGCTCGTCAAGCGCGTGGTCGGCTACAGCAAGTCGCCATCCACCACCGACCGTGCACGCCAGCTCGGGGTGATCGACGTCGAGGCCCCTTCCGCGCTGCTCGCGGTCGCGGGCGCGGACATCGTGCTGCTGGCCGTGCCGGTGGCGGCGACGGAATCCACGCTCAAGGCGATCAAGCACCTGGTCACTCCCAGGATGCTGGTCATGGACGTGGGCTCGACCAAGGCCGACGTGGTGCAGGCGGCTCGCGGCGCGCTGCGCGACCAGTTCGGCTCCTTCGTGCCGGCCCACCCGATCACCGGCAGCGAGTCCTCCGGCGTGGAGCACGCACAGGCGGATCTCTACGCGGGGCGGCAGGTGATCCTCACGCCGACCGAACGCACGCTCACCGACCAGCTGGGCAAGGCCGAGGCCGTCTGGAGCGCGCTGGGCTGCCGCGTGCGCAGCATGTCGCCGGAGTCGCACGACGCGGCCTTCGCCGCCGTGAGCCACCTGCCGCACTTGCTCGCGTTCGCGATGATCAACAGCATCAATACGCAATCCGAGGGGGATATGTTCCTCTCGCTCGCCGGCCCGGGTTTCCGCGACTTCACGCGGATCGCGGCCAGCGATCCGAAGATCTGGCGCGACATCCTGCTGGCCAACCGCACCGAACTGCTCGCCCAGTCGCGCCATTTCATCCAGGCGCTCCAGCAGATGGAGCAGGCCATGCAGCAGGGCGACGGCCAGGCGCTCGAAGACCTCATCACCCTGGCCAGCGAAACCCGGGCCCATTGGCGCATGGGCGCGCGCCGCACCTCCTAGATTCCCGCAGCCGATGTACAGCACCGCGTTTCTCGACCTCCCCCCCATGGACACCGCCGGAGGAGCCGTGCGGCTGCCGGGCTCCAAGAGCATTTCCAACCGGGTCCTGCTGCTGGCCGCCCTGAGCGAAGGGACGACGGAGGTCCATGACCTGCTGGCTTCCGACGACACACGCGTGATGCTGGATGCGCTGCGGGAGATCGGCTGCGGCGTCGATGAAGGCGCCGCGGCACGGGGCACGGTGCGCATCACCGGCCTGGGCACGACCCCGGCACGCTCGCCAGCGAAGCTCTTCCTCGGCAACGCGGGAACGGCCATGCGGCCGCTGACGGCGGCGCTGGCCCTGCTGGGCGGCGAATTCGAGCTTTCCGGCGTCCCGCGCATGCACGAGCGGCCGATCGGCGACCTGGTGGAAGCCTTGCTTCAGCTCGGCTGCCACATCAGCTACCTGGGCAACCCCGGCTTCCCGCCGCTGCGCATCGCGCATGCGGGCGGCGTCCCGCCGCTGGCGCTGGACGCTCCCGTGCGGGTGCGGGGCGACGTATCCAGCCAGTTCCTCACCGCCCTGCTGATGGCCCTGCCCCTGGTGACACGCGAGCAGGACGTGGTGATCGAGGTGGTGGGCGAGCTGATCTCGCGTCCCTACATCCACATCACGCTGCAGCTGCTGGAGCGCTTCGGCATCCCGGTGCGGCACGACGACTGGCAGCGCTTCACCATACCGGCCGGCAGCCGCTACCGCTCCCCGGGCACCATCCATGTCGAGGCCGACGCCTCCTCGGCCAGCTATTTCATCGCCCTGGGAGCCCTGGCGGCCCCGGCCCCCGGCCAGGAGCCGCTGCGCATCCTCGGCGTGGGCCTGGATTCGATCCAGGGGGACATCCGCTTCGCCGAAGCGGCCCGCGCCATGGGCGCGGAGGTCACGGGCGGCCCGAACTGGCTGGAGGTGCGCCGCGGCGCCTGGCCGCTGCGGGCGGTCGATCTCGACTGCAACCACATTCCCGACGCGGCCATGACGCTGGCCGTGATGGCGCTGTACGCGAAGGGCACGACCACGCTGCGCAACATCGCGAGCTGGCGCGTGAAGGAAACGGATCGCATCGCGGCCATGGCGCAGGGATGCCGGCGCCTGGGCGCCACCGTCGAGGAGGGCCCGGACTTCCTGCGCGTCACCCCGCCCGCCTCGCCGGCCGATTGGCGCGCAGCGAGCATCCACACCTACGACGACCACCGCATCGCGATGTGCTTTTCGCTGGCGGCGTACAACCCGGCGAAGCTCCCGGTACGCATCGAGGATCCGAAATGCGTGGCCAAGACCTTCCCGGACTACTTCGAGGCCCTCTTCTCGGCCGCCGGAACACCCGTGGAGCACGTTCCCGTGATCTGCATCGACGGTCCCACGGCATCGGGCAAGGGCACGGTGGCGGCAGCGGTGGCACAGCGGCTGGGCTACCGCTTCCTCGATTCGGGCGCGATGTACCGCATCACGGCACTGGCGGCGCTGCGTGCCGGGCTGTCCATCGACGCGGCCCACCAGGACCGGATCGCGGCCCTGGCGCGCACCCTGCCGGTGCGGTTCGAGTCCGGCCGGATCTGGCTGGGCGAGGACGATGTGACGGACGCCATTCGCACCGAGGAGGCCGGCATGAACGCTTCCCGCGTCTCGGCCCTGCCGCCGGTGCGCGAGGCCCTGGTGGCGCTGCAGCACAGCTTCCGGCGCCTGCCCGGCCTGGTCGCGGACGGCCGCGACATGGGCACGGTGATCTTCCCGGGCGCGGCGTTGAAGGTCTATCTCACGGCGAGCGCGGCCTGCCGGGCGGAGCGGCGCCATAAACAGTTGATTTCAAAGGGAATTTCCGCTAATATCGACGACCTTCGCGCAGATCTCGAGGCGCGTGACATCCGGGACAGCACCCGGCCGGTCGCGCCCCTGAAGCCTGCGCAGGATGCGCTGGTGCTGGACAACTCCCTGCTCTCGGTCGAAGAAGCCGTCGAGCAGGTGCTTGCCTGGTGGCAGCAGCGACAGCCCTTCGCGCACCCCGCGCAGGACTGAACCGGGCCCGCAAGGCCTCCTACCGCGCCTGCAGCGCACGGCCTTGCGATGTGTTCAACCCCAACCGTGGCCAACCGCCACACAACCTTCCGCAGGCAACGATAGAAACGCCGGCAATGGTGCCGGCGGAAACGCGCCTGCGGACCTAGGAAATACATGTCTGAATCTTTTGCCGCCCTTTTTGAAGAGTCCTTGACGCGCACCGAAATGCGCCCGGGCGAAGTCATCACCGCAGAAGTCGTGCGCGTCGAGCACAACTTCGTCGTGGTGAACGCAGGCCTCAAGTCCGAAGCCTACGTGCCCCTGGAAGAGTTCAAGAACGACAAGGGCGAGGTCGAAGTCCAGGTGGGCGATTTCGTCTCCGTGGCCATCGGCTCGATCGAGAACGGTTACGGCGACACGATCCTGTCGCGTGACACCGCCAAGCGCCTGGCCTCCTGGCTGGCGCTGGAAAAGGCCCTGGAATCCGGCGAGTTCGTCACCGGCACGACCAGCGGCAAGGTCAAGGGCGGCCTCACCGTCCTGGTCAACGGCATCCGCGCATTCCTGCCCGGTTCGCTGATCGATACGCGTCCGATCAAGGATCTGACGCCGTACGAGAACAAGACCATGGAATTCAAGGTCATCAAGCTCGACCGCAAGCGCAACAACGTGGTGCTGAGCCGCCGCGCCGTGGTGGAAGCCTCCATGGGCGAAGAGCGCGCCAAGCTGATGGAAACCCTGAAGGAAGGCTCCATCGTGCAGGGCGTGGTCAAGAACATCACCGAATACGGTGCGTTCGTGGACCTGGGCGGCATCGACGGCCTGCTGCACATCACCGACATGGCATGGCGCCGTGTCCGCCACCCTTCCGAGGTGGTGCAGGCTGGCCAGGAAATCACCGCCAAGATCCTCAAGTTCGACACCGAGAAGAACCGCGTCTCCCTGGGCCTGAAGCAGATGGGCGACGACCCGTGGCTGGGCGTGTCGCGCCGCTACCCCTCGGGCACGCGCCTGTTCGGCAAGGTCACGAACATCGCCGACTACGGTGCGTTCGTGGAACTCGAGCCCGGCATCGAAGGCCTGGTGCACGTTTCCGAAATGGACTGGACGAACAAGAACATCGCCCCGTCCAAGCTCGTGTCGCTGGGTGACGAAGTCGAAGTCATGGTCCTCGAGATCGACGAAGACAAGCGCCGCATCAGCCTGGGCATGAAGCAGTGCAAGGCCAACCCGTGGCAGGAGTTCGCGCAGAACACCAAGCGCGGCGACCGCGTCAAGGGCCCGATCAAGTCGATCACCGACTTCGGCGTGTTCGTGGGCCTGGCTGCCGGTATCGACGGCCTGGTGCACCTGTCCGACCTGTCCTGGAACGAGCCCGGCGAAGCCGCCGTGCGCAACTACAAGAAGGGCCAGGAAGTCGAGGCGATCGTGCTGGCCGTGGACGTGGACCGCGAGCGCATCTCCCTGGGCATCAAGCAGCTCGACGGCGACCCGTTCACCACCTTCGTGACGGTGAACGACAAGGGCCAGACGGTGACCGGCAAGGTCAAGACCGTCGATGCCCGCGGCGCCGAGATCGACCTGGGCGAAGACATCGTGGGCTACCTGCGTGCTTCGGAAATCTCCCGCGACCGCGTGGAAGATGCCCGCAACGTGCTGAAGGAAGGCGACGAAGTCACGGCCGTGGTGGTGAACGTGGATCGCAAGACCCGCAACATCCAGCTGTCGATCAAGGCCAAGGACATGGCCGACGAGCAAGGCGCCATGGCGTCGCTGTCGCAGCAATCGGCCCGCGAAAGCGCCGGCACGACCAGCCTGGGCGCCCTGCTGCGCGCCAAGCTGGACAACTCCGACAAATAATCGGAGCCTGAGCCCGCAAGGCTGAGAAAGGCCGTGCCTGCACGGCTGCAAGCGGCGGGCGCCTCGTGCGCCCGCCGCTTTTTTCCAAGTGCGCATTCCAGACCCATGCCCCTGCGCCGCGCGCAAATGCCGGCATCCGGCATGGACCACTTTTTTCGCCGACCCTGGCGCCACAGACCGGACCCCATGACCCGATCAGACCTCGTCGAAGAACTTGCCGCCCGCTTCGGCCAGCTCACGCAACGCGATGCCGAAGCCGCCGTCAAGACCATCCTGGATGCCGTGGGCGATGCGCTGGTGCGTGGCCACCGCATCGAAGTGCGTGGGTTCGGCAGCTTTTCGGTCAACCGCCGGCCGCCGCGCATGGGACGCAATCCCCGCAGCGGCGAGGCCGTGCACATTCCCGAGAAGCGCGTTCCGCATTTCAAGCCGGGCAAGGCCCTGCGCGAGGCCGTGGACCGGCGTACCGCCGAGATGGGCATCGGCGCCGCAACCGACGCATCCGACGCCGCCTGACGGAGCGCGCCGCACCATACCCGGCACGCGCCCGGGGGACGGGCCTGACCGTAGAATCCTCCCACCATCGAGGAGACGCATGGCATGAAGTATTTCCTGTGGCTGCTCAAGGCAGCCATTTTTTTCACCCTCTTCGCCTTCGCACTGAACAACCAGCAGGACGCGACGGTGCATTTCTTCTTCGGCACCCGCTGGACCGCGCCGCTGGTGCTGGTGGTGCTGTCCGCGTTCGCCCTCGGTGTCGCCGTCGGCGTGCTGGGCATGGTGCCCCGCTGGTGGAAGCACCTGCGCGCCGCGCGCCGCGCCGAGGCCGCGCTGCCGCCCTCGCCTGCTTCCGCGCCTGCGTCCGCCTCCCCGGCGGGCAGTGCCACTCCCGTGACCGACCTGCAGCAGCAGCCGCCCATCCATGGAATTTGACCTGAGCTGGCTCCTGCTGGGGCTTCCCCTGGCATTCGTGCTGGGATGGCTCGCGTCCCGCTTCGATCTGCGCCAGCTGCGCCAGGAAAATCGCCGGGCGCCCAAAGCCTATTTCAAGGGGCTGAACTACCTGCTCAACGAGCAGCAGGACCAGGCGATCGATGCGTTCATCGAGGCGGTGCAGAACGACCCGGACACGTCGGAGCTGCATTTCGCGCTCGGCAACCTCTTCCGCCGGCGCGGCGAGTACAACCGTGCGGTGCGCGTGCATGAGCACCTGCTGTCCCGCGGCGACCTGGGCCGGGCCGACCGCGAGCGCGCCCAGCACGCACTCGCGCTGGACTTCCTCAAGGCCGGTCTGCTGGACCGCGCCGAGGATGCGCTGCAGCGGCTGGAAGGCACGCCCTTCGAGGGGCAGGCCCGCATGGCGTTGCTGGCCATCTACGAACGTTCGCGGGACTGGCCGCAGGCCACGGCGATCGCGCGCAAGATGCACGGATCCCACCAGGGCGATTTCAGCGCCCGGCAGGCACACTACCTGTGCGAGCAGGCGCTGGCGCACGCGGCCCAGGGCGACCTGGATGCGGCGCAGGCGCAGTTCGAGGAAGCGCGGGCCGCCGCGCCGGATGCGCCGCGGCCGCGCATCGAACTCGCGCGGCTGCAGCAGCGCCGCGGCCACGCCGAGGCGGCGCTGGCCACGCTCCAGGAACTGGCGCGGCAGTCGCCCAGCGCGCTGCCGCTGGCCGCTCCGCTGCTGATCGAACTGGCGGCTGCGACCGGGCGCCAGGGCGATGTGCTGCAGTTGCTGCAGGAGCACTATGCCCGCGCGCCGTCCCTGGACGTGCTCGACGCGATCGTGGCCATGGAAGCGGCCGCGGGCGATCCCGCGCGGCCGCCACGCGACTGGTATGTGCGCCACCTGGACAAGGAGCCTTCGCTGGTCGCCGCTGCCAAGTGGCTGTCGCAGGAGAAGCTCGAACACGAGGACTTCCATCCGCAGGTGCAGCGGGCGCTCGACCAGGCTGCGAAGCCGCTCACGCGTTACCGCTGCGCGGCTTGCGGATTCGAGGCGCGGCAGCACTTCTGGCAATGCCCCGGCTGCCAGAGCTGGGACAGCTATCCGGCCCGGCGCGTCGAGGAGCTGTGAAGGCATGCTCGCCATCCAGGTCGCCCCCTTGGAGGGGTGCGCCGATTCACCGTAGCCTGCTCGGGTTTTCATAGCGGCGCAGGCGGACCTTCCCCGTAGAATGGTCCGCACATGCCCCTGATCCTCCTCGTCCTCCTGCCATTCGTCGGCAGCGTGCTCGCGGCGCTGCTGCCCGCGAACGCGCGCAATGCCGAATCGACGCTCGCCGGCGCGGTGGCACTGTTCTGCGCGGTGCAGGCGGCGCTGTATTTTCCGGAGGTGGCGGCGGGTGGCGTGGTGCGGCAGGAGTTCGCCTGGCTGCCTTCGCTGGGCCTGAACCTCGTGCTGCGCATGGACGGGTTCGCCTGGATGTTCTGCATGCTGGTGCTGGGCATAGGCTCGCTGGTGGTGCTGTACGCGCGCTACTACATGTCGCCCGCCGATCCGGTGCCACGGTTCTTTTCGTTCTTCCTGGCCTTCATGGGCGCCATGAGCGGCGTGGTGCTCTCGGGCAACCTGGTCCAGCTCGTGTTCTTCTGGGAGCTGACCAGTCTCTTTTCCTTCCTGCTGATCGGCTACTGGCACCACCGCAAGGACGCCCGCAGCGGCGCCCGCATGGCACTCACCGTCACCGGCACGGGCGGGCTGTGCCTGCTGGCAGGCGTGCTGGTTCTGGGCCATATCGTGGGCAGCTACGACCTGGACCGGGTGCTGGCGGCAGGCGACCTCGTCCGCGGCCACCCCCTCTACCTGGCCGCACTGGTGCTGGTGCTGCTGGGTGCGCTGACCAAGAGCGCGCAGTTCCCCTTCCATTTCTGGCTGCCCAATGCCATGGCGGCGCCCACGCCTGTGTCGGCCTACCTGCATTCCGCCACCATGGTGAAGGCGGGCGTCTTCCTGCTGGCGCGCATGTGGCCGGTGATGGGCGGCACCGAGCCGTGGTTCTGGATCGTGGGCGGAGCCGGCCTGCTCACGCTGCTGGTCGGGGGCTATGCGGCCATGTTCCAGCATGACCTCAAGGGGCTGCTGGCCTACTCCACCATCTCGCACCTGGGGCTCATCACCCTGCTGCTGGGCCTCAACAGCCCGCTGGCGGCCGTGGCCGCGGTCTTCCACATCATGAACCACGCCACGTTCAAGGCGTCGCTGTTCATGGCCGCCGGAATCATCGACCACGAGAGCGGCACGCGCGACATCCGGCGCCTGTCGGGCCTGCGGCGCATGATGCCGGTCACCACCACCCTGGCCACGGTGGCGAGCGCGGCGATGGCCGGCGTGCCGCTGCTCAACGGCTTCCTCTCGAAGGAAATGTTCTTCGCCGAGACCGTGTTCCTCGAAGCCTCGCCGTTCGTGGCCACCGCGCTGCCCGTGGCGGCCACGATCGCCGGTGTGTTCAGCGTGGCCTATTCGCTGCGCTTCACGGTGGACGTCTTCTGGGGACCGAAGGCGCAGGATCTGCCGAGCGAGCCGCACGAGCCGCCGCACTGGATGCGCGTGCCCGTCGAACTGCTGGTGCTGGCCTGCCTCGTGGTCGGCATCTTCCCGGCCTGGTCGGTCGGCCAGTACCTGGCCGCCGCCGCCCTGCCGGTGGTAGGCGGTGACCTGCCCGAATACAGTCTCGCGATCTGGCACGGCTTCAATACGCCGTTCGTGATGAGCCTGATCGCGCTGGCGGGCGGCGCCGCGCTCTATCTGCTGCTGCGCCGCCAGCGCGAGGCGGGCCGGATCGACGCCCCCCCGCTCATCTACCGCGTGAGCGGCAAGCGCATCTTCGAGGTGCTGCTCACGCTGCTTACGCTGGCCGGGTACCGTGGCCGCCGCATGCTCGGCACGCCGCGGCTGCAATGGCAGATGCTGTGGCTGGTCTGCGCGGCGCTGGTGGCGGGGGCGCTGCCGCTGTGGTCCCGCGGCCTGCAACTGGGCGACCGCGGCACGCTGCCGCTGTCGCCGGCCTTCGTCGCGATCTGGATCGTCGGTTCGGTCTGCGCCGTGGCCGCGGCCTGGCAGGCGAAGTACCACCGGCTGGCCGCGCTCACCCTGCTGGGCGGCGCAGGGCTGTGCACCTGCATCACCTTCCTGTGGTTTTCCGCGCCCGATCTCGCGCTGACGCAGATCGTGGTGGAAGTCGTCACCACGGTGCTCGTGCTGCTGGGGCTGCGCTGGCTGCCGCGGCGCGACGAGCGGCTGCGGGAGGTGGCGCCTGTCGTCGGCCTGCCGAGGCTGCGCCGCGCGCGCGACCTGGTGATCTCGCTGCTCGCCGGTGGCGGACTGGGTTGGCTGGCCTACGTGATGATGAGTCGGCCGTTCCCCGAGAGCACGTCCACCTTCTTCCTGGAACGTGCGCAGTCCGAAGGCGGCGGGACCAACGTCGTGAACGTGATGCTGGTGGATTTCCGCGGCTTCGACACCTTCGGCGAGATCGTGGTGCTGGGCATCGTGGCGCTCACGGTGTACGCGCTGCTGCGCCGCTTCCGCCCCGCGCGCGAGGCCATGGACCTGCCGGAGCAGCAGCGCAACATGCCTGCCGACCTGCAAACCGACCTGCTGAACCCGCGCCACGCGACGGACACCGCCGTGGGCTACCTGATGGTGCCGGCCGTGCTGGTGCGGCTGCTTCTGCCGTTCACGCTGCTGGTCTCGTTCTACATGTTCATGCGTGGCCACAACCAGCCCGGCGGCGGCTTCGTGGCGGGCCTCGTGCTCTCCGTCGGCCTGCTGATGCAGTACATCATCTCGGGCACGCAGTGGGTCGAGGCCCACCTGTCCCTGTACCCGCGCCGCTGGATCGCCACCGGGCTGCTGTTCGCCGTGGGCACGGGCGCGGGCGCACTCTTCTTCGGCTACCCCTTCCTCACCAGCCACACCGCCCACCTGCACCTGCCGGTGGTGGGCGAGATCCACGTGGCCAGCGCCCTCTTCTTCGACATCGGCGTGTTCTCGCTCGTGGTGGGCGCCACGCTGCTCATGCTGACGGCGATCGCCCACCAATCGGTGCGAGGCCACCGCTATCACGCGCGCCTCGCGGAAGAGCGCGAGGCGGAAGAATCGGCGCAGTCCGCGCAGGCGGCCCACGCCGCCGGGAGCAAGCTGCCGGTGGCATCGGAGGGCGCCCGCGGCGGAGCCGCCGCCACGGCACCGGGAGGGAGCCCCTGATGGAAATCGTTCTGGCCGTCGCGATCGGCGTGCTCACGGGATCGGGCGTGTGGCTGGTGCTGCGCCCCCGCACTTACCAGGTCATCATGGGGCTGGCGCTGCTGTCCTATGCGGTGAACCTGTTCATCTTCAGCATGGGCCGGCTGGGCCTGGCCGTGGGCAAGGAGCCGGTGCTGGTCGACGGCGTGCCGAAGGACCTGCTGCACTATGCCGACCCGATGCCTCAGGCGCTGGTTCTGACGGCCATCGTGATCGGCTTCGCCATGACGGCGCTGTTCCTGGTGGTGCTGCTCGCCTCGCGCGGCATGTCGGGCACCGACCACGTGGACGGATCGAACTCGCGCGACGTGCAGGAGATGCCATGACCTGCAGGCCCATCTCCCCCCATCGCCGCATGGGGCACCGCTGCACCGCAGCCGGGAGCCGCCCGTGAGCGCGGCCATGCAGGCACAGTTCTCGCACTGGATGTCGGCCGCCATGCCGCACCTGATGCTCGCGCCCATCATGCTGCCGCTGCTGACGGCGGCGCTGATGCTGCTGCTGCGCGAGGAGCGCCAGCGGCTCAAGCTGGGCATGAACCTGCTGTCCACGCTGGCGGGCCTGTGCATCGCGCTGGCGCTCCTGTTCTGGACCCACCTCGGCGGCAAGCCCGTCACGATGGGCGTGTACCTGCCGGGCAACTGGCCCGCACCCTTCGGCATCGTGCTGGCACTGGACCGGCTGTCGGCGCTCATGCTCGTGCTCACGAGCTTCGTCGCGCTGTGCTCCATCGTCTTCGCAGCGGCGCGCTGGCACCGTGCGGGCGTGCATTTCCATCCGCTGTTCCAGTTCCAGCTCATGGGGCTGGCGGGCGCCTTCCTCACGGCGGACCTCTTCAACCTGTTCGTGTTCTTCGAGATCATGCTGGCAGCGTCGTACGGCCTGCTGCTGCACGGCTCCGGTCGCACGCGGGTGCAGGCGGGGCTGCACTACATCGCGATCAACCTCGCGGCGTCGTCGCTGTTCCTGATCGGCGTGTCGATGCTCTATGGCATCACGGGCACGCTGAACATGGCGGACCTCGCGCAGACCATCCCGCATGTGGCCGATGCCGATCGCGGCCTGCTGCATGCGGCCGCGGGCATCCTGGCCACGGCCTTTCTCATCAAGGCGGCGGTGTGGCCGCTGAACTTCTGGCTCGCGCCCGCCTACAGCGCAGCCAGCGCGCCCGCCGGGGCGCTGTTCGCACTGATGACGAAGGTGGGTGTGTACACCATCCTGCGCCTGTGGACGCTGATGTTCGGCGCGGAGGCCGGGCCGTCGGCGCTGTTCGGCAGCCTGTGGCTGATCGGGGGCGGTCTCGTGACCATGGCATTCGGCGCGATCGGCATGCTGGGATCGCAGCGCATCGGCGTGCTGGCCGGGTATGCGGCCATCCTGTCGTCGGGCACGCTGCTGGCGGCCGCGGGTTTCGGGCAGAACCTGCTCACGGCGGGCCTGCTCTTCTACCTGCCCAGCTCCACGCTGGCCATCAGCGCCCTCTTCCTGCTCACCGACCTGATCGACCGCTGGCGCAACGACGGTGCCACGCTCGCACCCCACGAACTGGACGACGATGCTCCGTTCCTCACACCCGAGCTGGTGCCTGCCCAGCGCCTGAACCTGGACGAGCAGGAAATGGTGCTGGTCGGCCGTGTCATCCCGGCGGCGGCGGCCTTCCTGGGCCTGTCCTTCCTCATGTGCACGCTGGTGATCGCGGGCCTTCCGCCACTGTCGGGCTTCGTCGGCAAGTTCGCGATGCTCACGGCACTGCTCAATCCCCTGGGGCTCGGCACGTCGGCCGGCGTGCATGCGTCTTCGGTCGGCTGGTTGCTGTTCGGCATGCTGATCGCCACCGGGCTCATGGCACTGCTCGCACTCACCCGCACGGGCATGCGGCATTTCTGGACCACGCATGACCGCCCTGCCCCGCAATTGCGCGTGCTCGAAGGCATTCCGATCGCCCTGCTGCTGGCCTGCTGCGTGGGCCTGACGCTGCAGGCGGGCCGGGTCATGGACTTCACGCAGGCGACGGCGAATGCGCTGCATGCGCCAGGCGGTTACATCGATGCGGTGATGTCGGCCCGGCCGAAGCCGGGGCCCGCCACGCCCGAAGGCGCGGGCGCCACCGCACGGAGGCTGCCGCCCGCGCCTGTGCCCGCAGGCCCTCCGGTGGCCGGCGCCGCGGCGGGGGCCCTGGTCGAAACCAAGGCCCTGCCATGATGAAGCGCCTCTTTCCCGCCCCGCTGCTGTCCTTCGCCCTGGCCGGCATGTGGTTGCTGCTCAACCACTCGATGAGCGCAGGCCACCTGATCCTCGCGGCCATCGTCGGCGTGGCGATTCCGCTGCTCACGCGCGGGCTGCGCCCGTTGCCGGTGCGCGTGCGCCGTCCCGGCGCGATCCTGCGCCTGGCGCTGTCGGTGATGGTGGACACCTCGCTCTCCAACCTGAACGTGGTGCGCTTCCTCCTGTTCAAGTCGCAGCGCAAGCATCCCCCGGGCTTCGTGCAGATCCCGCTGGACCTGCGCGATGCGAATGGACTGGCCGTGCTGGCGGTGATCGTCTGCATCACGCCCGGAACCTCGTGGGCCGAACTGTCACTGGACCGCTCCGTGCTGATGCTGCACGTGCTGGAACTCGACAGCCACGAGGCCGTGATCGGCCACATCAAGCAGCGCTACGAACGCCCCCTGATGGAGATCTTCGAATCATGACGATGACCACCAGCCCCGTGCTCTCCTGGGCCCTGCCCCTCGCGCTGGCCATGCTCGCGCTGGCGATCGTGTTCGCGCTCGTGCGCATCCTGAAAGGCCCCTCTGCACAGGACCGGGTGCTCGCGCTGGACTGCATGTACCAGAGCGGCATGCTGGCGATGCTGGTGCTGGGCATCTACTACGGCAGCACCCACTATTTCGAGGCGGCACTGCTCATCGCGCTGCTGGGGTTCGCCAGCTCCACGGCCATGGCCAAGTTCCTGCTGCGCGGCGAGGTGATCGAATGACGCAGTCCATCCCGCTCTGGGCCGAGATCGCCGTGGCCGTGCTCGTGCTCTTCGGGGCCGCCATCGCGATGCTGGGCTCGCTCAGCCTGCTGCGGCTCAAGACCTATTTCGAGCGCGTGCACGCCCCCTCGATCATCGCCACGATGGGATGCTGGTGCATCATGCACGGCACGCTGCTGTATTTCTCGGTCGCGGGCCACGGCCTCGCGCTGCATCCGCTGCTGATCGCGCTGTTCGTCGCGGTCACTGTGCCGGTGACCAACATCTTCCTGATGCGCGCCGCACTGTTCCGCGCACGGCGCGCAGGCCGGGACGTGCCGCCCAGCCTCAGCCGCCGGACGGACGCCACCGCCTCGCAGCGCGATTCCTGAAGGCTCCGGGCGGCGGCCCCGTGCAGGGCCCCCGCTCACGCCGCGGCCGCCTCAGGCTGCGCCGCCGAACCCGCCGCCACCGGGCGTGTGGATCTCGAACACGTCGCCCGCCCGCATGTCCACTTGGCCGATATTGCCCAGCGCCTCCGCGCTGCCGTCCGCCCGCACGACCCGGTTCACGCCCGGCATGCCGGCCGCGCCGCCAGCCATGCCGAATGTCCCGGCCTTGCGCCCGTTGGAAAGGATGCTTGCCGTCATCGGCTCCAGAAAGCGGATGCGGCGTACCCCGCCGTCGCCGCCGCGCCAGCGTCCGGCACCGCCCGAGCCGGGCCGCAGCGCGAAGCTCTCCAGCCGCACGGGAAAGCGGAACTCCAGCACTTCCGGATCTGTAAGCCGAGAATTGGTCATGTGGGTCTGCACCACGCTGGTTCCGTGGAAGCCCCCGGACAGCGCACCCGCAGCATCGAAGAGCCCGCCCGCGCCGCTGCCGCCGGCAACGGTTTCGTAGTACTGGAACCGCTCGTTGCCGAAGGTGAAGTTGTTCATGGTGCACTGGCTGCCCGCCGATATGCCCAGGGCGCCCAGCAAGGCATTGGTGATGCAGGTGGAGGTCTCCACATTGCCGGCCACCACCGCGGCCGGGGGCAGCGGGTTCAGCATGGAGCCCGGCGGGATGATGACCTGCAGCGGCTTGAGGCAGCCCGCGTTCAGGGGAATGTCGTCGTCGACCAGGCAGCGGAAGACGTATAGCACCGCCGCCATGCACACCGCGGTGGGCGCGTTGAAGTTGTTGGGCTGCTGCGGCGAAGTGCCGGTGAAGTCGATCACCGCGCTGCGCTGCGCGGCATCGATGCGCACCGCGACCTGGATGCATGCGCCGTTGTCGAGGGCCAGCGTATAGGCGCCCTCGGGAACGCGCGCGGCCAGCCGTGCGATGGCCCGACGCACCGATTCCTCCGCGTTGTCCTGCACATGGCCCATGTAGGCCTGCACGACGAGAAGGCCGAACTGCGCGACCATCCGGCGCAGTTCCTGCGCGCCCTTCTCGTTGGCGGCGATTTGCGCCTTCAGGTCGGCGAGGTTCTGCTGCGGGTTGCGGGCCGGGTACTCGCCGCCGGACAACAGGTCGAGCATCCCGGCCTCGCGCAGCACGCCGTCCTCCACCAGCTTGACGTTGTCGATCTGCACGCCCTCTTCCTCGATGCGCGTGGAGAAGGGCGGCATCGAACCCGGAGTGGCACCGCCCACGTCCGCATGGTGGCCCCGGCTGCCCACGTAGAAGGAGGGCCGTCCGGGCGCCTCCGCCCCCTCCTCCAGGTACACGGGCGTGATCACGGTGATGTCCGGCAGGTGCGTGCCGCCATGGTAGGGGTCGTTCAGCACGTACACGTCGCCGGGCCGCATGCGGCCGGCGTTGCGCGCGATCACCGTGCGGATGCTCTCGCCCATGCTGCCCAGGTGCACGGGCATGTGGGGCGCGTTGGCGATGAGATGGCCTTCGGCGTCGAACAGCGCGCAGGAGAAGTCCAGGCGCTCCTTGATGTTGACCGAATGGGCGGTGTTCTGCAGCTGCAGCCCCATCTGCTCGGCGATGTTCATGAACAGGTTGTTGAAGACCTCCAGCAGCACCGGATCCACCATGGTGCCTGCCGCATGGCGTTCCGCGCGGGGCACGCGGCGCTCCAGCACGAGATGGTCCTGCGCGGTGAGGCGGACCTCCCAGCCCGGCTCCACCACGGTGGTGGAGGTGCGCTCCGCGATGATGGCCGGGCCCTGCAGCACGTCGCCCGGGCGCATGTCGCCGCGCACGACCAGTGCCGCCTCGTGCCAGCGCGCACCGCCGTCGGTACCGTCGGTATAGACGCGCACCGTGCTGCGGCGCGGTACCTCGCGCGGCGGATGGAGCGGTTGCAGGCTCTCGGCCGGCGCTTCGCCGGGAGCGACGGCTTCCACCGACACGGCCTCCACCACCATTGCCCGGCCCGCCATGAGAAAGGCGAAACGCTGCCGGTAGGCGGCCTCGAAGGCCGCCCGGACTTCCACCGGGCTGCCGAAGGGCACGGCCAGGGCAGTGTCCGACCCGGCATAGCGCACGTGCATCCTGCGCAGCACGCAGGGCGCACCCGCCTGCACACCCGGCCCCTGGGCACGCAGTTCCTCCTGCGCGCGGGTGGCCAGCAGCGCCAGGGAGGCTTCCACCGCCGGCCATTCCTGCGGGTCCAGCGGCACTTCGAGCGCCTGTTCACGGATCACGCTCTGGTCCGCCAGGCCCATGCCATAGGCCGACAGCACCCCGGCCAGCGGATGCACGAAGACGCGCTGCATGCCCAGTGCATCGGCCACCAGGCACGCATGCTGCCCGCCCGCCCCGCCGAAGCACTGCAGCGTGTACGCGGTGATGTCATAGCCGCGCGCGACCGAGATCTTCTTGATGGCGTTGGCCATCTGCTGCACCGCGATCCGGATGAAGCCGTGCGCCACGTCCTCGGGTGGCCGGCCCGTGCGGGCTGCCCATTCGCCGAAGCGCTCGCGCACCACGTCCGCATCGAGCGCCGCATCGCCGGACGGACCGAACACCCGGGGAAAGTGCGCGGGCTGGATCTTGCCCACCATGACGTTGGCGTCGGTCACTGCCAGCGGACCACCGCGCCGGTAGCAGGCCGGGCCCGGATGCGCGCCGGCGCTCTCGGGGCCCACGCGGAAGCGCGCTCCGTCGTAGTCCAGCAGGGAACCGCCGCCCGAGGCCACGGTATGGATGCCCATCATGGGTGCACGCATGCGCACGCCGGCCACCTGCGTCTCGAACTCCCGCTCGAATTCGCCCGCGTAATGGCTCACGTCGGTGGAGGTGCCGCCCATGTCGAACCCGATCACCCGGTCGAAGCCGGCCGCAGCGGCGGTGCGTGCCATGCCCACGATCCCGCCCGCCGGGCCGGAAAGGATCGCGTCCTTGCCCTGGAAGCGGCGCGCATCGGCAAGCCCGCCGGACGATTGCATGAAATAAAGCGGCACGCCCGGCATCTCGGCCGCGACCTGTTCCACATAGCGCCGGAGGATGGGCGACAGGTAGGCGTCCACCACGGTAGTGTCGCCGCGGCTGACGAACTTCATCAGCGGGCTGGTGGCATGCGAGGTGCTCACCTGCGTGAAACCCGCCTCGCGCGCGAGCCGTGCCGCGGCAGCCTCGTGCGCGGTGAAGCGCCATCCGTGCATGAACACGATGGCCACGCTGCGCAGCCCGGCGTCGTACGCCGCCCAGAGACGCTCGCGCAGGTGCGCTTCGTCGAGCGGCTGCTCGACCTCGCCGTGCGCGCCCACGCGCTCCTGGGCCTCGATGACGCGGCTGTAGAGCAGCTCGGGCAGCACGATGTGCCGGTCGAAGAGGCGCGGCCGGTGCTGGTAGGCGATGCGCAGCGCGTCGCGGAAACCGCGCGTGGTCACCAGCAGCGTGGGTTCACCCTTGCGCTCCAACAGGGCGTTGGTGGCCACCGTGGTGCCCATCTTCACGCACTCCACCCGGTCGGGCGTGACTGGCGCGCCGGCCGGCAGTCCCAGCAGATGGCGGATGCCCGCCACCGCCGCGTCGCGGTAGTGCTCCGGGTTTTCAGACAACAGCTTGTGCGTGGCCAGCGAACCGTCCGGCCCGCGCCCGACGATATCGGTGAAAGTGCCACCGCGGTCCACCCAGAACTGCCAGCTGTTTCCTGCCATGTCGCGTCCTCGTCCAGAATTGCGTTCTGCGGGCTGACGCGCATGCGCGCCTTTCCGCCAGTTCCCATAATGTAGGGGCGACCCGTATCGGGCACCGTCCAGCCAGCCACCGAATCTTCGCCCCTCCCATGCACACCGCCCACCCGGACACGCCCCGAACGCTCCTCCTGCTCGATGCCACCGAGCCCCGCACGCTCGATGAATGGATCGAGCGCTTCACCGCTCCCGGCTGGCGCGGCTGCTTCGTGGAGGGCTGGCTTTTCGAAGGTGCCGAGGCCAGGCGCACGGCCGAACGGCGCCTGGCAGAGGCCGGCGTGCAGGCACGGCTGCGCAGCGCCTACAAGCCGCTCGTGCACTGGTTCATCGAAGAACTGCCGGCCTGCTGCGGCAGCGAGCGCCCGGTCAGCGCGCGGGTGCGTTATCCGGTGCATCCCGATGCAGGCGCACAGCGTTTCCGCCTGGAAGCCTATCCACTGGCCGCCCTGGTTCCGGGCTGCGAAATGGCATTCGAAACCGGTGGAAGCGATCTCCACTACGAAGTGACGCTGGCTTTCGCCGGTGGGGCGACACAGACGCACCGGGTATTCGCACCCAACCACTTGCGGCCCGATGTGCTGGGCACGCCGCAACTCTGCGCCACCGGCTGGCTGCGCGCAGGCCGCTCGGAGGGTGCGGGCGATCTCCTGGACACCGCGCAGGCAACGGAGTTCGAGCGCCTGTTCTGGCGTGCCGTGCAGGCCGTGGAATCCCATCCCTGGCCGCGGCAGGAGCCCTACTTCGAACGGCTGGACCTGCGCGTGGACCTGCCGGGCTACGAATGCCCGCTGACTGCGTCCAACGAGTGCATCAGCACCTTCGAGGCGCTGCACGAGGACCTGTACTTCGGGTTGCTCGAGCTGTTCCAGCGGCACTCGGGCCGCGCGCAGGGCAGCCGGCTTCTGCAGCCTGGACAGCTCGTGCCAGATGTGCGCCCCTGCGCTCCCGGAGCCCCGCCGCGGGTGCGGGTGGAAATGCGGCCTTTCGACACCGTCGCACAGGATGCCGCCGCGTGGCCGGACACGGACACCGGGAAGGTCCTGGAGGATCTCGACAGGGGCCCCGCGCCCGCACGCATCGCGCAGGAACTGGAGCGGCTGGGCGGCGAGCCTTTCGGAGCACACTCGCGCCAGGGACGCAGCGTGTGGGGGCGCTACCTGCACGGCAGCCGGGTTCCGGTCCTCGTCAGCGGTGGACAGCATGCCAACGAGACATCCGGCGTGGTGGGCGCGCTGCGGGCCGGCCAGGCGCTGGCGGCGCAACCCGGAGCGCATTTCGCGCTGCTGCCGCTGAAGAATCCCGATGGCTACGCGCTGCATCGGGAGCTGGGAGCGCACCATCCCCACCATATGCACCATGCTGCACGCTACACCGCGCTCGGCGACGACCTGGAATGGCGCGAGAGCGCCCCATGGTACGAACGGCAGGCGCTCGAGCAGGGGCTGGCACTCTCGGGCGCGCAACTGCACCTCAACCTGCACGGCTACCCTGCCCACGAGTGGACGCGCCCGCTGACCGGCTACGTGCCCCGCGGCTTCGATCTCTGGACCATTCCGAAAGGCTTTTTCCTGATCCTCCGCTACCACGCGGGTTGGGAAACGCGTGCCACGGCGCTGCTGGAACGCGTGGCCGCGGAGCTCGGCAACGTGCCCGGGCTGGTGGAATTCAACGCAGCGCAGATCGCTCTCTACGAGCGCCATGCCGGTGCCCTGCCGTTCGAGCTCGTCCACGGCACGGCCTGCACCCGCTCCGAGGTGCAGCGCGGCGCCCCGGTCACGCTCATCACCGAGTTTCCCGACGAAACCATCCACGGGGATGCATTCCGTTTCGCGCACACGGTGCAATGCGCCACCGTGCTGGCGGCGGAACGGGCCTGGCAGGACATCATCGCCGGCGGCTGATACCCCTGCCGGGCCCGCAGCGTGCCTGGCACGGGACATGCATAGCACCAGCGCGGAGGTGGGGGCATCGGGGTCGCACCCGGGGTGCCCCTCCCCGGTACCCCGCTTACATTCGATGCGCCCTGGCGGCCTGCGTCGGCGTTCGCGCGGTGCCGGGCCGCACAGCCCTTCCTGGATGACCTTTCCTTCCGGAGCACCTATGCAGCGCAGAGCCTTTCCCCTCCTTGCCCTCGCCCTGGCCGGCGTCCTTTCCGTGGCGCCCGCCGCCGCGCAGGTCCGCTGGGACCTCGCGGCCGCGTATCCGGCCACCAACTTCCATACCGAGAACCTGATGCAGTTCGCCAAGGACGTGGAAGCCGGGACCGGCGGCAAGCTGCGCATCACGGTGCATGCGAACGCCTCGCTCTTCAAGGCCAACGAGATCAAGCGCGCGGTCCAGGGCGGCCAGGCGCCGGCCGGGGAGATCCTGCTGCCCAACTTCGAGAACGAGAACGCCGTCTTCGGCGCGGACGGCATCCCGTTCCTCGCCACCTCGTACGCCGAATCCCGGCGCCTGTACGAAGCCCAGAAGCCCGTGCTGGAGCGCCTGCTCGGCGCGCAGGGGCTGCGCCTGCTCTACACGGTCGCATGGCCGCCGCAGGGCATCTACAGCAAGAAGGAGATCACCTCCGTGGCGGACCTGCGCGGCATCAAGTGGCGTGGCTACAGCCCTGCCACCGCCAAGATCGCGGAACTCATCGGCGCGCAGCCGGTGACCATCCAGGCCGCGGAACTCTCGCAGGCCATGGCCACCGGCGCGGTGGAATCGATGATGACCTCCGGCTCCACGGGCTACGACAGCAAGCTCTACGAGAGCATCAAGTACTTCTACGACACGCAGGCCTGGCTGCCGAAGAACGCGGTCATCGTGTCGCGCAAGGCCTTCGACGCACTCGACAAGCCCGCACAGGACGCCCTGCTCAAGGCCGCCGCGGAAGCCGAGGCACGCGGCTGGAAGCTGAGTGCGGACAAGAACGAGTGGTACAAGAAAGCGCTGGCCGACAAGGGCATGAAGATACTGCCGCCGCCGGCCAAGCTCACCGCCGACCTGCGCCAGGTGGGCGACGTGATGCTGGCCGAATGGCTGCGCAAGGCCGGACCGGACGGCGAAGCGATCATCGCGGCCTACCGCAAGTCCGCCCCCGCCGCCGCGGCCAAGTGAGGCGTCCGTGCGTCGCTTCTTCGACCGGCTGTACCTCGCTGCAGGCGCCCTGGGCGCCGCCTGTGTCGCGCTGATCTGTGCGCTGATGATCGCCCAGAGCATCCTGCGCGAGGCGGGCGTGCGCACCGGCGCGCTCAACGATGTGGTGGCCTGGCTCTGCGCGGCCGCGGCCTTCTTCGCCATGGCCCATGCCTTCAAGCACGGGGACTTCGTGCGTGTCACCCTGCTGCTGGAAAAGCTGCCGCCGCGCCCGCGCCGCGCACTGGAACTGGCGGCGCTCGCCATCGGCACGGTGGCGACGGCCTACCTCGCCTGGTCCGCCTGCATGTTCACGTACGAGAGCTGGGAATTCAACGACGTGGCCCAGGGCCTGCTGCCGCTGCCGATGTGGATTCCCCAGTTGAGCTTCGCCATCGGCTCGGTGCTGCTGCTGGTGGCCGTCATGGACGAATTCCTCATCGTGCTGCGCGGCGGAACTCCGAGCTTCGTGCGCGCGGTCGAGGAGCGCCACGCGCGCGGGGACTTCTCCGCCGACATCTGAGGCGCCGCCGTTTCCGAGAATCCACGCTGCGCCGTGCGCGGCAGAAAGACCTGTGCCATGGACATCCTGATGGTGGGCGGCATCCTGCTGCTGCTGATGATCGTGCTGCTCGCGGGTGGCGTCTGGATCGCGATGACGCTGGCCATCTGCGGCTGGGTGGGCCAGGCCTTCTTCACCAGCACCCAGCCCGGCAAGAACCTGTTCTCGGCCTTCTGGGAGAGCAATGCAAGCTGGGAACTGGCCGCGCTGCCCCTCTTCATCTGGATGGGCGAGATCCTGTTCCGCACCCGGCTGAGCGAGGAGATGTTCGAAGGCTTGCGGCCCTGGCTCAACCGGGTGCCGGGCCGGCTGATGCACACCACCATCCTGGGCTGCGGCATCTTCGGCTCGGTGTCGGGATCCTCGGCCGCCACCTGCGCCACCATCAGCAAGGTCGCCCTGCCGGAGCTGCTGCGGCGCGGCTACGACGAGCGCCTGGCCCTCGGCTCGCTGGCCACGGCCGGCACGCTGGGCATCCTCATCCCGCCCTCCATCACCATGGTGGTGTACGCGGTGGCCGCCGATGCCTCCATCATCCGCATCTTCCTGGCGGGCTTCCTGCCGGGGCTGCTGCTCATGCTGCTGTTCTCGGGCTACATCGGCTGGTGGAGCCTGCGGCATCCCGACCGGGTGCCGGCGGCCGATCCGCCCACCACGTTGCGCCAGAAGATCCGGCAGTCGGGCCACCTCATCCCCGTCACGGTGCTGATCGTGTTCATCGTCTGGGTGCTGGTGGCAGGCTATGCCACGGCCACCGAGTGCGCGGCCTTCGGGGTGGTGGGATCGCTGGGCCTGGCGCTCTGGA
The DNA here is from genome assembly GCF_000176855.2 of Paracidovorax avenae ATCC 19860. NCBI lineage: Bacteria > Pseudomonadati > Pseudomonadota > Betaproteobacteria > Burkholderiales > Comamonadaceae > Paracidovorax > Paracidovorax avenae. Next base: position 2,172,334 of record NC_015138.1, on the reverse strand, counting down.
GCCGGTCCTTGACGTGGCGGAATTTCTGCGAGGGCCTGATGGGCGCGACCCGCACCAGCTGCATGATCATGTTCATCCTCGCGGGCGCGGCCTTCCTCACCAAGACCATGGCCTTCACCGGCATACCGCGCGAACTGGCCGAATGGGTCGAATCCATGCACCTGCCACCCTATGCCCTGATCGCGGTGCTGACGATCGTGTACCTGGTGCTGGGCACGGCGCTCGACGGCATCAGCATGATCGTGCTCACCAGCGCGGTGGTGCTGCCGATGATCCAGAAAGCCGGCTTCGACCTGGTGTGGTTCGGCATCTTCATCGTGCTGCTGGTGGAGATCGCCGAGGTCACGCCGCCGGTGGGGTTCAACCTTTTCGTGCTGCAGAACATGACGGGCAAGGACAGCAATACCATCGCCCGCGCGGCGATTCCCTTCTTCCTCTGCCTGGTGGTCTGCATCGCGCTCATCACCCTCTTCCCGCAGATCGTCACCGTGCTCCCGGACCTGGTGATGGGCAAGGACGGGGGGTGACCCCCTCCGGGTGCCCTCGCGTCCTGACATACTCGGGGGCATGCTGCTCAATATCGCCGTCATCTGCCTGGCTGCCTGCGTCGGCGCCCTGATGCGCTGGGGCTTCGCGCTCTGGCTCAACCCGGGCGGTCTGATCCCCTGGGGCACGCTGGCCGTGAACCTCATCGGCGGCTACTGCATCGGCATCGCGCTGGCGGTGTTCACCAGCCGCCCCGACATCGATCCCGCGTGGCGCCTGCTGGTGATCACCGGCCTCCTGGGAACACTCACCACGTTCTCCAGCTTCTCCGGCGAAGTGGTCACCATGCTCATGCAGCAGCGTTACGGACTGGCTTTCGGCACCATCGCGCTGCACCTGGGCGGCTCCCTGGCCCTCACCTGGGCCGGCATGCGCTCGGCACTGTGGTGGCTGGCCCGCTGATCTGTCGCACACTCGCCACTGTCTCCCGCCATGGCCACGGCCATGCCATCTTCCCTTTCGCACCATCGCTTCCATGGAATCCAATACCGAACTCAACGAAAGCCGGCTGGCCAACGCCTGGGCCGAGCTGCACAACCATGCCGTGAACGGCAACCCGCTGCATGCGGATGCCTACCGCCTCGCCTTCGCGGACCCGGAATTCATGCTGCGCCGCGAGACCCGCGGCATCCGCTTCCAGCTCGAGATGCTCAAGCCCGACCTCGGGCAGACGGCCCAGGGCATCGAGAACACCGTGGTGGTGTACGGCAGCGCGCGCTTCCTGGCGCCCGAAGACGCCGCGCAGCAACTGGCCGATGCCGAGGCCAGCGGGGACGCTTCCCGCATCGCGCGCGCACAGCTGGCCGTGCGCAACGCCCGCTACTACGACCTCGCGCGCCGCTTCGCCGGCGTCGTGGCGAATTACAGCCAGCAGCTTCCGCCCTCCGACCGGATCTACATCTGCACCGGCGGCGGCCCGGGCATCATGGAGGCCGCCAACCGTGGGGCGCACGAAGCCGGGGCACTCAACGTCGGCCTGAACATCGCCCTGCCGCACGAGCAGAGCGGCAACCGCTACATCTCGCCGTCGCTGTCCTTCAAGTTCCACTACTTCGCGCTGCGCAAGATGCATTTCATGATGCGCGCGAAGGCGCTGGTCGCCTTCCCCGGCGGCTTCGGCACGCTCGACGAGCTGTTCGAGGTGCTCACCCTGGTGCAGACCGGCAAGGCCAAGCCGGTGCCGATCGTGCTGTTCGGCACCGAGTTCTGGAAGAGCGTGGTCAATTTCGAGGCACTGGTGGAACAGGGAACGATCTCGGCGGCCGACCTGAACCTCTTTCACTACACGGACGATCCGGAAGAAGCCTGGGGGTTCATCAAGGCGTTCTACAAGCTGTGAAGTGATCCGGAGGGCGGCAGCAACACGATTGCCGCACATACCCTTCGTCGCACCGGGAGGCCGTTCGCATACGCGGGACGGATGCAGGATGTGTGCAGTGCAGTATGACGGCCTGCACAGGTGCTGCCCCATGACCATCAATGCCACACCTCCCCGCTCCCCGCGACCGAGAACTGACTCGCCCTTCGCAACCGCCACGCCTTTGCCAGCGGAAAGCACCCGTGCCCCGGCAGCGGGCATTCCGCTGGCGCCGCGCACGAACGCTCTCTCCCCTCAGGGCGAAGGGAGTTCACCAAGGCCGCGGGCCGGGATGGAATCCCTGAAAACCCTTCGGCAACGTGGTGCAAAGGGCGCGCCAGGCACTTCGCGATCCCCACCCCCCGCAGGGAGAGCAAGCCCACCCGCCACGCCCGCCCCCCCGGCACAGCGCAGGACCTTGGCAGCCAGCGCCGTGGACATGGCGTACCGGGTCGCCAGCTATGCGTTCAAGGGGTATATCGGCTTTTCCGCGATCTATGTGCCTGCGATGGCCGGGTCGATGCTGTACCTGGGTGCCCGCCATCCAAAGGACCTCCTGTCCCATCCGGGGCAGACGCTCATGGGCGGTGCGAGCTTCAGCAACCGAGTCACCAAAGAAACGGTTCAGGAAGGCAGAGCGAATGTCATGGCTGCCTTTGGCTCCCACATTCCGGCAGACAGCGCCTGCCACAGCATCGTTCCGGTCATCGGGTTCCAAAGCCCGGATGCCTCCACCCGCGACTCCCATCTGATCCGCGAGAGGAACGGCCAACCCACCACCATGTACCTGTACCCTTTCGCATCCAATGCAGGGGCGCTGCACACGGTGCACCATGAATATGTGCATTGCGTAACCCATCCGGGCTTCGACAAGGCGATAAGGAAAAGCGAGCATTGGCGAACCCTCAACGAAGCACTCACCGAATATTTCGCCGACCAGCTCCCCGGCAGTTGGATCGGTAAACTGGGCGTTTACGATTTCAGCAAGCTGGCAAATGGCAAGCGATTGAAAGCTGCGGCGGCGGAACTGGAGGCCACCGTCGGCAAGGAAGTGCTGCGCAAGGCATTCTTCGCAGGAGATCCGCAGGCCATCTCGCAAGTAACGGATGTGGTATTGGACATCTGGCCCAAGCGGCCGAATTTCAGTGCCTGGCCCATGGTGCGGTGGCTACCCAGGCACCAGCAGCAAGCATTGGGAGAATGCTTCGTGGGCCTGTCCCTGCTCGACCAGCAAAAACTCCCGACCACCAGCCATAGCGTCTGGGCCTCCCAGTTGCTGCCGGTATGGACTTTCGACAGCATCTCGAAACAGCAGGCGCAGAGGATGCAGGAGCAGGCCGAGGAAGCCAGGAACCGGTTCGGACGCCCGTTCGACAGGGCGTTCTGCCACACCGACCCGGAAGTCCAGGCAGCCGCGATGCAGACGATCGGGGAGGAACTGGCGCGCTGGTGGAAGACCGTGCTCTAGTACAGCTGGTCGCAGAAACCTCAATGATGCGGTCCGGGTGCGTTGGCTTGGTGGTTGTCCGAAAGCCCGAGCCGCCTCGCAGACCGCGATCCGATTCCGACCACGCCCCCCACCACCCAGAACAACCCGGCCACGCCGATCAGCGCACCAGCCGAGCCGAACAGCACGGGCATCGCCACGCTGGATGCGTTGATCGCCATCAGGCGCAGGCCGAGCGCCTCGCCGTGGCGGTGGTGGGGCGTGATCTGGTGCAGCATGCTCATGATCATGGGCTGGACGGAGCCCAGCGCGAAGCCCAGCAGCACCGAGCACAGGCCCAGCGCCCAGGCGGTGGGCAGCAGCGGATAGACGGCGAAGAGGCAGGCTGTCGCCACCATGGCCCACATCACCACGGTGGCCTCCTTCAGGCGCGCGGCCACGAGCGGCATGAGCACGCGGATGGCCGCGGCGGCGATGGCGAACGCTCCCAGGATGGAGCCGATGACCGAGGCGGACAGCCCCCGCTCATGTCCCAGCAGCGGCACCACGAAGGTATGCACGTCCCAGCAGGACGACAGCAGCCAGTTCACCAGCAGCAGGCGGCGGAAGCCCGTGTCGCCCAGCAGGTCCCATGCACGGGGGCGCGGACCGCCCTCCGCCGCCGCGATGGGCGGCAGCTCCACCGTCGCACGCACCCAGAACCATGTGGCCACCGGCAGCAGCGCCGTGAGCGCGAAGGCTGCCCGATAGCCCTCCGTGCTGCCGGGCACCGGCCCCGCATGGTCGATCAGCAGGCCGGTGAAGAACGGCCCCACGAAGTTGGAAACGGCGGGCCCGATGGCCAGCCAGCTGAACACCCGCCGCAATTGCTCGGAGCCATGCGCAGCGCGGCCGACGTGGCGCTGCAGCGCGATCATCGCCGCACCGGAGGCTCCGCCGGTCAGCAGCGCGGCCAGGCAGAGCATGGGAAAGGACGGCCAGACGAGCGCGCCGGCCGCCCCTGCACTGGCCACGCCCACCGCCCAGCCGACCGGCCGCTTCAACCCGTGGCGGTCGGCATACCGGCCCGCCGGCAGGGAAAGGAACACCTGGGTCAGCGCGAACAGCGCCAGCAGGGCACCGACGGCCGCGGCGCTGTAGCCCTCGCGCAGTGCCAGCAACGGGGCCGCCAGGCGCATGCCGGTCATGCTGGCATGGATGCATATCTGGCCGGCGATCAGCCGTGCGAGCGCGGTGTCCATCTCAGTTCGACGCCTCCGGGCGATGGCCGGCGGGCGCTTCCACGGCCGGCGCCGCGCCGGCTTCGCCAGCGGGCAGCTCCTGCACGTCCCGCAGCCGCCGCTGGATGGCACGCGTGCGCACGCCCACCTCGTCGAAGCGCTTGGCGGCGGCGTCGATCGACTTGCGCGTGGCCTCCACCACATCGCCGAACTTGGCGAACTCCGTCTTCACCGCGCCCAGCAGCCCCCACACCTCGGAAGACCGCTTCTCGATCGCCAGCGTCTTGAAACCCATCTGCAGGCTGCTGAGCATCGCCGCGAGGTTCGCGGGCCCGGCCACCATCACCCGGCATTCGCCCTGCAGCGCCTCCACGAGGCCCGGACGGCGAACCACCTCGGCGAACAGCCCTTCGGTAGGCAGGTACAGCACCGCGAAATCCGTGGTATGCGGCGGCGACACATACTTGGCAGCGATCTTGCGCGCCTCGAAGCGGACCGCGGCCTCCAGCGCGTTGCCCGCCGCCAGGACGGCCGCCTTGTCCGCCGCGTCATGCGCGTCCAGCAGGCGCTGATAGGACTCCACCGGAAACTTCGCGTCGATGGGCAGCCAGACCGGTTCCTCCTGGCCCCGCCCCGGCAGGCGGATGGCGAACTCCACCATTTCGTCGCTGCCCGGCACCGTCTTCACGTTGCGCGCGTACTGCTCCGGCGCCAGCACGTTCTCGATGATGGCGCCCAACTGCAGTTCGCCCCAGGTGCCGCGCGTCTTCACATTGGTCATCACGCGCTTGAGATCGCCCACGCTGGCGGCCAGCGTCTGCATCTCGCCCAGGCCGCGGTGCACCTGCTCCAGCCGGTCGCTCACCATCCTGAACGACTCGCCCAGCCGCTGCTCCAGCGTGGCGTGCAGCTTCTCGTCCACGGTGCGGCGCATCTCCTCCAGGCGGGCCGCGTTGTCCGACTGGATGGCCGCAAGGCGCTCGTGCAGCGCGGTGCGCAGCGACTCCGAGGTCTGCGTCAGCTCGGCGCGGAAGGCGCCCAGCGCTTCCGCCAGTTCGCGGCGGGCCACGGCGGCATCGGCCTGTGCCTGGGCCATCCGCTGCCCCAGCCGTGCCTCGAAGGCATCGAAGCCTTCGCGCAGTTCCGCACGGCCCGAGCGGGCATCGTGCACTGCCTGGGCAAGCCGTTCATCCAGCACTTCCCGCTGGCCCTCCAGGTGCGCGTGCGTGGCCTGGGTAAAGCCGCGCAATTGCTGGGCCATGCCTTCCAGCGCGCCATCGTTCTTGGCGACGGCGAGTTGCGTGGCCTGCGCCACCTGCTCCAGGCGCTGCAGGCGCATGGCCCACTCGGGAGGAAGCTCGGGGCGAGGGCTGCGCAGCAGCAGCACTGCCAGGAGCACGATGATGGCCACGAGCATCGCGATCACCACCAGCCATTCGATCGACATGGAACTCCAGATGTTTCGGTTGCTATGCGTTCAGGTAAGAAGGTCGGCCCCGCAGGGCCTGCAGGCCGCGTGCCGAACGGGCGGCCGCAAAGCCGGAAAACGGAGGGCCGTCAGCGGGCCCTGGGCGTGTTCACGGGCGTGAGCGGGCCGCGGCCGTCGAAGAACGCGATCAGGTTGTCCGCCGCGAGGTTCGCCATGGCACGGCGCGTGGGCACCGTCGCGCTCGCGATGTGGGGCGTGAGCACCACGTTGGGCACCTTGAGCAGGTCCGGATGTACCTTCGGCTCGCCCTCGAACACGTCCAGGCCTGCCGCGGCGATGCGCCGCTCGCGCAGCGCCTGCGCCAGCGCGGCGTCGTCCACGATGCCGCCGCGTGCGATGTTGATCAGGTTGGCCGTGGGCTTCATCCGCGCGAGTTCAGCCGCGCCGATGGCATGGTGCGATTCGGGCGTGTAAGGCAGCACGAGCAGGAGGTGGTCGGCCTCGCGCAGCAGCTCTTCCTTGGACACATACCGGGCCTTGCATTCGGCCTCGAGCTCCGGCGAGAGGCGCGAACGGTTGTGGTAGATCACGTTCATGCCGAAGCCGTGCGCGCCGCGCCGCGCAATACCCTGGCCGATGCGCCCCATGCCGAGGATGCCCAGCGTGGAGCCGTGCACGTCGGAACCCGCGAACATGTCGTAGCTCCATTTGCTCCAGCGGCCTTCGCGCAGGTAGATCTCGCTCTCGGTCACGCGCCGGGCCGTGGCCATGAGCAGCGCGAAGCCGAAATCGGCCGTGGTTTCGGTGAGCACATCGGGCGTGTTCGTGGCCTGCACCCCTGCGGCCGTGAGCGCATCCACATCGAAATTGTTGTAGCCCACGGCCATGTTGGCCACGATGCGCAGGCGCGGGCAGGCCGCGACGAGCGCCGCGTCGATGCGCTGGCTGCCGGTGGTCAGCGCGCCGTCCTTGTCGGCGAGGCGCCGGGCCAGTTCCTCGGGGCTCCAGATCGCATCCTCGGGATTGGCCTCGACGTCGAAATGCCGGGCGAGGCGGTCCACCACGTCCGGGAAGATGGCGCGGGCAACGAGGATGCGGGGTCGGGTCATGGAGCGTGGGTTCCTGGTGAAGAAAGAGACAAGGCCGAAACGCCTGCGGCGGGCGGCGTGCGCCGGGCGGTCTCAGGCCGGCGAGGGAATCTCGAAGACCTGGCGCAGGTAGGCGAGGTATTTCTCGTCATCGCACATGCCCTTGCCGGGCGTGTCGGACAGCTTGGCGACGGGCTGCCCGTTGCAGCGCGTCATCTTGATGACGATCTGCAGCGGCTCGCAGCCCAGGTCGTTGGTCAGGTTGGTGCCGATCCCGAAGGCCAACTGGCAGCGGCCGTGGAACTGCCGGAACAGCTCGATCGTGCGCGGCACCGTGAGAGCATCGCTGAAGATCAGCGTCTTGGTGAGCGGATCGACGCGGTTGCGGCGGTAGTGCTCCAGCAGCCGCTCGCCCCAGGCGAACGGGTCGCCGCTGTCGTGCCGCGCGCCGTCGAACAGCTTGCAGAAATACAGGTCGAAATCGCGCAGGAAGGCGCTCATGCCATAGACATCGGACAACGCGATGCCCAGGTCTCCGCGGTATTCGCGCGCCCACATCTCGAAGCCGTAGATCTGGCTGTCGCGCAGCCGCGGCCCCAGCGCCTGGCAGGCCTGCAGGTATTCATGCGCCATGGTGCCGAGCGGCGTGACCCCGAGCTTCATCGCATAGAGCACGTTGCTCGTGCCCGCGAACTGCCCGGGTCCGGCGCGGCCGTCGGTGCGACGGTCGCCCGTGCCCAGCCGGGCCAGCAGCACGCGCAGCACCTCTTCGTGCCACGCGCGGCTGAAGCGCCGCCGGGTGCCGTAGTCGGCGATCTTCAGCTCCCCCAGCCCGTCTGCCTGCAACTGCGTGATCTTGGTGTCCAGCCGGCGGCGGCCCTCGGGGAAATCCGGCACCTTCTGCGTGTTGCGGAAGTACACCTCGTTCACGATCGCCAGCACCGGGATCTCGAACAGGATGGTGTGCAGCCACGGCCCGGCGATCCGGATGTCGATCTCTCCCGAGGCCAGCGGCATGACGGTGATGTATTTCTCGTTGAGGCGGAAAAGCCCCAGGAAATCCACGAAATCGCTCTTCACGAAGCGCAGCGAGCGCAGGTACATCAGCTCCGCGTCCTGGAATTGCAGGCTGCAGAGCGAGCGGATCTCGTCGCGGATCTCGGCCGCATAGGGCGCGAGCTGCACGCCGGGGTTGCGGCACCGGAAGCGGTACTCCACCTGCGCTCCGGGAAACTGGTGCAGCACCACCTGCATCATGGTGAACTTGTACAGGTCGGTATCGAGCAGGCTGGTGATGATCATGGAAGAGGCATCGGCGCGCGGACCGGCAGAGGGAGCCGGGGCGCGGAAGGGAAAGCTGCAGGCGCGCCGTGCATTGTGTCACCAAGCGCGCCATCGCGTACGCGCACCCCGGGACCACGGCCGCGCCCTGCATGCCCGCGCCGGCTGTGCAGTTCCACGATGCGGGCCGGACGTCCCCGGCCTCCCGCAACCCCGGCGAACCACCTATGCTTGCGGGGCGCCCCGGGAGAGGGAGACTCCCGGCTTTCCGCGCACCTCCTACACATCCTCCACCAACAAGAAAGCGACTCCGGATGCACAGCCTCGGCAAGCCTCACTCACCATATTCCCCACCCCCCGCATGGGGCCTTCCCGCAGCGCTGGCCGCTGCGCTGCTGGCCCTCTCGGGCTGCGGCGGGAGCGGCAACGGCGGAACGGCCCTCATGCCCAGCCAGGACAACGCCTGCGCCGTGACCAGCGACAACGGCCTGGTCACCGTCGGCTCCGGCCTGCCCGGCGATCCGGCCGCGCCCGAGCCAGCCTCCGGCTACCGTGTCGGCAAGACGGCGGTCTATGCGAAGCAGTACATGGTGACCACGGCCAATCCGTATGCGTCGCGTGCCGGGTGCGAAGTGCTGAAGAAAGGCGGTTCGGCCGTGGACGCCGCCGTCGCCGTGCAAATGGTGCTCGGGCTGGTGGAGCCGCAATCCTCCGGCCTCGGAGGCGGCGCCTTCATGCTGCACTACGACGCGGCCCAGAAGAAGGTCCAGGCCTACGATGGCCGCGAGACCGCCCCGGCGGCCGCGACCGCCGACTACCTGCGCTGGGTCAGCGATGCCGACCGCACTGCGCCCCAGCCGGGCGGCGCACGCGCCAGCGGCCGCTCCATCGGTACGCCCGGCGCCGTCCGCATGCTCGAACTGGCCCACCGCGACCACGGGCGGCTCGCCTGGGGCGACCTGTTCCAGCCGGCCGAGCAACTGGCGCGTGGCGGCTTCCCAATCGGCGGCCGCATGGCCGCGGCCATTTCCGGCTCTGCCTCCGGCCTGGCGCGCGACGCAGAGGCCGTGGCCTACTTCTTCAATGCCGACGGGACGCCCAAGGCCCTGGGCACGGTGCTGAAGAACACCGCCTATGCCGACACGCTGTCCGCCATCGCCCGCAACGGCGCCGATGCCTTCTACACGGGCCCGATCGCCCAGGGCATCGTCGCGAAGATCCAGGCCACCAGCGGCGGCTCGCCGGCCGTCGCCATCACGCCGGGCCTGACACAGCTGAGCGACCTGGCGGACTACCGCGCCAAGCGCCGCGACCCGGTGTGCACCACCTACCGCGACTACTGGGTGTGCGGCATGTCGCCCCCCTCTTCCGGCGGCATCGCCGTGGCCTCTGCGCTCGGCATCCTGGAGAACTTCGATCTCTCGCAGTACAAGCCCACGGCCATCGACCTCGAGGGCGGCAAGCCCACGGTGATGGGCGTGCACCTGGTCAGCGAGGCCGAACGCCTGGCCTATGCCGACCGCGACAAGTACGTGGCCGACACCGACTTCGTCCCACTGCCCGGCGGCTCCCCCGCACGCATGCTCGACAAGTCGTACCTGCGCACGCGCGCCGGCCTGATCAGCACCACCCGCAGCATGGGCACCGCCGCGGCAGGCGACTTCGGCACCGGCGCGGCCGGCGTCGTGCCGCTCGAGGAACGCGGCACCACGCACTTCACCATCGTGGACAAGGACGGCAACGCCGTCGTCATGACCACCACGGTCGAGGCCAGCATGGGCTCCTTCCACATGACCCAGGGCTTCCTGCTCAACAACCAGCTCACCGACTTCGCCTCCACGCCCACGGATGCCTCCGGCGCGCCGGTCGCCAACCGCGTGGAGCCCGGCAAGCGCCCGCGCAGCTCCATGGCGCCGACCCTGGTGTTCCGCAAGGCGGCCGACGGCAGCATGGGCGATTTCGTGATGGGCACGGGCTCGCCCGGGGGCGGCACCATCATCCAGTACGTGGTGAAGACCGTGGTCGGTGCGCTCGACTGGGGCCTGGATGCCCAGCAGGCCACCTCCCTGGTGGACTTCGGCGCCAGCAACAGCGCCACGACCTCGGTGGGCGGCGAGCACCCCAACGTCAACACGGCGAACAACGGCAACGATGATCCGCTGGTCACGGGCCTGCGCGCGCTAGGCCATACGGTCTCGACCTCCGCCCAGTCGAGCGGCACGGCCACGATCCTGCGGGTGAACCGCAACGGCGCCAGCGTGCTCCAGGGCGGAGCCGATCCGCGGCGCGAAGGCGTGGTGCTGGGCGACACCTTCAAGCCCTGACGCGCCGCCATCCGGTGCCGGCGATGCCGGTGCCGGATGCGGCTTAGGCGGCGCCGCCCGCCTCAGCGGACCGCGGCGTTGGCCTGGCCGAGCGGCGCCAGCGCCCGGCGCAGCGGCTCCGGCAGCGTCCGTGGCCGGCGATCCTCCCGGCCCACGTACACATGCACGAAGTGGCCTGCGGCGGCCGAGAGCGGCTCGCCCTGGGCAAACAGCCCCACTTCATAACGCACGCTGCTCGATCCCAGGTGCGCGACACGGATACCCGCCTCGATGGTCTGCGGGAAAGCCAGCGGCGCGAAGTAATTGCACTGCGTTTCCACCACCAGCCCGATGGTGTCCCCGCCATGGATGTCGAGCGCGCCCTGCTCGATCAGGTAGGCGTTCACGGCGGTGTCGAACCAGCTGTAATAGACGACGTTGTTGACGTGTCCGTAGATGTCGTTGTCCGCCCAGCGGGTGGTGATGCTGCGGAACACGGGATAGCGGTCGCGCGCCTCGGGCGCGCGCCGCGGCGCCGGCGGGGCGGCGCGAGGCGTGGCGATGGTCATGGCGGCCCATTCTGCCAGCCGCTCCATCCGGGCCGCCCGCGGGATGGTGCCCCAGGTTTTGGAGGGATGACTCTAAACATGCTGCAGTGCAGCAAAAAGGCTTGCACCAACAGGCAAAGTCTCTAGAATTCGTTCCATGCTGCACTGCAACATGAACATGGCGTAGCGCGGTTCCATCCACTTGGCTTAGGTCCGGCCACCGGACTGTTTTCAGAGGAGATACCTATGTCGCTGACCCCCGAACAACTCATCGCTTCCCAGAAGGCCCACCTGGACACGCTGTTCGGCCTGACCAACAAGGCCTTCGAGGGCGTCGAGAAGCTGGTCGAACTGAACGTGACCGCATCGCGCGCCACGCTGAGCGAAGCCGCCACGCATACCCAGGCCCTGCTGTCGGTCAAGGACCCCCAGGAACTCCTCTCGCTGCAAGCAGCCTTCTTCCAGCCCCTGGCCGAGAAGACCGCCGCCTACAACCGCCACCTGTACGAAATCGCCTCCGGCACCACCGCCGAGTTCGGCCGCGCCTTCGAAGCCCAGGCCGCTGAAATCCAGCGCAACTTCACCAATCTGGTGGACACCGCCGCCCGCAATGCCCCCGCCGGCACCGAAACCGGCGTGGCCGTGTTCAAGAGCGCCGTGTCCGCCGCCAACAATGCTTTCGAAACCGTCCAGAAGGCCGTCAAGCAGGCCAGCGACGCGGCTGAAGCCAACTTCAACGCAGTGACCAACACGGCCACTGCCAATGCCGCCTCGGCCACCAACGCCGCCGCAGCAGCCACCTCGGCTGCCCTGCGCAAGCGCTGAGCCGCGGGCCCACCCGTTGTCTCCTTGGATCCTCCCGAACGCCACGTTCCTGGATCCATTTCAAAGCCCGGCGCCCGCCGGGCTTTTTTTTGCCTGCATGCAGCAGGACCTGCAGGATGCACCACGGACCGGGAACATTTCTCGCGGTGCCGGACTCCAATGATTGCAAATGCGATGAATTCGCATTTATAATGCATTGTCGTCCACACCAGCCATAACTGCAGCCCCATGATCGTTTGTGTATGCCGCCGGGTTTCTGACCGGGAAATCGCACGTCACGCGCATGCGGGGTTGAGCTTCGACGAGATCCAGTTCGAGCTCGGCGTAGCCACCCAGTGCGGCCGGTGCGAATCCTGCGCACGCGACGTCGTCGCCCGTTGCGGCACCAAGCATTCGGTGGCCGCCCTGCACAAGGAAGAGATCGCGCCGCAGACCATCCAGCTTGCCCCCGCCATCCTGGAAAGCAAGGCATGGAACTCCTCTTCATCCTCGCTGGCAGCCTGATCCTCGTCGTGGGATCCATGTGGTGGATCTTCCGCAAGTAAGCAACTCCCCTTTGCCTCTGCCCTGCACGGTGCGCCCGCACCGGCCTTCCCTCCACTGCGCAGGCAAATACCTTTTCCTATGTCCCAGTTTGATCGCTATGGCTCCCCCGGGGGCGTGAGCCGCAATGCGGTGATCGCCGGTTCGGTCGTATTGCTCCATGTGGCGGGCCTCTGGGCCCTGCAATCCGGCCTGGTACGCAAGGCGGCCGAGGTCATCGTCCCCGCGGAAGTGCTGAGCGAGTTCATCACGCCCCCCGCGCCTCCGACGCCACCGGCTCCGCCGCCCCCCCCGAAGCCGGCCCCTCCTCCCCCCAAGCCCGCACCGCGCACGCCGGCCCCGCGTCCGGCGCCCATGCCCGTGGCCATCCCGGATCCCGCACCGGCGCCGAATGCGCCGGTCGGCATCGCCGAGCCGCAGCCGCCTGCGCCCCCGATCGCGGCGCCCCAGGCGCCGCCCGCACCGCCACCGGCCCCGCCGGCCCCTCCCGCGCCCCCGAAGGTCGAGTTGCCTTCCAGCGATGCGGCCTACCTGAACAACCCCAAGCCCTCCTACCCGGCGATCAGCCGCCGGCTGGGCGAACAGGGCAAGGTGGTCGTGCGCGTATTGATCGGCGCGGACGGCCTTCCGCAAAAGGTGGAGCTCAACAAATCCAGCGGTTACGACCGGCTGGACCGCCTGGCGATGGAAACGGTGATGCGCTACAAGTTCGTGCCCGGCAAGCGCAACGGTGTCCCCGAAACCATGTGGAACCTGGTTCCGTTCAATTTCGTCCTCGATTAAACGTCTCGAATATCTCTTTCAGCTTCAGGAGTTCTCATGGAATCGCATTTCGGCATTGCCAACGTCTGGATCCAGGGTGATTTCGTCACCCGGGCCGTCGCCGTGCTGCTGCTCGGCATGTCGCTCGCCTCGTGGATCGTCATCCTCATCAAGGCGCTGGACATCATCAAGTTCAAGAAACACGCCCGCGCCGCACGCGACTTCTGGCACAGCGAGGATTTCGCCGCGGGCATGGAAAAGCTCGGCAGCGATGCCGACAATCCGTTCCGCCACCTCGCGCTCGAAGGCCGCGAGGCCACGGCCCACCACCGCAATACCAAGGCGCACCTGCACGACAGCCTGGACGTCAGCGACTGGATCACGCGCAGCCTGCGCAACTGCATCGACGAATTCACCGCCCGCCTGCAATCGGGCCTCGCCATCCTGGCGTCGGTCGGCTCCACCGCGCCGTTCATCGGCCTCTTCGGCACCGTCTGGGGCATCTACCACGCCCTCGTGGCGATCGGCACCTCGGGCCAGTCCACCATCGACAAGGTGGCCGGCCCGATCGGCGAAGCACTCATCATGACCGCGCTGGGCTTGGCCGTGGCCATTCCCGCGGTGCTGGGCTACAACGCGCTGGTGCGGGGCAACAAGTCCATCCTGAACGGCCTCAACAGCTTCGCGCACGACCTGCATGCCTACTTCGTGACCGGCGCCCGCGTCAGCGCCCCTGCCGACCAGGGCAAGGTCCTGCCCATCAAGAAAGGCTGACGCGCCATGGCATTCGGAACCCAGGACGACGCCGACGAGGTGATGAACGAGATCAACATGACGCCCCTGGTGGACGTCATGCTGGTGCTGCTCATCATCTTCATCATCACCGTGCCGGTCATGAAGCATGCGGTGCCGGTGGACCTGCCGCGCGCCTCCGCCGAGCGCGAAAACGTCAAGCCCGAGACCATCCGCCTGAGCGTGACGGCCGACGGCAAATACCACTGGAACGAGACGGACATCAGCGACGAGGAGCTGGAGCCGCGCCTGAAAGCCGAGGCCGCCAAGGACCCGCAGCCCGACCTGCACATCCGCGGCGACAAGAGCGTGCGCTACGAGCGCGTGGCCCAGGCCATGGCGGCCGCGCAGCGCGCAGGCGTGCGCAAGATCGGCTTCGTCACCGATCCGCAGTGAGGCAACAAATATTTGCAATAAAGCCAGGCACGGCCTTGACGCTCAATTGAGAATGGTTATCATTAATTCATTGCCAACGCACCGAGGATCCCCCATGCACGCCAGCCTGACCGCCCTGTCCCCTTCCGCAGCCTTCTTCGGCGCCCCGGGCTCCGACCGGCAGGCCGAGGCCCACGGGCGCGCGGCGCCTTCGGCCCCCGCGGTGGACAGCAGCGAACTGCTCAAGGGGCAGAAGACCGTGGCGATCTTCCACAACGGCTCCATCTACCGCCTGCAGGCCACGAAGCTCGGCAAGCTGATCCTCACCAAATAGGTTTCATCGTGGGGCGACTCCCGGACCGCCTGCCGGTCCGCCGGGTCGTATTCGCCAGCCAACGGTTCGCCCGCGTAGCCAGGCTTTTTTTCCCACTGCATCTCCCAAAGAAAAACCGGCCTCCCGAGGCCGGTTTTTTTGCTTCTGGCCTGCACCTCGAGGGTGCGGGCGTCGGCAGATGCCGGATCGCCGGATCAGAGGCCGATGGCCGCGATGCCGGCACGGGCGATCTGTGCGTCCTCGCTGGATTTGACGCCGCTCACGCCCACGGCGCCCAGGCACTGGCCGTCCTTCAGGATCGGCACGCCGCCCTCGAGCATGCCGTCGATGAACGGGGCCGTCAGGAAGGCGGTGCGGCCGCCGTTGATGATGTCCTCGTATACCTTGCTCTCGCGGCGGCCCAGGGCCGCCGTGCGGGCCTTGCCGGGGGCGATGTGGGAAGACAGGGGCGCGGCACCGTCCAGGCGCTGCAGCGACAGCAGGTGGCCGCCGTCGTCCACGATGGCGATGGTCACCGCCCATCCGTTGCGCAGGGCTTCGGCCTCCGCGGCTGCGGCGATTTTCTTGACGTCGGCGAATTCGAGCTCGTGTTTGGTCTTCATGGGATCGGTGGAATGGAAAACGGATGGAGGAACGGCAGGCCGCAGCCGCGTCTGCCGGTACGGAACCTGCGGAGGATATCGCCCGCATCGCCCGCCACCGGGCTGTCCACGGCAAAACACTGCATCCCAAAAGGTCGGGAGTGGCAAAGGTTATTTGAAAGCTGATTGAAAGCCACCACCTAGAATTTGCCGGTCTGCACTTCGCAGGCCTCAACAGGCAAAGGGAGCAAGAGAAGATGAATGACCAAGTCACCGTTCTGGGCTCTGCGGGCTACGGCGTCTCGCAGGAGCAGCGGCAGCGCGTGCTGCGCAATACCTACTGGCTGCTCGCACTGAGCATGGTGCCCACGGTGCTGGGCGCCTGGCTGGGAGTGGCCACCGGCATCACACAGTCCCTGCGGGGCGGCGTGGGCCTGATCGTCTTCCTGGGCGGCGCCTTCGGCTTCATGTTCGCCATCGAGAAGACCAAGAACTCGGCGGCCGGCGTGCCGGTGCTGCTGGGCTTCACGTTCTTCATGGGCCTCATGCTCTCGCGCCTGATCGGCATGGTGCTGGGCTTCAAGAACGGCACCGACCTCGTCATGACGGCCTTCGCCGGCACAGCCGGCGTGTTCCTGGTCATGGCCAGCCTGGCCACCGTGATCAAGCGCGACCTCTCCGGCATGGGCAAGTGGCTCTTCGTGGGCGCCATGGTCCTGCTGGTGGGCTCGGTCATCAACGTGTTCGTGGGCTCCTCGGCCGGCATGATGGCCATCTCGGTGGCGGCCATCGGCATCTTCAGCGCCTACATGCTGTATGACCTGAAGCAGATCATCGACGGCGGCGAGACCAACTACATCAGCGCCACGCTGGCGCTGTACCTGGACCTCTTCAACGTGTTCCAGAGCCTGCTGGCCCTGCTGGGCATCATGGGCGGCGAGCGCGACTGACGCCGCGGCATGCTCCGGAGGGCCCCGGCCCTTCCGGCAGGAAAAGAAGGCCTCCCGCGTGGAGGCCTTTTTGCTTTTCCTCAGGGCGGGCGCACACGGGCCTCAATGATCCGGCGCAGCGGCCGATAATGACGGGAAGATGCCACACCGCCGCACAGCCCTCCCCTCCGCCCGGCCGGCCGGCCGCCGGCTTTCCTGGCTCGTGGCATGCGCGGCGGCCCCGCTGCTGCTGTCGGGCTGCGACATTCCCGGGCTGGGCCCCGATCCACGCGCAGTGCAGAAGGAAGCCGAGGCCAAGGCCATCGGCGGCGCCTGCCGGCACGCCCTGCGGGGCCTGGAGGACTGCTTCACCCTCAACCCCAAGGCCTCGAAGGCCCAGGTGTTCGCCGGTTGGAAGGAAATGGACCAGTACATGCGCGAGAACAAGCTGGAGGGCGCGCCCTCGGTGCTGGGCAACCTGGAGAAGCCCCCAGCCACCCCGGCCCGCCGCACGGAAGAAGGCCGCGCCGACGAAACCCGCGAAGGCGGATCCGGCCGCAGCCGGAGCTGAAGCCGCCTTCACCCGGCAGGCGGTCTGCTCCGTCGGCCCGCAAACCCGGGCCCGCGGGCCGCTCAAGCAACGGCGCCGCCCGGCTCCCGAATTCCGTCCAGATCTCAGGCGCGCTCGAACACCGCCATGCTCTCGACGTGCGCCGTGTGGGGGAACATGTTCACCACCCCGGCCGCCACGCAGCGGTAGCCCGCCTGGTGCACCAGCAGCCCTGCGTCGCGCGCCAGCGTGGCCGGATTGCAGCTCACATAGACGATGCGCTGCGGCGGCGTCCAGCCCTCGGCCGAAGCGGGCAGCGCCGGCGCATCTTCCGTACCGATGCGTGCCTGGTGGATGTCGGCCAGGGCCTTGGCGAGCGCGAAGGCCCCCTCGCGCGGGGGATCCACCAGCCACTTGTCGGCCACGCCGTCGGCGATCAGCATCTCGGGCGTCATCTCGAACAGGTTGCGCGCCACGAACGTGGTGGGGGCCAGCGCCTGCCCCTGCGGCCGGTCGTCCTGGTTCTTGCGGTAGTTCTCTCGCGAGCGGGCGACGAGCGCCTCGCTGCCCTCGATGCCGACGACTTCGCGGGCCTGCGTGGCGATGGGCAGCGTGAAATTGCCCAGGCCGCAGAACCAGTCGATCACCCGGTCGGCGCGGCCCGCATCCAGCAGGCGCAGCGCACGCGTGACCAGCACGCGGTTGATGTGCGGGTTGACCTGCGTGAAGTCGGTGGGCTTGAAGGGCATGGTGATGCCGAAATCCGGCAACGCGTAGTTCAACTGCGGACCGCCTTCTTCGAGCAGGTGCACGGTGTCCGGGCCCTTGGGCTGCAGCCACCACTGCACGCCATGCGCGGCGGCGAAGGCGCGCAGCCGGTCCAGGTCGGCTTCGGAGAGCGGCTCCAGGTGGCGCAGCACCAGCGCGGTGACGTCGTCGCCGCAGGCCAGCTCGATCTGCGGGCAGGTGTCGCGCGCGTCCATGGACGCGATCAGTGCGCGCATGGGCATCAGCAGGGCACTCACGTGGGGCGGCAATACGGGGCAGACTTCCATGTCGGCGATGTAGCGGCTCTTGCGCTCGTGGAAGCCCACCAGCACCTTGCCCTTCTTGGCGACGTGCCGCACGGCCAGGCGCGCGCGGTAGCGGTAGCCCCAGGCGGGCCCTTCGATGGGCCGCATCACGGTTTCCGCCTTCACCTTGCCCAGGTGCCAGAGGTTGTCCTCCAGCACGCGCTGCTTGACGGCCACCTGGGCGCCGACGTGCAGGTGCTGCATCTTGCAGCCGCCGCAGGCGCCGGCATGCAGCCCGAAATGGGGGCACCCCGGGCGCACGCGCTGGGGAGATTCGCGATGGATGGCAGTGAGGCTCGCCTGCTCCCAGTTGTTCTTCTTGCGGTGCGTGTTGGCGCTCACCCATTCGAAGGGCAGCGCACCGTCGATGAAGACGACCTTGCCGTCGGGCCTGCGGGCCACGCCCTGGGCGTCCATGTCCATGGAGGTGACGTCCAGCCAGCCGGGCGGGAGGTCGGTGCGCCCCTGCACGGGCGTGGAGGAAGGGTCCTGGAGGATCTCGGGATGTTCTGTGGGGTCGCTCATCCCCCGATTGTCTCAGGCCGGCCGTGCCTCGCTCGCAGGCGGGCTCAGCGGATGCCGCTGACCAGGCCGCTGCGCCCGTCCTTGTGCAGGCGCAACGGCGGCAACGAAAAATGTTCCAGGTCCTGCTTCGTGGCCGCGATGTCGATCCCGATGACCGCGGACGTGTCCGGGTCCACCTCCAGGCCCAGCGGCATCGCAGCGAACTGGACATAGTCGCGGCTGGCATTCCACCGGGGGTGGCCTCCGACCGCCTGGAGTTGCGTACCCACGTCCGCCCCCAATGCCAGCCCCGGAAGTCCGAAGCCGGGCAGCTTGCCATGCGGGCCGAAGGCGATGATGTTGACCACGCGGCCGTCGCGGAAACGGATCGCCAACTCTCCATGGTCCAGCGATCCGGGGGGCAGCGGATGGCGGGCCAGCCGCTCGTTCAGTCCGCGCGGATACAGGTACACGAGGACCGTGTCCGGTCGTGCCGCACCATGCCGGGTGGCATCCGGCTTGCCGAGCGCGTCTACCACATCCTGCTGGCGCATGCCCAGTGCCACCGGCCCGAGGCGCCGGCATGCCTCAGGAAGCGCTGCGACCGGGTCCTGCGCCGAGAAAGCCTGGCCGAGGGCCTCCCTGCACTCGGCACCTGCCTGCACGCCATCCGGCGCGGGAGCCGCCTGCGCGACGCCCAGGAAGACCGCTGCGCACAACAGCAGGCAGGCGAAAGATGGGGGCCTGGTAATCATCGGGCGCTCCTTCGTGGACCGCGATCGGAAAGGACAGGGACGAGAGTGCCCGGCAGTCAGCTGCGTGCGGGGCGCACCAGCCGCGGCACGGGATCGGAAGGCGGCAGGCCCACGCGGGAGCCGGGCACCAAGGCACCGGCGGGAAGGCGGTTGAATTCGATCTGGCAATCGCCGCTGTCCAGCGAGAAGACGAGGGTCGAACCCGGCGCGATGCGCG
Organism: Paracidovorax avenae ATCC 19860; assembly: GCF_000176855.2. Classification (NCBI taxonomy): domain Bacteria; kingdom Pseudomonadati; phylum Pseudomonadota; class Betaproteobacteria; order Burkholderiales; family Comamonadaceae; genus Paracidovorax; species Paracidovorax avenae. Next base: position 2,152,875 of record NC_015138.1, on the reverse strand, counting down.
GCAGCGTCTGATGGATCTGCTGCGCCAGGTCGACCGGCGGCGTCTGCGACCGGTAGATCACCTGCTGGCTGGAGGAATAGACCACGTAGCACGCGGCGGAGGCCGAGGCACTCCACAGTCCCGCGGACAGCGCGGCGGCGGCGAACAGGGCGGATCGGCAGGCAGGCATCGGCGAAGCTCCTGGATGGGTGTGGCTGGGCCCGGAAGCGGGTAGCGCGAGGCCGATTATTGCGGACTTTGCGGCATGCATGGCCCGCCCGCCGGGTCAGGAGCGCACGGAGCGTTCATCCAGCGCCAGATGGAAGGAGTGCTTGACCTCCTCCATCACCGCATAGGTGCGCGTCTCGCGCACGCCCGGCAGTTGCCAGAGCACCTCTCCGGCGAACTGGCGATAGGCGTTCATGTCGGCCTGCCGGGTCTTGAGCAGGTAGTCGAACCCACCCGCCACCATGTGGCACTCCATGATGGCTGGATGGACTTGCACCGCGGCCTTGAACTGGTCGAACACGTTGGGCGTCGTGCGGTCCAGCAGCACCTCGACGAACACGAGCATGCCGGCGCCGAGCTTCTGCGGATTAAGCCGGGCCTCGTAGCCCAGGATGTAGCCCTCGCGCGTGAGCCGCTGCACCCGCGCGAGCACGGCCGTGGGCGACAGCGCGACGCGCTCGGCGAGCTTGAGGTTGGAGATGCGGCCATCGTCCTGCAGGATTGCCAGGATCCTGCGGTCCACTCTGTCGATTTCATCCACGACATGTCCAATTCATAGTGAAAAATTCATTCATGCCCGGCATTTTTGCGCATTAATTCAATCGCCTCGGCGAGATGATCGCAGGCATTCCCTCCACCTTCCTTCGTCCCGCCCCCGGACCGCACCGCCATGAACGCCCCGCACCCCTCCCTGCATACCCGGCCTTTCGCAGCCTTCGCACCGCGGCCCGCTGCCGCGGCCGCGCCGCTGCGCGACGCGATCACCGCGGCCTGCCGCATTCCAGAGCCGGAAGCCATCGCACCGCTGCTGGAACAGGCGCGCATCGAAGGTGCCGCGGCGCAGCGCGTGCATGCCCTGGCACTGCGGCTGGCGAGCGGGCTGCGCGAACGCAAGGGCGCGGGCGGCCGGGCCGGCTGGGTGCAGGGCCTGCTGCAGGAGTTCGCCTTGTCTTCGCAGGAAGGCGTGGCGCTGATGTGCCTCGCCGAAGCCCTGCTGCGCATTCCCGACAGCGCCACGCGCGACGCGCTGATCCGCGACAAGATCGGCGGCGGCGACTGGGAAGCGCACCTCGGCAAGAGCCCGTCGCTGTTCGTGAATGCGGCCACTTGGGGCCTGCTGCTCACCGGCAGGCTCGTGGCCACGCACAGCGAGCAGGGCCTCGGCGCTGCGCTGCGCCGCATCACGGCGCGCGGCGGCGAACCGCTGGTGCGCAAGGGCGTGGACGTGGCGATGCGCATGATGGGCGAACAGTTCGTGACCGGCGAGACCATCGCCCAGGCGCTGTCCAATGCCCGTCCGCGCGAGGCCCAGGGCTTCCGCTATTCCTACGACATGCTGGGCGAGGCCGCGCTCACCGCGGCCGATGCCGAACGCTACCTGCAGTCGTACGTGGACGCGATCCATGCCATCGGCAAGGCGTCCGCGGGCCGCGGCGTATACGAGGGCCCCGGCATCTCCATCAAGCTGTCGGCCCTGCATCCGCGCTACAGCCGGGCACAGCACGGCCGGGTGATGCAGGAGCTGCTTCCCCGCGTGCTGGGGCTCGCGGAACTGGCGCGCGGCTATGACATCGGGCTGAACATCGACGCCGAGGAAGCCGACCGGCTGGAGATTTCGCTGGACCTGCTCGAAGCGCTGTGCGCGGCGCCGTCACTCGCGGGCTGGAACGGGATCGGTTTCGTGATCCAGGCCTACCAGAAGCGCTGCCCGTTCGTGATCGACCACGTGATCGGTCTCGCGCGCCGCACCGGCCACCGCCTGATGGTGCGGCTGGTCAAGGGCGCCTACTGGGACAGCGAGATCAAGCGGGCCCAGGTGGACGGGCTGGAGGACTACCCGGTCTATACGCGCAAGGTGCACACCGACGTGTCCTATATCGCCTGCGCACGCCGGCTGCTGGCGGCGCCGGATGCCGTCTATCCGCAGTTCGCCACGCACAACGCGCACACGCTGGCCGCGATCCACGAACTGGCCGGCCCGGATCGCTACACGCCAGGCCAGTACGAATTCCAGTGCCTGCACGGCATGGGAGAGCCACTGTACGAGCAGGTCGTGGGCGCTGCAGGGTTGAACCGGCCCTGCCGGGTCTATGCGCCGGTCGGGACGCACGAGACGCTGCTGGCCTACCTGGTACGCCGGCTGCTGGAAAACGGCGCCAACACCTCGTTCGTGAACCGCGTGGCCGACGCCACGCTGCCGCTGGACAGCCTCGTGGCCGACCCGGTGGCGGTGGTGGCTGCGGAACCCGTCCCGGGCCGGATGAACCCGCGCATTCCGCTGCCGCCCGCGCTCTATGGACCGGCGCGCCGCAATTCCGCGGGGCTGGATCTCGCGAGCGAGGCGGTCCTCGCGCCGCTGGCCGATGCCCTGCACCGCCACGCGCAGCAGGATTGGGAGGCCGTGCCGCTGCTCGCCGGGCCGGCGCCGGAAGGCCCTCGCCTGCCGGTGCGCAACCCTGCCTGGCATGCGGACGTGGTGGGCACGGTGCAGGAAGCGAGCGCTCGCGACGTGGACCAGGCGCTGGAATGGGCGCAGGCAGAGGCCCCCGCCTGGGCCGCGACGCCCCCCGTGGAACGGGCTGCCGCGCTGCGGCGCGCCGCCGACGCGCTGGAGCAGCGCACGCCTGCCCTGCTGTCGCTGCTGGTGCGCGAGGCGGGCAAGACCTGCGCGAACGCCGTGGCGGAAGTGCGCGAGGCGGTGGACTTCCTGCGCTTCTATGCGGCCCAGGTGGAGACACTGTTCGGAGGGGGCACGGACGCATGGACGCCGCTCGGCCCCGTGGTGTGCATCAGCCCCTGGAACTTCCCCCTCGCCATCTTCATGGGGCAGGTGGCGGCCGCGCTCGCCGCCGGCAACGTGGTGCTGGCCAAGCCCGCCGAGCAGACGCCGCTGGTGGCGGCCGAGGCGGTGCGCATCCTGCACGGCGCGGGCGTGCCGCGCGGGGCCGTGCAGTTGTTGCCCGGCCAGGGCGAGACCGTGGGTGCCCGGCTGGTGGGCGACGGGCGCGTGATGGGCGTGCTGTTCACGGGCTCCACCGACGTGGCCCGCATCCTGCAGCGCAGCGTGGCGGGCCGGCTGGACGCCACCGGCCGGCCGGTGCCGCTGATCGCCGAGACGGGCGGCCAGAACGCGATGATCGTGGACTCCTCCGCCCTGGCGGAGCAGGTGGTGGCGGATGCCGTCGCCTCGGCCTTCGACAGCGCGGGCCAGCGCTGCTCCGCGCTGCGCGTGCTGTGCCTGCAGGACGACGTGGCGAACCGCGTGCTGGAGATGCTGCGCGGCGCCATGGAGGAACTGCGCATCGGCCGCCCCGACCAGCTCGCCACGGACGTGGGGCCCGTCATCGACGCCGAAGCGCGCGATGGCATCCTGCGCCACGTGGCCACCCTGCGCGAGCGTGGCCGCGCGGTGCACCAGGTGCCGGTGCCGCCGCAGGCCGGGGCCGAGGGCACCTTTGTGCCGCCCACGCTGATCGAGCTGCAGGACCTGTCGGAACTGGAGCGCGAGGTCTTCGGCCCGGTCCTGCACGTGGTGCGCTATCCGCGCAGCGGGCTGGACACGCTGCTGGACCGCATCGCTGGCACCGGCTACGGGCTCACCCAGGGCCTGCACACGCGCATCGACGAAACGGTGGAGCGCGTGCTGCGCCGTGCCCGCGCGGGCAATCTCTATGTGAACCGGAACATGGTGGGCGCGGTGGTCGGGGTGCAGCCCTTCGGCGGCGAAGGCCTGTCGGGCACCGGGCCGAAGGCCGGCGGCCCGCTGTACCTGCTGCGGCTGTTGACCCAGGCGCCCGGCGGCGCCATGCGAGCCGCCATCGCAGCGATGGCGGCCCCGGGCACCGGTGAAGGCGATGCGCCCGCCGCTCCGGCCCCACTGCAGGCGCTGCGGGAATGGGCGGGCGGCGCTGGCCAGGGCACGCTGGCGTCGGCCTGCCGCCAGTTCGCGCAGGACACGCCGGTAGGCAGCCTGCGCACGCTGCCCGGCCCCACGGGGGAGCGCAACCAGTACGGCGTGGCACCGCGTGAACGCGTTCTTTGCCTGGCCGATGCCGATGCGGACCGGCTGGTACAGCTGGCTGCGGTGCTGTCCGTGGACGGGCACGCTGTCTGGCCGTCGGCCGCAGCCGCGCTGCGTGCCAGCCTGCCTCAGGTCGTGCAGGAGCGCATCGTGCTCGTGGCGGACTGGCGTGCGCCCGCGGTGGCCGTGGATGCCGTGCTGCACCATGGCACCGAAGCATCGTTGCGGGAGGTGTGCCAGGCCATGGCAACGCGACCGGGGCCGATCGTGGGCGTCGCGGGCCATGCGCCCGGCGATGCCGCAGTGCCGCTCGAACGCCTGGTCCTGGAGCGCGCGGTCAGCATCAACACCGCGGCGGCCGGCGGCAACGCCAGCCTGATGACCATGGAGTGAGCCGGCAGCCGGCCCGGGCGGAATCAGCCTTCGGTCACGGCTGGAGCGGCCCGCGCCAGGCCGCGCATGACGTGCACCACCTGCGGCTGGTCCACCAGCACGCAGGGCTTGCCGGTACGGCGGCAGTGATCCTGCACGCGCCAATAGTCGTCGTGGCCCACGCAGCCGGTCTGGCAGATCACGAAATCCGCGGCCCGCAGGCTGGCCTCGAAGGCCGCCGCGTCGCCGGGCAGGCTGGAAGCCGCACCGGCCTGTACTGCATCGCAGGGAGCAGGCAGCTCGCCCGGGCCGAAAGGCCGCGCCACCAGCGCCCCGCCCGGCCCGCGCGCGATGCACACCACCGCCTGGGGAGCCGCCACGTCCGGCTGCGACCGCCGGGCCGCTCCCTTTCCTGCTCCGGCGGCATCGGCCGCTCCGGCGGGCGCGGCCGCGCGCCACTGCCAGTGCAGCACTTCCCGCATCAGGCCCTGCAGCCGCTGCGTGAGCCCCTCCACCTGCCGGGCCAGGGCACGGCGGCGGCGCAGGCCGGGCAGTGCTTCTTCCTGGCAGCGCCGATCCTCCCGTGCATACGCCAGCGCGGTTTCCGCCACGATCGCGCGCGCCCGCAGCCTCACCACTTCGGCCTGCAGGGCCTCGATCTGCCTCGCCTGCTCCGCCAGGTCACGGCTGCAGCGGCGCTGCGCGCGCCCGTACTCCGCCAGCAGTGCGCGGTGCTCATCCAGCACCGGTCCAGGAAAACCTTCCATGCAACGTCCCTCCAGAAGGCATGACCGGCGGCCACGGCAATGACCATCCGGCAAAAGAATGTATTGATAAGCATTCTCATTTAATGCTACACTGCCGTCAATCGCTGCCCCACACCACTTGCGGTGTGGCAGCCGCCCAGACAGGTTTCATCGTGGGGCGACTCCGGGCCTGAACCAGGTCCCATGGGTCGTTTTTGCCAGCCAACGGTTTGCCCGCGTAGCCAGGCTTTTTTTGCGATGCCCTGTCGAGGCTCACATGCTGCCGCTGCCGCGCCGCAGCAGCACGATCACGAAACACGCCCCCAACCCCGAGGTCACGATGCCCACGGGCAGTTCCTGCGCGCCCAGCAGCGACCGGGCCGCGAGGTCGCTGGCCAGCAGCAGGGCAGCACCCGATACGGCGGCGGCCACGGAGGAGGCCCGGTGCAGCGGCCCGGCCAGGCGGCGCGCCAGATGGGGCACCATGAGGCCGACGAATCCGATCAGGCCGGAAAGCGCCACGCAGCAGGCGGTGGCGAAGGCCGCCACCACGAATGCCTGGCGGCGCAGCCGCTGCGGCTCCACGCCCAGGCTGTGGGCGGTATCGTCGCCCGCCAGCAATGCGTCCAGCGCCCGGTGGCGCCGCGCGATGAACAGCGCCGGCACCAGCAGCCCGGCACCGGCCAGCCAGAGGTTGTCCCAGCGGGCGAGGCCCAGTCCACCCAGCGACCAGAACACGACGGAATGCGCGGCGCGCTGGTCGCCCGCAAAAATCAGCACATGGGTCAGGGCCCCGAAAAGAAACGACACCGACACACCGGCCAGCACGATGCGCGCGGGCCCCTGCCCCTGGCCACCCTGCACGATCAGCAGCACGGCCCCGGCGGCGACCAGGGCCCCCGCGAACGTGGCCAGCGGCAGCGTCCACATGCCCAGCGCGCTTCCGGCCAGGGTGATGACGGCGACCGCGCCGGCGGACGCGCCGGACGACAGCCCGAAGAGGAACGGGTCGGCCAGGTCGTTGCGCGTCGTCGTCTGCAGCAGGCTGCCCACGAGGGCGAGTGCCGCGCCCACGGCCATGGAAAGCAGCACGCGCGGCAGGCGCAGGTCCCGCACGATGGCCTGCGCCATGGTGCCCGTGCCGTCAGGCGCGCCAGCCCCCAGGGCGGAAAACACGTCCTGCCAGCCGACCGCCACCCCGCCGAACTTGAGCGACAGCAGCACCAGCGCCGCGAGCGCCAGCCCCAGCAGGCCAGGCATCCAGCGCCGCCAGCGCGCCGGATGCGCGGGTTCCGGCACGTTCACCGCACACCCCGCAGCGCCCGCGCGATCTTCTCGATAGCCCCGATGTTGGCCGGCCCGGGCGTGAGCTCCGCATAGCGCAGCACGATGAAACGCCCGTTGCGCACGGCATCCGTGAGGCGCATGGCGGGATGCTCCCGCAGCACGCGTTCCAGATGGTCCGGCCCCTGCCCGTTCTGGTAGTCCAGCAGGATCACGAACTGCGGATTGCGCTGCGCTACGGCTTCCCAGGCGGCCGTGCCCCAGCTCATGGGCAGGTCGTCCAGAATGTTGCGACCACCCGCGGCATCGATGAGCGCGGTGGGCATGGCGGCCCGGCCGGCGGTGAAGGGTTTGTCTTCGCCGGAGTCATAGACGAAGACACCGGGCCTGTGCGCCAGCGCGGGACGGTCGGCCGCGGCCACGCGCGCGCGCCAGCCATCCACGAGGCGTTGCGCCTCGGCGGTGCGGCCGAACACCTGCCCCAGGCGCAGCACGTCGCCATAAAGCAGGTCCATGGTCGCGCGGGGCTTGTCGGCCTGGTTCTGCGCGCAGCTTTCGGTCAGCACCAGCGTCTGGATGCCGCGCCGCGCGAGCGTGGTGGGGGTCACCTCGCCACCGGGCTGCATGCCGTAGTACCAGCCTGCGAAAAACAGGTCCGGCCGTGCCGCGACCAGTGTTTCCATCGTGGGGTATTTGGGTGCCAGTTCGGGCACCCCGTCGAGCGTGCGCAGCAGCGCCTCGCCCGTCTGCTTGTACCAGCCGGTGATGCCCGTCACGCCGACCAGCGCCGGGCGCAGGCCGAGGGCGAGCGCCATTTCGGTCATGTTCAGGTCGTGCACGACCAGCCGGCGCGGCGGCCGTTCGATGCGCAGCGGCTCCCCGCAGTTGGACACCGTCACGGGGAATGCAGCACCGGCATCCGGCGGGGCGGCGCCCGCCGCCGCCGCGGCAGCCTGCCACAGCGCCATCGGCAGCGCCCACCCGGCGATCCGGCGCAACCAGCCCGTCATGCGGCCTCCCGCTCGAAGGACCACAGCGTGCCGCCGTGCCGGGGGTGCCGCGTGTGCACCAGCTCCATGCCGAACACCTGCGCCACACATTCCACGCCCAGCGCCCGGGCGGGCGGCCCCTCGGCAACCAGGCGGCCGGACTGCAGCACCCAGGTCCGGTCGGCGAACGCCGGCACCAGCGCCAGCTCGTGCAGCACGGCCACCACGGTGATGCCAAGGCCGCGCACCAGGGCCAGCACGTCGGCGCGCGCCGCCAGGTCGAGGTGGTTGGTGGGCTCGTCGAGCAGCAGGAGTTCCGGCGCCTGCGCGAGCGCCCGGGCCAGGTGCATGCGCTGGCGCTCGCCGCCCGACAGGCTGCCCAGCGGCCGCTCCGCCAGGGCCTGCACGCCGCAGGTGCGCAGCGCGCCATTCACGGCGTGCGCGTGGTCGGCGGCTGCCACGCGGCCTTCGTGCGGCAACCGGCCGAGCGCCACATAGTCCCGGGCCCGCAAACGGCCCTGTGCCACGTCATCCTGCCCCAGCACCGCCACGCTGCGGGCGCGCTCGGCCGCCGGCCAGCGGGCCACGTCCCGGCCGCACCAGCGCACCGAGCCCGCAGAAGGCGCCATGCGGCCGGCGAGCAGTTTCATCAGCGTGCTTTTGCCCGCGCCGTTGGGGCCGACCAGCGCCACGCACTCACCGCGCATGGCCTCCAGGCCCACGCCCTGCAGCAGCCAGTCGCCGCGCGGCGACTTCCATCCGAGGCCCTCGGCCTGCAATGCCACGACCATGCCGCCGTCCGCGATCAGAGCGTCCAGCGCAGGGCCAGCTCGAAACTGCGCGGCGCGCCGAGCAGGATCTGGTCCGGATAGAACGGATCCGCCCAGGCGGCATAGACCTTGTTCGCCAGGTTGCGGCCCCGCAGGGTGAGCTGGGTGCCCGGGGCCACGTCCACGCTCCAGGCCGCATCGATCACGCGGTAGGCAGACAGGCGGACCGTGTTGGCGTCGCTGTGGAAGCGCTCGCCCACGTGCCGCAGCGAGGCCGAGACCTGCATCGGCAGGCCCGCGGTGAAGCGGTAGGCAGCGCCCACGCTGGCCATCACCTTCGGGGTGTTGGGGGGCGTGTTGCCGGAGAATGAAGTGCCATTGGCGAGCACGAAATCGTCGTAGCGCGCGCGGTTGAGGGCGAGCTGTGCCCAGACGCTCAAGGCGGCCGCGGGCCGCAACGCCAGGGAGAGCTCCGCGCCGCGGGAATGCAGCGCCCCTGCGCGCGCCAGCGATTGCCCGCCCTGCCCCGCATAGACATTGCGGCGTTCGGCATCGTAGAGCGCCAGCGTCCATTCGCCGCGGTCCTGCCAGAAGCCCTGCTTGACGCCCACCTCGGTATTGCGCGCCCGGGTGAGCTCCAGCGGCTGGGAGGGGCCGAGCAGGAAGATGTTGTTGGCGGCCACGTCGGCGCCCGTCGCAGCCTGGGCGTAGAGCATGGTGCCCGCCGCGGGCTCCCAGGTCAGGCCCAGCCGGCCGGTGGTCGGGTGCCAGGTCTTGCCGTAGGGAAAGCCGCGCCGCGCAGCGCCGGCCGCGTCGGTGGAGGTGCGGTCGAGCTCGATCGATTCGTGCCGCAGGCCCGCGATAAGTGCCACGGCCGGCGTGATGCGCAGCCGGTCCTCCAGCGCGACTGCCGCATTGCGCAGTTGCGTCGTCTGCCGCTGCTGCACCAGCGGGCCGTAGAAGCCGCGGTCGGGCGACAGCAGCGACACGCTGTCGCCGGGGAAGTTGGCGGCGCCGGGGCGGTCCAGGTCGGTATCGCTCAACTCCAGCGCGGCGACGAAGCGGTTTTCCCGGCCGGCGAGCCGGCCATCCCACTGCACCTCGGTCTTGTTGCCGGTGGTCGTCTGGTCCTGCGCCACGAAGAAACGCTCGCGGTCCACCAGGCCGGTGCCGGTATTGAACGCGAGCACCTCGTTGTTCAGCCACGAGCGCGTGGCGGTGTAGCGATAGAACTGGCTGCGCAGCGACCACGCCCCGTCGATGCGCCAGTCCACGCCCGTGCGCAGCCAGGTCTCGCGCGCCTCGTTGCGGTTGTCCAGCACGTTGTAGTTCGTGCGCAGCGTGCGGCGATCGATGGCCACCGGTGCGAGCACGCTGCCGTTGAAGCCCGAGACATAGGTGCCGGACACCACGCCCGGCTCCGGCTGGATGCCCGGCACCGACGCGGAAACCAGGGGCGTGCCCCAGTACGGATGGCCGCGATCACGCTGCACCTCCGCCGCCACGAACAGCTTGAGCCCCGGCTGCAGGTGCCAGTCCAGGCCGCCCGACAGGTGCCACAGGCGCTGGCCCGTGTCCCGCACGAAGCCGTCATTGTCCGAACCGCTCGCGTCGAGGCGGAAATCCACATCCTTCCAGGCCGTGGTGCCGCCGGTGCCGACGGACAGGCGCCGCTCGCCGAAGGATCCGGCCGCGGCGGTCACCTCGGTCTCCACCGGGCCGCGGTGCGGGGCGCGCGTGACGAAGTTCACCGCGCCGCCGGCCGCGCCCTCGCCCGACATCAGCGAGGCGGGCCCCTTGAGGAACTCCACGCGCTCGAGGTTCGCCGTACCCATGACGCGCGAGGTCATGTTCGGCGGGCCGATCTTGATGCCGTTGTAGAGGGTGTTGATCTGGCTGTTGGCGAAGCCGCGCATGGAGAACGCGGCCGGCTCCGCAGGGAAATCCCCCGCCAGCACGCCGACCGCGGCCTGCGCGGCTTCGGACACCGTGCGCAGCCCGCGCTCGGCGAGCATCTCGCGCGGCACCACGTCGATGGAGGCCGGCGTCTCGCGCACCGCCAGCCCGAGGCGCGAGGCCGCGGCGGCCGGCTGCGCGAGGCGCGGCGTTTCCGCGCGTTCGCGCACCTCCACCGCCGGCAGCTGGGTGGGCGACGGCCCGGAAGCGGACGACTGTGCCATGGCAGCCACGGGCACGGTACCCAGCAGGACAGCCCACGCGCGGGGCCCGGAAACGGAACAGAGAGGCATGGAATATTGTCGGCGACGCGCGGGCACGAACTGCCGTGCCGCTGTCGCCGATGTTAACGCAATCGTGTTGCATTAACAAAAATGCACGACTCCCGTGCAATGCGTCAGATGTAGGTCGATGCCAGCCCGCCGTCCACGGGCAGGTTCACTCCGCTCACCCAGCGCGCCGCATCGCTGCACAGGAAGCTGATGGCGGCCGCCACTTCGTCGCTGAAGGCGGGCCGTTTCATGCGGTGGGCATCCTTGCGCACGCGCTCGTCGCCCAGCATCCGCACGAAGTCGCCCAGGATGGGCGTCATCACCGGGCCCGGCGCCACGCAGTTCATGCGCACGCCGCGCCCCAGGAAGATCGCCTGCGACTGCGTCAGCGTCCAGACGATCAGCGCCTCCTTGAAGTACTGGTAGCACGTTTCCTGGGGCACGGGATGCTCCGCCAGCCAGGCCTGTCCCGCCGCGAAGTCCGGCGTGGCCGCGAGCGCGCGGTGCGGTTCCAGCCGCTGCGGCCACTCGGCCCCCAGGATCGAGGCCACGTTCACCACGCTGCCGCCTTCGGGCATGCGGGGCAGCAGCGCCTGCGTGAGGTGCCGCAGCCCCAGGTAGTTGATACGGGCCACGAGGTCGGCCGGCGCGGTGCCCGGCACCCCCGCGATGTTGCACAGCGCATCGATGCGGCCGGGCAGTTGCGCCACGGCAGCATCGATGGCCTCCGGCCCGGACAGGTCGGCCTTCACGAAGCCGTCCAGCGTGAGCGCCGGATCGTTGCGGTCGATGCCGATGACGCGGGCGCCCTGCCCTCGCAGCAGCTTGGCGGTGTCGCTGCCGATGCCGGAGCTCACGCCCGTGATGACGATGGTCCTGCCGTGGAATTGCATGGTGTCTGTCTCCTGGTCGTTATGGTGGTCAGAAAGGGAATGCGGGCGGCGCGGACTTGACGGTCAGCCATTGCCAGCGGGTGTATTCGTCGAGGTCCGCGGGCCCGCCGACGGAACTGCCGTTTCCGCCCAGGCCCGGGCCACCGAAGGGATTGGTGCATTCGTCGTTCACCGTCTGGTCGTTGACGTGCACCATGCCGGCATGGAGCCGCTGGGCCAGCGCCATGGCGCGCGCCACGTCGCGGCCGATCACCGCCGCGGCCAGGCCGCCCTCGCTGTGGTTGGCCAGGGCCACGGCCTCGTCGTCGGACTGGAAAGTGACGAGATTCACCAGCGGCCCGAAGGGCTCTTCGTCGAAGCTGCGCATGCCGGGCCGCACACCGGAGAGCACCGTGGGGCGGTAGCACAGGCCTTCGTGCGTGCCGCCGGCCTCCAGCGTGGCGCCTTGCCCCACGGTGTCCTGCACGATGGCGTCGAAGCGCGCCAGCTGCCGGGCATCGATCATCGGCCCGAGGGCCACCTGCCCGCTGGCCCCGTCGCCCACCGGCAGGTGCCGGGCCTTGGCCACGAGGCGCTCCTGGATGGCTGGCGCGATCGAGGCATGCACCAGCACGCGGTTCGCGGCCATGCAGATCTGGCCCTGGTGGAACCAGGCGCCGAAGGCGGCCGCGCTCGCGGCGGCATCCAGGTCCGCATCCTCCAGGATCACCAGGTTGTTGGCGCCGCCCAGTTCCAGCGACACCTTCTTGAGATGGCGCCCCGCCAGTTCGCCGATGCGCCGGCCCACCGCGGGCGAGCCGGTGAAGGCGATCATGGGCACGCGCGGATCGGCCACCAGTGCTTCGCCGGCTTCCGCATGCCCCGGAAGCACCTGCAGCAGGCCGGCGGGCAGGCCCGCATCCTCGAACACGCGGGCCAGCAGGTAGCCGCCGGCGGCCGGGGTCCGCGGGTCGGGCTTGAGGACCACGGCATTTCCCAGCGCCAGCGCCGGGGCGACCGACCGCAGCCCCAGCACCAGCGGGAAATTGAACGGCGAGATCACGCCCACCACGCCGTGCGGGACGCGCCGCGCGATCGACAGCCGGCCGGGCGTGGACGGCAGCACCTGCCCCTGCGCCTGCAGTGGCAGCCCGCCGGCGATGCGGCACAGGGTGGCCGCCTCGCGCGCTTCGAGCTGGCCCTTGGGCAGGATGCCGCCGGTTTCCCGGGCGACGGCCAGGGCCAGTTCGTCGAGATGCCGCTCGAACAGGCCGGCGGCGGCGAAGAGGATGGCGGCGCGTTCGCGCGGCCCGGTGGCGGCCCAGGCCGGCTGCGCGGCGTGGGCGCGGCCGATCGCGGCCTGCATGTCGGCGGCATCCGCGATCCCCGTGCCCCACAGCGGCTGGCCGGTCGCCGGCTCGACGACCTCCTCGCGTCCGGCCAGGCGGGTGGCCCAGCTGCCATCGAAGGCGGCGCCGTCCCAGCACTCCGGCCGGGCCCAGGCCAGGTGCGCATGTTCGGATGAACCCATGTCTGTCTCCTCTGAAGATGGAAAAAGCGCGGCTGGAACCGTCCGCGCCGCCCTGCATGGCGCAATCCGCGTACCAGCACGGCCCGCGGCAGGCCCGGGCCGGACGCAAGGCGGCCTTCGCCGCGAGGCGATCTCGGGGGTTTCCCTGATGCACAGGCAGCATCGGACCATGCACTCCACCCCGCCCCCAAAGTTATGCTGGCATGCATTCCTGGATGTCGAAAATGGATGCAGACAGACAAAAACAGATGAATCCGCCCACCCGCGTTTCACTTGCGGAACTGGCGAAAGTGGCTGGCGGGGACACGGGCTGGCGTTTCGACCTGCGCGAGGTCGATGCCGACAGCCACCCCACGGTGGCGGACCTGAGCGAATGCCTCTTTTTCTCGCCGGGCGACGGCCGCATCTGGCTGCAGGACCAGCGCATGGTGCTGATGCATGCCCAGGCGCTGGGCTCGCTGCGGCGGGAACTCATCGAAACCATCGGCCTCGACGCCGCCAGGGGCCTGCTCACGCGCACCGGCTATCTATCGGGCGTGCGCGACGCCGAACTGGTACGGCGGCAGTGGCCGGATGCCGATCCGGCGGTGGCCGCCGTCGCGGGCACGCGCCTGCACTCCCTGGAAGGCGTGGTCCAGGTGGAGGTCGTGCATGTGCGCTATGACGCGGCCACGGGCGACTACGACGGCGAATTCCTCTGGCACAACGCGAGCGAGGACGACGGCCACATCGCCGCCTACGGCGTCACCGGCTCGCCGGCCTGCTGGATGCAGACCGGCTACGCGACCGGCTACGTCAGCACCCTGTTCGGCCGGTTGATCCTGTTCCGGGAAACGGAGTGCCGCTCGGCGGGCGATGCTCACTGCCGCGTGGTAGGCCGCACGCTCGAACGCTGGGGCGGCGGCGTGCAGGACGAACTGCGCCACCTGCAACTGGGTAACCCGGAAGCGGCCGCCCCGGGTGCGGCACCGCCGGCATGGCGTCCGCCCGCCAGCGCCGTGGCGGCCACTGCAGTGCCGGGAGACGGCACCCTGATCGGCGCATCGTCCTCCTTCAATGCGGCCTTCCACATGGTGCGCCGCGTGGCGCCCACGCAAGCCACCGTGCTGTTCACGGGCGAATCGGGCGTCGGCAAGGAGATGTTCGCACGCGCCCTGCACCGCGCCGGTGACCGCGCGCAACGCCCGTTCGTGGCCCTCAATTGCGCCGCCATTCCGGACACCCTGGTCGAGGCCGAACTCTTCGGCGTGGAGCGCGGCGCATACACGGGTGCGGGCGCCTCACGGCCCGGTCGCTTCGAGCGTGCGGACGGCGGCACCCTGTTCCTGGACGAGATCGGCACCCTGGGCCTGGCGGCCCAGGGCAAGCTGCTGCGCGCACTGCAGGAGGGCGAGATCGAGCGCGTGGGCGGCACCCGCACGCTGAAGGTGGATGTGCGCGTGGCTGCAGCCACCAACGTGGATCTGCGCGAGGCCGTGCGCGCCGGGCAGTTCCGCGCCGACCTGTTCTACCGCCTCAACGTGTTCCCCATCCACCTGCCGCCGCTGCGCGAGCGGCGCGACGACATCCCGCTGCTGATGCAGCACTTCCTCGCCCACTACCGCGAGCGCCACCGGCGCAACGCGCCCGGGTTCACCCAGCGGGCGGTGCAGGCGCTGTTCCACTACGGCTACCCAGGCAACATCCGGGAATTGCAGAACCTGATCGAGCGCGCGGTCATCATGGTGAACGACGGCGAGGCCATCGACGTGCACCACCTCTTCCGGGGCGGGGAGGCGCTGCCCACGGGCGTGCTGTCCCTCGGGGACGACGGCCGGCCGGATGCCGGGGGCCGGCTGACCGGAGGAAGGGCCGCAGCCCGGGAAACGGCTGCCGCGCCCGCCGCCAGCACTTTGGAGGAAGCCGAGGCCACGCTCATGGCCGATGCGCTGCGACGGACAGGCGGCAATGCAGCCGCCGCCGCGCGGCTGCTCGGCATCACCCGGGCGACGCTGCTGTACCGCGCCCGGCGGCACGGCCTGGCTGTGGGCCGGCAGCAGCGCTGAACTGCCGGGCCGCGCACCTCCCGCCCAGGCAAGCTCGCCAGTCCCTTGCGCCAGCGCGAAACAGGCAATCCAGCTTTTACCGCAATACAGAAAAATCACCACCCCGGTGCAGGCAGCCCATCCGCGCGCCACCGTGGCACGCCCACCGCGCCTGCAAGCACCGACATGGCGCGAAACAGCGGTTTTCTCGGTGTTTACACCAGTATTGCCCACCCCCATTGATTGGCACATTTATCGCATAGCAGTAATTCAACAATTTTTAGTTCATCCAGAAGGCCATTCACCATGAAGCTTTATCACGAAGTCCGGGGATGCTCGCTTGCAGTGGACATCGTCGCGAGGGAACTGGGCCTGCCGCTCGATCTGGAATGGGTGGACATGAAGACAAAGCGGCTGCAGGACGGCACGGACTACCTGGTCATCAATACCAAGGGCACCGTGCCCACGCTGGAGATGCCGGACGGCCAGCACCTGAGCGAGGGCTGCGTCATCACCCAGTGCCTGGCGGACCAGTGCCCCGGCAACACGCTGCTGCCCGCTGCCGGGCTGGCGCGCTACCGGGTGCTGGAGTGGATGAGCTTCGTCGCCGCGGACCTGCACAAGGGCGGTTTCATGCCCCTGTTCAAGGCCGTCACCCCGCCGGAGTACAAGGCGATCGCACGCGGCTACCTGCAGGCCAGGCTGGGCTGGCTGGACAGCCGGCTCGAAGGCCGCGACTACCTCACCAGCAGCACCTTCACGCTGGCCGACGCGCACTGCTACACGATCGCGATGTGGACGCGGGCGCACGCCATCGACACCAGTGGCTGGCCGCACCTCGAGGCCTACCTGGCACGCTGCGGCCGGCGGCCCGCCGTCCTGGCGGCCGAGGCCGCTGCGGCGGCCCAGGGCGAGCGGGAACGGGCGGCCGTGCGCTGATCCACCGCCTCGTACGCGACAGCCCCGCTCCACCGACAGGACCGACACCATGCGCCCTATCCGCCGCCTGCTGCTCCTCGCCTGCCTGGCCGCCGCACAGGCTACCGCCGTGGCCGGCGGCTATCCCGACGCACCCCTGCGGATGGTGGTGGCGTTCCCGCCGGGCGGGGGTACCGATGGCGCGGCACGGCTCATCGCGGAGAAACTGGCAGTGGAACTGGGCCAGGCCGTGATCGTCGAGAACCGGGCGGGTGCCGGCGGGGTGATCGGAGCGCAGTCGGTGGCCCGCGCCAGGCCGGACGGCTACACCCTGTTCTTCGGCACCGGTGCCGAGTTGGTGATCAATCCCGTCACCCGCAAGGCGGCGCCCTACGACCTGCTGCGGGATTTCGTGCCGATCACCGAGGTGGGCAGTGTGGGCTTCGTGCTGGCCGTGCCGGGCGCGTCGGCGGCACGCAATGTGCCCGACCTCGTGGCCGCGGCGAAGGCGCAGCCCGGCAAGCTCAATTACGCCTCTTTCGGGATGGGCTCCACCAACCACCTGATCGGCGAGCTCTTCCTCCATGCCACCGGCACCCGGGCCACCCATGTCCCGTTCCAGGGCAGCCAGCAGGCGATGGGTTCGCTGCTGGCGGGCGATGTGGATTTCACCTTCGATACCGCCGCCGTGGTGCTGCCCCAGCTGAAGGCCGGCAAGCTCCGCGCGCTGGCCACGCCTTCGCCCCGGCGGCTGCCCTCCCTGCCGGACGTGCCCACGCTCCAGGAGCTTGGATATGGCGCCGTGGTCGCCGAAGGATGGATGGGCGTGTTCGCTCCCGCCGGCACCCCGGCCGACATCGTGAAGACGCTGGCCGCTGCACTGGACAAGGTGGTCCGCACGCCCGACATGCAGGCCCGCCTGGACGCGCGCGGCGTGGCCGCGAGCGCTGCCGACGGCGCGCAGTTCACCCGCAAGCTGCAGGCGGAACTGGAGAAGTGGCGGCGCGTGGCCCGCCAGGCCGACGTATCGCTGGACTGATCCACCACACGGGAAACCCCATGAACCGCAGACTCCTCTCCGCCGCACGTCCGGCCGGCCTGCTCCTCGCAGTGGTCGCGGCCCTGTCCGGTCCGTCGCCGGCCACGGCGCAGGGCTACCCTTCGCGCCCCATCACCCTGATCGTCTCCTTCGAGCCCGGAGGGTCCACCGACGTGTCGGCACGGGCCGTGGCCCAGGAACTGGGCGCGCAGCTCGGGCAGCCGGTGATCGTCGAAAACCGCCCCGGCGCGGGCGGACGCATCGGCACCAAGGCCGCGGCCCAGGCCCGGCCGGACGGCTACACGCTGCTGTGGGGCAGCGGCAGCAGCCTCACGGCCGCGCCGGCGCTCTATCCCCAGCAGGAGCATGTGGCCACGCTCGTGCCGGTGAGCCTGGGCGCCACCCAACCCTTCGTGTTCGCCACCGGGCCGGCAGTCGGTGTCCGGTCGGTGCGGGAGTTCATCGCGCTCGCCCGCAGCCGCCCGGGGCAACTGAATTTCGCCTCGGCCGGCATGGGTTCCAGCAACCACCTTCTGGGTGAGATCTTCATGGCCGTGAGCGGCATCCAACTGGCGCATGTGCCCTACAAAGGCGCCATCATGGCCAAGGACGCGGTGATACGGGGCGACGCCCAGCTCATGGACGAGGCGACCGGCCCCCTGCTGGGCGCCCTGCGGGCGGGGCAACTGGTGCCTCTCTTCACCACAGGCGAGCAGCGCGACCCCGCCCTGCCCGACACGCCCACCGCTGCCGAGGCCGGCCTGCCCGAACTGACGATACAGGGCTTTTTCGGCCTGCTGGCGCCGGCAGGCACGCCCGCGGACATCGTGGCCCGCCTCAACGTCGCGATGCGCTCCACGCTGGCGTCCACGGCCGTGGCGCGCGCGTTCGGCCCCCTGGGCTTCACGCCGGCCTACAGCACGCCCGGGCAGATGGCTGCGCGCATCGCCGAAGGCCGTGCCACCTATGCCCGCATCGTCAGGGAGCGGCAGATCCGCCCCGAGTGATTCCCAGCCCTCTACCGGACACGCCATGCCGTCTTCTCCACCGACCGTTCCCCGCCGCCAGGTCCTCGGCGCCCTTGCCGCGCTGGCCGCAATGCACGCCGCGCCGGCGCGGGCCGCGCACTGGCCGGAGCGCCCCGTCAGCCTCGTCGTGCCCTTCGCCGCAGGGGGTGGCACCGACACCATCGCCCGACTGATCGCGCAGAAGCTCCAGGCCCCGCTGGGCGTCCCCGTGGTCATCGACAACCGGCCGGGGGCGAACGGCCTGATCGCCGCGCGCAGCGTGCTCCAGCAGCCCCCGGACGGACACACCCTGATGTTCGGCAGCAATTCCACCCACGTGATCGCGGCCCTGGCATCCCACCAGCCAGTCGCCCCGGGAAAGTCGATGCAGGACAGCTTCTCGATCGCCAGCGTGCTTGCCAATGCCCCGCTGGTGTGGGCCGTGCGCGCCGCCAGCCCCGCCCGGGACCTGCCGGACTTCCTGCGCCGCGCAAAATTGGGCCGCCTGAGCTACGGCAGTTTCGGCGCAGGGTCGTCCGCCCACGTGATGGGGCAGACCCTCGCGGAATCGGCGGGCGTGGAACTGCTGCATGTTCCCTACAAAGGCTCCGCCCCGGCGCTGACGGACCTGCTGGGCGGCCAGGTGGATACGGTGTTCCTCACCGTGGCCGCCATCGAGGGCATGGTGGCCTCCGGCGCGGTGCGCCCGCTGGCCGTGACGGGCGAGCGGCGCGTGCGCTCCCTGCCGTCGGTACCCACCTTCGAGGAACTGGGTGTGCGCGACATGGGCAATGCCGGCTGGTTCGCGGTGTTCGCCGCCGCCGGCACGCCCGCGCCGACGATCACGGCACTCGCGAAGGCACTGCGCGACATCGTCGCCCAGGCCGATGTCCAGGCCCGCATGGTGGCGCTGGGGCTGGAACCGGTGCTGAGCACGCCGGAGCAGGCGGCGGAGATCTGGCGCCGCTCGCTGTCGCGCGCCGCACCGATCGTCCGGCGAGCGAACATCACCCTCTGACGGGCGGGCGGTGCTTCCTGCCTACAGGTGGCCGTCGGCCGAGAGGCGCACGCTGACCATGTGGGCCGTGCGCTGCACCAGTTCGGCGATCGCCTCCTCCTTGAAGAGCGCCATCCGCGCATCGCTGCCCAGCGCCGTGACGCTTGCCACCACCAGTCGCCCGCGTCCGAAGATCGGCGCCGACACGCCTGTGCGCCCCTCGTTCAGTTCGCCCGACGTGCGGCAGTAGCCGTCGCGCCGGATACGCTGCGCCATCTCGTAGAACATCTCCCAGGAAGGCAGTTCCCCGGATTCGCCAGCCAGTTCCTGGTGCAGCCGCCGCAACCGCGCGGCAGGCAGGAACGCCACCAGCGCCTTGGAACTGGCCCCCTGCAGGACGGGCACCGGGCGGCCCCGCCCATAGCGCAGCCGTGGCTGCGGATCATGGGACTCAGTATGCACCGTGATGATCGAGTGGCCGTAGAGCTTGGACAGGAACACGTCCAGCCCGGTCTGCTCCGCCAGTTCGCGCATCGGCGGCACCGCAGCGCGGATCACCGGATCGGACTCCCGGATGCAGCGGTCCAGTTCGATGATGCGGGGGCCGAGCGTGATGCTGCGGTCCAGCCGAACCAGCAGCCCGACCTTCGTGAGCTCCTGGATGTACCGATAGGCCGTGCTCTTGGGCACGCCCAGCTCGGCAGCGATCTCGTCGGCCATCAGCGACGGCCTGGCCGTGGAGAACAGCCCCAGGGTCGCGAGCAGGCGCGACAGGCTGGACTCGGATGAGCGCCCCGCGCCATCCGATCCCGTGCCGCCATCGGCCTCCTCTTCGGGCCCGGCCATGGACTCCGCCACGGCAGGCCTGCGAACACGGCCAGCGGCCGGCGGAACGGCATCCGTCTCGGCGCGCGCGCCTCTACCCTTGTGCCGGCCTCTTTCCTGCGGCGACGTGCGCCCCGCTGTCTGCGCCATGAAAACTGTGCCTCCCTCGAATGCGATGACCAGCCCGCATGTTAGCGAAGCACGGATGGCCGGAGGATGGGCGCGGATGGCAGGGGCCCTCCTGCAGCATCACTCAGAGGTACGCGACCGCGGTCCGGTTGCGGCCCTCCCGCTTCGCGCGGTAGAGCGAGGCATCCGCAGCCTCGAGCAAGCCATCCGGCGTCTGCTGTGCGGCATGCAGACAGCACGCCGCGCCCACGCTGGCCGTCACCCGGCCGGAGGCCGCTGCGGCGTGGGGAATGGCCAGCGCCTCGATCGCGCGGCGGAGCCCCTCGGTCATGTCCGATGCTTCGTCCAGGCCGGTGGCCGGCAGGATGCAGGCGAACTCCTCCCCGCCATAGCGCGCCGCCAGATCGCAGGGCCATCGCATGCGGGTGTCGATCGCGGCGGCGACGCGCTGCAGGCAGCTGTCTCCGCCCGGATGCCCGTAGTGGTCGTTGAAGGCCTTGAAATGGTCGATGTCGATCAGCACGACACACAGCGGCTCGCCGCTGCGTGCATGGCGCGCGAACTCGCTGCCCAGCATTTCGTCGAACCGGCGCCGGTTCGCGATGCCCGTCAGGCTGTCGGTGATGCTCAACTGGTAGATGCGTTCGTTGAGCGCCTGGCGCTCCGCTTCATTTCGGCGGCGCTCCGTGATGTCGCGCACCACCGAACAATTGAACAGGGAGCCATCGAACACCACCAGGCTGGCGGTGACCTCGATGGGAACGCTGGTGCCATCCTTGCGGGTGTTCACGGTTTCCAGCGTGACCGAGCCCAGGCGCTCCAGGTCGGCCCAATGGCTGCGCCAGCGCTCCTCGCTGAACAGCGGATCCACATCGCACACGCGGAGGCCGCGGAACTCCTCGGGCGTGTACCCCAGCAGTTGCTGCGCCGCCCGGTTGACCGTGACATACCGACCGTCGCGGTCGGTCCAGATGATCATGTCGGCGATGGCATCGATCGAATAGAGCGCCAGCCGGGCGTTCAATTCGAGCAAGGACGCACTCGTCGTTCGGTCATCGGTGAGCTCGGCCATGCGGTGGATGATAGCCGCGGGGCCCTCGCGCATGCGCAGGCGCCTCCCGGCCCGGGGCTGCTGCGGCTGGCCCAGGCGGGATGGCCTGCGAGAGTCCCTAGATGTCCTGCCCGCCGCTGGCAGACACGATGGCCTGGGGAGCCCCCTCGCCCGGCTCGCCCGACGCGGGCTGGCCATTGCCGCCCGAAGGGCAGCACGAATCCGCCGCCATCGCGGGCCATGCCAGGAGCATGCAGGCGGCCACCACGGCGCTCCGGCAAACCAGTGCCGCGTGCTGCGACGGTGCCTTGGCCATCCGGCCTTGCATATAGGTACGGTGCATTGGAATCTCCTTGTGTTCTGTGAAGTGGAAAGCTTGGCACCGAGGCATTCCCTGCATGCAACGGAAAGTAAACAGCTTGGGCTGATTGCATGGCGAATCGAAACCAGGTGTTACGCTAGACCGACCCAGGGGGGGACTGGCACGGCGTTGCCCAGAGATACAAACAGCCAGGCACCATGGCGAAGGCCCTCATCGGGCCCGTGCAGGTGCGATTGCCGCGCCCTCCCACCTCGGCCATTTTTTGCCGCCCGTCCGCGGCCGCCGCTGCCGCATTCCAGGCCACAGGCTTGCGCAGGCACGCCGTCGCCCGGACGCCCCATCCATGCAAGGAGAAACCATGAAAAGAATCCACCTCGTTCCCAGGGCTGCAGCAGCCCTGCTCGGCACGCTGGCCGTCGCCGGCGCAGCCCATGCGGGCGTCATCGCCGGAACCGGCGCCGTCCCCTCCGGCGCGCAGCTGGGCTATACCAATGCCGCCGCCACCCGGGTAGTGGAAGGCAAGACCGGCCATGCACTGCTGGTGCCCTACTTCACCGCGCAGAATGGCCAGATGTCCGTGCTGCACCTGGTGAACATGGATCGGGACAACGGCAAGGTGGTGAACGTGCGCTTCCGCGGCGCCAACAACGGCGACCGGCTGCTGAGCATGCATGTGCTGCTGGGGCCCGGCGACATCTGGACGGGAGCGGTGACGGCCGGCGCCGACGGCACCGCGCAACTGACCACGGACGACACCACCTGCACGATGCCGCAACTGGCGCGCAACGTGCCACAGCCCTTCTCCACGGACCGCCTGGATCCCGCATGGAGCGCGGCCACCAAGGCCGCCCAGACCCGGGAAGGCAGCATCGAAGCCATCGTGATGGCCGACGTCCCCGGAGCCCGCGCATATGGCGACGATGGGGCCAGCAACTCGACCCTGTTCACGTTGATCAAAGCAGTGAATGGCGTCCAGCCCTGCACCAACAGCTACGACAGGCTCAACACGATACTGTTGGACGACATCAGCGGTGAACCCGCCGCCGCCTCCCGCGGGCTCGCCACCCCGACGGGACAGGTCGCGGCCACGTGGTACATCATCGACGTGCCGGGCTCCACCACGTTCTCCGGCACGGCCACCGCCATCCAGGCCATCGATATCGCCGGCCAGCCCGCGCGAGGCAACTACATGCTGTTCCCGCCCACGGACGGGGTGGTGGGGCTGCCCGAGCTCTACACGGCCGACCCCCTGCTCGTATCCGCCGGGCAGGCCTACCGCTACAAGGATGCCCAGGGCAGCACCGCGCAACCCACGGTCGCACCCGTGCTGGCGGCCCGGTTCAACGACCTGCCCGACCTCTCCACCCCCATGTACCTGCCGGCTTCCGCCGAGAACGCCCGCCGGACCGCCGGCGATCTCTCCCGGCTGATGGCAACGCGCGAGGTCAGGAACCAGTACGTGCTCGACCAATCGATTTCGGCGCTCACGGACTGGGTATTGGCCACCCCCACCAAGCGGTACAGCGTCGCAAAGGACTACAGCCAGTCGGACACGGCAAGCCAACGTGTGTATTCCGTCGTTCCTCCCGCCGGCTCGGGAACGCAGTATTTCCATGCAGCCAACACGCAGGTCGGCCAGAGCGTCTGCAGCCTGTCCAGGAGCTGGGGCATGCTCACTTTCAGCCGGCAATCTATGATGGCCGACCACTCCGTACCTCCAACGAACGTCCAGTATGAAAGCTGCGGCGCCGTCTCGGTATTGAGCTTCGGTCAAAAGAGCGCACTGGCGTCTTCGATCAACCAGCAATACATATTCGGCGATTTCACCAGCGGATGGGCCAGCATCCTGGTGCCGGATGCCCAGGGCCTGCCGATCATCGGCACTTCGGTCATGAAGCTGAGCAACCCCAACGCCACGCCCGGCATCGCCGCCAACTACGGCATGAGCTACCCCCACCTCTTCAAGACGCCCTGAGAGCGCCCGATAGAGCACTGCCGCCCGCCCATCGGCGCGGGCGGTGTAACCCGGGCTTCAGTGCCCGGCGGCGAACACCCTGCTGCCGTTCACCCAGGTCTCCAGCACCCCGATGTCGCGCATGCCGGCGGCGTGGGGTGCCGACCACTGCAACGGGTTCTTCGCCAGGATGACGAGGTCCGCCTGCTTGCCCGTCAACAGCGAGCCGACCTGGTGGTCCAGATGGCACTGCCAGGCCGCGTCGATGGTGACGGCGCGCAGCGCCTGCGGCACGTCCAGGCACTCCGGCGCATTCAACACCTTGCCTTCGCCGTTGGCTGGAGCGCCGCTGGCCGGGTGCTTCACGGTGGCTTCCATCACGCGCCCGACCGCCTGCTCCATGCAGCGCAGCGGCCCGAGCGGCGTCACGAAATGGTCGCTGTGAAGGCTGATCCGCAGGCCGGCCTGCAGGGCGGAGGCGCAGCGGTCCAGCAACAGGGTGCGGTCCTTGCCGAGGATCGTGTCCTGGAACGCCTTGCCCCAGTAGCCCACGTGGCCGATCAGGAAGCTCGGCGAAATCTCCATGCGCCGCATCAGGCCGATCGTGTCGTCGTGCAGCAGCGAGGCATGCTCGATACGGTGCCGCTGCCGTGCCCAGGCCGGCGCCTGCGGCAGGGACGCCGCGGGCGCGTCCGTCGGCGCCGGGGGCGGCACCTTGCTCAAGGCCATCTGGTAGGCGGCCAGCACATTGGTGATGGCCTCGTCGCCATTGGCATGCGTGAGGATCGGCCAGCCCGCGGCGGCTACCACGGCCATCACCTCTGCCAGCTTGCGCGCCGGATCGAAGTTGAACAGCCCCCAGGCACCGACCCCGGGCACCTGATGCTCGTTGCAGCACTGGTACGGCCGGCTCTGGAATCCGGTCAGGCCCTGGTTGGAGCCATCGGAAATCAGCTTCAGCGCGCGTATCGTGAACAGGCTGTTGCCGTCGCTCGACAGCTCCGGCTGGTAGCAGTTCACCCAGGTCATCAGGTCATTGCTGTTGCCGTAAAGCGCGCCACCCATGCGAACGGTCATGGCCGGCGTCTGCGCCAGCGCCTTGAGCATGGTCACTTCCGACGGCCCGTTCAGCAGCCCGACACTCGCCTCGAACACCGTCGTGATGCCGCGCTGGTTCGCCTGCTGGAAGACGCGCTTCAGCCCGTCGAGCATCTGCTCCGGGGACACCTTCGGCATGGCCACCAGCATCGCAGCGGACTGCTGCTCCGTCAGCACGCCGTCCGGAAAATCCTTGTCGAGCTTCGCCGCCTGCAGCGCAGGCGTGTTCGCATAGCTGATGTGGCCCGAGGCATTGAGCAGGAACATCTTCACCTCGGTGCTGATGCCGTCGAGGAACTTCGCATCGATGTCCGTCCAGACCTTCATCAACGAGGGGTCCACGCCGAAGCCCATCACCCAGGGCATGGGCGGCGTCGCCTGCTGCGCCTTCTTCACCGCGGCTCGCAGCCGCTTCTCGATCAGCTGGATGTCGTAGTGCGTGTTGAGGTTCTGCCCCTCGAACGGCGACAGGTCCGTCCAGTCGATGATGAGCGCGCTGGTCAGCGTGTGCGCATGCGCGTCGATCAGCCCGGGCAGCAGCGTCTGCTCGCCCGACAGCGGCCGCTCCAGCGGCTCGAACACGGTCATGGCCTTGCGCACGTCGTGCAGCCTGCCGCTCACGATGACCTTGCCGTCGGCGATGCCGATCGCCTCCACCTTCCTGCCGGGATGCTCCGGGTCCGGATGGATGTGCCCGCCATGGAAGATCACGGCCTGCGGCGCCCCGCGGGCTCCCTCCTGCGCAGCGGCATCCGCGAGCAGGGATTGCCATGCCCCCTGGTCATGCTGGTAAGCAGGCAGCATGCGGGGGCTGCAGCAGGCGCAGCCGAATGAAACGCTATCGGACATGGTGGTTCCCTCTCTGTGATAGTGGTTGTGTGATCCCTGCAATCGCCCGCGGCGGCCCGCATCCCTCATGGCCTCCAGAGCCGTCGTCCGAACCTCCACCGGCCGCCACGATACCGCACGCATGCTCCACGGGAGGCTGGGTTTGGCTACACCGCATTACACGACCGGGTGTCCGCCGAAGGAAGCCGAGCCATTCATCGCTTCGCTTGCGCCCGGCACCGCAAACCGAGGTCGATGATCAAGCGCCGACATCTGCCTTGTGCCATCAGGCCGACTCCGCGTACGGGCCGAACAAGGCGGGTACGCCCGCGGGCAACAGCACAGGCTTCAAACAAAAATTTATTGCGTACATAAGTTTTTAGCGGATATAGAACGCAATTTCCATGGTTGAGTCATTGCAGTATTGGCCGCCCGAAAGCAAGGGCTTGGCCAACTGGCTTCGCTCACCCTGAATAGATAAGGATCCGCATCGATGAAAAATTCTTCCCACCTCCGCAAACTCTTCGCCTTCCTGGCGTATGCCACGCTCCCCCTAGCAGCGACAGTGCCTGCCTCGGCAAATGCACAGCAGGTACTTCATACAGACCTCATCAACCACGTTCCGGCGGCCAAGTCCCTCTCGGTGCGCGGCCCCAACTTCAGTGGTTGCTACACGTTGCAACTGGGACGATCGGTTCTCGGGCCGGATATCTTCACCAACACCAGCGGTATGTACACCATAATCGCCATGCGGGCGCCTGGCTGTGCTGGCGGTAGCGGCATGGCCGGGCTGTACAGAGATTTCGCCATCTCCGGAAACAACGGTGGACGACTGACCATCGAGATCACCAACCAGGGCATCGCCATCCATTGAAGCGTGCCACGGCGCCTGCGCCTGCCGGTGCGAAGCCAGCAGGCACGCCGGCGCCACCGACGTCCGCGGCGGCATGCGCAGAACCGGTCGGCGGCCACGCCATCCCATCTACATTGGCATCTCCGGAGCGAAGTGCGTACCCTGTGCCGTACAGGCCTTCAACGGCGCGGTATCTGCGCCCGGGCTCGCATCACTTTCGCTGACACCAGGAGACCCCATTGAGCATCGCCCACCGCATCCGCATCGAAGACGTCACCACCCTCTCGGACGACTGGTACGTCCTGAAGAAGACCACGTTCTCCTTCCAGCGCAGCGACGGCAGCTGGCAGCGCCAGTCGCGCGAAACCTACGACCGGGGCAACGGAGCGACGATCCTCCTCTACGACCTGCAGCGCCGCACAGTCATCCTCACCCGGCAGTTCCGCTACCCCGCATTCGTGAACGGCCACGACGACCTGCTGATCGAAACGCCTGCCGGCCTGCTCGACGACGCCGCGCCCGAGGACCGCATCCGCGCCGAAGTGGAAGAGGAAACGGGTTTCCGGGTGCGCGAGGTGCGCCAGGTGTTCGATGCGTTCATGAGCCCGGGCTCGGTGACCGAGCGCCTGCATTTCTTCGTCGGCGCGTACCAGCCCGGAGACCGGCAGTCATCGGGTGGCGGCATCGCGGCCGAAGGCGAGGACATCTCCGTGCTGGAGACCGGCATCGACGAGGCGCTGGCCATGGTCGATGCGGGAACGATACGCGACGGCAAGACGATCATGCTGCTGCAGTACGCGGCGCTGCACCTTTTTTCCTGAGGGGGCAAGCCGGAGGCTCATGCCAGCCCGGCGAGCAACCCGTTCAGTTCTGCGAACCCCACCGGCTTGACCAGGTGGGCATCGAAGCCCACCCTCTCCGAATGCCGTCGATCGCCGTCCTGCCCCCAGCCGGTGAGGGCGACGATGGTGATGCTTCTTCCCCAATCGAGTTCGCGCATGCGTCGGCACGCCTCGTGGCCGCTCATGCCGGGCATCCCGATGTCCATCAGGACCACCTCAGGACACATCTGCCCGCCAGCCTCCAGGGCTTCCGCGCCTCCTGCGGCCGTTCGCACCTCGTGCCCGTCCAGTTGCAGCAGGGTGGCCAGCGCCAGCGCGATATCCTCGTTGTCATCGACGACCAGGATCCGGCGCGCCACCGCCGCAGGGTGGGAATTTCGCGCCGCCAACACCTCAGCCGATACCACCCCGGACGGAAGCCGGACGATGAACTCACTGCCCTTGCCGGCCCCCTCGCTGCGCGCCTGGACGGTGCCGCCATGCATTTCGACCAACCGCCGGACCAGCATCAGGCCGATGCCCAGACCTCCCTGGGCGCGGTCCAGCGTCCGGTCCACCTGCGTGAACAGCCCGAAAATCTCGTCGATCTGGTCCGGGGGAATACCGGAGCCGTTGTCCTTCACCACCACCTCGACGCTGTGGCCCGCCGGTTCGACGCGGACCTCGATGTCTCCACCGGACGGGGTGTACTTGCAGGCATTGGCGAGCAGGTTGCCGAACACCTGCGTCAGGCGCGCGGAGTCTCCTAGCAACGGCACAGGCTCATCCGGCAGCACGAGCCGCAGGCGATGCCGCTGCTGGTCCAGCGCAGGGCGGCAGACCTCCACGGCCTGTTGGATCACCTCCGCCAGCAGCAGGGGCTCGCGCCGCAGTTCCAGCTTGCCCTGCTTGATGCGGTTCACATCGAGCAGATCGTCCACCAGCCGCACCAGTTGCAGCACCTGGCGCTCCATGACATCGCGGGCCCTGCGCGACAGTGCCTCGTCGCCGTGCGCCCGCCCCATCACCTCCAGCATGTTGCGCAGCGGCGCCAGGGGATTGCGCAGTTCGTGCGCGAGTATCGCCAGGAACTCGTCCTTGCGCCGCCGCTCCTGCGCCAGCTCCGCCTCGATCTGGTGACGCTCCACCAGCTCGGCGGCCTGCCGCGCCAGCAGGTCGATGTAGCGCAGTGCGTCCGGGGCGGGGCCGCCTGGCCAGCGGTAGTGGTTGTTGAGCATGCCCAGCAGTCGTCCGTCCCGGCTGAGCAGCGGCGTGCACTGGATGGACCGGATCCGGTCCTCCAGCACGATCTCGAGCCCCAGGGTTCCCTGCAGTCCTCCGAGCCTTTCCACGTCGGGAACGACAAGGCGCCGGATCTGCCTGGCAGCCTCTCCGCAGCTCGCGTCCCACCCATCTTCCAGGAAATGCTCGACCAGGCGGGCTCCCAGCCCCTGGTGCACCACGATCCGCAGCGTCTTCCGGACCGGATCGAAGATCTGGATGTTGCCCTTGTCGGTCCCCGAGATGTCGGCCGCCGCCGCGAGGATCTTCTGCAGCAGCGGCTCGAACTCGCCCGGCCCCACCAGCTCGGCACTCAGTTCCTGCAGCCGTGCAAGCGCCGCCATTTCCTTGCGCAGGTGCGCGGCGGCACGGTCCCGCTCCACCACGATGCTGGTCGCCAGCGAGCCGAATTCGGCCACCTTGCGCTCCCAGGCATTGGCCTGCCGGGCTTCGGAAAGGCACAGGAAGAATGAGCCGACCGCCCTGCCCCCCTGCCCGATGGCCGGGTGCGAATAGCAGGCCAGGATGCCGTTGTCCAGACACAGTGACCGCCAGGATGCAGCCCATTGGGCGGAGTGCTCCACGTCCGCGCACTCCACGGGCTCGCCTGCGTGGATGGCGGCACCGCAGGTGCCGATGAGCGCCTCGCCGATGGGCAGGCCCCGGATGGCGGCCGCGAAGGTGGGCGGAAAGTGCGATGAATAGCCGTCGCCCATGGTGCGGCGGTCCTCGCTCGCCAGCAGCACGCACGCACGTGTATCGGGTGCGAGCCGCCCGACGGCATCGGTGAGCGCATCAAGGCACTCATCCATGGGCGCGCCGGACGCGATCATGAGCAGGGCTTTCCTCTGCTCCTCGTCCAGCCGCGCATCGCGCTGAGCTTGTGCCAATTCTCGGTACACGGGCACCTTGCTGCTGAATTGCCCGTGGCGGTCGCGAACGGCGCACCGCAGACAAAGGGGTCCTGAAGCGAACCGATCGACCGCGTGCATGGAGGAAAACGGCCCGGCGAAACACCATGTTCGCATATGTAGCGGCAGATACAGTTGCCACTTGTATCACGATTTGCGCCTAACTCATCATTAAAACTGCACATTCCTCTCCTATCCCGCATCTTCGGGTCCCGCGCACCGGCATCACTGGAAGTGTCCCGGGTCGCACCCGGCAAGAGCCTCGCTCCAGGCCCTGCTTGACATGCCGCCCATCAAGCAACATCATTAGTTACATGAAACGCGACAGCCGCCTGTCCTCCGTCCTGCATGCACTGCTGCACATGGCCGAACACGAGGGCCCCATGACATCCGACGCCCTCGCGCAATGCCTGGGCACCCATCCGGTCGTCGTCCGGCGCACCATGGGGTACCTGCGGGATGCGGGCATCGTCACGTCGGACAAAGGCCATGGGGGCGGATGGCGCATCCATGCAGACCTGGGCACCGTCACCCTGCGCCAGTTGCACGAAGCCCTGGGCGAGCCAGCCATGTTCGCCATCGGCAACCGCAACGAATCGCCGGAATGCCTGGTGAAGCAATCAGTGAACGCGGCGCTGGAAGGCACGTTCGCAGAAGCCGAGGCGCTGCTGCTGAAGCGGTTTTCAGAAATCACCCTCGCCGACCTGGCCGCCGACTTCGCGCGCCGGCATGCGGCGGCACGGCGCACAAGGAGTTAGTTGACCATGCGATATGACGCCATCATCGTCGGCGGAAGCTATGCAGGAATGGCTGCCGCCCTGCAATTGGTAAGGGCGCGCCGCTCCGTGCTGGTGATCGACGCGGGCCAGCGCCGCAACCGCTTCGCCAGCCATTCGCACGGCTTCCTGGGCCAGGACGGCGTGCCCCCGGAAGACATCGCGGCGAACGCGCGCCGCCAGCTCGCCCTCTATCCGTCACTGAACTGGCTGCAAGGGCATGCCACGGCCATCACGGGGTCCGCGGACGCCTTCGCGGTCACTACGTCCGACGGCGGGTCGCACCACGCACGCCGCATCCTGCTGGCCACCGGCGTGGCCGACCAGCTTCCCGCCGTCGCGGGCCTTGCCGAACGCTGGGGCACGGCCGTCTTCCATTGCCCGTACTGCCACGGCTATGAACTCGGCCAGGGCCGCATCGGCATCGTCGGCGCCAGCCCGATGTCCGTCCACCAGGCCGAACTGCTCACCGACTGGGGCGACGTGACCCTGCTCGCCAACCGCGCCCTGGACCTGACCGACGCGTCCCGCACCACCCTCGCGCACCGGGGCGTGGCCATCGAGGAGACCCCCATCGACAGGATCGAAGGGCATGCCGACGTGGTACTGGCCGACGGACTGCGGCTGCGCTTCGCGGGCCTGTTCACGGCGACGCGTACCTCCCCCTCCAGCCCGCTCGCCGAAACCATGGGCTGCGCGCTGGAAGAGACACCGATGGGCTTCCAGGTCTGCACCGATGCAGAGAACAAGACATCGGTGGCCGGCGTGTTTGCTTGCGGAGACGTGGCGAGGGCGGCCCATTCGGTGTCGCTGGCCGTGGGCAGCGGAGCCATGGCCGGCATCCAGGTCCACCGGTCGCTGAAGTGGCCTGAAACCCTTGCCCCTCAGTAAGTGGAAAGCAGCCGTCGATGGCCCCTTTCTCCGATCCCGCCGCCGTATCGGGCTATGCCGAAAGAACCGCGAGGCTGGTGCCCGGCCTGGAGGGCCTGCACAGGATGGCCGGCGTCCTGCTGGCCGAACAGGCCCCGGCCGACGCCCGCATCCTGGTGCTCGGCGCCGGCGGCGGATTGGAACTGAAGGCCTTCGCCGAGATGCAGCCGGTGTGGCGTTTCGATGGGGTGGATCCCTCCGCCGAGATGCTGGGCCTTGCCCACACGACTCTCGGCCCGCTCGCGGCGCGCGTGCACCTGCACGCAGGCTATATCGACAATGCGCCGCCAGGCCCTTTCGACGGCGCGACCTGCCTGCTGACACTCCATTTCCTGCCGGCGGCCGAGCGCCTGCGGACCTTGCAGCAACTGCGCGCACGGCTGAAGCCCGGAGCGCCCCTGGTCGTCGCGCACCACAGCTTTGACAGCGAAATTCCTGCGGGGGACCGCTGGCTCGCACGCAATGCGGCGTTCGCTGCGGCATCTGGCGTGCCCACAGCACAGGCCGAAGGCAGCATCGCGGCAATCCGGCAGCGGCTGCCGGTGTTGTCCCCGCAGCAGGACGTCGATCTGCTCCGCGAGGCCGGGTTCACGGACATCGAACTGTTCTATGGCGCGTTCACCTTCAAGGGGTGGGTTGCCTATGCAGGGAGTACTGCGGCCTGAAGAACAGGCATGGCCGCCGCCAGCTTGTTGAGGTCCTGAAGCCAAAATCCGAGATGTTTCCGACCACGCTCACCTGCGTAATCAGATCAATCTCCGTCGGCAATTAATACCTCTTGCTGTTCAACAACCAATTTCAGGAAATCAACAAATTCAGAGACTATATCGCTGCTTTTGCCCTCAAGTGTCTTTATTATTATTTTCAAATGATCTGGATAAATTTTGCACTTGCCATATGGATCAATGAATACGCCTGTATCCTTTTGCAGATCAGAAAAGCTTTTTTCAAATAGATGAAGATCCGATCCCTTGACCTTGAAAGATTCGGTTTTACCTGTTTTCTTGGAATGGAAATAAAAATCCAGTGCCATTTTAAAAATCAATACGTGTATTTTCTTACTGCTTGAATCCGCCCGTCCGTCGGCCAACCCCATATCATGGCCAAACTCTTGACTGCCCCCCAGTAGAGCTGTACCGATCATTGGAGAGAGAGGACCAAGGCTTTGCAGCAGATTTATCTCACATGTTCTGCCGATATGAAACCAACATTCTTTGTAGCTTGTTTTTTTTTAAAATTAGCTCACCAGCAGCTTTTTCATTCGCGCGTAATTTTTGAACTTTTCGCACGAGCGCATTGGACGCAGAGATTATCGATCGACTGAATTGCAATAAATCAAAATTTTCCGACCACACGACGATCGACCGCTCCTTCAGTCTTACAGAAAAATCGCCATTTTTTATATTTTTTATTTCAAAAGAAAAATCACCATCCATAAATCTAAAAACAGCACTCTCATCATGCAGGAACAAATTAATCACCCCATCAATCCACCAACCTAGAATAATTTCCGCAAAATCATCCCAACCCAACTCCGGAAAGTAGTTGCCACAGCCATATTCCAAGTATATACGCGCAAATACAACATCAGATAGTTTACTATCGGATAGCCTGACCGAATCCTCTTCCAGAATTACCAACATAACAGCTTCAGTTTTTAGGATAAGCGGTTTCAATCGTCTTGGTTTTTGTGTTGACCCACATCTCTATCGTTTGCCTACCTGATTTCCCTTGAACCAGCGCCCGCTCACCTTGAGTCTGAATTCTCTTGGAGTTAGCGTACGCTTCTCTGATAGAACGTTCAATTTGCTTGGAATTCATCCCTTCCGGGAAAAGGTCTTTCTTCCCGCTCTGCTGAGCTGTTTTTCCTGTTGATGTATGTCGATCCAAAATGTGCGCCATATCAACTTTGGTCTTTCTGACTCCGGGGAGACTTACAGGCTTGGGACGCCCTTTTTGCCGACAATAAGGCGCCCAACCCCAAGGGTCAACCCAAGCAATGGGATTCAGCGCATATTGATGCAGATTGATGCCCCCGGCTAGCCCGATAGGATCAGGCGTGGTGAAGGCCCCCAGATCCGGGTCGTAGTACCGGAAGGTGTTGTAGTGCAGCCCCGTCTCGCGGTCGAGGTACTGCCCCTGCATGCGCAGGTTCTGCGGTATCAGGACGAAGCTCTGTTGCGGTCGATGGCCCGTCTCGGCCACCGGCGCATCCACGGGCCGGCCCGCGGCGTCGAACGCCTGCCAGTGCTCCTGGACCGTCGCGCCCCAAGTAAGGTACCGGGCCTGCCACACCAGGTTGCCGTATGGGAGCCTCTCACAACCGCCACCAGCCAGTTTTTCCGGCGTGTCGTCAGATTCCAGCGCCCCGAATGCGCTCGGACACCTGCTCGGTGGGTGGGACGCAGCCCATGTACAGGGGCCTTTGCCCCCCGCAAGGCTCACGCTTTTGACGGTTGCAGGCGCACCCGTGCCTTGGCAGCCGATGGCTTGAAGAACGCATCCACTTGCCGATGCAGGAACGACGCCAGGCGCTTGAGGTTGTAGCAGGCAGCCATCATCGTCATCGCCACCGTGGCGCGGGTCTGCCCGATCGTGCGAACGAACTTGCCGCCCAGGTGACGGAGACCGGCAAACACATGCTCCACCTTGGCACGCTTCTTTGCGATGCGCTGGTTGCGCCTTTGCTGGCACTCGCTCAGTGGCTTGCCCGGCCGAGCCCTGCGTTGCATCGCGTCCACCAAGCCCAGCACCTTGAGTAGCTGCTGGCGCTGCCGGCTCGCGTAGGCCTTGTCCGTATGCACTGCACGCCCGGTGTTGTGCAGGTCCAGCACCTCGTCGAAGTGGTGTCCGTCATGCTCGCTGGCCGTGCCCGTGGCGATCCTGCGGATGAAGCCGTGCTTGAGGTCCACGCTCACGCTGAGCTTGTAGCCGAAGTAGCCCTTGCCGTGCTTCTTCGTGTGCGTGGCGTCCACATCCTTTTGCCGGCGCTCGGCCTCGCTCCAATCGGGCGTTCTGCCTTCGGCCAGGGCCTCGCGCTCCTGCCTGTCCAGGCGCTGGCGGGGCGCGGGCACCAGCGTGGCATCGATGGCCTGTCCGCCACGGGCGATGTAGCCATGGCGGTGCAGTTGCGCATCCACACCCTGGAACAACGCCGTCGCCCCGTCAACGCCCAGCCGCTCGCCGAAGCGCCAGATCGTGTTGCGGTCCGGCACGTTCATCGCGTCTTGCAGCAGACAAAAGCGCTGATAGCTCGCCCGGTCCAGCAACTGGTATTCCATCTGCTCGTCCGACAGGTTGTACAGGCGCTTCAAGACCAGGATGCGCACCATCACCTCGATGGGATAGGCCGGCCGACCACCCTTGCGGCCATCGCCGCGCTCGATGAGTGCATCCACCAGCCGCGCCAGCTCGGCGAAGTCGATGTGCCGCGCGATCACCTGCAACGGATCGCCCACTTCATCTCTCTTATGCTGGCGCGACGCCTCGGCAAACAGATCGAACTTCAAGGCGCTGCGAGGAGAGATCATGGCAAGGAGGACGGCTCAGGTCTTGTCGGTGAACAAGGGAGTGGCCGGGTTTTGAGAGGTTCCCGTATGTGTCACTCATCTCCTCGGGCAGGCCATTGGGCTGGACGTGGAAGTAATAGACCTGGACCGTGGGCGCCGATGTGGCGCGTGCGCACCGCCATTGTTGGCGGCTGACGATATTAATATAAATTATCTACAATAATAAATCCAACCTTCGTCGTGGAAATAAAATGCGATCTTTTCTTTCTCAAAAACCAGCAAAGAGTTACTTGAAACTTTATCCAAAAAAGGTGGCGGCAATATCAATTCCTCAACCCTGAAATCAATATATTTACCAGATGAGAAATTAAATTCTCGTATCTTCTGTGCTGCAAAATCAATAGTATTCTTTTGTATGAGGATTGTTTTTTTTCGATCCAATTGATTTTCAAGCTGACCCAAGTTTTTACGAACCCTGGCCCAGCCCTTGGCTCTAAAAAAATGCCATCTTTCACGATGTTCTTTTTCGACAAAATTGTCAACAAAAAAATCAAATCCATCCATTTTTTTCCTCGAATTCAATTGCGTTGTCTAGCTGCTCTGCCCCAGGTGTGATGGTTATTGACGGGGTTATTTATTGGCGCAGGCTTAGTGATATCGGGCTTATTGCCAGTGTGATAATGTGACTCAGGATAATCACTATTTGGATGCCGATCTGGATTTCTGTATTTCTGCTGCTGCTCGTATCTTTCTTGTTTTGCTTTCAGAGCTGCCCTCTGGGCATCCGTTGCATTTTCTGGCAACGCCTTTTTGGGTTGGGGCAGTTTTTTCCCCCCATGGGCATGAGCGGCAGCTTCTTTAGCTCTTTTGCGGGTTGAATGAGTGGTCGTTTTATTTTGTACCTTGCCACAATATGTGGTGCGGTTCCACCCCCAAGGATCAATCCAAGCAATAGGATTGGGTGCATATTGATGCAGATTGATCCCGCCGGCCAGCCCGATAGGATCAGGCGTGGTGAAGGCCCCCAGATCCGGGTCGTAGTACCGGAAGGTGTTGTAATGCAGCCCCGTCTCGCGG
Organism: Paracidovorax avenae ATCC 19860; assembly: GCF_000176855.2. Taxonomy (NCBI): domain Bacteria; kingdom Pseudomonadati; phylum Pseudomonadota; class Betaproteobacteria; order Burkholderiales; family Comamonadaceae; genus Paracidovorax; species Paracidovorax avenae. The sequence goes on along the minus strand of NC_015138.1, from coordinate 2,117,505 downwards.
TCGAGATACTGCCCCTGCATGCGCAGGTTCTGCGGCATCGGGGCGAAGCTCTGCTGCGGGCGATCGCACGTCTCGGCCAGCGGCGCATCCGCGGGCCGGCCCGTGGCGTCGAACGCCTGCCAGTGCTCCTGCACCGTCGCGCCCCAGGTGAGGTACCGGGCCTGCCACACCAGGTTGCCCCGCGTGTCGCTCATCTCCTCGGGCAGGCCATTGGGCTGGACGTGGAAGTAATAGACCTGGGCCGTGGGCTCCATGGGTGCCGATGACGGGGCCGATGTGCCGGATACGCTGCCGCCAGCGTTGGCGGCTACCGCGTTGAAGCGGCTGCTCCAGTCCGGGTTCGTATCGGGCACGGACGCCTGCTTGCCTGCCCGTGCATCGGGCCCGAACGCATAGCGCGCGGCCGGGTGCTCCTCGATGGCCCCCGCGCCGTCGATGCGGGCCAATGGAACGTAGCTCTCCGGCTCGTAGAGGTACGTGCTGCTCTGCCCTCCCCGGCACTCCTGCAGCAGGCGCATCCCTTCCCAGGTAAAGAGCGTCGCGCCGAAATCGTCCTCCTTGGCAATGCGCCGCCCGATGGCATCGTAGTGGTAGCGGAACACCTGCCGCAGGGGTTCGCCGTTCTGGCCGGCGCGGATCACCGACGCGTGCGTCATGCGGTGCTGCGCGTCGTAGCGAAAGTGCAGTTCGGTGTGCCCGCCGATGCGCTTGCGGATCAGCCGCCCGAAGCCGTCGTAGTCGTAGCGCTTGTCCTGCAGCACCTTCACCCGGTTGTGGCGCACCCAGCCACGGCCCTGGCTGGACAGGGCCTGGGCTTCCAATGCACCGATGCGGTTGCCGGCCGGATCGAAGTGGAAGGCTTCCTGCAGCGCCGGGTGGCGCTCGGCCAGGCTGGCCACGATGCGGCCGGCCTCGTCGTAGCGCCGCACGGTTGCCCCATGGCGGCTGTGTTCTTCGTGCACGAGTTCGCCGTTGGCGTCGTGGCCGTAGCGCTTGAGCAGGGTGTCCTCCAGGCCCGGGTGGCGCAGACGCCGCATCCAGTCCGCATCGCCCGGGCTCCAGCCGCCCGCCCCTCTGGCTGTGCCCATGCGCAGCACGGCCGGGCGCACCCAGGTGGCGCTGCGCCGGCCCGCGCCGTCGTAGGCGAAGCGGCTCGCCAGCCGGCCCTGCGTGCGTAGCACCTCCCGGTGCAGCCCGTCGCGCTCAAAGTCGCTCACGACGATGCCGTCCAGGTTGATCTGGTGCAGGTGCCCGCTGCCATAGTGCAGGTAGTTCACCGTGCGTCCGTCGGGCAGTACAGTGGCGATCCGCTGGCCCAGCGCGTCGTAGGCGTGGCGTACCACGCTGGCGTGTTCCGTATCCGTACCATGGCCACCGATGGTGCAGTCGCTGTGCTCGCGCAGCATCTGCCCCAGCCGGTCGTAATGCCAGGCATGCCGCGACAGCCGCCGGCCGTCGGGCGCGTATTCCTCGGCACCGGCGAGTTCGCCCGTGGGCGTGTAGCGGTAGGCCAGCCGCGTCTGCAAGGCCATTGCGGGGGCGTGCGCTCGCGCATCGGCAGACGCATCCGCTTTCATGGTGAAGATGCGCTTGCTCACCAACTGCCCCGCAGCATCGCGCTCCAGGCGGGCATGGATGGGCTGCACGGGCGCGTGGCCGGGCACATCGTCCCAGGCGCCCGGCGGCATGGGATATTCGGTGACGCCGACCACTTGCCCTGCCGTATCCCGCTCCAGTACATGGCGCGAACCGTCGATGCGCGTCTCGCCCACCTGCTGGTCGGCCGCGTCGTAGGCGAACTGGTAGGTCTGGCGGTTCTCGTTGACCAGCGCCGCAAGGCGGTGGGCTGCGTCGTAGCCCAGGTGGATGGTGCTCGCCAGCCCGCCGACGTTGCGCGTTCGCCCGAGCAACTGGCCGCGCGGGTTGTAGCTGTAGTGGGTGGTGTGGCCCAGCGCGTCACGGGCCTGCACGCACTGCCCGGCCGCGTCATAGCGCCAGGCATGGCTGGCGCCATCCGGGAAGGTGATACGCAGCAGCCGGCCCAGCGCGTCATGCTCGGTGCGCGTGGTCTGGCCCAGAGCGTCGGTTTCCTCCAGGGGATGGCCCCGGTGGTCGTAGCTCAAGCGCGTGGTCTGGCCAGAGCAGTCGGTGAAGGCCGTCGGCAGGCCCCGCGCATCCCACTGCAGGCGCTTGCGGCCCCCATGCGCATCGGTGATGACGATGGGCAGGCCCCGGTCGTCATTGGCGTAGGCGGTGCGGTGGCCCAGGGGATCGGTTTCTTCGAGCAGGTTGCCGTTGTCGTCGTAGCGGTAGCTCCAGGCGTCCCCTGCGGGGCCGATGCTCGCCTGCATCAGGCTTGCGGGCACGGGCGTCCATCGCCAGCGCTGCGTTCGCCCCAGGGGATCGGTTTGCGCGATGGGATTGCCTGCGTCATCGTAGACCCAGGTGGTGGCGTGGCCCAGGGGATCGACATGGCGCAGACACTGCCGCAGTTCGTTGTACTCCTGCGTCCAGGTGGCGCCGAGCGCGTCGGTGTAGGCCGTGATTTCGTGGTCGCCGTTCCAGCACCAGCGGCGTGTGCGGCCCTGCGCATCGGTGACCTGGGTGGTGCGGTGCGAGAGATCGTAGTCGAAGCGGTAATCCGCGCCATCGTCCGTCCAATGGCGCACGACCCGCCAATGGGGGCCGGCACGGTGGCCAAGGTCCGCATCGAAGCGCTGCCAGGCGTAGTGGCAGTTCAGGCCCGCGGGCAGGCGGTGGTGCACGAGAAGCCCGTGCTCATAGGTGAAGCGGCGCACGACCTCGCCGCAGCGGTCGGTGACCTTCGCCAACTGGGCTTGCAGGCTCTGCAGGTCCCCGTGGTGCTCGTAGCGTGCCAGTACCTCGGGGGTTTCGCCCTCCACCCCGGTGCGCAGCACGATCTGGCGCAGGCGGCGGCTCTCCGGGAAGTATTCGAAGGCCAGCAGGCGTCCCGCGCTGTCGGCCAGGTGCGCGAGGCGGTGGTGTGCGTCGTAGCGCAGCGCATGGAAATTGCCGTTGCGGTCCTCGACGCGCTGCAGCTGCAGCACGCCGCCGCTTGCCACGCCGCCCGGCAGCGCGTCCTGCGCGTTGCCGAACCACTGGTAGTGCCCCTGCGCGGTAACGGCGAGGTAGTCGCCACCCTCACTGCAGAGGATGCCCATGCCCTCGGCCACGCTGAACTGGCCCTCGCCGGGCCGCGGTGCCTCGAACACGATATCGCGCCCGTCGCTGTCGAAATAGGTGATCGTGGCCACGCCATCCGCGCCGGTCCCGAGATGCAATTGCTGGCAGTAGGGCGTGCTCCAGCCCTGCCCGAAGGGGCCCTGGGTGCGATGGTCCAGGCTGTTGTACGTGCGCTGCCAGACGATGGGCAACACGCCGGGCAACACGAAATCCAGGTCCTCGTCACCACCCAGCAGCTTGGCGCCGCAAGCGACATGCACCGGGTTGCCGAGGATGGCCGGCAGCGTCATCGCCGCGGAGCCGGCTGCCTGAGCGGCCTGCAGAATGCACTGCACGCTCTGGAGGACCCCCTTGGGGTTTCGCGCCAGTTTCCACAGGCACTTGATGTTCTTGTAGAAGCGGCGCACCTCCAGCACGAAGAGCAGCCCGCGCAGCCAGATGCTGGCCTCCTCGTCGTAGTCGCGCACAGTTTCCGGTGCGCCGCCGATGAAGACGTTCGGCGAACCTTCGTGGATGACCGCGCCGCATACCACCTTGTCGCCCTTGCGCGCGGCCAGTGCATCGTTGATCAGCGTCTGGCGAGGCCCTTGCGCGGCTCCCTGGGCGATGAGGTTGACGGGCTGGATTTGGTGATCGCTGCAATGCACTTCGTCGAGTGGCACGGCATCGGTGGCACGGGCGGCCGGGCGACCATTGATGAGCACGTCCGCCGAGCCCGACGTGATCTCGCCTTTGACCTCCCAGGTTTCCGGCACGAGGTAATCGGCGATCTTCTCGCCGATGTTGCCTCCCACCACACTGACGGTGAGCGATGCCAGCGCCCCGGTGAGGATCACCGCACCCACCAGGATGGGGGCGGCCAGCCCGCCGGAGACGACCGTCCCCACGGCCGACACGCCCGCGGCCACGCCCGCGGCGATGGTGCCGGCGCAGACCGCGGTCAGGACCGCTGCGCCGGCAGCGATGCCCACCACCTTGGCCAGCAGCCGCGAGTTCGCGTTGCTGTGCGCGATCGGGTCGTGGATGCGGGCGGCGGCGGGATGGGAGCTCATGGCGAGGGGTCGTCAGGAAAGGAAATCCACTGGAGGGCCAGGATGAGGGTGGTCATGCACGCGGTTGGAAGCTGTCGCAGATGGCGCGCCAGCGTGTCTTCTGGGCTTCGGTGAGAGGTGCCATGGAGGCGGCCGTCAGCACCAGCACGGTGCACTGGTCGGCGAGCAGCCAGGTGCGCTGGCGCTGGTGGACGGTCTGACCGTTCTGGCGGAATGTCTGCGCGTACTCCAGCGATGCCAGTCCCTTGGCGGGAATGGCCGTGTCGCCCAGCCGTTCGCCCATCTTGAAGTCCTTTACCTGCATGGCGACCGACTTGAATTGGCGCTCCATGTATGCGCCAAAGCTCTCGCCGGCCTCCAGACGTTCTCGCGTGGCGATAAGGCTCATGTCCAGGCCGCTGTTACCCGTCATGAACATGTGCATGCTGTTGTCCTGAAGTCCATCGGGCAGCTCGAAGCTGCCTTCCTGCATCTGGTAGCGCATATCGTGCTTTCTTTGGAAGGGAGTGGATGCGCCGCGCCCGGCGCCTGACCGGAGGAGGCAGGGCGCGCGCCTATTCAGGCGCGGCACCCGAGCAGTTGAGCTGAATCGGCACGCCGTAGAGGTCGAGCAGTTCCGAGAGCTCGATGAGCCCGTTCTTGCCGCGGATCTCCACCTTGCCGTCGCTGGTGAGGGTGATGGAGGCCCCCTCGCCCGCGGTGAGCGTGATCGTCGCGCCCGCCTGCAGGCGGATGTGCTGCCCGGCCTTGACGAGTACCGAGTCCTCGGTGGCCTGCAGGTTGACGTTCTGCTGGCCCACGACGGTGGCGGTGTCCGTGCGCGAGGCCAGGGTCGCGTTCTGCTGCGCGGTGAGATTGAGGTTGCCCGTCTGCGCATCGGTGGCGATGTCGCCTGCGCCCACCGTGGTGCGCTGCCCGCCTTCGGAGACGTGCGTCAACATGCCGGCCTTGGCGAGCTGCGTGAGCTGCGCGCCGCTGGAGACGGTGATGTGCTGCGTGGCGTGCATCGACGCGCTCTGGCCCGAGCTGATGACGATCGGCTTGGGACTGACCATCGTGTGGCCCTGCGGGCTGACGATGGAGACGATGGGCTGCGTGATGTCGCGCGAGAGTTCGCGCAGCGCCTGCGACTGCGGCATGGCCGGATCGGTGTCGGACGGCAGGGCCGCTTCCGGCGCACCACCACCGCCGCCCTGGAAGGCCGAGAGTGCGGCCGCGGCCTTGGAGATCGATGCCGATGCCGCCTGCGCGCCGGTCATGGCCGCGATGCCCGCGCCCAGTTCCATCATGTGCGAGGTCTTGAGCGAGTTGAGTGCGCCAAGATTCGCGTCCAGCGTCTGCGCCGCCTGGCTGGCCTGCTGCATGAGCGACGCCGTGCCGGCGAGGCCCGCGCCCAACTGGTCGAAGCCGTCCGGGTTGAAGTTGGCCACCATGGACGTGAAGTCCTGCGGATAGGTGGTGATGAGCAGGCCCTTGTCCGCCCGGATCGAGCCCCACAGGTCCGTGCGCAACTCGAAGCCATACCCCCGCTGCGAGCCCGTGCCCTGGTGCATCAGGTACCCCATGTTCAGGTACGTGTTGCCGTACGTGTTCGACAGCTCCAGGTGCTCTATCCCCTTCTGGTCCTCGAAGCGCAGCATGCTCGCCCCGCCACCTCCCTTGCTCCAGCGCGTGAGCGTGCCCGACTGCGTCTTGTGTTCCGGCAGCTTCCACGGCGGCATCTGGTCCGCGTTGTACACCCGCCCCGTGATGATCGGCTGGTCCGGGTCCCCGGAGAGGAAGTCCACGATGACCTCCTGGCCTATGCGCGGCAGGTAGATGCTCCCGTAGTTCTGCCCCGCCCAGCCCTGCGATACCCGGATCCAGCAGCTGGACTGCTCGTCGAACTTGCCCTGCCGGTCCCAGTGGAACTGCACCTTCACCCGCCCGTACTGGTCCGGCCAGATCTCCTCGCCCGGCGGGCCCACCACCACCGCGGTCTGCGGCCCCGTCGTCTTCGGCTTCGGCGTCACGCGCTGCGGCGTGTACGGCAGGCTCGTGGGCTGCGCCTGCAGCGTGAACCGCTGGAACGAGCCCTCTTCCTGCACCGTACCCTTGCCCCCCGGGTTCGCCGCGCTGACCCGTGGGTTCTCCTTGAAGTGGTACTGCAGGCCGGTGATCAGGTACTGCTGGTTCTGGTCCCCACGCGGGTAGTTCTCCAGCGTGAAGAGGTAGCCCGTCGCCAGCGACCGGTGGCGCGATTCGCCGCGCACCGTGCTGCGCCCGCTCAGGTTCTCCTGCAGCCGCACCCGCGCATAGGCTTCTCCGTCGCCGAACTCCGTGTAGCCCCCGGGCCACTCGTAGGTTTCGTAGGCGTCGTGGCTGTGCCCCGGCGGCATCTGCCGCATGTTCGCCAGGTCCGCCTTGGGCTTCTTGAAGTCGTAGTCGTCGTTGTAGAAGCGGCCCGAGTGGATCTCCTCGTGCAGCTCCCAGGCGTGGATGTTCTCGCGGTCCGCCGTGGCCGACTTCTCGGGCGGATAGAACGGAATCATGGCCGCCCCGGGCAGCGGCTGGTGCGAGGCCACGATGTCGTCGGCCAGCGTCAGCGTGTGCTGGCCCTGCGCATGCTGGTGGTAGTAATAGATGCCCTCGTGCTCCATCAGCCGCGAGACGAACTGCAGGTCGCTCTCGTCATATTGCACGCAGTATTCCCACGTGCGGTAGCTGCGGCTGAGTTTCTTTTCCATCGGATATCCGTACGCGCCCAGCACCTCTTCGATGATGTCGGGCACGCTCTTGTTCTGGAATATCCGGAAATCGCTCTTGCGCGAGGCCAGCCAAAGCCAGGGCTGCAGCCGCAGGCGGTAGGCGTAGAAGCGGTGGTCCTGCCCCTGCGTGCCGAAGCGCGTCACGATCCCGTCGAGGTAGCGCCGGCCTCCGCCTTCGGTCTCCACCACCACCGTGGCGCTCTTGCCCAGCAGGGCCTTGGGGTCGATGCTCTTGTCTTCGCTCAGCAGGTCGATGTCGAGGCTGAAGACCTGGCTCAGTTCTTCTCGCCCCTGCAACTGCCGGAACTGCAGTTGCTCTCCCAGGGGCGTCTGTATGGTGACGCGGCGTGTCATGGTGCATGGCCGCGCGCCATGAGGCTGCACGGACGAGTCAAAACGGCCGAAATCATAGGCCCACAGACAATGGGTTGAATATCCGACAGATGGGTAAATTTGTTTACAAATGTAGGCAGATCACACGATGCCCACACCATCGCTACCGCTTTGATGCTCCGTCAGGTCACTGATGGCCGCCGCCCATACGCCCATCAAATAGGTTCAACCAGGTACCGCTGGAGCGTCGCGCCCAGCGCTCGCACGGCCATCTGCCGGCTCATCCCCCTGGCAGAAAACTCCAGCACGTATCGCACGAGCGCGAATCCGAGCATCTGGGACGCGATGAGCGCAGCACGCACATCGGCATCGGCAGCGGGCGCCGCCAGCTTGCGCACGGCCGCCCGCAACTGCCGCTCGAAAATGTCCTGCATCCGGGCCCTCGCATCCGCATGCGTCGCGGCCGCCCTCAGCAATGCGACCAACTGGCGTCCCGAAGGGCTGTCCTCCCAGATCGTGAAGAAATGCGCAGCGAGCCGTTCGCCCAGACTGTCCCTGGAAACGCCTGCAAGGTCCGGCAACTGCAGATCGAACTCGGCCGCCGCCAGGAAGAGCGCCTCCTTGCTGCCGTAGTACCGGATGACCAGCGCGGGGTTGGTCTGCGCGAGCGCCGCGACCTCGCGCACCGTGGTGCCGTCATACCCTTGCGACGCGAACAGCGTCCGTGCAGCGTCGAGGATGCGGTCTTTCGTGGCTTGCGAGCGTGTCAACGGAGTGCCTTCCGGGAACATGGATTAGTAAACACCAGTTTACTCTCCGGACCATCGGGAGCAGAATGAAAACACCTGTTTACTTCTGGAGATCGCCATGGACGCAGCAGCCGATGGACCGGTTGTCACGGAAGTGCTCATCGTGGGGGCCGGCCCGACCGGCATGGCATTGCGGCTGGCACTGGACCGTCTCGGCATCGCCTCACTGCTGATCGACCAACATGCGGCAGGGCTTAACACATCGCGCGCGGCCGTCATCCACGCCCGCACCCTGGAAGTGCTCGAGCCACTGGGCGTCGTGCCTGACCTGCTCGCTGCCGGCATGCAGGCCACGGACTTCCGCGTGCGCGAAGCCGATAAGGTGCTCCTCCACATCGGTTTCCAGGGCCTGCCCTCCCGCTACCCCTATGCCCTGATGTGCCCGCAGAACATCACGGAAGCGATCCTGGCGGGCCGGATCGGCGACGGGCTCGGCAGCGTGTGGCGCCCCGCGCGGCTGCTGTCGTTCACGGAAGCCAGTGATCGCATCAGCGCCGAGCTGGCGCGGCCGGATGGCAGCGTACAGCACGTGCAGGCGCGATGGATCGTGGGATGCGATGGCGCCGACAGCGTGGTGCGGCAGCAGGCCGGCATCGATTTCGTGGGCGGAAACTATGCCGAGACTTTCGTGCTGGCCGACCTGCGGATGGCCTGGCCCCTGCAGCGCACCGAAGTGAGCCTGTTCTTTGCACCCGAAGGCCTGATGGTGGTGGCTCCGCTTCCCACATGTGCGGGAGAACCGGAGGATCGCTATCGCATGGTCGCGGCAGTGGCCGGCCCGGCAAGCCCTCCCAACCTGGATACAGTCGAAGCACTGCTCGCTGCACGCGGCTTCCCTTCGCCCGGCCGGCGCGTGAAGGACATGCCCTGGAGTTCCAGCTTCCAGCTGCAGCACCGCGTGGCCGCACAGGTCCGCCGCGGGCGCGTGCTGCTCTGCGGCGATGCCGCCCATGTGCACAGCCCTGCCGGCGGACAGGGAATGAACACGGGCATCCAGGATGCAGTGTCCCTCGCGGAACCGTTGCGACAGGCCTTGCGCGATGGCAACTCTCACGGGCTCGACGCCTGGGCCCGGCACCGCCACCGGATCGCGCGCGGCGTGGTCCGCATGACCGACGCCATGACGCGCATCGCCACGGTGTCCTCGCCGCCGGGCCGCATGGTCCGCGGCTCGCTGCTCGGCTTGGTGGGCCGCGTTCCATCCCTGCAGAGAAAACTGGCCAGGCGATTGGCGGAACTGGACCGTTAGTCCACCGGGTCCGGCGTCATCACGCCTTCGGCGTATCGAACAACGCCGTGTAGCGACGCTGCATCTCCTGGGGCGTCACCGACTCGATCGCATGGCCGATCAGCCAGCGATGGCCGAACGGATCACGGACGGTGCCGGAGCGCTCGCCGTAGAAATGGTCCTGCATGCCGCGCTCGAGCGTGCCGCCTGCGGCGACGGCGCGCGCCACCAGCGCATCGGCATCGTCCACATGCAGGTGGAGCGTGACCGGCGTGGCGCCGAGGTGCTCCGGGCTGCGCACGCCCATGTCCGGATACTCCTCCGACAGCAGCAGCGTGTGGCCGCCGAGATCCACCTCGGCATGGCCGATGCGCCCATCCGGCTCGGTGAGCCGGAACAGCTCGCGCGCGCCGAAGGCGCGGGCATAGAAATCCATCGCTGCGGCGGCATCGCGCACGCACAGGTAGGCATAGAGTTCGTGGATCGCCATGGCAATTCCTCATGTGGTGTATGCACCCATTCTGGATGCCCTCCCCCGCGCCGTCTTGCAGGCATTTGACCTGCGCCGCGCTCAGCGTGGCACATGCCGCGGCGCGGCGGGATCGGCCGCCTGGCGCCATGCGGACGGTGTGACGCCAGCCATGTGGCGGAAGGTATTGGCCAGATGTGCCTGGTCCGCGAAACCGCTGGCAGCCGCGATGTCGGCCCAGCCCAGTGACCGATCGCCGGCCAGTTCCAGCGCATGCGAGAAGCGCTGCAGGCGCAACCACGCGTTCGGCGCGAGACCGGTCGCCTGCCGGAACACGGCAATGCAGTGCCGGTGGCTGAGTCCGCTGGCGCGCACCATGTCCTCCACGCACGCGTCCGGGTGCCAGGACCGCTGAAGCACCGTCTGCAGCGCCGGATGCAGCCGCAGCGGCCGTCCAGTTGCGCGGTCGGCCAGCCAGCGCTCGAACACCGACAGCCGCGCCGGCGCGTCGGCGCACGCATGCAGGTGCGCCAGCAGCGCGTCGACCTCGCCGGCAGGCAGCAGCAGTTCCAGCGGCGTATGGTGCCCGGCCAGCGCGGATTCGGGCACACCGAGCAGCACGGCGGCAGCGCCGGGACGCAGCATCGCGCCGACCGAGACCGCAGGCTGTGCGATATCGCGCACATGGTATGCCGTGCGAGCTCCGCCCACCACCGCATGGCCCAGGCAGTGGCCGCGCAGGTCGGCCGCGTGGTCGAACACCCTCAGCGGTGCGCCGCCGATGCGCACGGCAAGATGGGTGGCACCGGTCGGCAGCACGTGTTCGCGCGGGCGGCCGCCCCACCACCGGCGCGGGATCGTGCGCCCAGACGGATGCCACCAAGCCGCGCAATGCGGGTGCGGGATGCCGATGCAGCGAGGCCATGGCGCCATGTTAAGCGGCCGCCAGGCCCGGTCAGCGCTGGCCTGCCGGCAGATCGGCCCGAAAGAGCTTCACCGGGAAGCGGATGGTCGACTCCTGCGCAGCGCTGACCGGCAGGACAAGAGCGCCGGCGCGACCGGCGGCCATAAGACAATGCCTCATCTTCAACACGAGGCCCAATACGCACCATGTCGAGCGTTGCCATCACCGATGTGACTGCGCCCAGGGATGTCGACAACGTCCCTCGACCCGTTGTGGCCCTGAGCGCGACATCGGTGGCGAGGGACTGGGAGAATGCGAGGCACCAGCACCACAAGGCCCAGTTGATCTACTCCGTTCGCGGCATCCTCCACTGCGAAATAGAAGACGGCGTCTGGATCGTGCCGCCACAGTGCGCGATATGGATACCCGGAGACCTGCCCCACTCGGCCCGGGGGTCGGGTGAAACGGAAATCCATTGCCTGTTCGTCGAACCGGACGCCGCACCCGATCTTCCCAAATCCTGTTGCACGATTGCGGTCTCGCCATTGCTGCGCGAATTGCTGTTGAAGGTGGCAGGCTTTCCTGGGTTGTACGCGCTGGGAGGGCGGGAAGACCGGCTGATTGCGGCATTGCTCGACGAGCTGGTGGAGGCGCCGGTGGAGGACCTGCACCTGCCCATGCCGCGCGATCCCCGATTGCGCCGCCTCGCGGAAATGCTGCTGTCCGACCCCACGGACAAAACCTCGAAAGCCGATTGGGCCACGCGCATCGGCATGAGCGAGCGCAGCATGAGCCGCCTGCTTCTGCATGAACTCGGAATGGGCTTCGGGCGCTGGCGCCGGCAGTTGCACGTGATCCTTGCACTGCAGCGCTTGACCAGGGGCGAAAGCGTGCAGACGGTGGCATGGGAACTGGGGTACGAAAACGCCAGCGGGTTCGTCACCATGTTCCGCAAGGCGGTGGGCAAACCGCCGGCACGCTACCTCTCGGATCGCACGCACGGCGCCGAGCCGGCGCCCACGGCCGCCATCAGGCTTGCCGACGAGACCTCGCCCTGACCGGATCGGACCTCGTCCTCCACGGGCTACTTTACCTGTCCAGGCGATTGGCCTGATTGAATAACACTCTGGCCTGACTTCGCTATCGGGCCATCCTCCCTTCGCCGTCAAATGACGCATACAAACGTTAATGAGTATTATTTGATGCGCGATTTCAAGGGTGCTGAAGGGCTCCAGTGGCAAATCGGTATGCGCGCCATGCGCTTCGCTCCTCCCGGGCTGGACGGGCCCACCCGGGGCACCCGCAGGATCGCTCCACGCAGCGTGCTGGGCTCGGCAGTCGCGGCGGTCGCTTTCGCCAGCGCGCAGGGTGCATGCGCCGCCGAGCCGGCGCAGCCGCAAGAGACCACCCTGCCGGCCGTCTCCGTCACGGGCCGCTTGGATGCAGCGACCACCGAGGGCACGGACTCCTACACCACCGGCGAGACGGCAGCGGCCACGCGCCTGCCATTGTCGCTCAAGGAAACGCCGCAGTCGGTCACGGTGATCACGCGCCAGCGCATGGACGACCAGCAACTGAATTCGGTGCAGGGCGTGCTGGAGAACACCACGGGCATCGCGGCGTACCAGTCCGACAGCGAGCGCACGAGCTTCTATTCACGTGGCTTGCTGATCAACAACGTCCAGTACGACGGCATCCCCACGGTGGTCGGCAACATCATCAACGGGAGCGGCATCGGCTCTCTCGACACCGCGTTCTACGACCGTGTCGAGATCGTGCGCGGCGCCTCCGGCCTGCTGACCGGCACCGGCAATCCCTCGGCTGCCATCAACCTGGTGCGCAAGCGGCCGACCCGTGATTTCTCGGCGTCTGCCTCGCTCGGCGCGGGAAGCTGGGACACCTACCGGGGAATGGCCGACGTCTCGACGCCGCTGACCCAGGACGGCCGCATCCGCGCACGCGTGGTGGGCACGTACGAGGACGGCCATTCCTACATCGACGGCTACAAGCCGCAGCGCAAGTCGTTCTACGGCATCGTCGAGGCGGACCTGACTCCGGATACGACCGCGAGCCTGGGCTACGGGTACCAGGACATCACGCCGAAAGGCGCCACCTGGGGCGGCCTGCCGCTATGGTTCAGCGACGGCACGCAGGCGGAATACTCGCGCGGCAGGACTTACGCGCAGGACTGGAGCCATTGGGACACCAACCTCAAGACCGCGTTCGCCGGGATCGAGCACCGCTTCGACAACGGCTGGAATGTGCGGGCCACTGCCAACCAGTACCGTACCGAGCAGGATATGGAACTGCTCGGCCTCATTGGCCGCCCCGATCATGCAACGGGACTGGGCAGCTTCCCCAGCGGTGCCCTTCCAATAGCTTTGGCATCCGAGGGGCGCAGCCGCCAGAACACCTTTGACGTGATGGCCTGCGGCCCCTTCGAACTGCTGGGCCGCCAACACGACCTGGTGGCAGGCGCGACCCGTTCTCGTCGCACCGCTGCCCAGGACGATGTGCCGCCGTTTATCGCGGGTGTCATGCCGGTCAACGTCTACACCCTGAGTCCCGGCTTTGCCCGGCCCAACTTCGATGCCATGGCCCGGATACCGACGCGCACTCGAATCAAGCAGAGCGGTGTCTACAGCGCAGCCCGGTTTTCGCTGGCCGACCCGGTGAAGCTGATCGTCGGCGGGCGTTTCAGCAGCTATGAAATCGACGATACCGCCGGTGGAGCGTCGTTGCACTACAAAAAGAGCAGCCAGTTCACCCCGTATGCAGGCCTGGTCTATTCCATCAACAAGACCTATTCGGCCTATGCCAGCTATACGGGCATCTTCAATCCGCAAACCGACTACCGGGACAGCCTGGGCAACGTACTCACGCCGTCCAAGGGCAAGACCCGGGAAGTCGGCTTGAAAGGCGAGTACCTCGACGGGCGGCTGAATGCGTCGGTCGCCCTGTTCGATACCGAGTTGGACAATGCGGCGCAGATCGTCGCCGGGGTCCGTACGCCCAGCGGCGCCCAAGCCTATCGCGGCGCCGATGGGACCACGTCGCGCGGGATCGAGCTGGACCTGCAGGGCGAACTGGCGCGTGGCTGGAACATTTCCGCGGGGATCGCCCACTTCACGGCGGAGGATGGCGCAGGCGTCCGCTTGAATTCGCAGATTCCACGCACCACCGCCCAGCTTTTCACCACCCACCGGTTGCCGGGAGAGTGGAGCCAGTGGACGCTGGGCACTGGCGCCAGGTGGCAAAGCCGCTTCTACCAGGCCCCCAATACGGGCACCAGCTCATTGGGTGGGGAACAGAGGTCCTATGCCTTGGTGTCGCTGATGGCGCGCTATGCCGTCACGAAGGAAACCAACGTGACGGTGAACGTCAACAACGTGTTCGACAGGAAATACGCGCTGCAGAAGGGCGATTTCGACACCGTGAGCTATGGCGCACCACGCAACGTGATGGTGACGCTGGACTACAGGTACTGATTCGCCCGCAGACATTCATCCATTGATCTTCGAGAAAGCTCCCATGCCCCTTCAGCCTCCCCTCCGCCCCGTCCAGGACCTGGCCACTGGCAATCCCAACAAGGTCGCCCTGTTCTGGTTGACGACAGCCGCTGGCGCCGTGCTTTTCGTCACCTTCCAATTGTTCTTCTACGTCAACGACTTCGTGAGGGCACAAGGAGCGACGCCGGCAATCACCTTCGATCCCGGTGTGCTGTGGATGTTTTCCGCCTTCTATGGCTGCTGGTTCGTCACGGTGCTCATCGCACTGATCGGGACCCGCAAGGCCCAGTGGGCTGCCCTGGTCCTCGGCAGCCTGCTCGTCATCCTCAATACGCTGGGCGGGGTATCGGACGGTCTGCGCGACGGCTGGTACGTGGCCTTCTCGGCAGTGTTCTTCATCACGCTGCCCGGAGTGTTCGCCATCGCGACCACCTGGCGGCACATCAAAAACAAAGGAGTAGGCCATGTCCATGAATAGCTCGAACTTTCCCCTGGTCTGGATGAATCTTTCGCGAGAACCCGGACATGACCACGAGAAGGACTTCGACGAATTCGAGGCCAATCTGCAGCGCGGCGAGCCCTTCGTGATCCTGAGCGATTCCGCACCGGAGGGCGACGACCATGAGCACACGCCGGAAGAAAAGAAACGCACCGCGCTCTGGATGAAAAAGCACAAGGTGGAATTGCGAAGGCTCGTCCGGGCAATGATCCTCATCGAACCCAATGCGGCAAAGCGCCTGGGATTCAAGGCTTTTGCGGTGGTTTTTGCCAAGTTCTGGGGCTACCCCCTCCTGCTGGCTTCTTCGCGTGAGCAGGCCATCGAGATGGCAATGGAACTGCTGGCAACGGACGGGGAACCCTCTCGCTGACGGCCGGAGCCGGCCGGTCCTCCAGGCCACCCCGCCGCCAGGCCTGTAGCGGCGAGCGGCGGCCACCGAACATCCAGCCCGTGGCTACAGAGTGGGAACGGAGTCGCCGTCGATCCGGTACTCGGCCCCGGCGATCGAAGCGGCCCGCGGGGACGCCAGGAAGACAATCAAATCGGCCACCTCGCGCGGTGTGGCGGGCCGGCCCATCGGGATTCCGCCCAGCCAATCCATCACGATTTTCTTGCCGCCCTCGTAGTCCGTTCCCGCGTCTGCCGCCATCCGCTGCGCGAACGCCACGGAAGCCTCGGTCTCGATCCAGCCCGGTGCGACGCTCAGCACGCGAACGCCCTTGGGCGTCACCTCTCTGGCCAGCGACTTGCTGTAGGTCGTGAGAGCCCCCTTGGCCGCGGCATAGGCGGTGGTGGACTCGGGCAGGGGCAGCACGCTGGATGGAGCTGGCGTGGATGACGACGCCCGAGCCCTGGGCCAGCATCGCTGGAAGCGGCGCACGTTCCAGCCGTACATGTGGAGCGCAGCGGAGTTTTCCACGTGCTGTGGCCAGCGAGCAGGCACCCCTCGCCCAAGGTCCGGGCGCTCGTCGATTTCCTGTGCGCGCGGGTGTTTCCGGAGCGCCGGGGCGATGGAGACCGAACGGCTGGCTGTGGGAGTTGCTGAACGCCTGATGTGCCGGACCGTGGTTGCCGGGCCATATTTTGATTTCACCCATCATCAAAACTATTGACTTTTTGATGATGAACGACATCATTAAGGCCATCCCAACAACGGAAGTTCCCACATGGCCCCCACTCCCGCCGTCCTCATCACCGGTTCATCCACCGGCATTGGCGCCACCTACACGGAGCGCTTCGCGCAGCGCGGCCATGACCTGGTGCTGGTTGCACGGGACGAGGCCCGCATGGAAACGCTCGCCGCTCGCCTGCGCACGGAGTTCGACGTCACGGTGGACGTACTACCCGCCGATCTGACGAACGCGTCCGACCTGGCGAGCGTCGAAGCCCGGCTTCGGGACGACACACGCATCGGCATCCTCATCAACAATGCCGGCGCAGCCCAGTCCGGCGGCATCCTGCAGCAGACCCCGGACAGCATCGAGCGCCTCATCGCGTTGAACACCACGGCGCTCACGCGGCTTGCCGCCGCCGTTGCACCGCGCTTCGCACAGGCCGGCAGCGGCGCGATCGTCAACATCGGCTCGGTCGTAGGCTTCGCGCCCGAATTCGGCATGTCCCTCTATGGCGCGACCAAGGCCTTCGTGCTGTTCCTGTCGCAAGGCCTGGGCGTGGAGCTGTCACCCAAGGGGGTCTATGTGCAGGCCGTACTGCCGGCTGGCACGCGCACCGAAATCTGGGAGCGTGCCGGCATCGATGTCAGTACGATGAGCGAAATGATGGATGCCGGCGAGCTGGTCGATGCGGCGCTGGTGGGGTTCGACCGCCGCGAGGCAGTCACGATTCCTCCACTGCATGCCGCCGGGCGCTGGGACGCGCTGGAGAGCGCACGCCAGGGCCTGATGTCGGACATCCGGCAGGCCCACGCCGCCGAGCGCTACCGCAGCGCCTCCTGATGACCCCGTGCCCCAGGCCCCTCCCCCCCCCCCGCAGCATCACTGGATACAGGCATGAACAGCAACGACAAAGACAGGCGCGTGGCCCTCGTGACGGGCGCATCATCAGGCATCGGAGAGGCTGCCGCCAGGCAATTGCTCGCGGCCGGCTTCATCGTCTATGGCACCAGCCGCCGCGGCGCTGCGAGTGGACAGCGCGCCTTCCCGCTGCTTGAGCTGGACGTGACGAGCGACGCTTCCGTCACCGCTGCCATCGGCGCTCTGGAGCACCGCGAGGGGCGCATCGACCTGCTGGTCAACAACGCCGGCATCGGCGTCACCGGCGCAGCGGAGGAGAGTTCCATCGAACAGGTGCGAGCGCTCTTCGAGACCAACTTCCATGGCGTCGTCCGGGTGACCAATGCGTTACTGCCGCTGATGCGCCGCCAGGGCCGCGGCCGCATCCTGAACGTCGGCTCGGCCCTCGGATTCATTCCCGCCCCCTTCAGCGCCTATTACTCGGCCACCAAGCACGCACTGGAGGGCTACTCCGAATCGCTGGACCACGAGGTACGCGGTTTCGGCATCCGCGTGGCGGTGATCGAGCCCGGCGCGACCAGGACCTCGTTCGAGTCGGCCACGGTCGCCTCCGACAGGCCATTGGCCGCCTACGACACCCTGCGCGCGAGCTATCTGAAGGCCTATGAGCGGGCGATGGCCGATGCAGGCACTCCAGACAGCGTGGCCGAAACCATCGTGCGCGCAGCGCAGGACCGGCAAACGCAATTGCGCTATCCCTCGGGCAAATCTGCTCGCCAGGGGGCGTTCGCTCGCCGTTTCCTGCCGCGCTCGCTGTTCGACAAGGCGCTTCACACGCAGTTC
Organism: Paracidovorax avenae ATCC 19860; assembly: GCF_000176855.2. Lineage (NCBI taxonomy): Bacteria > Pseudomonadati > Pseudomonadota > Betaproteobacteria > Burkholderiales > Comamonadaceae > Paracidovorax > Paracidovorax avenae. Next base: position 2,099,935 of record NC_015138.1, on the reverse strand, counting down.
GGCCTGGGGTAGCAGGACTGCAGGTGCGCCCGGCCCGAACTGTGATGCCCATCCTGGCCGAAGCCCTCTCCAGGTTGGTAATCGATCTCATAGCCACCGCCAGCCCGCTCGATGCGCGCGAAGCCCAACTCGCCCAGATGCATGCCGGCGACCATCATCCGCTCTGCACTGACGAGATCCAGCACGCGCGCGCGCGTGCTGGCCGAACGCATCGGATCCTGGTCGAACGCGATCGACACCTCCGGCCGGGCGACCTGGATGTGCGGGAAATGGACGATATCGCCCCAGACAAGCAGGCTGCGGCCTTCGGAGTCGAACCGGTAGCCTGTGTGTCCCGCGGTGTGGCCCGGCAGCGGCACGGCCTCGACTCCGGGAACGACTTCGCCGGCGCCGATGGGGCGCAGCGCGGCGCGGTAAGCGTCGAAGGCCCGTCGCGCCACCAGAAAGTTGCCGCGCCCCCGCTCGCTGGCGCGCCCCAGGTGGTTGTCGTCCTGCCAGAAGTCGAGCTCTGCCCGGTGCACCACCAGTTCCGCGTTCGGGAACACGCAGGCGCCGGACCCATCGACCAGGCCACCGACGTGGTCCGGGTGCGCATGGGTCAACAGCACGGTGTCGATCTCCGATGGCGCCACGCCCGCCAGCGCCAGGCGCTGCGGCAACTGGCCGCCCCATCCCTTGAACCCTCCCGCGCCGGCATCGATCAGCACCGTGCGTCCACGGCCCCGGACCAGGTAGGTATTGATGTGGACCGCCGACGGCTCCTGCCGGCGCGCCGCCTGCAAGCGGGCCGCCTCTGCCGGATCGATATCGGAGAGCAGGTCCAGGCTGGCAGCCAGGTAGCCATCGCTGAGGGCCGTGATGGAAAACTCACCCACTTGCTGACAGGGAAACACCGGGTTCGTCGCCGTGCGTACGGTCTCCATGTCAGTTGCGCGCATGCAGGTTCGACGCCGCATAGCCGAAGCATCGAATGCGGGGCACCAGCCGGAGGGTCTGCAGGATGGCCTCTTCCAGACCTTGCATGAATGCCTCCATGACAGCGGGCGTGCGGAACGGCTCCAGCCGGTAGCGGACGTCGGCGAAGACGGGATGCCCGCAGCCAGGGTGAACCGCGACGCAGGCGACATGCACATTGGCGAGGGCTGACTGGAGCAAGCCCGTGCACAGCAGCGCGCATCGATCGGAAAGTTCTGCGACGGCCTCGCCCGACGGCATCGCAGCAGCCGGAATGAACAGCGTGATGTTCGGCATGGGGCGCTTCGTCAGTCGGCTGCAATGGCCGCGCGGATGGAAGTGAGCTGGGCCGTCATGGGGGCGTAAGCGTGGACACCCTCCGGCCATGCAGCGGCACCCGTCCAGGCGATGACGTCGGACATCCGGGCCGTCGCCAGCCAACGGCGCTCCGGCGATCGGTCGAGCGCGACCGCCTGCAGGGCCTGCGGAGCCAGGCCGCGGTGCACGAGGGGCTCCGGCCCGGCGGAGCTCATCACCAGGCAGGCATCGCTTTCCACCGCCGGAGCACGGTCCGCTCCTGCATAGAGATTGCGGTGCCAGTCGGTGATGCCCGCCTGCCAGCGTGCGAAGCTGCCGCCGCCCTTGCGCCGGTATTCCTCGCCCAGCAGCACATCGATGCCATCGATCGTGTGCAGTGCCAGGTAGGTCGGGCATCCCGGGCGCAGTGCCTTGAAGCGCTGGGAGGTATGGAACCCCCTCACCGAAATCAGGGCCGGCAACTTGTCCAGGCTGTAGAAATCATTCCAGGCGGCTTCGCCGTCAGGGTCCGTGAAGCTGCATTCCACCGTGTAGATCATGGATACGCCCATGCAAGTTGATGTTCATGCATGGTATTGGCGTGGAAGTGGCGGGTAAAACGATTATTCGGCACACTGCCTTGCACAAACATCAAGCTGACCCCATGCGCAAGAAAATCCCGAGCAGCTCCGCACTCCAGGCCTTCGAGGCTGCAGCCCGGCATGGCAGCTTCGCCCGCGCGGCGCACGAGCTGTCGCTGACCGAGGGCGCGATCAGCCGCCAGATCGCACGGCTGGAATCCTTCCTGGACGTCACCCTGTTCGAGCGCATCGGCAACCGCGTGCGACTCCTTCCCAACGGGGAGCGCTACGCAGCCCAGGTCCGGCAGGTGCTGGAACAGCTCGACCGCGAGAGCCAGTACCTGATGGGCCAGCCGGAAGGCGGCGCCAGCCTCGACATCGCCGTCCTTCCCACGTTCGCGACGCGCTGGCTGATTCCCCGCCTGGCCGGCTTCCAGCGCAGGCACCTGCACATCACCGTGCACCTGTCCGAGCGGATGGAGCCGTTCGTGCTGGCCGGCAGCGGCTTCGACGCCTGCATCCATTTCGAGCACCCTGCATGGAGCGGCGCGCACACCTTTCCCCTGTTGCAGGAAACGCTGGTGCCCGTGTGCCATCCTCGGCTGCTGGACGGCATGGGCCCGGTACCGCCTCTGGATCGGCTGCCGCGCCTGCACCGGCGCCAGAACCCAGAGGCCTGGCAGCGCTACGCGGAAGAAACCGGCACGGCGATGGCCAGGCCGGCCACCGGAGCCCGCTATGACCTGCATGCCATGCTGATCGAGGCCGCGCTGTCGGGCCTCGGCGTGGCCCTGGTACCGCGCCTCTATGTCGAGGCCGAGCTCGCACGGGGCCATCTCGTGGCACCCTGGCCAGAGGGCAAGACGGTATCGAAGACGTTCTGCCTCGTGCTGCCCGGTCCCGCGGAGCTCTGCACTGAGCCGATCAAGGTCTTCGCGCAATGGCTGGTCGAGGAAGCGGCCTCCACCGCCGATGGTTCCCGGTGCGCGGGCGGCTGAAGCCGACCTCCGGTCCATCACGCCAGCCCTACCGACAACCTGCCGTGCGGGCTGGCCACCGGCCAATCCCGAGACGGATGAAAGGTCAAACCTGAAACACCAAACATAAAGATAGCTAGCTAACTAAACTTCCAACCATGCCTGACGCCCCACCTGATGCCTCACGCCCCGCTCCGGCCGATCCGGCGGAACTGCGCAACCTCACCTTCACGCTCAACCTGCTGCAGCGCGCCTACCGCGCCGCGGCCGACCGGGCGGTCGCGCACCTGGGCGTGTCGCAGGCGGCCGGCTGGGCGGTGGTGACCATCGGCCGGCAGGGCGACGGCACCCGCCAGGGCGTGATCGCCGACCTGCTGGGCATCGAAGGGCCGACGCTGATCCGCACGCTGGACCAGTTGGTCGCCGCAGGCCTCGTCGAGCGCCGGGACGATCCGGCCGACCGCCGCGCGCGCACGCTGCACCTGACCGAAGCCGGCAAAGCCATCCTCGCCCGCATCGAGGAAGCCCTGAACGACCTGCGCTCCGAGCTGTTCCAGGACATCCCGGCCGAAGACGTACGTGCATGCCTGCGCGTCTTCGGAACGCTCTGGACGCGCCTGGGCAAGGCCGACCGCGGCGGAGCCGCCACGGAAGGCTGACGTGCCACTGCCCCGCCTGCTGCCGCGCTTCAGCCCGGCCGAAATGCTCTTTTCCGCGAAATGCTTCGCCGCCGCCATGCTGGCCATGGCCGTCGCAAGCTGGGCCGGCCTGCCGCGGCCCTTCTGGGCACTGATGACCGCCTACATCGTGGCCAACCCGCTGGCGGGCGCCGTACGGTCCAAGGCCGTGTTCCGCCTGGGCGGCACGCTGCTGGGCTGCGCCGCCACGCTGATGATGGTGCCGGCACTGGTCGATGCGCCCGAGCTGCTCACGCTGGCGCTGGCGCTGTGGGTGGCGCTGTGCCTGTTCGTCTCGCTGCTCGACCGCACGCCACGCTCCTACCTCTTCATGCTGGCCGGCTATTCGGCGGCGCTGATCGGCTTTCCGGCCGTGAGTGCGCCCGCGGGCATCTTCGAGACGGCGTCTGCACGCGTACAGGAGATCGGCATCGGCATCGTCTGCGCCGGGCTGGTGCACAGCCTGGTGTGGCCGGTGAGCATGGGCCCGACGCTGGTCGGCATGGTGGACCGCACCCTGGCCGATGCCGGCGCGTGGCTGCGCGCCATGCTGCAGCCGCCCGCCCCCTCCGAGGGTGGCCGGCCGGCCACGTCCACGCAGCAGGCCGCCCGGCGCAAGCTGGCGGGCGACATCTCCCAATTGCGCGTGATGGCCACGCACGTGCCCTTCGACACCAGCCACCTGAAGTGGACGGCGGAAGCCATCCGCGCGCTGCAGCACGAAGTGGCAGCGCTCACGCCTTTCGCCTCCGCCGTGGACGACCGGCTGCGCGCCCTGCGCGATGCCGATGGCCGCCTGCCGGCGGACGTGGAGCGCACGGTGGGCCGGGTGCTCGCACGCCTCGCCGACAGTGGCCGCGCGGCACCGGGCCATGCCGGCCTCCCCCTCGCCGCCGCCGACGTGGCCGAATTGCGCTCGGCGGCCCGTGCGCTGGCCGATGGCGCACCGCCCTCCGCGGATGGCTGGTCCCTGGCACTGAGCACGGGCCTGGCCGTGCGCCTGGAAGAGCTGATCGATGCCTGGGCCGCCTGCGTGCAACTGCGGGACCACATCGACGCCGGCCTGGCCGGCCGCCAGCAGCCGCTGTCGGTGCCCGGCCACCGGAGGGCGGTGCCTGCAGCGCGCGACGTGCTGCACCGCGATGTGGGGATGGCCGCGTGGTCGGCCGTGGCAGCAGCCGTGGCGATCTGCCTGTGCTCGGCCTTCTGGATCCTCACCGGCTGGTCCGGCGGCGCAGCCATGCCCATGATGGCGGCGGTCTTCTCCTCCTTCTTCGCCGGCATGGACGACCCCGTGCCGGCGATCTACTCGTTCCTCAAGGCGCTGCTGCTGTCGCTGCCGCTGGGCGTGCTCTACGTGCTGGTGCTGATGCCGCTGGTGGTGGACCTGCCCACGCTGGCCGTGGTGTGCGCGCCGGTCTTCCTGGTGCTGGGCGCCTACATGGCGCGGCCCGCCACCACGCTGATGGCCATGGGGCTGCTGCTGTCGGGCGTGATCGGCACCCTGTCGCTGCACGACACCGGCCAGGCGGACTTCGCCAATTTCGTCAACGGCTCGGTCGGCCAGGTGCTGGGCGGGGCCGCCGCCGCGGTGGTCACGGCGCTGATGCGTTCCGTGAGCGCCGAATGGAGCGCCCGCCGCATCCAGCGCCGCACCTGGCGCGAACTGGGGCAACTGCCCCGCAATGCCGACCCCGCCCAGGCCCGCCTGCACGCGGCCCGCGTGCTCGATCGCATCGGCCTGCTGGCACCGCGCATCGCCCAGGCCGGCGGCACGGTGGCGGGCGTGAATGCCGACGATGCGCTGGTGGACCTGCGCATCGGCACCGACCTGCACGCGTTGCGCCGCCATGCCGCGCTGCTGCCGGGCCGGCTGGGGCCGGACATCCTGGCGCAGGTGGCACGGCTGTTCCGCGAACATCCGGCACGGTCCACCACCGAGCAGGCCGCGCAGGCGCAACCCCTGCTCGCCGAGCGCATCGACGAGGCGCTGCAGGCTCTGCTGCCTGCGGCACCGGCCACGCAGCCCTGCCCGGCCAGCAGCACCGACACCGACCACATCCACGAGCGCCGCCGTGTGCTCGCCGCCCTGGTGGGCCTGCGCCGCAACCTGTTTCCCTCGCGGCCCTGGCCGGCTGCCCCCAGTCCCACGCAGGAGGCCATGGCATGACCGGCGAAGCAACGTTCTATGGCGTGTATGTGCCCTGGCTGCTGCTGCTGGCCATCGTGGCCTGGGCCCTGTGCTGGGGCGCGCGCCGCCTGCTGGGCAGCCTGGGTGTCTACCGGTGGGTATGGCATGCCGCCCTGTTCGACACGGCGATCTACGTGCTGATCCTGTTCCTGCTCACCCGGCTTACCGCGCCGGGAGGACTCTTCTTCCCATGACCTCGACAACGACAAAACCGATCGCGACGCGCACCCGCGCCTTCGCTGTGCAACTGGCCCGCGTGCTGCTGACGCTCGGCATGGTGGCCCTGGCTGCGTGGGCCGCACTGCGCCTGTGGGACCACTACGAACTCGCGCCCTGGACCCGCGACGGCCGCGTACGCGCCAACGTCGTGCAGGTGGCCCCCGACGTCTCGGGGCTGGTGCACGCGGTGCAGGTGCAGGACAACCAGGCCGTCAAGGCGGGCCAGGTGCTGTTCGAGATCGACCCCGCGCGCTTTTCGCTCGCCGTGCAGCAGGCGCGCGCCGGCGTGCAGTCGGCCCAGGCCACCCTGGCGCAGGCGCGCCGCGAGGACGCCCGCAACGACAGCCTGTCGGACCTGGTGCCGCGCGAGGCGCGCGAGCAGACCCGGGCGCGCGTGGAAGCCGCCGCCGCCGCGCTGGCCCGTGCCGAGGTCGATCTGCGCACGGCCGAACTCAACCTGCAACGCGCCACGGTGCGCGCGCCGGTGGATGGCTGGGTCACCAACCTCGACCTGCGCACGGGCGCCTACGCCGCCGCCGGCCGCGGCGCCATGGCCATCGTCGATCGCGGCTCCTTCTACGTCGAAGGCTATTTCGAGGAGACCAAGCTGGCGCGCATCCATCCCGGCGATGCCGTGCGGGTCACGCCCATGGGCAGCCGCGTGGCGCTGTCCGGCTCGGTGCAGAGCATCGCCGCCGGCATCGCCGACCGCGACCGCTCCACCGGCGCCAACCTGCTGCCCAGCGTCAGCCCCACCTTCAACTGGGTGCGCCTCGCGCAGCGGGTGCCGGTGCGGGTGCAACTGGATGCGCAGCCGGACGCAGCCGGACTCGTGGCCGGCCAGACCGTGCTGGTCGAAGTAGTGGCTCCGGGAGGCCGGACATGAGACGCCGCGCCGCCCTGCCCCGCTCCGCTGGCCTTGTCCAGCGCGCTGTGCCGCTCCTCGCTGCAGGCCTCGCCCGCCGGGCCACGTCGCTGCTCACCGCACTGCTCCTGGCCGGTTGCGGAAGCCTGGCCGTCGGGCCCGACTACCACGTACCCGCCGAGGCGGCCATGCGTGATCCGGCCGCGGCTGGCCCGTTCCAGGAAACGCAGGCGCAGGCCCGGTCGAACGCACCCGGCGCCGATGCAGCCCTCTCCACCGATCCCCTCCCGCCGCGCTGGTGGCACCTGTTCCGCGACCCGACCCTCGACGCCCTGGTGCAGGAGGCGCTGGCGCACAACACCGACCTGCGCGTCGCCGCCGCCAACCTGGAACTGCAGCAGGCCGCACTGGCCCAGGTGCGCGCCGCCGAACAGCCGCAACTGTCGCTCTCCGGCGGCCCGGGCTTCGGCCACGTCTCGGGCCTGTCTGAACTGGCACCCGGCCTCAGCCCCTCCAACCAGTTCGCCTACAGCGTGGAAGCGGGCCTTTCCTACCAGGTCGATGTGGTGGGCGAACTGCGGCGTGCGGCCGAAGCGGCGCAAGCCGACTTCTCGGGCGCGGCGGCCGCGCTCGACCTGGCCCGCGTGAACGTGGCCGCGGGCACCGCACGCGCCTATGCCCTGGCCTGCGCCACGGGCCAGCAACTGAAGGTGGCCGAATCCTCCGTCAGCTTGCAGAAGGAGCAATTGGGTGTGGTGCAGCTGCTGCACGACGCAGGCCGCGCCGGTGCCACCGACCTGGCACGTTCGCGCGCGCTGCTCGCCCAGTTGGAAGCCTCGCCCCCCGCGCTGCAAGCGCAGCGCCAGGCCGCGCTGTACCAGCTGGCGGCCTGGCTGGGCCGCACGCCGGGTGCGCTGCCGGCCGCGGTGCAGCAGTGCGCCGCCGTGCCGCAGGTGGCCGGCGCGCTGCCGGTGGGCGACGGGGCAGCGCTGCTGCGCAGGCGGCCCGACCTGCGACGCAGCGAGCGGCAACTGGCCGCCGCCACCGCCCGCATCGGCGTGGCCACCGCGCAGCTCTACCCCAAGGTGTCGCTGGGCCTGTCGGCCAGCTCGACCGGGCCGGCCGGCGACTTCCTGGGCCGCGACACCTTCGCCTGGAACATCGGGCCCCTGATCCGCTGGAGCCTGCCCAACACGGGTGCCGTCCGCGCGCGCATCGCCGGCGCCGAGGCTGGCACCCGCATGGCCCTGGCAAGCTTCGACGGCGCCGTGCTGCAGGCGCTGCGCGAGACAGAGACTGCGCTGTCGGCCTACCGGCAGGAGCTGATCAGCGTGGAGGCACTGAAGCGCGCCCGGGACGACAGCGCCCAGGTGGCCCGGCAGGCCCAGCGCCTCTACGTGGGCGGCCGCAGCGCGTACCTCGATGCGCTAGATGCGCAGCGCTCGCTGGCCACGGCGGAGGCCAGCCTCGCGGCCGCGCAGGCGCGGGTGGCGCAAGAGCAGGTGGCGGTGTTCATGGCGCTGGGTGGGGGGTGGGAGTGAGGCCGGAATCGCAGTCACCCAGACGCAGCGGAGGACATGGCCTGACGCGCCTTGACGGCATATGGCTGCGGGCTAAAGTCAGACTTGGGAGAGCGCCCCCCTCAAGGAAGACTTGATGTTGCGAGTTGGCCCTGAACTTGAATTGCGCCGCGCCGCTGCAACTGCTCCTGGATGAACTCCAACAAAGCACGAACCCGCGCAGTGACAGAATGACGGTGACTGTAGGCACCAAGCAATTGCAGCGGCGCAGGGCTCAGATCCAACTGGACTTCCTGCAACCGGCCCGCGGCAAGATCGTCTTGGCACGGGTGGGCTGCAACTATTGCGAAGCCCAGTCCCTGGCGCGCTCCCGCTACCGCCAGCTCCCCGCTGTTAACACGGTAGCGGCTACGCACAGGCACCTTCACGATCTCGCCCGCCGCGTCGAGAAACTGCCAGGGCTGGCCCTTCAGTGCGCTCATGGTGGTAATGCACGGCAAGGACTTGAGTTCGCGCACCTGGCGTGGGATCCCCGTTTGAGCGAGCAGTGCGGGCGCGGCGACCACAATGCTTGGCAATGTCGCGAGTTCGCGGGTGATGAACGCACTGTCATCTTGACGTCCCCGGTGGAAGACGATGGAGAGGTCCATGTCTTCCCGCAGCACTTCCAGGCCTGCCATGCGTGTGTCGCACTCCAATTCAATGCCTGGATGCAGACTGCAGAATTCGGCGAGGATAGGAGCGAGCAACCTGGGCGCTTCGTTTGGCATGCACATCCTGAGAGGCCCCTTCAATTCGCGCTGCACCGCGCCGAGTTCCTCCTCTGTGGAGAGCAAGGCGTCGAGTAGCGGTTTGGCACGCTCGTAAACCAGCCTCCCGGCCTCCGTCATGCGCAGATGGCGAGTGCTGCGTTCCAGCAAGCGAACGCCCAGCCTGCGCTCCAGCGCCGCAACGTGGCGGCTGACGTTGGACGATGGCAGGGCTAGCAGGCGCCCCGCCCCGGAAAAGCTCTGCTCGTCTACGACGGCCACGTAGACACGGACGGTATTCAGGTCGAGGTTGTTGCGCACAATTATCCCATTCAAGGTATCAAAGTAGGCCGCTAGCGCATGCTAGTTCTCCAAGATGGCGGAGTCTAGGATGCACTCCCGTCCAATGGACGCCCCTCAACGGCGTACCTGGACTCATTGAATAGGGATGCATCGGGATGGAAATCGGAATACTTGGTGGCGGAATCGCAGGCTTGAGCGTGGCCCTTGCTCTGCACAAGCAGGGGCACACCCTCCGCGTCTATGAACGTCGGAACGCGCCGGCGACCATGGGAGCTGGCGTAACGCTTTGGCCCAACGCTGGCTTTGTGCTGCAAGAGCTGGGGCTGTTGGAGGATGTCGGGGCGGTGGGCGGTCGGCCGTTGTCAGTGCACCGCAAAGACGCAACGGGGACCTCGCTGGGAGGTCTGGACATCACGATGCTGGACCAGCTCATGGGCTACCCAACCCATACGATCCTGCGTCGGGACTTGCAGTCGGTACTCCTCGACCACGTGGCACGCGCGGGTATCCAGGTGGAGTTCGGACATCGGGCGGTAGCGATTGACCTGGATGCCGGCCATAAGGCCGTGGCGAGGTTCGAGAACGGGAAGAGTATCTGTCCGGATCTGCTCATTGGTGCGGATGGCCGCATGGACTCGGTGGCGCGCAGGTTCGTCGCAGGTGACAACACCCCCATCTACCAGGGGTTTGTGAACTGGATCGGTGTTGCACAAGGGAATGGCCCGTTGGTGAGCGACATCGCCATTCAGGACTACTGGGGGTCTGGCGATCGTTTCGGTTGCGTCCCGATCCGGACAGATTTGGTGTACTGGGCGGCCGCGCAGGCGCGGCCATTGCCTGGCGCGACGCCCGCAGCGGACATGCATAAAGAGGTGATGGACCTGTTTGGGGAATGGCCCGATCCTATCGCCCGCCTCATCGAAGCCACGCCGGCGCACTCCATCCAGCTGATTGCCGTGCATGACGTGGAGCCGCTGCAAACCTGGAGCCGAGCCAATGTGCTGCTCGTCGGAGACGCGGCGCACGCGCCACTGCCGACCTCGGGTCAAGGCGCCTGTCAGGCGTTGGAAGACGCTTGGCATCTGGCAAGATGCCTCGATGGGGCCAACGGCGGCCTGGATGAAGCACTGACGCGCTTCGCCACGGTGCGCGGTCCAAAGACCACCAAACTGGCGGAGCAGGGCCGAATGTTCGCGCGCGGCCTTTTTGCCCAGGACCCCGAAACCTGCCGCATTCGCAATGAGCGCGCCAAGGCGTCCGTTCCATTGCGTGACGCGCAAGCGATGGCGGCTGGATGGTCGCAGGGTTTGCCAATGGCCAATTGCACCGACGAGATGTCTGGGAACGGCGTCGGGAGCTTGTACCGCCTATAGCCGTCGGCAACTTCTGCCGTCAGCGTCTCGCGCAAGCTTGCACGCACCGACGACAGACCACCTAGCACGTGCCGGGAACTTCGCGCTTGAGCAAGCCATCTGCAGTGCGCGCAGTGCCCATTTTGCCATTCACCGCACGTCTGCGAAAAAGGCGCCGCCCGCCTCACGGCAGGCAGCGCCCATGACTTAGATCAGGTGGCCTCGCGCTTCAGCAGCGACTCCAACTGATCGATCAGCCCGACCTCGACGAACACGCAGTCCTGGCAGGATTCCAAGGGCACATCGAACAGCTTCGCGAACACCTCTCGCCGCAGATGCGCAACGTGCCCCGTCCGGTACGCATGCTCCGGCTTCAGGCGCTCTGCATTGGTCGCCAACGCGCTGCGCTCAGGGTCACACTCGATCAACGCGATGAAGCCATCGTCGGCGAACTTCCGGTGCTCGGGACACAGCCCCCAGCCCGTCCTCGTGTGGCGCTCCATGCTGGCGCGCAGGCGCTTGTCCAGCAGGAGGGAGCCGGTCTCGAACGCGCTGCCACAGACCAGGCAGACGTGTTGTTCCAGCGAAACGTGCGATTTCTCGTTCATGGCGATCTCCGGTTGCTCGGGCGAAATTGCCCGGCACCGCCGCCATCACGGCGCAGCGCAAGCTGTCAGGGGTCGCAGACGGCCGCAGGCCGCCAGCGTGCCGAACAGGTACGCGCAGCCCTTGACGGCGAGAACGCCGTGGTACGTTCGAGGGAACGGCAACTCCGCCCACCCCGGCCCCAAACGAAGCCAGGACCGGCAAGCGAAGCGCGCAGGCGTGGCCTGCAGGGCCGCGCCGTAGGCGTCAGCCGAGTGCAGCGAGGGAACGATGGATGCCCGCCAGGGGCGAGACCCGCGCACAGCGGGGCTCGATGCGCAGCACGACAGCGCGGCCCGGCGTTGCCGGGAGACGCCCACTGCCTATCTATGACCATCCAGGGAGATACCATCTGGCAAAAGGGCAAGGGAATCGCACGATGCCAAGAAAGAAAAGGAATGCACCAGCCGAATACGGCGGCTTCATCCTGACATTCGAACCTGGGCGTACCCAGTGGCTGCAAGAACGTTTGCATCCACAGGTGGATTTTTCGGACTCGTTCTCCGCGCTCGACTGGGACATCGAATCGCGAGAATTGGTCGCCCTGGCGCTGCAACAGGAACAGCTTCAAATCCATGCGTTTGCCATGATGGAACACATGCATGGCAGCGGCGGCTCGGGCAAGCGCAAGATGCGCATGGTTAAGCCATTGCTTGTCTTCGATCGGCCCATCACCTCAAGAATGCTGGCGCCACTGAACCTGGAATCGCTCGTGAGCACTCCGGAGCGATTGACACGATTGGACGGGCAGACCTGGAACCAGTTCATAGAGCGGCTGCAACAAGCGCGCCCGGCTGATGCAGAGCGCATCAACGACATCATTGCCCTGCGCACCTTGCAGCATCGCTTGCCAGAAACCAGCGAGCGCGAGCTTCGCTTGAATGAGCAGCGAGACGGCCTCGGCCTGGCCTTGGACATTGGAGGGCTGGACCGGGCGGAAGTCCTCAAATCCATGAACATCGAGCGCGCCCCGAACGCCACGTCGGTGCTGGATCTGTTGGACGCCCTCCCTGTTCATGAGCGCACGCTACTGGAGCACGACAGCAGGATCTTCAATAGCCTTCTCGGAGAACGACCAGTCAGGGTCGCAACTTTTTGACAACGGCGATCGCTCGGTTCGAGTAATCGTCACCGACCAGACAAATCTGGAGGCCGTACTGGGCATCGACCTCCTGATCTACAACAGCTGCTACGACAACTACATCCTCTTGCAGTACAAGCGCATGCGCAAGGAATCTGAGAGCTGGAGCTATCCGATTCCGCCATCGTCAGACCTTCTTACTCAGTTGCAGAAGACCAAGAACTTCAAGGCCGCCGCCGCCCGCCTAAACCTCGCGCCATCGCCATCGCTATGGAGCTACAGGCTGAGCCACGAGCCCTTCTTCTTCAAATTCTGTGAGCAATTCCGCCCCAATGCACGCGACGAAAGCCTGATCTCTGGCATCACGATGTCAGCCGATCATCTGGACGAGTTTCTTCAACTTCCTGAAGCCAGGAACAAGAGGGGGAGCACATCCGTTGGCTATCACAACTGCCCGCGCTACTTGAACAATTCGGAGTTCATCCAGTTGGCAAAGTCCGGCTGGATTGGCACCAGTGCTCAGTCAGCCGCACTATTAAAAGACGTCCTGAGCGCCAACCAAGAAGGTGGCCGACAGGCCATGCTCGCCATCATCGATCCGTCGCAAGAAAAGTCAGCAGCCGGCCGACGCCGATAGTGGACCGGCACATCGGCACGATGTTGCTCGCCGCATGCTTTCTACGCCCCAACTGGTTGTGCCGATAGCCCCCGAAAACCACTATACCTCCCTGCAGCAAAACCGACGGAGATCCAGGTGGAACAACGATCACAGGCACCGGTTGAGGACAGCAACACAGCCCAGCCCCTCCCCGTCCCAGGCACGCACGCCTATGAGGCAATGCCGCAGTTTCCCCAGCGCAGTCCCCTTCCCTTCCGCCGCACCATCCGACGCCACGAATTGCATCAGATGGTCCCGCTGGCCGAAACGACGATCTACGAAATGGAGCGCCGCGGCGAGTTTCCGCGCCGCTTCAACCTGACGCCCCGCTGCGTCGTGTGGGACTTGGCCGAAGTGGAAGCGTGGATCGAACAATGCAAGCAGGCACCTCGCACAGCCACCCTCAAGCCCGATGTCCGCCAACGAAAAACCCGTCCTGTACGGACGCGCTCATTAAAAGCCTAGGGCCTATTAACACAAAACGTAAGCCATCGAGTCTCGCTACCTCATGGGACCGACCCATGAGTAAATGCAATGCGATGACAAGAACGATACAGCCGTAAATATGCTCGCGGCGAGCAGGCGATCTTGGTGTGCAACATTTGCGCGAACTGTAGCTGAGCGAAGGGAACCTCTCACAACCCCTGATCCGAGCCCAGCATCAAGGCTATCCGCACACATTCACCTGCTTCGGGAGCGCGATAGCGACTGCCCTGGGGGGCCGATCCCCGTACTCAGGGGCCTTTCGGCCCCAGCGGCTCATGCGTTCGCCGTACGCGGGCGCACCTGTGCCTTGCAGGTGCCGCTTTCGGGTTTGAAGAATGCATCCACTTGCCGATGCAGGAACGACGCCAGGCGCTTGAGGTTGTAGCAGGCGGCCATCATCGTCATGCCCACCGTGGCGCGGGTCTGTCCGATCGTGCGAACGAACTTGCCGCCCAGGTGACGGAGACCGGCAAACACATGCTTCACCTTGGCACGCTTCTTTGCGATACGCTGGTTGCGCCTTTGCTGGCACTAGCTCAGGGGCTTGCCCGGCCGGGCCCTGCGTTGCATCGCGTCCACCAAGCCCAGCACCTTGAGTAGCTGCTGGCGCTGCCGACTCGCGTAGGCCTTGTCCGTATGCACTGCACGCCCGTTGTTGCGCATGTCCAGCACCTCATCGAAGTGGTGCCCGTCGTGCTCGCTGGCCGTGCCCGTGGCGATCCTGCGGACGAAGCCGTGCTTGAGGTCCACGCTCACGCTGAGCTTGTAGCCGAAGTAGCCCTTGCCGTGCTTCTTCGTGTGCGTGGCCACATCCTTTTGCCGGCGCTCGGCCTCGCTCCAATCGGGCGTTCTGCCTTCGGCCAGGGCCTCGCGTTCCTGCCTGTCCAGGCGCTGGCGGGGCGCGGGCACCAGCGTGGCATCGATGGCTTGTCCGCCCCGGGCGATATAGCCATGGCGGTGCAGTTGCGCATCCACACCCTGGAACAACGCCGTCGCCCCGTCAACGCCCAGCCGCTCGCCGAAGCGCCAGATCGTGTTGCGGTCCGGCACGTTCATCGCGTCTTGCAGCAGACAAAAGCGCTGATAGCTCGCCCGGTCCAGCAACTGGTATTCCATCTGCTCGTCCGACAGGTTGTACAGGCGCTTCAAGACTAGGATGCGCACCATCACCTCGATGGGATAGGCCGGCCGACCACCCTTGCGGCCATCGCCGCGCTCGATGAGTGCATCCACCAGCCGCGCCAGCTCGGCGAAGTCGATGTGCCGCGCGATCACCTGCAACGGATCGCCCACTTCATCTCTCTTATGCTGGCGCGACGCCTCGCAAACAGATCGAACTTCAAGGCGCTGCGAGGAGAGATCATGGCAAAGAGGACGGCTCAGGTCTTGTCGGTGAACAAGGGAGTGGCCGGGTTTTGAGAGGTTCCCCGAAGGCTTTGTCCAGTAAGCTGGACTTTGCCGAGCTGTTCAGGCACGTATAAATGGTGTACCAGCTACCGAATGGCTTGGGCAGCCAGCGCATCCTGCGTGAAGACCGCGCTCCTCGGCAGAATCCCGCTCGACACAACGTTTTCTACGGCGGTCGCCGGGTCGGCAACAAAAAAAGTCAGCACCAGTCCTCGCTTGGCGCGAGTACAACAGACATACAACAACCGCAGCGTTCGGCTCCAAGTGTTTTCATCACCATTCTGGGCTTGTGCACGATCTGCAGCACGGGCATCAGCGTTGGCAAAGACCCGCTCGTAGTTGTACGTTCGATAGTCGCTCTCGTCCTCGTCCATCACCACAACAACGCGGTCGAACTCAGCGCCCTTCACGCCATGCTGCGTAGCAAAGGGTGAGTCTTCAGAGACGTATCGTTCGTATGGGCGAAGCTCTTGTGCTGCGCACCGTAAGAACTTGACCATCGCCGCGTCCAAGGACCGTCCCTCGACAGGGGCTGTATCGGCGGCTTCTGCTTCTTGAGCAACGTCACTAATGTCCTGGACGAAACCAAGCACCCGCTCATAACGCTCGTCAAAATCGAATAGGCCTGAGTCGCGGAGATGGATGGCTATGTCCCCAACAGTGGTTCCGGCCTCATCCAGCATAGCGACTAGTCTCAAAACGGCTGTGCGCAGCTCACGCAAAACGCCCGCAACACGCCGGCCGGTCAGCGTGCCAGGCTTTAGGCGAGGGCTGAATTCCCGGAGCAGATTCATCGCGGCGAACTCGTTGCCGGCGCTCATCGCTGCAACTATTGGCAGCGCGAAACTGAGGAAGGGCCGAACGGGCCAGCCGGTACCGTCCTGCATCCCCTGCTTCATGGCATCCGACGTCTTGTCGTTCAGAGCCGAGTAGATGCCGCCAAAACCCAGCCGGCTTGCGGCCATTCGGTGCACGATAACAAGGATCTTGACCGCAAGATCTGGGGTAGTCCATCCCTCGTCGTTGTTCGCTGCCGCACTCCATTCTCGGACCCTTGCCAGAGCCTCATTTCGGTTCAACGTGTTCGGCAAGACGAACATTCTGGCCGAGCCCTCCACGAGCTTGAGCTCACCATCGATCTTTTCGTGCAGCCCGCGGACTTGCTTCATGCCGTCGCCATGCGCGCGCACGGCATTGGCGACGTCCAGGATCTGCTTGGCGCAGCGGAAGTTCTCCGGCTTTGTAATGGCTCGCCAATGGTCTTCGCGCGCGATGTCCCCAGCGCCTCTCATGAAGATCGACTGCATCGGGTCACCAAAAAAACCGAGGCAGAATTTACCCCGCATCTGGGCCTCAACTTCCCTGAAGGACTTGACCACGCTCGGGAATGTGTCCTGACTCTCGTCAATGAACACAAACGGGTAATTCAGCGCTACGACACGTCGGAACAGTGGGCGATTCTGGAGTAGGAAATCAGCGAACTGAAGGATGTCTTCGTGGCCAAGTATGCCCTTCGCATAGTCACTGCCGACGCCGTAATTGAACGTCTTGACGCTGCCCAGGGCTTCCAAGTTTCGGGCATAGCGATCTTGATCCGCCTGGTTCCTGTCTCGCGTGGCCTGCCGAACGCGCGAACTGTAGTTTTTAGAATCTTCTTCCAGTTCAGAAATCCGCCTGCGGATTTCGTTATTCAGCCAGATCTTGATATCGGCCTGAAACGTCTTGGCAATGGCCCAATAGAAGCTATGGATAGTCGAAACATGAGCCAACGGATTGGAGTTGACGTCCGCCAGCATTTCATTCGCAGCGAGGTCTGTGTAGGTGATACAGGCGACCTTCTGCTTCTTTGCCCGCATGCTGGCGCCGTGCTCAGACACCACCCAGTCCAGCGCCTTGATGAGAGAGGTGGTCTTGCCAGAACCTGCGCCTGCACGAACAACGAAGGGCTGCGGAGGCATTGCCGCAATGCAGGCGTGGATCTCGCGATCCGCATCGGTATCCGGGCTATCGACTCGCCTGCTCATGCTGTCTGCTCCGCGCCAGCAATAACAGAGATAGTACCGGCCGCATTCGGCTCGATTGTCGCAACCTCGCTGGCGATGGCCGCATCCGCCTCAAGCTCATGGGCCACTTTCGCCTCAAGCCAGGCCAAACCTTCGGCGATGTACGTGGGAACCTTCCAGCCATTGAGCGGCCCACTTGCGAGGACCTCCAGCGCAAATCGGGTCTTGTCGAAGTTCTTGCCGACCACCCTGTCATGCAACTTTTCAGCCAGTTCCTCGGGACTGTTCGGTGCGCACTTCAGCTTGAGGCCGACGGCCCGGTTCGCCTCAGCCTGACACCAATCGGCGTTCTCAAGGCCAAAGGCCTCCTCAAGCGTACGGCCGCAGAGCTGCGCAGTCACCGAACCCACCGTCACCGAGACCTTTGTCTGATAGGCCACGCGGACCGCTGCACTGGACCCTTCTGCCAGCGACAACGTCTTCTGCTCCGCTGTAACTTCCCAGAGCTCGGCTACGGAGCGCTTCCTTGGAATCCAGCTGATGAGGGTCTGGTTGGACGTTACAGCACCATCCACGTGCGCGTGACAGGTGCTGCCGCGCTTCTTGGACTTCTTCTTTCCGCTTGGTTGTGTTGCGTCGTCGTCCTCGACCTCGAATGGTTTCAAGTCGTCGTCATCGTCCACGGTGTCGCCAGCGCCGATGGTTTGTGCGGCGGCGTTCTCGTCATCCGCCTTGACTATCACACTGTCAAGGTCTGTCACGACCAATGTCGTGAGCCCAATGAAGGCGATAAGTTCCTGGAAGCGGTGCGCGAACGCGCCTCCGACTTCGAGAATGGTCAGGGCAGAGGAACGCAGGCGCTTGGCAGCCAACTCAATCATCGCAGGCAAGAGCAAACGCTCGACGTTGCCTTCCACCAGGATGACCGCATCGGAAAAAAATAGGTCACAGTGTGTCAGCTTCAAATACCGTTGCAGGAACTCGCGTCCTGGAGCGTCGGTATCGCTCGTCTTGAAGAGGGACAGATTTCGTACGTTCGTTTGATGATCCAACTGGTCGCTGACGCGGCGGAAGTACCGGATGGACGAGAAGCCACGCTCGTAAAGTATGTGCGGGGAATGCGTGGTGATGACGAGTTGCGTATGGAAAAACGTCGAATGGTCGTTGGCATCCTCAAGCAAACGCAAAACATTTCTGATAAATACCTGCTGAATCTGCGCATGCAAGTGGGCTTCAGGCTCTTCAATAAAGAGCAAATGTAGCGGAGCCCGCTTGTCTTCGTCAGCTTTCCACTGCTCGTGCAGATCGAGCAATTCAACCACCATGTAGACCAAGTTCTTGAACCCAAGACCATTATAGCTGTCAGGAAGATGAGCGGTTGCAGCGCCTGGAACCATATAGTGAACCTTGGCGTTTTGCCCCATGACAGTGGTCGGATCCAATGCAGCCCGAATAACGATCTCGGGGTTATTAACTCCTGGATAACCGAGCTTAGCTAGGCGCTTGAGAGTATCACTGAAAACCTCCTTCAGGTGGAAGTTCAACTCCCTCTCCGAGGTATCAAGTGCTTCGAGAGCAGCGTGGTCGTCGCCACGCTTCTCAAGATTACGGTGGTAGAACCGACTTAGGCGCCGCGAAAGGCTTTCGGCGCGGTCGGAACTGCCAGCATCCGGATCATCAAGGTGCCGCTGCGCCCGTAGAAAGTCCACCTTGACTAGCGACTTGAGAATGGCCGCGCCGCCGGGCTCTTTTCCTAAGGGGAGTGGCTCGTAGTTGGCGTCTACGGGCAGACAACCGTCGAAGGCCCGCTCATCAAGTACGTAGTAACGAAAGGTGTACTCCTTGCTAAGTTCTTTTGTGAGGTACTTCGTCAGGCTTTCCGGCCAAGGCTTGTATTCGCTGACCTCTGCCGATCCCTCGACCCCATGACCTGTCTCCACGTCGGCTCCAGAGGAACCAGCGGCTTTACGTTTGGCAGCCATCGCAATCGCCGCGTTGTTAGCCTTCTGATGCAAATCATGGAACCGACCGACTAGCTCGTGATCATCACGAGGCTCGAACGCCACACGGATTCCAACACACTTGCCGTCCCACTCAGTACTCGGAAGCAGCGGCATCGCAGTGGCGAGATCATCTTCATCGACGCGGAACCAAAGATCCAAGAGGATGCATGGCAACTTCTTTGGCGCCTCCTCATCCCCTGGGTTCGACACTCCGATTGCGTCGATTTCAGCCCATAGCGCCGCACTAAAATCAAAGATTTCGAATTTCTTGGCATCGCCACGGAGCATCGAATACAGCCCTTGGACAGCAGACGTCTTCCCGCTGTTGTTGGCGCCGACAAAGATAGATATCTCATCATCGAGTTCGATGACGACGTCACGCAGCCTGCGATAGTTTTGTAGCCGATAGGCCTGTAGCTTCACGATGAACTCCCTTTAATTTTCGCTGGCCATTCATGGCATCGAGCTGCTTAGCTGGCGTCGACTGCATTCCCGTCGATCGAAAACAGCGCGTCGAATTTGAACGCCCCCTTGATGTCAGGATAGCGCTGATTCCGCGCGAACAGCTGGATGGATTCGTAGACACCAATCGTCTAACCTCAACTTGTATGTTGTAGGATAGCCGAGGAATTAAGGATCACTTCCAGCCTAGGAGGACATAAAGAAGTCGGCGCGACCACCGCCTTGGCACCGCCGGTCGCCGACGATCGGGGATGAAAACATGCCACCTAAGACTCCCTACGACCACATATCGGCTCAACTACCGGCCATGCGCCTCATGGCCAGGGTCGCCGGCCTCTTCAGCCCCAAGGTGCGAGAAAGCTGGCGCGAAGTGGAATCCCGATTCGCGATCGTCCAGGAAATAAAAATGAATATTTCGCTGTTCTCCGAGCGTTACGTGCCGCTCGGATGGGCGAACTACGACCGTATGTCGTCGCAGGTTCTCGCAGAACTAGCCAAGTGCGGTGTTGAGCACGGAGAGCAACTCCTCACTCAGCACCATCTCGACGAGCAAACCTTGCAGGTGTTGGGCTACAGATTCCATTCGGCCCAGTTCCAACCCTGGGCAGCGATCTACGAGCGCGCCATCGAGCGGTGCAAGGTAGAGGATTGGCTCAGCACCGTTGCTCTCACACTCATCATCATCGACGGGATTTGCACTACAAATTCTGGTAAGCATCCGTTTTCTGGCGGCGCAGACGCAGAAGTCTTTGATACCCAGACTAGCGGTACAGGCGGGTTAGCAGAAGCGCTGAAGGTTCTCGGAGCGACGCGACGTAAGCTCAGTGAGGACGCTATAGACGCCCCGTTTAGGCATGGCGTAGTCCATGGACTGAACCCGAACTACGGACATCCCATCGTCGCGGCGAAGGCGTTCAATCTGCTACAGGCTACAGTGGACTACTTCGTCAGCATGAAGGACGAAGCACAGCGGCTTGCCCGGGCAGAAGAGGAGCAGCGGCCCGGCAGCTTCAGTGAGATTGCCGCCTCCATGCGCCGAACAGCAGAGCTCAGGGCGGCGTTCGAATCGTGGCAACCCAGACCTGACCGCACCAGCTTGGCCATAGATGAAACATGCGCAGATCTGGGCGACGAAACGATTCCTGAAGCGATTGCCGCCAAGTACTTGCAGCTTTTGAAAAAATCCAACTACGGAGCGCTTGCTGCGCTAAACGTCGACTACCCTCAACGCTCGGTAGCCTATCGTGCGGGGCAACTTCGCAAAGAACTAAAGGGGCTACGCGTGCTGCATTGGACTATCAGCAGCATCCGTGACACATCCGCGAGCAGCACCACGATCAAGGTGGATCTCCAGGTCGAGGTCGCCGGCTGTCGCGACGAGTTCTCTGGAGAGATAAGAACGATGTACGCGGACCCTTCCTTCGAACCGATGGTACGAGGCACGGCCGGAGGCCAGTGGTTTGTCATGCCCAATTTGACGACCGATCTATGGGTCAAGAGCGTGCAACTCGGGGCACAGTAGGGTAACGAACTAGTCGAGCGCCGAGCCGTTCATCCCACCAAGGCATCCAGTTCCTTCGCTGCTGCCTTCGGCAGTCGCAGACGCTCCTTCACCACATTTGCCTGCATTGCCACACGCGCCACGTCCAGCACATTCTCCGCCAGCGCATAACCTCCGCGATCCTGCAGCCAAGCCAGCACGTCGGCCAGATGCCAGATCGACGTGCTGCCCTCATGCACCGGGGCCGGGAAGCTTCCAGGATGCGCAAGCATCAGCTTGCGCATGTTCTGCCGCGACACGCCCACGATCTCGGCCACGTCGGTCAACCCCACTAGGTCCGGAGCCACCTCGATCAGCCGCGCTGAAGGCACCGCGGCGCGCACATCGGCCAACGCGCTACGCACCGCCTCGCCGGCATCGGCCGCCTCGCGCGTGAACTCCAGCGCCAGGCGCCCCGGCTGCCCAATGCCGACCAGCGCATCGTCGCAGCCGGCCTCGCCCAAGCGCTCGACCAGCGCATCGATGCCGCGGTCCTCGTCAGCCAGTTGGTACTTCAGGGTGAAGGTGTATTCCATTGCGTTACTCCTGGACACCCACGCCAGCATCGCGCTGGCGGCGGTGCGTGGTGCAGTTGTCCACGACGCGCCGCAAGGCGCGTGCGTGGTTACCAGGATTCTTCGGCGTGCTCCACACGCTGGTGATGCAGAACTCGCCGCAGCGGCACTCCTGGTCGTTGTAGGGGCAATAGATCCGCCCCCACGCATGGCTTCCGCCAACCTCGACACGCCAGCCCTGCCCCTCGGCATGCCGGAGCGCCTCCTCGACTTCCTTCTTCGGATGGGAGGGGCGGACCATCAACGGCCTCCAGTGTGGTGGCGACAAACAAAGTTGTCAAGTGACAACCAAGACACGATCATGCCACTGCACTCAATCCGGGCACGACCACGTTCCTCGGGACTAGCTTCGGAACGTAGTCCTGTCCCTGTTCCCAGGCACCGACCAGGTTGGCCCACTCCTGCAGCATGTGACGCCGCTGTTCGGCGTACTCGGCCTTGTTGTAGACGGACCGCGACGAGCGCCCATCCTCGTGCGCAAGGCACTTTTCGATCCAGTCGCGGTTGAATCCGATTTCGTTCAATAGCGTCGAGCCTGTCCGTCGAAGGTCATGAACGGTGAACGGCTGCAACGGCAGGCCCTTGCCCCTGGCTTCTTCGACGATGAGTTGCGTCACCCGGTTCAACGTCGCATTGGACATGCAGCGCTCCGCATCGTATCGGGACGGGAAAACGAACCTCGAACCCGCCGCGCACGCATGCAACGTCACGAAGATGTCGAGCGCTTGTTTCGACAGGTAGACCACGTGCGGATTGCGCCCCTTCATCCGCGCCTTGGGAATCGTCCAGGTCTTCCGCTCGAAATCCACCTCGTCCCAGGTGGCATGGATCAGTTCGCTCTTGCGAACCAGCGTCAGGAGAACCAGACGCAACGCCAGCCTGATCGTCGGATAGGTCGCCACCGACTCCAGTTGTTGCAGCATCAGCCTGATCTCCAGCGGCGACAAAGCGCGGTCCTTGGGTGTGAAGGTGGCGATCGATGAAGCGCTGACGCTATCCGTCGGGTTCTCTACCTTCTCGCCCTGGGCGATGGCATAGACATAGACCTGCTTGACGATGTCCCGGATCTGGACCGCGGTCGCCGGCGCACCACGCTCCTTGACCTTGTTGCACAGAGCCCGCAGGTCATCCGCCTGGATCTCGGTCAGCAGGCGGTGGCGGAAGACCGGCAGGATGTCCCGGTCGATGATGTGCTTGCGCATGGCGCGCGTGCTGTCGGCCAACCTGGCATTGGCCAGCCACGCATCCATCGCCGCCCCAAAGGTCTTGATGGCGGTAACCCGCCGCTTGGCCCGCTGCTTCTCGATCGCAGGCGAGACGCCTGCCTGAACCGATTTGCGCGCCTCCAGCAGCAGTTCGCGCGCCATCGCCAGCGAGATACCGCCAGCGCCATAGCGCCCCAGGGTCAAGGTCTCGCGGCGGCCATTGAGGCGGTAGTCGTAGCGGAAGGTGACGGTACCACTCGGCAATACCGTCACGTAAAGCCCATCGCGGTCAGAAGCCTTGTAGGGCTTGGCCTTGGGCTTCAAATTTCGTAGCGCAGCATCGGTCAGCATCGACGTTTTCTCCGGTTTTTCCGACGGCTTTTACCGTCAGGGACCTGGAGGCCTGCTGATGCCCGGAAAGCCGCATGAAACAAGCTTTTCCGAGAAAACTTTTACCGTCAAAGACGGTATAAGTCTGGATAGTGAATGAGAACGACTGAATCCGGCCGCTTTTTTTACCGTCACCTATACCGTCAAATTTTTCTGCTAGGCGGCGATAGTCACCGATAGCAGCCACAACTTTTAACCTTTCAGATCAACATGTTGCGGCGATTTTTCGATAGCTGGCGATAGTCCGCGAAGGACCCGATTTCACTCCCATTCAATCGTCGCCGGCGGCTTGCTCGACACGTCGTACGTCACCCGGTTGATCCCGCGCACTTCGTTGATAATCCGCCCCGACACCTTCTTGAGCAGCGCGTACGGCAGCTCGGCCCAGTCGGCGGTCATGAAATCGCTGGTCTGCACGGCGCGCAGGGCGACGACGTAGTCGTACGTGCGGCCATCGCCCATCACGCCGACGCTCTTCACGGGCAGGAAGACGGTGAAGGCCTGGCTGGTGAGGTCGTACCAGGTCTTGCCGGTTTCGGCGTCCACGTGGTTGCGCAGTTCCTCGATGAAGATCGCATCGGCGCGGCGCAGCAGGTCGGCGTATTCCTTCTTCACTTCGCCCAGGATGCGCACACCCAGGCCCGGGCCGGGGAAGGGGTGGCGGTAGACCATCTCGTGCGGCAGGCCCAGGGCCACGCCGAGTTCGCGCACTTCGTCCTTGAACAGGTCGCGCAGCGGCTCCAGCAGCTTGAGGCCCAGTTGCTCCGGCAGGCCGCCGACGTTGTGGTGGCTCTTGATGGTGACGGCCTTCTTGCTCTTGGCGCCGCCGGATTCGATCACGTCGGGGTAGATGGTGCCCTGGGCCAGGAAGGTGGCGCCCTTCTCCTTCTTCGATGCGCCCGAGGCGGTGAGCTTGGCGGCTTCGGCCTTGAAAACGTCCACGAACAGCCGGCCGATGATCTTGCGTTTCTGCTCCGGGTCGCTCACGCCGGCCAGTTCGCGCAGGAAGAGCTCGCTCGCATCCACGCGCACGACCTTGGCGTGCAGCTTGCCCACGAACATGTCCATGACCATGTCGCCTTCGTTCAGGCGCAGCAGGCCGTGGTCCACGAACACGCAGGTGAGCTGGTCGCCGATGGCGCGGTGGATGAGTGCGGCGGCCACGCTGGAATCGACACCGCCCGAGAGACCGAGGATGACTTCCTCATCCCCCACCTGGGCGCGGATGGATTCGACGGCTTCGGCGATGTGGTCCTTCATGACCCAGTCCGGCTGCACGCCGCAGATGCCCAGCACGAAGCGGTCGAGCAGCGCCCGGCCCTGCACGGTGTGCGTCACCTCGGGGTGGAACTGCACGGCGTAGAAGCGGCGCGCCTCGTCGGCCATGCCGGCGATCGGGCAGCTGGGCGTAGAGGCCATGAGCTTGAAGCCGGGCGGCATCTCGGCGACCTTGTCGCCGTGGCTCATCCAGACCTTGAGCATGCCGTGGCCTTCGGCCGTGGTGAAGTCGGCGATGTCCTTCAGCAGCGCGGTGTGGCCGTGGGCGCGCACTTCCGCATAGCCGAATTCGCGCTTGTGGCCGCCCTCGACCTTGCCGCCGAGCTGTTGCGCCATGGTCTGCATGCCATAGCAGATGCCCAGCACGGGCACGCCCAGTTCGAACACGGCCTGCGGCGCGCGGTCGGTGGTCTCCTCGTACACGCTGGCGTGGCTGCCCGAGAGGATCACGCCCTTGAGCGCGCCGTCGGCGGCGTATTCGCGCACCCAGGCGTCGCTCACGTCGCAGGGATGCACCTCGCAGTACACATGGGCTTCGCGCACGCGGCGCGCGATGAGCTGGGTGACCTGGGAGCCGAAGTCGAGGATGAGGATCTTCTGGTGTTGCATGGTGGTCGGGGGAGAACGGTGGGCGGAAAGGGAAAGGGTGGGAAATCGTGAGGGATCAGAACGTGGACAGGTCGAGCAGCGCCACGCCGGTGCGCGTTGCGGCCTCGGCCTGGGCGGTATCGAACGTGGCCAGCGGCAGGCGCAGCGAGCGCGCGAGCCAGAGATAGGCGGCGTCATAGACCGGCAGGCCGGTGTCCAGCGCGACATCGAGCACGGCCTTGTGCTGCGCGGGCGCCAGTTCGTGCAGCTCCACCCGGTGGCGGATGGCCTCGAGCACGGCCCAGAGCCCCTCGACGGAGCCTGCAGGAATGCGGCCGGCATGCACGCCGCTCGCGATCAGGTTGCCGCATTCCCACTGCCAGAGATTCGGTGCCTGCGGCTCGACCTCGTCGCGGCGGATGCGGGCATAGAGGCGCCGCGTATGCTCGCTGGCCGCATCGGGCAGCAGCCAGGCGGCGGTCACGGAGGCGTCGAGCACGAAGGCAGTGGTGGACATGGTCATGCGGCGGTGCTCCGTCCGCTGCGGCGCAGGGCCGGCGCCGCCGTGTCCTGGGTCGCTGCACGGATGCTGGCATGC
Organism: Paracidovorax avenae ATCC 19860; assembly: GCF_000176855.2. Lineage (NCBI taxonomy): Bacteria > Pseudomonadati > Pseudomonadota > Betaproteobacteria > Burkholderiales > Comamonadaceae > Paracidovorax > Paracidovorax avenae. The sequence continues at coordinate 2,074,331 of NC_015138.1, read as the reverse complement.
AGCGCATCGATCTGCCCCAGCTCGCGCGCGATCTGCTCGTCGGTGATCACCGGCCGGCGCCGCACCGGCAGCATGCGCACCACCTCCTTGCCATGGCGGGTGATGCGCACCTCCTCGCCCTGCTCCACCGCCTCGATGAGCGCGGAAAAGCGGGTCTTGGCTTCGTAGATGCCGACGGTCTGCATGCGCGAAAGGCTTCCGGAAAAAAGAAAAGTCTGGCCTGAACAAGAATTCAGACCAGACTTTACCAAACCGACCAGACCCTGGCAATCAGACCAGAATAGCCCAGAGCCGAGAGCCCAGAGCCTTGAATTCGTCATGGCACCCGAAGCCCCCGCGGCCCCAGGCCAGAGCAGCCGTGCAAGGGCCGCCCCGCCGCACCGGCTGCGTCCCCCTTCCCGAACGGCGCAGCCGTTCGAGAGAAGGGGGAAGGCGCGTAAGCGCCTCAGGGGGTTGTGCTCTAGTCCGCTCTGTAGTTCGGAGCTTCCTTCGTGATCTGCACGTCGTGCACGTGGCTTTCACGGATGCCGGCCGTGGTGATCTCGACGAACTCCGCCTTGTTGTTCATCTCTTCGATGGTGGCGCAGCCGCAGTAGCCCATGGAAGCGCGCACGCCGCCGGCCATCTGGAACACGATCGAGACCATGGAGCCCTTATAGGGCACGCGGCCTTCGATGCCTTCGGGGACCAGCTTGTCGGCGTTCGGGTTGCCGGTGCTGGATTCCTGGAAGTAGCGGTCGGCCGAGCCCTGCTGCATGGCGCCGATGGAGCCCATGCCGCGGTAGCTCTTGTAGCTGCGGCCCTGGAACAGGATGACCTCGCCGGGCGCCTCTTCGGTGCCGGCGAACATGCCGCCCATCATGACGGTGCTCGCGCCTGCAGCCAGCGCCTTGGCGATGTCGCCCGAGTAGCGGATGCCGCCGTCGGCGATCAGCGGCACGCCCGTGCCGCGCAGGGCCGTGGCCACGCTGTCGATGGCCATGATCTGCGGCACGCCCACGCCCGCCACGATGCGGGTGGTGCAGATGGAGCCGGGGCCGATGCCGACCTTGACGCCGTCCGCGCCGGCCTCGACCAGCGCGAGCGCCGCCGCGCCGGTGGCGATGTTGCCGCCGATCACGTCCACCTGCGGGTAGTTCTGCTTGACCCAGCGCACGCGGTCGATCACGCCCTTGCTGTGGCCGTGGGCCGTGTCCACCACGATCGCATCGACACCGGCCTTGACCAGTGCCTCGACACGCTCCTCGGTGCCCTCGCCCACGCCGACGGCCGCGCCCACGCGCAGGCGGCCATTGCTGTCGCGCGCCGCGTTGGGGAAGCTGGTCTGCTTGGTGATGTCCTTGACGGTGATCAGGCCCTTGAGCTCGAACGCGTCGTTGATGACCAGCAGGCGCTCGAGCTTGTGCTTGTTGAGCAGCGCCTTGGCCTCGGAGGCGGTCGCGCCCTCCTTCACCGTGATGAGCTTCTCGCGCGGCGTCATGATGTCGCGCACCTTGACGTCGTAGCGGGTCTCGAAGCGCAGGTCGCGCCCCGTGACGATGCCGATCACCTTGCCCGCGTCGCACACGGGGAAGCCCGAGATGCCGAGCTGCTCGGACATCTGCAGCACTTGCAGCACCGTGTGCTCGGGGGTGATGACGACGGGGTCGCGCACCACGCCGGATTCATAGCGCTTGACCTTGGCGACGTGGGCCGCCTGCTCCTGCGCCGTGAGGTTCTTGTGCACGATGCCGATGCCGCCCTCCTGCGCGATGGCGATGGCCAGGCGCGCCTCGGTGACGGTGTCCATGGCGGCGGACACGAGGGGAAGGTTCAGGGAGATATTGCGGGAGAGTCGCGTCGCGAGGGACGTGTCCTTGGGCAGGACCTGGGAGTACGCCGGCACCAGCAACACATCGTCGAAGGTGAGCGCTTTTCCTAGAAGGCGCATGAGATTCGCTCCAAAAAAACGATTGTACCTGCCGGGCCGCGTCCCCTGCCGCGCCGGGTCTTGCCGGCGCGATGGCGCGGCCGGAGGCCGGGCGCTACACTGGCCGCATGAAACTCCACCGGCTTCTCGTGCTCGCCTGCGCCTGCTCCTGGGCGCTGGGGGCTTCGGCGCAATGGCAATGGATCGACAAGGACGGGCGCAAGGTATTCAGCGACCGACCGCCACCGACCGACGTGCCCGCAAAGAACATCCTGAAGCAGCCGGGGGGCGCCCCGCCGCCTCCCCGCCCGCAGGCGGCCAATGCCGCTGCCGACGCGCCCGGCGCACCGGCATCTGCCTCCGCAGCAGCGGCGCCGCGGCTGCCGGCCTCCGACCCGGAGCTGCAGCAGCGCAAAGCACAGGCGGACGCCGCCGAGGCCGCTCGCAAGAAGGCCGACGAGGAACGCCAGGCCAAGGCCCGCACAGAGAACTGCCAGCGCGCGCGCCAGCAGCAGGCCATGCTGTCGTCGGGCCAGCTCGTGAGCCAGGTGAACGCCCAGGGCGAGCGCGCCTTCATGGACGACGCGACCCGCGCCGCGGAGATGCGCCGTGCGGAAGCGGCAATCGCCTCCGACTGCGCGCGTTGATTGAAAGCAGGCGGCAGAAGACTTCTGGCGCTATTGGCTACACCGTCACCATGCAGCATGACTACGCGGGAAGGTGATGCGTTCCCTGCCTGCCTTCCTTCACAACTGAACCACGGCGGCCGCCAACACAGCGTGCCTGAAACGATGAGGCTGGCTTCCACAGGCTGGTGTCCTGCGGACGCAGGGGCGTTAGAACAGCGGCAACCGCCTCCCCCGATCAACTCCGTCGGCCCGTTCCTTCAACGGTGAATTGCGCAGCCACCTGCTGAAAAATCGGCTGCGCCAAGCTACAACTGGTTGGGATCGTTATTTGCTCGCGAAAATCGGCCGACATTTTCCTCACAAGATGATACATTTGTCGAGCCCCGGCCGAGCATGCGCGGCTGCATCACGCCAGCACCCATCATGAAGTTTCTTATAAACGCTTTCTTCAGCATTCTTGTTCTTTACGCCAGCGCGATGGGCGCTTCAGCGACACCAGTTTTCATCCAGAGCGGTACCTGGATCGTAGATTCCGAGTTGAATGGCAAACCCGGGAGAGGGATGGCCATCGACATACAAAACCAGCATCTGGTAATGCAGGTTTACAACTACACCGCCACGGGGCAACCTACCTTTCATCTGGCGTCCGGCCCGCTGGATGGAATGCAGTTCCAGGCCCCACTGAAGCAGTACAGGGGTGGCCGATTCTTTGGCAGCGGCGACCGAACAGCGCGGGAGGAGCAATCTCCTGGCGATGTTCGCATCCGCTTCGAAAGCTCTACAACAGGATTCATCCAATTTCCAGGGGAACCCGAGGTCGCCATGTCCCGCCTCAAGTTCGACGAGGCGCCACAAGGTTCATTGCTCAAGCCGAACTTCCGGGAAAGCTGGATAGTTGCAGAGTTTGATGAAAGGTACCCACTCAAACCCATGCGGAAAATTGAGATATACAGAGACCCCAACAATGGGAACAAGGAATCTCTGCAAGTGATTGGCAGCCACGCGTATGAATCCACTTTTCAATCCTCCGCCCCCTGTTCCGCCATGGAGGCAGATGGATGGATACGATGCGATGCCACCTTCGACAGCGTGCCCCCTGAAAAGGCGGTCTTTGAAATACGTAGATCATTGAATGGTCTTGAGGGCTTCATAACCCGGCAGGATGCACCAGGCAGACGCAACAAACTACGCGGAAGCAAATATTCAAACTTCAACCAGTCGAACTTCACGTCCTACAGGATGGCGAATATTGGCGAAGACAGAATCACCGACTATAGAGGGGTCATATACGAGAATGGCATCGATGTATACACCCCCGAGCCGGGAACATGGGTGATAAGCCAGGAGCTGAATGGAACACCAGGGCGGGGCATGGCCATCGATGTGCAAAATGACGTGCTGGTCATGCAAGTATTCAACTACGAAAGCAATGGAGACCCGACCTTCCATCTTGCAGTGGGAAAAATGAAATACGGCACCTCCAACGTCGTCACTCAACTCAAACGCTATGCGGGAGGGCGTTATTTTGGCGGCCCGCCATTGACTGGGCATGAAGCCGCTGATTCTGGAAAAGTGGAATTGGCTTTCGACTCGACTTTGGCAGGCTGGGTGAAGTTTCCGGGTGAAGACTGGCTCGCAATCGAAAAATTTCAATTTGGTTATGGAAAGAAGAACCCAGAGGCACTACTGGGGGAGTGGAGCTTTGGAGCGTTTGATGACTGGGATTATGGAGTAACCCTGGACAGGGTGGAAGGCAACGAGGCCAAAGGCAGAAATGCAAGCTGCCACTACACCGAAGGCAGAACCAATCCATATTTAGAGTACAACGGAACCATATTATGTACTCTTTATGTTTTTGGCAGCGGCAGCACCACCTTTCAGGCTGTGTCATTCGATGCAACCTCAGAAATTCGAGGCGTTCCCGCCATGTCACGCACCGTGGATAAACCAGATCTCTACAGATGGAGAAGAGGATTCGCCATGCAAATCCGCGACAAAAATGGAACCCCCGTAGGTTTGGGACAGCTTCCCAAAACAGGAGGAAATGCCGACTGATTCAGTTGCTTCGCCTTGTACGATGTAGGTCACGGATATGACAAGGCAGAACCTTCTTATGCCAGGGTTTTCTTGATTGCACAAAAACCCGCCCACCAGCCCCCGTTCAGGATTCTCAGTACCCGGCCTTGGCACCCGGGCGCCGCGCGGCGAACAGCCCCGTGGCCCGGGCCCCCTGGCGCGCGAAGCGCTCGCGCCGCGCCTTCTTGGGATCGATCCGCAACGGGCGGTACCACTCCACGCGGTCGCCGTCCTGCAGCACACGGTCCAGCGCCACGGGGCGGCCCCAGATGCCGCAGGTGGCCGATCCATCCTCCGGGCCGCCGCAGGCCGCGAGCGCATCGCGCACCGTGGCGCCGGCAGGCAATTCCAGCACTGTTTCTCGCACCTCACGCGGCCCGGGTGACCACGCGACGGTCACCGCCACGCGGCCCGTGGTGGCGGCCACGACGCCTGCCTCAGCCATAGACCTGCTCCGCGCGCTGGATGAACGCATCCACCATGCTGCCCGCGATGCGGTCGAACACCGGGCCCACCAGCGCGGCCAGCGCGATATTGTCGAAACCGTAGTTGAGCTGCAGCTCCACCTTGCAGGCGCGCTGGCTGCCATCGCCCACGGGATGGAAGCGCCAGTCGCCGTCGAGCTGCGAGAAAGGCCCTTTCACGAGCCGCATCTGCACGCGCCGCCCGGGCTCGTGCTGGTTGCGCGTGACGAAGGACTTGCGCAGGCCGCTGAAGGCGATGCCCACCTCGGCGGTCATGCCGTGCTCGTCCTGTTCCAGCACCCGCGCGCTGTCGCACCAGGGCAGGAATTCCGGGTACTTCGCCACGTCGGTGACGAGGGCGAACATCTCTTCGGGGCTGTACCAGATCAGGACGGACTTGTTGACGTTTTTCATGGAAGGACGGGCATGGCGGGCCGCGGCGGAACGGAGCACTAGAATCCCCGGATAGCGCACGGCCGATCGTCCGATTGTAGGGAGGGCTTTCAAACGCCTCCATGTGCCGCATCTGATTCCCCATGGCCAAGAAACCCGAGACCCTGTCCCGCATCGCCGACAACAAGAAGGCGGCCTTCAACTATTTCTTCGAGGAACGCCACGAGGCGGGCATGGTGCTGCACGGCTGGGAGGTCAAGGCCCTGCGCGAGGGCAAGGTGCAGCTCACCGACGGCTACGTGGTGATCCGCGAAGGCGAGCTCTACCTGATCGGCTGCCAGATCAATCCCCTGAAGACGGCCTCCACCCACGTGAGCCCGGACGCGGTCCGCACCAAGAAGCTGCTGCTGCACAAGGACGAGATCAAGCGCCTGATCGGCAAAGTCGAGCAGAAGGGCTATACGCTGGTGCCGCTGAACCTGCATTGGACCAACGGCCGCGCCAAGTGCGAGATCGCGCTCGCCAAGGGCAAGGCCGAGCACGACAAGCGCGACACCATCAAGGAACGCGAGGGCAAGCGCGAGGTGGAGCGCGCGATGAAGAGCCGCCACCGCTGAGGCGGCCGCAAAAAAATTTTCGGACGGTGCGGAATAAACCGATCGCGCCCGGTGTTCTATCCTGCGTGGGGCCGGCATGTCGCCGCCACCCGCGCCTACAGGAGCACACACCGATGACCCGACTCTCCACCCTCTTCGCGACCTCCGCCCTGGCACTGGCACTGGCACTTGCCGGCTGCGCCTCCATGTCGTCGTCCCGCATGCCCGGCGGCGTGGCCGAGAAGAACGGCGCCCTCGTGGGCCCGAACGGCATGACGCTCTACACCTTCGACCGCGACCCGGCCGGCGGCGGCAAATCGGTCTGCAACGGCCCCTGCGCGAAGAACTGGCCGCCGCTGCTGGCCGGCAGCGACACGCCCACGGGCGAATTCAGCGTGGTGGAGCGCGACGACGGCGCCAAGCAACTGGCCTACAAGGGCAAGCCGCTCTACTACTGGGTGAAGGACACCCAGCCCGGCGAACGCACGGGCGACGGTGTGAATCAGGTCTGGCGCACCGCCAAGCCCTGATACGGATTCGCCATCCCAGCGAGAACTGCGTTGCTTCGCCTTGCCGTGCTACAGCACTGTCTGCGGCTGCGCGCCTTGCTCTCGCTGGGATGGCGAACCCGTATACGACGGCATGAACGTAGTCGACGTGCCGTGACTCCCCCCAAGTAACCGCCGCATGGACGACATCGCTCCGCATCTGCCCGGCCTGCGGCGCTATGCGCGGGCGCTGACGGGCAATGCCTGGGCGGCGGACGACCTGGTGCAGGACACGCTCGAACGCGCCTGCCGCAAATGGCTGCTGTGGCGCCCGGGCAGCGACCTGCGCGCCTGGCTGTTCACGCTCATGCACCGCGTGTACCTGAACCAGTTGCGGGCGGTGCCGGCCCAGCCGCCGCTCGACCTGGAATCGGTGCAGGACCACCTGCAGGCGCCGCCCGCGCGCACGGACGACGCGCTGGACCTGGACCGCTGCCTGCAGCGCCTGCCCGCCGACCAGCGCGCGGTGCTGCTGCTGGTGACGCTGGAAGACATGGATTACGCCGCCGCCGCGAAGGTGCTGGACGTGCCGGTGGGCACGGTGATGTCGCGCCTCTCGCGTGCCCGGCAGCGGCTGCGCGAACTGATGGAGCCGCATGCCCGCACGCCCGGCGCGGCGCCGGAGACCGTGGCACGGCGGCCGCCCTCGCCGCCTGCAGCACCGCGGCTGCGGCGGCTGAAATGACGATGGACCGCAGGCCATGATCGACCCGCGCACACCTTACCCCGGCGGTACTCCGCATGGCGCCCCACCCGGCGCTCCGGCCACCGGCCTGGACGACGACCACCTGCATGCGCTGGTGGACGGCCGGCTGCCGCACGAGGAAGCACAGGCTCTGCGCCGGCAGTTGGAGGACGACCCTGCGAACCGGGAACGCGTGCAGGCCTGGGAAGCCCAGCGCAAACAGCTGCGCGGGCTGCATGCCCACTGGGAAGAGGCACCGGTCCCGCCCCTGCTCGCCCAGGCGGCTCAGGACTTCCGCAACCGCCGCCTGCAGGCGTCACGGGCCTGGAGCATGGCGGGTCTTGCAGCGTCCCTGGTGCTTGCCTTCGGGCTGGGGTGGACGCTGCACGGCACGGTCCGGCCCGCCGATCCGGCATCCGCCACGCTGGCAAGCCCGGCACCCTCGACCCTGCCCCCCACCCAGCGTTTCGCGCTGCAGGCCGCCGCGGCCCATGCGGTGTACCAGCCCGAGCAGCGCCACCCGGTGGAGGTGGGCGCGGCGCAACAGGAACATCTGGTGCAATGGCTCTCCCGGCGCCTGGGCCGGCCGCTGCACATTCCGGACCTGCAGCCCCAGGGCTATGAACTCGTGGGCGGGCGCCTGTTGCCGGGCGATGCCAGTCCGGGTGGCGCCAGCGGCGCGCGGGCACAATTCATGTACCAGAACGCCGCGGGGCAGCGCGTCACCCTGTACCTCGGCGCGCTGCCTGCGGCTCCGGCGGAAACCGCGTTCCGCTACGAAGGCGATGGCCCCGTACCCAGCTTCTACTGGGTGGAGGATGGTTTCGGCTACGCGCTGAGCGGGCCGCTGCCGCGCGATGCACTGCTGGCCATCGCGACGGCCGTCCATCCGCAGCTGTGATCTACCGCAGAGCGGCCAGCGGATGGGAATGCGCGGGCCAGGGGCTGTCGAAGAAGGGCTGCCACATCGCGGGCATGACGTCCTCGATGCGCGCCGGGTTCCAGCGGGGCGCATGGTCCTTGTCCACCGCGAGCGCGCGGATGCCCTCCACCGTCTCGCTCTGGCCGGGCCGCAGGTAGAAACAGTGCCGCACCATGTCGCGCTCCATGCGCAGGTCGGCGGCCAGGTCCATCCCACGGGCACGCCGGACCTGCTCCAGCACCACGTGCAGCATCAGCGGCGAGCGCTTGCGCAGCGTGGCCACCGTGGTGCGGGCCCAGTCGCTGCCGTCGGCCTCCAGCGCCGCGACAATGGCCGGTACGCTCTCCTGGCCGAAGGCCGCGTCGATGCGCGCGCGGTCGGCCGTGGCAGCGGGCGTGGTCGCGACGAAATGCGTGGCCACCCAGCGTTCGATGGCGGCGCCATCGTCAAAGCGCTGCGTGGCCAGGCCGTCCCACACGCCGTGCTGGGCTTCTGCGGGCATGCAGCCATCGGCCAGGCCCAGCGCGACCGCATCGCCCGCGCCGATGGTGTCACCCGTCAGCGCCAGCCATTCGCCGGTGCGGCCGGGGCAGCGCGACAGGAAGTAGCCGCCGCCCACGTCCGGGAACAGGCCGATGGCCGTCTCGGGCATCGCCATCTTGGTGCGCTCCGTCACGATGCGCAGGCTGCCGCCCTGGCTGATGCCCATGCCGCCGCCCATGACGATGCCGTCCATGAAGGCGATGTAGGGCTTGCCGAAGGTGTGGATCAGGTGGTTGAGGGCGTATTCCTCGGTGAAGAAGTCTTCCAGCTGCGGGTTGCCGGTGCTGCCGGCCTGGTGCAGGAAGCGGATGTCCCCGCCCGCGCAGAACGCACCGAAGGCACCCTCCTTGTTCGTGCCGCGGATCGCCACGGCGAGCACGGTCGGGTCCGACTGCCAGCGCAGCAGCGCTTCCATGAGTTCGCGCACCATGCCCAGCGACAGGGCGTTGAGCGCGCGCGGGCGGTTCAGCGTGATGAAGCCCACCTGTCCGCGCACCTCGGCCAGCACGTCGCGTTGCGTTGCATCCATTCGATAGTCTCCTTGGAATCCGGTATTGGAACGTGCCGGAAATTGTGCCGCAGGCCGCGCGGTGTGCCCGGTCTCCTACAGGACCTGCCTGGAGTGCTGCCTAGAATGTTCCGGCATGCCCCACCCCGCCGCGGCACCGCGGCCCTCCCCTGTCTCCTCCACCACGCCGCCCCGCATGCTGCCCCACGCTGAGGGCCGCTTCGCTGCGGGCCAGGCGCCGCAGCGCACCAGCCCGCAGGGAGACCCGCCATGGAATGGCTGAGCGACCCCTCGGCCTGGGCGGGCCTGGCGACGCTGGTGGTGCTGGAAATCGTCCTCGGCATCGACAACCTCGTCTTCATCGCCATCCTGGCCGACAAGCTGCCGCCGGAGCAGCGTGACCGCGCCCGGCTGGTCGGACTGTCCCTCGCGCTGGTGCTGCGGTTGTGCCTGCTGGCCGCCATCGCGCACCTGGTGCGCCTCACCACGCCGGTCCTCGAATGGGGCTGGCTGTCGCTGTCGTGGCGGGACATCATCCTGCTGGCCGGCGGCATCTTCCTGCTGTGGAAGGCCACGACCGAATTGCACGAGCGCCTGGAAGGCGTGGATGCGACCGGGCCGGAGCGCCGCGAGCACGCGGCTTTCGGGGTCGTGCTGGTGCAGATCGTGGCACTGGACGCGGTGTTCTCGCTCGACTCGATCATCACCGCCGTGGGCATGGTGCAGCACCTGCCGGTGATGATGGCCGCCGTGGTGATCGCGATGGGCGTCATGATGGTGGCGTCGCGCGCGCTCACCGCCTTCGTCAACCGCCATCCCACCGTGGTGGTGCTGTGCCTGAGCTTCCTGCTCATGATCGGGCTCAGCCTGGTGTCCGAGGGCATGGGCTTCCACCTGCCCAAGGGCTACCTGTACGCCGCGATCGGCTTTTCCATCCTCATCGAGTTCTTCAACCAGTGGCGGCTGCGCAATATCGCGCGCCATGCCGCGCGGCTGCCGCTGCGCGAGCGCACGGCGCGCACGGTGCTGCGCCTGCTGGGCGGCCAGGACGCGGGCGTATCCGGAGGCAATTCTGCCGCCGCCAGCGCGGAAGCCGCGCTCAGGGGCGCCTTCCGCCAGGAGGAGCGCAGCATGGTGCGGGGCGTGCTCTCGCTGGCCGAGCGCTCCGTGCTCTCCATCATGACCCCGCGCGCGGATGTGGACTGGATCGACATCAGCCAGGACAAGCCGTCGCTCTACCGCCAGCTGCAGGCGCAGCCGCACGGGCTGTTCCCGGTCTGCGACCGGGGCGGACTGGACGCGGTGCTCGGCGTGGGCCGCGCCAAGGACCTCATGGCCGACCTCGTCGAGCGCGGCACCATCGACCGCCAGCGCAGCCTGCAGCCGCCGCTGATCGTGCCCGAAACGGTGAGCATCCTGCGCCTCATGGAGAACCTGCGCCGCACGCGCAACCACCTGGCGCTGGTGAGCGATGAATACGGCACGATCCTCGGCCTCGTCACGCCGATGGACGTGCTGGAAGCCATCGCGGGCGAGTTCCCCGATGCGGGGGAAGACCTGCTGGTGCAGCCCGTGGGGCCGGACCACTGGCTGGCGGATGGACTGGTGGACCTGCACACGCTCGCGCGTACGGTGCGGGTGGAGCGGCTCGCGCACAGCGCGCACGATGCCAGCACGCTGGCCGGGCTGCTGCTGGAGACTCTCGGGGAACTGCCCGAGCCCGGCCGCGCCATGGTGCTGCACGGCCTGCGCTTCGAGGTGGTGGCCCTGCAGGGACGGCGCATCGCCCGCGTGGACGTGCGCCGCGACGACAACACCGATCCGGCGTTGGCCGGCCCGGCATCGCCACCCGCAAGCCCCTGAGGCCCTGCCCTCTGTGCAGCGGCGGCACAGGGCTCCCAACGGATCCTGCAATGAAAACGCGCCCCTCGGGGCGCGTCGTTCCATGCGGGAAGCCAAGGCCCCGGCCGGGGCCCCGGTCACATGCCGCGGGCAGCGCGCTTGCGCTCGTTTTCCGTCAGGTGGCGCTTGCGCAGGCGGATGCTCTTGGGCGTGATTTCGACCAGCTCGTCGTCCTCGATGAACTCCACGCCGTATTCCAGCGTCAGGTCGATCGGGGGCGTGATCTTGATCGCGTCTTCCTTGCCGGAGACGCGGAAGTTGGTCAGTTGCTTGGTGCGCGTGGCGTTCACGACGAGGTCGTTGTCGCGGCTGTGGATGCCGACGATCATGCCTTCGTACACCGGATCGTTCGCCTTCACGAACATGCGGCCGCGGTCGTCGAGCTTGCCCAGGGCGTAGGTGAAGATTTCACCGTCGTCCATGGAGATCAGCACGCCGTTCTTGCGGCCGCCGATGTCGCCCTTGTGCGGCTCGTAGCTGTCGAAGATGTTGGAGATCAGGCCCGAGCCGCGCGTCAGGTTCAGGAATTCGTTGGTGAAGCCGATCAGGCCCCGCGCCGGGATGCGGTATTCCAGGCGCACGCGGCCGCGGCCGTCGGATTCCATGTTGACCAGCTCGCCCTTGCGCTCGCCGAGGGCCTGCATCACGCCGCCCTGGTGGCCTTCCTCGATGTCGGCCGTCACCAGCTCGATCGGCTCGTGCTTCACGCCGTCGATGTCCTTGAACACCACGCGCGGCTTGGAGACGGCCAGTTCGTAGCCTTCGCGGCGCATGTTCTCCAGCAGGATGGTCAGGTGCAGTTCGCCCCGGCCCATCACTTCGAAGATGCCTTCCTCGTCGGTTTCCTTCACGCGCAGGGCCACGTTGTGCTGCAGTTCCTTCTGCAGGCGGTCCCAGAGCTGGCGGCTCGTCACGAACTTGCCTTCGCGGCCCGCCAGCGGCGAGGTATTCACGCAGAAGTTCATGGTCAGCGTGGGCTCGTCCACCTTCAGCATGGGCAGCGGCGCGGGGTTGGCCGGGTCGGTCACGGTCACGCCGATGCCGATGTCCTCGATGCCGTTGATCAGCACGATGTCGCCGGGGCCGGCCAGCGGGGTCTGCATGCGGTCCAGGCCCTGGAAGGTCAGCACCTGGTTCACGCGGCCCTTGACGCTCTTGCCGTCGGGGCCTTCCATGACCAGCACGTCCTGGCCGGGCTTGAGCGTGCCCTGGCTGATGCGGCCCACGCCGATGCGGCCCACGAAGGTGGAGAAGTCGAGCGCCGAGATCTGCAGCTGCAGCGGGGCAGCCGGGTCGCCCGAGTTCGGGGGCACGTGCTTCAGGATGGTGTTGAACAGGGCCGACATGTCGGGGCCCCACTGCTCGCCCGGAGCGCCTTCTTCCAGCGACGACCAGCCGTTGATGCCCGAGGCGTACACCACGGGGAAGTCGAGCTGCTCGTCGGTAGCACCCAGCTTGTCGAACAGGTCGAACGCGGCGTTCACGACCTTGTCGGGGTTGGCGCCCGGCTTGTCCACCTTGTTCACCACCAGGATGGGGCGCAGGCCGAGGGCCAGGGCCTTCTTCGTCACGAAGCGCGTCTGGGGCATGGGGCCTTCCTGCGCGTCGATCAGCAGCACCACGCTGTCCACCATCGACAGGGCACGCTCCACTTCGCCGCCGAAGTCCGCGTGGCCCGGGGTGTCCACGATGTTGATGTGCGTGCCTTCCCAGCTCACGGCGCAGTTCTTGGCCAGGATGGTGATGCCGCGTTCCTTTTCGATCGCGTTGTTGTCCATCACGGTATCGACAACCTTCTCGTGGTCGGCGAAGGTTCCGGACTGGCGCAGCAGCTGGTCCACCATGGTGGTCTTGCCATGGTCAACGTGCGCGATGATGGCGATGTTGCGGATTTGTTTGCTCATAGAGTGGGTTCCAATGTGCCGCGCTCTGCCCGCGGCGTGCTTTCCAGAATCTGTGCGATCTCCTGGGGGCTCAGGAGGCGCTCGGGGATGAGTTCGCCGGCCGCCACGCGGCCGACGCCCAGCAGGGCACGGGGTTCGTCGCCGAACACCGCCACGGCGGGCGCATCGGGCCAGGGCCCGCGGCGGCGCACGCCGGAGAGGAATCGCGCCGTATTGTCATGGTCCAGCGTGACAGCCGCATGCCCTGCGAGCAGCGTCTCCACCGGCTGGACACAGGCCATCCGCGCGGCCTCGTCCATCGCCTCGAGCGCGGCGAGCGTGACGCAGCGCTCCACGCCCAGCCCGCCCGTGTCGATGCGGCGCAGGAAGACGAGGTGCGCGCCGCAACCCAGTGCGGCGCCGACGTCCTCGCCCAGCGTACGGATGTAGGTGCCCTTGCTGCAGGTCACGACCATGCGCACGGCGGGCGCGCCGCCCTGGTCCTCGACCAGCGACAGCTTGAGCGCATGGATGACCACGTCGCGCGCCTTGCGCTCGACGGCGATGCCCGCGCGGGCGTATTCGTAGAGAGCCTTGCCGTCCTTCTTGAGGGCGCTGTGCATCGGCGGCACCTGGCGGATGGGGCCGGTGAACTGCCGCTGCACCTCGGCCAGGCGCGCAGGGGTGAGCTGCGAGGCATCTACCTCGCGGTGATCCACCACATCGCCTTCCGCATCGCCTGTGGTGGTGGTCACGCCGAGCAAGGCCACGGCCTCGTAAGTCTTGGGCGCGTCGAGCTGCAGCTGGCTGAACTTGGTGGCCGCGCCGAAGCACAGCGGCAGCACGCCGCTGGCGAGCGGATCGAGCGTGCCCGTATGGCCGGCTTTTTCAGCGCGCAGCAGCCACTTGGCCTTCTGCAACGCGTCGTTGCTGGAAAGGCCCAGGGGCTTGTCGAGCAGCAGCACTCCGTGCACCGGGCGCCGCTGCACCCGGATGCGGGGAGCGCGTGCGGTCATGCTTCGTCGTCGTCTTTGGAACGGGAAGCCACGGCGCGCGCGATCAGCGCGTTCATGTCCGACGCGCGCTCGGTGGTGCGGTCGAACATGAAGTGCAGCGTCGGCACGGTGTGGATGTGCAGGCGCTTGAAGAGGCCGTTGCGGAGGAACCCCGCGGCCTGGTTCAGCGCGTCCTGCGTCGCATCGGCGTCGCCCACGAGCACGCTGAAGAACACCTTCGCGTGCGCGTAGTCGGGCGTCACTTCCACCGCCTGCAGCGTGCACATTCCGATGCGCGGGTCCTTCAACTCGCGGATCAGCTCGGTCAGGTCGCGCTGGATCTGGTCCGCGACCTTGAAGCCGCGGTTGGGCGTGGAGGATTTCTTGGCTGCCATAGGGTCTCAGAACTCCGCAGGATCACCGCACCTCGCCAGCACCCTGCCCTCAACCCTCGAAGGGCCGCGGAGCAGGCCATGCCAGCGGACGCCGTGGAACTGGCTTTGCCAGGCCACCGGCGTCGTCCCCCTGGAGGGGGAAGGCGCGAAGCGACTCAGGGGGTGCATCACAAGGTCCTTGCGATTTCCTTGATCTCGAAGAACTCCAGCTGATCACCTTCCTTGATGTCGCTGTAGTTCTTGAGCTTGATACCGCACTCGAAGCCTTCCTTGACTTCCTTGACGTCGTCCTTGAGGCGGCGCACCGACTCGACTTCGCCCGTGTAGATGACCACGTTGTCGCGCAGCAGGCGGAAGCGGCAGTTGCGCGTGACCTGGCCCGACGTGACGTAGGAGCCGGCCACCGTGCCGATCTTCGAGGCCACGAACACCGTGCGGATCTCGGCGGTACCGATTTCCTCTTCGCGCTGCTCGGGCGCCAGCATGCCGGACATGGCCGCCTTCAGCTCGTCCACCGCGTCGTAGATGATGTTGTAGTAGTGCAGGTCCACGTCGTTGGCTTCGGCCGTCTTGCGCGCGCCAGCATCGGCACGCACGTTGAAGCCGATCACGATCGCCTTGGAGGCGATGGCCAGGTTGACGTCGGACTCGCTGATGCCGCCCACGCCCGCATACACGAGCTGCACGCGGATCTCGTCGGTCGAGAGCTTGAGCAGCGAGGCGGCCAGCGCTTCCTGGGAGCCCTGCACGTCGGCCTTGATGATGATGGGCAGGTTCTTCACCTCGCCCGCCGTCATGTCGGCGAACACGTTCTCCAGCTTCGCAGCCTGCTGCTTGGCCAGCTTGGTGTTGCGGAACTTGCCGGCGCGGTAGGTCGCGATCTCGCGGGCACGGCGCTCGTCGGACAGCACCATGAACTCGTCGCCGGCCTGGGGCACGTCGGACAGGCCCTGGATCTCCACCGGGATGGAGGGACCCGCGGACTTGGTCGCCTTGCCGTTCTCGTCCAGCATGGCACGCACGCGGCCGGAGGTCTGGCCTGCCAGCACCACGTCGCCCACCTTCAGCGTGCCGGACTGCACCAGCACCGTGGCCACGGGGCCGCGGCCCTTGTCCAGCTGCGCTTCGATGACCAGGCCCTTGGCCATGGCTTCGACGGGTGCCTTGAGTTCCAGCACTTCGGCCTGCAGCAGCACCTGCTCGAGCAGGTCGTCGATGCCCATGCCGGTCTTGGAGGACACGGGCACGAAGGGCGACTCGCCGCCGTACTCTTCGGGCACGACTTCCTGGGCCACCAGTTCCTGCTTGACGCGGTCGGGGTTGGCATCGGGCTTGTCGGCCTTGGTGATGGCCACGACGATCGGCACCTTCGCCGCCTTCGCGTGCTTGATGGCTTCCTTCGTCTGCGGCATGACGCCGTCGTCGGCCGCCACCACCAGGATGACGATGTCGGTCGCCTGGGCACCGCGGGCACGCATGGCCGTGAAGGCCTCGTGGCCGGGGGTATCCAGGAACGTGACGATGCCGCGCGGCGTCTCGACGTGGTAGGCACCGATGTGCTGCGTGATGCCGCCGGCCTCGCCCGCCGCCACCTTGGCGCGGCGGATGTAGTCCAGCAGCGAGGTCTTGCCATGGTCCACGTGGCCCATGACGGTGACCACGGGAGCGCGCGGCAGCGCCTCGGCCTGCTGGCCGGACACGTCCTCGTCGGTGAATGCTTCCGGATCGTCCAGCGCGGCCACGACGGCCTTGTGGCCCATTTCCTCGACCACGATCATGGCCGTGTCCTGATCCAGCGGCTGGTTGATGGTGACCATCTGGCCCATCTTCATCAGCGACTTGATGACCTCGGACGCCTTGATCGACATCTTGTGCGCCAGCTCGGCCACGGTGATGGTCTCTGGCACGTGCACTTCGATGATGCGCGCCTCGGCGGGAGCGGAGGCCTGGTGCGAATGCTCGTCGCGGTCGTTGCGGCGGCCGCGCGGGCCGCTGCGCCAGTTGTTGCGGCCCACGCCGCCGCTGGCGTCGCCGCGGGTCTTGATTTCCTTCTTCTTGGCAGGATCGCCAGCCCAGCTGGAAGACAGCTTGGCGGACTTCACTTCCTTGCCGCCACCGGCCGGCGCACCGGCCGCGGGACGCGCGCCCGGCGTGGCCGCGGGCTTGTGCAGCGTGCCCTTCTTGGCGTCGGCCGCGGTCGCGGGCTTCGGAGCCGGCTTCGGCTCCTCGGGCTTCTTGGCGACCAGCACCTTCTTGGGCGCGGCCATCATGGCGCGGATCGCCTCGGCCTCGGCCAGGGCCTTGCGGCGGCGCTCGTCCAGGTCGGCGGCACGCGCGGTTTCCTCGGCCGCACGGGCCTTGGATTCGGCTTCGGCCTTGGCGCGGGCCTCGGCCTGCGCGGCATTGCGGGCAGCAGCCTCGGCAGCGGCCTCGCGCGATGCTTCCTCGCGCACGGCGGACTCCTGCGCCTTCTTCTCGGCCTGCTGGGCGGCGTAGGCGGCTGCACGCTCTTCGGCTTCGCGCTCGCGGCGCTCACGCTCCTCGCGCTCGCGGCGCGCTGCGCTCAGCTCTTCCTCCTGCCGGCTGATGAGGTCGGCCTGGCGGCGGGCCTCTTCCTCGCGGCGTGCGAGGTCCTGGTCCTCGGCGGACGGCGCGACGGTGTCCTCGGACAGGGTGCCCTGGCCCTCGGCGGCACCTTCGGCCGCGTCATCGCGCTTGATGAAGGTGCGCTTCTTGCGCACTTCCACCTGGATGGTGCGTGCCTTGCCCGTGGCATCGGCCTGCTTGATCTCGCTGGTGGACTTCTTGGTCAGCGTGATCTTCTTGCGGTCGGCCGTGGCGGTGCCGTGGCTGGCCTGCAGGAAAGCGAGCAGCTTCTGCTTGTCCGATTCGGTCAGGGCATCGGACGGGGTAGCCTTGGACACGCCAGCGGACTTGAGCTGGTCGAGCAGGGTTTCCGGCGATTTCTTGAGTTCGCTGGCGAACTCGGCGACAGTGTTACTGGACATATTCGGTTCGTACCTCCCCTGACCCTTACTCTTGCCCCGCGAACCAGTGTTCGCGCGCCTTCATGATCAAGGCCTTGGCTTCTTCCTCAGACTGGCCGGTCAGGGCGGTCAGTTCGTCGATGGCCAGGTCGGCCAGATCATCACGGGTGTGGACGCCGCCCTCGGCCAGCTTGCCGATGAGCTCGGACGTCATCCCGTCCAGGTCCCGCAGGTTCTGCGAGACACCTTCCACGCTTTCCTCGCGGGCGATCTCCATGGTGAGGAGGGCGTCCTTGGCGCGGGCGCGCAGTTCGTTCACCGTGTCCTCGTCGAAGCTCTCGATCTCGAGCATCTCCTGCAGCGGCACGTAGGCCACTTCCTCGAGGCTGGCGAAGCCTTCCTCGATGAGGATGTTGGCGATTTCCTCGTCCACGTCGAGCTTTTCCATGAACAGGCGGCGGGACGCATCGGTCTCGTTGGCCTGCTTCTGGGCGGACTCGGCCGCGTCCATGATGTTGATCTTCCAGCCCGTCAGGTCGGAAGCGAGGCGCACGTTCTGGCCGCCGCGGCCGATGGCGATCGCGAGGTTCTCCTCGTCCACCACCACGTCCATGGCATGCTTTTCCTCATCGACCACGATGGAGGACACGTTGGCCGGCGCCAGCGCGCCGATCACGAACTGCGCCGGATCCTCGGACCACAGCACGATGTCCACGCGCTCGCCGGCCAGTTCGTTGGTCACGGCATTGACGCGCGTGCCACGCACGCCGACGCAGGTGCCGATGGGATCGACGCGCTTGTCATGCGACAGCACGGCGATCTTGGCACGGCTGCCGGGGTCGCGGGCGCAGCTCTTGATCTCCAGCAGGCCCTGCTCGATCTCGGGTACCTCGTTGCGGAACAGCTCGATCATGAACTCGGGCGCGGAGCGCGAGAGGATGATGGGCGCGCCGCGCAGCGTGAGGTCCACCTCCATGATCATCGCCCGCACGCGGTCGCCGTTGCGCAGGTTTTCCTTGGGGATCATCTCACTGCGGCGCAGGCGGCCTTCGACACGGCCGGACTCGACGATGATGTCGCCCTTGTCCATGCGCTTGACGGTGCCGGTGAAGATCTTCTCGCCGCGCGACATGAAGTCGTTCAGCAGCATCTCGCGCTCGGCGTCGCGGATCTTCTGCAGGATGACCTGCTTGGCGGCCATGGCGCCGATGCGGCCGATGGGCACGGACTCGATGCCTTCCTCGATGTATTCGCCGACCTCGATGTCGGCGATGCGCTCCTGCGCATCCATCAACAGTTCCTCGGCGTCCGGGTTCTGCAGGCCGGCGTCGTCGGGCACGACGAGCCAGCGGCGGAAAGTCTCGTAGTTGCCGCTGTCGCGGTCGATCGCCACGCGGATGTCCACCTCGCCCGGGTAGAGCTTCTTGGTGGCCTGGGCCAGCGCCAGTTCCACGGCGCCGAACACCACGTCGCGCTCCACGTTCTTCTCGCGCGAAATGGCTTCAACCAACATCAACAGTTCGCGATTCATCGACGACTCTCCTATTTTTCAATCCCTTGAAGGCCCGCGCCCTGCGCGGCGGCCCTTGCTTCGAATCCGCTGCGGCCCGATTCAGTCCGGGGCCGGCCCGCCTTTCGGCCCGCGCCCCTTGAAATCCACGATAGGCGCCAGCCGGGCGTCGCGCAGCTCGTCGAGCGTGAAGCCCAGGGCCTGCAGCGGCGGGGGCACCCGCTTCTTGCTGACCTTCTGGCCCGGCTTCGGCGGAGGCTCGTCGCTCCAGACGATCTGCCAGCCTCCGGCCTCGGTACGCTCGAGCGTGCCGCGGAATTTCTTGCGGTTGGCGTTGACCTGGCCGGCGGCGGCATCGCCGATGGGAGCCTTGAGCGTGATGTCGACCACCTCGCCGGCAAAGCGCTGGAAATCCTGTTCATGGCGCAGCGGGCGGTCGATGCCCGGCGAGGAAACCTCCAGGCGCTTGTAGTCCACGCCATCGACCTCCAGCGCGAACTGCAGCTGGCGCGTGACCTTCTCGCAATCCTCGACCGTCACGAACGCCTCGGGGCCGGCAGGAGCGGCATCGGAGGCAGCGCCTTCCACGGGCGGCTGCCAGGGCAGATCGATGGTTATGCGCAGCAGTCCGCCGGCGGAGCGTTCGATCTCCACCAGGTCGTAACCCAGGCCCGCGACGGTTTGTTCGACGATCTGCTGCAATGCCACGTGTCGTTCAGTTCTGTTCCAGAAGTGCAAAAAACCCGATAACCGCCGAGGAATCTCCCCGACAGCTTCGAGCTCGAAGAAAGCGAACGGCCAAAAAAAACGGGCGGTGGGGACCCGCCCGTTTGGCCGTGAAGCCCTTATTGTAGCCTGCTGCGCGCTGCTTTGCCAAGCCGGCGGCATGCAATTTGCATTGCAGGCGCGCCACAAACGTGGCGGCGCAGCGTCAGTTTCCGGCCGCAGCGCGCGCCTGGCGGATGCGCTCGAATACCGCCTGTGCCTGCGCATCCACGGGAGGTGCGCCCCCCTCCTGCCGCAGGGCGGCGAGCATGCGCGCGAGCACGCCGGACTGGGGCAGCACGGGGCCGAGGAAACGTGCATGGATGCCGTCGGCCACGAGCACGGTGGGGAAAGTCTCCACATCGAGGTCTCCGGCCAGGTCTTCCTCGTCCTCCACATCCACCCATTCGAAGCGGACATCCGGATGGGCGGCACGCAGCGCCTCGAAGACGGCACCGTATTCACGGCAGACGCCACACCAGGCGGCGCACAGGCAGACCACCCACCAGCCCGGGACCACGGGGAGGTCGCCGGCGGAAAGCGGTGCTGGTGGAGAAGTGGTGTCCGGCATGGATTTTTCAACAGGCTTGGAAAAAGGAACGCGAGGGACGGAGGACGGGAAGGGGGGAGTGCCTCAGCGCCCCCGGCGCTCCCGCGCACGGTACACGTCGATGGTACCCACGCCGGGCGCCCGGTTGCCCCAGGCATTGCGAACGAAGGTGGCCACGGCGGCCACGTCGTCGTCGCCCAGCACCTGGGTGAAGGGCGGCATGCCGTGCGGCCGCGGATTGCCGGGCGTCACCGGAGGATAGCCGCCCTGGAGGATGGTGCGCACCACGTTCACCGGCGATTCGAGCAGCACCGCGCGGTTGCCGGCCAGTGGAGGGAATGCCCCGGGCCGGCCCAGCCCGCCATCGCCGTGGCACTGCGCACAGTGGCGGGCATACACCGCCCCGCCCCGTTCCATCACGGGCCGGGACGGCGGCGGCGGTGCCGCGGGCGCGGGACCTTCCGGCGCGGGCAGCGCACGCAGGTAGGCCGCGATGGCGCGCAGGTCCGCGTCGTCCAGGTACTGGGTGCTGCGGAAGACCACCTCGGCCATGGGCCCTGTCACCGTGCCGCGTGGCGCGGTTCCGTCGCGCAGCAGGGCGACGACCTCGTCCACGGGCCAGTCGGCGACGCCGGCCTCTCGCACCGTGTCCAGGGCCGGCGCATACCAGTTCTGCACGGGAATGAGCCCGCCACGCAGGGCGCCGGCATCGCGCGTGGCGCCCAGGGCATTGCGCGGGCTGTGGCAGGCCGCGCAATGCCCCAGACCCTGCACGAGGTAGCGGCCGCGGTTCCAGTCCGCAGGCCGTTCCGGCACGGGCGCGAGGCCGCCGGGCCGGAAGAACAGCGCCCGCCACACGGCGAGCGCGGCCTGGGTGCCGTAGGGGAAGCCGAGCGCGTGCGGGCGGGCGGCCTGGCGCACCGGCGGCAGGCTGCGCAGGTAAGCGTGGATCGCGTCGGCATCCTCCCGCGTCACGTGCGTGTAGCTGGGATATGGGAATGCCGGGTAGAGCAGCCGCCCGTCCCGCGAACGGCCATGGTGCAGGGCGCGCCAGAAGGCCGCATCCGACCAGCGGCCCAGCCCGGTGTCGGGGTCGGGCGTGAGGTTGGTGCTGTACACCGTGCCGAACGGCGTCTCGATGCCGCGGCCGCCCGCGAACGGCGCGCCGCCCGGCTCGGTATGGCAGGCCATGCAGTTGCCGGCCCGCGCCAGGTATTCGCCCCGGGCGATGGCCTGCGGCGTGGCAGGCGCGGGCGGGCCGTCGTCCTGCGGCAGCGGGGTTTCGCCCCAGCGGTTGAGCACGGCCACGAGCACCGCGCAGGCCGCCAGCGCGCCCAGCAGGACCGCGCCCACGCGCGCAGGCCAGCGCCGCCAGAAGCTCCGTGCATGCAGTGGCGGCCCGTTCATGGCGCGCTCCCCGAGGCGGACACGTCCACGCCGCCGCAGGGCATGGGCAGCGGGCCTGCAGGTGCGTCGGCGGGCTTGCCGCTGCCGGCCACCGGCTGGGCGGCCAGCCAGGCCGAGATGGCGCTCACGTCCTCGGCCGTGAGCTGCCGCGCCACGCGGGCCATGCAATCGGGTGCCTGCGAGCGGCGCTGGCCGGTCTGCCAGGCCCCGATCTGGCTGTTGAGGTAGTCGCGCGGCAGGCCGACGAGCGCGGGGATGGCCGGCTGCACGCCGGTCATGGCGCCGCCGTGGCATTGCACGCAGGCGGGTATTCCACGGGCGGCATTGCCCTCGCGCACCAGCCGGCGGCCCCGTTCCAGCGTCGCCGGGGGGGCCTGGGGCGGAGGCGGCGCGGCATAGGGAAGCTCCAGCGCGGAGAAATGCCGGGCGATCTCGCGCAGATAGTCGTCCGTCATGTGCTCGAGCAGGTAGGACATCTGCGGGTAGCTGCGGCGCCCGTCACGAAAGTTCAGGAGCTGGTGGTACAGGTAGCCCGCGGGTTTGCCGGCGATGCGCGGAAAGTAGCCCTGCTGGATCGCCCTGCCCTCCCGGCCGTGGCAGGCCGTGCAGGCGATGACCCGGTCGGCCATGCCGGAGGCCGGCGCCGGCGCGGCAGGCACCTGGGCATCGACGGGTGCCTGTGCCGCGGCAGGGCTGGTGGCGCCCACCATCGCAGCCATCGCCACGGCCGCCGCCCAGCACTCCGCTTTGTCTACCCGTCTGGCCCTGCGGATGAGTGCGGCCCCAGCGGCCCGGAACCGGGCGGTGCAACGGTGCAGCAGGGAAGAAAGGAATGCAGGCCAGGGCGGGCCTGGGGGTATGGGCGGCATGGGGGGGTCTGTCTCTTCGTTCGTTATATGGGCGGGGCGCCCTGCCCCGCCACTCTACGCACCCCCGGCCGGCACGTACAGCCCGCCGCGTCACACCGCCGCACTCCACGCCACCCGCGCCCCGAGGCGCACAGGCGTCCCCGGGCGCAGGTGGCGGTCAGTTCAGGGCAGGATGTTGGCCGCCCGCGCCTTGGCCACGATCGCGTCGGCGTCGCGGCGCAGCAGCAGGCGCTGCGCCACCAGCCCGTCGGCGGCGCGGGACACGGCGGCCACGTACCCCGCCTGCGATCCGTACAGCTCCTCCAGCGACGGCCGCCCGTCGCCCGCGGCCAGGCGCGCAGCGCGTGTCTTGTGGAACGGGATGAAGCTGCCCGTGAGGTTGGCGAGATCGACGATACCGGGTGTGGCCACCTCGTTGAACTCGATGCTCGTGCCCAGCGGCGCCTGGGCTTCCACGCTCTGGATGCCGGCCCGCGCCAGCCCGGTCGCCGGATCCACCTGCGGCACCAGGATGGCATAGTCGCGCCCCACCGTCCGTGGAGGCAGCACCGTGGCGATGCCCGACTCGTCCTGGGGAACATATTGCGGACCGAAGTCCAGCAGGGTGAAGCCGTTGTAGCGCGCCTGGTAACGGAATTCCGGAATCGGTGTCTGCACGCCTCCCGCGCTCCAGGCCAGTCCCTTCATGGCCGGATAGGCGACCTGGGCCGGGCGCACCAGCGTGCCGTCGGCGATGCGGGGCACCTGGCTGGCCGGCGGCTCCGTGCCGCGCACCACCCAGTCCTCCAGCGCGAGGAACAGCGCCCGGAAGGTGTCGTTGAAATGCACCACGGTGCCGGCGGGATAGACAGTGCGCGAGGGTGTGTAGCTGATGCTTTCCACCCCGCCCGCCCCGCCGTGCTGCGTGCTCGCGTAGTAGTAGATGCGCGCGTTGGCGGGCTGGGCGATGTCGCGCTGGCCCTGCGCATCGGTGAGCACGGGCGAGCCCTGCAGCTGCCAGAACTCGGTGCCCGACAGGCCTAGGAAGAAACGCGGGCAGGTGCCGGTCGCGCTGCAGCGGCGCATCACGCCACCCTCGCGGCCGCTCACGGCATCCACGTAATCCGCCGCCAGGCCGCGCGGCGCCGTCTGCCCGAAGGCCGTGTGGTCGGTGCGCAGGCCGCCGCCGCCGCCGGGTACGGCGAAGCGGGTGTTGACGTTGGTCTGGCGCGCGGCGACGTGGGCGTAGATGCCGTCGAACACCATGCCACCGTCCAGCCGCTGGTTGAAGCCCAGGTGCAGGAAGGTCTTCATGGCATTGCCCGACTGGGACGTGCCCTGCCCGATGACGTGCGTGATGCGGCCCGCCAGCGGATTGGCCCGGCCATCCGCATCGGCGGCCCTGCCGCGGAAGAAGCCCACGGTATCGCGCAGCGCGGCAAGCCCCACGCCCATGACCTTCGGATCCTTGGCCACATAGACCAGTTCGTACAGATACTGCGGATCGAACCCGCCGCGCAGGCAGACGCTGGCGGGGCTGGGCGTGCCCGGGAACGGGTTGGCACCGGTATCGCAGGTAGCGAACTTCCAGTCCGCGGCGGGTATGGCTTCGCGCGCGTCCGTCTCGTTGCGGCGGCGCGTGAGCGAATAGCCCGGCTGCGTGTTGTCCAGGCCCGCGGGCTCGTAGGGAATCATGGTGCCGTTGAAGACGCCTCCGGGCAGCGCCATGGCCGCGGCCGCGGCGGTGGGGACCAGCTCCGTGCGGTACGGGCCGGTGATGCTGCTGCCGTCGGCATTGCGGGCCACGGGCACGGTGGCGGTGAGCCGCGCGGGCGAACTCTTGGGCACGTCGCCCTGCCATGCGGAATAGAGGAAGGTGTAGCCCCGCTCGAAGTACACCGCATCGCCCGGTACGGCCGCCGGATTGGGCAGCGTGAGGATGTTGCCGCGGTTGGGCGCGTCGTAGCGCAGCACGCCCCCGGCCTTGGACATGTCCTTGGGCTTGAGCAGCACGAAGTCGGCGCTGTACACCACCATGCCGCGGCTGTTGCGTGGAGCGAGCTGCAGGTCCTGGATGACCGCGTTGCGCGGGTCCGCCGGATCGAGTTCGCCCTGCACCGTGCCTGACACCTTTTCATAGGCGCCCACACTGCCGAAGCTGCCCGGAAAGTCTTCCGTGGCAGCGATGGTCAGGCGCAGCTTCGGCGCACCCTCTGCCAGAGTCGATGAACCGCCGCCGCCGCATGCGGCCAGCAGCGCGGTGGCCGCGAGCGCCACGGCGGCCGCAGCGGGGAATGGGCGCCGCGGACGGGCGCGCCGGGAAAGGGCTCGAGAAAAATGCATGGCGATGTCTCCAGTGTTGTCGTTGTGGAATACGAAAGCGCCACCAGAAACGCAGGAGTCCAGGACGCGACCACCCCTGGCGATGCGCGACGCCATGCGTTCCGGGCACGAAGCGCCCCGTGCGGACTGCCGGGCGGGCAACCGGCACAGCAGGCGCGGATACGGGGCCTATTCCGGATCGATGCCGGCGGCCTTGATCACCTTGCCCCACTTCTGCGTCTCGGCCGCCTGGAAGCGGGCCAGCTCGGCCGAGGTGGTGGTCCAGGGCTCGGAGCCGGCGGTGTCGTAGAACGACTTCGCCGCGGCGCTCTGCGTGGCTGCGGTCAGCAGCTCGTTCAGCCGCGACACCACCGGTGCCGGCGTACCGGCGGGCACGTAGGCCGCGAACCAGTAGCCCATGTCGTAGCCCTTGACGCCTGCCTCCTCCAGGGTCGGCACGTCCGGCAACTGCGCGCTGCGCTTCTGCGTGGAATAGCCCAGCGCGCGCAGCTTGCCCGACTTGATCTGCGGCACGCCGGTGGAGGTGTCGGTGATCATCATGTCGATCTGCCCGCCCAGCAGGTCGGTGATGGCGAGCGGATTGCTCTTGTAGGGCACGTGCAGGATGTCCACGCCCGCCAGCTGCTTGAGCATTTCCCCGGCCATGCGGCTGGAGGAACTGCCGCTGCCGAAGCTCAGCTTGCCCGGGTTCTTCTTCGCGGCGGCCAGCAGGTCGGCCACGCTGCGGTAGGGAGCACCGGCATTCACCACCAGCACCTGGCCGCCCTTGCCGAGGCCCGTGACGGGCACGAAATCCTTCACCGGGTCATAGGGCAGCTTGCGGTACAGGTGCTCGTTGGCCGCATGGGTGGTGTTCGTGGTGATGAGCACCGTGTAGCCGTCCGGCGGCGCCTTGGCCACCGCCTGCGCGGCGATCATGCCGCTCGCGCCGGCCTTGTTGTCCACGACCACGGGCTGTTTCGTATCGGTGGTGATCGCCTGCCCCAGGGCGCGCGCGAGCTGATCCGTGGCGCTGCCGGCGGCGAAGGGCACCACGAAGGTGAGGGGCTTGGACGGATAGGCGGCCGGCTGGGCCATGACGGATGCGGCCGGGCCGAACAGGGCGAATGCGGCGGCCAGGGCCACGCGGCGGCGCAACGGGCGGGAGGCGGAATGGTTCATGGTGGCTTTGTCTCCTTGTGGATTTATGTGGGAAGGTGCGTGCGCTCCGCCGTCAGGGCGGGCCGGCCAGGTGCGGCGCCAGAGCGGCGGGCACCTGCAGGGGCAGGTCCAGCAGCAGGTAGGCGAGCGCCTTGCCGTGGCTGTCGAGGTTGAGGGAATCGTTCACGCCGCCGTCGAGTACGTCGTCGATCACGAAGTTCATCGCGTGCAGTTGCGGCAGCAGGTAGCGGCGCACGCGGCTCGGCCGGCGCTGGTCGAAGCGGCGCGCCACGGCGTCCTCGGTGACCTGCTCCACCAGCACATCCCAGAGCGCAGGATGCCAGGCGATCACGCTGATGTTCGAGCGGTTGCCCTTGTCGCCCGTGCGCCCGTGCGCGAGCCGGTAGAGCGGCACGGCGATGTGCTCGCCGGAGGCCGCCGGGGCGGCCGAATGCGGAATATCCATCGCGTCCGTCCTTTCAATCCAGGAAGCGGTGCCCCGTCGGCACCGACTCGCGCGGCACCAGGCACGACACCATGCCCAGGCGCGGCCGCATGGCGGTGCGCACGCCACCGCCGCCCGCCGGGCCGCAGCAATACAGGGCCGTGACCTCCCGCACCAGTTGCCGGGCCGCAGCATGGTCGCGGTGCTGCAGCGCTGCGCGCAGGCGAACATCGCGGGCGTCACCCTGGGGTGCCAGGTCCAGCCAGCGGCTGGCGTCGTCCCCGAACACGCTGGTCACGCCGATGAGGTCCAGGCGCAGCGGCGCGACGCCGGCCAGGCGCTCGCGCAATGTCTCGCCCGCCAGCCGCGCCCGCGCCTCGGCCCGGGGGCCGGCGTAGGAGATCTCGCCCTCGGCGAACCAGCCGGCCTCGAAGCACACATTCACCTTCAGGGCCGCCGGCCGCGGATGCCCGCGCACGCCCTCGAGCCGCACGCGGCCCGGAGCGATCTCTTGCACCGTGGCGGCGGTGATGTCCGCCACCACGTCGGGGGTGAGATAGGCCGCCGGATCGTGCAGTTCGTACAGCAACTGCTCCTTCACCGTGCGCTCGTCGATGCGCCCGCCCGTGCCCTCCGGCTTGGACAGCGTGCAGTGGCCGTCGGCATCGATCTCGGCGATGGGATAGCCCAGCTGCGCCATGCCGGGCACGTCCTTGTAGCCCGGATCGGCGAAATATCCGCCAGTGACCTGCGCGCCACATTCGAGCAGGTGCCCGGCCATGGTGGCGCGGGCCAGGCGATTCCAGTCGTCCAGCCTCCAGCCGAAATGCGCCAGGGCGGGCCCGACGACGAGCGAAGGATCCGCCACCCGCCCGCACACCACGATGTCGGCCCCATCGCGCAGCGCCCCGGCAATCGGCTCTGCGCCGATGTAGGCATTGGCGCTCACCACCGGCTCGGCCCGCAGCGCGGCACCCAGGGCGCCGGACAGCAGCGGCTGGTAGCCGGGGCCGCTCAGGTCGTCGCCCTGCACCACGGCCACGCGCGGGCGCCGCAGGCCGAGTTCCGCGGCGAGTTGGTGGATGCGGCGCGCGGCGCCCTCCGGATTCGCGGCGCCGAAATTGCTCACGATGCGGATGCCGTGCTCCAGGCAGAGCGCGAGCACCGGGCGCAGCAGTTCGTCGAGCAGCGGCTCGAAGCCGGCCTGCGGATCCGTCCGGCGAGCCAGTTGCGCGAGGGCCAGCGTGCGCTCCGCGAGCGTCTCGAAAATGAGCACGGCCGGGCCGCCACTGCCGATCAGCGCCCGCACCACGGGCAGTGCCGCGTCGGTGCGGTCGCCCGAAAAGCCGGCCGCGCAGCCGATGCGCAAGATGTCTCCATTCGCCATGCGTTGTGGTCTCCTGGGCCCAATGTAGGCGCCGCGGCTTGTTTCGTGAAATAGATTGTTAAGATGGATTCATCCGTTTTTCCGATCAATCACCGACCGCATCCGCTACGGCACGCCACGCCGCCCTGCCCCACCCATGCATCTTTCCAGTCGCCACATCGATGCGTTCCTGGCCCTGGCGCAGGAGCGCAGCTTCACGCGCGCAGCGGGCCTGTGCCATCTGTCACAGCCGGCGTTCAGCGCCCTCGTGCGCTCGCTGGAGGAAGGTCTCGGGCTGCGCCTGTTCGACCGCAGCACCCGCCATGTGGAGCTGACGCCGGAAGGCCTGCAGTTCCTCGAGTCCGCGCGGCGCCTGCGCGCGGAGATCGACAGCGCGATCGGCATGGCCCGCGATGCGGCGCAGTTGCGGCGCGGCCGGGTGTCCCTGGCGCTGCTGCCCTCGCTGGCCGCAGGCTGGCTGCCCGGGATCCTGGCCGGCTTCCGGGCCGACCACCCCCGTATCGAACTCGACATCGCCGATGTACTGTCCGAGCCCTGCATCGAGCGTGTGGCGTCGGGCCGCGCGGACTTCGCGCTGGCAGCCATCCGCGCCGATACACCGTTCCTGCAGGCCGAGCCGTTCTGCAGCGACGGCTTCCATCTCGTGTGCCGCGCCGACCACCCGCTCGCGAAACGCCGTCCCCGCGGCGGCCTGCAGGTGCAGGACCTCGCGCCCTGGCCTTTCGTGCACCTTGCGCGCACCAGCAGCGTGCGGCAGTACCTGGAGGCCGCCATCCATCCCCACGCCATGAACACGCTGATGGAGGTCGAGCAACTCGCCACCGTCATGGGCATGGTGCGCGCGGGCATCGGCATCAGCGTGGTGCCCACGCTCACGCTCTTCCATTTCTCGCAGCCCGGCCTCGTGACCCGGCCGCTGTCGCTGCCGGCGCTGACGCGCCAGATCTTCCTGGTGCGCCGCCGCGACCGGGAACTGTCCGTCGCTGCCCGGGAGCTCTATCGCAGGGTGATGGAGTGTCGCCCGGCAGTGTGAGAATGGCCAGACACAGCCCAGATCCCGCCAGCGCCCCGCCCGCCCATGTCCAGCACTCCCCCGGAACCGTCGTTGCCTTCCGCTCCATCGCAGGGATCCGGACCGGACCGCTCCCTGCCCCTCGCCATCGGCTTCGTCGTCCTGGTGGCCTTGCTGCTGATCGGCTCGAACGTGTGGCTGGCCTGGCGCGCCCGGCAGGCCGAATGGCAGCAGGCGCAGGTCTTCGCCCAGAACCTGTCGCGGGCGGTGGCGCAGCAAATGGACGGACTCGCCACGGAGGTGGGCCGCGCGCTGGTCTCCATCGAGTACGAACTGGAGCGGGACGAGCTGTCTCCCGAGCAACTGGACGCTCTGCAGCCCGTGCTGGTCAACCAGGTGTCCCTGGCGGAACACCTGCATGGGCTGTTCGTTTTCGGAAAAAATGGCGAATGGCTGGTGCACAGTCTGCCGATACCGCCTCCGGCCGCCAATAACGCGGACCGCGAATACTTCGTCCACCACCGCGACAATCCCAGCACCCTGACCTACGTCAGCAGGCCCCTGAAGAGCCGGACAACCGGGGAATGGGTCATCCCGCTGTCCCGCCGCATCAACGATGCGCAGGGCGGATTCGCGGGCGTGGTGCTTGCCACGCTCCGTGTCCGGCATGTGCAGCAGGTGCTGCAGGGCTTCGACGTGGGACACAAGGGCGCCATCGCACTGCTGCGGGCGGACGGCACGGTGCTGACGCGCGAGCCCTTTCGCGTGGAGGACCTGGGCCGCACGCTCCCGGCCTCGCAACTGCAGCAGTTCCTGCAGTCCCGCTCGGGACTCGCCATCATGCCGTCGCCCATCGACGGCGTGGTGCGTCTCGTCAGTTTCGAGCACGCGCGCAATGTCCCCCTCGCCGTGGCCGTGGCGCTGTCCGAGGATGAAATCTTCACGGAGTGGCGCAGGGCCACGGCCGTGCAGATCGCAGGCATCCTGCTGCTGCTCGCCGTAATCGGCCCTGCAGGCGCCTACCTGATCCGCACCGTGAAGTTGCGGCGCGACGCCGATCTCCGGCTGCGCACGACCCACGAGGCGCTGGTCGAAGCACACGCGCGCATGGAGCACATGGCGGAGCACGACGGACTCACCGGGGTGCACAACCGGCGCGCCTACGACCGGCGCATCCGCGAAGTGATGGCGCAGTGCCGGCGGTACCAGCGGCCTGTCTCGGTGGTGATGTTCGATGTCGATTTCTTCAAGCGCTACAACGACGCCCTGGGGCACCCGGAGGGGGACGAATGCCTGCGCCGTGTGGCGAACGCACTGGCTGGATCGATCCGCCGGCCCGGGGACTTCATCGCCCGCTATGGCGGCGAGGAATTCGCCATCGTCCTGCCGGAAACCGATGCGCCGGGCGCCCTGCAGGTGGCCCAGGCCGCCCGTTCCGCGGTCATCGCCCTGCGCCTGCCGCACCCTGGCAGTCCCTTCGGCCACGTCACCGTGAGCGGAGGTGTCGCCTGCAGCCCGGGGCAAGAACCTGAAACGCCGGAAGAACTGCTGGGCCGCGCCGACACAGCCCTCTACGAGGCCAAGCAGCAGGGCCGTGACAGGATCGTGGTGGCGAACGGTCCACCGCCCGGCGACAACCCGTCCGGCGCCGGCCACCGAGACCCGCCGGAATAGCGGCCGGGCCGCTCCCTGTTCACCGCGAAGCGGCGGCCTCTGCCGGCACGGCCCCCGCCGGGGCGCCCACGCCCTCCCGGCCGGAAGGTGTCGGGGTATCCGATCGCTGCGGTGCCGCGCCCTGCACGGAACCGTCCGGCGCCGGCCCGCCGCTCTGGGCCGCCCCTTGCGAGGCCGGGGTCTTATGTCCATCGCCGGGCGGACGCGCGGGATTCTTCGGCCCCAGCAGGTTGAACGCGATCACGGCCGCCAGCACAATGGCTGCCGTGGCGACGGCCATCCACCACCCGCGGCGGTTGTCCCGGTTGCTCCGGGTGTCGGTCGATGTCTGCATGGCGAAGGCTCCAGGCGGTTGCGGAAGTACCACCATAGAAGCGCGGGCGCCCCGGACCTGTCGGACAGCATGCCAGCGCCGGAAGCATCCGTCACCGCCGGGAAACAGGCCGGGGCCGGACAACGCTCAGCGGTTGGCGCAGAAGCCGAACTGCACGCTGGCGCCGGGCTGCAGGGTGCGGTTCCAGGCCGCGCCCTGGGCCAGAAGCTCGTTGCCTGCCTGCGTCACCTGGGAGTCCCAGGCGTTATAGACCGTCCCCGCCACGGGGATGCGCACGGCCCAGTCCACCGGACCGGCATTGGGGTTGGTCACCATCACGTTCAGGCAATAGCCCTGGCCCCAGTCACTGTTGACACTGGTGGCGTAGGTGACCGGGCCGGTGGCGGGTGCAGGTGGCGTGTCATCCGGCACGGACCAGGCCGAGCCGGGTGCGGGCAGCACCGCGGGGAACTGCACGCCCAGCGGAAGCTCGGGCCCCACGCTCAGCGGCACTCCGGACACTTCCAGCACCTGGCCGAACACATCGGTGATCTTCAGGTCGAAAGGCCCCGGCCCCATGCCGCCGGGCGCGAGGAAGTAGTTGTACATCTGCCGCTCCAGGGGCACATAGGTGCCGCCCGAACCGGTCGTGCGATAGGCGAGCGAAGCGACTGCATTGCGCTGGTTGCGCACCTGCAGGGCACTCCACGAAGCGCTGGAGCCTTCCTTGAAAACGACGGACGCCTGCGCATCGGGGCCCGAGACGTAGCGCCAGCGCAGCGAGACGATGCCCGCTTCCAGCGGGGCGATCTGCGCGAAGGCCGGTATGGCCAGGTCCAGCCCGCGCGGCGGGCAATCGGGACAGCGATTGTCCACGCGCACCACCACCTTCTTCGACGTCGCGGGATTCAGCACCTCGAGGTAGGCGCCGCATGCCTGCGACCCCTGGTAGTCGGCATCGTTGATGGCCACGGTCAACACCTGCTCCGGAAACGGCAGGCTGCAATTGCCGCCGCCGCTGTAACCATAGTTCGTGCCGCGCCCGGTATAGGTTTCTCCCGGAGTGACCTGTGCAGCCACCGGCAGCGCGACCGCCAGCGCGAGCCAGCCCAAGGCCTGCGCGCAGCGCCGGCCGAATACGTAAAACAGAGATTTCGACATGGGTCCCTCCCGACATGGTGCGGCGCCTGGCGACCATCGCCGGCGTCCGCCGTCGGCCCGGACAGACGGAGCTGCCATCGCGCTCCACCCTGCCCGGGCCTCCCATGCCGGTTGTACCCGGGGGGCGATTACCAGGGGATCATGAATACGAAGAGAATGACCGCCAAAGCGATGCCGGCCACCCACAGGGTGCGGGCACTGGCGTAGCGGTTGCGGCTCGAGGACGTGGGAACGGCGCCAGCCGAGTTGCGTGGTGCATTCATGGGATCTTCTCCATCGACGGTTTATGAGACTCCCAAGGTAACCCGCCGTGCCCCGCGCCCCGCGTCGGACAAGGCCATGCGAGCGGGTCGCGCAATGCCCCGATGCACCGCAACGCCGCTCAGATCCACTCGTCCTGTGCGGGCGCTTCGGCGGGAAAGAAGTTCATGTACTGCACCAGCCGGGGCCGGTCAGCCGTATTGGGCCGGCTGCCATGCGGCAGGGCGTGGTGCCAGATGATGAGATCGCCGGCACGCCCTGCGATGGGCACCGCGCCCAGTGCCTGGAGGTCCTGCGTGCGCGCGGAGGCCGGTCCCCCCGGCAGCCCGTCCAGCCATGCCCCGAGCCGCTGGTGGAAGCCGGGCACGAGGGTGAACGCCCCCTGCTCCGCCCGGGTGTCCGCCAGGTACAGGATGCCCTGGGTCCCGAAGGGAACTGGCATCCGCAGGCTGACGTCCCAGTGCAGGTGCGGGCCGCGGAAGCGGTGCGCTGGCGTCTCCGGCGCGTTGAACCCCACGCGGTCGGTGGTGCACCACAGGTCCGCCGTGCCCCACAGCTGGGCGAATGCCTTGTGGATGCGCAGGTTGCGCCGGTTGCGCTCCAGGGCCTCGTGCTGGAAGAGCTGCACCATGATGCCGTGGTCGTTGAAGGGATACCAGGTGGCGGAATCCTCCGGCTGTGCGCCGATGAACTCCCAGATGGCCCTGGCCGCGGCAGCGACATCGTCCGGCGGCGCGGCGTCGTGCAGCACCACATAGCCCTGCGCATCCCAGAAAGCCAGGTCCTCCCCGGACAACACCGGCTCCATGCGGTCCACCTCAGCGATCAGCCGCTGCGCGTCGGGCGGCAGGGGCAGTCCTGCCAGCACGGTCTCGAGCCGCGCCAGCCGGTCCGCAGGCGGATCCCCCGCGGTTTCCTGCAGCCACCGCGCGAAGGCGGGGAAGTCCGTTGCATCGGTCCGGCCGAACCAGGCATGGAACGGTTCGATCCCGATGCCCAGGGCATGCAGCACCCAATGGTCCTCGCGCCATTGCCGCATCGGTACCTCCGGCGCATGCCCCAGGCGCGCCCGCGCCATGCGCGACCACGCGCCTTCCAGCGCGGCAATGCCTGACCAGCCACCGGGCTGCGCAGCTTCCTGGCCATCGCGGCCATTATTCCCACCATCCCTCATCGCCGTCCCTCCATGTCCCTCGTCCGCAAGATTGCCTGCACATTCTCTCCAGATGCGCAGCGCATGGAAGGGGGACCGGTACTCCGGCGGCGTGGCGATCAGCGCGAGGGCACGGCCTCGGCGGTGCCCGGCACTTCCGCTTCGGTGCGCCGCTCGACCGCATCGGCGTGCAGCGCCTCGTTGAACTGGTCCACCACCATGGCCCAGGGCGCATCGGCCTTGAGCTGCTCCGCCAGGAACTGGCGCTGCGCATCGTTCCAGAACGGCGCATCGGCCACCTGCACTCCGGCGCCGAGCTGGTGGGTGTGGATGAAGCGGGTGATGGCGTCCGGGCTCTCCTCCAGGCCCAGTTGCAGGAACAGGTTGGTCATCGTGGGTTCGGTGGTGATCATGGGAAGGCTCCTGGTGTGCGATCGATGCACCGACCTTAGGGCGTGCCGGCGGGCCGGCGCGTCGGACAACGCAGCATTGGCCGGTCAGGACGGACACGGCCGGCAGCATCTGTTGCGTGCGCAAGCCCCGGCGGGGCGCCCGCGCGGGTTCTAATCCAGGGATGGCCCAGCAGAAGCAATCGCGCAGAAAGAAATCCTCCCGGTCCCCGTCCATCGCCCTCCTGCACCGGTCCTCCGGCCGCATGCGCCGGCTGCTGGTCTCCCTGTTCACCTCCGCGGTCGTAGGCCTGCAGGTTACGAGCTGCGGCGTCCACCCCACGCAGGGCCCCTGGTCCGGCAGCGCCGCCCAACCCACGCGTGCCGGCCAGTTCACGGAATGCCGGCAGCATTTCGCGGGCGGCGTGCCGCCGCTCACACCCGACGCCCCCAGGCTGCGCGAGCTGTGCTTCGATGCCTTCGCGGTGCTGCACAGCGGCAACACGCGCACCCCCGTGTATGTGGCCGAGCGGCTCAATCGCCAGATCCTGCAGCAGGCCCGGCAACAGCACCGCACCGACCACTTCTATGCGGATGCGCGGCTGCCGCGCGGCGAGCGCGCCGAACTCGAGGACTACCGCGGCTCGGGCTATGCCCGCGGACACATGGCGCCCGCGGGCGACATGGGCACGCCCGAAGCCATGGCGCAGTCCTTCAGCCTCGCCAACATGGTGCCGCAGGACCCGAAGCAGAACAGCGGCCCCTGGGCCCGCATCGAGGAGGACACGCGCCGCTACGCGATGCGCGCGCGCGGCGACGTGTATGTCATCACCGGCCCGGTCTTCGAGCCAGGCGCCAAAGCCATCGGTTCCGGACAGGTGGCCGTGCCATCGCACCTGTTCAAACTGGTGTACGACGCCGAGACCGGGCGCTCGTGGGCGCACTGGCAGCAGAACGCGTCCGATGCCACCGCAGGCCCGCCGATCACCCTGCAGGAGGTGGAGCGTCGCACCGGCATGCGGCTGCTGCCCTCGCCAGCGCCCGCGCACTGATGCGTTTTCGGGAACGTCCCTTCCCACCTGCATGGTAATGGCTGTATATTCATACAGTCATTGCTACTTCAGGAGAAACGGCATGTCCGAAACCGCCACCCTCGCCTATACCGTCGCCCTGTGCGATTTCCCCGAACTGCCGCAGCGCGAGCGCACCGCCGCCGAAGCCCGCTACGCCCGGGTGCTGGAGCGCCAGCTCGGCGGCCCGGAAGGCGTGGCCGGATCGCTCGCCGCGGTGCAATGCCTGCAGGATGGCGACGAAGCCCCCGAGGGCATGGACTCGATGGCCACCATCAACCGCTGGGCCCGTGCGGCGGCGGCTGCGCGCACCGCCGGCATGCAGGGCCTGGGGGAGTCGGAAGGAGCGTATTTCGAGGTGCGCATGGCCTGACGGTCCGCGGGGCTCCCACCGTGCGGGGGGACAATGCCGGGCTCCGTCCCCTCCTACCGGAGCCACGACATGACCTCCGCTCTTCCCGCTCAGGCCGCGGCCTTGCACGCCTGTGACCAAGCCGCCACGGCCCACGCCCTGCCATTCGCAGCGCTGGTGCCGGCCATCGAGGCCGCCGCCATCGAACTCCACCGCGGCGAGATCACCAGCCCGGAACGCCTGGCGCTGCCGCTGGGCCAGGGCGGCGTGATGCTCAGCATGCCGGCGGTGGCGCACGACCTGGGCATCCACAAGCTGGTCACCGTGCAGCCGGGCAACGCCGCCCGGCAGTTGCCGACACTGCACGGCATCGTCACGGTGTGCGATGCGCCGTCCGGCCGGCCGCTGTGCCAACTCCATGGCCCGGAACTCACGGGCCGCCGCACGGCGGCCGTCTCGATGGTGGCGCTGGGCCGGCTGCTGGGGCATGCGCCACGGCAGGTGCTGCTCATCGGCACGGGCGTGCAGGCCCGGCACCACCTCCAGGCGATACGGGAACTGCATCCCGCCTGCACGGTGCTCGTGCGCGGCCGGACGCCCGTGGCAGCGCAGGCTTTCTGCGCGCAGTCCGCAGCACCCTCCGCCGTCCAATCCTGCCCCGGGGCCATTCAGGAGTCGGTCGATGTGGTCATCGCGCTCACCACCGCCACGGATCCCATCTACGACGAGCCGGCCCGTGCCGGGCGCGTGGTCATCGGGGTCGGAGCCTTCCGGCCCGGCATGGCCGAGATCGGTGCCACCACCCTACAGGGCAGCGACCTGTACGCCGACGACCCCGCGGGCGCCCGGCACGAGGCCGGCGACCTGATCCGCGCGCAGGTGGACTGGAGCAGTGTCCGTCCGCTCGCGTCGCTGATCGCGGCCGGGCCCGACCGCAGCCGCCCGGCGGTCTTCAAGAGCGTGGGCACGGCCGCCTGGGACCTCGCGGCCGCGCGGGTCGCCATCCGGTCGCTCGGCATCGCCGTGTGATCTGCACCACCCCGCTTTCGGCGGGCACTGCGCGTCAACGCACCGAAAGCGTGCGCACAATCGGGGGTTTTTGCCGGTCCGCCCAGCCACGAGCCAGGCGGGCCCTTCCCGCCTGCCGGGGCACCAGGCCCATCCGATCGTCGTGCCCCATCCCTGCATCACAAGGAACATGCCAATGAGCAAGACCCAAACGATATTCCGCCTGACCGCGATGGCCCTGGGACTGGCCTGCGCGGCCGCCCATGCCCAGGCACAGGAACGTGTCCGCATCGGCTTCATGAGCCCCGTGACGGGCCCGCAGGCGGCCAACGGAGGAGACAACCGCGACGGCGCCCTGCTCGCCATCAAGGAACTGAACGCCAAGGGCGTCAAGGTGGCCGGCAAGCCCGTGGTGTTCGAACTGGACATCAACGACGACGTGGCCGACCCCAAGCAGGGCGTGCAGGTCGCCCAGACCCTGGCCGACAAGAAGATCCGCTTCGTGCTCGGCCCCTACAACTCGGGCGTCACGGTGCCCGCCGCACGGGTGCTGAACGACTCCGACATCCTCACGCTCACCGTGGCCTCCAACCCGAAGATCACCGAACTCGGCTACGGCACGCTGTTTCGCATCGGCGCCAGCGACAACCAGCTGGGCACCAAGATGGCCACCTACGCGGCGCAGGACCTGAAGCTCAAGACGGTGGCCGTGATCGACGACCGCACCGCCTACGGCCAGGGCGTCGCCCGCGAATTCACGGCGCAAGCCAAGCGCCTGGGCCTGCAGGTCGTGGCCACCGAATTCACCACCGACAAGGCCACGGATTTCAGCGCCATCCTGACCAACATCCGCGGCGCCAAGGCCGAGGCCGTGTTCTACGGCGGCTATTCGCCCCAGGGCGGCCCCCTGCTCAAGCAGATGCGCGCCTTCGGCATCACCGGTCCCCTGCTCGGCGGCGACGGCATCTGCTCTACCGAAACCGCCAACCTCGCGCAGCTCACGGGCGACCTGAACGTCTTCTGCACCCAGGGTGGCTCGATGCTGGACAAGAGCGACAAGGGCCAGAAATTCGCCGAGCGCTACCGCGCCGAATACAAGCGCGACCCGCTCACCTACGCCGCGGCCTTCTACGACGGCATGCACCTGCTGGCCAACGCCATGGAATCCGCCCAGTCCACCACTGACACGAAGAAGATCGCCCAGGCGATCGCCAACGGCAAATACGCCGGCGTGACGGGCGAGTTCTCGTACGACGCGAAGCACGACCTGAAGTCGTCGGCGGTGACGGTGTACACCTTCAAGGGCAAGGACGTGGTGCCGCTGAAGAGCCTGTGAGCAGGACGGCCCCCGGGGCCACCCGGGCTCCGCGCCTGCTGGGGCAGCCTTCCGGCAATGACGCCTGACGCCGTTGCGGCGTCAGGCACTTGGGCCGAGCAGATCCAGCGTGCGCGCATCCTTGCCGCCACCGAAGTACCGGGCCAGCACGGCATCGAAACAGCTGCCCGGCCCGGCCACCTCGGCGAACAGCGTCATGCTGGAGCGGAGCTTGATGTCGTCCGGGGAACCGAAGATCCCATGGGCGGACAGGC
Organism: Paracidovorax avenae ATCC 19860; assembly: GCF_000176855.2. Classification (NCBI taxonomy): domain Bacteria; kingdom Pseudomonadati; phylum Pseudomonadota; class Betaproteobacteria; order Burkholderiales; family Comamonadaceae; genus Paracidovorax; species Paracidovorax avenae. The sequence goes on along the minus strand of NC_015138.1, from coordinate 2,036,518 downwards.
CCTCGTCCAGGCCGAGCAGGACGCGGCAGGCCTCGCGCAGGCGCTCGCCGAGCACGGGATGGTCCAGGTAGGCCGCGGCCTCCGCCCGGGACTGGATGGCGTAGCGTTGGGCCATGCCGCTGCGGCCCAGGCCGTGGACCTGGGGAAAGATGAACCACATCCAGTGGGAGCGCTTACTCCCTGCTTTCAGTTCGGACGATACCCGGCTCCAGACAGGCTCCTGGGCATGCATGAAGCGTTCAAGGGCGACGGATGTGGGCATCGGCCCATTCTAGAAGCGCGCCAGGGAAAACGGCTTCATGGTAAGTAATGCCAAGGCAGCCTTGATCGGACGAGGGACGCGCAAAAGCAGCGAGAAACAGCTTCAAGCAAGGCGCCCGGTCGCATGAGGCGCGCGCACTCCTTATGGAATTGCACGGGTTGACGATTAACTGGCCCCGTGGAGTCGTGGCTAACGACAGACCTGCGTCCTTTGGAAGAAGTGCGCTTGAAGATGCGAAACGCGCTCACGTTATGGTGGCAGCCTGAACAGAACAGATCTTCAACAGGACTCCAGTTGGGCTTCGAGATCCAGGTGGGCCTCAGCCAGCAGCTTCTTGAGCCGGGCATTCTCGACCTCCAGCTCCTTCAGGCGCCGCGCTTTCCTCGGCATCCATGCCGCCTTACTTGGCACGCCACTTGTAGAACGTGGGCTCGCTGAAGCCGCTCTGCCGGCAGACCTCCTTGACCGCCAAGCCCGCCTCAGCCTGCTTCAGGAAACCGATGATCTGCTGCTGCAGTGAATCGACTCTTCCTCATGTCCGTCATTCTCCGAGTTGACGGACCTCACTTCCATTCGGGTGATACGGCTATCGGGGAGCACGTCAGCACGACCCTCTCGGGCTACAGCAAGGCCCAGCTCGATGCCATCGTCGATGAGTTCAACGGCCGACCCCGCTATGCCTGGGCTTAGATCTCCGCTGGCTGCCTACCGGGAGTTACGCATCCGTAGTTCGCAGCATGCTACTCTCGTTCATTCACAACACATGTGTTGCGCTTCTGGCTTTAGTCCAGCTAGGGAACCTCTGCACGAATCGAAACGAAATATCATGAACCACCGCTGCGGCCCCTATCAGTCTTTTTATAGCTTGTATGTCGTTGATTTCTTGTGGTTCGCGCTGGAATTCGAACACTTGGGAAGCAGGTCACCAAAGTCCGGTGCAATTCGTGCAGAAATTCCCTAAGTATATCACAGCAGATTATGGTATCGAACCGGCGGGTTTTTATCGATGCAATCATTTTGTTAGCTTTTGCTTTGGGTGAGATTATTCATATGGACGGCATAGAGCAAACAAGCACCGTTACTGAAAGCGTTCCCATTTAAGTGCCGATCTAGATCAAAAAATAACTCAGCGGAAATTCTGGAGCCACCAATGAAAAATGATGTATTGAACGACCTACAAATAATTGAGCAAGCTGAAAATTCGATTGACACGATTTTTCAATCTACTGATTTTCCTTCAACCCGCTACAGCTCTTCGCTTTGGCACCTTCTAACTTGCTACGAAGATCGACTAAGATTAAGTCTGATGCAGGTAGAAACTCCGCAACAGTTAATGAAATTCTCCAGCTTTGGAGGTAGAGATATTTACGCGCTCCGAAATGCAATATCGAGAGTAAGAGAACAATACAACGACGACAAAAATCAATTATGCCCTCGAAAAGTAGACGCTCCCTCATATCTTCGGTCCCATGAGCTTTTAAATGCTGGCGAGGTCTACGCAACGGCACAGAAAATTTTTGGATCTTTCCGTGGCAAATCCGTCAGTTTAAATTGCAATGGAACAAACATTAAGGTACTGCACCAGCCCGATGTAGAAGCCAGGTACGCCGCATTTGAGCTATTAAGCCATGGTATTGAAGGCATAACTTTCATCCCAAGACTGTTATCTTGGATGAAAGGGGATCATCCGCCAACGGTAGACCTAATAATTAAAAAAGTCTCTTATAAGAAATTATTGATTTCTTATGATTTTCATCCTGGGTATGCTTATGGTCTTAGCCTGAGTTTAGCAAGCGAAGGGGGCATATTGCCGCCTGATTGGATTTTCGATTGGGGAGGAATTAAAAATACTGAGCTACTGATTAACGCTCTTCATATTCGCTGCATTTATCATTTTATAGTTATTCAATTCTGGGCCTCCAAAGTAGGATTAAAAGGCGGCGGCTTAGAAAGTTTGGTTTTAAAAATAAGTAAAGCCGATCTTTTGCGCGATATTTCCAGCATGACGCAGCTGGACAATTCAATAATATTGAAATTTATAAAGTTTTTGACATTTGGAAATAACACAAAATTTCCGGATCCGGCTTTGCAGCCTATAATTCCTATTGGTGAATTTTATCTTTTACCCACCCTGCTCTTCATGCTTAGCAATCACAGGCGAAACCTCCTTTCTCTGCAGGCTCGCGTAGATGCAAAAAATTTTGATGATCAAAGCAAAGCCTTTGAATCAGCGATGACCGCTTCGATAAAAAAAGATTTTCAAAATAAATGGAGATATTTAAAAACCAATTGCATAATTTCTTTTGGCAGCAAGAAACGTGAGTTAGATTTGCTAATAGTCGACGAGGTCAGCTCAACAATTTTAATTGGAGAATTGCGCTGGATGATTCAACCTGGTGACGTGCGAGAGATATTAAATAGAGCAAATGAGTGCAGGAAAAAAGTTTCGCAATGCACAAGCGCATTGATATTCTTCAAAAACAACCTTAATTATTTTCTGGAAAAAATATTCAGCCATGAAATTCCGGCCCCTAAAAATGGGGAGTGGCATGTAGTTGGATTGGTATTGATTGAAGGCTACTCTGGCATAGAATCACTTAATTCTGAAATTCCCATAATAAATAGAAATATCTTTGACGTGGGCATGTCGGAGTTCAACGACTTATCAGTCCTCCATGAGTGGTTAAAATCACTGGACTGGCTTCCAAAAAACGGTATAGATTTTGATGAAGCGGACTATATAACCACCATAGGCGAGTACAAAATAGATCAGCCAGGAATATCTTTAAGAACCACTCCAAATGAATATGCTGCTCGGGCCAAAAAATCCGCAAGCACATTTATAAAATCACGGTTTTTTAATTAGTGAAGCCGTTACAATCAACCTCGGCGATCCCAGACCTGAAGTGGGCGGTCTCAAACCTGATGTGCTACACCTGAACTTGGATACACGCATTTACAGCCCGAAGAACGCCTCACGCTGGCCACGCTGGTCCAGCAAGGAGGGGGCAGGTCACTCTATGCCTGCATCGGCCAACTGCTCGGTGTAGCGGATGTTGACGTATTGCGAGCCCCGGTCCGTGTAGCAGACTACGCTGCCATCAGGGTTAACGTTGGCGGAATGTGGTTGATGGGCGACGCCCTGAAGACAGGGGTGGTGGATAGACTCGTTTTGAGCTCGGAGCTTGCGATTGATGCGACGAATGTCAGATAGCGAGCCGCCTTCAGCGAGGTTGAGAGGCTAGCCAGTTCCTCGTCAGAGGACTTGTCGTTGGTTGGATTCTTGTTGCCTCGGCGGGATGGGTCGTCCGTGGTTTCCTTGGAGTCCCTCGTGGACATGACCGATGTCCCACGCAAAAGATCCCCTTGACTGAGGCCACGTGATGTCTTTTGGGCGCTTGGGCCCTACCCCGACGCCACGCTTTAAAAAATTGCCGATGGATTGCTACCAGCAACAGAAAAAACCCTGCTACGTTGTGCATAGCAGGGTTTCCTGGATTTTCCTGGTAGGACGTACAAGATTCGAACTTGTGACCAACGGATTAAAAGTCCGCTGCTCTACCAACTGAGCTAACGTCCCAACATTGCTGCCACGGCCCGGAAGCCGCAACAGCAAAGACTCAAATTATAGCGCCACTTTGGGGCCCGAACCAGATTCCGCGAGCCGGTCGAGCACCCAGCCGGCGGCACACTGGCCGAAGGTGGCGGTAACCGACACCACCGAGCCGTAGCCGTGGCAATTCAGGGTGCCGTCGGCACCAGTCTCCATCGCGCAGGAAGCATGCGGCGGGGCCACGGCCTCGCGGCTGAACACGCAGGTGATGCCGATGCGGCGCCCCTCGCGTGCGGCGCCGTGCTGCTTGCGCAGGCGATAGCGCAGCTGCGCCAGCAAGGGGTCGTGCGTGGTCCGGGACAGATCGTCGATGTCCACCTTGTGGGCCAGGCGCTTGCCGCCCGCCGCACCCACGCTGATGAAGCGGTGGTGGCCGCGGCGCAGCCTCAGGGCCCAGGCGGCCATGGCGGTCTTGGCGTGGACCTGGTCGCACGCGTCGATCACCGCATCCACGCCCTCGGGCAGGATGGCGGGCCAGTTGCCGGGCTCGACGAATTCCTCGATGCAGTGGACCTCGCAGCCCGGATGGATGAGCGCGATGCGGTCGCGCATGGCCTCCACCTTGGCCTGCCCCACGGTGGTGGACAGGGCGTGGATCTGGCGGTTCACGTTGGATTCCGCCACGTTGTCGAGGTCGATGAGCGTGAGCCGCCCCACCCCGCTGCGGGCCAGGGCCTCGACGGCCCAGGAGCCGACACCGCCCACGCCGATCACGGCCACATGGGCCGCGCGGATGCGGGCAGCCCCCTCCACGCCATAGAGGCGCTCCAGGCCAGCGAAGCGGCGGGCCAGGTCGGCATCGAGGGGAAAGGTATTGTGCTCCCCCGGGCCGGGGCCCGGGGGAGGGAGCGCGGAGGGCTGCGCCGTCTCGGGCGGCTCCCCCAGCACATGCTGCTGCACCGGCGTGCTCACTTGAGCCGCGCGAGGCGTTCCTTGGCCGCGGCAGCGGCTTCGGACTGCGGATAGGCGCGCAGCAGGTCTTCCAGCGTCTTGCGCGCAGCGCGCGTGTCCTTCAGCTCGATCTGGCAGTTGGCGATCGACAGGGCGGCTTCCGGCGCGCGCGCATGGTCGGGCGACGCGGCCAGCAGGGCCTTGAAGTTGTTGATCGCTTCCTTGTAGTCGCGCGTGGCGTACTGGGCGTTGCCCAGCCAGAACCGGGCCGAGGGCATGTAGCCGCTGCGGGGGTACTGGCGCAGGAAGTTGCCGAAGGCGGACACGGCATCAGGGAACTTGCCCGAGCGGAACACGGCCAGCGCGGCTTCGAAGTCGCGCTTTTCCGCAGGATCGGCCTGGAATTCCTGGCCGTCCATGGTCACCTTGGCCGGCTCGAACTGCTTGAGGCGTTCGTCCACGCCCTGGGCGATGTCCTTCTGCCGGCGTTGCAGGTCGGCCACGTCGCGCTGCAGTTGCTCGTTCTGGCCGCGCAGGCTGGCCTGCTCGGAGCGCAGGGTTTCGATCTGCGATTGCAGGTCGATGAGGCTGCGGCGCATCTGGGACGTTTCGTCCGAGCTGCGGCGCTGGTCGCCGCCCAGTTGCTGCTGGAGCGCATCGACGCGCTGGCGCAATTCGAGGATGGCGCGGCGGGCCTCGTCGTCCTCGAAGAGCGCGGCATGGCTGGCCGTGGCACCGAAGCCGGCCGCCAGCGACAGCGCGGCGAGCGCCGCCGCCTTGCGGACGCGCTCACGCGTCCGCTGCTGCACGGTGGGAATGGCCATCAACGGTAGGACAGTTCAACGCGGCGGTTCTGCGAGAAGGCGTCTTCCGTGTTGCCTTGCACCGCAGGCTTTTCCTTGCCGAAGCTCACGGCTTCCATCTGGCCATCGGGCACGCCCAGCAGGCCCAGTGCGCGGCGCACGGCCTCGGCACGCTTCTGGCCGAGGGCCAGGTTGTATTCGCGGCCGCCACGGTCGTCGGTGTGGCCTTCGATCATGACCTTGCGGCCCTGGCTGGCCTTGATGAACCGGGCGTGCTGCTCGATGAGCGACTGGTATTCGGGCTTCACGACGTAGCTGTCGAAGTCGAAGTACACGATGCGGGCCACGCCGACCGGGCCGGCAGCGTCGCGCGCCGACTGGTTCAGGTCCACGGGAGCGACGCCGCTCTGGGAATTTCCGTTGGAATTGGCACCGTTGGGCGCCGTGGAGGTCGCACCCTTGTTCTCGACGGGCACGTCCTCCAGCTTCACGCCGGAGCTGCAACCGGCCATCAGGGCGGCGACGGTCAGGGCCAGGGAAATGCGTTTGAAGGGAAGATTGATCATTGGGATGGTTCTCCTAGTCCGGATAAGGCGTTACTGTCGAGTCTGAAAAACGAAAAAGATTCAAATTATTGTTTCTGGAACGGACCCCAGTCCGGCTCCCGGATGTCGCCGCTCTGGCCCGCCAGGCGGGCCTTGATCTTGCCATCCAGCGTGGTGGTCATCAGCGCTTCACGGCCTTGTTGCTGGGTTGCATAGACGATGAGTTTGCCATTGGGCGCGAAGCTCGGGCTCTCGTCGGCCGTGGTGTCGGTGATGGCGGTCACGCTGCCGGACGTCAGATCCATGACGTGCAGTTTGAAAGCCCCTCCTACGCGGGAGATGTAGGCCAACCACTTGCCGTCCGGACTGATGCTCGGAGAAATGTTGTAGGCGCCCGTGAAGGTGACGCGCTCGGCGCTTCCGCCCGTGGCGGGCACGCGGTAGATCTGGGGGGCGCCACCGCGGTCGCTCACGAAGTAGATGCTGCGGCCGTCGCTGGAATAGGTGGGCTCGGTGTCGATGCCCGAGCTCTGCATGAGACGGCGCGGCTCGCCGCCGTTGGCGTCGATGGTGTAGAGCTGCGAGCTGCCGTCGCGGCTCAGGGTGACGGCGAGCGTGCGGCCGTCCGGCGACCAGGCGGGCGCGCTGTTGGAGCCGCGGAAGTTGGCGATCAGGCGGCGCCGGCCGGTCGAGACGTCGTGCACGTACACCACGGGCTTGCGCGACTCGAACGACACGTAGGCGAGCTGCGTGCCGGAAGGCGACCAGGCGGGCGAGATGATGGGCTCGGGGCTGGAGAGCGCCGACTGGGCGTTCTCGCCATCGGAGTCCGCCACCCACAGGCTGTAGCGGCTGCCGGCCTTGGTGACGTAGGCGATGCGGGTCGAGAAGATGCCGCGCTGGCCGGTGAGCTTCTCGTACACGTAGTCGGCGATGCGGTGGGCGACGAGGCGCAGGTCGCCCTGCGTGACCACGAAGCTCTGGCCACCCAGGTCCTCGCCGCGCACCGTATTCCAGAGCCGGAAGCGCACGTCGTAGCGGCCGTCCGGCAGGCGCGTGACGCTGCCCGTGGTGAGCGAGTCGGCGCCTTTCTCCTTCCAGAGGGCAGCGTCGGGGCGCGAGTTCTCGTCGAGCTGCGGGCCGGACCCGTCCACGACGCGGAACTGGCCGCTACGCTCCAGGTCCGCCTGGATGATCGCAGAAATCTTCTGGGGGGAGCCGGCCTCGCCGCGGAACGGCGCGATGGCAGTGGGGTACTGCGTGGTTCCCACGCCCACGATATCGAGGCGGAACTGCGCCAGCGCAGGCAGCGCGGTGGCGGCGGAGGCGAGGGCCACGATGGCGTGGCGGCGCGTGACGTGCGGCAGGGCCGCGGCGAGGGGATGGGATGGGCGGTCTGAAGTCATTGACAGCGTTGGGATACCGGGCCATTCGCCGGAGGAAAACCGGAAAGGTCAGGGGCCGAATGTTACACACAGGGCGGACAGCCCTGTGACAAACTGTGCAAGTTGCCGGCGCGGTCCTACGTAGAATCCGCCCTTCATGCAAGCCTCCGCCCCCCAGGGAGCCCCCGCGACGGACACCGCCGCAGCTCCCGCATCCGCCCCCCCTTCCCTGTTCGCGCGCCTGCGGCGCATGTCCTCGTACTTCGGGGGGCAACGCCTCGCCTGGTCGCTGGCGGTGCTGGCCACCGTGGTGGCCGCGGTGACCGAGCCGCTGATCCCCGCGCTGCTCAAGCCCCTGCTGGACCAGGGCTTCACGGAAGGCTCGCTCAAGCTCTGGCTGGTGCCGGTGGCCGTCATGGGGGTGTTTTTCGTGCGCGGGCTGGCGCAGTTCGGCGGGCAGTACGCCCTGGCCCGCATCGCCAACGAAGGCATGCTGAAGCTGCGCGAGACGCTGTTCGAGCGCCTGCTGTCGGCGGAGATGGCGCTGTTTTCACGCCAGTCGGCGAGCACTCTGTCGAACACGGTGGTGTACGAGGTGCAGAACGGCGCCACGCAGCTGGTGCAGGCGTTGCTGGGCATCTCGCGGGACGGCTTCACGCTGGTGGCGCTGCTGGTGTACCTGCTCTACCTCAACTGGCAGCTCACGCTCATCGTCGCGTTCCTGGTGCCCGGCGTGGCCTGGATCATGAAGACGCTGTCGCGCCGCCTCTACCAGATCACCAAGAGCAGCCAGGAAGCCACGGACCAGCTCGCCTACGTGGTGGAGGAAAACGTGCTGGCCCACCGCATGGTGCGGCTGCACAGCGCCCAGCCCGGGCAGGCGCGCCGCTTCGGGGTGCTCAGCCAGAGCCTGCGTCGCCTGGCGATCAAGGCCACGATCGCCTCGGCCGCGATGACCCCGCTGACGCAACTGCTGGCCGCGGCGGCGCTGTCGGCCGTGATCTGCGTGGCGCTCTGGCAGAGCCACATCGGGCAGACTCGGGAAGTGACCGTGGGCGGCTTCGCGGCCTTCATGGCGGCGATGCTCATGCTGATCGCGCCCATCCGGCGCCTGGCGGACGTGGCCAACCCGCTGACACGCGGCGTCGCCGCGCTGGAGCGCGGCCTGGTGCTGCTGGAGAGCGCGCCTGCCGAGTCGGGCGGCCAGCACGCCCCGAAGGAGCGGGCGCAGGGAGAGCTGGAGCTCGAGGGCGTGACGGTGGCCTTCGGGGCCGAACAGGCGCCGGCGCTGGACCGGCTGCACCTGTCGGTGCGGCCCGGCGAGGTCGTCGCGCTGGTGGGCCCCTCGGGCGCCGGCAAGACCACGCTGGTGAACCTGCTGCCGCGCTTCCTGCAACCCACAGAGGGCCGCGTGCTGCTCGACGGCCGGCCCCTGGAGGAATGGAACCTGTCCGCGCTGCGCTCGCAGTTCGCCATGGTGAGCCAGGACGTGGTGATGTTCAACGACACCGTGGCGGCCAACGTGGCGCTGGGCGCGGACGTGGACGAGGCGCGCGTGCAGGCCTGCCTGGAGGCGGCCAACCTGTCGGCGCACGTGGCGTCGATGCCCCAGGGCATGCACACCCTGGTGGGCCACAACGCCATTCAGCTCTCCGGCGGCCAGCGCCAGCGCCTGGCGATCGCGCGGGCGCTCTACAAGGATGCGCCGATCCTGATCCTGGACGAGGCCACGTCGGCCCTCGATACGGAATCCGAGCGACTGGTGCAGGACGCCCTGCAGCGCCTCATGCGCGGGCGCACCACGCTGGTGATCGCGCACCGGCTCTCCACCATCGAGCACGCCGACCGGGTGGTGGTGATGGAGCGCGGCCGCATCGTGGAACAGGGCACGGACGCCGAACTGCAGGCGCGCGGCGGCCTCTATGCGCGCCTGAAGGGCTCCGCCCTCGCGGGCGGCTGAGGGCCGCTGCTACCTGTTCACCACTTGCCGCGGTTGGGCTGGCGGCGCTGCAGGGCCTGCGCGACGAGGTCCACCATGTCCTGGCGCGCCGCGCGCCGGGCAAAGTCCGCGGCGGTGAGGCCGAGCTGGTTCTTGATGGTGGGGTCCGCGCCCTGCTCCACCAGGAAGCGCGCCACGTCGGCCCGGCCATAGCTCACGGCCATCATGAGCGGCGTGGTGCCGTTGGGCGATTCGGCGTCGATGTAGGCGCTCTGGTCGATGAGCAGGCGGGCGATTTCCAGCTGCTGGTCGGTGGTGCCGGAGGCGGCATAGTGCAGCGGGGTCCAGCCGGTCTTGTTGACGTCGCCATCCTTGGCGATGAGGGCGCGCACCGCGGCGACCTGCCCGCGCAGGCAGGCGATCATGAGCGGGCTCTCGTCCTTGGCGTTGCGCGCTTCCACCTTGATGCCGGGCGCGGCCATGAGCGCGTCGAACGCTTTCATCGAGCCCTGCTGCAGGGCCAGCGTGAGGCCGACGTCGCCCTTCGGGTTGCGCGTATTGGGGTCGAATCCGCGCCGCACGAGCGCGGTGATGTCGTCGCCCTGGTCGCGCACGATGGCGGTGAAGAAATCGTCGTAGGCACCGGCGTGCGCGCAGGCGGCGCACAGGCCTGCGCCGGCCAGCGCCGCGGCGGAGACGAACAGGCGCCGCGACAGGTGGCGAAGCTGCGTCATGGAGCATCCTTTCGGAAAAAGAGCGTGTCGAAATTCCGGCTCGTGGCCTCGCCCACGGCCTCGGCCTCCAGCCCCCTGAGCGCCGCGATCTGCTGCGCCACGAAGGGCACGTAGGACGGGTTGTTGGTCTTGCCCCGGTAGGGCACGGGCGCGAGGTAGGGGCTGTCGGTCTCGATGAGCATGCGGTCGAGCGGCACGAAGGCCGCCACGTCGCGCAGCGGCTGGGCATTCTTGAAGGTGAGGATGCCCGAGAACGAGATGTAGTAGCCGAGATCCAGCGCCGCGCGTGCCACCTCGGCCGTCTCGGTGAAGCAGTGGAAGACGCCGCCCGCGCGGTTGCCCGCGCCGTCCTCGCCCTCCTCCCGCAGGATGGCCAGGGTGTCGTCGGAGGCGCTGCGGGTATGGATGACCAGCGGCTTGCCGCAGGCCCGCGCGGCGCGGATGTGGGTGCGGAAGCGCTCGCGCTGCCATTCCAGGTCGGCGATGCTGCGGCCGCCCTTGCGGTCTTCCATGCCGTAGTAGTCCAGCCCCGTCTCGCCAATGGCGATGACCCGGGGCAGCGCGGCGCGGTCCAGCAGGTCCTGCACCGACGGTTCGGTGACGCCCTCGTTGTCGGGGTGCACGCCCACCGTGCTCCAGAAGTTGTCGTGGGCCAGGGCGAGCGCGTGCACGTCGCCGAATTCCTCCATGGTGGTGCAGATGCACAGCGCGCGGGTGACACGCGCCTCGTCCATGGCCTGGCGAATGGCGGGCAGTTGCGCGGACAGCTCGGGAAAGCTCAGGTGGCAGTGGGAATCGGTGAACATGGCAGCAGGTATGTTAGGCGGCGCGGAGCGCCACGGCCGTAGGAGAACGGCGGCACGGCCGGGTTCCGGCCGGGGAAGGAGATCAAGGTCGGCGCCGGGCCACGGAGACGGCACGAGCGGCGCCGGCCGCCTCGCCCAGGGCGGCGCGGACGGAAGCGGAACGGCTCAGATGGTCTGCGTCGGCCGCTCGGAGGCCAGGGCCGTGCCCAGGATCTCTTCGATCCGGGCCTTGAGCACGCGGGACTTGTCGTCCTTGGGGAACTGGATGCCGATGCCCTGCGTGCGGTTGCCGGCGGCGCGCGCCGGCGTGACCCAGGCCACGCGGCCGGCCACGGGGTAGCGCTGGGTGTCCTCCGGCAGCGTGAGCAGCACGTACACGTCGTCGCCCAGGCGGTACTCGCGCTGGGTCGGCACGAAGATGCCGCCTTCGGAGAAGAACGGGATGTACGCCGCGTAGAGTGCCGCCTTTTCCTTGATGGCCAGCTGCATGACGCTGGGACGGGGGGCGCTGGGAGGGGTACTCATGTGGAGGCGGGCCGGTCGTTCAATGGCGGGAGTTTAGGGCGTTTCGCGCCTGGGCAACAAGCGACTCCAGCATCAACCCCGGGTTGAAGGGATGGTCCGCGGTGCGGGCCTCCTTCGCGAGCGCGCGGGCCCAGCGGGTGAGCGGGCCGACACCGGGTGGCGACGGCAGGTCGGCCTCGGCGAAGTAGCGTGGCGCGGCGCCCACGCGCCGGGCGAGCAGGTCGTGGCAGAGCTTCTGCAGGGCATCGACAGCATCGGCGGGCGACAGGTCCGACAGCGCCGTCGCGTCGCCGCGGGCCACCGCGCGCGGAATCTGCGACCAGGCCTGGGGGCTGCGCCCGCCCTGGGCGAAGGCCAGAGCGTCCTCGGGCCGGCCGCCGGCCGCCCGCAGCAGGGATGCGGCGGCATCGGCCGCGACGCCCTGCCCCGCGAGCCAGGCCAGCGACTCCTCCTCGCCGGGCCACTGCATGGTGTGGCCCAGGCAGCGGCTGCGGATGGTGGGCAGCAGCTGGTGCGCGGCCTCGCTCGCCAGCACGAAACGCACGTCGCCCACGGGCTCCTCCAGCGTCTTGAGCAGGGCGTTGGCGGTGACGGTGTTCATCTGTTCGGCCGGATAGACGAGCACGGCCTTGCCCCGCCCGCGCGCGGAGGTGCGCTGCGCGAACTGCACCGCATCGCGCATCGCCTCGACCCGGATCTCGCGGCTGGCCTTGCGCTTCTTGTCGTCGATCTCGGCCTGCGCCTTCTCGGGCAGCGGCCATCCGCGCCCGATCATTTCGGTTTCGGGCATGAGCACGCAGAGGTCGGCATGGGTGCGCACCTCGATGGCATGGCAGCTGCCGCAGTGTCCGCATGCGCCGTCTTCGGTCGGCGCTTCGCAGAGCCAGGCGCGTACCAGTTCGAGCGCGAGTGTGTACTGGCCCAGTCCCGAGGGCCCGCTGAGCAGCCAGGCATGGCCGCGCTGGGCCAGGAGCCTGCGGCGCTGGGCAGCAATCCAGGGGGACACGCCGGCCACGCTCATGCGCCCTCCTGCGCCGCATCCAGCACGCCATGCCGGTGGAGGATGTCCATGAGCTGGGCACGCACCGCTTCGCGCGGCTGGTCGGCATCGAGCCGGGCGAAGCGCCCGGGGTCGGCCGCCGCCCGGTCCGCATAACCCTGCGCCACGCGCCGGAAGAACTCCACGGGCTGCGCCTCAAAGCGGTCCGGCGCGCGCGCGCCTTCGAGCCGTGCGGCGGCCACGTCCGGAGCCAGGTCGAACCAGAGCGTCAGGTGGGGATGGAGGATGGCATCGGAGCCTTCCTGCAGGCCCGACTGGGTGATGCGCTCGAGCTGGGCGAGCACGGCCCGGTCGAAGCCCCGCCCCGCCCCCTGGTAGGCAAAGGTGGCGTCGGTGAAGCGGTCGCACAGCACGACCTCGCCGCGCACCAGCGCGGGCGCAATCACAGAGCGCAGGTGGTCGCGCCGGCCGGCGAAGACGACCAGCGACTCGGTGAGCGCGTCCATGGCCTCGTTCAGCAGCAGCGCGCGCAGGGTTTCGGCCAGGGGCGTTCCCCCGGGCTCGCGGGTCACGGTGACCGTGCGGCCCCCGCGCCTCAGCGCCTCGGCCACGGCCTCGATATGGGAGGACTTGCCCGCCCCGTCGATGCCTTCGAATGTGATGAACCAACCCCGTCGCTGCATGGAAGAAAGACCTTTGTGGTGCGTAGCGCTGCCGGTGCGGCTTACTGCCCCTGGGGCGCCGGCTGGCCGCGCTGGTAGCGGTTCACCGCGCGGTTGTGCTCGTCGAGCGTGGGGCTGAAGTGGCTGGTGCCGTCGCCCCGCGCCACGAAATAGAGGGCCTGCGTGCGCTCGGGCTGCACGGCGGCGATGAGCGAGGCCTTGCCTGGCATCGAAATGGGCGTGGGCGGCAGGCCGGCACGGGTGTAGGTGTTCCAGGGCGTATCGGCCAGCAGGTCGCGGCGGCGCAGGTTGCCGTCGAACTTCTCGCCCATGCCGTAGATGACCGTGGGATCGGTCTGCAGCATCATGCCCGCCCGCAGGCGGTTGACGAAGACGCCGGCGATCTGGCCGCGATCGGAGGCGCGGCCGGTTTCCTTCTCGACGATGCTCGCCAGGATGAGGGCCTCGTCGGCGCTCTTGAGCGGCAGGTCGGCCGAGCGCTGCGCCCATGCAGCTTCCAGCCTGCGATCCATGGCGCGCAGGGCCCGCCGCATCACCGCGAGATCGCTCGTCCCCTTGGCAAACGTGTAGGTGTCGGGGAAGAAGCGACCCTCCGGCGGTACCCCGGCGCGCCCCAGGCGCTCCATGATGGCGGCGTCGGCCAGGCCCTGGGTATCGTGGCGCAGCGCCTCGTCGCGGTCCAGCGCGGCGCGGAACTGGCGGAAGGTCCAGCCCTCCACGAGCGTGACGGCGCGCAGTGCCTCCTCGCCGCGCACGAGTTTCTGCAGCAGGCCGAAGGGGGTGGTGCCCGGCGGGATCTCATAGTTGCCGGCCTTGATCAGCCGGTCCTTGCCCGACAGGCGGAACCAGGCATAGAGCAGGCGCGGATCGGTATCCACGCCGGCCTCCACGGCGGCCACGGCGACACCGCGCGGCGTGGTGCCGGGCTCGATCTCGAGTTCCAGCACGCCCGGGGTGCCGCCGGCCGAGGCGGCGCCCGCGGCCGCCCGCTGCGGCAGCGGATGGTGGAGCCACCAGAAACCCAGGCCGGCGGCAGCGAAGGCCACCAGCACGATGAAAAGGAAGAAACGGCGCACGAACCGGAATGGAGAGAGGGGAAAGAGCCGGGCATGATAATTCACCCATGACGTCCCCCCTGAATGGCCTGGCCCCCCTCAACGGGCTCGGCGTGATCCGCGTGCAAGGAGAAGACGCCGCGCAATTCCTCCATGGCCAGCTCACGCAGGACTTCCTGCTGCTGCCGCCCGGACAGGCGCGGCTGGCGGCCTTCCTCTCGGCCAAGGGCCGCATGCAGGCCAGCTTCATCGGCTGGCGCGCGGGCGATGCCGAGGTCCTGCTGGTCTGCAGCCGCGACGTGCTCGCCACGGTGCTCAAGCGCCTGTCGATGTTCGTGCTGCGCGCCAAGGCGCGGCTCAGCGACGCCACGGCCGACTTCGCGCTCTGGGGCCTGGCCGGCGATACCGTCGCCGCGGTGGCGGGCGAGGCCCTGCCGCCCTGGAGCCGGCAGGATACCCCCCAGGGCACCGTGGTGCACCTCCATCCCGGCGCCGGGCAGCCGCGTGCCCTGCTGGCGCAACCCGCGGGCCAGCCTGCACCGGCCGGCCCGGCCCTGGCGCCCGGCCTCTGGGAGTGGGGCGAAGTGCAGAGTGGCGTGCCCACGCTGACCGCACCGCTGGTCGAATTGTTCGTGCCGCAGATGCTCAACTACGAATCGGTGGGCGGCGTGAATTTCAAGAAGGGCTGCTACCCCGGCCAGGAGGTGGTGGCGCGCAGCCAGTTCCGCGGCACGCTCAAGCGCCGCACCTACCTGGCCCACGCCCCCGAGCCGATCGCCGTGGGCGCCGAGGTGTTCGCCGCCAGCGATGCCGAGCAGCCCTGCGGCACGGTGGTCCAGGCCGCCGCGGCACCGGGCGGCGGCTTCGATGCGCTGGTGGCCCTGCAGGTGGCCTCCACCGGCGAGGCACTGCGCGTGGGCGGCCCGGAAGGCGTGCCCCTCGCCCTGGGCGACCTGCCCTACGCCCTGCTCGACGATATTTGACGCTGCCCTGATCTTCAGGCTACCTAAGCGGGCGCCTTGAAGATGTCCGATACCGCAACGGCCTCTCCCGTCAGATGGCCGCGGAGCAGGCCAGGCCAGCAGACGCCGTGGAACGGGCTCCGCCCGGCCACCGGCGTCGTCCCCTTCCCGCGCGCCAGCGCGAGAGAAGGGGGAAGCGGCTTCAGCCGCCCAGGGGGATGTCACCCCTATCCAGGGGGATGCCCATATCCACATGCGGCAATCCCGCTTCCTCGTAGCGCTCGCCTTCCACCTCGAAGCCTGCACGGCGGTAGAAGTTCTCGGCGGTGCACTGCGCATGCAGCGTGACCCGCCTGTCGCCCCGCGCCCGCGCGGCATCGACCAGCGCATCCAGCACCGCCCTGCCCCACCGTTGCCCGCGCACCGCACGGTCCACGGCCATGCGGCCGATGCGTGCCTCGCCCGGCGCGGGCTGCAGCAGCCGGCCGGTGGCCACGGGCAGTCCGATGCGGTTGTAGGCCACCACATGCACCGCGTCTGCATCGAGCGCATCGGCCTCCAGCGCCGGATCGATGCCCTGCTCCTCCACGAACACGGCCATGCGCAGGCGCATCGCATCCGGCCCCAGCGTGGCCCAGTCACCCGTGCGCAGTTCCACCATCTCGTGGCCGCCTTCGTAGGCCTCGATGAGCGCGCGCAGCGCGGCGGGCACGGGCCGCGAGGTCTGCGTGGCCGGGTCGGCGAACACATAGACCAGTTCGCCCGACACCAGCAGGCGGTCGCCCGCGAAGATGCCGGCCTCGAAGCGCAGCGAGCTGTTGCCGATGCGCGCACAGCGCAGGCCCACGTCAAGCATGTCGTCCAGCCGCGCGGAGCCGTGGTATTCCAGCGTGGCCTTCTTCACGTACAGCTCGCCGCCGAGCGAGCGCATGCCCTCCTCGTAGGGCATGGCCAGGGCCCGCCAGTAGGCGGACATGGCAGTGTCGATGTACATCAGGTAGTGGCCGTTGAAGACGATCTTCTGCATGTCCACCTCGGCCCAGCGCACGCGCAGGCGTTCGGTACAGCGGAAATCAGCGCGTCGCATCGGGGTTCTCCTCGTCCAGGGGTTCGGGCAGGCCGAAGGCCGCGCGCAAGGCGGCAGCGGCATGGCCGTGGGCGGTGCGCGCCTCGGGGATGGCGCGGCCCATCTTGATGAATTCGTGGGTGACGCCGCGGTAGATCTCCAGGTCCACGGCAACGCCCGCGGCACGCAGCCTGTCGGCGTAGGCAATGCCTTCGTCCACGAGCGGATCGCATTCGGCCAGGCCGACCCATGCGGGCGCCACGCCGTCCACGTCGGGTGCATGCAGCGGAGCGAAGCGCCAGTCATCGCGCTGCGCGTGGGTCACGTAGTGGCTGAAGAACCAGGTGATGGCCGCTTCTTCCAGCACGAACCCGTGCGCGTAGAGCGCATGCGACGGCGTGTCCTGGTGGGCTGCACAACCCGGGTAGATCAGCAGTTGCAGCGCCACCGGCAGGCCGGCATCGCGCGCCTGCAGGGCCGCCACGGCCGCCTGCGTGCCGCCCGCGCTGTCGCCGCCCACTGCAATACGCGAAGGGTCGGCGCCGATGCCGTGGCCCTCCGCGGCCAGCCAGGCCAGGGCATCCCAGGTGTCCTCCACCGCCGTGGGGAACCGGTGTTCCGGTGCGAGCCGGTAGCCCAGCGACACGACCATGCAGCCTGCACGGCGCGCCAGTTCGCGGCACAGCGTGTCGTGCGTGTCGATGCTGCCCACGGTGAAGCCACCGCCGTGCAGGTAGAGCAGCACCGGCAATGCGCCGCCCCCCGCGTGCGGCGCGTACAGGCGTGCCGGCAGCGCATGGCCATCGCGCGCCGGGATGCTCAGCGGCTCCACGCGCGGCAGCGCAGGCTTGGGAATCTCGAGCACGCCCGCACCCAGTTCGTAGGCGGCACGGGCCTCCTGCACGGACAGGGTCTCCAGCGGCGGACGGCGCGCGCGGTGCATGCGGTCGATCACGCTACGCATCTGCGGCGTGAGACGGTGCGGTTGGGGTGTGGAATTCGGAGGCGGCGAAAAAGTTGGAGCAGTCACGGGATTCACGAAACGGGGGGCGATCAGGGAGCACGCACTGCGGCGTATCCGCCGATCATCCCCGAAACCGGTGCCGCCTGCAGCGCACTGCACGACCGGGGCGCAGGACGCAGCCGCGGCCCGCCTTTTTTTACTTGAAACGCACCTCCACGGACGCGGCCCCCGGCAGTCCGGTGAACGTAGCGGTCACCGCAAGGCCCGGCCGTGGCGACAGCAATGCGGAGAACGAGCCCAGGCTGACGATATCGCCTGGCTGGAGCGCGGCATCTTCCTTCTGCAGCGCACCGGCCAGCCACACCACGGCCTGCAGCGGATGCCCCAGGATGTCGCTGCCGCGACCGCCGCCGAGCCTGGCGCCCGCGCCGTCGGTGAGCGTGACCGTCATCGCAGCCAGCGCGTCGAGCAACGCGTAGCGCTCGGCCCGCAGCGCCGGCACGGCAATGGGCGCGCCGGCCACGCCCAGGCGCGCCCCGACGTTGATCGCCGCCACACCTGCTCCGTCGAGCTGGGGCGGCACCTGCACCAGCAAATCGGGCAGTTCGATGAAGGGAATCACCTGGTCGATAGCGTCCAGTACCTCCAGCGGCGTGCGCGCATGGTTGATGGCCGCGCTCTTCACGCGGACCAGCATGTCGGCCTCATAGAGCGGCCGTGCGCCGAAGGCGGCATCCACGGTGCTGCCGGAGGGCAGCACCATGCCCGGGTAGAGTCGGCCCCAGACGGGCTGGTCCGTGCGGAAGCGCTGCTGCACCGCCGGGTTGGTGAGGCCGGCCTTGTAGCCGGCGGGCTTGCCCAGGCGCTGCTCCAGCAACGCATTGAACTTGCCGCGGGTGCAGGCGGCATCGGCGGCGTCCATGGGCGGCGGATTGGCCGCGGGCGTGCGGGCCATGTAGTGCGCCGCGAGATCGGCCACCTGCGCATCGTCCAGGCACGCGGCCCGCGCTCCTGTAACGCAGGCGACGGCGGCCAGCGCCGCGATGAGGGTTTGCTGCAGGGCCATGGAAAGCTCCGGGGTTGTAGATTGTCGTGATCAGACCACCAATGCGCCAGGGCGCGCATCCTGGCAACTCCCATCACCACCATGGCCCTCATCCACTACATCACCCAGATCCAGATCGAATTCGGCGCAGTGCGGCTGCTCGCCCAGGAATGCGCACGCGCGGGCATCACGCGCCCGCTCGTGGTCACCGATCCCGGCGTCAAGGCCGCCGGCGTGCTGCAGCCCGCGCTGGATGCGCTCGCCGGCCTGCCGGTGGCGGTGTTCGACCAGACGCCCGCCAACCCCACCGAAGCCGCGGTGCGCGCGGCCGTTGAAATCTACCGCGCCCATGGCTGCGACGGCCTGATCGCCGTCGGCGGCGGCTCGGCCATCGACTGCGCCAAGGGCATCGCCATCGCCGCCACGCACGACGGGCCGCTCACCCACTACGCGACCATCGAGGGCGGCTCGCCCCGCATCACGGAGCGGGTGGCGCCCCTGATCGCCGTTCCCACCACGGCAGGTACGGGCAGCGAGGTGGCGCGCGGCGCCATCCTCATCGTGGACGACCACCGCAAGCTGGGCTTCCACTCCTGGCACCTGGTGCCCAAGGCCGCCATCTGCGACCCGGCCCTGACGCTGGGCCTGCCGCCCCACCTGACGGCCGCCACGGGCATGGACGCGATCGCGCACTGCATGGAAACCTTCATGTCCTCCGCCTTCAACCCGCCGGCCGACGGCATCGCGCTCGACGGCCTGGCCCGCGGCTGGGCCCACATCGAGCGCGCCACGCGCGACGGGCAGGACCGCGATGCGCGGCTGCACATGATGAGCGCGAGCATGCAGGGCGCCATGGCCTTCCAGAAGGGGCTGGGCTGCGTGCACTCGCTCAGCCACAGCCTGGGCGGCATCAACCCGCGCCTGCACCACGGCACGCTGAATGCCGTGTTCCTGCCCGCGGTGGTGCGCTTCAATGCGCAGGACGAGGCCGTGCGCCGCGACCGCCGGCTGGAGCGCATGGCCCAGGCCATGGGCCTGGCCAGCGCGGACGATATTCCCGATGCGATCCGCGACATGAGCGCGCGCCTGGGCCTGCCCACCGGGCTGGCCGCCATGGGGGTCGGAGAAGAGGTATGGGACGGCGTGATCCGCGGCGCCATGGCGGACCACTGCCACAAGACCAATCCGCGCGAAGCCAGCGTGGACGACTACCGGGCCATGCTGGAAGCGTCGATGTAGCCGCAGCAATCCCCCGGTGGAGCCCGGCCTACAGCGGCTGGACGGCATCCGGGGGACAGCCCCGGGCGAGCCATCGCGCGAACTCGTCCGCGAGTTGGCGGCTGGCCGCCACCGCCGCGCTCCATGCGCGGGCCCGTGCGGCCGTGTCGGTGCCGTAGCGCAGGAAGTCCTGGCGGTCGGGCAGCTTGCCGTCGGGCAGCGCTTCGCGCACCCAGGCCGGATCGGGCGAGAGCAGCACCATGGCGTCCAGCGCCCGCGTGGCGCGGTGCCGCCAACGCAGTCCCTTGTCGAGCCATCCCGGCACCACCTGCTGCTGGAAATGCGGGTACAGCACCAGGCCCCCTCCCCGGCGGGCCGGCCCATGGCCTGCATAGCGCAGGTGCAGGTGGTAGTCGGTGATGCCGCCGTCCCAGTACGCACCGCGCGGCGCGCCGGGAATGTCATGCACGGCCTGCAGAACGAACGGGATCGAACAACTCGCCTGCAGGGCCGGCAGGAAGTTGCCGCCATCCAGCGCCACCTGGCGCGTGGGATAGTCGCGCCCCTCGAACGGCAACGGGGCCGGAGCGCCGTCCCCTCCAGGCGACGAAAACACCACCCGCTCCAGCCACAGGCCCAGTGCGCGCCGGTGCACGGCATTCGCCGCGAAGGCGCCCAGATAGCCCAGCGGCGTCGCCACGCGGTGCTCCCGCGCGAGCAGATGCCGCCCACGGGACGCCACGATATGCAGCCGGTAGCGCGGGTGCGACAGCACCTCGTCCACGCGCCCGCCGTAGAAGGCCTGCAAGTTCTGGCCGAACCGCTCGCTCACATGCGCCGGATCGGGCCGCCTGCGGCCCTGCGGAAGGTCGTAGGTCTGGTGGATGTAGGCGTGCTCCAGCCGCTCGAACGCCTCCACGGGCCTCCCGAGGCAGGCCGTGGCCATGCGCCAGGCGCCGATCGACGCGCCGACCAGGTGGACAGGCTCCGTGCCTTGCGCGAGCCAGTCGCCGAAAAGGAAACGGTCCATCGGCCCCAGCACCAGCCCCTTGGGGCCTCCCGCGGCGGCGGGCACCACCGCCACGTCCGCGGGCGACAGCCCCTCCCGCGCGATGTGCCGCAGCGCGGCCGGGCCGGCATGGATGCGCAGCGCGCGCCCGGAAGCGGGCCGGGGCGCCGTCACACCAGGTAAGCGCCCGCGTCCACGGGCGCCGTCCAGTCGATCGGGTCCTGCTGCAGCACCATGTCGATGTCCAGGCCCAGCGGCAGGCCGACTTCCGCCGGAAAGGACACGGCCAGTTCCTTGTCCCCCCAGCCGGCTTCCCGGGCCCAGGCCCGCCAGGCGGCCAGGTGCAGCACGCCGGCCAGCGGTTCATAGACGCTGTTCTCGAAGGGTGCATGCTGGTACTGCAGTGCATCGACCACCACCTGCGGCAACTGCCAGCGCCGCGCCATCGCCGCGCTCACCGCGCCGAAGCCATAGCCCAGCAGGCGGTGCTCCAGGGACGCGCGGCGGGGATCGAAGGTTCCGACCACGGAATCCACCGAGGCCAGCCGTTCCGGATGCCCCAGGTGGATGAGCAGCTCGCCCAGCCCGTGCAGCAGGCCGGCCGTGTAGCCCGCCATGGGGTTGTGCCGCACCACGCCCGCAAGTGAGCGCGCCATCTTGGCCGTGTGGAGGCTGTAGCGCCAGAACTGCTGCAGGTTCACGCCCGGCACCGAGCGGGAGGTAGTGCCCAGCGGGGCGGAGCCCACCAGCGCACGCACCTGGGGAATGCCGACCAGCGCCAGCGCTTCCGGCACGCCGCAGACCGCGCGCGGCATGTCGAACTCCGGCCCGTTGGCCAGTTCCAGCAGGCGTGCGGCGAGGGCCGGATCGGTGCCGAAGATCTGCGTCAGCCGCCGCAGGCTCGGCTCGGCGTGCGACAGCTCGGCCATCAGCAGCGCCACCGCGCGCGGATGGCTCGGCAGCGCCACGGGGATTTCCAGCAGGGCGTTGAGTTCCATGGCGTGGGCAGGCGGGGCGTTCGCCCCATTATCCACGCCTGAAAACGTTTCTTACCGTTTGTGACCCTGCAGCTTTGCGAAGGCCGACGCCATGGCCGACTGCGGTGCCGGGTCGGCCGCGCGGCGCGCAGGCTGGGCGTAGCCGCGGCCGGCGCCTTCGAAGCGGTTCTCGCGCGGGCCCCGGCCATCCTGGTCCCGGCGCGCCGGCGCGGCGTCGAGCTTCATGGTCAGGCTGATGCGCTTGCGCACCGGGTCCACCTCGAGCACCTTCACCTTCACGATGTCGCCGGTCTTCACGATCTCGCGCGCGTCCTGCACGAACTTGTGGCTGAGCTGGCTCACGTGGACCAGGCCGTCCTGGTGCACGCCCAGGTCCACGAAGGCGCCGAACTGGGCAACGTTGCTCACGGTGCCCTCGAGCACCATGCCCTCCTTCAGGTCGGCGATGTCCTCCACGCCGTCGTTGAAGCGTGCCACCTTGAAGTCCGGGCGCGGGTCGCGGCCGGGTTTCTCGAGTTCGGCGAGGATGTCCCGGACCGTGATCACGCCGAACTTCTCGTTGGCGAACAGCTCGGGCTTGAGCTGCTTGAGCATGTCGGCGCGGCCCATGACCTCGTTCACCGGCTTGGCCGTGTGCGCCAGGATGCGCTCCACCACCGGATAGGTCTCCGGGTGGACGCCCGTCATGTCCAGCGGGTTGTCGCCCCCGCGGATGCGCAGGAAGCCGGCGGACTGCTCGAACGTCTTCGCGCCCAGGCCCGCCACCTCCATGAGCTGGCGCCGGCTGCGGAAGGCACCGTTGGCCTCGCGCCAGCGCACCACGGCCTTGGCCACGCTGCCCGACAGGCCCGATACGCGCGAGAGCAGCGGCGCGCTCGCGGTGTTCAGGTCCACGCCCACGGAGTTCACGCAATCCTCGACGACCGCGTCCAGCGTGCGCGCCAGTTCGCTCTGGTTCACGTCGTGCTGGTACTGGCCCACGCCGATGCTCTTCGGGTCGATCTTCACCAGCTCGGCCAGCGGGTCCTGCAGCCGGCGGGCGATGCTTGCCGCACCGCGCAGGCTCACGTCCACGTCGGGCATTTCCTGGCTCGCGTACTCGCTCGCGGAATAGACGGAGGCACCCGCCTCGCTCACCACCACCTTCTCGAAACTGAGCTCGGCCTTGGCCACCAGCTTGAGCAAGTCGGCAGCCAGCTTGTCGGTCTCGCGGCTCGCGGTGCCGTTGCCGATGGCCACCAGCTGCACGCCGTGCTTTTGCACGAGGCGCGCCAGCGTGTGCAGCGAGCCTTCCCAGTCGCGGCGCGGCTCGTGGGGATAGACCGTGGCCGTCTCCACCAGCTTGCCGGTGGCATCCACCACCGCCACCTTCACGCCGGTGCGGATGCCCGGGTCCAGGCCCATCACGGCACGCGGGCCGGCAGGTGCGGCCAGCAGCAGGTCGCGCAGGTTGTCCGAGAAGACCTTGATCGCCACCTTCTCGGCCTCCTCGCGCAGGCGGGAGAACAGGTCACGCTCCGTGGACAGGCTGAGCTTCACGCGCCACGTCCAGGCCACGCACTTGCGGAGCAGGTCGTCGGCCGGCCGGCCCGCATGGCTCCAGCCCAGGTGCAGCGCAATGCGGCCCTCGGCGATGCTCGGCTTGCCGGGCTCGGGCTCCACGGGCAGCACGAGCTTGGCCTCCAGGATCTCCAGCGCCCGCCCGCGGAACACGGCCAGCGCGCGGTGCGACGGCACGCGGCCGATGGGTTCGTCGTAGTCGAAATAGTCGCGGAACTTCGCCACCTCCGGGTCGGCCTCGTTCTTCGACTCCACCTTCTTGCTGCGCAGCAGGCCTTCGGTCCAGAGCCATTCCCGCATCGACTGCACCAGGGCGGCATCTTCCGCCCAGCGCTCGGAAAGGATGTCGCGCACGCCGTCCAGCACCGCGCCCACGGTGGAGAAATCGGCGCCCGGCTTGCCGTCGTCCAGCACCTCGGGCGGGCGCAGGAAGGCCTGCGCCTCCACGGCCGGGTCGAGCGTCGGGTCCGCGAACAGGCGGTCGGCCAGCGGCTCGATGCCGAACTCCTTCGCGATCTGCCCCTTGGTACGGCGCTTCTGCTTGTAGGGCAGGTAGATGTCTTCCAGTTCCTGCTTGGTGGGCGCGGCGGCGATGGCGGCCCGCAGCGCATCGGTCAGCTTGCCCTGCTCGTCGATGGCCTTGAGCACCGCGGCACGGCGGTCCTCCAGTTCGCGCAGGTAGGCGAGCCGCGCCTCCAGTTCGCGCAGCTGCACATCGTCCAGGCCACCCGTGGCCTCCTTGCGGTAGCGCGCGATGAAGGGCACCGTGGCCCCGCCGTCCAGCAGATCCACGGCCGCACGGACCTGCTGTTCCCCCACCCTGATTTCCGTGGCCAGTTGCCGGATGATCTGCTGCATATCCCTTGCGAACGAACGATGAAAACTCGAAGCGGGCGAGTGTGCCATAGCGGGCGCGGATGCCCGGCGCGCAGGCGCCGATGTCACCGGCACCCCCACACTTCGTGACAATTGCAACGATGCCCAGATGGAGGCATGCCAGGAGAATCGGCGCGTCGTCGTCATCGCCGCCGCCTGCATGCCCCTCCAGATTCCACCGGAAAGCAAAACCCGCACGGCGCCCCGCCCCGTCCGCCCTTCCGGGTGGCATGCCGCAGCAACGGCTGCCCTGGTCCTCGCCGCCACCATGGCACATGCCCAGCTGCCGTCTTCCCCGCAGGCCCATGGCCGTGCCCGCGCGCATGCGGATGCGGATGCGATCCGCAAGGTGGACTTCCGCGCCTATCTGCTCGCGCGCGGCGGGTTGGGAAAGCAGCTCGCTGAAGAATTCTGCGAAAGGGATCCGATCAGGCACATCACGGTGCAGTACGCGGACCTGCTCGGACACGGCGACGAGCAGGCCATCGTGGAGGCCACCACCTGCGCGATGGGCAACGGCGGTGCGGACATCACCGAAGTGTTCCGCAGGCTGCCCGACGGCGGGCTGGCCCCGTTGCCACTGGACGACACCGGATACCGGGATGGCAACCTGTATGAAGGCCAGCGCCGCACGCCGCGCCTGGAAGTGCGGCATGGGCGGCTCACCCGCTGGTTCGTCCGATACGGCGAGGGCCCTGAAGGCGGCGCGCCACAGATCCGCCGTACCATCATCTACCGCTGGTCGCGCGACCGCTTCGTCATCGATTCCGTGAAGGATGACGCCATCGGCGACAGCAGCCCTGGCACTGCGCCCCGCCGCGCGACCGTGCCGCCCGGATAGCCACCGATCCCCGTTTTGAACCGCGCCGGTGCTTCCGGCAGACTCCACCCATGCAAGAGTCCCTCTTCGGCGACGACGACCTTCCTCCCCCGCCTGCACCGGCGGCAGCGGCCCAGTCTCCAGCAGCAGAGGAAGCCCCCGCCAAGCCCCGCCGCCCGCCCAGGACTGGTGGTGGCGTCCACCCCATCGAGCCCGACCCCGGCCTGCTGGCCCTGGCCGCCGCCCTGCCCCCGCAGCTGCGGCTCGGCGGCTCTTCCTGGAGCTACCCCGGCTGGAGGGGCCTGGTCTGGGAGGGCGAACACTCCGAATCCACCCTGGCGCGCCAGGGACTGGCCGCGTATGCGCGGCACCCGCTGATGCGCACCGTGAGCATCGACCGCGGTTTCTACAAACCCCTCACCGTGAGCCAGTACGCGGGCTACGCCTCGCAGGTGCCCGACGACTTCCGCTTCATCGTGAAGGCGCCCAGCCTCGTCACCGATGCGCTGGTGCGTGCCGAGGACGGCCGCGGGCGCGCGCCGAACCCGGCCTTCCTCGACCCCGCACTGGCACTCCAGGAATTCGTGGCGCCCGCGCTGGAAGGACTGGGCGCCAAGATCGGGGCCCTGGTGTTCCAGTTGAGCCCCTTGCCGCTGGCGCAGCTCCATCGCCTCGAAGGCACCATCGCCCAACTGGGCTCCCTGCTGCGCGCGATGCCGCCGCTCGCCCCCACCGCACCGGACGGCGTGCTGGCCGTGGAGGTGCGCGATCCGGAGTGGCTTTCGCCGGAATACGAGCCGCTGTTCGCCGAAGCGCTGCTCTCGGCCGGCGCCACCTATTGCCTGGGGCTGCATGCCAAGATGCCGCCGCTCGAAGAGCAGTTGCGGCTGCTGCGCAGGCTCTGGCCGGGCCCGCTGGTGTGCCGCTGGAACCTCAACCCCGTGCATGGCGCCTACGGCTACGAAGAGGCCGAAGCGCTCTACAATCCGTTCGACCGCATCGTCCATCCTGCGCCGGAGGTGCATGCTCTGCTGGCGCGCACGCTGGCGGGCATCACCGGCAAGGGGCAGAACGCGTTCGTCGCGATCAGCAACCATGCGGAGGGCTGCGCACCGATCACCATCCGCACCCTGGCGGGTCAGGTGGCAGCATTGCAGGGCTATCGTCCGCCGGCCGATGTCGATGGGGACAGCGGCGCGGACCGGAATGCGGGCGCAGGCGCCGAACCGGAATCCGGTGACCACTCCGACCACGAATCCGGCAACGATTCCACGACCTGAAGACGCGCATGACAGCGGCGGCCTCACCAGCCGCGAGCACCGTCAGTGGCCTGCGCCGCGCCCTCCGGCAGCCCTCGCCGGCCCCAGGCGCAGCACGCTGCATACGCCTGCCACCACAGCGCTGCCCGCGGCGAGCCAGAACGCCACCGTCTCCGCATGGCCGCCATGCGTGCCCTGGATCGCGAAGATCACCGCGAGCAGCACGGCCCCCAATGTCTGGCCCGTGAGCCGGGCCGTGCTCAGCATGCCGCCTGCGGCACCCGAGCGCTGCAGCGGCGCGGACGTGACGATGGTGTGGTTGTTGGGCGACTGGAACAGCGCGAAGCCCACGCCGCACAGCGCCATGCGCCACACCACGCCGAACGCACCTGCATCCTGCGGCATGCCGGCCAGCGCCGCCAGCCCCAGTGCCAGCACGGCCATGCCGATGCCGCCCAGCAGGCCGTCCGGCACGCGCCCGATCAGCCGGCCGGCGAGCGGCGCGACGGCCACGATGGCCAGGGGCCAGGGCGTGATCAGCAGGCCGGCCTCGGCATGCGAGCGGCCGTGCGCTTCCAGCAGCAGGAACGGCAGCGCGAGGAACGCCAGCATCTGCGCACAGAAGGCCGCGATCGATGCCCCCATCGACAAGGAAAACACCGGGATGCGCAGCAGGTCCACCGGGAAGAGTGGCGTCTCCCCGCGGCGGTCGGCCCGCACCTGCCTGCGCACGAACACCACCCCCACCGCCAGGCCCGCAAGCAGCGTCAGCGCGGGGCCCAGCGGCAGCCCGCCCGCCCCGCCGTGCACGCCCAGCTGGTCGCCGCCGATGAACACCAGCGCGAACATCAGTACGTTGAGCGCCACGTCGATCACGGAAAAGCGCGCACCCGCTTTTGCCCCGTGCGCAGGCGGAGCAGGATTGAACGGCAGCGCGCGCCGGCCGAGCCAGAGCGTCGCCAGCCCCAGCGGCAGGTTGATCGCGAACAGCATCGGCCAGGACGACACCGAGAGAATGGCGGCCGCCACCGAGGGCCCGGCCACCGATGACGCCGCGACGACCAGCGAATTGAGCGCCAGTCCCTGCCCCAGCCGCGCCCGCGGATAGATCATGCGCACCAGCGCCGCGTTCACGCTCATGATCCCCGCCGCGCCCAGGCCCTGCACGGCGCGCGCCGCGATCAGCACCTCCAGCGACGACGCCAGCATGGCGCCGAGCGACGAGACGGCGAACAGGCCCATGCCCAGCAGGTACACGCGCCGGTAGCCGATGCGCTCCCCGAGCGCGGCCAGCGGCAGCAGCATGCCCAGGGTGGCGATCTGGTAGGCGTTCACCACCCAGATGGCCTGTGGCGCGCCGGCCTGCAGTTCCCGGGCGATGGTGGGCAGCGCCAGGTTCATGATGCTGCCGTCCAGCACCGCGACGGCGATGCCGAGGATGATCACCAGCATCGCCCGCCCGCGCTCCGGCGGCTCCAGTCCGTCCGCCACGCCTGCAGGCCGCGACGCGGCGGCTCCCGTGGTGCCGCCCTCCCCCGCTCCGGGCGTCGTGCCAGGTGCTGCGCCGCTCATGCACGGGCTCCCCGGCGGCCCCGGCCGGGCGCCACGCGGGTGCGGCCCAGCGTGGTCCAGCACAGCGCCGTGCCGAGGAATGCGCCGGTCGCCATCCCCGCGACCATCGGCAGCGGCCGGCCATCGGCGAACAGCCCCACCAGCCCCATCGCCACGGCGCCCGTGAGCATCTGCAGCGTCCCCATCAGCGCGGAGGCCGTGCCCGCGATTGCGCCGTGCTCCTCCAGTGCCAGCACCGAGGTCGTGGGAATCACCAGTCCCATGAGTGCGCTCGCCATGAAGTACAGGCCGATCAGCACCGCGAGCCGGTCACCGCCCAGCAGGTAGTACCCCAGCATCACGGCCATCACCGCCGACGAAGCCGTGGCCGCCACCTTCACGATCGGCTCCAGCCCGAAGCGGGCGGCCAACATGCCGTTGAACTGCGCCATGGCAAAGAACGCCGCAGCATTGAACGAGAAGGCCAGGCTGTACTGCGTAGGCGTGAGCCCATAGTGGTTGATGAGCACGAACGGCGAGCCCGCCAGGTACACGAAAAAACCCGCCATCGCGCAACCGCCGATGAAAACCAGGCCCAGGTAATGCCGGTCACGCAGCAACAGGGCATAGCCCCGCAACGCGCTGCCCAGGGTGCTGTGCGTCCGCTCCGCGGCGGGCCGGGTCTCGCCAAGCGCGAAGCGCACCAGCAGCAGCCCGGCCAGCGCGGCGATGGCCACGGCCCAGAACACGCCACGCCAGCCGGCAAGGGCGATCACGCCGCTGCCCGCCAGCGGCGCCAGCAGCGGCGACACGCTGAACACCAGCATCAGCAGCGACATCAGCCGCGCGGCCTCGTGGCCCGTGTGCAGGTCGCGCACCACGGCGCGCGGCACCACCATGCCAGCGGCCGCGCCCAGGCCCTGCAGGAAGCGCAGCACGAGCAGGGCTTCGATGCTGGTGGCCAGCGCGCAGCCGACGCTCGCCACGGTGAACAGCGCCAGCCCGAAATACAGCGGTGGCTTGCGCCCGGCCATGTCCGACAGCGGGCCGTAGAGCAACTGGCCCACGCCGAGCGAGAGGAAGAAGGCCGTCAGGCTCCACTGCACCGCGCCCACCGGCGCGCCCAGGCCATGCCCGATCTCGGGCAGCGCGGGCAGATACATGTCGATCGCGAAGGGACCGATGGCGGAAAGCAGGCCCAGCACCAGGGCCATGCGCAGGAAAGGCGAAGAAGGCATCCCGCATTGTCGCCAGGAGCAAAGGCCCGTGCAGGCCCTCGCCGAAGAGCGCGCGCGGATGCCCCTGTGCGGAAAGCGTGGCCGGCTCTACAGGAACCGCAGCCAGGCCAGGTCTTTTCGCCGCGCCTTGAAGGCCCCGAACGCGCGCACCGGCCCATAGAGCAGCGCGGCCAGCACGGCCGTGCAGAGCCACACCTGCCACACCGCGTCGAACCCGAAATAGCGTCCCTGGTTGGGCCCCCAGAGTCCCAGCGCGCCGAGGTAGAGCACCTTCAGCACGTACAGGTGAAGCACATAGAAGAACATGGGTGCGGCCCCGAAGGCCACCAGCACCCGCAGCCACCCCGCCCGCGCCGGCACGCGCTCGAAGGCGGCGAGCAATGCCAGTCCGAGGCCCAAGGTCAGCGCCACGAAGAGCAGCGAGGGCGGGTACTTCGTCACGTTCAGGAAACCCATCACGGTTTCCAGCGGCGTGGCACCCAGCGCCCGGGGATGGTCACCATAGGCGTTCAGCCACCGCAGCGCGAAGAACAACGCCAGTGCCCCCACCGACCAGGCCACCAGGCAACGGTGCCGCTGCCCCGCATCTGCCCCGGCGGTGAACCACGGGCCGGCGGCATACCCCAGCGCGATCACGCCGATCCAGGGCAGCAGCGGATAGGACGTGCGCATCCGCAGGCCGTCTCCCACGGCGAGCCATCCCCGGTCGTGCAGGATGGCCCAAGGCACGTGCAGCACATGCCCCGCGGGAAAATGCACGCCATCGAGCAGGTTGTGGCCCGCCACCAGCAGCAGCCCGACCGCCACCAGCACGCCGCGCGGCAGCCACAGCAGCAGGGCCAGCGCCAGCATGCTCAGGCCGATCACCCAGATCACCTGCAGATAGACCACCTGCGGCGGCCACTGGAAGGTCCACGCGAAATTCACCACCGTGAGTTCCAGCAACACCAGGAACAGCCCGCGCTGCACGAGGAACACCGTGGCGGCCCGGCGCCCGTCCGGCTGGCGGCTGCCGTAGAGGAAGGCGGACAGCCCCGCGAGGAAGATGAAGACCGGCGCGCACAGGTGTGCCAGGACACGGTTGAAGAACAGGGCTGGCGGTGTGTCGGCCAACGCCATGGGGTCCGTGACCTGGTGGTGCATGAAGAACGTCTCGCGCACGTGGTCGAGCAGCATGAAGACGATCACCAGGCCGCGCAGTGCGTCGATGGACACCAGGCGGGATGTTGCGGATGCCGCTGGCCCGGCAGATGGTGCGGAGGACGGCGGCGGAGCGGATGTGAGGGAAGACGGCATCGGCGGAGGCACGCGGTGATGGAAAAATCGCATGGACCGGAGGCAAGAAAAAAAGCCGCAACGATTGCTCGCTGCGGCTTTTCATGCTTTCAAGCGCGGAATGGACCGGCTTGAATGAGCTGGCGGAGTGGACGGGACTCGAACCCGCGACCCCCGGCGTGACAGGCCGGTATTCTAACCAACTGAACTACCACTCCTGGCAGACAGCGTTTCACCTGCATTCTCATGCAGGCCAAGTGCCGTGAACTTGGCGACCCTACGGGGATTCGAACCCCGGTACTCACCGTGAAAGGGTGATGTCCTAGGCCTCTAGACGATAGGGTCAAAACCTGGGAACTTCCGTTTTCAAAAAAGGTTTGGTGGAGGTAAACGGGATCGAACCGATGACCTCTTGCATGCCATGCAAGCGCTCTCCCAGCTGAGCTATACCCCCGTATCCCGGCAAAGCCTTGCGGCATCACCAAAATATCGACCTTTGCGCGAACCACCTGCAAAGGCTTTGAATCTGGCGGAGTGGACGGGACTCGAACCCGCGACCCCCGGCGTGACAGGCCGGTATTCTAACCAACTGAACTACCACTCCTGGCAGGCGGCTGTTTCGCTTGCACATCCATGCAAGCCAAGTGCCACGAACTTGGCGACCCTACGGGGATTCGAACCCCGGTACTCACCGTGAAAGGGTGATGTCCTAGGCCTCTAGACGATAGGGTCAAAACCTGGGAACTTCCGTTCTTGATTCAGTTTGGTGGAGGTAAGCAGGATCGAACTGCTGACCTCTTGCATGCCATGCAAGCGCTCTCCCAGCTGAGCTATACCCCCACTTCGATGCCGTCGATATTGTTATTTATCGTCGTCATCTCCTGAGCCTTGAATTATAGACAGGTTTTCAGGCCGTTCGCAATCTCGCTGCAATTTTTTCGCGTCCGAGCAGTTCGAGCACCGCATCGACCGACGGCGTGTGCGCCGTGCCCACGGTGAGCACGCGCACCGGCATCGCCAGTTGCGGCATCTTGAGGCCTTGGGCCGTGAGCACTTCCTTGAAGGCCGCGGCGATGCTGGCCTTGTCCCAGGCGCACCGCGCGAGCGCTTCCGACAGCGCGGCGATCGCGGGCTTCACCGCATCGACCACGTGCCTGGCGCGCTCCTCTTCATTGGGCGTCACCTCGCCGTAGAACACATGGGCCCAGTCGGCCAGCGCCAACAGCGTGTCGCAGCGGTCCTTGAAGAGTGCGCAGATGCGCGGCAGGCGTCCGTCTTCCAGATCGGCCTGCGCGATGCCGCGGGCCGCGAGGCGCGGCGCCACCAGTTGGGCGAGTCGCTCGTCGGGCATGGCCTTCAGGTGCTGGGCGTTCACCCAGCGTAGCTTGGCTTCGTCGAACTGCGCAGCGCTGCGGCCCAGGTGGTCCAGGTCGAACCACTCCAGGAACTGCTCGCGCGAGAAGATCTCGTCGTCGCCGTGGCTCCAGCCCAGGCGCGCCAGGTAGTTCACCATGGCTTCGGGCAGGTAGCCTTCGTCGCGGTATTGCGTGACGGGCTTGGCGCCATTGCGCTTGCTCATCTTCTCGCCCTGCTCGTTGAGCACCGTGGGCAGGTGGGCATACACCGGCGGCTCCTTGCCGAGCGCGCGGAAGATGTTGATCTGGCGCGGCGTGTTGTTCACGTGGTCGTCGCCGCGGATCACGTGGGTGATGGCCATGTCGATGTCGTCCACCACCACGCAGAAGTTGTACGTGGGCGTGCCGTCGGGGCGCGCGATGACGAGGTCGTCGAGCTCGTCGTTCTGGATCTCGATGCGGCCCTTGACCTTGTCCTCCCACGCCACGGCACCGCCCACGGGGTTGCGGAAGCGCAGCACCGGCTGCACGCCCTCGGGCACCGGAGGCAGGGTCTTGCCCTCTTCCGGGCGCCACGTGCCGTCGTAGCGCGGCTTCTGCTTGGCCTGCATCTGGCGCTCGCGCAACGCATCGAGCTCCGCCACGCTCATATAGCACGGATAGACCAGGCCCTGCGCCTGCATCTGCGCCAGCACTTCCTTGTAGCGGTCCATGCGCTGCATCTGGTAGAACGGGCCCTCGTCCGGCTCCATGCCCAGCCACTGCATGCCTTCCAGGATGACATCCACGGCGGCCTGGCTCGAGCGCTCCACGTCGGTGTCCTCGATGCGCAGGATGAAGTCGCCGCCCGTGGCACGCGCGAAAGCCCACGGATAGAGCGCCGAGCGGATGTTGCCCAGGTGGATGAAGCCCGTGGGGGACGGCGCGAAACGGGTGCGCACGCGCTGCTGCGCGCCGCTGGAGGAGGAAGCGGGAGAAAGGCTTTGGCTCATTGCAGGGTATCCAGGCCGCGCGCGAGGTCGGCCTTCAGGTCTTCGATGTGTTCCAGGCCCACGGCCACGCGGATCAGCCCCTGGCCGATGCCGGCGGCCTGGCGCTGCGCCTCGGTCAGGCGCCCGTGCGAGGTGCTCGCGGGATGGGTGACGGTGGTCTTCACGTCGCCCAGGTTGGCGGTGATGCTGCAGACGCGTGTGCTGTCGATCACGTGGAAGGCGCTGCGGCGCGCGGCCTCGGCACCCTCCTGCGACTTCACGTCGAAGGAGAGCACCGCACCGCCCAGGCCGGATTGCTGGCGCATCGCCAGCGCATGCTGCGGGTGCGAGGCGAGGCCCGGGTAATAGACACGCGCCACGCCGGGGTGCGACTGAAGCCACGTGGCCAGGCGCAGGGCATTGTCGGCCTGGGCGCGGACGCGGATGGACAGGGTCTCCAGCCCCTTGAGCACCACCCAGGCGTTGAAGGGCGAGAGGTTCATGCCCGCGCTGCGGATCATGGGGCCGAGCTTGTCGTCGATGAGCGAGCGCGGGCCGCACACGGCACCGGCCATGACACGGCCCTGGCCGTCGAGGAACTTGGTGCCGGAATGGATGACGAGGTCCGCGCCCCACTTCGCGGGCTGCTGCAGCGCGGGCGACGCGAAGCAGTTGTCCACGGCCAGCAGCACGCCGGCCTCGCGCGCGATCGCCGACAGCGCGGCGATGTCGCACAGGTCGGTGAGCGGGTTGGTGGGCGTCTCGGCGAACATCAGGCGCGTCGTGGGGCGCAGGGCCGCCTTCCAGGCAGAGGCATCCGTCTGCGGCACGAAGGTGGTCTCGACGCCGAAGCGCGAGAGCTCGCCGCCGATCAGCTTGATGGTGGAGCCGAACATCGACTGCGAACACACCACGTGGTCGCCGGCCTTGAGCAGCGCCAGGCACATCAGCAGGATCGCGGACATGCCGGTCGCCGTGCCGATCGCCGTCTCGGTGCCTTCCATGGCGGCCAGCCGGCGCTCGAAGGCCGTCACCGTGGGGTTGCCGGTGCGGGTGTAGGTGTAGCCATCCTCTTCGCCCGCGAAGCGCAGCGCGGCGGTCTGCGCGTCGGGCTGCACGAAGCTGCTGCTCAGGTAGAGCGCTTCGGAGTGCTCGCCGTACTGGCTGCGCGGGATGGATTCCCGGACGGCGAGCGTGTCGGGATGCAGGCCTTCGGGGAGTCCCCCGGCGCCGTTCGTTCTGTCATGGGCCATGGCGTCTCCCCTCAGGCGTCCTGGGCGTTCGGCAGGGCCAGGCGGGAAGTGTCCTCTTCCTGCTCCTCCTTGCCGACGCGGCCCTCGTTCAGGCGGGCGATGTCCTGCGCAGTGATGTCGCCGGTGACGTACACACCGTCGAAGCACGAAGCGTCGAAGCCCTCGATGCTGCCGTTGAGCGAACCCACGGCCTTCTTCATGGCGTTCACGTCCTGGTAGATCAGCGCGTCGCAGCCGATCGCCTGGCGGATCTCTTCCACCGTGCGGCCATGGGCGACCAGCTCGTTGCTGGTGGGCATGTCGATGCCGTACACGTTGGGGTAGCGCACCGGCGGCGCGGCGCTGGCGAGGTACACCTTGCGCGCGCCGGCGTCGCGGGCCATCTGCACGATCTCGCGCGAGGTCGTGCCGCGCACGATGGAGTCGTCCACGAGCAGCACGTTGCGGCCCTTGAATTCGCTGGCGATCACGTTGAGTTTCTGGCGCACCGACTTCTTGCGCACGCCCTGTCCCGGCATGATGAAGGTGCGGCCCACGTAGCGGTTCTTGACGAAACCCTCGCGGTACGGGATGCCGAGCAGGTGCGCGAGCTGCGTGGCGCTCGGGCGGCTGGACTCGGGGATCGGGATGATCACGTCGATCTCGCTGGGCGGCACCGTGGACACCACGCGCTTGGCCAGGGCCTCGCCGAGGTTCAGCCGCGCCTGGTACACGGAGATGCCGTCCAGCACGGAGTCGGGCCGTGCGAGGTAAACGAACTCGAAGATGCAGGGGTTGAGCTGCGGAGCCTGCGCGCACTGGCGGGCATGCACGGTGCCGTCGGGCGTGATGAACACGGCCTCGCCGGGTTGCACGTCGCGCTCGAACACGTGGTTGGTGCCTTCGAGCGCCACCGATTCGCTGCCCACCATCACGGTACCGTCGGCGCTGCGGCCGAGGCACATCGGGCGGATGCCGTGCGGATCGCGGAACGCCAGCAGGCCATGGCCCGCGATCAGCGCGATGACGGCATAAGAGCCCTTCACGCGCCGGTGCACGGCGGCCACCGCGGTGAAGACGTCCTCGACCTGCAGCGGAACGCCGCGCGTGGCGCGCTCGAGCTCGTGCGCGAACACGTTGAGCAGCACCTCGGAATCGCTCTCGGTGTTGGTGTGGCGATGGTCGGTGGAGAACAGCTCGGCCCGCAGCGACTGCGCATTGGTGAGGTTGCCGTTGTGCACCAGCACGATGCCGAACGGCGCGTTCACGTAGAAGGGCTGCGCCTCTTCCTCGCTGTAGGCATTGCCGGCCGTGGGATAGCGCACCTGGCCCAGGCCCACCGTGCCGGGCAGCGCGCGCATGTTGCGGGTGCGGAACACGTCGCGGACCATGCCCTTGGCCTTGTGCATGAAGAACTTGCGTTCCTGCTGCGTGACGATGCCCGCGGCATCCTGCCCCCGGTGCTGCAGCAGCAGCAAGGCGTCATAGATCAGCTGGTTGACGGGAGCCGTGCTGACCACACCGACGATTCCACACATAGTTAGCGTTCCATCCAGATGCGGGCCGTGCCCGCTATATCCCCAAAACCCGCCGCGGCGTCCTTTGCAGGGATGGCCGCCGCGCACGAAACAAACACCTTCACCCGGGCAGGTGCCGCCCGAGCGTTTCCGGCAGTGCCGGCTTCAGCACCGACAGCATCCCGGTCCATATGGGGACCGTTGCGGACTCTTTCCACCACACGGCCTCGTGGATCGGTGTCCACAGGGCCACGAGCGTGGCGGCCAGCAGCAGCACCAGGCCGCGCAGCAGGCCGAACGCCGCGCCGAGCGTCCGGTCCGCCGGCCGCAGGCCCACCGCCTCGATCAGCTTCTTGGCCAGCCACGCGACGAATCCGCAAGCGAACACCGTGCCCACGAAGACCAGCAGGAAACCCGCCGCATGGCGGATGGAGCCGGCCGACTCCGAGATCGGCAGCAGCGCCGCCGCATCGGCCGCCCACCACTGCGCAACGAAAAAAGCGACCACCCAGCCGGCCAGCGAAAGCACCTCGTACACCAGCCCGCGCCAGGCCCCCAGGAGCAGGGAGGCCAGCAACGCCGCCACGAAGATCCAGTCCAGCGCCGCCATGCCGCCCCGCTCCACGCGGGCTACAGCGCAAGCACCGAGGCCGAGAGGCCCAGGCCCTTGATGCGCGCCGCGGCCTTGTCCGCCTCCGCCTTGCTGGCGAAAGGCCCGACCCGCACCCGCGTGCGCTTGCCGTCCTTGGTATCCACCACCTGGGTATAGGTCTTGAGCCCCGCACGCTCCAGCGACTGGCGCACTTCGCGGGCCTTGTCGCCGTCCGCGAAAGCACCGACCTGCACGATCAGGCGCGCGCCGTCGTCGCCCTTGGGCGCGGCAGCAGATCCTTCCCGTCCTTCGAGAAGAGCTCGGGCGCGCGCCGCGTCGTCGCGGGATACGGCAGCAGGGGACGCCGCGGACGGGCGCGTCTCGGCCACTGCGGGCTTGGTGTCTGGCTTGGTCTCGTGGACGGGCTTCGCCGGCCTGGCCTCGGGCTTCGAGGCAGCGGCACGGCTCTCGGCATGGTGCGTTTCCTGCCGCGGCGCCGCAGCGGGTGACGGGACGGGAGCGGGCGCCTGGGGCGCCGGCGCAGCGGCGCTGCGCGACGGCTGGATCACCTCCTCGCCATCGGACAGCCCTGCCGTGGCCGGGGGAGCCGCCGGGGGCTTGGCTGCAGTGCCCGTGGCAGCCGGAGTGGACGCTGCCTGCGCCGCCTCGGGCACCACCAGGGGCGCCACCTTGTTGCGGTCGGGAATGTCGATCGGGATGTCCACGGGGATGGGCCGCGGCTGGGTATCGAACAGCATCGGGAAGCCCACGATGCCGGCCAGCACGAGGACGGCCGCGCCGATCAGGCGATGGCGGGCGCGCCGCCGCATCGCCTCGATGCTTTCCGCGGCCTGGGCGGCGCCTCCGCGTGACCGCTTGGCGGGCTTTGCGGGCTGCTCGGGCTGCTCCTTGCGGCCGGGCCAACGAAACTTGAAAAATGCCATGGATGCAGTGCGGGGAGTGCGCTGTCGGATGCTCAAGTGCCCAGGTGCTTGGCCTGCAGGCGGGGCGTTCCGTGGTGCAGCACACCGCCGACCGTATAGAAGGAGCCAAAGACCACGATTCTATCAGTCGGCTCCGCAGCGCCCACGGCCGCCTGCAGTGCCTGCCAGGGGTCCGGGTGCAGGCTGGTGCGCACTTCGCGGCGCCCGCCCGCGACGATCTGCAGGGCATTCCACTTCTGCTGCAGGGCGGCAGCGGTTTCGGCGCGTGGCGTCGGCAGGTCGGTGAAGTACCAGCGGTCCACCAGCGGGCCGATGCGGGCCAGCATGGGAGCGAGGTCCTTGTCTGCCATCGCACCGAAGACCGCGTGCGTGGTCGGGAAAAAGCCCATGGCGTCGAGGTTGGCGGTGAGCGCCGCCACCGAATGCGGGTTGTGGGCCACG
This sequence comes from Paracidovorax avenae ATCC 19860, assembly GCF_000176855.2. Taxonomy (NCBI): domain Bacteria; kingdom Pseudomonadati; phylum Pseudomonadota; class Betaproteobacteria; order Burkholderiales; family Comamonadaceae; genus Paracidovorax; species Paracidovorax avenae. The sequence continues at coordinate 1,999,384 of NC_015138.1, read as the reverse complement.
TCCAGTACCAGCGTCGGCTGGCCCGGGACGATCTGGAAGCGTCCCGGCAGCTCCACCATGGCCAGGCCGGTGCGCACGGCCTGGGCAGTGATCGGCAGCCGGTCGCGCAGCGCCTCCAGCGCTGCCAGCACACCCGAGGCATTGACGAGCTGATTAGCGCCCCGCAGTGCCGGGTAGGCCAGCCCGGCATAGCGGCGGCCCCGTCCCGCCCAGGCCCACTGCTGCTTGTCGCCGGAAAAATTGAAGTCCTGGCCGAACTGCCACAGGTCGGCGCCGAGCGCGCGCGCGTGGTCCAGCACGCTCTGCGGTGCCATGGGGTCGCTCACGATGGCGGGGCGGCCCGGCCGCATGATGCCGGCCTTCTCCCGTCCGATGGATTCGCGGTCCGGCCCCAGGAATTCCGTGTGGTCGATGTCGATGCTGGTGATGACCGCGCAATCGGTATCCACGACGTTGGTGGCATCGAGCCGGCCGCCCAGGCCCACTTCCAGGATGGCGACGTCCAGGCCCGCCTGGCTCATGAGGCGCAGGATGGCGAGCGTGGTGAACTCGAAGTAGGACAGCGACACCTCCGCGCCGTCCTGCGTCCTGGCCGCCTCCACGGCCGCGAAGTGCTCCACCAGATCGTCCGCACCGACGCTCTCGCCGCGGATGCGGCAGCGCTCTTCGAACTTCACGAGGTGCGGGGAGGTATAGACACCGGTGCGGTAGCCCGATTGCAGCGCCACCGCCTCCAGCATGGCGCAGGTGGAGCCCTTGCCGTTCGTGCCGGCCACCGTGATCACGGGGCAGGCAAAGTGCAGCCCGAGCCGGCGCGCCACCTCGCCCACCCGCTCCAGGCCCATGTCGATGGTTTTCGGGTGGATGCGTTCGCAATGGGCCAGCCAGCCGTCCAGGGTGTCGAAAGTGGTGTGCATAGAGCCCGCGATTGTCGCCGAGGCGGGCTTGCAGGATGATCGGGCGCATGAGTACCCCCACCCCCATCGTCTATGGCATTCCCAACTGCGACACGGTCAAGAAGGCCCGCACGTGGCTCACGGAGCACGGCGTCGAGTACCGCTTCCACGACTTCAAGAAACAGGGCGTTCCGGCGGAGCGCCTCGCCGCCTGGATGGCGTCGCTGGGCTGGGAGCCCCTGGTGAACCGCCAGGGCACCACCTGGCGCAAGCTGGACCCGCAGGCCCAGGCCGCGGTGCGCGACCCGGCCAGCGCCGCCGCGTTGCTGCAGGCGCAGCCCAGCGCCATCAAGCGGCCGGTGGTGGAATGGACGGGTGATGCCGGCGGCGAGGTGACGGTGGGCTTCCAGGACGCCCGATGGAACGAACGGCTCGCAGCCGCCTCCAAGCGGTGACACGGCAACCGCTCCGCCGGAAAGACACCGAACTTTACGGAGTTTTACGTCCCTCCTCCGGCGGCTTCACGGCCGGCGCCTAAACTTTTCTACAGGCCGGAGCGTTGTATGCCGACCGAAAGGAGCTTCTCCATGAAAAAGATCATCGCCTGGACCGCCCTCGCCGCCATGGCGACCGCCGCAGCCACGAACGCGAGCGCCCAGGAACAGGGCCGGGTGCTCTCCGCGACGCCGGTCACCCAGCAGGTCGCCATCCCGCAGCAGGTGTGCGGCAACGAGACCATCTATTCAGAATCCCGCCCCACGGGGGCCGGCGCCGTGCTGGGCGCGGTCGCCGGCGGTGCCGCCGGCAATGCCATAGGCCATGGTGGCGGCCGGGTCGCCGCCACCGCCCTGGGCCTGATCGGCGGCGCGATACTGGGCAACAACATCGAGGGCAGCCGCCCCGAGTACCAGAACGTCACGCGCTGCTCCAACCAGACGCACTATGAAAACCGCGTGGTGGGCTACGACGTGCTGTATGAATATGCAGGCCGCCAGTACACCACGCGCACCCAGCACGATCCGGGCGCCTGGATTCCGCTGAGCGTCCAGCCCCTGGCGAGCGCACCGCAGCGCGCGCCGGTGTACAGCAGCACCACGACGACCTATGTGCAGCCCGGCGTGGTCGTGTCCACGCAGCCCGGCCCGCCGGCCTACGTGACGCCCCCGGCCGCCACGGTCATCGAGTACCGCGACGCCTACGGGCGGCCCTACGGCCCGCCGCCCGATCCCTACTGGCGCTGAGCCGGCGCGCACGGCATGCCATACCATGCCACGCGCCGCACCGCGACGAGGAGCCTCCGGGCTCCTTTTTCATGCCCGGGCCGCGGGCGGCCTGCGGGGCCCTGCCGGGGCATGCCGTGTAGGACGCGGCCGGACACGCTCTAGAATCTTCGGCTTCCGCCCTCTTCCTTCCCCCTTTCAGAGAACAGCGCATCCATGACGACCGAAAAGATCGACGGCGTGTCCGTCACCACCCGAGCCAACGTGTACTTCGACGGCAAGTGCGTGAGCCACGGCATCACCTTCCCCGACGGCACGAAGAAGTCGGTCGGCGTGATCCTGCCCGCCACCCTCACCTTCAACACGGGCGCGCCGGAGATCATGGAATGCGTGGGCGGCGCCTGCGAATACAAGCTGGACGGCACCGACGCGTGGGTGAAGTCCGGCGAGGGCGAGAAGTTCAGCGTGCCCGGCAACTCGAAGTTCGAGATCCGCGTGACCGAGGCCTACCATTACATCTGCCATTTCGGCTGAGCCGCGGCCGACACTGCTCCGCTGCCACCGACGCACCCGACAAGACCCGAGATTTCCATGGCGACCATCCTCCAGAACCTCCCCGCCGGCCAGAAGGTCGGCATCGCCTTCTCCGGCGGCCTCGACACCAGCGCGGCCCTGCGCTGGATGAAGAACAAGGGCGCCCTGCCCTACGCCTACACCGCCAACCTGGGCCAGCCGGACGAGCCCGACTACGACGCCATCCCGCGCAAGGCGATGGAATACGGCGCCGAGAAAGCCCGCCTGATCGACTGCCGCACGCAACTGGCCCACGAAGGCATCGCAGCCCTGCAGGCCGGCGCCTTCCACGTGCGCACCGCCGGTGCCACCTACTTCAACACCACGCCGCTGGGCCGCGCCGTCACGGGCACGATGCTGGTGGCCGCCATGAAGGAAGACGATGTCCACATCTGGGGCGACGGCTCGACCTTCAAGGGCAACGACATCGAGCGCTTCTACCGCTACGGCCTGCTGACCAACCCGTCGCTCAAGATCTACAAGCCCTGGCTCGACCAGCTGTTCATCGACGAGCTGGGCGGCCGCGCCGAAATGTCGGCCTTCATGACGAAGGAAGGCTTCGGCTACAAGATGAGCGCCGAGAAGGCCTACTCCACCGACTCGAACATGCTGGGCGCCACGCACGAGGCCAAGGACCTGGAGTTCCTCAACAGCGGCATGCGCATCGTGAACCCGATCATGGGCGTTGCGTTCTGGAAGGACGACGTGGTCGTCAAGGCCGAGGAAGTCTCGGTGCGCTTCGAGGAAGGCCAGCCCGTGGCCCTGAACGGCGTCGAGTTCAACGACCCGGTGGAGCTGTTCCTGGAAGCCAACCGCATCGGCGGCCGCCACGGCCTGGGGATGTGCGACCAGATCGAGAACCGCATCATCGAGGCCAAGAGCCGCGGCATCTACGAAGCCCCGGGCCTCGCGCTGCTGCACATCGCCTACGAGCGCCTGGTGAGCGGCATCCACAACGAGGACACGATCGAGCAGTACCGCGTGAACGGCCTGAAGCTCGGCCGCCTGCTCTACCAGGGCCGCTGGTTCGACCCGCAGGCCATCATGCTGCGCGAGACCGCCCAGCGCTGGGTGGCCCGCGCCGTCACCGGCACCGTGACGCTGGAGCTGCGCCGCGGCAACGACTACTCCATCCTGAACACCGAATCGCCCAACCTGACGTACGCGCCCGAGCGCCTGTCGATGGAAAAGGTGGAAGACGCGCCGTTCAGCCCGGCGGACCGGATCGGCCAGCTGACCATGCGCAACCTGGATATCGTGGACACGCGCGCCAAGCTCGGCGTGTATGCGCAGGCGGGCCTGCTGTCGCTGGGCGGCAATGCCGCGCTGGCGCAGTTGGGCGACGACAGCGACCGGAAATAACGCAGCGGCCCTGCCGTCCGCGGCAGGCCCGCTCCCGCAGAAACCGCTCCGCCGCGAGGCCGGGCGGTTTTTTTTTACGCCCGGCGGCACGGACCTTGCGGCTGGCTCAGACCACCACGGGCTCGGGCTCGAGCCGGATGCCGAAGCGCTCATAGACGCTCGTCTGGATGGCCCTGGCGAGCGTCATCACCTCGCCGCCCGTGACACTGTCGCCGCCGCGGCCCCGGTTGACCAGCACCAGGGCCTGCTTCTCGTACACCCCGGCCTTGCCCACCGTCTTGCCCTTCCAGCCGCAGGCATCGATGAGCCAGCCGGCCGCGAGCTTGATGGTGCCGTCCGGCATCGGGTAGTGCACGATCTTCGGGTCGCGCGCGATGATGTCCGAGCACTGCTCGGGCGTCACGGTCGGGTTCTTGAAGAAGCTGCCCGCATTGCCGAGCACGGCGGGATCGGGCAGCTTGGCGCGGCGCACCTCGCACACCCAGTCGAAGATCTGGCGGGCCGTGGGCTGCTCCACGCCTGCCTCCTGGCGCTTGCGCTCCAGGTCGAGGTAGCCCAGCTCCGGCCTCCAGGGCTTGGGCAGGCGGAAGCGGACATGGGTGATGACCGCACGGCCCGCCAGGCCCATCCCCCGGGGCAGGCCGGTGTCGGCACCGGTGCCGGCGGGTGCGTGCTTGAAGACGGAATCCCGGTAGCCGAAGGCGCACTGGGCCGAGTCCAGCGAGAACGAGCGCCCCGTGGCGAGGTCGATGGCGTCCAGCGAGTCGAAACGGTCCTGCAGCTCGACGCCGTACGCGCCGATGTTCTGCACGGGAGCGGCCCCCACGGTGCCGGGGATGAGGGCCAGGTTCTCCAGCCCGGGAAAGCCGTGCTCGAGCGTCCAGGCGACCGCGTCGTGCCAGCGCACGCCCGCGCCGGCCTCCACGATCCAGGCGCGCGGGGTTTCCTCGACCAGCCGGATGCCCGGAATCTCCATCTTGAGCACGACGGGCTTCACGTCGCCCGTGAGCACGATGTTGCTGCCCCCGCCCAGCACGAACAGGGGGCCGGCACCGAGCTGCGGATCGGCGAGCAGCGCCCGCACGTCGTCGGCCGAGCGCGCGCGCACCAGCGTATGGGCGCGCGCCACGATGCCGAAGGTGTTGCAGGCCTGCAGGGGGACGTTTTTCTCGACTAACATCCACCGGATTGTCGCATTCGGGCCTCGCCGGCGAGGCCCCCCACCCGAGATACCGAGAGCGAAGCCATGCCTTCTTTTGATACCGTCTGTGAAGCCAACCTCGTGGAAGTGAAGAACGCCGTGGAGAACTCGGCCAAGGAAATCGGCACCCGCTTCGATTTCAAGGGCACCTCCGCCGCGATCGAGATCAAGGACAAGGAAATCACCCTCTTCGGCGATGCCGAGTTCCAGTTGCAGCAGGTCGAGGACATCCTGCGCAACAAGCTCACCAAGCGCAACGTGGACGTCCGCTTCCTCGACAAGGGCGACGTGCAGAAGATCGGCGGCGACAAGGTCAAGCAGGTCATCAAGGTGCGCAACGGCATCGAGAGCGAGCTGGCCAAGAAGATCCAGAAGCTCGTCAAGGAGAGCAAGATCAAGGTGCAGGCCGCGATCCAGGAAGAGAAAGTGCGCGTGACCGGCGCCAAGCGCGACGACCTGCAGGCCGTGATGGCACTGATCCGCAAGGACATCACCGACGTGCCGCTGTCCTTCGACAACTTCCGCGACTGACGGGTTGCCAGCGCCCGCCCACACCGCCATGCCCCCCCTTCCCGACGCCCAGACCCAGACCCAGACCCAGGCCCTGGCGCCGCGCATGGTGCGGGCGGCGTGCGCCGCCTGTGCGCTGGCATGGCTCGCGCCGCTTCCGGCGGCATCCCAGTCGATCGCGCTCACGGGCATCCTGGGCGCCAAGGCGCTGCTGGTGGTCGATGGCGGCGCGCCCCGCGCGCTGGCCGCGGGGGAATCGCTCGGCGGCGTGAAGGTGGTGTCCGTCGGCCCCGACGATGCCGTGCTGGAAACCTCCGCTGGACGCCGCACCGTGCGGCTGGGCGAGGCGCCGGTGAGCGTGGGCAGCCGGGGCGCGGGCACGGGGCGCACCGTGGTGCTCATCGCCGACGGCCGCGGGCATTTCTCGGGCACCGGCACGGTCAACGGCCGCAGCATGCAATACCTCGTGGACACGGGCGCGAGCATGGTGGCCATCGGCCAGCCCGATGCCGATCGCCTGGGCCTGGACTACCGCAGCGGCCAGCCCGTGACGGTAGGCACCGCCAACGGCACGGCCCGCGGCTGGCGCCTGCGGCTCGACTCCCTCCGGCTGGGCGACGTGGAGCTGTTCGGCGTGGACGCCATCGTCACGCCGCAGGGCATGCCCTATGTACTGCTGGGCAACAGCGCCCTCAACGAATTCCAGATGAACCGGTCGGGTGACCGGCTGGTGCTGGAAAAGCGGCACTAGGGCCTGTCGACGCGATGCCCTTCCCCCCGCCCTCGTCATCCCGCCCCGCGGCGCTCCATGCGGAGGGCCCCGACAGCGAATACGAAGACCTGCTCGGCCTGTGGTCCGACCTGGAATCGGCGCTGTCCGTCCTGCTCTCCCGGCCCGGCAGCGTGGTGGGCTTCCCCGCCAAGATGCGCCAGTGCGACGCCTGGCTGCAGGACCTCGTCGCGCACGACACGGACGCGGCGCTGTACCTGATGTTCCAGCTCGCGGCCACGTCCAGCGTGGGCTACAGCGCCTCGCACGCGCTGGTGTGCGGCACGCTCTGCCACATCCTCGCGCACGAGCTGCAGCTGCCGCCCGCCGAACGCGACAGCCTGGTGCGCGCGGCGATGACGATGAACATCGGCATGACGGCCCTGCAGGACGAACTGGCCAACCAGCGGGAGCGCCCTTCGTCCACCCAGCAGAAAGCCATCGACGAACACCCCCGGCACAGCCGGATCCTGCTGGAGCAGTTGGGCGTCGGCGACGCGCTGTGGCTCGAAGTGGTGGGCCACCACCATGCGCCGCTCGCCGAGGGCGATGTGCGCGCGCTCGCCACCCTGCCGGCGGCGCGGCGGCTCACCCGCATCCTGGGCACGATCGACCGCTACGCGGCCATGATCAGCCCCCGCAAGTCCCGGGCGGGGCGCAGTGCCACGGATTCGGTGCGCGCCATCGTGGGCCACGACGACGAGCGCCGCGACGAGGTCACGTATGCGCTGGTGCGCTCGGTCGGGCTGTGCCCGCCGGGCACGTTCGTGCGGCTGGACAATGGCGAGACCGCGCTGGTGCTGCGCCGCAGCGAGAAGATCAATTCACCGCTGGTGGCCAGCGTGATAGACCGCGAGGGGGAGCAGAGGCGCCAGCCCGCGCTGCACCAGACGGCCACCGGGCGCCCGCGCATCCAGTCGGCGCTGGCACGCTCGGCCGTGCAGGTGGAACTGGACCACCGCCTGCTGGTGCGCCTGGGCCTCTATGCCGCCCGCCAGTACCGGGGCATCGCCGGCCTGGTGGGCGCGCCCGGCGCCCCCCGCTGATCAGGACTTGCCCTTGCTGCCCAGGCGCGATTCGGTGCCGGCGACAAGGCGGCGGATGTTCTCGCGGTGGCGCCAGACGAGCAGTGCCGACATGGCGGTGATGGCCACGCCCACCGGTGGCTCGGCATACCAGGCCACGCCGCCGCCGAGCACGTAGTAGAGCGGCGCGAAGACCGCCGCGACCAGCGAGGCCAGGGACGAATAGCGGAAGAAGAACGCGATGATGATCCAGGTGAGCAGCGTGGCCAGGCCCAGCCAGACGCTCACGCCCATCAGCACGCCCAGGGCCGTGGCGACGCCCTTGCCCCCCTCGAAGCGGAAGAACACCGGCCAGAGATGGCCGAGGAAGGCGGCCAGCCCCACGAGCGCGACCGTGCCGTCCCCCAGCCCGTAGCGCGGGCCGAACGCCTGGGCCAGCACCACCGGCAGCCACCCCTTGAGTGCGTCGAACAGCAGCGTCACCACCGCGGCCGCCTTGCTGCCCGAGCGCAGCACGTTGGTGGCGCCCGGGTTCTTGCTTCCGTAGGTGCGCGGATCACTGAGCCCCATCGCGCGGCTCACGATGACGGCGAAGGAGAGCGAACCCAGCAGGTAGGCGGCGAGCGTGGCCAGGAGGGAATAGACGGCGGTCAAGATCGTGTCCTTGTGGTGGAGCGGAGCGCGGCGTCGGCCGCCGCGCACGGGCCGGCTATTCTGCCAGCGCGCACTGCACGGCCCGGGCGCCCAGGGCCTGCACGCAGACCGCGGGATCGAGCTGCACCAGGAAGCCCCGGCGCCCGCCGTTGATCGCGATGCGCGGGAGCGCCAGGATGGTCTCCTCCACGTACACCGGCATCTCGCGCCGCGTGCCGAAGGGCGAGGTGCCGCCGACGAGGTAGCCGCTGTGGCGGTTCGCCACCTCGGGCTTGCAAGGCTCCACCGACTTGGCGCCGATCTGGCGGGCCAGGTTCTTGGTGGAGACCTTGCGGTCGCCGTGCATGAGCACGATCAGCGGGCGGGCATCCTGGTCCTGCATCACCAGCGTCTTGACGACCATGTGCTCGTCCAGCCCCAGTTGCCGCGCCGACTCGGCCGTGCCCCCATGCTCCACGTATTCGTAGGGATGCTCGGTGAACGCCACCCCGTGGCGGCGCAGGAACTGCGTGGCCGGCGTTTCGCTGACGTGGGCGCCGGCCCGGTCCTTGCGGCTCACAGCGCCGGGTCCCGGATGTCCCAGCGGATCGCGTCGATGGCCGCCAGCAGTTCGGGCGAAAGCTGCGTGTTCCAGGCGGCGATGTCCTCCTCCAGCTGGGCCAGGGAAGTCACGCCGATGATGGTGCTGGCCACCCGCCAGTTGCGGTAGCAGAAGGCCAGCGCCATCTGCGTGGGCGTCAGGCCGTTGTCGCGGGCGAGCTGGTTGTAGCGGCGCGCGGCGGCCAGCGCTTCGGGCCGGCCCCATCGCTGCTTGCGCACCGACTCGTAGCGGGCGATGCGCGCGCCCTGCGGTGCGCCCGGGTCGGTCGGCGCGTGCTGGTCGTACTTGCCGGTCAGCAGGCCGAAGCCCAGCGGCGAATAGGCCAGCAGCGACACGCCCAGGCGATGGCAGGTTTCGTCCATCGCGTTGTCCCAGGTGCGGTTGATCAGGCAGTACGGGTTCTGCACCGTCGCCACGCGCGGCAGGCCGTGCTCCTCGGCCAGCCGCACGAATTCGTGCACGCCATAAGGCGTCTCGTTGGACAGGCCCACATAGCGCACCTTGCCGGCCTGCACCAGCTTCGCGAGGGCTTCGAGCTGCTCGCGGATGGGCGTCGTGGAGGTTTCCTTCTGCGGGTCGTAGTACAGGGTGCCGAAGGCGGGCACGTGGCGCTCGGGCCAGTGGATCTGGTAGAGATCGATCACGTCGGTCTGCAGGCGGCGCAGGCTGCCCTCGCAGGAGGCCTGGATGTCGGCCGCCGTCATCCCCTTGCCCTCGCGCACCCAGGGCATGCCGCGCGAAGGGCCGGCCACCTTGGTGGCGAGCACGACCTTGCCGCGGGCGCCCGGGTTCTTCGCGAACCAGCGGCCGATGATGGACTCGGTGGCGCCGTAGGTTTCGGCGCGCGCCGGCACGGCGTACATCTCGGCCGTGTCGATGAAGTCGATGCCGGCCGCCAGCGAGCGGTCGAGGATGGCATGGGCGTCGGCTTCGCCCACCTGCTCGCCGAAGGTCATGGTCCCGAGGCAGATCGGGGAGACCTGGAGCGCGCTCGCGCCCAACGTGACTTTTTGCATGGAATAAGGCCTACAAGCTGCGAAAGTGGCTGGGGAGAATAATGGATTTTCACGAACGCCGCAGACCGCCCCATGCCCGAAGGCCCGTCCCTCGTCCTGCTCAAGGAAGCCGCCCGCCCGCTCGCCGAGGGCCGCAGGATCGAGCGGGCGTCGGGCAACACCACCGCTATCGATATGGCGGCCCTGACCGGGCGCCGCGTCGTCTCCGTGCGCACCTGGGGCAAGCACTTCCTGCTCGAGCTGGACAGCGGCTGCACGGTGCGCGTGCATTTCCTGCTCTTCGGCTCCTTCCGCATCGATGATCCAAAGGACACTCCCGCCCGGCTCAGCCTGGGATTCGAGGGCGGGCATGCGATCGACTTCTATGCGTGCTCGGTCCGGCCGGTCGAGGGGCCGCTGGACGATGCCTACGACTGGCGCGCGGACGTCATGTCCGACGCCTGGGACCCGGCGCTCGCCCGCAGGCGCCTGCGGGCCCGTCCCGAGCTTCTCGCCTGCGACGCGCTGCTCGACCAGGACGTGTTCGCGGGCGTGGGCAACATCATCAAGAACGAGGTGCTCTTCCGCATCCGCGTGCATCCGTGCTCGCCCGTGGGCGCCCTGCCCGCCGCGCGCCTGCGCGAGCTCGTGGCGCAGGCGCGGGACTATGCGTTCGAGTTCCTGGAGTGGAAGCGCCAGGGCGTGCTGCGGCGCCACTGGCTGGCCCACCGCCAGTCCGAATGCCCGCGCTGCCACATACCCTTCGAAAAGCGCAAGCTGGGGCGCACCGCGCGCATCGCCTACTACTGCGAACGCTGCCAGGAACTGTTCGGCCCGACTTAGGGTGCCGCGCCTTGTCCCAGCCTTGACTGCCGCGCCCGCCCGGCATGCCAATAATCCGGGCATGTACCAGCCCCTCCGAACCTCGCGCAGCGAACGGTTGCCCATCCGCACCCTCCAGTACCACGTCCGGCTGTGGGAGGCTGCAGATACCGCGGCGACGGCGCCGCCGCTGGTGATGGTGCACGGCTGGATGGACGTGGGCGCGTCCTACCAGTTCGTGGTCGATGCCTTCGGCGCGGAATTCGCGAGCGCGCGGCGCATCATCGCGCCCGACTGGCGCGGCTTCGGGCATAGCATGCCGCCCGGACGATGCGACCACTACGCCTTCGCCGATTACCTCGCCGACCTGGACCGGCTGCTGGACCACTATGCGCCCGACGGCCCGGTGGACCTCGTCGGCCACAGCATGGGCGGCAACGTGGCGATGGCCTATGCCGGCGTGCGGCCCGGCCGCATCCGGCGCCTGGTCAACCTGGAAGGCTTCGGCCTGCCCGCTACCGAGCCCGCGCAGGCGCCCGCGCGCTACGCCCAATGGCTGGACGAACTGCGCACGCTGGAGGCCGGCGGCATGGAGCTCAAGCGCTACGAGAGCGCAGAGGCCGTCGCGGGCCGCCTCATGAAGACCAATCCGCGTCTCGGCCGCGACCAGGCGCAATGGCTGGCGCGCGAGTGGGCGGAGCCGGACGGCGCCGGCGGGTGGCGCATCCTGGGCGATGCCGCCCACAAGGTCGTCAACCCCCTGCTCTACCGGGTGGAAGAAGCCCTGGCCCTGTATGCCGGCATCTCCGCCCCCGTCCTGGCGGTGGAGGCGAGCGACGACAGCATGGGCCAGTGGTGGAAGGGCCGCTATTCGCTCGAGGAATACCACCGGCGGCTGGAGCACGTGCGCGACTGCCGCACCGCGGTGGTGCAGGATGCCGGCCACATGCTGCACCACGACCAGCCGGCCGTGGTGGCGCGGCTCATCGAGGACTTCCTGCAGGCCTGACGCCCAACCCTGCCCTGCCCCGCGATGCGCGGCGAGGGAGTGCGAAGGGACATTGGAGGCCCGGCCCCGCGCCCATGAGAAAATCGCCGGTTACACCAACGAACCGCAAGACAGGACAGCACCATGGACGCAGAACGCATCAACCTCATCGGCACCACCCTCGAAGACCTCTCGCAGCGCACGCAAGAGTTACGGAGGTATCTTTGACTTCGATGCCAAGTTCGAACGCCTGCGCACGGTAAACGCCTCGCTGGAAGACCCGTCCGTCTGGAACGACCCGAAGAAGGCCCAGGAACTGGGCAAGGAACAGAAGTCCCTCTCCGCCGTCGTGGTCACGCTCGACAAGCTCACACGCGAGCTTGCGGACAACGCCGAGCTCTATGAGATGAGCAAGGAAGAAGGCGACGAGGCCGGCCTGCTCACCATCGAGGCCGAAACGGCCAAGCTGCGCCCGCTCATCGAGGAGCTGGAATTCCGCCGCATGTTCAGCAACGAGGCCGATCCGCTGAACTGCTTCGTCGATATCCAGGCCGGCGCCGGCGGCACCGAGGCCTGCGACTGGGCCGGCATGCTGCTGCGCCAGTACCTCAAGTACGCCGAGCGCAAGGGCTTCAAGGCGACGGTGGAAGACGAGACACCGGGCGACGTCGCCGGCATCAAGAGCGCCACAATCAAGATCGAGGGCGAGTACGCCTACGGCCTGCTGCGCACCGAGACCGGCGTGCACCGCCTCGTGCGCAAGAGCCCGTTCGATTCGTCCGGCGGCCGCCACACGAGCTTCGCATCGCTCTTCGTCTATCCCGAGATCGACGACTCGATCGAGATCAACATCAACCCGGCCGACGTGCGCACCGACACCTTCCGCGCATCGGGCGCGGGCGGGCAGCACATCAACAAGACCGATTCGGCCGTGCGCCTCACGCACATCCCGACCGGCATCGTCGTGCAGTGCCAGGACGGCCGCAGCCAGCACAGCAACCGCGATGTTGCCTGGCAGCGCCTGCGCTCGCGCCTCTACGACTTCGAGATGCGCAAGCGCATGGAAGAGCAGCAGAAGCTGGAAGACACGAAGACCGACGTGGGCTGGGGCCACCAGATCCGCAGCTACGTGCTCGACAACAGCCGCATCAAGGACCTGCGCACCAACGTCGAAGTCTCCGCCACCCAGAAGGTGCTGGACGGCGACCTCGACGTGTTCATCGAAGCCTCCCTCAAGCAGGGCGTTTGAGGCCAGCATGAAGTTGACTCGCGTGGAGGCACGCCATTGTTTCAGTCTGGAAGACGTGGGCGTAGCCCTGTCTCCTGGCGTGACGGTGCTCGTGGGGCCAAACGCGACGGGCAAGACCAACTTCGTGCGCACGCTGGAGTTCCTGCGCGATGCCGTGCGCGACGGATTGGACCATGCTGTCGCAGCGCGCGGCGGCATTGGTCGCCTGCGACAGCACAGCGGAGAAGCGGACATACCCGGTTTGGTGGAAATTGGTATCCATGCCACGCAGTCTTTCAGGAAGAACGCGAATCGGCACGCGCACTATGTACTGAAAATCGACAGCGCCGCCGATGGTAACTACCGTGTGGCCAGCGAGGATGCAACCTACCACCACGAAGAACTCTTCCCGCAGGACGATTCGCAGCAGGTATGGGACTGGGAAGTGTACGAACTTGGTTTCACCCGGGATGGGGCGGGACAGATCCTGAGGAAGAACATCTCCCCCAATACCCCCATCACAATCGAAGATCAGCAGCGCTTGGCGCTAGGCGCCCTGCTGGAAGAGACCAGGATGTTCGGCCTCGATGAGTTGGGAAAGCCGCTGGAGCGGCACATCCTGCGCTGGAGATTTTCCTCGCTCTATCCCAACATCCTGCGGCAAGTCACCACTCTGCACGCAGACACGAGCCTGCGCGAAGACGGCAGCAACTGGGTCTCCGTCATCCGATCCGCACAACGCACGGAAGAAGGTCGCCAGATGCTGGAGCGCATCTACGAAATGATGCGCGTAGTGCTGCCCGATTTCAGGGATGTGGCGGTCACGCCCGTGGGTAGCTACCTCATCCCCTTTTTTCGCTTCGGCAAGAACGGGGAAACGGAGCGGCAATTCGATCCGGCTCAGCTCTCCGACGGCACGCTGCGAGTCTTTGGCATCCTGCTCTCGCTTTATCAGGCGCCCACGCCCTCACTGATCGTGATAGAGGAACCCGAGCAGACTGTGCATCCGGCTGTTCTTTCCATGCTCGCCGAAGCCTTCAAGGAGGTGGCGGAACTGACGCAGATCGTCGTCACCACACACAGTCCGCAATTGATTGAGCATTTTGAACCAGACAACATCCGCATCGTCACCATGCAAGACGGCGTCACGCACATCGCCCCTATCAAGGCGTCGCAGCGGGAGGCCGTACAACGCGGCCTCATGACGCTGGGCGAGTTCATGGCGGCTGAAGGCCTTCAGCCGGAAGAAGCTCCATGACCGCGATCCGCCAAAGGCTGCTGCCCATCGTGGAAGGCGAAGGCGACGAGCGCGCAGTCCCCGTACTGCTGCGGCGCATCCTTGAACACCATGGACGTTATGACGTACAGGTATTGAAACCGCAGCGCCGGGGCGAACTGCCCAGGGTGAAGGCCAATTTCGCCCGGTTTTTCGAAGCAGCCATTCTGGAAGATGCGGCCGTGCTGTGCGTTCTGGATTTCGATTGCGAGTGGTGCATCGACGCGGAGCATGAAGAGCGGAACCTCAAGGCCATGGCGCATGACATCCGAGCTGATCATCCTTTCGAGGCCTGTTTTATCGTCAAGGAGTTCGAATCGCTGTTCCTGTGCGATGAGGCGACCACACGCCTGGCCCTGCCGGCCATCTCGTCCGAGGCCGCCTTCCCGACCGATCCTGAGGGTGTAAGAGACGCCAAAGGCTGGCTTTCCGCCGCCCAACCCAAGGGCATGGCCTACAAACCCACCACGCATCAGGCAAAAATAGCGTCCCAGCTGAACCTGACGCACCTCGCGCAGCATTCGCCGAGCTTCCAGCGCCTCGACCGCGCAGTACTGAATCTCGTCCAATGACCCTTACTTCCCGCACGCTTGCCGTGAAACGGCTCGTGCCCTATTTGGAGACTACGCCCCATGCGTGAAGGACAACCCGCCACGGCCATCCACCGTGCCGACTACATCGCCCCCGCGTTCTGGATCGACAGCGTGGACCTCACGTTCGACCTGGACCCCGCCAAGACCCGCGTGCTCAGCCGCCTGCGCGTGCGCCGCAACGCCGACGTGCCGCCGGGCCCCCTGCGCCTGGACGGCGAGGATCTGAACCTCGCGCGGGTGCTGGTCAACGGGGCGGGCACGTCCTTCAAGCTCGAAGGCGCCCATCTGGTGCTGGAGAACCTCCCCGAAGGCGAAGAGCCCTTCGATCTGGAGATCTTCACCACCTGCTGCCCCGCCAAGAACACGCAGCTGTCGGGGCTCTACGTGAGCCAGGGCACGTTCTTCACGCAGTGCGAGGCCGAGGGCTTCCGCCGCATCACCTACTTCCTCGACCGCCCGGACGTGATGGCGAGCTACACCGTCACGCTGCGCGCCGACAAGGCCGAGTACCCGGTGCTGCTGTCCAACGGCAACCTGGTGGACCAGGGCGGGCTGGACGATGGCCGGCACTTCGCCAAGTGGGTCGATCCGCACAAGAAGCCCTGCTACCTGTTCGCGCTGGTCGCGGGCAAGCTGGTGGCGCGCGAGCAGCGCATCCGCGCACGCTCCGGCAACGACCACCTGCTGCAGATCTTCGTGCGCCCGGGCGACCTGGAGAAGACCGAGCACGCGATGAATTCGCTCATGGCCAGCATCGCCTGGGACGAGGCGCGCTTCGGCCTGCCGCTCGATCTCGAACGCTTCATGATCGTCGCCACCAGCGACTTCAACATGGGCGCGATGGAGAACAAGGGCCTGAACATCTTCAACACGAAGTACGTGCTGGCGAGCCAGGCCACGGCCACCGACGCCGATTTCGCGAACATCGAATCGGTGGTGGGCCACGAGTATTTCCACAACTGGACCGGCAACCGCGTTACCTGCCGCGACTGGTTCCAGCTGTCGCTGAAGGAAGGCCTCACGGTCTTCCGAGACCAGGAATTCAGCCAGGACCTCTCGGGCAGCCCCTCGGCGCGCGCCGTCAAGCGCATCGAGGACGTGCGCGTGCTGCGCACCGTGCAGTTCCCCGAGGACGCCGGCCCGATGGCACACCCCGTGCGCCCGGACAGCTACGTCGAGATCAACAACTTCTACACCGTCACCATCTACGAGAAGGGGGCCGAGGTCGTGCGCATGATGCACACGCTGGTCGGCCGTGACGGTTTCGCCGCGGGCATGAAGCTCTACTTCGAGCGCCACGACGGCCAGGCCGTGACCTGCGACGATTTCGCGCAGGCCATCGCCGACGCCAACCCGGGCAGCGAGCTGGCCCGCCTGCTGCCGCAGTTCAAGCGCTGGTACGCCCAGGCCGGCACGCCGCGCGTGCGCGCCCGCGGCGCCTACGACGCCGGCGCCCGCACCTACACGCTCACGCTCGAGCAGAGCATCGCCCCCACGCCCGGCCAGCCGGTGAAGGAGCCGATGGTGATCCCCGTGGCGCTGGGACTGCTCGGCGCCGACGGCGTCGCCCTGCCCCTGCAGCTCGAAGGCGAGGCCGAGGCCGGCGCCCCGGACCGCACCGTGGTGCTCACCGAGGCGGCCCACACCTACACGTTCGTGAACGTGCCGTCGGAGCCGGTCCCGTCGCTGCTGCGCGGCTTCAGCGCCCCGGTGCTGCTGGACATCGAGGCCACCGACGCGCAATTGCTCGCCCTGCTCGCACACGACACCGATCCGTTCAACCGCTGGGAGGCCGGCCAGCGCCTGGCGCTGCGCATCGCCATCCAGGCCATCGGCGACGCGTCGCTGGATGTACCCGCCGATGGCGTGCTGCAACGTGAACTGCTGCCGGCGAGCTTCGTCGCTGCGATGCGCGACGTGCTGCGCCATCCCGCGCTGGACGCCGCCTTCAAGGAACTGGTCCTCGCCCTGCCCTCCGAAGGCTACATCGCCGAGCAGCTCGACGTGGTCGATCCGCAGCGCGTGCACGCCGTGCGCGAGGCCATGCGCCAGCAGCTCGCCGTCGCCCTGCAGCCCGACTGGGAATGGACCTGGGATCAGCACCACGACACCGGCGGATACCGGCCGGACGCCACATCCTCCGGCCGCCGCGCGCTGGCCGGCATGGCGCTGTCGATGCTGTGCCTGGCGGCGCGCCGCACGGGCGACACCGTCTGGCCGGGCCGGGCCTACCAGCGATTCAAGGACGCGGGCAACATGACCGACCGCTTCAACGCATTGGCCGCCCTGGTGGCCAGCGGCCAGCCGCTCGCCGCGCAGGCCCTGGCGCGCTTCCACGCGATGTTCAAGGACGAAGCGCTGGTGCTGGACAAGTGGTTCGCGCTGCAGGCCGGCGCGCCGGACCGCGGCGGCGACGTGCTGCCTGCCGTGAAGGAGCTGATGAAGCACCCGGACTTCAGCCTCAAGAACCCGAACCGCGCGCGCAGCCTGATCTTCAGCTATTGCAGCGCCAACCCCGGGGCCTTCCATCGCCAGGATGCCGCCGGCTACGCCTTCTGGGCGGACCGCGTGATCGAGCTCGACACGCTGAACCCGCAGGTGGCAGCCCGCCTCGCGCGCGCCCTCGACCGCTGGAGCAAGCTCGCCGAGCCCTACCGGACGGCCGCGCGCGACGCCATCGCGCGCGTGGCCGCCAAACCCGACCTGTCCAACGACGTGCGCGAAGTGGTCGGCCGCGCGCTCGCAGACTGATCCGGCAGGCCGGACGCTCCTTCGAAAAAACAACCGAAAGATCCACCGAACATGGCACAACGCATCAGCCTCACCCGCTACCTCGTCGAGCAGCAGCGCGTCGATGGCCTCATCCCCTCGCAGCTGCGCCTGCTGCTGGAGGTGGTGGCCCGCGCCTGCAAGCACATCAGCCACGCCGTGAACAAGGGCGCCCTCGGCGGCGTGCTGGGCTCGGCCTCCAGCGAGAACGTGCAGGGCGAAATCCAGAAGAAGCTGGACATCATCGCCAACGAAGTGCTCATCGAAGCCAACGAATGGGGCGGCCACCTGGCCGCCATGGCGTCGGAAGAGATGGACAGCATCTACGTGGTGCCCAACCGCTACCCGCAGGGCGAGTACCTGCTGCTGTTCGATCCCCTGGACGGCTCCTCCAACATCGACGTGAACGTGAGCATCGGCACCATCTTCAGCGTGCTGAAGAAGCCCGAGGGCCACCCCGGCGTGACCACCGAGGACTTCCTGCAGGCCGGCTCCAGCCAGGTGGCTGCCGGCTACTGCATCTACGGCCCGCAGACCACGCTGGTGCTCACGGTGGGCGACGGCGTGGCCATGTTCACGCTCGACCGCGAGCAAGGCTCGTTCGTGCTGGTGGAAGAGAACGTGAAGATTCCTGCCGACACGAAGGAATTCGCGATCAACATGAGCAACATGCGCCACTGGGACGCCCCGGTGAAGCGCTACATCGACGAATGCCTGGCCGGCACGGAAGGCCCGCGCGAGAAGGACTTCAACATGCGCTGGATCGCCAGCATGGTGGCGGACGTGCACCGCATCCTCACGCGCGGCGGCATCTTCCTCTACCCCTGGGACAAGCGCGAGCCGAACAAGCCGGGCAAGCTGCGCCTGATGTACGAGGCCAACCCGATGTCCTGGCTGATCGAGCAGGCCGGCGGTGCGGCGACCAACGGCAAGGAACGCATCCTGGACATCCAGCCGAAGCAGTTGCACGAACGCGTCAGCGTGATCCTCGGATCGAAAAATGAAGTGGAACGCGTGACACGCTACCATTCCGGTATATAATTCAATTCTTCGCCGGTGTAGCTCAGTCGGTAGAGCAGCTCATTCGTAATGAGAAGGTCGGGTGTTCGATTCATCTCTCCGGCACCAAACAAAAAACCCCTGATTCGCAAGAGTCAGGGGTTTTTTCTTGCACGCGTGCAAGCCCACCTGTTCCGCGCTGCCAAGACAAGCCGCCCTCCCGCGACCGATTCCATGCCTCGGTCTCCGTCACTCCGGCCTCTGCACGCCAGTGCCATAGAATGATTCCCATTTAGCCCGCGTAGTTCCTGCCGCCATCGCATGCCGGGGCTGTACCCGTCGCCGCCACGCCGTTTCCCGCCATGCTCGAGCGCTTCTACCGCGAACTGCTGAACTTCCTTCACCGCCAGGTGAATGACCGGGACACAGCAGCCGATCTGGCCCAGGAGAGCTATGCACGTGTCCTCGCAGCCCAGCATGCAGGGCCTCCCGTGCTGGACGGGCGTGCCCTGCTCTACCGCACGGCCCGCAACCTGGTCATCGACCAGCACCGCCGCGCGCAGGTACGGCACCACGAAAGCCTGGACACGGTGGCCGAGGCCGGAGATCCGCCGGCACCACGGTACCTGCAGCCCGAAGAGGCCCTGGCCAGCCGGCAGACCGTGGGAGCCTACGTGCAGGTGATCGAGAACCTGCCGCCACGCTGCCGCGAAGCTTTCGTGCTGCACATCATCGACGGACTTCCCCAGGCCGAAATCGCGCAGCGGATGGGCATTTCCGTCAGCATGGTCGAAAAACACGTGGTACGAGGCACGTTGGCCTGCCGACGCCATGCGCAGGCGAGCGACGGGCATCCGCACGCACCTGCGCAGAGGCACTAGCGCCCCGCACGACGTGGCGAGCGCCGACGGCGGCCCGCATCCATCTATAGTCCCGGTTTCTTCGCGCATGCCTCTTCCTCCTTCCCTTCCAGAAAACGATCCTGGCGCCCTGCCCGGAGGGGAGGATGCGCATGGCGGGGAGACGGCTGGCGAGATGACGATGGAGCAGGAAGCGGCGACCTGGGCGGTCAGGCAGCACGGCGGACTGGACGCCCACGGCCACGCCGAACTCCAGGACTGGCTGGCAGCGGATCCCAGGCACGCCGCAGCGCTCGATGTCATGGCCCGGACGCTGCAGGAGGTGCGGCAGATCGCGGTGGAGGATGCGTCCAGATTGCGCGCCGGGCTTCCGGACCGCGCGGCGCCCATCCGGCAGGCACGCACGAGTACGCCACGCCGTTGGCGCCTGTCGCTCCGGGGAGTGCAGGTCCGGCATTTCCTGCCCCATGCAGCCGTGGCCCTGGGCGTGGCGTTCGTGGTGGGCGCAGGAGGGGTCCATTGGTGGATGCAGCCCACGTTCGTTCAGGCCTATGCTTCGCAACGCGGGCAGCAGATAGTCGCGACGCTGCCGGACGATGCGGTCGCGGGCAGTACCGTGCAACTGGACACGGCCACCCGCATCCAGGCACGCCTCTATCGCAACCGGCGCGAGGTGGAGCTCGGCGACGGCGAAGCCATGTTTTCGGTACACCCCGACCCTGCGCGGCCATTTCACGTACTTGCCGGGGACCTGCGCATCACGGTGCTGGGCACGCGGTTTTCGGTGAGGCATACGGCATCGGGCATCGATGCCGGGCGCACGGTCGTCGCGGTCGAAGAAGGCCATGTGCGCGTGGAGCGCCACACGGTCCCGGCCAGCCCGGCGGACCCGTCCCAGGGCAGTGCGTCACCGGCGGTGGAACTGTCGGGCGGTCAGATGCTGGAAGGGCCGGCCCGCGGCAACAAGGAGACGGACATCGGCACCGTGACCTCCGTCGCCCCCGCTTCCGTCGCCCAGTGGCGCAGCGGCCGCGTCAGCTTCGACCGCACGCCGCTGGCCCAGGCGCTGGCGGAATTCGAGCGCTACGGCCCCACCGGCCTGGTGGTGCGCGATCCCGCCGTGGCCCGCCTGCCGGTGAGCGGCAGCTACGGCCTGCGGCAGCACCAGCGATTTGCCGAATTCCTTCCCCACCTGCTGCCCGTGCGGCTGGTGCAACGGGGGAGCACCACGGAAATCGTGGCGCGCTGATTTTCTTTTCAGGAAATTTCTCCGGGCACGTGCGGGTTTGCCAGGCTCGCGCGTCTACATGGGGGAGAAAGGTGCGCGGAGCGCACACGCCCATTCATTGAAGACCGAGGAATTCCATGGCCCTGCGCATTGCGCCCCGTTTCCGTTTGACCCCCCTGTCCCTGGCTGCGGCCGTCACGCTCGGCTTCGCGATGGCCCATCCCGGAGTCGCCCAGGCACAGGTCGCAGGGCCGGCAGCGAGCTCCCACACTTTTGCCATCGCCGCGCAGCCGCTGGCCAACGCACTCAACGAACTGGCGCGCCAGGCCGATCTTCAGCTGGGCTTCTCGGCCGAACAGGTAGCGGGCAAGGCCGCCCCAGCCGTGTCGGGCCGCTATACGGCCCAGCAGGCGCTGGACCGCCTGCTGGCAGGCAGCGGACTGCAGGGAACGGTGAAAGATCGGTCCGTGCTGGTGCGGCCCGCCATCGCCGTCCCGGCTGCCGCCCCAGGCAGCGCAGCGGTGCTCCCCACGGTTTCAGTGACTGCCTCGGCGCCGGATGCGCTGCCCCGCCCGTACGCCGGAGGCCAGG
Organism: Paracidovorax avenae ATCC 19860; assembly: GCF_000176855.2. Taxonomy (NCBI): domain Bacteria; kingdom Pseudomonadati; phylum Pseudomonadota; class Betaproteobacteria; order Burkholderiales; family Comamonadaceae; genus Paracidovorax; species Paracidovorax avenae. The sequence goes on along the minus strand of NC_015138.1, from coordinate 1,978,224 downwards.
TGGCCCGCGGGGGAAGGGTCGGCATGCTGGGCAATCGCGACGCGCTCGACACCCCGTTCAGCGCCACCCAGTACACCGCCAGGCTGATAGACGACCAGCAGGCGCGGACCATTGGCGACGTGCTGGTCAACGACCCCTCGGTGCGCAACACCTATGGGCGCAACTCGGGCCGCGAGGAGTTCAACATCCGCGGCTTCACGGTGTTCAACTACGACGTGTCGTACAACGGGCTGTACGGCTTGTCGCCGCGCAATGCCGCATCGCTGATCGGGGTGGAGCGGGTGGAGGTGCTGCGAGGACCCGGCGCACTCCTCAACGGCATGGCACCTGCCGGTTCGGTGGGTGGCTCCATCAACCTCGTGCCGAAGCGCGCAGGTGCCGAGCCACTCAACCGGGTGACCACCTCGTATGCCGATGACAGCCAGTTCGGCGTGCATGCCGATATCGGCCGCCGCTTCGGTGCCGACCAGGAATGGGGCGCGCGCCTGAATGTGGCCAGGCAGTCGGGCGACACGCCCATCGACGGCTCGAGCGAGCGGGTGGATGCCCTGGCCCTGGGGCTGGACTACCAGGGAGAGCGCGTGCGCCTGGAGGCGGACGTCAACTACCAGAAGCGCGTGACCCATGGGCGCAGCAGCCTGCTCTTCCCGCCTGCGGCAGGAACGCCCATTCCACGGGCCCCGGACAACCGGATCAACTTCCAGCCGGAGTGGAGCTACTGGGATGCCGACGAGCGCGCAGCCATCGTGCGCGGCGAAATCGACATCGCTCCCGACCTCGTGGCCTACGGTGCGCTGGGCGCCATGCGCTACGAATTCGACAGCCTGCAGACCACATCGCAGTTGCAGGATGCACAAGGCGCGCTCCTGGCCCGGCCGTACCGGCTCAAGGAGTACGTGAACACGCGCACGGCCGAGGCCGGCCTGCGCGGCAAGCTGCAGACCGGCACCCTGCGCCATGAATGGGTGCTCAGTGCCAGCGGCTACGCGCAGGACAATGGCCTGCGGCGCCAGAACGGCACGGTGTATGCCTCCAGCATCTACACCCCGGCCGACGTGGCCATGCCCGCCATCTCTCTGGACAGCAATGTACCCCGCGTGGGCGAGACGCGCATGAACAGCCTGGCCCTGGCCGACACGGTATCCACCGCCGACAAGCGCTGGCAGCTGACCCTGGGCGCACGCCACCAGGAGGTGCGCACGCGCACGCTGGATGGCGCCACCGGTGCGCAGACGGCACGCTACGGCAAGTCCGCCGTGACGCCCATGGCCGCCCTGCTGTTCAAGGCCACCGAGGGCATTTCGCTGTACGGCAACTACATCGAAGGCCTGTCGCAAGGCCCTACCGCGCCCAGCGGCGCAGCCAACGCAGGCCAGATGTTCCCGCCCTCCAAATCGAAGCAGGTGGAACTGGGCGCCAAGTTCGACACCGGTCACCTCATCACCACGGTCAGCATTTTCCAGATCGACCGTCCGAGCAGCGTGCTCGATGCATCGACCACGCCCCCGACCTTTCGCATGGACGGAAAGCAGCGCAACCGCGGGCTCGAGATCGTCTCCCAGGGCGAAGTGCAACGCGGCATCCGCATGCTGGCCGGCGTGGCCTGCACGCAGGGCAAACAGACCCGGACCGAGGATGGTGCCAATGACGGCCGGCCTGCGCCTGCCACGCCCCGGGTGCAGATCAACCTGGGTGGTGAATGGGATACGGCCTTCGTCCCCGGCCTCACCTTGACTGCGCGCGCACTGCACACCGGCAGGCAGTACGTGGACGTGGCCAACACCCAGCAACTGCCCGCGTGGAACCGGCTGGACATCGGCGCACGCTATCGCTTCACCGCCGGACGCACACCGGTCACGCTGCGTGCCACCATCGAGAATCTGCTCGACAGGAATTACTGGCAGTCCGCCGCCCGCGAAGGCCTGACCATGGGCGCACCCCGCACCCTGCTGCTTTCGGCCACCGCGGATTTCTGAGTGCGCGCGGGCCAGCCTGACACGAAGGCCCACCGCGGGCACCGTGGCGCGCGCCGCGACGTGGCATCGCGCCTGCTCGCCGGCTGCCTGGGCGGCTACGTGCTGGCCCAGACACTGCCGGTCGCCATCGTCGCAGCCGCCGCGCCGGCGCTGCCGCGCGAAGAGGCGGTGCTGGCGGCCATGCAGCTCGGGATCGCGTTTTACCCGGTGGCGTGCATGGGTGCGTTCGCGGCACGCAGCGCACGCCGGGCCTGGGCGGTGATCGGGCTGGGCGTGCTCGGCAGCGCCGCCCTGGCATGGGCGATGCTGTGACGCCCACCCCGCGGCGCCCGTTGCGCCCTGCCATGGCCCCATTGCACACCTGGGTGGGCGTGCTGTTCGGCTGGCTGCTGTACTTCATGTTCGTCACCGGAACGGCCGGCTACCTCGACACGGAGATCGACCGCTGGATGCGCCCCGAGCTGCCCGCCACGCATGTCCCCCTGCCCCCTGAAGCCCAGGCCGCGAACGCCATCACCTATCTGCAGGCGCACGCCCTCGGCGCGCGGCGCTGGACCATATACCTGCCTGTGGACCGCAACGAGCCCCATCTGCGGGTGGACTGGTCACCGCGGGCAGGCGACTCGCCGCAGCCGGTGTGGCTGGATGCGGCAACCGGCCGATCCATCGCCGTGCGCGAGACCACAGGCGGACAGGGCCTCTACCAGATGCACTGGCGCCTGCATTACCTGCCGCAGGCCTGGGCCGAAGGGGTGGTGACCATCGCCTCCACGGCCTTGCTCCTGGCCCTGCTCACCGGCATCGTGGCGCACCGGCGGTTCTTCGCCGACTTCTTCACCTTCCGGCCCGGCAAGGGGCAGCGCTCGTGGCTGGACGCGCACAACCTGGCCAGCGTGGCCAGCCTTCCCTTCCAGCTCATGATCAGCTACTCAGGCCTGGTCTTCGTGATGTTCTCGTTCATGCCGCTCATCGCCAGCGCCTGGTACGGCCTGCCACCCGGCAGTGCGGGCCGCGCGTTCTACGGCGAGTTGTTCCCGCCCATGGCCGCCACCCAGGCTTCAGGCAGACCTGCCCCGCTGGTGCCGATCGCGCAGGTGCTGGAACGGGCGCGGCCCCATGGAGGCGCCGTGGCAGTGATCGACATCCAGCACCCGGGGGACGCCAACGCGCGGATCACCACCACCGGCAACTTCGCTGCGGGACCGGTGCGCTCCGCCGGCATCCTCGTTTTCGAGGGCACCAGCGGCAGGCTGCTGGCCGAACGGCTGGCCGGGCAGTCTGCTCCGCGCACGGCGCGCGACCTGTGGCTGGGCCTGCACGAGGGCCTGTTCGCAGGCCCCTTGCTGCGCGCCCTGTACCTGCTGTCGGGCTTGCTGGGCTGCGCGATGATCGCCACCGGGATGGTGCTTTGGACCGCCAAGCGGCGAGAGCGTGCGCGGCGCGAAGGCAATACGGCACCCTGGGGCCACAGGCTCGTCGAACGGCTCAACGTCGGGGCCATTCTGGGGCTTCCCATTGCGATGGCCGCCTACTTCTGGGCCAACCGCCTGCTGCCGCCCGGCATCGCCCAGCGCGCGCAGCTCGAAGTCGATGTGCTGTTCGTGGCCTGGCTCGCCGCTTTCATCCATGCGGCATTCACCGCCCCCGCTACCGCCTGGCGCATCCAGGCCTGGTGCGCCGCGCTGGGATTCGGTGCGATTCCCCTTCTGAACGCCGCCACCACCCACCGGCACCTGGGCCAGTCGTTGCCGGCGGGCGACTGGGTGATGGCCGGGTTCGACCTGGGCGCATTGGCGCTGGGCATGGCATTCGCCCTGTGGGCCATGGCCGCAGCGCGGCGTGGGCATTGACATGGCGGCCCTGGCGTTCGTGACCATGCTGGGGGGGCTGGCCGCCCTGGCGCTGTCGATGGACAGGCACGCCGCACACCTCCCGCGGGCCGTTGCCCATCTTCGCCGGGGATGGACGTTGCGCACACTGGGATGCGCGGCGCTGGCCGCCTCACTGGCTTGCACGCTGGCCTCCGGAGGCCCCGCGGCCCTCATCCTCTGGATGGGCCTGCTCGCACCAGGCACGCTCACCGTGGCAAGTGCCCTGTCCCTCGCAGACCGGCTCGCAAATCGACCTTCAGGCCGCAGCCATAGAGCCGATGCCGCGAAGAGCGGCAGTGCTTCCGCCAGGGCATCCCGGAGTGGAGACTAGGGCGACAGGCAGCTGCCCACGCGGGCAGGATACCGGTGCGATGCATGAACGCGCAGCATGCGGCAACGCCGCGTCACCCGCGTTCAGCGGCACCGGCATCCGCGTGCGCCGCGCTGGCATGCAGGCAGATGGCCGCGGCCGCGCCCACATTGAGCGACTCCTCGCCGCCCGGCTGCGCGATCCGGATCAGGTGCGTGGCACGCTGCTGCAGGGCCTCGGACACGCCCTGCCCTTCGTGGCCCAGGATCCAGCCGCAGGGCCAGGGCAAGCACGCGCGGTGCAGCAGGTCGCCACCGTGCGAACTCGTGGCCAGCAGCGGCAGGCGCAGCGTGTCGATGTCATCCACCGACAGTCCCTCCACCAGGTGCAGCGCGAAATGCGCACCCATGCCCGCGCGCAGCACCTTGGGGCTCCACAGGCCGGCCGTACCCTTGAGCGCCGCGACCTGCCGGAAACCGAAGGCCGAGGCGCTGCGCAGGATGGATCCCACGTTCCCGGCGTCCTGCAGCCGGTCCAGCACCACCGTCGGCAGGCCGGCTTGCAGCACCGGCGCCTCGGGCGCAGGCACCACGAAGCCCATGCGTGCGGGTGACTCCAGCCCGCTCACGTCGGACCAGAGCGCATCGGCCAGCACCACATTGCGAGCGGCCGCAGGCCCCCACTCGTGCTCCCATGCCGGCCAGGCGGATTCGGCATAAACCCCGATCGCCGGCTGCACGCCGCGCTCCAGCGCGGCGCGGCAGAGATGGTCGCCCTCGAGCCAGACACGGCCCTGGCGGCGGTAGGCTCCGCTGTCCTGCGCCAGCCGGCGCAGGTCCTTCACGAACGCGTTGTCGCGCGACTGGATGAAGGTCGGCCCGGCCGTCATGCGTGCAGCCCTTCCGCGGCCCGGGGCGCCGCCGGACGCACGGATACGGTGGTTTCCACGGTGGCCCCGGTGGTGGCGGTGGCCTGCAGGATCACGGTACGCTGCACCGCCGCCTCGACCGGTGCGAAGGACCGGCGGTGTTCCGGGCATGCACCGTGGACCTGCAGGGCTGCCATGTGCTCCGCCGTGCCGTAGCCCTTGTGCGAGGCGAAACCGTAGTGCGGATAGGCCTGGTGCAGCTGCGCGCACCAGCGGTCGCGCGTGACCTTGGCCAGGATGGAGGCAGCAGAGATGGCCTGCACCAGCGCGTCGCCCTTGACGATGGCCTCGGCGGGCACGTCCAGCGGCGGCAGGCGGTTGCCGTCCACGAGCACGCGCACCGGCTTGAGCCGCAGGCCGGCCACGGCGCGGCGCATCGCCAGCATGGTGGCCTGCAGGATGTTCAGCGTATCGATCTCTTCCACCGTGGCCTCGGCCACGCTGCAGCACAGCGCCTTGGCGCGGATCTCGTCGAACAGCGCCTCGCGGCGAGCGGCGGTGAGGGTCTTGGAATCCGCCAGGCCGTCGATGGGCTGCAGTTCGTCCAGGATGACGGCCGCGGCCACCACGGGCCCGGCCAGCGGTCCGCGGCCCGCCTCGTCCACGCCCGCGACGAGCCCCGGCGGATGCCAGGGCAGATGGGCCTGCTCAACGCGCGGCAAGGATTTTCTGGATCGCATCGGCGGCCAATCTCGGGGTATCGCGGCGCAGTTCCTCGTGCAGCGCGGTGAAGCGCCGCGCCAGCGCGTCGCGCTGGCCGGCAGGTGCATCCAGCCACTGCAGCACGGCCGTGGCCAGGGCCTGCGGCGTGGCCGCGTCCTGCAGCAGCTCGGGCACCACGAAATCGCCACACAGGATGTTGGGCAGCCCCACCCAGGGCTGCAACTGCTTGCGGCGCATCAGGCGCCAGCTGATGGGGTGCATGTGGTAGGCGATGACCATCGGGCGCTTGAACAGCGCCGCCTCCAGCGTGGCGGTGCCGCTGGCGATCAGGGTGCAGTCGCAGGCCGCCAGCACGGTATGCGACTGCCCCGCCGTGATCTGCAGCGCATCGCGCACACCGCACTCGGTGGCGAGCTGCTCGATGCGCTCGCGCAGCGCCGGCACTGCGGGAACGACCATCTTCAGGCCGGGCCGCGCCTGGCGCAGCAGTGCCGCCGCCTGGAAGAACGGCCGGGCGATATAGGCGACTTCCGCGGAGCGGCTGCCGGGCAGGATGGCCAGCACCTCGTCGTCCGCCCCCAGTCCCAGTTGCGCGCGGGCTGCGAGGCGGTCGGGCTCCATCGGAATGACCTGCGCCAGCGGATGGCCCACGTAGGTCGCGGCGATGCCATGGCGCGCCAGCAACTCGGGCTCGAAGGGGAAGATGCACAGCACATGGTCGGCGCTGCGCCGGATCTTCTCGACCCGCTCCGCGCGCCAGGCCCAGATGGAGGGGCAGACGAAATGCACGGTCCTGATGCCGGCGGCACGCAGGTCGGCCTCCAGGCCCAGGTTGAAATCCGGGGCATCGACGCCGATGAAGAGGTCAGGCCGCTCCGCCAGCAGGCGGCTGCGCAATTGCCGGCGGATGCGCACGATGCCCCAGAGGCGGCGCACCAGCTCGACGCTGTAGCCGTGCACCGCGAGGCGCTCGCTCGGCCACAGGGACTGGAAACCCCGGCGTTCCATCTGCGGCCCGCCGATGCCCTGCGCGGACACCGCCGGCCACTGCGCATGCAGGCCGTCCAGGAGCAGTCCGGCGAGCAGGTCGCCGGACGTCTCGCCGGCCACCATCGCGATGCGAGGGGCGTCTTGCATGGCTGAACGCTCCCCTTCAGCGCGCGATGCCGCGCGTCGAGGAGACGATGAAATCGCGCAGCAGGGCGATGTCGCCCGCGGCCTCGGGGTGCTCGGCCGGAAGCTCCTCGATCGCCTTGGCGGCTGCCTCCAGGGTCAGCCCCTGGCGGTACAGCAGGCGGTGCATCTGCTTGACCGCGGCGAGGCGGTCCGCGGAGAAGCCGCGGCGTTTCAGGCCGACGATGTTGAAGCCGCGCACGCCCATCGGATTGCCATCGACCAGCATGAAAGGCGGCACGTCCTGCGACACCGCCGAGGCGAAACCCACCATCGCATGCGCACCGATCTTCACGAACTGGTGGATGCCCACCAGCCCGCCGACGGTCACCCAGTCGCCCAGCTCGACATGGCCGGCCAGCGTGGTGTTGTTCGACAGCGTGGTGTGGTTGCCCACCAGGCAGTCGTGCGCGATGTGGCAGTAGGCCATGATCCAGTTGTCGTCGCCCACGCGCGTGACGCCCCCCGCGCCCGGCACGCCGAGGTTGAAGGTGCAGAACTCGCGGATCGTGTTGCGGTCGCCGATCTCCAGGCACGTGTCTTCCCCGGCATATTTCTTGTCCTGGGGGACCGCGCCGAGCGAGGCGAACTGGAAGATCTGGTTGTCACGCCCGATCGTCGTGCGGCCCTCGATGACGCAGTGCGGCCCGACGCGCGTCCCGGCCCCGATGCGCACCTTGGGGCCGATGACCGCATAGGGGCCGACGGTGACCGAGCTGTCCAGCTCGGCGCCCGGATCGACGATGGCCGTGGAATGGATGCTGCTCATGCCCACGCCCTCAGCCCATCAGGCGACGGTCCGCATGGTGCACATGATCTCGGCTTCGCATGCGGTGCTGTCGCCCACGCGCGCCACGCCGACGAACTTGTAGATGCCGCCCTTGATGCGGTCGAGCTTCACGTCGAGGATGAGCTGGTCGCCCGGCTCCACGGGCCGCTTGAAGCGCGCGCCGTCGATTCCGACGAAATAGAACACCTTGTCGTCGCCGGGGGCCTCGCCCATCATGTCGAAGGACAGCAGGCCTGCCGCCTGCGCGAGCGCCTCGAGCATCAGCACGCCGGGCATGACCGGGCGGCTCGGGAAGTGGCCCGTGAAGAACGGCTCGTTGATCGTGACGTTCTTGATCGCCTGGATGCGCTGGCCCCTTTCGAGTTCGACGACGCGGTCCACCAGCAGGAAGGGATAGCGGTGCGGCAGGAGCTTGAGGATTTGGTGGATGTCCATCATTGGATGTGTGCGGTGGGACCGTCTTTTCGTATCTGTTCTTCGAGGGCCATGATGCGCGCGCGCAGCCCGTGGAGCTGGCGCAGCGTGGCCGCGTTCTTTTCCCACTTCGCATTTTCGTCGAAGGGAAACATGCCGGAGTAGAGCCCGGGCCGCAGGACGGACCGCGTGATGGCCGTGCCCGGAGACACCTGCACGCCGTCGGCGATCTCCAGGTGCCCCAGGATCATGGCGGCGCCGCCGATCATGCAGTGCGCGCCGATGCGCGTGCTGCCGGACACGCCGGTGCAGCCGGCCACGGCCGTATGCCGCCCGATGCGGACGTTGTGGCCGATCTGCACGAGGTTGTCGAGCTTGACCCCATCCTCGATGACGGTGTCGTCCAGCGCGCCGCGGTCGATGCAGGTGTTGGCGCCGATCTCCACGTCGTTGCCGATGCGCACCGCGCCGAGCTGCTCGATCTTGGTCCAGGCGCCGCCGTCGGGCGCGAAGCCGAAGCCGTCCGCACCGATCACCACGCCCGGGTGCAGCAGGCAGCGCTCGCCGATGCGGCAGCCCTCGCCCACCGTGATGCGGGAAGTCAGCACCGTGCCCGCGCCGATGTGCGCGCCGCGCTCGACCACGCAGAGCGGGCCGATGCGCGCCGAGGGATCGACGAAGGCGTCCGGATCCACCACCGCGGACGGATGGACGCCCGCGGCGGGCGTGCGGCCGTGCAGGCGCTTCCAGAGTTGCGTCGCCCGCGCGAAATAGGCGTAGGGATCCTCCGCCACGATGCACGCGCCGCGCGCCAGCGCTTCCTCGCGCATCGCGGGCGCCACAATGACACAGGCCGCCCGGGAGGCGGCCAGTTGTTGCCGATAGCGCGGATTGCTCAGGAAAGCCAGGTCGCCCGGTTCCGCCGAGTCGAGCGGGGCGATGCGAAGAATCTCGGCGTCGCCGTCGCCCCCTTCGATCGTTCCGCCCAGCGCCTCAACAATCTGCCTGAGACGCACGCTCACGCGGGATGCCCCGCGCGCGCCGCCCGGCTGCCGCTGCGATCACTTCGCACTGGCGCCCGCGCCTGCATTCAGCGCCTTGATCACCTTGTCGGTGATGTCGTGCTTCGGGTTGATGTAGACGGCTTCCTGCAGGATGACGTCGTACTTCTCGGCCTCGGCCACCTGCTTGACGGCCCGGTTGGCGCGCTCCAGCACCTGGCCCAGCTCTTCGTTCTTGCGCGCGGCCAGGTCGTCCTGGAATTCGCGGCGCTTGCGCTGGAAGTCGCGATCCTGGTCGGCCAGCTGGCGCTGGCGGGCCGTGCGCTGGCTCTCGGCCATGGTGGGGGCCTCGCGCTCGAACTTCTCGGTGGCGGCCTTGAGCGCGGCGCCCTGGTCGACGAGGTCCTTCTCGCGCTTGGAGAATTCCTGCTCCAGCTTGGCCTGTGCGGCCTTGGCCGTGCTGGCTTCGCGGAAGATGCGGTCGGTATTCACGAAACCGGCCTTGAACTCCTGTGCCTGCGCAGGCACGGCTGCGCCGAGCGCGCCGAGCAGAAGGACCAGGGGAATATGGCGGGAAAGGGATTTCATTAGAAAGACGTTCCGATCTGGAATTGCAATTTCTGGATTTTATCGCCGGCGAACTTGCGCACCGGTTGCGCGAAAGCGAGGCGAAGCGGACCGAGCGGGGAAATCCAGCTCAGGCCCAGGCCTGCAGAGACACGCATGTCGCTGAAGGTGACCTTCTCGTCTTCGCCGTAAACGTTGCCGGCGTCCACGAACGTGAACACGCGCAGCGTACGGTCGTTGCCCGCACCGGGGAACGGCGCGATGAATTCGGCATTGAGCGTGACCTTCTTCGGACCGCCCAGGGATGCGCCGGTGACGTCGCGCGGGCCCAGGGTGCCCTGGTCGAAGCCGCGCACCGAGCCGAGGCCGCCCGAGTAGAAGTTTTTGAACACCGGATAGGGCCGGCCGTTCAGGCCCTTGCCCCAGCCCAGCTCGGAGTTGAATGCCAGGGTGAACTTCTTGTTCAGCGGCACGTACTGCTGGAACTGGTAGTTGGCCCGCACGTAGCGCGCATCGCCCGCCACAGACCAGTCGGAGTTCAGGCGCTGGTAGCGGCCCGAATTCGGCGCCAGGGCGCTGTCGCGGTCGTCACGCGACCAGCCGACGGTCAGGGGAAGGGCCGTGCTGCTGGTGCCGTACGTGTTGGCGTAGGAGAGGTAGGCCGCGGGAATGTTCGTGCCCAGCTTGATGCGGGTGTTCTCCAGCCCGCCGCCGAAGAACACGGTGTCGGTCTCGCTGAACGGGATGCCGAAGCGCACGCTCGTGCCGGCGGTGATGAGCTGGTAGTTGCCGCCCTGGTCCTGGTAGGGCTTGTCGGTGCGGTAGTAGAGGTCCAGCGTGCGGGAGATGCCGTCCGGCGTGAAGTACGGGTTGGTGGTGCTGAGCACCAGCGTGCGGCGGTATTTGCTGGTGTTCACGTCCACGCCCAGGTAGTTGCCCGAGCCGAACACGTTCTCCTGCTTGATGCTGAACGACAGCGACACCTTCTCGGCGCTGGAGAAGCCCGCGCCCAGCTGCAGGGAGCCGGTGGGTTTCTCGGCCACGTTCACTACCAGATCGACCTGGTCGGGCGAGCCCGAGACCTCCTGGGTCTCGACGTTCACCTCGGTGAAGTAGCCCAGGCGGTCCACGCGGTCGCGCGACAGCTTGATCTTGTCGCCGTCGTACCAGGACGCCTCGTACTGGCGGAATTCGCGGCGGATCACTTCGTCGCGGGTGCGGTTGTTGCCGCTCACCACGATGCGGCGCACGTAGGCGCGGCGCGATGGCTCTGCACGCAGCACGAGGGCCACCCGGTTGTTCTCGCGGTCGATCTCGGGCACGGCCTCCACGCGGGCGAAGGCGAAGCCGAAGTTGCCGAAGTGGTCGGTGAAGGCCTTGGTGGTCTCGGTGACCTTGTCGGCGTTGTAGGGCTCGCCGGGCTGGATGGTGATGAGCGACTTGAACTCGTCGTCGCGGTCCAGGTAGTTGCCTTCCAGCTTCACGCCGGAGACCACGTAGCGCTGGCCTTCGGTGATGTTGATCGTGATGCTGATGTCCTGCTTGTCCGGCGACACCGCCACCTGGGTGGAATCGATGCGGAACTCGAGGTAGCCGCGCGCGAGGTAGTAGGAGCGCAGCGTCTCCAGGTCGGCGTTGAGCTTGGTGCGGGAATAGCGGTCGGACTTGGTGTACCAGCTCAGCCAGCCACCGGTGTCCTGGTCGAACAGGCCCTTGAGCGTGGATTCGCTGAAGGCCTGCGCACCGTTGATGTGGATGTCCTTGATCTTGGCGGGCTCGCCCTCGGTCACCGTGAAGGTGAGGTTGACGCGGTTGCGCTCGATGGGCGTCACCGTGGTCACGACCTCGGCGCCGTACAGGCTCTTGTTGATGTACTGGCGCTTGAGTTCCTGCTCGGCCCGGTCGGTGAGGGCCTTGTCGTAGGGCCGGCCTTCGGTCAGGCCCACGTCCCGCATGGCCTTCTTGAGGGTGTCCTTGTCGAACTCCTTGGTGCCGGCGAAATCGACGTCGGCGATGGTCGGGCGCTCTTCCACGACCACCACGAGCACGTTGCCGCTGGCTTCCAGGCGCACGTCCTTGAACAGGCCCAGAGCGAAGAGCGAGCGGATGGCGGCCGCGCCCTTCTCGTCGTTGTAGTCGTCGCCCACGCGCAGCGGCATGGAAGCGAACACCGTGCCCGGCTCCACGCGCTGCAGGCCTTCCACCCGGATGTCCTGGACCTTGAAGGGTTCAAGGGCCCAGGCAGCCTGCGCGACGAAGACCATGGCGGCAACGGCGCATGCCGTACGCACGCCCAGGCGGTTGATGTGTTTTTTCATGAGTGAACTGGTGCCGACATGGCGGATTCATGCGGCGGTAGGTTTAGCCAAAAAGCCGGGTGACGTCGTTGAAGAGGGCGATGGACATCATCACGAGGAGCAATGCGACGCCGCCCCTCTGCAATCGCTCCATCCAGGCGTCGGACACGCCCCTGCCGGTCACGCCTTCCCAAAGATAATACATCAGGTGGCCCCCATCGAGGACCGGCAGCGGCAGCAGGTTCAGCACCCCGAGGCTCACGCTGATGAGGGCGAGGAACACGAGATACTGGGTGAATCCGAGGCTGGCCGAACGGCCTGCGTAATCGGCGATGGTGAGCGGGCCGCTCAGGTTCTTGAGCGAGGCTTCGCCGATCACCATGCGGCCCATCATGCGCAGCGTGAGTGCGGAGACCTCCCAGGTGCGCGTCACGCCCTTCCAGAGGCCTTCGAACGGGCCGTGGCGCACGGTGACCATCGCGGGCTGGGCGCCCACGTAGGCGCCGATGCGGCCCGCGGGCGCCGCGCCGTCCTGTCGCACCACGTCGGGCGTCACCTGCAGATCGACCGCGCGCCCTGCCCGGTCGATGCGCCAGGCCTGCGTGGCGGCCTTGCCGTCCCGCACGGAGGCGCGGATCAACTCGCGCAGCTGCTGGCCGTCCACCACGGGCGTGGCACCCACCTGCAGCACCGTGTCCCCTTCACGCAGGCCGGCGCGCTGCGCGGCGCCGCCGGCAACGACTTCGCCGATGACCGGACGGGTCCACGGGCCCAGCACCCCGATCTTGCGGAACAGCTGCGCGTCGGCCTCGCGCGCATCGAAATTGTGCAGTTCCAGCACCAGCTCGCGTTGCGGCGCGCCCGGATCGGATTCGACCTGCAGGCGTACGTCCTGCCCGTCGAGGGCGCCACGCGTGAGCGCCCAGCGCAGATCCTCGAAGGAGCGTACCGGCTCCGGCTCCTCGGCGCCGATGGCGGCGCCCACCACCAGTTCGCCGCCGCGCAGCCCGGCGTCGTAGGCCACGGAGCCGGCAGCGGGGCTGGCGAGGATGGCGCGCGGCTCCTGCACGCCGATCCAGTTGACCGCCGCGTAGAGCACCACGGCCAGCAGCAGGTTGGCGACCGGGCCGGCGGCGACGACGGCCGCGCGCGCGCGCAGGGGCTTGTTGTTGAAGGCGAGGTGGCGCTCGGCAGGATCCACCGGCGCCTCGCGCTCGTCGAGCATGCGCACGTAGCCCCCGAGCGGGAAGGCGCCGATCACGAATTCGGTGGAAGACCCGCGCGGCTGCCAGCGCAGCAGCGGCTTGCCGAAGCCCACGGAGAAACGCAGGACCTTGACGCCGCACGCCACGGCCACGCGGTAGTGCCCGTACTCATGGACCGCGATGAGCAGGCCCAGGGCGACGACGAAGGCGACGATGGTGAGAAGCATGGGGGCACTCCCGTACGGTGAAGGAACGCGGCGGTCAGGCCGCGAGCCGCTCTGCCCGGTGCCGCGCGACCGAGCGCGCCTGGGCGTCGAGGTCGAGCAAGGCGCCCAGCGAGTCCGGGTTGGAGGGCGATACCGCCTCCAGAGTTGCAAGATTCAGCCGGTGGATCTGGTCGAAACGGATGCGGCGCTCCAGGAACGACGCCACTGCCACCTCGTTGGCCGCATTGAGCACCGCGGTGGTACCCGGCGCGGCGCGCAGGGCCTGCCATGACAGGTGCAGCCCGGGAAAGCGCGTGGCGTCGGCCTCCTCGAAGGTCAGGGCGGCCAGGCTGCGGAAATCGAGCCGGGGCGTGCCGCTCTCGATGCGCTCGGGCCAGGCGAGGCCGCAGGCGATGGGAACGCGCATGTCGGGCGTGCCCAGCTGCGCCAGCACGGAGGCATCCTTGAACTGCACCATCGAATGGATGATCTGCTGCGGATGGATGACCACCTGGATCTGCTCCGGCGCCAGATTGAACAGCCAGCGCGCCTCGATCACTTCCAGCGCCTTGTTCATCATGGTCGCGGAATCCACCGAGATCTTGCGCCCCATGGAGAAGTTGGGATGGGCGCAGGCCTGTTCGGGCGTCACGTCGCGCAGGGTGGCGGGCTCGCGCGTGCGGAACGGGCCGCCGGACGCGGTGAGCAGGATGTGGTCCACGCGCCGCGGCCAGGAGGACGCATCCTCCGGCAGGCACTGGAAGATGGCGGAATGCTCGCTGTCGATGGGCAGCAGCGTGGCGCCGCCCTCGCGCACCGCGGACATGAACACCTCGCCGCCCACGACCAGCGCTTCCTTGTTCGCCAGCAGCAGGCGCTTGCCCGCGCGCGCTGCGGCAAGGCACGGAGCGAGCCCGGCGGCGCCGACGATGGCCGCCATGACCACGTCCACCTCGGGATGGGCGGAGATCGCCTGCAGCGCATCGGGAGTGTCCATCACCTCGGTGGACGAGCCCTGGGCGGCCAGTGTCTCCCGCAGCGCGCGGGCATGCTCCGGGCTCGCCATGACCGCGTAGCGCGGACCGAAGCGCAGGCACTGCGCCGCCATGGCGTCCACCTGGGTGGCGGCGCTCAGCGCGAAGATCTCGTAGCGGCCGGGGTGGCGCGCGACCACGTCCAGGGTGCTGGTTCCGATGGAGCCGGTGGAACCCAGGACGGTAAGGCGTTGTTTCATGGGACAGCGAAATGGGTGAGCATCATGGCCAGGGGCAGCGTGGGCAGCAGCGCATCCACGCGGTCGAGCACGCCGCCGTGGCCGGGCAGCAGCCGGCTGCTGTCCTTGGCGCCCACGCTGCGCTTGACCAGCGATTCGACGAGATCACCCACCACGCTCATGCAGGCCATGAACACCGCGCCGATGACCAGCAGCCACCAGCCCTTGGCGGCCAGCCGCGTGTAGAAGCTCGGGACCAGGGCCTGCGAAGCGCCATCGGCCGCTGCCCAGGCCACGGCGAGCACGATCACGCCGGCCATGCCGCCCCAGACGCCTTCCCAGCTCTTGCCGGGGCTGATGGACGGTGCCAGCTTGGAACGCGTGAAGCGCAGGCCGAACGCCCGGCCGGCGAAATAGGCGAAGATGTCCGCGACCCAGACCAGGACCAGCACGGACAGCAGGAAGTTGATGCCGATGGTGCGCGCCTGCACGGCGGCCAGCCACGCCAGCCAGAGGGCCAGCACCCCGCCGGCCAGGCGCACGGGATGCGGGATGCGCGGCCAGCCCTCCACGCCATGGCGCAGCAGCCAGGCGCCGCACAGCACCCAGCCAGCACCGGCGGCGGCCCAGAGCCAGGGCAGCGGACGCTCCGTCCAGCCTGCCGCCCAGCTCGCGGCGCAGAGCAGCACGCAGGCCGCGCCTACCGCCAGGGACGCCGGCTGGCCCAGGCCCTGCAGCCGCCCCCATTCCCAGCCGCCGGCGGCAATGAGCACCAGCACCACAGCCGCGAAAGGCACGACCGAGCCGGCGAAGAGTGCCGGCAGCAGGATGGCCAGCAGGACGATGGCCGTGAGGATGCGCGTCACCAGCATGGGAAACCCCTTCAGGCGCACGCCGACGAGGTCGGGGAGGCCAGCAATTGCTCGGATGTCTTGCCGAAGCGGCGCTCGCGCGCCCCGTAGGCGGCAATGGCCTGGTCCAGGGCGGCACCGTCGAAATCGGGCCAGAGGCGGTCGCTGAAGTACAGCTCGGAATACGCGCACTGCCACAGCAGGAAATTGCTGATGCGCATCTCGCCGCCCGTGCGGATCACCAGGTCGGGATCCGGCACGTGGGCCAGGCCCATGGCAGTGTGGAGGCTGGCCTCGGTGATGGGCTCGCCGCGGGCCGCGAGCGCGGAGGCCGCCTGGGCGATGTCCCAGCGCCCACCGTAGTTGAAGCACACGTTCAGCACGAGGCGTTCGTTGTGGGCCGTGGACGCCTCGGCCTGCGCCAGCCCGGCGCGGACCTTCTCGGACAGCGTGGACTTCTCGCCCACGAAATGCAGGCGCACGCCGTCCTTCTGCAGTTGCGGCACCTCGCGCGCGAGGGCCTTGGCCAGCAGGTCCATGAGACCGGACACCTCCTCGGCGGGACGGTTCCAGTTCTCGGAGGAAAAGGCGAACACGGTCAGCACGGCCACGCCGCGCTCCACGCATTCGCGGGCGCAGCGCTTGAGCGACTCCACCCCCTGCTTGTGGCCGGCCAGCCGCGGCAGGAACCGGCGCGTGGCCCACCGGCCATTGCCATCCATGACGATGGCAATGTGGTGGGGAATGGCTGGCGAGGCAGTGGACATGGAAGGCATCGATCGAACCCGTGCAACGGGCCGATCAGACCGCCATGATTTCCTGTTCCTTGGCGGCCACGAGCGCATCGACTTCGGCGATGTGCTTGTCGGTCACCTTCTGGATGTCGGCTTCGGCGCGCTTTTGCTCGTCCTCGGAGGCGAGCTTGTCCTTCACGAGCTTCTTGACCGACTCGTTGGCGTCGCGGCGCAGGTTGCGCACGGCCACCTTGGCGCCCTCGCCTTCGTTGCGCGCGAGCTTGGTCATCTCCTTGCGGCGCTCCTCGCTCATCGGCGGCATCGGCACGCGGATGAGGTCGCCCATGGAGGCCGGGTTCAGGCCCAGGTCGCTTTCGCGGATGGCCTTCTCGATCTTGGCGCCCATGCCCTTTTCCCAGGGCTGGACGCTGATGGTGCGCGCGTCGATCAGCGACACGTTCGCCACCTGCGAGAGCGGCACCATGGAGCCGTAGTACTCGACCTGGACGGAGTCGAGCAGCGCCGGATTCGCACGGCCGGTGCGGATCTTGGCCAGGTTGTTCTTGAAGGCCACGATGGACTGGTCCATCTTGGCTTCGGTGTTTTTCTTGATGTCGGCAATCGTCATGTGTTCTCCTGTGCGCGCATCCGTCGCCCGGGCCGGCGCCAAGCCGCCGCGGGCGCGGTGCAGTCGGGCGTCAAGCGTACACCAGCGTTCCTTCGTCCTCGCCCATCACCACGCGCTTGAGCGCGCCGTGCTTCACGATCGAGAAGACCCGGATGGGCAGCTTCTGGTCGCGGCAGAGCGCGAACGCCGTGGCATCGAGGATGCCGAGGTTGCGCGACATGGCCTCGTCGAAGGTGAGCTTCGTGTAGCGCGTCGCCGTCGGGTCCTTCTTGGGATCGGCGGTGTACACGCCGTCCACCTTGGTCGCCTTGAGCACCACCTCGGCACCGATCTCGGCGCCGCGCAGCGCGGCAGCGGTGTCCGTCGTGAAGAAGGGGTTGCCGGTGCCCGCGGCGAACACCACGACCTTGCCCTCTTCCAGGTACTGCAGCGCCTTGGGCCGCACGTAAGGCTCCACCACCTGCTCGATGCCGATGGCCGACATCACGCGGGCGATGAGGCCCTGCTTGTCCATGGCATCAGCGAGCGCGAGCGCGTTCATGACCGTGGCCAGCATGCCCATGTAGTCGGCAGTGGCGCGGTCCATGCCGACGGAGCCTCCCGCGACGCCGCGGAAGATGTTCCCGCCCCCGATCACCACCGCGACCTGCACGCCCATGCGCGTGACCTCGGCGATCTCCTCGACCATCCGGACGATGGTGGCGCGGTTGATGCCGAAGGAGTCGTCACCCATGAGAGCCTCTCCAGACAACTTGAGCAGAATGCGCTTGTGGGCTGGAGCGGCGAGGGACATGGGCGTTTCTCTTCGGGTGGTGGAATCGGGGGACTGTACGGAACCAGGGATCAGGCTGCGGCCTTGGCGGCAGCCACCTGCGCGGCCACTTCCGCCGCGAAGTCGTCCACCTTCTTCTCGATGCCTTCGCCCACGACGTAGAGCGTGAAGCCCTTCACGTTGGTGTTGGCGGCCTTGAGCATCTGGCCCACGGTCTGCTTGCCGTCGGCGGCCTTCACGAAGACCTGGTCGAACAGCGAGACTTCCTTGAGGTACTTCTGCACCGAGCCTTCCACCATCTTGGCGGCGATGTCGGCAGGCTTGCCGGATTCGGCAGCCTTGGCGGCAGCGACGGTACGCTCCTTCTCGATCAGCTCGGCGGGCACGTCGGCGCTGGTCAGGGCCACGGGCTTCATGGCGGCGATGTGCATGGCGACGTCCTTGGCGGCGGTTTCATCGCCGTCGAACTCCACCACCACGCCGATGCGGGTGCCGTGCAGGTAGGACGCCAGCTTGGAGCCCGAGAAGCGCTTGAAGCGGCGGAAGGACATGTTCTCGCCGATCTTGCCGATCAGGCCCTTGCGCACTTCTTCCAGCGTGGGGCCGAAGCTTTCCTGGCTGTAGGGCAGCGCGCCCAGGGCTTCCACGTCGGCGGGGTTGTGCTTGGCGACCAGCTCGGCCGCGGCCTTGGCCAGGGCGATGAAGCTGTCGTTCTTGCTCACGAAATCGGTTTCGCTGTTCACTTCGATCAGGGCGCCGGTCGTGCCCTCGATGAAGCTGGCGACCACGCCTTCGGCAGTGATGCGGGCGGCAGCCTTGCCAGCCTTCGTGCCCAGCTTGACGCGCAGCAGTTCCTCGGCCTTGGCCAGATCGCCGTCGGCTTCCGTCAGGGCCTTCTTGCACTCCATCATGGGAGCGTCGGTCTTGGCGCGCAGTTCGGCAACCATGCTAGCGGTAATTGCAGCCATCGGTAATTCTCCAGATTTCAGTTCGTTACAGGATTCAAGGCTAAAAAAAAGGGGGCTAACAGGAGCCCCTCTTTCATTCGCGACAGGTCGCGCGGCCGGGCCTTCAGGCAGCGGATTCTTCCACTTCGACGAATTCGTCCGAGCCTTCGGGAGCGGCGGCCTTGACCACGTCGTTCACGGCGTTGGCACGGCCTTCGATGATCGCGTCGGCGATGCCGCGGGCGTACAGCGCCACGGCCTTGGCCGAGTCGTCGTTGCCGGGGATCACGTAGTCGATGCCTTCAGGGGAGTGGTTGGAGTCCACCACGCCGATCAGCGGGATGCCCAGCTTCTTGGCTTCGGCGACGGCGATCTTGTGGAAACCCACGTCGATGATGAAGATGGCGTCCGGCAGGGCGTTCATGTCCTGGATGCCGCCGATGTCCTTCTCGAGCTTCTCGATCTCGCGGGTGAACGTCAGCTGTTCCTTCTTGCTCATGGACTCCAGGCCGGCTTCCTGCTGGGCCTTCATGTCCTTCAGGCGCTTGATGGAGGTCTTGACGGTCTTGAAGTTGGTGAGCATGCCGCCCAGCCAGCGCTGGTCGACGTAGGGCACGCCGGCGCGCTGCGCCTCGGAGGCCAGGATCTCGCGGGCCTGGCGCTTCGTGCCGACCATCAGGATGGTGCCGCGGTTGGCGGTGAGCTGCTTGGCGAACTTCTGCGCCTCCTGGAACATCGGCAGCGACTTTTCCAGGTTGATGATGTGGATCTTGTTGCGATGGCCGAAGATGAACGGGGCCATCTTGGGGTTCCAGAAGCGGGTCTGGTGGCCGAAGTGGACACCGGCTTCCAGCATTTCGCGCATGGTGACGGACATGGGTATTCTCCAAAGGTTGGGTCTAAAATCCGGCCCCGCTAACCGCCCGGCAACGATCGAATGATCGAATCGACCGGGGCGGCACCTTGATAGGGCCGGTTCGCATTTGCGTTGGCTTGCATGTTTCGCCGCTGCCGACGCCACTGACAAAAGAGGCGCCCCTCACAGCAAAACCCCGAGATTCTAGCATACCGGGCCGCTCGCACCTTCCGCCGGCGCTCCCCCGCGGCGGGGCCGCGGCGCCCAGCGGCCCTCCCAGAACCCCAGAAGCGGGTCCGCCCCGGCACACCGGAGGCGGCCCTCACCCACCATGCACATCGCCATCGTCGGTGCCGGAATCGTCGGCACCGCCACCGCTTATGAACTGGCCTGCGACGGACATGCCGTCACCGTCTTCGAGCAGCGCGGCGCCGCCGCCGAGGAGGCCAGCTTCGCCAACGCGGGCCTGCTCGCCCCCGCGCCCCTGATTCCCTGGGCATCGCCGGCCATCGGCGGCCCCGCGCGGCAGAGGCTCCTGGGCCGGCACGCCGCCGTCCGCCTGGCCCAGGGAGCCGGGCTCGCCGACCTGCGCTGGCTGTGGCGCCGCCGGCGGGCGGCGCGCGGCGGCATGGCCGAGGCCTCCATCGCCGCGCTGGCCCGGTTCGGGCACTACAGCCACCTCCGCATGCGGCAGGTGGCGCAGGCCCTGGAGCTGGATCCGGAGAGCAGCCGCGGCGTGCTGGTGCTGCTGCGCGCCCCCGCCGACCTGGACCGCGTGCAGCCGGCCGCACGCATCCTGCGGGAAACCGGGTTGAACGTGCTCGACGTGGACGCCGACACCGCCCGCCTCATCGAACCCGGACTGGCGTCGGACAACGAACTGGCGGGCGCGCTGCACCTGCCGGACGGCGAGTCCGGCAATTGCCGCCTCTTCGCCCAGATGCTGCGCTACGCAGCCCAGGAGCGCGGCGTACAGTTCCTGTTCCAGTCGCGCGTGGAGGCGCTGCAGGGCGGCCCGGCCGGCGTGCGGCTGGCCGGCGAACGCGACGCGCGCCGCTTCGACGCGGTGGTGGTGTGCGCGGGCGTGTCGGCCGCCGCCCTGCTGCGGGGCACGGGTACCGCGATGCCACTGGCGGCGCTGCATGGCTACACCCTGAGCGCGCCCGTGCGCGAGGACACCCACGCCCCGCAGGGCACGGTGATCGACCCGCTGCACCGCATCACCGTCACCCGGCAGGGACAGAGGGTGCGGGTGGCCGGCGGCGCGGAACTGGGCCCCGGCAGCGGCACGCCGCACGCCCCCACCCTGCAGACGCTCTACAACGCAGCCTCGGGCTGGTTCCCGGGTGGCGCGCAGTGGTCGTCACCGCAAGTGCAGACCTGGCGCGGGGCACGGCCCATGCTCCCGGACGGGCTGCCGGTGGTGGGCACCACCGGCGTGCCGGGGGTGTGGATCAACGCCGGGCACGGCGCATGTGGCTGGGCCCTGGCCTGCGGCAGTGCCCGCGCGGTGGCAGACCTGGTCGCCCAGCGGGTGCCGGAGACGGACCTGCAGCCCTTCGGGTTGCGCAGGTTCTGACCGGAGCGGCACGGGCCGCGGAGCGGTCCACAATGGCCTCCCGAAGGAAGGCCTGCCGCATGCCCATGATCCGTATCGAACCCGACCGTCCCCATCCGCTGTTCGACGTTCCGGCGACCCGCCGCATCGAGCAGGCCGCGCTGCGATCGCTGCCGGCCGGCACGCTGATGGAGCGCGCGGGGCTGGCGGTGGCGCGCCTGGCGCAGGCGGTGGCGCCGCATGCGCGGCAGGTGTGGATCGCCTGCGGCAGCGGCAACAACGGCGGCGACGGGCTCGAAGCGGCGGCGCAGCTGGCGCGCCGCGGCGTGCGGGTGCATGTGACCTGGCTCGGCCGGCCGGACACCGCCCCCGACGACGCACGCCGGGCCTGGGAACGCGCCCGGGGCGCGCAGGTGCCCTTCGTCGAACGTGCGCCCGCGGATCTCGGGCCGGACGATCTGTGCATCGATGCCCTGCTCGGCATCGGGGCGGCGGCCCGCTCCGGTGCTCCTTCGCAGGAGCTGGCAGCGCTGCTGCGCGCGCTGCAGGACAGCCGCGCCCCCCTCCTCTGCGTGGACGGGCCCTCGGGCCTGCAGGCCGATACGGGCCAGTACCTTCCCGGCCTCGCGCCGCCAGAGCACGCGCCCCCAGGCATACGGCATACGCTGGGGCTGCTGACCCTCAAGCCCGGGTGGTTCACCGGCCAGGGCCGGGATGCCGCGGGCACCGTCTGGCGGGACGATCTGGGCGTAGATACGCCGGCCGAGCCCCCGTCGGCGTGGCTGGCGGGGCCCGGTGTGCCCGTGCGGCGGGCGCATGCGTCCCACAAGGGCAGCTACGGCGATGTGGCCGTGGTGGGCGGCGAGGCCATCGGAACCCGGGGCCAGGGCATGACCGGGGCCGCGCTGCTGGCGGCCTCCGCCGCGCTGCACGGCGGCGCGGGGCGGGTGGTGGTTGCGCTGCTGGACGCCAGCGGGAAGGACACCCTGCCCGTGGACCCGCAGCAGCCGGAATGCATGCTGCGCCGCTTTGACGCCCTTGAACTGGACCGGGCCACCGTGGTCTGCGGCTGCGGCGGCGGCGAGGCCGTGCGGGACGTGCTGCCGCGCGTGCTGGCGGAGGCCCCCCGGCTGGTGCTGGACGCGGACGGGCTGAACGCCGTGGCCCGCGACACTGCCCTGGCGGAGCAGCTGCGCGGGCGCGCCCTGCGCCATGGCCCGCTGCCCACCGTGCTCACGCCCCATCCCCTGGAAGCCGCGCGGCTGCTGGGCAGCGACACGGCCGCCGTGCAGGCCGACCGGCTGGGTGCCGCCCGGGCACTGGCCGAGCGCTTCCACTGCACCGTCGTGCTCAAGGGTTCCGGCAGCGTGGTGGCCGCGCCGGACCGGCTGGTGCACATCAATCCCACGGGCAATGGACGCCTGGCCACGGGGGGCACCGGGGACGTGCTGGCGGGATTCCTGGGTGCCCTGTGGGCGGGCCGGCCCGAAGGCAGGGATGCAGCGTTCGAGGCGGCTACCGCGGCCTGCCACGCCCATGGGCGGGCAGCCGACCAATGGCCGCCGGGCAGTACCCTGACGGCGTCCACCCTGGCGCACCGGCTGGTCCCCGCGGTGGGCCTATAACCCCGTCGTCCTACAAGACATCCCGCAGGGCGAAACCAAGGGTAACTCCCGTTGCAGCACACGTCCGCGAGGACGTGTCCGACAGACGCGGGCGGCCGGCCGGCATGTAATGCATCCAGCACCACGCATTACCCCGCCCGCCCACCGATCCGCATCCAAGGAGACTGCCATGCAACGCAACCGCTACACCGGCCCCCGCGCGTTCATCGCGTTCACCACCACGGTATTGCTGGCGGTGGCCGCCACGGCGATGAACCTCGTACCGGACGAAGCCGTCCAGGCTGCGGATTCTCTGGTACGCATCCCGCAGGATCTGGAGCAGTTCCTGCCGGGCGATCCGATTTCCTCGCCCTGAGCGAGGTGGCGGGCGCCGCCTGCACCGTTCCGGCTCCCGGCTGGAAGGGAGCCGTCGGACAGCAGATTACCGCGCTCCTCCGGCGCCTGCCTTTTCGAGCACATCCAGCCTCTGCCTCAGTTGGTCTGCCCGCTGGGCGTCGCCAGACGCGCGGGCGTCCTGTTCTGCCAGCAGCAGCCAGGCCATCAGAGGCCTGCGCCATCCCTGGGAGGAGGCCGCATCGATGGCATGTCGCGGCACATCCGCACCGCCCTGCCCCCGTACATGCAGTACCGCGGCGGCCAGCAGCCGGGCCAGCGGATCTTCCACCCCGGCCAGCGCCGCAGCTCCACCGGCCAGCGCGGCCCGCTGGGCCGGTGGCAGAAGCTCCACCTCCGCCCCTCCGGCACGGCCTTCCAGATAATCCGCATACGCACGCTCGGCCTCGGCCGCGCCATCACGCAGTGGCGCGAAATCGGGGCACCCCACCTGCGCCAGGCTGGCGACCCGGGTTGCGCACTCCAGCAGCACGACCCGGGCCAGCAGGTCGGGCCGGGCGGTGCGGGCCGTTTCTTCCCGGGCGCGCCGCCATTCCTGTACAGCCACGCGGTCGTTGCCGGACAGGTAGGCCTGCGTGGCCCGGTCAGCGGCGCCACGGGCATTCATTTCCCATTCGGGTGCAGGCGGGCGCTGGGCGCAGCCGGCGGACAGCGCGGCAGCCAGCACGGCGGACAGCAACGCGCCGGAACGCCGGGGAAGCCGAGGCCGGCCAGGCCGGGGGAACAGGGGTACGGGGCTCATGGCAGCTGGATCCGGGTGTCGCGCGCGAACGGCCATTTGCGCTGGATCTCGTTGACCAGGCTCTCGACCTTGCGCTGGTTGCTTTCCACATCGGCGCGCAGGGCGCCGAGGTCGGTGGTGGCCTCGCGGGCGTTGGCCCCGATGGCCTGGGCTTCGGCCAGGACTGCATCCACCTTGGCCAGGCTCTGGCGCGTGTCCGCGAGCAGGCCGTTGAGCTGCACCACGGTGGCGCGCACATCGGTCACGAGGCCCGCCTCGCCGGCCGTGCCGAACACCTGCCGGTCCGCCTTGGCGGCCATGCCGTCGATGCGCGCCAGCAACTGGTTGGTGCGGTCGAGCGTGGTGGCAATCTTGCGCGCCTCGGCCTCGCTGCCCATCAGCACGCCAAGGGCTCCGCCGGGCGCGTTCAGCCGCTCGGTAAGGGTGCGCACATTGGCCAGGGTTCCGCCCAGCGCGGCGTCCTGCGCGGTGAGGGCCTGCAGGTTGGAAAGCAGTTCGCGCGCGGCCGACATGAGCTGGGGGATCTCGGCGGTGGCATCGCCGCGCAGCACCGGCCGCACCGCCCCGTCAGGCAGCGGCGGATCGGTCAGGATGCCGCTGTAGGCCTTGATGGTGGTGCCGCCCACGATGCCGCGCACCAGCGTGAACACGCTGGACTCCCGCAGCCAGTGCGCGTCCTTGCGCGGCACGTCGATCAGGATGCGCACATCGCCGTCCTCGGCCAGTTCGGTGCTGCGAACCCGGCCGATGGGGAAGCCCGAGAACGTCATGTCCATGCCGGCGACCACGCCCTCGGAGTCTTCGGCGGTGAGCACCAGTTGCTGCGTGGGCTCGAACACGCCGCGCGCGTAGAGCAGGTACAGGCCGGAGCCGATGATCAGCGCCAGGGTGAAGAGCAGCAGCGCGGCGGCCTTGCGCTCCAGGTGGGCCACGGGGCGCAGCAGCGCCTCGGCGGGCTCGGAGGCAGGCGCCCCGGCAGGATGTTGCTGCGGCGGGGGGGAGTGGTGGTCGTTCATCGGAAGCGGTCCGGGAAAGCGTCAATCAGTCAGTAGTAGTTGCCCATGAGCGAGGCGATCTCGATCAGCAGCAGCACCGCGAACATGCGCGCGAAGCCGCCGAGCTCGGAGCGGGCGCGCGGATCGCCCGTGGCATGCAGGCCGGCGGCCATGGGAATGAGCGCGACGGCCAGGCTGAACAGCAGGGTCTTGAGCGCGAACAGCAGGGTGACGGGCGGCGTGAACACCTGCCCGAACATGCGGGTGTAGGCGGGCACTCCCGCCGTGCTCGCGCCATAGACGCCCAGGTAGGCCATCACCAGGGCGACCACGCACGACAGCGCGGCGAGCGTGATGCTGGCATAGATGCCTGCCACGACGCGCGGCAGCAGCTCCACGCGGACAGGATCGGCGCCGCGCGCTCGCAACGCATCCCAGTGGCCCGACCGGCGCATGAGCGCCAGCTGCGTGCCTCCCGGGATCGTGGTGCGCAGCGCCACGAACAGCGCCGCCGTGAGCGGGATCAGCTCCAGCACGAGCACCCGCACCACCATCTGCAGCGCATAGTGGGACAGGCCGTAGCTGCGCGCCGTGACCACGACGATGTGCGTGACCACCAGGCAGATGAGTGCCACCAGCGCGGTGAAGCCCAGCAGCAGGGGCGCCGTGTCGATGTACATGTGGCGCGCCAGGCGCGCGCGGGTGGACCGCCCGTAGCTGGACGGCGACAGCATCAGCACCGCCACCACCGCGCCCAGATAGACGATGCGCCACCAGGCCAGCGCCCAGCCGCGCGCGGCGCGCCACAGTCGGTCGGTCCATGCGGGCAGGGTGCCGGCTCCGGCGCTCATGCGGCCTCCTCCGCCTGACGGCAGGCGGACGGGATTCCGGTCGAAGGAAACGGCTGCGCGGGCATGGGCAAAGGGCGATCACACATGCCGGCGCGCCGGCGGATCGGGCAGCGGCAGGGGGTCGGCATCGGCACGGTCATGGAGGGCCTCGATCACGTGGCAGCGGCTGCCGTCGGTACCGTCGCAGCGCCCGCGCAGCGACAGCAACTGGGCCTCCAGCGCCTGCAGCTCCCGCAGGCGGGTGCGCACGTGCAGCAGGTGATCGTCCACCGTGGCGCAGGCCGCATGGTCTGCGGCGGTGTCCGTGCCCCGGCCGAGCGAGAGCAGCGTGCGCACTTCGTCCAGCGACATGTCCATGGCGCGGCACAGGCGGATGAACCGCAGGCGGTGGATTTCTTCGTCACTGTAGAGGCGGTAGCGGTTGTCGGCGCGGGCCTGGGCGGGCAGCAGCCCTTCCTTCTCGTAGTAGCGGATGTTGGCGGTGGGCACGCCCGAGAGGCGGGCGGCATCGCCGATACGGTGGTGGGGACTTGCGGCGGACACGGCTTGACCTTGAAGCGGCTTGAAGGTTTCCAATGATGGCACGGTCCGGCTGCGGACCCCTGTCGGAATTCACCCCAAGCAAGGACAACACACCATGGCAAGCACGGCTTCCACCGATCGCTCTCCGGCGGCTGCCGCCCCGGGAGGCAAGGCACGCATCGACCTGGCCTGCGGATGCGGCAGCGCCTGCGGAGCGCCGCCCCGGGCCACGGCACCCGCATCGGCGCCTGCGGCGTCGCACGGCGACCACGACCATGGGGGCGGCAGCCACGACCATGCGCATGGCCCGGAGAGCGGGGCCGGCGGCGGCCATGGGCACGACCATGACCATGCCATGCTGCCCGGCTGGGGCCGGCTCGGCGCGTCGCTGGCCGCCGCGACCGCCGCCGAACTGCTGCACCTGCTCGCCCCCGACACCCTGCCCTGGCGGGCCGCCGGCATGGCCGTGGCGGCCGTTGCCATCCTGCTGGCCGGGCTGGGGGTGTACCGCAGCGGCCTGGGCTCGCTGGCGCGCGGCCGCCTGGACATTTCGGCGCTCATGGCCGTGGCCGTGACGGGCGCCTTCCTGATCGGCCAGTGGCCGGAGGCCGCCATGGTGATGGCCCTCTATGCCCTGGCCGAGCGCATCGAGGACCGCGCCGTGGGCCGCGCGCGGGACGCCATCGGCGCGCTGCTGGCGCTGAGCCCCGAGCAGGCCGAGCTGCGTGGCGAGGAGGGCCGCTGGCGGACGGTACCTGCGGCCGAGGTGCCGGTGGGCAGCGTGCTGCGGCTGCGCCCCGGCGCGCGGGTGCCGCTGGACGGCGTGGTGCTGGAAGGCCGCGGGGCGGTGGACGAATCCAGCGTGACCGGCGAAAGCCTGGCCGTGGACAAGGCGCCTGGCGACGGGCTGTATGCCGGCACGCTCAATGCGCAATCGGAGCTGCAGTTCCGCGTCACGGCCGCTGCCGGGAACACCACGCTGGACCGCATCATCCACGCGGTGGAAGAGGCGCAGGGCTCGCGCGCACCCATGCAGCGCTTCGTGGACCGCTTCGCCGCCATCTACACGCCCACGGTGTTCGCACTGGCGGCCCTGGTGGCCGTGGGGGCCCCGCTGGCCCTGGGCTGGGCCTGGCTGGACGCCCTCTACCGGGCCCTCGTGCTGCTGGTGATCGCCTGCCCCTGCGCGCTGGTCATCGCCACGCCGGTGACGGTGGTGAGCGGGCTCGCGGCGGGCGCCCGGCGCGGCATCCTGATCAAGGGCGGCCAGTGGCTGGAGCGGGCCCGCGGCGTGCGCGCCGTGGCCTTCGACAAGACAGGCACGGTGACGGCCGGCCGCCCCGTGCTGGTGGGCAGCGAACGCTTCGGCGGGGATGGTGCCACCGACGTGGCCGCCGCGCTGGCGGGGCGCTCGGACCATCCGGTCTCCAGGGCGATCGCTGCCGGCATCGGCGATGCGCCGGCCGACCTGCCGGAGGTGCAGGACTTCACCGCCCTGCCCGGCCGCGGCGTGGAAGGCCGCATCCACGGGGCGACCTGGTTCCTCGGCAACCGGCGGCTGGCGCAGGAGCGCGGCCTGTGGACGGACGCAGTGGAGACCGCCGCCGCGGCCCATGAATCCGAGGGCCGCAGCGTGACGCTGCTGGGTGATGCCCATGGCGTGCGGTCGCTGTTCGCCGTGGCCGACACCCTGCGGCCGCAGGCGGTGGAAGCCGTTGCCGACCTGCGCGCCCTGGGCATCGTGCCGGTGATGCTGACGGGCGACCACGCGGCAGCGGCCCAGGCCGCCGCGCGGGAAGCGGGCATCTCGGAGGTGCAGGCGGGCCTGTTGCCCGAGCAGAAGCTCTCGGCCATCGCCGCACTGCAGCAGAAGCACGGCATGACCGCCATGGCCGGCGATGGCATCAACGATGCGCCCGCGCTGGCGCGCGCCGACATCGGCTTCGCCATGGGTGCCGCCGGCACCGACGTGGCGATGGAGACCGCCGACGTGGTCATCATGAACGACGACCTGCGCCGCGTGGCCGAGACCGTGCGCCTCTCGCGCCGCACGCACGCGGTGCTGTGGCAGAACATCGCCCTGGCACTGGGCATCAAGGCCGTTTTCTTCGGCCTCGCGCTGGCGGGGCAGGCGACCATGTGGATGGCGGTGTTTGCCGACATGGGCGCCAGCCTGCTGGTGGTGGCCAACGGGCTGCGCATGCTGCGCGGGGTGGAACGGCCGGTACGCTGAGCAGCAGGCACCGCTGCCAGGCGGGAAAAGGGTACGGTTCTTGCAACTGGTGGGTATGACCGGGAACGCCCCATGCCCCATCGCAGCGCGGCCCCATGGATTCAGGGTTTACCCTAGAATTCATGAACTCTGCCTGCCTGCGGAAAACGGCTTGATGCACCGCAAGCCGCCGGGCACCGCCCCGTGCTGCAATCGCGGATCTTTCCGCCCGCCAGGGCATGCCATGCAGGCGCACAGAGCCACGGCGTCGGGACCCCATCCGTACAGCCTGTCACCCCTCCGTTTTCGCCAACCATGAGCCAGACCCTCAGCCCGCCCTCCGCCGCCCCCGCCATGGTCCCGCACAGCACCACCGAAGACACCCTGGCCGTGTTCACGGGCGTGCTGCTGATCTCGGTGGGCGTAGCCTTCTTCACCAGCGCGGGCCTGCTCACCGGCGGCACGGCGGGCATCGCCTTCCTGCTGCACTACGCCACGGGCATCGGCTTCGGCAAGTGGTTCTTCCTGCTGAACCTGCCCTTCTACTGGCTGGCGTGGCGCAAGATGGGACGCGCGTTCACCCTCAAGACCTTCATCGCGGTGCTGCTGCTGTCGCTGATGACCGAGGCGCAGTCGCGCTTCTTGCAGCTGTCGGCGCTGCAGCCGCTCTACGCGGCCGTGGCGGGCGGGCTCATCGTGGGCACGGGCTTCCTGGTGCTGTTCCGCCACCGCTGCAGCCTGGGCGGCGTCGGCATCCTCGCGCTCTACCTGCAGGACCGCCATGGCTGGCGGGCCGGCAAGGTGCAGATGGCCGTGGACTGCGCGATCGTGCTGCTGGCGCTGTTCACCGTCGAGCCGGGGCGGGTACTCTGGTCCATCGTGGGCGCCGTCGCGCTCAACCTGGTGCTGGCCATGAACCATCGCCCCGGCCGCTACATGGCCGTCTGAACGCGTCCGGAACGCACGCCGTATCATCGGGCCCATGCGCCGCCCCCTCGTCTTCTTCGCGCTGATCGTGCTCATGGCCCTGCGCGGGCTCGTGGGCCCGGCCATGGCCGCGCAGATGACGGGAGGTGCGCATGCCGGCAGTGCGGTTTCGGTGCACGCTCCGCATGCCATGGCCCATGCCGGGCACGACCCTGCGTCCCCCGCCTCCATCACCGGCGCACCCGCCTGCCATGGCGAATCCGCAGCGCATGCACAGCCTCCCACTGCCTGCGGCGCCGCATCCGGCGACCACGCGGCACATGCCGCCTGCGCCGATTGCGAGATCTGCCACACGGTGGTGATGGCACCTCCCGCACCCGCCCCGGGAGCGGTTTCCCACGGCGCCGGCCTGCGCGTGCCCGCCGCCGTCCGCTTCGCGAGCGCCCTGCCCGCGCGGGCCACCAAGCCACCCATTTCCTGAGCTCGACGCCCGAAGTGCGTCCGCCCCGCCCGTGCCGTTCGAGAAGAACCTGGCGCACGGTGGCGCGGCCGCGTTCCGCTTTCGCTTCCGAGTCCAGGAGAAGCTTTCCATGCACACCCCGGGGCCCTGCGCCCGTTCCCGACGTTTTTCATACCGTCTCCATCGTTCGTTCTTCCACCGCTGCGCGCTCGCCGCGGCGCTGATCGTGCCCGCCGCCGTGCCGGCGCAACCGCCTTTTCCGCCGGCCACGGCCGTCCAGGGCGATGCCGCGCTGCCGGATGTGCCCGTCGCGCCACCGCGCCATGCGGCACTGCCGCCCTGGCCCGCGGACGCCCCACTGGTGGACTGGCGCGACGCCCATGCAGCCGTCGCCACCTTCCCGCGCGGCCATGCCGACATCGCGGCCTGGGAGGCACGCCAGGGGCGCAGTCCCGCGGCTGGGGCATCCACCGCCACCAGGGCGCCGGACCACGCCGCGCATGCCCCGGCCGTGCCCGCCACGGCAGCGCCTGCAGTGGTCCCACCTGCGGTCGTCGAGCCTGCTCCGGCCATGCACCACCCCGGCCATGCATCCGTCCCGGGCCATCACCACGGAAGCGACCCCAACCACGGCGCAACGCCTGCCGGAGGGCACCAGCCATGACCGCAGCACCGATGCCTTCCCCGCGCACCATGCGCTGGCCGGCACTGGCCGCCGCACTCCTGCTGGCAGGCTGCGCCAGCGTCTCGCCCGACGGGCTGCGCGGCGATGTGCAGGCCACGTTGCAGGGCCGCACGGCCGGCGCCGACAACGCCGCCCTGCCTCCCACCGATCCCGCAGCGCAACGCGCCGCCGGAGAGGCCGTGGCCGGCTGGCTGGCCGCGCCGCTCACGCAGGACGCTGCCGTGCGCATCGCCCTGCTGCGCCACCCCGGCCTGCAGGCCCGCCTCGCGCGCCTGGGCGTGCAGGACGCCGAGCGCGTGCAGGCGTTGACGCTGCCCAACCCGGTACTGGGCCTGGGGCGGCTCGCGACCGCGCACGAGCGCGAGATCGAGCGTTCCATCACCTTCAGCCTGGTGGAACTGGTCACCCTGCCCTGGCGCAACCGCTGGGCCGGCAGCCTGCGCGAGCAGGACACGCTCGCCGCTGCGGCCGATGCGGCGCGCGTCGCCAGCGACGCCCGCATCGCCTGGCTGCGTGCCGTCGCCGCGCAGGAAACCCTCGCCGCGCACGAACGCATGCACGATGCCGCCGGGACCGGTGCCGAACTGGCGCGCCGCATGGCCGGCGTCGGCAACTGGAGCCGGCTGCAGGCCGCCCGCGAGCAGGCCGTGCTGGCCGATGCCCGGGCACGGCTGGCCCGGGCACGGCTCGCGGCGGCCACGGAACGCGAGGCGCTGGCGCTGGCGCTCGGACTCTGGGGCGCGTCGGCCGAAGCGATCACCCTGCCCCCGCGCCTGCCGGACCTGCCCACCGAGCCCATGGATGCAGCGGAACTGGAACAGCGCGCCCTTCGCGAGCGACTGGATGTGCGCGCGGCCCGCATCGGGCTGGACCGCGTGGCCGGCCAGCAGGGCTTCGCCCGCGCCGGCCAGCTCTTCGGCGACATCGGCCTCGGCTACCGGCGCGACACCACGACCGAGCGCGGCGGCGGTCATTCCGAAGTCAAGCGCGGCTGGGAGCTGGAACTGCCCCTGCCCCTGTTCGACTGGGGAGGTGCCGCAAACGCCCGATCCCGGGGGCTTGTGCAGGAAAGCGCGGCCCAGCTCCAACAGACCGCACTGCGGGCCCGCGCCGAAGTGCGCGTGCACTGGCGCAGTTACCGCACCGCCTGGGAGCTGGCGCAGGAGCAGGAAAAGCACGTCGTTCCGCTGCAGCAGCAGATCCAGGACGAAACCCTGCTGCGCTACAACGGCATGCTCGCCAGCGTCTGGGACCTGCTCGCCCAGGCCCGGCAGACCACGCAGGCCGTGGCCGATGCCGTCGCGGCCCGGCGCGACTTCTGGCTCGCCGACACCGACCTGCAGTTCGCGCTCGCGGTCGCTTCGCCCGGCGCGCAGCCCCCTGCCTCCGCAACGGCCACATCCTCCGCCCTGTCCTCCCCCACTTCCTCGTCCAGCGCGGCCCCGTCCGACGCGGGCCACTGATCCATGCAACGCAGACACTTCTTCGGCGGCGCCGCCACGGCCGTGGCCGCCCTCTCCGCCGCCTCGGTGGGCCGCGCGGCCCTCGCATCCCTGCCCGAGGCCGCAGCACCCGCGGGCGCCGGCACCCAGGTGCCTCCGCTCCCGCCCACGGGCCTGCCCTTCCACCCGGTCGTCACCCTCAACGGCTGGAGCCTGCCCTGGCGCATGAACGCCGGCGTCAAGGAATTCCACCTCGTCGCCGAGCCCGTGGTGCGGGAGTTCGCGCCCGGCTTCCACGTCAACCTCTGGGGCTACAACGGCCAGAGCCCCGGCCCCACCATCGAGGTCGTCGAAGGCGACCGCGTGCGCATCTTCGTCACCAACCGCCTGCCCGAGCACACCAGCGTGCACTGGCACGGCCAGCGGCTGCCCAACGGCATGGACGGCGTGTCGGGCCTCAACCAGCCGGCGATTCCCGCGGGCAAGACTTTCGTGTACGAGTTCACCGCGCGCCGGCCCGGCACCTTCATGTACCACCCGCATGCCGACGAGATGGTGCAGATGGCCATGGGCCTCATGGGCCTGTGGATCACGCATCCGCGCCTGGACGCGCGCGGCCGGCACCCGCGCATCGCCACGGCCGACCGCGACTACGCCTTCCTCCTCGGTGCCTTCGCGGTGGAGCCGGGCAGCCGCACGCCGCGCATCAACGAGATGACGGACTTCAACGTCTGGTCGTGGAACAGCCGTGTGTTCCCGGGCATCGACCCCTTCGTCGCGCGGCGCGGCGACCGCGTGCGCCTGCGCATCGGCAACCTCACCATGACCAACCACCCCATCCACGTGCACGGCCACGAGTTCGAGGTGACGGGCACGGACGGCGGCATCGTCCCCCCGTCGGCACGCTGGCCCGAGGTGACCACCGACGTCGCCGTGGGGCAGATGCGGCAGATCGAGTTCATCGCCGACGAACCCGGCGACTGGGCCGTGCACTGCCACAAGAGCCACCACACCATGGGCGCCATGGGCCACGACGTGCCCACCATGATCGGCGTGGACCACCGCGGCCTGGTGGGACAGATCCAGAAGATCGTGCCCGACTACATGGTGATGGGCGAACGCGGCATGGCCGACATGGGCGCCATGGAAATGCCCCTGCCCGACAACACCCTGCCCATGATGACCGACACAGGCCCGTTCGGCCCCCTGGAGATGGGCGGCATGTTCAGCGTGCTCAAGGTGCGCGAGGGGATCGCTGTCCGGGATTTCCGCGACCCGGGCGACTACGTGCAGCCACCTGGAACACGTGCGCATGAATGGCCGGGTGGCACAGATGCCCTGCCGCCTGCACCACGTGCCGCGGGTGCGCCGGCAGCGGATGCGGGCGCCGACGACGGCGCAGCCCGCGTGCGCAAGCCGGGCCTCGGACATGGGAGTCGCCAGGGCCATGGACACGACCACTGATCGCTCTGCCATTGCTGCCATCGCGCAGCGCCACCGCTTTCCCCACATCACTGCGGCATGCTCCGCACGAAAAGGAATCCTGCCATGAAGAACATCGCCACGCACCTCACCCACGCCCAGGCGCCCGTACTCTCCGCGACCGGCGCGACCCGCCGCGCCTGGCTGGGCACCGCGCTCTGCGCCACGGCAACTGCCGCCGCCAGCCTGCCCTTGCTCGCCCGCGCTGCCAGCCCCGGGCCCACGCCCGTCGAAGTCTGGAAAGACCCGAACTGCGGCTGCTGCAAGGACTGGGTGGACCACATGCAGGCCCATGGTTTCAAGGCGACCGTGCACGACACCGGCAACGCCGCCGTGCGCGAAAAGCTCGGCCTGCCGCAAAAGCTCGGCTCCTGCCACACCGCCCTCGTCGGCGGCTATCTGGTCGAAGGCCACGTGCCCGCCGCCGATGTACACCGCCTGCTGCGCGACAAGCCCCGTGCCCTGGGCCTGGCCGTGCCGGGCATGCCGGTGGGATCACCGGGCATGGACGGGGCCTTCTATGGTGGCCGCCGCGACGCCCATGACGTGCTGCTGGTCGCTCGTGACGGCAGTGCACGCGTGTTCACCAGCTATTCCGCGCAGCCGGCCGCTGCCGGCCCCGCGGACCATGGCGCCACTGCCAACACCGGCGACGCGCCGCAAACACCGGACCTGAGCGAGGGCGAAGTCGTGCGCTGGGACGCCGCCACCCGCCGCATCACGCTGCGGCACGGCGAACTGCGGAACCTGGACATGCCTCCCATGACCATGGTGTTCCGCGTGCGCGAGGCGGTTCCTGCGGCAGCCCAGGTGCCGGGAGCGCGGGTGCGCTTTCTCGCGGAACGCGATGCCGGCGGCTTCGTCGCGAGCCGCATCGAACCCGCCAGCCCCTGAGAACACGGGCGCGCCCAGGCCAGGACTGCATCCGCCGAGGGGGCGGCAGATTGCGCTGGCGGACACACTGCAAAAGCGCATTTGCCACTGCCGGCGCGCGTGTTTTCAGCACCTTACAGGCCCCCTACCCGCCTAGCATCGAAGCATCGCCCCCCGCGGGGGGTTCCTCCTCTTCCCTGCAGGACCTCGCCATGTCTGATCTGCTCGTGACCTTCCCCTTCGACAAGCTGGGCGAAGCCCCCGAATACCGCCCGCCCGCCGAGCGCGTGATCGAGGGCGACATCGTCTGCCGCAATTGGGACATCGACAGCGCCAAGAACGGCGCCGTCCGCGCAGGCGTCTGGGAAGCCACCCCGGGCCTCAACCACTCCATCAAGGGCGAGACCTGGGAGTTCTGCCTGATCCTCTCCGGCGTGGTGGAAATCACCGAGCGCGGCCACGGGCCGAAGATCTTCAGGGCCGGCGACTGCTTCATCATGAAGCCGGGCTACGTGGGCACCTGGCGCACCATCGAGACCGTGCGCAAGGTGTGGATCATGGCCTGACGGAATGTCCATCTCCAGGCTGCGGATGCCCGATCGGCCCAACCGCAGGACCGAGGCCCCGGATCGCGCCCTTCCGCTCCGCCAACGGAGCGTGTCCATCACATTTAGCTTCCTCAATTGATTGGGCTGAAGCCCATTGGCGATCTCCTATCCATCCCTTAAGATGTATCCAGTTGTATAAGGGGGTAGGGACGTTCCACAGGTTCGTGCTGTGGCGCGTGGCCCGCGGTATGGCGAGCCCCGGCCTGCAGGAGGAACGATCGAATGAACAAAAGCAGTGGACTGCTTCGCCTGGCATTGCTGGCATCGGGCCTGGCTCTCGGAGGCTGCGTCACCACGCAAGGGGGCAGCGCCTCCTCTCTTCCCCAGTTGCAGCTCGGCAAGCTGGGGCTGGAAGACATCAGCGGAACCATTGGCGATGCGTTCAGCCCGCAACTGCGCGAATTCAAGAAGTTGGTCGGAGAGCAGAAGTTCGACGAAGCGGACGCGTTCTTTCTCAAGGAGGCCGCCTATTTCGAGAAACGCTACAAGGGCAGCGAAAAACCTCTTCCACCTGAATTCGAACAGCTGGCCAACCAGGTATGGGAAACCCGCTACCGCAGCAAGGCGGACCTGGCGGTCAACGGGTTGAGGGGCATCCACAGCCTCGCCGACAAATCGCAATGGCCGCAGATTTCTCGCACCCTCAAGAACAGTGACCAGGTTCTTGAAGCCATTGCAGCGGACCGGCTGCTTGAATTGACCCATGTGGGCTCAGACAAGAGACAGCAACTGGAAGAACAAGCCGCGCGCGTGATACAGCTTGCCGAGGCCGGAAAAGCCCAGGCGCTGGAATCCACGTTCGAGGACACGTTAAGCCAAGGCAGGCACAGCGCAGAGTTCATCGGCAGGCACACATTCAGCGAAAGCGACTATGTCGGCTCTTCCAGGTTCCAGACTGCGGCGCTCGCCAAGCTGGCGTCCCATGGCAGCGACAAGGACGGCTATTACCGGCAAGCGGTCCAGCTCGGACCTTATCTGCACGAGCAGAGCCGCAAAAGCATAGACGACACCTATGTCGAGATGGTGCGCACGCAACTCATGGCCGATGGGCACATATCGCTCGATGAAGTGTCGACGCTCGGCAGCCTCCGGACCCCTTTCGGCAGCGGGGCGGAAGCGCTGGCGGGGCTCGCGACGATCGGCTATGTCGATCTGACCAGCGCCAGCTTCAAGGACCGCAACGTCTTTGACTTCGAGATTGCCTTCAAGCCGGATCTGGACTTTCGCTTCGCACCTGCGACAGAGTCCGTCTTCGCTTCCGGCGACATCTCCCGGTTCGACTACCTCTTCGTCACGGATCTTTCCATGGCGAAGGTATCCCGCGAATTCAAGAACAAGCGGGACAACAAGAGCCGCGCTCAGACGGGAACCCAGCAAATTCAGAATCCTGACTACGTCACTGCGATGGCGAGTTACCAGAAAGCCATGGCCGAATTCCAGCGCGCGCAGATCAGCAGCGCCATACCGAAGCTGTGCTCGGGCTGGGGTTGCGCGCTGCAAGGTCTCGCTGACGGCCTGGCGAACGCCGGTGCGCGTGCCGGCGTTGACCAGGCTTCGGCACGGCTCGCTGCCACCAGCCAGATGATCGACCAGCCCGTGTACTCGGAGTATGCCTATCAGTCCGTCGATATCAACACGACGAAAACGGCGGATGTGAACTACTACGTCATCGACGTCCGGAAGAAGCGCATCCTCCGCAACAGCTTCCAGATCAATGACAACGAGGTGTTCAACGTTGCCTACAACGTGCGGGATGCCGACCCGGAAAGGGCCAGCATCCAGCGCAACGTGAAAACGGAGGAAGAGGTCACGGCCTGGGAAAAGCGACCGATGACCATCCCGATCAGCACACTCTTCAGCGCCTCCAATCTGCGCGCAGCCGAATCCAGCACCTACACGAACATGCCGGCGTTTCTCAAAACGCTCAGCACGCGCAGTTATGCGTCAGCCGCACCGACTTACTCCGGGGTGAATGCACGCAGCACTGCGGCATTGGCCAGTGCACCTTCTGCCCGGGCGCCAGTGGGCGACACGATTGCAGATGGACGCTTCGACAGCGTCGTCGTGATACGCAACGCGAAAGCCACCGGCACGGGGTTCTACATCACCCCGGAACTGGTGCTCACTGCCTACCATGTGGTCGAGGGCCAATCTCTGGTGGAACTGACCTACTACGATGGCACGAAGACCTATGGCCGTGTAGTGGACCACGACGTGCGCCTCGATCTCGCACTGGTCAAGGCACAGCAGGCAGGCAAGCCGCTGGCCATTCACACCGGCCCGCTCAAGCTCGGAGAAACCGTCGAGGCCATCGGTCATCCAAAGGGCTATGAATTCACCATCACGCGTGGAGTCATCAGCGCGATGCGGCGCCAACGCAGCGCTGCCATTGGTTCCGACAACCTCGTGGAGTTCGTACAGACCGATACGCCCATCAGCCAGGGAAATTCGGGCGGACCGCTACTGCTCAAGGACGCCGTGATCGGAGTCAATGACTGGATCCGTGTGGACAAAGGCTCGCAGAACCTCAATTTCAGCGTCTCCTACAACGAGATCCGGTCGTATCTCGATCGATTCAAAGGCAAATGACCATGAGAACCCGACTTTTCCTGCCACTGGTGCTCATGGCCCTCGCTGGATGCGCCGCCCATGACACCCAGGTCAACGCATTCAAGATCGGAAGCGCCACATCGAAGAACGTGTTCGTCGATCCCAGCCAGTTCGCCAACCGGACTGTGAAGCTCCGCCTGCGCAATTCCTCCGGGGACCCATCCATCGACGTCTCTGCAATCCGG
This sequence comes from Paracidovorax avenae ATCC 19860, assembly GCF_000176855.2. Lineage (NCBI taxonomy): Bacteria > Pseudomonadati > Pseudomonadota > Betaproteobacteria > Burkholderiales > Comamonadaceae > Paracidovorax > Paracidovorax avenae. Next base: position 1,940,652 of record NC_015138.1, on the reverse strand, counting down.
AGTGCAATGGAGTCTGGCCTGCGCGCTGCCGGCTACCAGATCGGCGAGCAGAACTTCGGCATCCTCGTTGACGTGAACCTTTACTTCATGAACTCGGTGGCACAAGGTCGCCAGCGTGCGTCCAATGAGTTGGGCATGCTGCTGGGGGGCGTGGCCGGCTACGAGATGGCCAAGCGCCCCGGTGGCATGGGGCCGGGCTCGGGGGCATTGCTGGGAGCCGTCGCGGGCGCGACACTGCAGGAAGTGCTGCGAGCCAACAACGAATACGACAGCTATCTCGTGCTCTCTGACGTCAATGTCGGTGTCGTGAAACAGGAGAACCGCAAAAAGGACTTCTTCGTGATCGGCGGAAACCGCATTGAACAACGCCAGGAAGACAACGGCACGTTCGAGTCTTTCGCGATGCGCGAAACAGTGAAAGTTGCCGTATATGCCGGAGATCGGCGCGAACGCCGGGGGCAGGTGATGGACGCCATCCAGGACCGCCTGGCCCGGGTTTTGTCCAACCTCCTCTGAAGTTTGCAGCCAGGCATGCCTGCGTTCGTACGAGCGTTCACCGATCTGCTGGCAGCAGGCGCCCTGTGGATTTCCCGGCCCGGAATTCGGGCCCCCGGGCCGTTCCGCGGCCGCCCGTGCCAGGGCCGCGCCTGGAGGCGCGCATTTCCGCATGCCGGCAAGGAGGAGATCCGCGACTTCCTGGACATGTTCGCAGGCAGCTTCCTCCTGCATGCCGGCGAACGGCTGCGGTTCGCCCCGGAAGACCGTATCCTGGATGTCTATGCCGCGCGCTACCCGCGCAAGGGCGGCCTGGGCGTGGATGCGATGGAACTCGAGGTCCTGGCGCTCGAGACCCGTGGCCGCTACGGCGTGGATCTCGAGGCGATATGGTCAGAACACCTGACGCTGGGCGAATTGTTCGCGGCTTGCCGCAGCGGGGAGCGCCTCCCGCCGCGGTGACTTCCGCACAGGCATGCTTCAAGGCAATGCGCAGGCGTCCTGCCGGCCCACGTCCCTTGCCGCGGTGCCGATGGAACGCGCCTGCGCGATGCTCGCGCCCCGTCCGCCCGCGCTCCGGACCCGCTCCCGGGCGAACACGCCCAGTTCACCAATGGCCAGGGCCGCAGACCGCAGCCAGGCCGATTGCAGATGGAATACGTGCCAGCGCCCCTGCCACACCTGCAGGCGGCACTCCACGCCCGCCTGCTGCAGCCGGTTGGCCAGCCGCAGCGAATCGTCCCGCAGTACCTCCTGCTCGCCCACCTGGATCATCACGGGCGGCAGGCCGGAAAGGTCCGCCCCCAGAGGCTGGTGCTCGCCAGCCGTGGCCGGGGCGCCATACCAGGCCAGCCCCTGGCGCAGCCAGCCTTCGCGGATCATCGGGTCTCCGGCACGCAGGTCCGCCAGGCTCGCCCCGCGCAACGCCGGATCGGTCACTGGCGAAATCAGCAGGCTGCAGGCCGGCAGCGGCTGGCCGGCACGCTTGAGCGACAGCAGCAGCGCCATGGCCAGCGCGCCGCCGGCCGAATCGCCGGCCAGCACGATGCGCCCGGGCGCCACGCCGCGCGCCAGCAGCGCCTGGTAACAGGCGCGGGCATCGTCCAGTGCTGCTGGGTACGGGTGCTCTGGCGCCAGGCGGTAATCCGGCACGGCCACCACGGCGCCGGCCGACAGGGCCAGCCGCGTGGTGATGCTGCGGTGCGTGTGCGGGCTGCCCAGGCAGAAGGCGCCGCCGTGCAGGTAGAGCACATGGGTGCGGCCTTCGCCCACGGCAGGCGATACGACCTGCATCGGAACACCGCCCCACTGCTCCCGGTACTGGATGGTGCCGCGCGCGCCGGGCATCAGCGGCGAGAGCAGGCCCACCACCGCACGCTGCCAGCCTGCGCCGAAGGGCGGGCCGATGAGGCGCTTGAAGCCCAGCCGCAGGAAGCCGCGCAGCAAGGCGGCCGAGAGGTTTTCCGCGACACCGGGCGGCGGTGCGATGCGCGTGGCCTCGGCGCCCGCCTGCGGGCCCTGCAGCCGGTAGGCGTCCAGGCCCGACCAGCGCGTGGCGGCGCGGTAGCTCAGCGTGAAGCCCGGCCAGTTGGTGCTGTTGTGGCCGTTGGCGTCCACGTACCAGCTCTTGCAGCCATTCCAGACGGTGTGGCGCAGGCGCTGCTGGATGTGGCGGTTGTAGCGATCGAAGCGCTGCGCATCCGGCTCGATGGTGGCCGCGCCCGAGCGCTCCATGGCGCGCAGGCAGCGCATGGTGTGGGCGATCTGGCTTTCGATCATGTAGACGATCGAGTTGTGGCCCAGGTTGGTGTTGGGGCCGTAGAGCATGAAGAAGTTGGGAAAGCCCGGAACGGTGATGCCCAGGTAGGCCGCCGCGCCGCGCTGCCACGCGGCGTTCAACTCCAGCCCGCCGCGGCCGGTGATCTTCATGGGCGAGAGGAACTCGGTGGCCGCGAAGCCCGTGCCGTAGACGATCACGTCGGCACGGTGCAGTTGGCCGTCGCGGGTGCGGATGCCGTCCGGCTCCACACGGTCTATGGCGCCGGTCTGCACATGCACGTTGGTGCGCGCCATGGTGGCCAGGTATTCGCTCGACAGCAGGATGCGCTTGCAGCCGATGGGATAGTCGGGCGTGAGCGCCTCGCGCAGCGCCTTATCGGGCACCTGCCGCTCCAGCATATTGTGGAAGGGCCGGCCCACGGCCCACTGCATCAGGCCCTTGAAGCGCGTGAAGGCCAGCGCGCGCGACTCGTATTTCAGGTAGATCCATGTGCGATGCAGCCGCATGGCGCCGGGCACGAAGCGGAACAGGGTCTTCTCCAGCCCGCTGTAGGCCCGGTCGGGGCGCGGCATCATGTGGCTGGGCGAGCGCTGGAAGACATGCAGCTCGCCCACCTTGCCAGCGATGGCGGGCACGAACTGGATGGCCGATGCGCCGGTGCCGATCACCGCCACGCGCTTGCCGGCCAGCTCCACGCCGTGGTCCCAGCGCGCCGAGTGGAAGCTGGGGCCGGCGAAGTTCTCGATGCCGGCGATGGACGGCAGCGCCGGCCGGCTGAGCTGGCCGGTACCGCTGACCAGGAACTGCGCGGACAACCGCTGGCCACCCTGCAGTTGCACCTGCCAGCGCTGGCCGGCTTCGTCCCACGCGGCAGAGGCGACTTCGCTGTGGAAGCGCACATGGCGCAGCAGGTCGTAGCGGCGCGCGCAATGGCGCAGGTAATCGAGGATCTCCGCCTGCGGCGCGAACACGCGGCTCCAGCGCGGGTTGGGCTCGAAGGAGAACGAATACAGGTGCGAGGGCACATCGCAGGCCGCTCCAGGATAGGCGTTGTCGCGCCAGACGCCGCCGACGTCGCCGGCCTTTTCGAGGATGGCGAAGTCGTCGATGCCGGCCTTGCGCAGCGCGATCGCCATGCCCAGCCCGGCGAAGCCGGTGCCGATGACGAGGAAGCGGAAGGACGTGGCGCCGGGAACCGCGGCAGGGGTCTCAGGCGATCGCATGGGCAGCCTCCTGCGGCATGGCTGGCGAAGCGGCGCCGTCCTGCGCAACGCGCCGGCGTCCAAGTATGAGGTCCACGGCCTTCTCGGCGATCATGATGGTGGGGGCGTTCGTATTGCCGCCGATCAGCGTCGGCATGACCGAGGCATCCACGATGCGCAACCGGTCCAGTCCGCGCACGCGCAGCTGCGGATCGACCACCGCGTTCTCGTCCGAGCCCATGCGGCAGGTGCCGATGGGGTGATAGACCGTATCGGTGCGGGCGCGCAGCACCGCGCGGATCTGCTCGTCCGACTCCACCCCCTGCGTGAACACATCCCGGCGCAGCCAGCGGGCCATGGCAGGCGCCTGCATGATCTGCCGCGTGATGCGGAAGCCCCGCACCATGTCCTCCAGGTCCTGCCCGTCGGCATAGAAGGCGGGATCGATCAGCGGCGCAGCCAGCGGGTCACGGCTGGCCAGGGCCACGCTGCCGCGGCTGCGCGGGCGCAGCAGGCAGACATGGCACGAGAGGCCGTGGCCCATGCGGAACCGGCGGGCGTGGTCGTCCACCATGGCGACGACGAAGTGCAACTGCAGGTCGGGCCGGTCCGCATCGGGACGCGAGCGCAGGAAGCCGCCGCACTCGGCGAAGTTCGAGGTCAGCATGCCCCGACGCTCCCGCCGGTAGCGCAGCGCCTCGCGCAGCATGCGCAGTCCGCCGGACAGGGAGACCCCCATGGCGGCGGTGCTGTCCACCTGGTAGCCGAAAATGAAATCGGGATGGTCCTGCAGGTTCTGCCCCACGCCGGGCAGGTGCATCACCACCGGCAGGCCTTGCGCGGACAGGGCATGGAGGGCGCCCACGCCCGAGAGCATCAGCAGCTGCGGCGTCTGCAGCGCGCCGGCCGCCAGGATCACCTCGCGCCGCGCACGCACGCTGCGCACCACGCCATCCTGCAGGTACTCGACGCCCACGGCGCGCCGGCCCTCGAACAGCACGCGCAGCGCCCGGGAATGGGTACGCACCTCCAGGTTCGGGCGCCGCCCCAGGTGCGGCAGCAGGTACGCGCGTGCCGCGCTGCAGCGCTCGCCGTGCTTCTGCGTGAGCTGATAGACGCCCACGCCCTCCTGCTCGGCCCCGTTGAAGTCGGTGTTCACCGCATGGCCCGCCTGCCGCCCCGCCTCCAGGAAGGCGGCGTGGAACGGGCTGTCCGTGCGCGGATCGGCCACCCACAGCGGGCCGTCGCTGCCGTGCCAGGCATCGTGGATGCGCTCGTTGTGCTCGGAGAGGCGGAAATACGGCAGCACCTCGTCGTACGACCAGCCCGTGGCCCCCATGCGCGCCCAATCGTCGTAATCGCCGCGGTGCCCGCGGATATAGACCATCGCGTTGATCGCCGACGAACCGCCCAGGGCGCGGCCGCGAGGCTGGTAGCCGCGGCGCCCCCCCAGGCCGGGCTGGGGCACGGTCTCGAAGGCCCAGTTGTTCAGATGGGTCGGGATCATCGTGACGGCACCGACCGGCATGCGGACCAGCGTGCCGTCGCCGCGTCCGCCCGCTTCCAGCAGGCACACGCTGCTGGACGGGTCCTCCGTCAGCCTCCCGCCCAGCACGCAGCCGCCGGAGCCGCCGCCCACCACCACGAAATCGAAGAGGTCGCTCATGTTGTTGTCTCCTTCATCATTACTTCAGGTCAGGCCAGCCGCTCCAGCAAGCCGAGCAGGCGCTCGAAGGTCTTGCCATAGGGTGGATGGAACATTGCCGTGCCATTCAACCGGGCCTGGCGGAACACGGGCTTGAGATGGCTCAGCCGGTCGAACCCCCAGCGGCCGTGGTAGGCGCCCTGCCCGCTCGACCCCACGCCGCCGAAAGGCTGGTGCTCCTGCGCGAGATGCCAGAGGCAGTCATTGACCGTGACGCCGCCAGCCAGCGTCCCGCCCAGCACCCGGCCTTCGGCCACCCGGTCGCGGCCGAACCAGTACAGGGCCAGAGGCGGGTCGCCTGCCCTCACGTGGGCGATCGCCGCATCGGTGCCGGCCACTTCCACGATGGGCAGGACCGGGCCGAAGATCTCTTCCTGCAGCAGGCGCATGCGCGGCGTGCAGCCCAGCACCAGGGCTGGCGGCAGCTTGCGCGTACCGGCGCTGAAATCCTCCTGCGCGGGGTTCACCTCGACGATGCGTGCTCCTTCGGCCCGGGCTTCGTCCAGCAGCGCGAGCAGGCGCTGGCGGTGGCGATCGCTGACGATGGCGGTGTAATCCGGGTTGTCGCGCAAACGCGGGTAGAGCGTGCCCATGGCGGCGGCCAGGCCGCGCGCCACCTCCTCGCCCCGGCCGAAGGGCACCAGCAGGTGGTCGGGCGCGATGCAGGTCTGGCCGGCATTGAGCAGCTTGCCGAAGGCGATGCGAGGCAGCGCCTCGCCCAGGTCGCAGCTGGCATCGAGGATGGCCGGAGACTTGCCGCCCAGCTCCAGGGTCACCGGCACCAGGTGCTTCGCCGCGGCCTGCGCCACCAGCCGTCCCACGGCCGTGGATCCCGTGAAGAACAGGTGGTCGAAGGGCAGCTCCACGAAGGCGCGGGCCACGTCGGCATCGCCGGTCACCACGGCCACTTCGGAAGGATCGAATGCATCGGATACGGCCCGGGCCAGCGCGTCCGCGAGGCGGGGCGTGAGTTCCGACGGCTTGATGAGCACCCGGTTGCCCGCCGCCAGAGCCGCCACGGCAGGTCCCAGCGCGAGCTGCAGCGGATAGTTCCACGGCGCGACCACGCCGACCACGCCCAGCGGCTGCGGCAGCAGGCGGTTGCTGCCCGGCAGGAAATGCACCTGCGTGGGCACGCGGCGCGGGCGCATCCAGCCGCGCAGGTGGCGCAGGGCATGGCGGATGCCGGCGCGCACCACGAACAATTCAGCCAGCCGGCTTTCGTGCGCGCTGCGGCCGCTGAAGTCGGCATCGATGGCCGCGATGAAGCGCGCCTCGCACCGGTGCGTCAACTCCAGCAGGCGGCGCAGGCGATCGACGCGCACCTGCCAGGAGGGCATCGGCTCGCTGTCGAATGCCGAGCGCTGGCGGGCCAGCATGCCGGCCAGCGATGCACCAGGGAGGGGGGCCTGCATCAGCATGGCTGCCTCCCGGCGGCTCCCGGGCACGGTCTCGTGGATGGGATTCGCACGCGCATCATGTCTCCGTATCGTCGTTATGCATGGGCCCATCATCGAATCCCGCTGCATGCGCCACAAGGCGCGGCCGGGCCAGCCACTTTAGAATTCAGGCCAAATCGGCGGCATCGAGGGTAAGTCTGGATGAGCTTTCTGGCATTCCGAAGAGGGGTCACGGGCGCGCGCCTGCTGGTGGAGTACGGCCGTGAAAAAGGGCTGGACTGCCCGTCGCTGCTTGCCGGCAGCGGCATCGCCGAGGCCCTGCTGGCCGATCCCGACGCCGAGCTGGAGCCTGAGCAGGAGCTGCAGGTGGCGCGCAATCTGTCGCGGCTGCTGGGGCACCCGCCCGGCCTGGGACTGGAGCTGGGCCTGCGCTACCGGCTGGGTAACTTCGGCATGTGGGGCTACGGCCTGCTGAGCAGCGCCACGGCCGGCGCGGCGCTGCAGGCGGCGATGCGCTTCCTGCCGCTCTCGTATGCGTTTTCGACCATCAGCACGCGGGTGCTGGAGGACTCCGTGGAAGTGCATTTCGGCGAGCCGGACCTGGCGCCCGGGCTCGGCCGCCTCCTGGTCGAGCGCGATCTGGCCGCCGCAGCCATGCTGATGCGGCAGGTGGCGGGCGACGGCTTCCGGCTGGACCGCATCGCGCTCAAGGCCCTGCCCGGCAGGATCGGGGCACCGCCCGCCGGCATCCACGACATCCTCGGGGCAGTGCCCGACTTCAAGGCCGGCGAATACCTGATCGCCTACGACCGCGCCTACCTCGCCCGGCCCCTGCCCCAGGCAGACCCGGCGACTGCGGCGATGTGCGAGCGCATGTGCCAGAAGCTGATGGAGCAGCGGCGCGTGGACATCGGCTGCGCAGCCATGGTGCGGCACCAGCTCGCCGCGCTGCCGCCCGGCGCTCTGCCCAGCCTGCACCACATCGCGGGCCTGCTGCATACCAGCGAGCGCACGCTCAAGCGGCGTCTGCAGGGCGAAGGAACGTCCTTCCGGCAATTGGTGGCGCAGTCGCAGGCCGCGTCCGCTGCGGCGCTGGTGGGCGAACATCGGCTGAGCCTGACCGAAGTGGCGGAACGCATGGGCTATGCCGACCTGTCGGCCTTCTCGCAGGCCTTCAAGCGCTGGCACGGCGTGTCGCCGGAGGGATTCCGCCGCACCCGCCGCACGGGCTGACGGAGCCTGCGCGCTTGCGCTATGGTGGCGCCCTCCGAGGCACGCCGGCAAACCGGCCCTTTTTTCCATGTCCCAGTTCTCGCAATCCCCTGGCCCGGCCGGCGACGCCGGCTCCATCACCCGCGTCGCCGGCATCGAGGTCGGCCACAGCACCGACGCCCGCCGGCCCACCGGCTGCAGCGTGGTCATCGCCCGCGAAGGTGCCGTGGCCGGCGTGGACGTGCGCGGGGCCGCGCCCGGCACGCGCGAGACCGACCTGCTGGAGCCCACGCACCTGGTCGATCGCATCCATGCCGTGATGCTGGCCGGTGGCAGCGCATTCGGGCTGGATGCGGCCGGCGGCGCCGTGCGCTGGCTGGAAGAGCGCGGCATCGGCCTGGACGTGGGCGTGGCCCGCATCCCGCTGGTGCCGGCCGCCGTGCTGTTCGACCTGCCCGTGGGCGATGCGCGCATCCGCCCCGACGCCGCCGCCGGCTACGCGGCCTGCGCCGCCGCATCGCGCGCGGACCCGGCCGAAGGCAACGTGGGCGCGGGCGCGGGCGCCTCGGTGGGCAAGCTCTTCGGCATGGAATACGCCATGAAGGGCGGCATCGGCAGCGCGTCTATCACCGTGCTGGGAGTGACGGTGGGCGCGCTGGTGGCCTGCAATGCGGCCGGCGACGTGGTGGACCCGGAGTCCGGCCGTCCGGTGGCCGGCGCCCGCAAGGCCGGCGGGCTGGGGCTGCGCGACACGCGCCGCGCGCTGCTGGCCGGGGATGTGCCGAACACGCTGCTCGCGGGCACCAACACCACGATCGGCGTGGTGGCGACCGATGCCACCATCACGAAGGCGCAGGCCCGGCGGCTGGCAGTGTGCGCGCACGACGGGCTGGCGCGCGCCATCAATCCGGTGCACACGCTGTCGGACGGTGACACGCTCTTCGCGCTGGGCACGGGACTGGCGGGCCGTTCGCCGGGCATGATGGTGCTGTCCACCCTGGCCGCCGAGGTCACGGCACGCGCCACGCTGCGCGCGGTGCTCGCGGCGCGCTCGCTCGCCACGCCGCAGGGCCTGCACCTGCCCGGCGCGGCGGAACTGGGCGGCACGGCACCCTGGGGAGCAGTCTGGCCATGAACATGCTCGCCGCCCGGTCGCGCACCGCCGCCCGGCGCCTGCGTACCGCCCTGCTGAATGTGCGCGACCTGCTGCTATCGGCCGGCCCGCTCGCCTTCCTGGCCGTGGGACTGGTGGCACTGGCCTACTGGTGGCTGCAGCCCAATCCGCCGCGCCGCGTCACCCTGGCCACCGGCCCCGCGCAAAGCGCCTATGCCGAGTTCGGCCAGCGCTATCGCAAGGCCCTGGCAGCGGACGGCATCGACGTGGTGCTGCTGGAGAGCGAAGGCTCCTCGGCCAACCTGCAGCTGCTGCGCGAAGGCCGGGCGGACCTGGCCTTCGTGCAGGGCGGCACGGGCGAACTGCGTCCGGAGGACGCCGGGAACCTGGAGTCGCTGGGCAGCCTGTTCGTGGAGCCGATCTGGCTGTTCTACCGGGACGACGCGGCGCGGCGCGTGTCCGCCAGCGGCCGCCTCACCAGCCTGGCGCAGCTGCGCGGACTGCGGGTGAACGTGGGCACGCCGGGCAGCGGCGTGCCGACCCTCATGGACACCTTGCTGGAGGCCAACCGGGTGGATCCGGCCCGCGTACACCGCACGCAACTGGGCCAGACGCCCGCCACGGTGGACTTCCTGGCGGGCCGGCTGGACGCGCTGGTGTTCGCCTCCGCGCCCGAATCGCTGATGGTGCAAATGCTGTTGCAGACGCCCGGCGTGCGGCTCATGGACTTTCCGCAGAACGAAGCCTACGCCCGGCGTTTCCCGTTCCTCACGCCCGTCACGCTGCCGCGTGGCGTGGTGGATCTCGCGGGCAACGTGCCTTCCTCCGATATACGCCTGGTGGCCTCCACCACCTCGCTGCTGGCGCGCGAGGGCACGCACCCGGCGCTGCTGCAGTTGTTCGCGCAGAGCGCGCAGACGCTGCACGGCGGGGCGGGCTGGTTCAACCGCGCGCGCGAATTCCCCAACACCCGCCACAGCGAGCTGCCGATCGCGGCTGAAGGGGAGCGGGCCATCAACGGCTCGCCACCGCTGCTGCAGCGCTACCTGCCGTTCTGGATCGCCAACCTCGTCGAGCGCATGTGGCTGGTGCTGGGCGTGCTGCTGGCGGCCATGCTGCCGCTGTCGCGCATCGTGCCGCCGCTCTACCAGTTCCGCGTGCGCTCGCGCGTGTTCCGCTGGTATGGCCGGCTGCGCGAGATCGAGGACCAGTTCGAGACCGGCGGCCTGCCGCCGCAGGAACTGCTGGCGCATCTGGCCCGGCTGGAAACCCAGGTCGAGAAGGTGAGCGTGCCGCTCTCGTACGCGGACGAGCTCTACGCGCTGCGCCACCACATCCAGATCGTGCGGCAGAAGGTGGCCGGCGGCATGCAGCCCCCCTCCGCTACTCATTAGCCCGGCCCGCGGCGGCTCAGCGTACCGGCTTGCGCGATCCGCCACGTGCGGGCCGGATCTTCCCCGGCGGCCCCGGCAGCACCCTGAGCGCGCCCTCGGCCATGAGCTTGTCCCGCACGCGCCGCGTCATGGACTGCGTGCTGCCGTCGGGCGCCGTGAACAAAAACAGCGTGTGGTGCGGGCTGGCCCAGGTGAGCTGCGTATGCACCGCGCGGTGATTGGTGGTGAGCTCCACCCACGTGCCGATGGAGAGTTCATCGCCGGAGCCGTTCGCCCGGTCCGTGGGCGTGGCTGCCTCTACGGCCCGGTCCTCGCCGGCCTCTCCGGGCCTTTCGGGCTCTTCGGACTCCTCAGGCTCCAGCAGGGAGTGGCCGGTCTGCGGCATGCCGGAGTCCTCGGCCTCCCCGGCACGGGCCGCGGCCTGTTCGGCGGCCGCCTGGTGCAGGGTCGCGACGCGCTCCAGGATCGCGGCGGTCATGCCCTCGTCGTGGCCCACGCTGTCCAGGCCGCCGCGCAGGGCGCCGAGGATGCGCGTGACCACGGGGGCCAGGCGCTCGGGCGCGCGGGCTGCCAGGTCGGGCTGGGCGAGCCAGAACAGCTCGGGCACGACCGCGAGGTAGCCGCCGGGGTCGTCCTCGCCGGGCCGGTCCGCCTGGGCGCGCGCCACCACGTCGGCCCAGGGACCCGCGGCGAATTCCACGATGTCCGGCGGTACGTCCTCGGTGCGGGCCAGCGCACGGATGTCCTGCGACACGCGCCGTGACAGCTCCTCGCGGCGCTTCAGCTCATGCGCCACGGCGCGCGCGGACTCCTCCCGCTCGCGGTGGCGCCGGTCCTGCTCGGACCAGCCGGCCTCCAGCCCCGCCAGGGCGGCCGCGAAGGTGTCGGCGCTGCGGGTGTCGCCCGAAGTCACGCTTTCCACGGCCCGCTCCATGAGGCGCGCGAAGCCGCTGAAGTCATGCGCGTCCTCGGAATCGAACGAGAGCGCCCGCTGGGTGAGCGCGTCCAGCAGGCGGCGCGCGGGATGCCGCTCGTCGGTGAAAAAGCGCGGATCGTGCCGCACCAGGCGCTGCAGCGCCGGTCGCAGGTTCTGCAGCGAGCGCTGCACCGGCGCCAGCAGGCGGTCATCCTGCGCGATGTTGTCCATCATGCGGCTGACCACCTCGCTGGCGGTGCGCGACCGGGACCGTGCGGGCGCGCCGGCCGGACCGGCTGCCGGCGGCGCGATGGGGACCGCTGCCCTGCCCGGATGCGCGGTTGCGGGCCCCATGGCGGCGAGCGGTGCGGGCAGGCTGCCGGACAGGCGGCCCACGATGCGCTCGAGCTCGGCGATGTCCTCCATGGCCTCGGCCGCAGCGGCGGCGAGACCGCCGTCCGGGGGGGCGGCCAGGGGCAGGCCGGCCACCGGCAGGCCGTCCAGCCCACCCGGGTGCGCCGCCAGCGCCAGATGCGCAGGCACGCCTGCGGCCACCGGGGTCGCGAGCGCCCCCATCGGCTGGGCCAGCATCTGCCGGAGCATGGCGACGGTGAGCAACGCTTCCTCGGCCTCGGGCGCCAGCACTGCCGGCCGGGAAGGCTGCAGCGGTGCGCCCGCCATGCCGCTCCAGTCAGTCACCGGCCCCCGCCATCCACCCTGCGCGGGATGCACATCTCCCAGGCCGGGGACGGGGCCGTATCCCGTGCCCCAGGCGCCGCCCTGCCCGCCGTCCACCTGGGCGGACGCCGGCCCCTGCCAGCGCCCGGCGGCGGCGCCCCGCCCCGCGGCATGGCCTGCGACCGCATAGCCCACAGGCTGCACGCCATCCTCGCGGAGCCGGGCGGCGGCGCTGCGGTAGGCGCCCTGGAGCTGGGTGCCCAGGGCGTTGCGCAGCGGCGCCATCCAGAGGGTGCGCACGTCGGATGAAACCCCTGTGGTGCCCACCACCTGCTGCAGGGCGCGGATGTAGTTCTCCGGTCGCAACGGATTGCGGTCGGGTCGCACGCTGGGCAGTCCCTGGGCCGCGCTCACCAGCGCGTCCAGCTCCGCCAGCACGGCTTCGGTGGCATGCAGCGCCACCTGCTGGGCGCGCGACAGTTCCACCTGCGCCATGACCTCGGCCTCGTCCATCAGGGACAGCTCGCCGAAGTCCAGCCCTGCGGGCTCGGAAGGCCTCGCCCGGGCGTCCGGCTCGGCGCCCGCGAAGATCTCCAGCAGGGCCATGGGAAAGCCCCGCACCAGCGCGGGCGCGTGCTGCGCCAGCAGCGCGCCGGCCCCCTCCAGCGCATCGCGCCGCCGTGGCTCGCGCGCCAGCGGCGCCTCTGCCTCCAGGGCATCGCGCGTTTGCGCCACCAGCGCCTCCATCATCGCCTCGCCGTCGCGGATGGCTGCCACGACGCAGGCACGGAAAGCCGACCGGGCGGTGGGGGCGATGGCGGACATGGCGCGGCGGCGTGGTTCGGCGCGGTGGGGATCGCGGCGGGAAAAAGGACGGAGCTACCGGGTGGGGTGGAGCCGTCCCGCGTTCACTTGAGCGCCTTGTAGCGCATGCGCTTGGGCTTGGCGCCCTCTTCGCCCAGGCGCTTCTTCTTGTCGGCTTCGTATTCCTGGTAGTTGCCGTCGAAGAACACCCACTGGCTGTCGCCTTCGGCGGCCAGGATGTGGGTGGCGATCCGGTCGAGGAACCAGCGGTCATGGCTGATGACCAGCACGGTGCCCGCGTATTCCAGCAGTGCGTCTTCCAGGGCGCGCAGGGTTTCCACGTCCAGGTCGTTCGAGGGTTCATCGAGCAGCAGCACGTTGCCGCCCGCGATCAGCGTCTTGGCCAGGTGCAGGCGCCCGCGTTCGCCGCCCGACAGGCTGCCGACCTTCTTCTGCTGGTCGCCGCCGTTGAAGTTGAAGCGGCCCGCGTAGGCGCGGCTCGCCATCTGGAACTTGCCGATGTTGATGATGTCCAGGCCGCCGGAGATGTCTTCCCACACGGTCTTCTCGTCGGACAGCGCATCGCGGTTCTGGTCCACGTAGGCCATCTTGACGGTGGAGCCGATCACCACCTCGCCGCTGTCGGGCTGCTCGCGGCCGGCGATCAGCTTGAACAGCGTCGATTTACCGGCCCCGTTCGGGCCGATGATGCCGACGATGGCGCCGGCCGGGATGTTCATCGACAGGTTGTCGATCAGCACGCGGTCGCCGAAGGACTTGGTGACGTTCTTGAACTCGATCACCTGGGTGCCCAGGCGGTCGGCGACGGGAATGAAGATTTCCTGCGTCTCGTTGCGCTTCTGGTATTCGAAATCGCTCAGTTCCTCGAAGCGGGCGATACGCGCCTTGGACTTGGCCTGGCGGCCCTTGGCGTTCTGGCGCACCCACTCCAGTTCCTTCTTCAGGGCCTTGGCGCGGGCTTCCTCGCCCTTCTGCTCGGATTCGAGGCGGGCCTGCTTCTGGTCCAGCCAGGTGCTGTAGTTGCCCTTGTACGGAATGCCGTGGCCACGGTCCAGTTCCAGGATCCACTCCGCGGCGTTGTCGAGGAAGTAGCGATCGTGGGTGATGGCCACCACGGTGCCGGGGAAGCGGTGCAGGAACTGTTCCAGCCAGTCGACGGATTCGGCGTCCAGGTGGTTGGTGGGTTCGTCGAGCAGCAGCATGTCGGGCTTGGACAGCAGCAGGCGGCACAGCGCGATGCGGCGCTTCTCGCCACCGGACAGCACGCCCACGTTGGCCTCCCAGGGCGGCAGGCGCAACGCGTCGGCGGCGATCTCCAGCTGGTGCTCGGAATCGGTGCCGGCCGTGGCGATGATGGCTTCCAGGCGGGCCTGCTCGGCGGCCAGCGCATCGAAGTCGGCATCGGGCTCGGCATAGGCGGCATACACCTCCTCGAGCTTGGCCTTGGCGGCGAAGACCTCGCCCATGGCCTCTTCCACGCTCTCGCGCACGGTGTGGCTGGGGTCGAGTTGCGGCTCCTGCGGCAGATAACCGATCTTCAGGCCCGGCATGGGGATGGCTTCGCCCTCGATCTCCTTGTCAACGCCGGCCATGATCTTCAGCAGCGTGGACTTGCCCGAGCCGTTCAGGCCCAGCACGCCGATCTTGGCGCCGGGGAAGAACGACAGGGAGATGTCCTTCAAGATCTGCCGCTTCGGGGGCACGGTCTTGCTGACGCGGTTCATCGAATAAACGTACTGGGCCATTGGCTTTCTTTCCTTGGAATGGGGGCGGCTCCGCCCGGACGGGAGGCAGCGGCGGGGAGCCGCGCGGCGGAGGCTTTGCCCTCGATTATCGGATGCTTTGCGCCGGGCGGGATGGCAGGCCCGGCCGGAGGGCGGGCGCTAGCGCCCGGAGAGCTTGCGCGCTTCGTGCGTCCACTGCGCCGCGGCGCGCGCGATCTCGGCGTGCAGCAGGGCGTGGTCGATATGGGCCAGCTCCCCGCCGAGCAGGCTGGAAGCCGCCTGCTTCGCGGCCTCGGCGCGCGCGGCGTCGAGGTCGGCATTGCGCACGGCAGTGTCGGCAAGCACCGTGACCCGTGCGGGCTGGATCTCCACGTAGCCGCCGGACACATACACCTCGATGCGCTCGCCGGCCGGGGTCTCGATGTGCACGAAGCCCGCGCGCAGCCGCGTGAGCAGCGGCGTGTGGCCGTGCAGCACGCCGAAGGCGCCCTCCGCGCCCGGCAGGCCCACCACGCGCACCGGGCCGGACCAGACCAGGCCTTCCATGTGGGCGATGTCGAGTTGCAGGGCGCCGTCCGGCGCTGCGGCGGGCGATGACGAGGGCGTTGAGGGCATGGGGCGGGTCCGCGGGCTGGCGTGGCGGCCATGGCAGCGCACCGGGTAAATCCCGATGGCGGCCTGGCCACCGCAACGTGAATGACAGGCCGCCAGTCTAAGCCCGGGACAGTCCGGCGCGGGCAACGGCCACGCCTGCAGTGTGTCCCTGCGCACGGTGTGGTGCGATCTCGTGCCACAATAGCGCCTCAGCCGCCGGCACCAGGAACCGGCGGCCTCAGCAACCTGCTGGGGACGAGGAAGCCGCCACGCGGTGTTCCGGCTCCCATTCGTGAATCCCATCTGCCTTGACTGGACGCAGCCCCCTCCCCCGGGTCCTGCGACAGGCCGATGCCTCCCGCGCCCGGAGAGGGCGCTTCCTTGAATGACTTTTGACGAACTGAACCTGGCCCCGGCCATTCTGAAAGCCGTGCACGAGCAGGGCTACGAGACCCCCACTCCCATCCAGGCCCAGGCCATCCCCGCCGTGCTCGCAGGGCACGACCTCCTCGCCGGAGCCCAGACCGGCACCGGCAAGACGGCGGCCTTCACGCTGCCGATGCTGCACCGCCTCACGCAGGGCGGCACCGCCCGGCCCGCCGGCGGCATCCGCGCCCTGGTGCTCACCCCCACGCGCGAGCTGGCCGCGCAGGTCGAGGAAAACCTCCGCGCCTACGCCAAGCACCTGGACGTGAAGTCCACCGTCATCTTCGGCGGCGTGGGCATGAACCCGCAGATCGACCGCATCAAGCGCGGCGTGGACATCCTGGTGGCCACCCCCGGCCGCCTGCTGGACCTGCAGCAGCAGGGCTTCCTGGACCTCTCCAAGGTCGAGATCCTGGTACTGGACGAAGCCGACCGCATGCTGGACATGGGCTTCATCCACGACGTGAAGAAGGTGCTGGCCCTGGTGCCCCGCGACAAGCAGAGCCTGCTGTTCTCGGCCACTTTCAGCGACGAGATCCGCGAACTCGCCAACACCCTGCTCAAGAACCCGCAGAGCATCCAGGTCACGCCGCGCAACACCACGGTGCAGCGCATCACGCAGGTGATCCATCCCGTGGGCCGAGGCAAGAAGAAGCAGGTGCTGCTGCACATCATCCAGGAACACAACTGGAGCCAGGTGCTGGTGTTCACGCGCACCAAGTTCGGTGCCAACAACGTGGCCGAATTCCTCACCAAGAACGGCGTCAATGCCATGGCGCTGCACGGCAACAAGAGCCAGAGCGCCCGCACCCAGGCGCTGGCCGGCTTCAAGAGCGGCGACATCCGCGCACTGGTGGCCACCGACATCGCCGCGCGCGGCATCGACATCGACGAGCTGCCGCACGTCGTGAACTACGAGATTCCCAACGTTCCCGAGGACTACGTCCACCGCATCGGCCGCACCGGCCGCGCGGGCGCCAGCGGCGAGGCCGTGAGCCTGGTCTGCATGGACGAGGAAGGCTTCATGATGGAGATCGAGCGCTTCACCAAGCAGGAGATCCCGGTGCAGGTGCTCGACGGCTTCGGCCCCGAGGAAGGCGAGAAGGCCGAGCCGATCGCCATGGGCCGCCAGACCATCTGGGGCGGCGCCGGCAAGCCGCCGAGCCGCGAGGTCATGCAGGCAGCTGCCAAGGCCGCGCGCAGCGAGATGATGGAGCGCATCCGCACCAACAAGGCCACCCAGGGTGAACGCAGCGGCGGCGGCAAGTCCGGCGGACGCGGCGCGCAAGGCCAGGGCGAAGGCGGCAGCAACGGTGGCCAGAAGCCCCAGCGCGGCCGCGGCGGTGCGCAAGGCCAAGGCCAGGGCCAGGGCAACGGCCCGCGCGCGGCCCATCCCGGCAACGGCGGCCATCCGCGCTCCGGCAACGGTGGCGGCGGCAATGGCGGCGGCCGTGGCAACCGCCCCCCGCGCAGCGAAGGCGGCCACCGCTCCGACGACCTGCAGCCGCGGCGCGAGAACGCCCACCTGGGCACGCAGCTCGGCACCCACCTGGGCCCCGCGCGCCATGGCAGCGGCAGTGGCGGCGGCCAGCCCGATCCGATGCGCACCAGCGTGGACAGCATGTCCAGCGGCCGGCGCGGCGGCGGCTTCCGCAGCGGTGGCGGTGGTGGCGGCGGCTATGGCGGCGGCGGTGGTGGTGGCTACGGCGGCGGCCGTGGCGGCAACCGCGGCCCCCGTGGCGGCGGTGGCGGCGGTGGCGGCGGCTACGGACGCTGAATCTCCGCGCGGCCCCTAACCGGGGGCGGCGCCTCGTGCCCACGGCGCGGCACGGGCGGTCTTCGGACCGTTCCGTGCCGCGCCGTTTCGTTTCCAGCCGTCCGGGCCCGAATGCCCCGGCACACGGGACTGCCACCGACACGGCGCGGCCCCGGCGCCGGGTAACATCGGCCCCGCCTGCCAACCCCGGCCGAACGCGGCCCGATCGACCATGAACCAGCCATTCGACGCCCTCCGCCCCTCCAGGACCGCCGCTCCCGGCCTGCCGCCCCGCGCGCTCGCTCCCCTGGTTCTGGCCATCGCCGTGCTGGCGGCGGGCTGCAGCAGCACGCCGCTGCCCCCCTGGCCCGCGAGCGCGCCGACGCCCCTGCCCTCCACCGCGCAGACGCGACCGGCTCCCGCACGCGCCGTGCCCCCGCCGCTGGGCACCACGCGCGCGGAAGTGGTCACCACCCCGATCACCGAAACCCCCATCGTGCCGCAGCCGGAAGGCGCGGCGCCGCCCTCCGCCGCCGCGCCGGCCGAGGCCCTGCCCTATTCCGCCGCCGTCGCGGCACGGTTCCCCGATCCCTCGGTGCGCTACGACACGCCCGGCCTGGCCGACGGCCGCCGGGCCTTCACCACCAACGCCGAGGCCTCGCAGTGGCTGCACAGCCTCGCGCCCCAGGCGGGCAGCGCGACGAAGACGGCGGTGATCGAGTGGGGCCGCTCGCAGCGTGGCGTCCCGCTCGAGGCGCTCGTGGCCACCCGCGGAGCCGGCACCTCGCTGCAGGACCTGGATGCCAGCGGCCGGCCCACCGTGGTGCTGATCGGCCAGCAGCACGGCGACGAACCCGCGGGCTCGGAAGCGCTGCTGGTGATCGCGCGCGAACTCACGCAGGGCCTGCTGGAGCCGCTGCTGGACCGCATCAACGTCGTCGTCGTGCCGCGCGCCAACCCCGACGGCGCGGAAGCCGGCACCCGCGTGACCGCGAACGGCACCGACATGAACCGCGACCACCTGCTGCTCACCACGCCCGAGGCGCAGGGGCTGGCCCGCCTGGTGCGGGACTACCGCCCCATCGCCATCGTCGATGCGCACGAATACACCGTGGTCGGCCGCTTCCTGCAGAAGTTCGGCGGCATCCAGCGCTACGACGCGCTGATGCAGTACGCCACCACCGCCAACGTGCCGGAATTCCTCACCAAGGCCTCGCGCGAGTGGTACTACCAGCCCATGTCGGCCGCCCTGCAGGGCCAGGGGCTGACCAGCGACTGGTACTACACCACCTCCACCGATCCGGCGGACATGCGCGTCTCCATGGGCGGCACGCGGCCGGACACCGGCCGCAACGTGAACGGCCTCAAGAACGCGGTCAGCCTGCTGGTGGAAACGCGCGGCGTGGGCATCGGCCGCACGCACATCCAGCGCCGCGTGCACACCCAGGTGACGGCGCTGACCAGCGCCCTGCGCAGCACGGCCGAGCGCGCCGCCAACCTGGAGCAGGTGCGCTCGTTCGTCGCGCGCGACACGGTCGCGCAGGCCTGCCGCGGCGAGGTCGCCGTGGATGCGGGCCCGACCGCCACGCAGCGCGACCTGCTGATGCTCGACCCGCAGACCGGTGCCGACAAGACCGTGCGCGTGGAATGGAACTCGTCGCTCGACCTGCGCATCCTCACCAGCCGCCCGCGCCCCTGCGGCTACTGGCTCGGCCCCTCGGCGGGCGAGGCGGTGGACCACCTGAAGATGATGGGCGTGCAGGTGATGCGCGTGGCCGAGCAGGGATCGCTGCTGGCCGACACCTACCGAGAAACCGCGCGCGACACCGCTCCTCGGGAAGACGTGCGCGGCACCGTGGCCGGCGCGACGGACACCGTGCGCGTGAAGGTCGAGACCGTGCGCACCGCCATCGATGCGCCCGCCGGCAGCTACTACGTGCCGCTCAACCAGCCCCTGGCGAACCTCGCGGTCGCCGCGCTGGAGCCGGACACGCAGAACAGCTATTTCGCGAACCGACTCATCGGCTCGCTGGGCGACACGGCCCGGGTGATGACCACGCCGACGCTGGTGTTCGAGGAACCGGACTGACCTGAACCGCGGCGCCCATGCGCCGCGCGGTACGCGCCGGCGGATCAGACGGACGCGTGCCGCTCGTCCAGGGCGCCCGGCACGGTGGCGGCCTGGCGCTCCTGCGCGGCCGCCATGGCCACCACGTGGGTGGTCATGGCCACGGCCAGCGCCTCCTCGCCCAGGAAGACCTTGCCCACGCCCTCGCTTTCGAGCAGTTGCGCCTCCTCCTCGTTGTGGGTGCGCACCACGGTCTCGATGGCGGGATTGAGGGTGCGGGCAGTGGCGACGATCTGCCGCACGTCCAGCGTGTCCGGCGTGGCGATCACCAGCATGTGGGCCCGCGCGATGTGCGCCTGGATCAGCACGGCCGGCTCCACGGCATCGCCGGCGACGGCGGCCATGCCCTGGGTACGCAGCCACTCGACCAGTTCCCGGTTCTGCTCGGCCACCACGAAGGGAATGTCGCGCGCCGCCAGGGCAGCGGCGATGCGGCGCCCCACCCGGCCGTAGCCGACCAGCACCACCTGGCGGGCCAGGTAGCGCTGGTGCGTGCTCTCGGGCAGTTCCGCCAGCGGATCGTCGCGCAGCTCCAGCTGCCGCGCCCAGGCCGAGCGCGCCCGCAGCCAGTCCTGCAGCGGCGCGATGGCGCGGAACAGGATGGGGTTGAGGGCGATGGAAAACAGCGCGCCCGCCAGCACCAGGCTCGCACCTTCCGGGGGCAGCAGCCCCAGCGACGCGCCCAGGCCCACGAGGATGAACGAGAACTCGCCGATCTGCGCCAGGCTGGCCGACACGGTGAGCGCAGTATTGAGCGGATAGCGGAAGGCCAGCACCAGCGCGGCCGCCGCGAAGGTCTTGCCGAAGATGATGATCGCCACCACGGCGAGCACCTGCAGGGGGCGCTCGAGCAGCACGCGCGGATCGAACAGCATGCCCACGGAGACGAAGAACAGCACGGCGAAGGCATCGCGCAGCGGCAGCGATTCCTGCGCGGCGCGGTGGGCGAACTCCGATTCGCGCATCACCATGCCAGCGAAGAACGCGCCCAGTGCGAACGACACCCCGAACAGCGCGGCCGAGCCGAAGGCGATGCCCACGGCCGCTGCCACCACGCACAGCGTGAACAGCTCGCGCGAGCCCGTGCGCGCCACCTGCCACAGCATCCAGGGAAAAAGCCGGCGCCCCACCAGCAGCATCACGGCCACGAAACCGCCCACCTGCGCCAGCGTCCAGCCCACGGTCTTCCAGAGCGGCGGATGGGCCACGGCATCGGCCGCGCCCTCCGGCGTGCCGCCGAGCCAGCCCGCCAGGGGCGGCAGCAGCACCAGCACGAGCACCATGGCGAGGTCCTCCACCACCAGCCACCCGACCGCGATGCGGCCCGTATAGGAATCGAGGATGCCGAGCGTTTCCAGCGCCCGCAGCAGCACCACCGTGCTGGCCACCGACAGGGCCAGGCCGAAGACCAGCGCACCGCCCAGGCCCCAGCCCCACCAGGTGGCCAGGCCCACGCCCAGCAGCGTGGCCACGGCCATCTGCACGATGGCGCCGGGCAGCGCGATCTTGCGCACGGCGAGCAGGTCGCCCAGCGAGAAGTGCAGGCCCACGCCGAACATCAGCAGCATGACGCCGATTTCGGCCAACTGGCTGGCCATGGCCCCGTCGGCCACGAAACCGGGCGTGTAGGGCCCGATCGCCACGCCGGCCAGCAGGTAGCCCACCAGGGCGGGCAGGCGCACCCGCGTCGCCAGGAAACCCAGCAGCAGTGCCAGGCCGAGGCCGACGGCGATCGTATGGATGAGGGCGACGCTATGGGGCATGTGTCAAAGGATGGGGCTTTGGCAGCGCTCAGCGCGCGGGAGGGGCGGTGGAAGCGATCTCGCTGCGTTCCGTTATAACCGCAAAGCGGCCCGGCGGCGATGCCCCCGCGCCACGGAGCTGCCTGCCGCGCGGGTATGATCACGGGCCTCGGAAGCGCCGCGGCAGCCGGCCTGCTTCCCACCATCTGCCCGTAGCTCAACTGGATAGAGCAATTGCCTTCTAAGCAATAGGTCGGGGGTTCGAGTCCCTCCGGGCAGGCCAAGGCTTCCCACGCACACCGACAAGCAACTTACCTGCCTTCACAGCACGTATCGGGATGGCGCCCCTATTCTGGTGGACGCGGGGTCTGGGCCGGTACCGTGGCCACTCTCGGTCCGGCGGCCGTGCGGGGTGTGAAGCAGCCCGGATGGTCACCCCGCACCCTTGCATGCCGGCAAGCCCATGGCACGATGGGGGTAATGCACGAATTGATCACAATGGTGCACCCTCTGGCGCCCCACCCATGCACGCTCTGATTGCCGGCGTCCTGCTGGCCACCCTTTCCCTGACATCCACTGCGGATGGCGGATGGTTCACCGTGTATGGGGACCCGGCGCTGGCCGAGCGGGACCTGATACAGATCCGCCCGGAGTCGGTCACGCACCTCGAGGGCGACCTGATCAGCGTGGAAGTGCGCGTCACCCGGGAAACCTTGCGCGATGCCTATGGCGGGGGCCCGTACCGCGGCCACGAGAGCCTGGTGGTGGTGGACTGCTCCCGGAGGGAGGCCTGGTACACCCGCATGCGCTTCTATGCCCTGCCAGGCTGGACGGGTGCGGCGTCCGCGGAACGGACCTTCCGGCAAGGGGAGGCACCCGTCACGTTCAAGGCCATACCGGACCAGGCCGACCGGCTGGTGCGGGCGGCCTGCCGGCTGCGCCGCTGAAGCGCATCACGGCCTCGGAACCATGGCCTCAACCCAGCCACTGCCGGTGGCGGGGCACGTCTTCGTCCGCGAACTGGGATTGCACGGTCTGGCGGCTGTCGGGAATGTCCTCGACATCCGGGCAGGGCTCGACGTCGCCGAGCTGGACCTGCCAACGCGGCAGGTCGCGCTGCCCCATCTGGCGCGCACGTGCACCTTCGGCGATGAAGAAGGCGGAGCCTCCCGAGCATTGGACGACGGACATGCGGCACCTCCTTTTCAAGCTGCGAGCCCCTATTGGGCTCCTGGCAGGAAGTGCGCGGGGTGGGACGGGCGAGGCAGGCGCTGTAGGACCGCGCCCGCCAGCGCCGGCGTAGCGCATCGGCGCACGCCCTTCCCGCCGCGCTGGCGCTGCAGGGCCTGCTCACCGGCCAGTGGCGCCTCCTGCACCGCCGCTGCCAGCACCGCTGCCACCGGTACCGCCACCGCTGGAGCCACCGGCTCCGGTGCCGCCGGGCCCCATGCCCGAACCGCCGGCACCGCTGCCCGTTCCCGTACCGGAACCGCCCGAGCCGTTGCTGCCTGCACCACCGCTTCCCGGGGTGCCGCCGCTGCCGCCCGAGCCGGTACCGGAGCTTCCGGAACCGCTGCCGGAATGCGCGCCGGAACTGCGGCCATCCGGATGGGCTCCGGAGCGCTTGCTGGCGCCACTGGCCCGGGGGGACGGGGCATCGGCGGTGCTGCCGCCCATGGCGCCGCCGGAAGACCCGCCCGCCGCCTGCGCCTGCGTCAGCGGGGCGCCCATCAGCAACGCGCCCGAGATCAGCGCACCGGCGCAGTACCGCAGCGTCTTGCGCATCTGTGGATTCCTGTTCATGGATGACTCTCCTTGTGTCGTGGTTGAGGACTGCAGGCCGTGCGCTCCCGGATGGGACCGCGGCAGCGGCAGCGCCCGCTACGGCTTGCCGGGCCTGGACGCCAGCTTCCTCCTGCGCCGGCTCGGCCGTTTGTAGGAATCGCAGCGGATATCCACGAGCACGGCAAATGCGGTTCACGGAAGTTGCAGCCACTACACGTCTGGCATCGGAACGTGACCATCGCGATGCGCACTGGCGCGCCCTCCTACGCACGCGGGGGCGTCAGTCTCTGCGCACGCGGCACCGGAACACGCGCAGCAGCCCCGGTGTTCTGCCGTAACATACATGCGGCGCGGGCGCCTCTGCAGCCCCTGCGGCGACGGGAGGCAGATGCATCCGGCCCCGGGGCCGCGGCCACCTTCCGGTGCCGCGCAGGTCCGAACCACCGCACGGCATGTGCCCCCCGGGCATGGCAGCCGGCACCGTCTCCATCTTTCGAAGAACCCATGAACAGCCTGCGCCGAATGCTCGCCGTGCTCGACCTCTTTCGCCCGGAACAGCCGGTGATCGACGTCGATACCATCTGCCGGGAACTGGACTACACCCCCGCGAGCGCGTACCGCTACCTGCGCGAACTCGGCGACGTGGGGCTGCTGGTGAGGCTGCCGCGCGGTTATGCGCTGGGCCCCCGGATCATCGCGCTGGAGCGGCAGATGACCGACTACGACCCGATGCTGGTGCGCAGCCGCGACCTGATCGACCGGCTGGTGAAGGAAACCCAGCTGGACGCGCTGATCAGCGAGCTGTATGGCGACGTGGTGATCAACGTGCTGCTGCAGCGCGGCAGCGATGCCGCGCCAGCGGACAGCGGGCGCGGCAAGCCCATCGACCTGTTCCACAGCGCGACGGCCCGCGTGGTGCTGGCCTATCTCTCGCCGCGGCAGATCCGCCGCATCTACGACGCGCATGCAGCCGGGCCCGAACTGGAGCATGTCGGCCTGCAGTGGAAGGATTTCTCCAAGAGCCTGCTGGCGATCCGCAAGCAGGGCTATTGCATCAGCGAGGGAGAGCTGCACCCCGAGCGCATCGGCATCGCGGCGCCGGTGTTCGACGAGAAGCAGCGCGTGCTGGGCAGCATCACGCTGGTGGGACGCAGCGAGCGCTTCAAGGCCTTCCAGGAAGGCTTCCTGTGCAAGCTCGTTACCGAGGCTGCGGCCGAGCTGACCGAGCGCATCGCCCGGCAATGAGGAGCGGCCGCTCCGTGGCCGCAGCCGCCGGCATCCTCCCCACCAGGCCAGGAGGACCACCGGCGGCCCGCACGGCGTTCAGAGCGACGCCAGCCCCCGGCCGAAGACGTCCAGCGCCTTGAACAGCAGCGAGCGCGGCACGGTGAGGGATGGCATGACGCGCATCACGTTGGTATGGCGGCCGCAGGGCACCATCAGCACCCCGTGGCTCAGCACGTAGCCCATGAGGCGCCCCAGCTTCTCGCCGGTCAGCGGGGCCCGCGTGGCCTGGTCTTCGACCAGTTCGATGCCGATCATCAGCCCGCGCCCGCGCACTTCGCCCACGTAGGGGCTGTTGAAGCCCCGGATGTACTCCTGCGCCTCCAGGCCCACATCGTGGGCGCGCTGGACCAGGTTCAGTTCCGGGTCCTGCAGCAGGCGGATGTTGGTGAGCGCCACGGCGGCGGAGAGGGCATTGGCCGCGAAGGTGTTGGGAGCGGAGCCGTCCGGGATCTTCGCGGCGAGGTCCGAGCGCATGACCAGGCCGGCCATGGGCACGTCGCCGCCCATGCCCTTGCCGAAGGTCAGCATGTCGGGCTTCACGCCGGAGTGCTCCACGGCCCACATCTTTCCGGTGCGTCCCGCGCCGCACTGCACCTCGTCCACGATGAGCAGCGCGCCGCTGCGATCGCAGGCCTTGCGCAGCAGTTGCAGGAATTCCGGGGCCGGAGGCACGTAGCCGCCCTCGCCCTGCACGGGCTCGACGATCACCGCAGCAACATCGTCGGCAGCGGTGTACGGGGTGTTGAGCAGGTAGTCGATGTACTCGCCCGCGATCTGCTCGGCGCTCTTGTGCGTGGTGTCGAAGGGGAAACGGTAGGCATACGGGTAGGGCGCATGGATCACGCCACCCATGAAGGGGCCGTAGCCCTTGCGGTAGGCCGTGCCCGTGGTGAGCGCGTTGGAAGCCTGCCAGATGCCGTGGTAGCCACCGTGGAAGGCGACGATCTGGTGGCGGCCGGTGACGCGCCTGGCGAATTTCACGGCCGCTTCCAGCGCGTCGCTTCCGCTTTGCGTGAAGAAGGTGATGCAGTCGCCGCGCAGTCCTTCGGGCGCAATCTCGGAGATCTTCGCCGCCAGTTCGGTGCGCCGCGTGTTGTTCACTTCCATGGCGTGCATCAGGTCGCCCGCCTGCTGCTGCATGGTCTTCACCACCTCCGGATGGCAGCGGCCCACGCTGCTCACGCCGACACCGGCGGACAGGTCCACGAAGACGTTGCCGTCGGGGTCCTTGAAGGTCACGCCGAAAGCGCGGTCCATCACGACGGGCATGCGGCCGCCGCCGCGCGCCATCGATTCCGTGCGCGCGGACAGGGCCAGCGCTTCGGCCGCCTTCGGGCCGGGAAAGGCGGTGGACACCATCTTCGGGGCATCGGCAAAGTTCAGGGCTTCCAGTTCAGCTTCAGTCATAAAAACGTACCTTGTTGCGTATCTGCGGGATGGCGTGCGGCGGATGCGCCGCACGCCGTGGAGCGCCAGGTGATGGTCATCCAAGCTGCGGAAGACGGGTTAGCCGGAATCGGCAACCGGAACTGCGGCCTGTTCCGGCGGCGCTATGCCTCGCGTTCCAGCGTGAAGGAGCGGACCACGCCGGCGAGGCGGGCGGACTGGTCGCTGAGGCTGCCCGCGGCAGCGGCGGACTCTTGCACCAACGCGGCGTTCCGCTGGGTCGCATGGTCGATCGACCCCATGGCCTCCGCGACCCGCACGATGTCCTGGTTCTGGGCGCGGCTGGCGTCGTCGATGCCGGCGGCCCGCTGCGCGATGCCCCCGACGTGGCGCACGACCGCTTCCATGGTGGCGCCCGCGCCCTGCACGAGCCGCGCCCCCTCGTCCACCCGGAGCGTACTGGCCTGCACCAGCGCCTTGATGTCCCGGGCAGCGGCGGTGGCGCGCAGTGCCAGCGCGCGGACCTCTGCCGCCACGACGGCGAAGCCCCGGCCATGCTCCGCGGCGCGGGCGCCTTCCACCGCCGCATTCAGAGCGAGGATGTTGGTCTGCCGGGCGATGCCGTCGATCACGCCCGTGATGTCGGCGATGCTGCGCGCGCCGGCAGCGATCTCGCCCATCACCGCGACCACTTCACGCACGGCCGCACCGCCCTGTTGCGCGGCGATGCGAGCCTCCTCCACGAGCGCGGCGGTCTCGCCCGCCACCCGCGCGTTCTGGCCGGACACCGCGGAGACCTGTTCCATGGCCGCAGCGGTCTGCCGCAGGCTGGAGGACTGCTCCTCGGTGCGGCGCGAAAGATCCAGGTTGCCCGAGGCGATCTGCGACGCACCGACCGCTATGGATTCGCTGCTCTCGCGCACCTGGCGGACGATGCCCGCGAGGCTTTCTGCCATGCGCTGCAGCGCGCCCAGCAGCTGGCCCGCCTCGTCACCGCGCCGGGTCTCCGTGCGCACGCTGAGATCGCCGCGCGCCACCGTCGAGGCCAGCGCCAGGGCCTCGGACAGGGGGCCGGTGATCGAGCGCGTCAGCACCACGGCGATGCCCGCGGCCAGCGCCAGGGCCGCAGCGGCCAGGACCGCCATGGCCGCCTGGGCGAGCCGCGCCGTGCGCAGGGCGTCGGCACCGAACTGCACCATGCCGTCCGCCTGGGCCCTGCCGAAGCGTTCGATGGCGGCCAGGTAGGCCTGCTGCGCCGGAAGCATGTGCTGCACCAGGAAAACCCCGCCTTCGTCCAGGCTCTGCGCCAGCACCAGCCGGGATAGTTCGGTCTTGCGCGAGGCGTAGGCCTTGCGGAGCTCCAGCACGCCGTCCAGCGTCGGCAGCCCCTTTTCCGCTGCGCCCGGCATGTCCTGCAGCGCGCGGACCGCAACGTCGATGGCGCGGTCCGCGGCATCGACCTTGTCCATTTCTGCACGCACCGCCTCCAGGTCGGTGGCGATGAGTGCCGTGCGCAGCGCGATGGCCTGCGCGTGCACCGCGTTCTCGATGGCGTGTGCCTGGGCCACCCTGGCATAGCGGTCGTCCACGATGCGCTCGGTATTGGCCGAGACCGCGGCCATCCGCTCGATGCCCACGGCCGCGAGGGCCATCAGCAGCGCGATCACCGCGCCGAAGCCGAGGCCGAGCCGGGCCCCGATCCGCATGTCGTTCATCCAGCGCATGCCGGTACCTGCCGTCGGACGGGCTGCGGGCTATGCCCGGTCCTGGCCCAGGTTCGCGAAGCGGCCGGGCTCGCGCCTGCGCAGCCGCCGCGCGGCCCACAGGCCCAGCAGCGCCGCCACCGGCACCGCGCCCACGAGCACGATGGACGCGCGGGGGCTGGCGCCCGTCAGGACGTGGAAGTTGGCCACCGCGAGCGCCAGGACCGCGCACAGGCCCAGGCAGGCCAGCAGCGGCAGCACCAGCACGCGCAGGCGGCCGTGGCCGCGTGGCCGGCCATGGAAGAACGCGATCACTGCGGCGGCAGTGCACACCATCAGGGCCAGTACGCAGACCGATGCGAGGTTGCTGAGCCAGGAGAACACCGACAGCACCGGGTCCGCACCGGCCACCGCGAAGCCGATCACGACCACCGCGCACAGTGCGGTCTGCAGCAGCGAGGCGACGTGCGGGCTCTTGTACTCGGGGTGCGTGCGGCCCAGGACTGCAGGCAGCAGGCCCTCGCGGCCCATGGAATAGAAATAGCGCGCCGTGGAGTTGTGGAACGCGATCAGGCCCGCATAGATGCTGACGATGAACATGCCGCGCAGCACCAGGGTGAGCTGCGGCCCGCCGTACTGGTCGGAAAGCAGGTAGAGGAAGTTCGTCGGATCCTCCAGTGCCGAGATGGCCGCCACGACTTTTTCGCTGCCCGCGCCGATCACGAGGCACCACAGCGAGAACGAGTAGAAGCAGCCCACCAGCAGCAGCGCCGCATACGTGGCGACGGGAATGCTGCGCCGCGGATCCTTGGCCTCTTCGCTGTAGATGGTGGTGGCCTCGAAGCCGATGAAGGCGGCGAAGCAGAACAGCAGGCCGATGAAGGGATTGCCGCTGGAGATGGCCTGCGGCGTGTAGGACCGCAGGTGGATGCCGTCGGCGCCGCCGTGCGCGAGGATCAGCACGTCCAGGCACAGCACGACGACGTACTCGGCCACCACGAAGCCCGCGAGCATCTTCGCGGAGAAGTCGATCTGGTGGTAACCGAAATAGGCCACCGAGGCCATGGCCGCCAGCGCGCACGACCACCACGGCAACTGCCACCCGGACAGCGCATGGATCGCCTCCGAGGTCACCGCCCCCAGCAGGCCGTACAGGCCGAACTGCAGCACGACGTAGCCGAGGATGGCCACCATCGCCACCGCCCCGCCCGCGTGGCCGCCCAGGCCGCGCGCCACCATCGAGTAGAAGCCGCCCGCGCTGGTGACGCAGGTGGCCATGGCGGTGTAGCCCGCCGCGAACATGAGCAGCAGCGCCAGCGCCACCAGCACCAGCGCGGGTGTTCCCGCCCCGTTGCCCAGCATGATGCCGATCGGGAAGCCCCCGGCCACCACGCTCAGCGGGCTGGCGGCGGAGATCACGAGCAGCGTGATGACTCCCGCGCCGAGCGTCGATCGCCGCAGGCCCGTCGAGGAGGGCGTACCGGCCTGCTGCGCTCCGGTCACATGGGGGTCTGTCCATTCCATACATTCATCTCCGTGCTCGGCGTGTCATGTCGGGACCCGGACGCCGCGCGAAGAGCGCAAGCCGGGCCCGGGCCGAAGCAGGCGCAGTCTAAGAACGGCCGGCCGGTACGCGATATCCCGGATCGGCAAGCCGGTTCGGCGGGCCACTGCGCGGCATGGTTTCCAGGATGCAGGGCATGCCCGGAGGCCGGCAGGAAAGGCACCCGGCGGTACTCCCTGCCGATGGCAGAGCGGGTGCCTGCGCTCGGGGAGAAGAGCCTGCAGGAACGTTCAGCTCGCCAGCCGGCGCGCGTCGGCGCGGCGCGTCTGCGACGGCAGTTCGCCGAACAGCTCCTGGTACTCGGCGGCGAAGTGGCTCAGATGGAAGAACCCCCAGGCCGAGGCGGCGTCGCCGATGGACAACTCCGACGCAGCGGTGGACATCAGTTTGCGGCGCACGCCGTTGAGGCGCACCGAGCGCAGATAGTTCAGCGGTGTGGTTTCCGCTACCGTGCGGAAGCTGTTCTGCACCGTGCGGCGGCTCACGTGAAGGCGCTCGCACAGGTCCATGACGCTGGGCACGTTGACCGCGTCGGACATCGCGAGCCGATGGCACTTTTCCACGATGAAACTGTGCGTGGAACTGCCGTGGCGCTGGGCCCGGTCGCAGGCGGGATCGGTGACGAGCCGCAGCATTTCATCGAGCATGGCCTGCTCCAGCGCCTGCGGCGGCTCCCCCTGCAGCGGCACGCCCGCATCGCCGGAGGCCATGGCCCTCGAGAAGATCGCGAGCAGCCGGCGGCGCGCCTCCTCGAGCCGCTGCTGCGGCACCTTGATCACCGGCTGCCGCAACAGCATGCCGATCTCCCGCTCCCACGGCGTGTCCGCGAGGGCCTGGTCGAAAAACGACTGCTCGAACGTGATGGCCAGCAGGTCCATGCCCATGGGCATGTGGAACATGAACTCCTCGCCACCCCGCAGCACGAAGATGCTCTTGTCGTCCGCCTCCCGGCCCTGCATGCGGATGGAGCCGGGAATGGCGATGGGCACGGCAAAGCACAGCTTGCCGCGGGGCGCCTCCCCATGCTGCACCACGCGCTGGTTGATGTGCTCGCGGAAGACATGGCAGCGCGCACTGTTCAACTGGATGAGCGAACTCTCCAACGCCCCCGCCGTGATCTGGCTGTAGGTCTGGTGCCATTCGCGCACTGCGGATGCATGCACATGGATATCTTGAAACCGATCGATCGACTGATTCATGGTCTGGCGGAACCTCTTGCGCGAGCGCGACCCGCGGGTGCAGGCCTGTCGGCTCTGCCACATTGCAAGAATTGTGCAAGCGCGAATTCCCACATACAGCCGGGAAAACCCGCCATCCGCACGCTGCCAGTGAGCCACGCACTCCCGCACCGCCCCATCACGGTGCGTTCACCCAGGCAGCAGAGAAGTCACCGGCCCGGTGCCTGTTCCGTTCTGCGCAAGCCCGCGCCGCGGCACATGCAGTTGCTGATTTGGGCTAACGCGGCCTGAAGGTCGAACCCGAAACTTCCGGCAACGTCACACAGCGCGGCAGTTCCGGAAACGGGTGATTGCGCGACATGTGCTTCCCCACTTTGCAGAACACACACCGCAACATGCCCATGAACCACTCCTTGAAGCACTACATCAATGGCGCCTCCGCAGAAGCCTCCGACGGAGGCCGGATGGCGCTGGTGGATCCCGTGAACGAGCAGGAATACGCAACGGCGGCGCTCGGTACCGCCGAAGACATCCGGCGCGCCGTTGCGGCAGCCCACGCCCAGTTGCACGGCGGCGCCTGGAGCAGGCTCGGCGGGGCCCAGCGTGCGCGCCTGCTGCTGCGCCTGGCAGACCTCGTGGAGCGCGACACGGAACTGCTGGCCGACATGGATGCGCACGCCATCGGCCGCTCGCCCATGGAGCCGCGCATGATGGACGTGCCCAATGCCGTGTCGCACCTGCGCGCGGCGGCGGGCTGGGCGAACCAGCTCGAGGGACGCACCATCCCGACCAGCGGGTACATGGGCATGCGCACGCTCTCCTATACCGTGCGCGAGCCGGTGGGCGTGGTGGGGGCCATCGTTCCCTGGAACTCGCCGCTGATGATCACCACGTGGAAACTGGCCGCCCTGCTCGCGGCCGGCTGCACCGTGGTGGTGAAACCGTCGGAAGAAACGCCCCAGTCCGCACTGCACCTGGCCGCGCTGTGCAAGGAAGCCGGCTTCCCCGACGGCGTGGTCAACGTGGTGACGGGCTACGGTGCCGTGGTGGGCCGCGCGCTGTGCGAGCACCCCGACGTCGCCAAGATCAGCTTCACCGGCAGCCCCGAGGCCGGCCGCGCGATCCAGCAGATCGCCGGGGCCTCGTTCAAGCGCGTGACCCTGGAGCTGGGCGGCAAGAGCGCACAGATCGTTTTCGACGATGCCTCGTTCGAGCAGGCACTGCGCGGCTGCGCGCTGGGCCTGTTCGTGAACCAGGGCCAGGTCTGCGCGGCGGGCTCGCGCATCCTGGTGCAGCGCAGCCTGGCGCAGCGCTTCGCGGCCGCGCTGGCCGAGGCCGCCGATGCCGTGGCAGTGGGCGATCCGCGCCAGCCGGGCGTGCAGATGGGCCCCGTGGCGAAGAAGGCGCAATTCGAGCGCGTCAACCGCTACATCCGCATCGGACTGGAGGAAGGCGCCGAACTGCTCGCGGGCGGCGTCTCGTCGCCCGACAAGGGCTGGTTCGTGAAGCCCACGATCTTCGCCAACGCGACCAACGCCATGACCATCGCGCGCGAAGAGATCTTCGGCCCGGTGGGCACGGTGATCCCGTTCGACACGGAAGAGGAAGCGATCGCGCTGGCCAACGATTCCAGCTACGGCCTCGCGGCCACGGTGTGGACGAACGACCTGGCGCGCGCGCATCGCGTCGCCGCTGCGGTGCGCGTCGGTGCCGTGGGGGTCAATTGCTGGAGCCCGCTGGAGGCCAACCTGCCATGGGGCGGCGTGAAGGACAGCGGCATCGGGCGCGAGGGCGGGCTGGCCGGCGCCATCGCCTACACCGAAGAGAAGGTCATCACCATCCTGCTGCCCTGAGCCGGCGGCAGTTCTGCCCCCTGACCTCCGTGCGAAAGAGACCCACCATGCGATGGCGCAATACCCTCGATGCCTACGGCAGCGTCTCGATGCTGTTCCATTGGGCGATGGCCGCGGCCTTCATCGCCGCGTACGGGGTCGCGTACTACGTGATCTGGGTCGTCGATCCGGAGACCAGCGTGCGTCCCCCGCTGTTTGGCTGGGCACCCGATGCGCAGCGCGTGGTGCCGATCCTCAACATCCACTGGGTGCTGGGCATGACCATCGGCTTCCTGGTGCTGCCGCGGCTGCTGTGGCGCATTTTCGGCACCACCCCGCGGCACGCCCCGGCCTCCCGCCTGGAGGTACTGGCGGCGGATGCGGCGCACTGGGCGCTCTACGCGCTGCTGATCCTGATGCCCGTGTCGGGCTACATGACCACGTACGACCCCACGAACTTCGGCCTGTTCGTCATTCCCGCGTGCCGCGACACGGCGTTCGCGGAATGGATCCGCTCCCTGTTCGGCCTGACCACGCTCCAGCTTGAAGACGCCATGTGGACGGTCCACAGCTTCCTCGGCAAGAGGGTGGCCTGGGTGCTCGTGGCGCTGCATATCGGAGCCGCGCTGATGCACCACTTCATCCGGCGCGACGACGTGCTGCGCCGCATGCTGCCACTGCGCCGGCGCGCCCCTGCCGCACCGCCGGCGGGCGCCAAGGCCCCGCCGTCGCACCGCTAGACAGTGCCCCGCACGCCGCCGCCATGGCGCGCGGGCGACCGATCGAACCCACCCAACCCACGGAGAATCCCATGGTCCGCAAGCCCCCAGCCCCCTTCTTCCGCGCCACCTGCACGGCCGTCCTCGCGGCCCAGCTGCTCGCGCTTCCCCTCGCCGCCCCCGCGGCCGACCTCGCCCAGCTGGACAAGCTCACGCCGTCCGGCGCGGAAAAGGAAGGCAACAAGGACGGCTCCATTCCCGCATGGCAGGGGGCCGAAGCCCCGCAGGCCGGATGGGAATGGGGCAAGCTGCGCGTGGAATCCTGGAAGCACAAGGATGAAAAGCCGCTGCTGACCATCGACGCATCCAACGCGGACAAGTACGCGGACAAGCTCAGTGCCGGCCAGCTGGCCATGCTCAGGCAGCGCAAGGACTACCGCATGGACGTGTACCCGTCGCACCGCACCTGCGGCGTGCCGGATTTCGTCGCCGCCAACACCCGCAAGAACCTGGGCACCGCGAAGCTCAACGACGACGGCTGGAGCCTGAAGGAAGCCACCGTGCCCGGCTATCCGTTTCCCATCCCCTCCTCCGGCGTGGAGGCGATGTGGAACTCCAAGATGCGCTACCGCGGCGTGGGCATCGACTACAAGGGCACGATCACCGCGGTGTCGCCGCGGCGCGGCAGCACGGAATGGATCCGCGCCGATTCGGAGCAGACCGTGTTCATCCCCTCCGGCGCCAAGGGCTCCACCCAGCTGTCCTCGCTGCCGCCCGTGGAGTTCTACGTGTATTTCGGCTACGTGGCTCCTGCCGCACTGGCCGGCCAGGCCCTGGCGATCACGCAGTACATCAACCAGGCAGAGAACGAGACCTTCTACTACTTCCCCGGCCAGCGGCGGGTGCGGCGCATGCCCACCTATTCGCATGACGCGCCGCAGATCGGCATGGAGAACCAGTACACGCTGGACGAGCCCCAGGTGTTCAACGGCGCGCTGGACCGCTTCGACTGGAAGCTGGTCGGCAAGAAGGAAATGTACGTGCCCTACAACGCGTTCGGCGCGTTCGACTTCAAGGCGAAGTTCGAGGACGTCGCCAAACCGGACTTCATCGCGCAGACGCACCGCCGCTACGAACTGCACCGCGTGTGGGTGATCGAGGCGACGGTCAAGTCCGGCATGCGCCATTCCGCCCCGAAACGCACCATCTATCTGGACGAGGACAGCTGGGCCCCGGTGCTGATGGATGACTTCGACGGCCAGAACAAGCTGGCCAAGATGCGCGAGGGCTTCCTGATTCCCGTCTACGAGACCGGCAGCTGCGACGTGATGGCCATGGTGCAGAACAACCTGGCCGAAGGCCGCTACGTCTTCGACACGCACACGGTCGGCGTCGGCAAGGACATCCGCTGGTTCACCGAGCCCACCGGCCCGCGGTTCAAGCCGGGCTTCTACACCTCCGACAACCTCCGCGCCATCAGCGAGCGCTGATCCCCCGCCCCCCAGGAGAACAGCATGACCACCAAGCACTCCCTGCACCTGCGCACGACCGCCCTGGCCGCCGCCGCGCTGCTCGGCACCGGCGCGGACGCCATGACCTTCGAGACGGAGAACATCCGCGGAAGCTTCGATTCGACCGTCACCATCGGCACCGGCATCCGCATGAAGGACCCGGCCTGCACACTCGTCAACGCCGGCGCCACCGGCGACGGGGCACCCGCAGGCTGCCTGGCGCCCACCTCGGCCCTGGGCGACCAGGGCAACCTCAACTACGCCAAGGGCGATGCCTTCACCACCTACCTCAAGGGCAGCCACGAACTGCTGCTGAAGCTGCCGTCCGACATCACCTTCCTCGGGCGGGTGAACTGGATCAAGGACTTCACCGCCTCCGATACCACCGGCTACCTGGCTGCGGGTGCGCCTTCCGGGCTGCGGGACGGACTGGCGCCGGATGCGCGCCGTGACCTGCGGTTCAAGGCGCGGTTGCTGGACCTGTGGGTGAGCAAGTCCTTCGACATCGGAGACCAGCGCGCGCGCGTGCGCGTCGGCAACCAGGTGATCAACTGGGGCGAAAGCCTGTTCCTGTCCGGCGGCATCAACAGCACGAACGCGGTGGACGTGATGCGCGCCTCGCAGCCCGGCACCCAGCTCAAGGAGGTGCTGCTGCCCGCGCCGATGGTGAGCGTCGCCAGCGGACTGGGCCACGGCCTCAATGTCGAGGCCTACGTGCAGACGCACTGGAACGGCAACTACATGCCCCCCACGGGCAGCTACTGGTCCACTGCCAACGGCCTCGGCAAGGGCCACGACACCTACGGGCTCGTCGAGGCCAAGCCCAGGAACAGCGGGCAGTGGGGCGTGGCGCTGCGCTACCAGCCCGAGGGCACTTCGCTCAATCTCGGCGCCTACGTGCTGAATTACCAGGACAAGGGTGCGAATTTCAGCAGCAACGTGAACGGCACGGGGCGCGCGGGATGGGCGTTCGCGGAGAACCGCCGGCTCTACGGCGTGAGCGCGAACATGCCCGTGGGCGACTGGTCCGTCGGCACGGAACTGTCCTACCGGCCGCGCGATGCGGTGTCGCTGAATTCCGCCGCCACCGGGTGCGCCTCGCAGGGCGGCAACTGCTGGGTGGACGAGAAGAAGTTCCAGTGGCACCTGACCGGCCTCTACAGCGTCACGCCCAGCAACGGCCAGTGGCTGCTCGACCTGCTGGGCGCCAGCACCGCCACCCTGATGGCGGAAACCGTGGTGGTGCGCTACCCGCACCTCAGGCAGCTGTACGGCGCCGATCCGATCTCCGCGGGCGCCTGGGGCTGGGGGCAGGAGTTCGACGCGGGGGCGTCGCCCTCGCCCATGGGCTCGAAGACGGCGTGGGGATACAACCTGGACTTCAGCTGGGTGTACGACGGCACGGTCATCCCCGGCTGGCAGGTGATCCCCGAGATCTACTACTTCCAGGCCGTCAAGGGCCGCACGCCCAATGCGGCCGGCCAGCTCATGGAGGGAGCGAAGTCGATCAACCTCACGGTGAGCTTCGTGCAGAACCCGGCCAAGTGGCAGGCTTCTATCAACTATGCGGCCTTCTTCGGCGGCAAGCGGGTGTTCGACCAGCCGCTGCGCGACCGCAACTACCTGGGCTTCACCCTGTCGCGGAACTTCTGACCGCCCGCCCGCCACCCGACCGCCTGCCGAAAGCCGCCCGTGCCCGACTCCGCATCTCCTTCCCGGTCCGCCCTTGTCCGCGCCGTGCAGCGCGTCGAACAGATCGTCTTCCACCACAGGACGGTGCTGCTCGCCGCGCTGGTGCTCTTCACCGTGGTGATGGCCTGGTTCGCGGTGCAGCTGCGCATGGACGCGGGCTTCGAGAAACAGATGCCTGTCGGGCACGAGTACATCGAGACCTTCAAGGAGTACCGCAACGACGTGCTGGGCGCCAACCGCCTGAACATCGTGGTGAAGGCGCGGCACGGCAGCATCTGGACGCCCGCCGCGCTGCAGCGGGTGTACGAGGTCACCCAGGCGGTCGGCTACCTGCCCAATGTCGAGCGGCTGGGCGTGCGCTCGGTCTGGACGCCCAACAGCTTCGTCAACGAGATCACCGAGGAAGGCTTCCGGGCCGACCCGCTGATCGACAGCACCATCACGCCCGGACAGCTCACGCCCGAGTCCATCGCGGGCATCCGCCGTGCCGCCTCGCAGGGCGGATTCGTGGGTACGCTGGTCTCGCGCGACGAGACGAGCGCCATGGTCACCGCCGAGCTGCTGGAGGTGGGCGCCGACAACACGAAGCTGGACTACGTGGCCTACAACCACCTGCTGGAAGAGCGCATCCGCGCGAAGTTCGAGGACGCGGATTTCGAGATCCAGATCATCGGCTTCGCCAAGCAGATCGGCGACATCGCCGACGGCGCGCGCTCGGTGCTGAAGTTCTGCGCCATCGCCCTGGTGCTGACGGCGCTGGCGGTGTACTGGTACTGCCGGTCGGTGCGCTTCACGCTGCTGCCGATCGTGTGCTCGCTCACCTCGCTGGTGTGGCAGTTCGGCACGCTCAAGCTGCTCGGCTTCGGCCTGGATCCGCTCGGCGTGCTCGTGCCCTTCCTGGTGTTCGCCATCGGCGTATCGCATGGTGTGCAGCAGATCAACTTCATCGTGCGGCAGATATCGCACGGCCGCTCCAACTACGACGCCTGCCGCGACAGCTTCACCGGCCTGCTGATTCCGGGCACGCTGGCCCTGGTGACCGCCTTCGTCTCGTTCGTCACCCTGCTGCTCATCCCGATCCCGATGGTGCGCGAGCTGGCGATCACCGCCTCGCTGGGCGTGGCCTACAAGATCGTCACCAACCTGGTGATGCTGCCGGTGGCGGCTTCGTACTTCGACATCGGCAAGCGCTACGCCGACGCGGCGCTGGTGCAGCGCGAGCGGCGTTCAGGCTGGCTGCGGGTGCTCGCCCGCGTGGCCGAGCCGCGCAACGCCCTGCTGGTGCTGGCGGCCACAGCGGTGGTGTTCGCCGCCGCCGTCTGGCAGAGCCGCGACCGCGTGGTGGGCACGCTGCAGCCCGGCGCGCCGGAGTTGCGCGCGGACTCGCGCTTCAACCGCGACGCGGTCGCCATCTCCGGCAGCTACGACACCGGCCTGGACTGGCTGACCGTGGTCTTCGAGGCGCCACCCGACAGTTGCGGCAACGTCAATGTCGGGCTATACCAGGACCGCTTCACCTGGACCATGCAGCCGGTGGAGGGCGTGCTCTCCGTGTCTTCGTATGCGGGGCAGCTGCGGCTCTACAACGAGGGCTACAACGAAGGCAATCCGAAGATGGCGGTGATCCCGCTGGACCCCGGCAATTACGCGGCCCTGTCCACCGAGATCGCCCGCCTGCCCGGGATGATGCGCAAGGACTGCAGCATGACGGCGGTCCACCTGTTCCTGACCGACCACAAGGCGGCCACCATCCAGCGCGTGATCGACGCCGTGAAGCGCTTCCGCGAAGGCGACAGGCAGGACGGCATCGTCATCCGCCTCGCCTCAGGCAACGCCGGCGTGCTGGCGGCGATCGACGACGAGGTGGAAAAGAGCGAACTGCCGATGATGCTCTACGTGTATGCCGCCATCATCGTGCTGGTGTTCCTGGTCTACCGCGACCTGCGCGCCGTCGTGGCCTGCTGCCTGCCCCTGACCGTGGGCACCTTCATCGGCTACTGGTTCATGAAAGAGCTGGAGATCGGCCTGACCGTGGCCACGCTGCCGGTGATGGTGCTGGCGGTGGGCATCGGCGTGGACTACGCCTTCTACATCTACAACCGGCTGCTGATGCACCTGGCCCACGGCCAGAGCATCGTCAAGGCCGTGGAATCGGCCATCCTCGAGGTCGGCACGGCGACCATCTTCACGGCCATCACGCTGGCCATCGGCGTGGCGACCTGGTCGTTCTCGCAGCTGAAGTTCCAGGCCGACATGGGCAAGCTGCTGGCCTTCATGTTCATGGTGAACATGGTGATGGCCATGACGGCCCTGCCAGCGGTGGCCGTCTGGCTGGAACGCCTGTTTCCCCGCCGCAAGCCCGTGCTGGCCACCGGGCTGCAGCACGATTGACTCCTTTTCAGGACCCGCCCCATGCGCCCCAGCATCCCCCCCCTCCTGCTGTCCGCGGCCCTGTGCCTGCAGGGAACTGCCATTGCCCAGCCCGCGCCGGCCACGGGCTCCGCGACCATGCCGCACATCTCCGCGGCGCGGCAGGCTACCTACGCCGCCCAGGCCATGGTGCTGGCCAGCGCCCTGGCGGGCTCACGGCTGGTGGCGGTCGGCGACCACGGCGTGGTGCTGCTGTCCGACGATGGCGGCCGCACGCACCGCCAGGCCCGTTCGGTGCCCGTGGACGTGACGCTGACGTCCGTGGCCTTCGCGGACGCGCTCAACGGCTGGGCAGCGGGCCATGCCGGCGTGATCCTGCACACCGCCGACGGCGGCGAGACCTGGACACTGCAGCGCAAGGACCTGCAGGAAGACCGCCCGCTCTTCGCCGTGCACTTCTTCGACGCCGCCCACGGCGTGGCGGTCGGCCTGTGGTCGCTGGTGCTGACCACGGACGACGGTGGGGCGACGTGGCGGAAGGTGGACCTGGCCCCGCCCGAGGGCGCCCGCAAGGCCGACCTGAACCTGCTGGGCCTGTTCACGGATGCCCGTGGCCGGCTGTTCGCCGCCGCAGAGAAAGGCAATGTGCTGCGCTCGGACGACCAGGGCCGCAGCTGGACCTATCTTCCCACCGGATACCAGGGTTCGTTCTGGACCGGGGCGGCCACGCCGGACGGCACGCTGCTGGCGGCCGGCCTGCGCGGCTCCCTCTACCGCAGCGGCGACGACGGCCGCACCTGGCAGCGCGTGGAAACGCACAGCCAGTCCTCCATCACCGCGCTGCAAGCCCGCGGCAGCACCGTCGTGGGTGCTGGCCTGGACGGGTTGGTGCTGCGCAGCACCGACGGCGGCGCCACCTTCTCCACCGAAGTCCGGCCGGACCGGCTGGCCCTGACCAGCGTGGTGGCCGGTGCCGGCACTCCGGACCGGCCCGATGTGTTCTATTCGCGGCAGGGGCCGGTCGCGACGCCCGCCACCGCCCGCTGACGCCACGCAGGCAAAAGAAAACCCGCGGCGCCAGGCACGGCACCGCGGGCAGCCCATGGGCCGGGCAGGAGACAGCCTGCGGAATGTCAGGCGCCCGCAGCCCCTGCAGGAAAGCGCCCTTCCGAGGCCAGTTGCGCCAGCGGCAGGCGGCCGTTGGGCGACTCGCGCGACTGCAGGCCTTCGGGCAGCACGCCCTTGTCACCGCGCCGGCCTATCGCCACCACCGCCTGGACCGCATAGCCCCCGGGAATGGCCGCCGCCTCCCGCACGAGGGCGGCATCGAAGCCGGCCATGGCATGGGCCGACCAGCCCGATAGCGTCGCCTGCAGCGCAAGGTTGGCCCAGGCGGCACCCGCATCGAAGGCATGCCAGGCATTCGGCGCGGGCGCGGATTCGCCCGGGAACACGGCCTGCTCGGCCGAGACGATCACCACCAGGGCGGCCGCCCGCTGGGCCCATCCCTGGTTGAAAGGCTCCAGCGCCTGGAAGATGGGATCCCAGCTCGGGGTATCGCGCCGGGCATAGATGAACCGCCACGGCTGGGCGTTGTAGGCCGAAGGTGCCCAGCGGGCCGCCTCGAGCAAGGCCAGCAGGCCGGACTCGGGAATGGGCTCGCCGGTGAAGGCACGGGGCGACCACCGGTCGGTGAACACGCTGTGGATCGCATGGTCGGGCTGCCGGGACGAGAGCGACTGGGACATGGAAAACTCCTGGTTGCTTGAAAGAAAAGAGCGCTCGCGGGCCGCGTCAGATGCCGGCCATGTTGATGTACTTGAGGGTGAGGTAATCGTCCATGCCATGGCGCGAGCCCTCGCGCCCCAGGCCGGACTGCTTGATGCCGCCGAACGGAGCGACCTCGTTGGAGATCAGTCCCGTGTTCACGCCCACCATGCCGTACTCCAGGCGCTCGGCCACTCGCCATGCGCGGCCGATATCGCGGGCGTAGAAATAGCTCGCCAGTCCGAACTCGGTGTCGTTGGCCATCGCCACCACTTCGTCCTCGGTCTCGAAGCGGAACAGCGGCGCCAGCGGCCCGAAGGTTTCCTCGCGCGCCACGCGCATGCCCTGCGTCACGCCCGTGAGCACCGTCGGCTCGAAGAAGCTGCGGCCCAGCGCATGGCGCCGCCCGCCCAGGGCCACCTGCGCGCCGCCGGCGACGGCGTCCGCGATGTGCTCCTCCACCTTGCGCACCGCGGCCTCGTCGATCAGCGGGCCGATCCGCACGCCCTCTTCGGCGCCCGGGCCGACACGCAGCGCCCGCAGGGCCTCCACGAGCTTGCGAGCGAACGCGTCGTACACGCGCGCGTGCACGTAGAGCCGGTTGGCGCACACGCAGGTCTGGCCGGCATTGCGGAACTTCGAGACCAGGGCGCGCTCCACTGCGGCGTCCAGGTCGGCATCGTCGAACACGATGAAGGGCGCGTTCCCGCCCAGCTCCATCGACACCTTCTTCACCGTGGCCGCCGTCTGCTGCATCAGGTGCCGGCCCACCTCGGTGGAGCCGGTGAAGCTCAGCTTGCGCACCAGCGGATTCGTCGCCAGCTCGGTGCCGACCTCTCCGGCCGGTCCGGTCACCACCGACAGCACGCCCGGGGGCATCCCCGCGCGCTCGGCCAGCACCGCCAGGGCGAGCGCGGTGAGCGGTGTCTGGCTGGCGGGCTTCACGACGATGGTGCAGCCGGCCGCCAGGGCCGGCCCGGCCTTGCGGGTGATCATCGCGGCAGGAAAGTTCCACGGCGTGATGGCGGCGCACACGCCCACGGGCTCCCGGACCACCACGATGCGCTGCGAGGCCACGGGCGCGGGAACGGTCTCGCCATAGACACGCTTGGCCTCCTCGGCGAACCACTGGATGAAGGAAGCCGCGTAGCCGATCTCGCCGCGCGCCTCGGCCAGGGGCTTGCCCTGCTCCGCAGTCATGATGCGCGCCAGATCGTCCTGGTTCGCCAGGATCAGCGCATGCCAGCGCGCGAGCAGCGCGGCACGCTCGCCGGCGGTGCGCGCGCGCCACGCGGGCCATGCGCGGTGCGCCGCATCGATGGCCTCGCGGGTTTCCGCAGGGCCCATGCGGGGCACGTGGCCCACGGTGGCGCCGGTGGCAGGGTCGGCCACGGCCAGGGAGCGCTCGCTGGCGGTCCAGCGGCCGTCCACGAAGCAGCGGTCGCGCAGCAGGGAAGGATCTTGCAGGTTCAACATAGAGGAAGCCGTGCCATGCCGGCTCAGAGTTGGGTGACCATCTTGGTCACGAGAAAGCTGTCGAAGGACTCGGTGCCGCCCTCGCTGCCGAAGCCGCTGTCCTTCACGCCGCCGAAGGGCAGCTCGGGATGGGCCATGCCGGAAT
Source organism: Paracidovorax avenae ATCC 19860 (assembly GCF_000176855.2). Classification (NCBI taxonomy): domain Bacteria; kingdom Pseudomonadati; phylum Pseudomonadota; class Betaproteobacteria; order Burkholderiales; family Comamonadaceae; genus Paracidovorax; species Paracidovorax avenae. Next base: position 1,899,146 of record NC_015138.1, on the reverse strand, counting down.
GGTTGATGTTGACCATGCCGGCCTCCAGTCCGCGCGCCACGCGCGTGGACACCGGCAGCGATTGCGTGAAGACGTACGACGCCAGCCCGAAGGGCAGCGCATTGGCCTGGCGCAACGCATCGTCCACGGTGTCGAAGCGTGCGAGTACCGCCAGGGGGCCGAAGGGCTCCTCCCGCAGGATGCGCGCGCCCGGGGGCACGTCCCGCAGCACGGTGGGGGCCAGGAAGTGGCCGCGCCCACGCACGCGCTGTCCGCCGGTGAACGCCTTCGCGCCCGCGCCGACGGCATCGTCCACCAGCCCCTGCACCGCCTGCAGCCGGCGCGCATGGATGAGCGGCCCCATCTGCACGCCCTCCTCCAGGCCGGGGCCCATCTTCACCGTGCCCAGCGCGTCCATGAAACGATCGGCGAACCGGTCGTAGATGCCGGATTGCACGAAAAAGCGCGAGGGCGACACGCACACCTGCCCGGCGTTGCGCACCTTCATGCGCGCCAGCGCGGCGGCGGCCTCGTCCACGTCGGCATCGTCGAACACCAGTACGGGGGCATGTCCGCCCAGCTCCATCGTGGTGCGCTTGAGGTGGGTTCCGGCCAGGGCGGCGATCTGCCGGCCCACGGGCACCGAACCGGTGAAAGACACGACCCGCACGCGCGGCGATTCGATCAACTGGCGGGAGATGTCCGCCGGTACGCCCCACACCAGGTTGAGCGCCCCGGCGGGCAGGCCGGCGTCGTGGAACAGCCGCGCCAGCGCGACGATGGCGCTCGGCGACTCCTCGGGCCCCTTGAGCACCACCGTGCAACCCGCGCCCAGCGCGGCGGCCAGCTTCTTCGCGGCCTGGCCGAAAGGAAAGTTCCAGGGGCTGAACGCAGCCACCACGCCGGCGGGTTCGCGCACCACCCACTGCCGCACCGACGGATGGCGCGGCGGTACCACGCGGCCGTAGATGCGCCGGCATTCCTCCGCGTGCCACTCCAGGTGCTCCGCGGCGTTGAGCACCTCGGCCACGGCCTCGGCCAGGGGCTTGCCGTTGTCCATGGTGATGCCGCGGCCGATGTCCTGGGCCCGCTCGCGCGCGAGGCCGGCGGCCTTGCGCAGCACGGCGGACCGCTCCATCGGCGAGCTGTCGCGCCAGTCGGGAAAGGCGCGGTACGCCGCCTCGATGGCTGCATCGACCTCGGCAGGGCCGGCCCAGGGCAGGTGCCCCAGCACCTCGAGCGTGGCCGGATCGTGCACGGGCTGCCCGGCACCTCCACCCTGGAAGCAGCCGCCGATGAACAGGGAAAGTTCGGGATACATCTCGGAATCTTTCACGCCGGCAGGGCCGGCTCTGCCAGGGGCTGGAGCACGGGCGGCAGCACGGCCTGGCAAAACGCCGCGAGCTGCGCGACCGCATCGCCCCGGCGGCCGGCGGCCGCCACGAAGCGGTCGGGTCGGATCAGCACCCAGTCCACGCCCCGGTCCTGGAACCAGAAATGCAGCGTGTTCTCCACGTCCTCGATGCGTCCTCCGCGGGCCGGCGTGCAGGCATCCGCCGCGGCGCCGCGCGAGCGCACCGCCACGTAGCGCCCGCAGCCCAGCCGTTCCAGTTGCTCCAGCAACTCTGCGGGCGCATCGGCCAGCGCGTCCTCGCACCAGCTCAGCACCGCGAAGCGCGGGCCGACCACGTCGTCCAGGCGCTGGTGGCGGCCGGGCGCGCACTCCACCACGGGCTGGATGAACATGCGGCCCACCACCTCGTCGCGCCGCGCGTCTCCGCTGTCCTGCACAATGCCCCGCGTGAAGCGCGGCATGGGCTTGAACTTCATCTGCAGCACGTAGTCGCGCACCCGCGGGATGTTGCGCACCGACAGGAAGAAGCGGTCGCGCAGCCAGGCCAGGGCCCGGTTGCGCTGCGACAGCATGGCCCCGAACAGGTCCGCGAGGTCGATCATCGCCCTGGCATGCGCATGGCGTTCGTCGTGGTAGCTCGAGAGCAGCTCGGGGCGCAGGCGCCCCTGCAGGATCCAGGCGAGCTTCCACGACAGGTTGAACGCATCGCGCAGCCCTGCGTTCAGCCCCTGGCCGATCCAGGGCGGGGTGATGTGCGCTGCATCGCCCGCCAGGCACACGCGCCCGACCACGAAAGATCCCGCCACGCGCGAGTTGTGGGTATAGACACGCGCCCGGATCACGTTCAGCGACTCCGGCCGCGCCACGTGCCGGCCCAGCAGTTCGCGCACCTTGGCCGGAGCCAGCATCTGCTCGCCGTCCTCGCCGGGAAACAGCATGAATTCCCAGCGGCGCAGGCCGTACGGCAGGCGCAGGCACACGTAGGGCCGCTCGGGGTCGCAGTGCAGCGCCGTGTAGGGCGCGTCCAGCGGATCCTGGTCGCACTCGATGACCACCCACTTCGCGGGATGGGTGCGCCCCTCGAAAGGCAGTTTCAGGATGCCCTCGCGCACGCGGCTGCGCCCGCCGTCGCATCCGACCAGGTACCCCGCGCGCACCCGGTGCTCCGCCCCCTGCGCGTCGCGCAGCACCGCAGTCACGCCATGCGCATCCTGCTGCAGGTCCAGCAGCTCCGTCTCCAGGCACAGGTGCACATGCGCAAATCGCTGCAGCCCTTCGCGCAGCACCGCCTCGCCCAGCGGCTGGGAAAACAGATTGCGCCGGAACCAGCCGAACTCGCGCGTGCTGGGCAGGATCTCCGCGAAGCAGCGGCGCGACGCGGTGTACATGCGCATGGGCACGTTCTGGATCATGTCGCGCAGCATGCGCTCTGCGAGGCCCGCCGCCTGGAAGGTGCGCAGCGCCTCGTCGTCGAGCCCGACCGCGCGCGGATAGTCGAGCACCTGCGGGCTGCGGTCCACGGCCAGCACGGACACGCCGTAGCCGCCCAGCAAGTTCGCGATCGTGGCCCCGACCGGCCCCGCGCCGACGACGAGGACCTGGACTTCAGTGGGAAATGTCATTGCCTTGCAGCCTTTCGTGGACACACGCCCCGGGCCGTTCAGGCCGGGCTGAGCAGCCGGCTGTCCTGGCTCACCAGCAGGTGGCGCACCGACTTGCGGAACTCGGTGAAGGCCGGGTCGGCGATCAGTTGGGCGCGGCGGCGCACGCGCTCCTCGTAGCTGTCGAAGACCCAGTGGTAGATGAGCTGGTTCAGGTCGCCGCTCTCCGGCGTGAGCACCGCCACCAGGCCGCCCAGCAGGCGGGTCTGCACTTCGCGGCCCGCTTCGTTGTACAGGCGCAGGTACTCGCGCGTGCCGCCGGGCACCAGCGTGTAGGTGCGGATTTCATGGATCATGAGGCTCTTTCTTTTCAGTGGATCAGGCGGCTTCGCGGACCGCCGCGCTCCGCAGGAATCCGGCCACCGCCTGCGCGAAAAGCGCCGACTGGTCGTCGTGGATGTAGTGCCCGGCATCCGGGATCTCGATGGCCTCGATGCGCGGGTTCAGCGCGCGCATGCGCTCGGCCATGGCCGGCTGCAGGTAGTCGGAGCGCCCGCCCCGCACCACCAGCGTGGGGCACGCGATCGCGCGCAGGCTGGCCTCCAGGTCCACCGCCCGCGTGGGATCGGGATGCAGCCGCGTCGCGGTGATGCCCGCATGGTCGTAGCGCCAGGTGAAGCCGCCCTGCGGCAGCGGCGAGAGCATGCTCTGCAGCCGCTGCAGGCGTGCCTCCTCGGTCACCGTGGGCCGCAGCGCACGCATGAAGTCCGCCGCCGCCTCCCAGTCCGGGAAGGACGCGGGCGTCATGGCCAGCTCCCTGCGGATGCGGGTCGCGCCCTCGCTGGCATCGAAGGCGCCCGGGCCGGCATCCTCGATCACCAGCCGCCGCACGCGCTCCCGGTGCCGGCCCGCATAGACGATGGCGTTCATCCCGCCCATCGAATGGCCCAGCAGGTCGAAGGCGTCCAGGCCCAGCGCATCCACGATGCCCTCCAGGTCGGCCACGTAGGTGTCCGTGTAGTAGTTGCCCGCCGGATCCCAGTCGGTCTGGCCGCGCCCCCGCTGGTCGAAGGCGATCACGCGGAAATCCGGCTGCAGCGCTGCGGCCAGGCCCGCGAAGGTCTCGGCATAGCCGCGGATGCCGTGCAGCATCACCACGGGCCGGGCCGCCGGGCTGCCCCACTCGGTGAGGTGGAACCGCAGCCCCTGGAGGGACATCACCTGTTCGCGCCGTTCCATGGCCCGCCCTCAGACCAGGCCGTCCCGGCCCTGGATTTCCGAGGCTTTCAGTCCGCCCAGGCGGGCATTGAGCCGGCCGCGGGTGGCGAAGGCCCAGATCAGCACCACCTCGTCGCGGTTGGGGCCGTCCGCGAACTGCGCAGTGACGGTGTCGTAGTGCGAGCGCACGTACAACGCATCCTTGTGCGCGAGCGGGATGTCGATCGAGGTGCCCGGGCCACCACGCTTGCCGGACGACGGCACCCAGGACTTTCCGCCCCCGATGGCGTCGCGGATGGGATTGGCCGCGGGGTTGGTCAGCAGCGCATTGCCGTGCTCGTACTCGCCGTCGATGCCCACCACGATCGCCTTGCCGTAGCTCTCGATCGCGCGGCCCGCGGCGGCTTCCTGGATGCGGCGGCCGAACTCGCGGCCCAGCTCCGGGGAAGGATCGATCCAGGACGACAGGTCCGGCTCGTAGCGGCCAGCGAACGGGTTGTGGAGGCACGCGGCGATGACGATCTTGCGCAGCGGTTCGCCGTCCGCGGGCGCACCGGTCTCGCCGGCCAGGGTGTCCTCGATCTGGAGATACCACTTGCGGATATGGAAGACGCTGAAATTGGCAGCCTTGGTCATGATGGTGTGGAAGGAATGGAGGGGAATGGAAGGGAGGACGGAATCCGGCGCGGGCCGCGTCAGTCGAACAGCGGCTCGAGCCGGAACGGCTCGCTGGGCGCGTGGTGGGCCTGCAGCACGCGCTTGCCCTCCTCGTCGTCGTGCACCATCTCCAGGAAGAATTCGAAGCGGTGCCCGTCCGGGTCGTTGAAATAGAGGCCGTAGCCCACCTTGTGGTCGGTGGTCTTCACCACCTCCACGCCGGCACGCAGCAACTGGCCGTAGAGCCGGCGCAGCTCGTCCATGTCGCCCTCGATCTCCAGGCCATAGTGCTGCAGCGCGCAGCCGCCCACCACCTGCCCGGGCTCGGGCTTGATCAGGGCGATGTCGTGGTGCTTGCGGCCGAAGCTCATGAACACCCAGCGCTCGCCCCGGGCGGTTTCCTGCATGCCCAGGATGCGCTCGTACCAGGCGGCCGAGGCGAACGGGTCGGTCACGAACAGCGACAGGTGGGTGCGTCGGATGCGGGGTCGCACCACCCCGGCCTGGGCGTCAGTCATGGTGGGGCTTCGCTCCGAGAGTGGACTTCGGGTGGGCCTTCACGGCGGCGGCGACAGGGGTCCACGCCACGGCCGTGATCTCGCTGAAATCGCGCCAGTCCTTGAACCAGCTCCGCCCCCCGTCCATGGAGCGGAAGAGATGGCCGTACTTGGTGCCCGCGAACACGAGGTCCGGATCGGCGGCATGCGTGCCCAGCGCCCAGAACGTCGAGTTGGGCACGGCATGCAGCAGCGACGGGGCCCAGGTCCGGCCGCGGTCCTGCGAGCGGTAGATTTGCGTGCGCGTGCCCGGCGTGCCGTCGCCGATGGCCGCCAGCAGCACCTCGCGGTCGCCTTCCAGCGGCGTGAGGATGCGCGTGTAGTACATGCCGTCGAATCGGTCGGCGGAACTCTCCGCGGCCCAGGGCCCGGCCGGCCCCTCGGTGCTCGTATAGACCGAATTGACCGTGGCGATGATGTGCGTTTTCGGCTGGCCGGCCGCGGCCGGCAGGATGCGAATGCAATGGATGTCGCTGTTGGCGATGCCGCTCTCCGCATCGTCCACGCGCCGCCAGGTGTCGCCGCGGTCGGTGCTGTGCCAGGCGCCGCCTTCTTCCACGCCGAACCAGACGGAGCCGTCGTCCGGGTCCACCGCGATCGCGAGGATGCGGGGGCGGTTCACGCCCGCGCAGAACTCCGGCAGCTCGATGGGCAGGCGCGTCCAGCTGGCGCCACCGTCCAGCGAGCGGAACATCACCGCCCGCGACGGCGCGCCCGTGCCCGCGTAGATGACGCGCGCATCGCGCGGATCGATCGCCAGCGCCCACACGTGCATGCCGTTGGCCGGCGACTCCAGGCGCCGGAAATGCGCGCCCGCATCCTCGCTCAGGCAGATGCCGGCGTCCGCGCCCGCGAAGATCCGCTGCGGATCGTGCGGATCCACCAGCAGGCTGCGCACCACGCCGTCGAATTCGATGGCCTCCTTCAGGCCGAGGCGGTGCCAGCTCGCGCCGTCGTCCGCGCTGCGCAGGATGCCCTGCCCGGCCGTCCCCACGAGAATCGTTCCCTGCATGATCGGGTCCTTCCTGGATGCGTTCAGATGAAGATGCCGCGGGTGATGCCGCCATCCACCGCGATGGATTCGCCGGTGATCGCGCCGGCGCGCTCGGAAGCGAGGAACAGCACCGCGTCGGCGATCTCTTGCGGCTGCAGCACGCGGCGGATCGGCGTGGCCTTGGCGTAGTTCGCCTCGACCTGCTCCGGCGTCAGGCCCTGCAGGCGCGCCTCCTTGGCGTAGAGCTCGTGGATGTGCGGCGTCTCCACCACCCCGGGGTGGATCACGTTCACCGTGATGCCCGAGGGGCCGAGCTGGTCCGACAGCGTCTTGGTGAGGTGGCAGATCGCCACATTGCGCATGCCCGAGAGCTGCTTGCTGCCGCGCCCCGTGAGCCCGCCGATATTGATGATCCGGCCGAAGCCGCCCTCCCTCATGTGCGCCGCAGCCGCCTTGGCGCAACGCATGTAGCCCACCACCTTGATGTTGATGTCCTCCAGCAGGCCATCGGGGTCGGCGTTCTCGATCTCGCTGCGCACCAGGCCGCCCGGGTGGGCCGCGCCGTTCACCAGGATGTCGATGCGCCCGAAATGCGCCGCCACCTTCGCCATCATCGCCTCCACCTGCGCGGTGCTGCCCACGTCCGCGGGCGCGGCGAGGATCTCCACGCCCGTCTTCTCGCCGATCTCGCGCGCCGCCTGCTCCAGTGCGCCCTGGCTGCGCGCCACGATCGCCACGCGCACGCCCTCTGCAGCCAGCGCTTCGGTCACCGCCCGGCCGATGCCGAGGCTGCCTCCGGTCACCACCGCGACCTTGCCCTTCAGTTTCAGATCCATTGCACACTCCTTTGGATGGATGGAAGGCCGCGGCACGCGCCCCGGCCGATGAACCCCGTCACAGCGCCATCTCGATCAGCGCCGGCCCCTTGCGCCCGAACGCGCGGCGCAGCTCGCCGGCCAGCGCCTGGGCCGTGGACACGCGTGCCGCCGGCACGCCGTACGACTGCGCCAGCCCCACCCAGTCGATGCGGGGGTGGTCCAGCGCCGTGAGCGCCTCGGCGCGCGCGCCCAGCACGCCGCCGTCGCGGCGCAGTTCGTTGCGCAGGATCGCGTACTGGTGGTTGGCCGCGATCAGCACCACCACATCCAGTTGCTCATGGGCCAGCGACCACAGCGCCTGGACCGTGTATTGCGTGCTGCCGTCCGACAGCAGTCCCACCACCGGACGGTCCGGACACGCGATGGCCGCGCCCAGCGCCACCGGCAGGCCCTGCCCGATCGCGCCGCCGGTGTTGGTGAGCGTGGTGTGCGGCCGCGCCGCCGCCGAGGCGGCGTAGAACGGATAGCCGCAGGTGCCGCCTTCCACCGACACGATGGCGCGCTCCGGCAGCTCGCGCGCCAGCACCGCCGCGATGCGCGCAGGCGTCAGCTCGCCCTCCGGCATCGCGGGCATCTCTGCCGCCGGAGCCTCGTAGGCCGGCGCTCCCAGCGCATCCGCCAGTTGCTCCAGCCGCTCGGCCACGGCATGGCCCGGCGCTGCGAGCACCAGCAGCCGCTCCGCCGGCACCAGCGCGCTCGGATGCCCCGCATATCCAAAGTACGTGATGGGCGGCAGCGCGCCGGCCAGCACCACCAGGTCCGCCGCATCCAGCACCGCGCGCGCCGGCTCGGGAAAATACGGCAGCCGGTCGAATGCCGGCAGGCCCTGGCCCCGCTCCGACCGGGCGGGAAAGGTCTCGGCATAGGCCGAAGCGCCCAACTGCCCGCACAGCCGCGCCGCGGCGCGCTGGGCGCGTGCGCCCAGGCCGCTGTGCTCGCCGCCGCCGCCCAGCAGGAAGACCACCCGGCCCACAGTACGCAGACGCTCCAGGGCCAGCGCAGGGTCGTAGCCGTCCGGCGCGCCCTCTTCGGCGGGGCGGGACGGCGCGGGGGATGGCGTGGATGCCGGCACGCCCGCGACGGCGTCCGGCAGCGCCGCGGCCTGGAAGTCCGCCGGAAAGATCAGGGTGGCGCCCTGCCCGCCCTGCGCCAGGCTCTCGCGCACCGCCTCCGCGCCGGCCTGCGCGCATTCCTGCACGCCGCCGATGCGGCGCACCCAGCCCGATACCGGCCGCGCCAGCGATTCGATGTCCGAGGTCAGCGGCGCGTCGTAGGGCAGGTGCCAGCTCGTGTGGTCGCCGATGACGTTGACGATGGGCGTATGCGCACGCCGCGCGTTGTGCAGGTTCGCGATCCCGTTGGCGAAGCCGGGCCCCAGGTGCAGCAGCGTCGCCGCGGGCCGGCCGAGCATGCGGCCGTAGCCGTCGGCAGCGCCGGTACATATGTTTTCCTGCAGGCCCACCACGCAGCGGATGCCGTCCAGGGGCTCCAGCGCACGCACGAGGTCGAGTTCGGTGGTGCCGGGGTTGGCGAAGCAGGTATCCACCCCTTCGGCGGCGAGCGCGGTCCATAGCGCGTGCGCGCCGGTCAGTCGGTTCATGGTCTTGGGTCCTTTGGAGAGAATCGGAAGGCGCGCGGTCCGGCTACTGCGCCTGGATGTGCTGCTCGCGCACCAGCCGCCCGACACGCTCCGCATCGGCCGCGATCCGGGCGTCGAGTTCCTGCGGCGACGATGCACCGGCCCGCAGCCCGCGGTCGGACGCCCAGGTCCGCAGCGCGGGGGCGGACAGCACCTTGTCCAGCGCCGCATGCATGCGCTCCAGCACCTGGGGCGGCGTGCCGGCACGAGCATGCAGCGAATACGAGGTGGACAGCAGCATGCCGGGGGCCCCTGCCTCGGCCATCGTGGGCACGTCGGGCGCCACCGGCGTGCGCGCATCCGCCCCCACCGCGAGCAGCTTCAGCGTACCCTTGCGCACATGCGGCAGCAGGGCCTCCACTCCGCCGGAAGTCGCATCCACCTGCCCGCCGAGCAGCGCCGGGATCACTTCGGCCAGCGCCTTGTAGGGCACGTGCAGGAACTGCGCGCCCGTGCCGGCCTGCAGCAGCTCCATGTTCAGGTGCATCACGCTGCCCACGCCGCCGGTGCCGAAGGGCACCTGCCCGGGTCGTGCCTTCGCATAGTCGATGAACGAGCGGAAGTCGCCGGCCGGCACCCGCGCGCTCACCACCAGGTAGAGATCCACGTCGGCGATGTTGCTGACCGGCACGAGGTCTTTCTTCGGATCGAACGGCAGCGGCTTGTAGAGCAGCGGGTTCACCGACAGCGTGAGCCGGTCCACCAGCAGGAAGGTGTGGCCGTCGGCCGGAGCCTTCGCCACCTCGCCCGTGCCGATGATGGCGTTGGCGCCCGGCTTGTTCTCCACGACGAAGGTCGCCTTCAGCTCGCGGGCCAGTCCTTCGGACACCAGCCGCGCCATCACGTCGGGGCCCGTCCCCGGGGGATAGGGCACCACGATGCGGATCGGCCGCGCGGGCCATTCGGCCGCGGGTTGCGCCTGCGCCACGCCAGGCGCCAGGCACACGGCCAGCCAGGCCGCAGAGACCGCCCAGGCCCGCTGCAAGAAATGCCTTCTCATCGCCCACCTCCACACCGAACGTTGACGCCAACGGCAAGAGGCTGCCGGTGGCCTGCATAAAAAACAGGCCATCCGAACCAGACTTTCACCACCGAATTTGACGCAAGTTTATCGTTTAGACAAAAACATGCAATATTTTCGACTCAGCACAATCCCTTGGAATGCGGAATTTCCGCAGTCTGCGAGCGGGTGCACAGGAGGGCTTCAGGGCATCAACATACGAAATACATACAATTCATCTGCGTTTCATACAAAGGAAGACCATGGGCATCGTCAAGATCTCCGACCGAATGCACGAAAACCTGCGCGTCGCCGCAAGCGCGCTGAGCCGTTCCATCAATGCCCAGGCGGAGCACTGGATGCGCATCGGCATGCTGAGCGAGCTGTATCCGGACCTCGACCACCGGCAGATCTGCCAATGGCTGGTCCGCACCGAACTCGCGGGGGGACTGGACGTCGCCACCGCCGTCGGTTCGGGCACATCCCCGGCGCCCATCTCCGTGGCGCAAGGCGCACGCTGATGGCGCGCACCATCTCACTCAAGTCGGCACAGGACCTGAACCAGGCGCGCGAGGCCGGCAGGCTCGCCGCGGAGGTGCTGGCCATGATCGGCCCGCATGTCGTACCGGGCGTGAGCACGGAGACGCTGGACCGCCTCTGCCACGAGCACATCGTCGGCGTGCAGGGCACGGTGCCGGCCAACGTCGGCTACCTGGGCTACCCGAAAACCATCCTCACTTCGGTGAATCACGTGGTCTGCCATGGCATCCCCTCGGCCAACACGGTCCTGCAGGACGGCGACATCGTCAACATCGACGTCGCCGTGCAGCACGGCGGCTGGTTCGGCGACACGAGCCGGATGTTCTACGTGGGCACTCCGGGTGCGCAGGCCCGGCGACTGGTCGAGGGCACCTACGAGGCCCTGTGTGCCGGCATCCGCCAGGTGCGGCCCGGCGCGACCCTGGGCGACATCGGCCATGCGATCGAAACGGTGGCCCGCCGGGAACGCTTCAGCGTCGTGCGCGAATACTGCGGCCACGGCATCGGCCGCGCCTACCACGAAGCCCCGGACGTGCTGCACTACGGCAACCGCGGCGAGGGCCTGCGGCTGGAACCCGGCATGGTCTTCACCATCGAACCCATGCTCAACGCCGGCCGCGCCGCAACCCGGCAGCTCGACGACGGCTGGACCGTCGTCACGCGGGACCGGTCGCTATCCGCCCAGTGGGAACACATGGTGGCCGTGACGCACGAGGGCTTCGAGGTGCTGACGCGCTGGCCCGACGGGACGGGCGGACATGCGGGGATCTGAGCTTGCGCCATGCATGGGCAAGCCCCTTGGGGGGCCAGTGCCGCAACGCCCAGCCCGGACCATCAGGCCCATTGCGCGGCCAGAATGGCAGCAGCGATGAGCAATGAAGACGCGAGGGCGATCCATGCGACGGCAGATTTGAACCCCTCGTTGTCAGCGCAAGGCCGGCAGTACAGATAGGTACCGCCTTTGCCATGGCTGACCGGGCGCAATGTCCGGCTCTTGTTACCGCAGGCATAGCACCGTTCCGACGCATTGCGGCGCCCTCCCCGGAGGTCGCGCCACACGTGCCATGCAAGGACAATGGCTGGAAGGCTCAGCAGGACCACGAGGGCGACGAGGGCGATCAGGGAAGAATGCACGGGCTGATTGTCGCGGGCACGGGCGCCAGCCACCAGCACCACACCAACCCCATCTCCATCCGTCGGCCTCGCCCACCACGCCGTTACGCGCCGCACAGGCCTCCACTGCCCCGCATGACCACCATGACACAAATGCCTCTTCCTCCACAGGACTCCGCCGCCTCTTCCGCTTCCACCACCCGCAGCGAGGATTTCGAGGCCGGCCTGCGCAACCGCCGCCGCATCCTGGGCGACGCCTGGGTTGACCGCTCGCTGGAAAACCGCACGCCGTTCAATGCCGAATTCCAGGAGCTCATCACCCGCCACGCCTGGCAGGACATCTGGGGACGGCCGGCGCTGGGCGACCGCACGAGGCGCTTCATGGTGCTGTCGATGATGCTGGGCATCCATGCCTACGAAGAGTTCGCGCTGCACGTGCGCGCCGCGCTCGACGGCCCGCCCGAGTCGCGCCTCACGCCCGACGAGATCAAGGAGGTGATCCTCATGGCCGCCATCTACTGCGGCGTGCCGGTCGCCAACCATGCCTTCGGGATCGCGACCGGCATCCTGCGCGAGAAGGGGCTGCTGCCGCCACCGGGGCCGGTGCCGCAAGGCTGAGCGCCCCTTTTCGCTCGCTTCAGGCCCCGCCGGCGCACCTGCCCCCGGTCCGGCTCACACCTCGGCCAGGCATTCCAGGAATGCCGCCATCAGGGCGGATTCCACGTGCTGCTGCGACAGCAGGATGTACCGCGGGAACGGCACCTGCGGCCGGAACGCAATCGCCTTGATGCCGGGGATGTTCAGATGCCGCACCACCAGCGGATTCACGACGCTGACGCCCAGGCCGATCGCGACCATGCGGCAGATGGTCGCGGCATACGGCGTGTCGAGCGTCAGCCTGCGCCGGTCGGGCTCGAATGCCCCGTCGATCGCCGCGCGCGTGCCATCGCCGGGGGACAGGGACACGAACGGCTCGTCGTCCAGGTCCCCGGCCACGATCCGGCGCTTGCGGGCGAGCCGGTGCCCGAGCGGAACGATGCACACGCCTTCATCCGTGGCCCAGTGCCGGGCCTGGACGCCCGGCGTGTCCGCCAGGTAGGACGCCAGACCGATGTCGCAGTAACGGGTCGCCGTCCACTTCGCCACGGCCGGTGAATCGCTGGTCTGGATGGACACCGGCGCCTCCGGATAGCGCTGCCGGAAGGCCCGGATCACCTGGGGCATCACGCTCATGGCGATGGATGGCGACGCGGCCACGCGCAGGGTACCCGTGCCCAGCCGGCGGATCAGGCGCACCGACTCCTCCAGCGTATCCAGCCCGATGAACGACCGCTGCACCTCCTGGTAGAAGGCCTCGGCCTCCGGCGTGGGGCTCAGCCCCCCGGCCTTGCGTTCGAACAGCTTCATGCCCGTCTCGGCCTCGAGCTGGGTGATGAAGCGGCTGATGTTGGGCTGCGAGGTATGCAGTTCGCTGGCGGCCAGCGTCATGGAGCGGGTCAGCATCACCACGCGGAACGCCTCGATCTGCTTGAACTTCATGGATAGGTGGCTTTCGTGTTTGGTGGATAGCGCATAACAAAACCGTATGGACTTGACGGAACCTCGTATTTGACCGCATGTTACGAGGTTTCGATACTGGCCCCATCGTCACAGCGCATGGATGCGCATCGAGAAGGCCCATGGAATCGAAAGTCAGCCGCCGCCTGCAGCAGGCCACCGCCCAGGAGGTTTGCGAGCACATCTACCTGCCACGCCTGGAACGCGAGTTCGCCAGCGGCTTCGCCTGCCTCTCCGACATCAACCAGGCACACCTGGTGATGCTCCACAAGGCGGGTCTGGTTCCCGGGGACATCGCCGCACGTCTGGCCGAAGCGCTGCTGCGGATGGAAGAGGAAGGCCCCGGCGCCGTGGCGCTCGACCCGCAGCGCGAGGATGCCTACTTCAATTACGAGGCCCACCTGATGACCCTGGCCGGCGCAGACACCGGCGGGCGGCTGCACGTGGCGCGCAGCCGCAACGACATCCTGGCGACCTCCGACCGGATGCGTGCGCGGGACGCCGGGCTGCGGGTACTGGAAGGGCTGAATGCAGTCCGCGAGGTGGCCATCGAACGCGCCTCGGAGCATGCCGGCGTGGTCATGCCGGGCTACACCCACCTGCAGTCGGCGCAACCCATCACGTATGGCCACTACCTGGCCGCCCTGGCGGATGCGCTGGCCCGCGATGCCCGGCGCATCGAGGTCGCCATCGAAGGCTTCGACGCCTGTCCGCTGGGCGCCGGCGCCATCGCGGGCACGGCGTTCCCGATCCAGCGGCAGGAAACGGCCCGGCTGCTGGGCTTCTCGGGATGCGTCGGCAACTCCCTGGATGCAGTCGCGTCCCGCGATTTCGCCTGGGAGCTGATGTCGTCGATGGCCATCGCCGCTGTGACATGGGGACGCATCGCCCAGGATTTCTACGTGTGGGCCACACCGGAATTCGGCCTGATCGAGTTCCCGGACAGCGTCGCGGGCACCTCCAGCATCATGCCGCAGAAGAAGAATCCGGTGGTGATCGAATACCTCAAGGGCAAGACCGGCCATCTCATCGGCCTGCTCAATGCCGCGATGGCGACGGTCAAGGGCACGCACTTCACGCACAGCGGAGACGGTAACCGCGAAAGCATGCGCAGCCTCTGGGAGAGCGCGGAGGAATGCGCGCGCTGCCTCGCGCTGTTCAGGCTCGTGGTGGACTCCGCCCGGCCCCTGCATGAGGCAATGCTGCGCAAGGCCCGGGCCGATTTCTCCACGGCGACGGACCTCGCGGACGCACTGGTGCGCGAAGCAGGCCTGTCGTTCCGGCAGGCACACCACGTGGTCGGCGCGGTGGTGCGCGAGGCGCTCGATGCCGGGCTTCCGGCGGACGCGATCACGGCGGACATGGTGAACACCACCGCCACCGCGCAGACCGGACGCACCATCGAGCTGGACAGCGCAGCCGTACAGCGGTGCCTGGACCCCGTGGCCAGCGTCACGGACCGATGCGTCGAAGGCGGCCCTGCGCCATCGCTGGTCCGGCTGCGCGCCGCCGGGCAACTCCAGGCCCTCCGGCAATCCACGGCACGGGCCGCCGCCCGGCGGGACGCCCTGGCCCGCGCCCGCGCGGCGCTCAAGGCCGAGATCGCCGCCCTAGCGGCCCGTTGAGAGTCCGCCCCCCTCTTCCCTCCTGCCCTGCACCGCTTCCCAAGGACCACGCCATGAAGCCCCTGCCAAAACTCGCTGCCCTGGCCGCCTTCGCGCTCGGCACTGCCGGCGCTTGCGCCGACACCTATCCTTCCAAGCCCATCCGCCTCATCGTGCCCTTCGCTGCCGGAGGCACCACGGACAACCTCGGCCGCCTGCTGGCCGCGCGACTGTCCGGAAAGCTGGGGCAGCAGGTCGTCGTCGACAACCGCGGCGGAGCCGGCGGCAACATCGGGGCGGATCTGGTCGCCAAATCGCCCGCGGACGGCTACACCCTGCTGTTCGCCACGGTCGGCACCCAGTCCATCAACGGATCGCTCTACAGGAAACTGCCGTTCGACCCCGCGAAGGACTTCACGCCCGTCGCGCCCTTCGCCAGCGTGCCGAACATCCTGGTGGTCAACCCGCAGTTGCCGGTCCGGTCCGTCGCGGAACTGGTCGCCTACACAAAGTCCCGGCCGGACTCCATCAACATGGGCTCCGCCGGCAACGGATCCACCAACCACCTCTCCGGCGAACTGTTCAAGTCGATGACCGGGGCATCCTTCCTGCACGTTCCATACAAAGGCAGCGGCCCCGCGATGGCGGACCTGCTGGCCAACCAGATCCAGCTCATGTTCGACAACCTGCCGGGCTCGCTGCCCCAGGTGAAGGCCGGCGGCGTGCGTGCCCTGGCCGTGACCAGCCCGGCACGCTCCCCCGTGCTGCCCGACGTGCCAACCATGGCCGAAGCAGGCGTGCCGGGCTATGCAGTGGAGGTGTGGTTCGGCGTCGTGGGCCCGAAGAACCTGCCCCGGGACATCGTGGAGCGCCTGTCCAAGGACATCACCGCCATCGCGCAGGAGAAGGCCACCACGGACAAGCTGCTGGCGCAGGGCGCGACGCCGATGACCTCGACCCCGGAGGAATTCGCGGGCCGCATCCAGGCCGACACGGAGAAATGGGCCAGGCTCGTGCGGTCGTCCGGGGCGAGCGTGGATTGAGGGCGGCACCGGGGTACGCCTAGGTTGGCGTAATCGGAATAGCCGCCTGCCTGCGAGCTGCAGCCCGCCGCGTCAGCGATGCCGCGCAGGGCCTGGATGGAGAAAAGCGTCGCGCGCACCTCGTGCATGAAGCAGGGATTCCCACCATGGGGAACAAAAGACAAAAGCCGCTACAGCTTTCATAGCTGTAGCGGCTTTGCTTATCTGGGGTGGCTGATGGGACTCGAACCCACGACGACAGGAATCACAATCCTGGACTCTACCAACTGAGCTACAGCCACCGTAGCCTCGAATTATAGCCGGATAAAAACCTATCCGCCTATATTCCCGGCATCAATTTTCCGCGGCGGGGGTGCCGTCGCCCGTCGGGCGGGCCACCTTGAACTGGACCTTGAAGCGGTCCTTGAGCAGTTCGTAGTAGGCCATGGCTTCGGCCTGGGCCTCGGCTTCGGCGTACTGCTGTTGCTGCTGGCGCGCCACGGCCGGGTCCGCGGGGTCGCGCGGCACGATGCGGTCCACCTTGATGACGGCGTAGCCCTGGGCGCCCAGGGGGGTGCCGGCGAAGGTGGGCAGCGTGTCGGCATTCACCTGCAGCGCGGCATCCACCACGGGGCGGGGCTGGCCTTCGGGCTTGTCGCGCGAGACGGTCACGGGGGCGCCCAGGCCGGTGGCGCTGGCCGGAGCGGCCTTCCAGGCGGCCACCTTGGCCTCGCCTTCCTTGCGCGCCAGCTCGGCGGAGCGCTCGGCCACGAAGAGTTCGCGCACGCGGGTCTTCACCTGGTCGAAGGACGGGGTGGACGCCGGCGTGTAGGCAGCGATGCGGCCAGCCACCAGGGTGCTGGGCGCCGTCTCGATGGCCTCGGTGTTGCGCTTGTTCTGCACGGAGTCGGACGAGAACAGGGCCTCCAGGAAGCGGCCGTTGGCCAGCGGGCCCTGGGCGCCGGGGCGCGGCGTACGCGTCACGTCGCTGGCAGTCTGCACCTTCAGCTTGAGCTTGTCGGCCACGGGCTGCAGGCTGTCGGCCTGCTCGTACACGGTGTTGGAGAACACCTCGGCCAGTTCGGCGAACTTGCGCTGTGCCTGCTGCTGCTTGGCCTCCGTCTCCAGCTTGGCGCGCACTTCCTCGAAGGTCGGCTGCTTCGGCGTCTTGACGTCGTTGAGCTGGATGATGTGGTAGCCGTATTCGCTTTCCACCAAGTCGCTGATGTCGCCCTTCTTCATCGAGAAGGCAGCGTCCTCGAACGGCTTGACCATGTCGCCGCGCTTGAAGAAGCCCAGGTCGCCACCGGAGGGCGCGGAGCCGCTGTCCTGCGAGTTCTTGCGGGCCACCTCGGCAAACGTGTTCGGCGCCTTGCGCACCTGCTCCAGCAGCGCCTGCGCGCGGGCCTTGGCCTTCTCGCGGTCGGCGGCGGGAGCGTCCTTGGGCGCGTTGATCAGGATGTGGCTGGCGCGGCGCTCCTCCTTGCCGGCGAGGCGCTCCAGGTTTTCCTTGTAGTAGCTGCGCAGGTCGTCCTCGCTCAGCGTGATGCTGGCGCGCACGGCGTCCAGGTCGAGCACCACGTACTGCACGTCGGCATGCTCGGGCTGGCGGAACTGCGCCTCGTGGGCCTTGTAGTAGGCCTGGAGTTCGTCGTCGGTCGGCGTGACCTTGGCGGCGAAGTCCTTGGCGTCGAAGCGGGCGACGCGGATCTCGCGGCGCTGGTAGAGCGAATCCAGCGCGAGGCGCGCCGGCTCCTGGGCCGCGAAGGCGGAGCCCATCACGCCGCCCATCACCTGGCTGAGGGAGAGCTCGCGGCGCACGTTGTTTTCGAAGCCCTCGGGCGTGAGGCCCTGGGAACCCACCAGCGCCCGGTAGGCCTCGGCATCCAGCGAGCCATCGGGGCGCTTGAGCGCGGCGATGGCGGGAATGCCCTGCAGCGTGCGGGCCAGCTGGGCGTCGCTCGTGACCAGGTGCATCTTGACGGCGGCGGCCTGCATCACGCGGTCGCGCACCAGGCGCTCCAGCGTGGCGTAGCGCGCGCGGGGCGAATCGAGCAGCCTGGCATCGACCGAGGGCGACTGCGCGCGGATGCGGTCCGTCTCCATCCGGTGCGCGTTGTCCCAGTCGTCCTGGGTGATGTCATGGCCATCCACGCGCGCCACCACGGCGCTCTTGCTGGTGAAGTAGTTCCGGTCGATGCCCACGAGCACAAACGACGGAATGATCAGCAAGAACAGCACGATCATGACGACCTTGGAGTGCTTGCGGATGGATTCGAACATGGTTTCGATCTTTCAATGGCGACAAAAGAAAAGGCGAACTCTCGTTCGCCTTTTGATCGGTGGTGGGTGCTGACGGGGTCGAACCGCCGACCTACGCCTTGTAAGGGCGCCGCTCTACCAACTGAGCTAAGCACCCCACCTTGAACCTTGAGCCTCAGTTGAGGGCATCCTTCAATGCCTTGCCGGGGCGGAACTTCGGAACTTTAGCAGCCTTGATCTTAATCGTATCGCCCGTACGGGGATTGCGGCCCGTGCGCGCAGCGCGCTTGCCCACCGCGAAGGTGCCGAAACCGACCAGAGACACCGTGCCGCCCTTCTTCAGGGTCTTCTTGACCGACTCGATCATGGATTCCAGGGCGCGCGCAGCGGCTGCCTTGGAGATGTCGGCGTTGGTCGCAATTTGCTCAATCAGTTCGGACTTGTTCACAAGAAGCCTCTCGGGAAAGGATGTGGAGGAAATGTCTGGCGCGAATCTGGCCTTCACACGCGCCGGAACAGCCGCTGCTGCGCGGGGTTCGTACGGGTCGTGAAAGGGGCTGGCATGGGGCAGATGCCGCTGTGCCAGATTAAAGCCATCGACTTTCCGGGTGTCAATACAACGGGCCGTTTTGCGACGGCGGAAACTGTGGATTTTAGCGGCAATTCCGGAGGCGCCAGGCGATGCGCGGGGTTTGCGCAACGGGCGCCGCGCGCTCTATCGCAAGCCCCCATTGACATGCGGCAGCGCCTGCACGGTCAGCGCTTGACGCGCGCGCGGATCTCCGGCAAAGCCTTCTGCAGGTAATAGACCATGGACCACACGGTGAGCACCGCGGCCAGCCAGATCAGCCACGTGCCCCAGACACCCGTGTCGATGGCGCCGGCGCGCCCGTCGTAGAGCAGGAACGGGATGGCGACCATCTGCACCGTGGTCTTCACCTTGCCCAGCATGTGCACCGCCACGCTGCGGGAGGCGCCGATCTGCGCCATCCACTCTCGCAGGGCGGAAATCGCGATCTCCCGGCCGATGATGATGAGCGCCACGAACACGTCGGCACGCTGCAGGTGCACGAGCACGAGCAGCGACGCGCAGACGAGGAATTTGTCGGCGACCGGGTCGAGGAAGGCGCCGAAGGAGGAGGTCTGGTTCAGCTTGCGCGCCAGGTAGCCGTCGAGCCAGTCGGTCGCTGCGAAGACCACGAACATCACCGTGGCGATGAGGTTGCGCGTGGCCGGCTCCAGCGGCGCGTAGAACACGCCCACGATCAAGGGTATCGCGACGATGCGCGTCCAGGTCATGATGGTGGGGATGGTCAGGAACATGGGGCGATTGTGTCATGCCACCATGGCAGCCGCCCGCTCAGCGCAGCGCCCGGTAGATCTCCTGCGCGAGCTCCAGCGAGATGCCGTCCACCGTGGCCAGGTCCTCCACGCTGGCCGCCGCCACGCCCCGCACCCCGCCGAAGCGCTGCAGCAGGCGCGCGCGCTTCTTGGGCCCCACGCCGGGGATCTCCTCCAGCTGCCCGCCGCCCACGCGCACCTTGGCGCGCGCGGCGCGCATGCCGGTGATGGCGAAGCGGTGGGCCTCGTCGCGGATCTGGGCCACCAGCATGAGCGCGGCGGAGTCGCGCCCGAGGTAGATCTTCTCGCGGCCGTCGGCGAAGACGAGTTCCTCCAGCCCGACCTTGCGGCCCTCGCCTTTCTCCACGCCGACGATGCGCGACAGCTCCAGGCCCAGCTCGGTGAACACTTCGCGCGCCATGCTCACCTGCCCCTTGCCTCCGTCGATCAGCACCAGGTCCGGCAGGCGCGCCTGCCCGGGGGCCGGCTCGGCACCGCCGGCCTCGCGCTGCGCCTCCACCACCTTGCTGTAGCGCCGCGTGAGCACCTGCCGCATGGCGGCGTAATCGTCGCCGCCGGTGATGCCTTCGATCTTGTAGCGGCGGTATTCGCTGCTCTGCATGCGGTGGTGGTGGAAGACCACGCACGACGCCTGCGTGGCCTCGCCCGCCGTGTGGGAGATGTCGAAACACTCGATGGTGAGCGATTCCAGGTCGTCCATGGGCAGGTCCAGGGCCTCGGCCAGCGCGCGCGTGCGCGCCTGCTGGGAGCCCTCTTCGGAGAGCAGCCGCGCGAGCTGGATGTCGGCGTTCTTCTGCGCCATGTCCAGCCAGGCGCGGCGCTGCTCGCGCGGCTGGTGCACCGCACCCACGCGGATGCCGGCCTGCAGCGAGAGCGCCTCCAGCAGCGCGCGGTCCACCGGCTCGCTGGTGACGAGCACGGGCGGCACCGGCACGCCGATGTAGTGCTGGGCGATGAAGGCCTCCAGCACCTGCACTTCCAGCGAGCGCTGGGGTGTGCGGGGCGCGGCGGGCGACGCCTCCGCCGGGCCTGCCGTTTCGGCAGCGCCATCGGGGCCATCGCTCCCGTCAGCCCCCTCCTCCAGCTGGTACACCGCGGCCGCGTCTTCCACGTGGACGGGGAAGTACGGCCGGTCGCCCAGGTGGCGGCCGCCGCGCACCATGGCGAGGTTGACGCAGGCGCGGCCGCCCAGCACCTTCACGGCCAGGATGTCCACGTCCTTGTCGGAGACCGTCTCGATCGCCTGCTGGTGCAGCACGCGCGAGAGCGCCGTGATCTGGTTGCGGATATCCGCCGCCTGCTCGAACTCCAGCCGTTCGGAGTGCGCCATCATGCGCGCCTCCAGGGCTTCGAGCAGTTCTTTGGTCTCGCCACGCAGCATGGCGTCGGCGTTGCGCACGTCCAGTGCGTAGGCTTCGGGAGAGATGAGGTCCACGCAAGGGCCCGAGCAACGCTTGATCTGGTAGAGCAGGCAGGGGCGCGTGCGGTTGGCGAAGACAGTGTCCTCGCAGGTGCGCAGCCGGAACACCTTCTGCAGCAGCAGGATGGTCTCCTTCACCGCCCAGGCGCCGGGATAGGGGCCGAAGTACCGGTGCCGCTTGTCCACGGACCCGCGGTAGTAGGCCACGCGCGGAAAGCGCTGGCCGGGCGGCTCGCCGGTGCCGTCGCGCGCGGCAACGCCCGTGATCTTCAGGTAGGGATAGCTCTTGTCGTCGCGGAACAGGATGTTGTAGCGCGGGTTCAGCGACTTGATGAGGTTGTTTTCCAGCAGCAGCGCCTCGGCCTCGGAGCGCACCACGGTGGTCTCCAGCCGCGCGATCTTGCCGACCATGTGGCCGATGCGCGTGCCCCCATGGGTCTTGGTGAAGTAGCTGGAAACGCGCTTTTTCAGGTTGCGGGCCTTGCCCACGTAGAGCAGCCCGCCCTGGGCGTCGAAATAGCGGTACACGCCCGGCAGGGGTGGCAGCGAGGCCACCTGCGCGAGCAGTTCATCGGAGTGCACATCGGACATGGTGCGTATTGTGGCCGGCACGCACGGCCGCGCCGGGCGGGGCCGTGCGATGGCCCGTGCCCGGCCGGGCTTTGTCAGTACCCGCCGTAGGCGCGGCGCACCAGGGCAGCCGCGAGGATTCCGGACGGATCCACCAGCGTCCAGCCGGCGGCCTCCGGCGCATCGGGCAGCGCCAGGGGAATTTCCGTGCAGGCCATGACGAGCGGAACGTCGCCATGCTGCGCGCGCACCGCCTGGCCCACCTCGGCGAACCGCCGGCGCGCCAGGGCCATGTCGCCGGCCTTCACGCCGTCGTAGATGCCTTCCATGAGCCATTCCTTCGCCTCGGCGGAGGGCAGCACGCACTCCACGCCATGCGTGTCGAAGGCCTCGTCGTACAGGCCCATGCCGTAGGTGCCCTGCGTGGCCAGCAGCGCCGCGCGGCGGATCCCGCGGCGCTGCAGTTCGGCGGCGGTCTCCCGCGCGATATGCAGCAGCTCCACGCCCGGCACGCGCTCCTGCAGCGCCGCATGCCAGGCATGCGCCGTATTGCACGACATGGCCGCGGCGCGGGCGCCCACCGCGGCCAGGCGCTCCAGCGCCGACACCAGCCCCTCGAGCGGCTGCGGCGCCCCCGGATCACGCAGGGCCTGTGTGCGGTCCGCCACCGGTACCTGGGCGATCCAGTGCTCGGGGAACGACTGATCGCGCACGGCCTGGCCATGGTCGCGCAGCCATTGTTCCGACGCGCGCACGAACAGCCGCGCGAAATCCACGCCCGCGGCCGGGCCCATGCCGGCCAGGATGCCGACGGTCATCGCGGGCATGGCAGCCACGGACGAATTCTCAGGTGCGTTCATTTCTTTGACTCAGGAAACATCAGCATTGTGCGCAATCCAGGCAACCGGCGCTGCCGCAACCTTCAGAAGGCCGCGGAGCAGGCCACGCCAGCAGACGCCGTGGAATCGGCTTCGCCGGGCCACCGGCGTCGTCACCCTGCCCGCCGTGCCATGCACGGCGGGAAAGGGGCTGAGGGCCGCGGCTCCGAGCCTGCCTGTGCAGGCTTGGACGTGCCCGAAGGGCTGCCGCCTCCGGCGGCTGCATGGAAGGCGCGTAGCGCCTCAGGGGGGTGTTCCCTATCTCAGCATGCTGGACATGGCGGAGAGCCCATTGATCATCCGCACCGCCGATTCGGTATCGGGCGCGGTGAAGCGCAGCGCGTCGGGCGCCGTGCGCTCCAGCGTGGGCCACTGGCAGAACAGGTCCGCCAGCGCCACCGACTGCGCCTCCAGATCCACCGTGACGGGGCCCTCGATGCGGAACGGCCGGGCCTGTCCGGCCCGGGCGGTGGCCTGGGACACGCCTTCCCGGATGGCCGCGCAGGCGCGTTCCGGTGACAGGCTGATGCCGCTGTTGGCGCCCGTGGCGCGCTTGGTCTGCACGAAATGCGCGTGCGGGAACAGGTCCCGCGTCTCCGCGATGAAGGCATCGTCGCCGGAAGCGGCGATCACCGGCGCGCCATAGGCCCCCGCCAGGGCGCCGTAGATGCCGGCTTCGCCCAGTTCGCGCCCGTTGAGCGAGATGCGGGCGAACGCGAAGCTGTTGATGGTGTGGGCCAGGATGCCGTGGGCCCGCGATTTCGCGTGGTAGCCGATGAAGCATACGCCGTCCACGCCCAGTTCAACGCCGGCCACCATGCTCAGGTAGCGCGGCTTGCCCTGGATGGCCTGGGCGCGCGGATCGAGCAGGTCCGGCGGCATGTTCCTAAAGCCCCCGTGCGAATCGTTGACGAACACCTCGGCGGCACCGCCGTCGAACGCCCCGGCGATGGCGGCATTCGCCTCCGCGGCCATGAGGCGCCGTGCGCGCTCGTATTCCGGGTTGCCGGCGCGCACCTGCTCGGGGTGATAGACGCCGGCCACGCCTTCGATATCAACGGAGATGAGGATTTTCATGGACTGCACTGGACGGAAAAAGGGAAACGACGGACGTGCCCGGTTGGGATGGATGGGATCAGCCGGCCCTGGAAAGCAGGTCGCGCAGCGCGCGGCGGCAATGCCCGTCCCTGCCGGTGACGGTTTCCGCATGCCAGAGCGCGTGGACGATGGCCTGCTCCACGCTGTCGGCCGCGGCCTGGAACAGTCCGTCGAGCAGGCCTTCGTGCACCATCGCCACAGCCGGCATCGGCTCCTGCGGCAGGTGCGGCAGGGTGTAGGCGGTCGAGAACGCCAGGGCGATGTCGCCGCTGCCGTGGCCATAGACCGAGCCCGTGCGCGCGAGGCCTGCGGCGGCCCGCCAGGCCAGGCGGCGCAGCTGGCGGGCGTCCAGGGGCGCATCGGTGGCGAGCACCATGATGATGGAGCCCTTCTCCGCGGCGCGGGCAGCGGCCTGCTCTTCGGCATGGAGCGCGCCGGCCAGGGCCGCACCGATCGGTGCGCCGCCCCAGACCAGGTTCGGCAGCAGGCCGTAGTTGGCCAGCACCACCGCACCCACGGTGCAGGTACCGCGGCCGTGCAGGGGCACGCGGCGCGACGCGGTGCCGACGCCGCCCTTGCACTGGAAGCTGGACATGCCCCGCCCCGCGCCGACCGCACCCTGGGCCATCTGCACGCCCGCGCCGTCGCAGGCCGCGCGGTAGTGGCTCTCGCCCACGGCCATGCGCTGGATGTCGTTCAGGTAGCCGTCGTTGCACTCCAGCACCAGCGGATTGACGGTGGGCAGGGCGCGCCCGGTCTCGGGGTTGGTGCGCACGCAGTCGCGGATCTGCGCCTGCGCCAGCGCGCCGACGGAGAAGGTATTGGTGAGTGCGATCGGCGTCTCGAGCTGGCCCAGCTCTTCCAGCTGCACCAGGCCCGTGCTCTTGCCGAAACCGTTGATGACCGCGGCGCCGGCCGGCACCTTGTGGCGGTACGGATCCTGCGCGTGGGCATGGATCACCGTCACGCCGGTCTGCACCGGGCCGTCGTCCAGCGTGGCATGGCCGACGGTGACACCGGCCACGTCCGTGATCGCGTCCCGGGGGCCGGCATCCAGCAGGCCGATGCGCGGCGGCGCCATGGCGGCGGGGTCGCGCACGCTCATGTCTGCCGGTCGATCTTGGGGTCCAGCGCGTCGCGCAGGCCGTCGCCCAGCAGGTTGAAGGCCAGCACCGTGAGGAAGATGGCGAGGCTCGGGAACAGCGCGACGTGCGGCGCGTTCACCATGTCGGCGCGTGCCTCGTTGAGCATGGCGCCCCACTCCGGCGTCGGCGGCTGCGCGCCCATGCCGAGGAACGACAGGCTGGCAGCCGTGATGATCGAGGTGCCCACGCGCATCGTGAAATACACGACGATGGACGAGATGGTGCCGGGCAGGATGTGCCGCACGATGATGGTCCAGTCCGATGCGCCGATGCTGCGCGCGGACTCGATGTAGGTCATCTGCTTGAGCACCAGCGTGTTGCCGCGCACCAGCCGCGCGAAGGCGGGCACGCTGAACACTGCCACGGCCACCACCACGTTGGTCATGCTGCTGCCGAGGATGGCCACCACGCCCAGCGCCAGCAGGATGCCGGGGAAGGCGAACAGCACGTCGGAGATGCGCATCACGATGCGGTCCCACCAGCCTTCGTAGTAGCCGGCGAGCAGGCCCAGCGTGGTGCCGATCAGGCAGCCGATCGCCACGGAGAGGAAGCCCGCGGCCAGCGAGATGCGCGCGCCCATCAGGATGCGGCTGAAGATGTCGCGGCCGAGCGGATCGACGCCGAACCAGTGCATGGCCGAGGGGCCGTCGTTGATCCGGTCGTAGTCGAAGAAGTTCTCCGCATCGAACGGCACGATGGCGGGGGCCAGCACGGCCACGGCGACGAGCAGAACGACGAACACCAGCGCGGCCACCGCGACGTGCTGCTTCTTGAATTTGCGCCAGAACTCGCGCCAGGGCGTGCGCACCGTGGAGGCGCCGGCGGCGGGGGCCACCGAGGCCGCCGCGAGCTGGGCGGCGTCGGGAGGCGTGGGAATGGAGGGCGTGGTCATACCGAGTCTTCGTCAGTGGGAGGGGTCCGGTCCGTGCGCTTCACTTGTAGCGGATGGTCGGGTTGATGAAGCCGTAGAGCATGTCCACCACCAGGTTGATGAGGATGAACTCCAGCGAGAAAAGCAGCACCAGCGTCTGGATGACGGGGTAGTCGCGCATGGTCACGGCGTCCACCAGCAGGCGGCCGAGGCCGGGCCAGTTGAAGACCGCCTCCACCACGATCGAGCCGCCCAGCAGGAAGCCGAACTGCAGGCCCATCATGGTGACGACCGGGATGAGCGCGTTGCGCAGGCAGTGCTTGAGCACCACGGTGCGCTCGTTGAGGCCCTTGGCGCGCGCGGTGCGCACGAAGTCCTCCTGCACCACCTCGACGAAGGAGGCGCGCGTGAAGCGCGCCATCACCGCGGCCACCGCGGCGCCCAACGTGATGGAGGGCAGGATGTAGTGCTTCCAGCTGTCGGCGCCCACGGTGGGCAGCCAGCCGAGCTCCACCGAGAACACCTGCATCAGCGTCATGCCCAGCGCGAAGGCGGGAAAGGAAATGCCGGACACCGCGAGCGTCATGCCCAGCCGGTCGGGCCAGCGGTTGCGATAGACGGCCGAGAGGATGCCGATGCCCATGCCCAGCACCACCGACCAGGCCATGGCGGCCAGGGTGAGCAGCAGCGTGGGCATGAAACGCTCGCCGATCTCGGCGGCCACGGGGCGGCGGGTGCGGATGGACGTGCCGAAATCCCCCTGCACCATGCGCGAGAAGAAGTGCACGAACTGCTCGGGCAGGGGCTTGTCGAGACCCAGCTCATGGCGCACGACCTGCACGGTGGCCTCGTCGGCGTCCACCCCGGCGGCCAGGCGCGCGGGGTCGCCCGGCAGCATGTGGACGAAGAGGAACACCAGTACCGCCACGATCAGCAGCGTGGGCAGGAGCCCCAGCAGTCGTTTGAGGAAATAGTTCAGCATGGGTGCGGCGCTGCGGTGCGCAGCGAGGGGAAAACGGGAGCGGAACGAAAACGGGAAAAGGGCCCCCGCGGCATGCGGGGGGCCGGACACCGGGGCTTACTTCAGCGAGATCTCGTCGCTGTTGATGTTGCCGTCGGGCATCACGTACACGCCAGAGAGGCGCTTGGCGTGGGCGTAGAGCACTTCCTCGGTCACCAGCGGGATGCGCGGCAGGTCCTTGGCGATCTGCTCCTGCGCGGCCTTGTAGAGCGCGGCACGCTCACCGCCGTCGGTGGTCAGCAGGGCCTTGGCGATGGAGTCATCCACCACGGGGTTGCTGTAGAAGGCGTAGTTGGCCAGCTTCGGTGCCCACGATTCGGTCGAGAACAGCGGGCGCAGCGCCCAGTCGGCCTCGCCGGTGGAGGACGACCAGCCGATGTAGTAGAGGCGCGCCTTGGCGGTCTTCGGATCGGGCCAGGCATCGACCAGCTCCGCCCGCTTGCCGGGCTCCAGCGCCTCCACCGACACCTTGATGCCCACCTGCTGCAGCTGCTGCTGCAGGAACTGGATCACCTTCTGGCTGGTGGTGTTGTTGTAGCCGCTCCACAGCGTGGTCTCGAAGCCGTTGGGGTAGCCGGCTTCCTTGAGCAGTTCCTTGGCCTTGGCGACGTTGTAGGGAATCGGCTGCATCTTCACGGCGTACTCCACGCCCTGCGGCACGAAGCCCTGGGCCGGGAAAGCGTAGCCATTGAAGGCCACCTTGGACAGCGCCTCCTTGTTGATGGCGTAGCCGATGGCCTCGCGCACCTTCAGGTTGTCGAAGGGCTTCTGCAGCATGTTGAACGTCAGGAAGCGCTGGATGATGGAGGGTGCCGTCACCACATCCACCTTGTCGCTCTTCTTGAGCGTGGCGACCTGCTCATAGGGCAGCGTGAAGGCGAAGTCGGCCTCGCCCGTCTGCAGCATGGCGGCGCGGGTGTTGTTCTCGGTCACCGGCTTCCAGGTCACCTGGTCGACCTTGGGGTAGCCCTTCTTCCAGTAGTTGGCGAACTTCTTGCCGACGATGGCTTCGGTCTGCTTCCACTCGACGAATTCGAACGGGCCCGTGCCCACGGGGTGGAAGGCGATGTCCTTGTTGCCCCACTTGGCGAGTGCGGCGGGGGAGATCATCGCGGCGGAGGCGTGGCCCAGCGCGTTGATGAAGGGGCCGAAGGGCTCCTTGAGCGTGATGCGCAGGGTCTGCGGGTTCACGGCCTCGACCTTGGCCACGCGGTTGAACTGGTTGGCGCGCAGCAGGCGGTTGGCCGGATCCATCACGCGGTCCAGGTTGGCCTTGGCAGCGGCGGCATTGAAGTCGGTGCCGTCGTGGAACTTCACGCCCGAACGCAGCTTGAAGGTGTACACCAGGCCGTCCTTGGAGACTTCGTAGCTCTCGGCCAGTACGTTCTTGAGCTTCATGTCCTTGTCGAAAGCGAACAGGCCTTCGTAGAAGCTCTTGGTGACGGCCGTGGTGATGGTCGTGTTGGTGTTGTACGGATCCAGCGTTTCGGGCTGCTGGTAGATGGCCAGCACGGCATTGCCGGCGGCCAGCGCCGAGCCGGTGGCGGACAGGGCGGCCAGTGCCAGCAGGCTGGCGGCGACGCGGCGGGAAGCGGGGGTCTTCTTCATGGTGGACTCCGGTTGGGAAAGGAACATCAGTACAGGTTGGCGATGGAGTGGCGCGCGACGAAATGCCCCGGCCCCACTTCCACCAGCGGCTGCACCGCGGGCTCGTCGCCGATGGCGCGGATGGGGCTGGGAATATCGCCGTCCAGCAGCGCCCGCTTGAGATGGCGGCGCGCCGGATCGGCGATGGGCACGGCAGCCATGAGCTTCTTCGTGTAGGCGTGCTGCGGGTTCTCGAAGATCGCCCGGCGCGGGCCGATCTCCACGATCTGGCCGAGGAACATCACCGCCACGCGGTGGCTGATGCGCTCCACCACCGCCATGTCGTGCGAGATGAAGAGGAAGGCCACGCCGAGCTCGCGCTGCAGGTCCAGCATCAGGTTGACGATCTGCGCCTGGATGGAGACGTCGAGCGCCGAGACGGATTCGTCGGCCACCACCACCTTGGGGTTGAGCGCCAGGGCGCGTGCGATGGCGATGCGCTGGCGCTGGCCGCCGGAGAACTCGTGCGGGTAGCGCTGCGCATGCTCGCGCGGCAGTCCCACCTTCTCCATGAGCCAGTCCACGCGGGCCTGGGCCTCTTCGCGGGTGCCGATCTTGTGCACCAGCAGCGGCTCCATGATCGAGAAGCCCACCGTGAGGCGCGGGTCGAGCGACGCGAACGGATCCTGGAAGATGAACTGGATGTCGCGGCGCAGGGCCTGCACCTCGGACGTGGGCAGGTCGAGGATGTTGCGGCCGCCGAACTCGATGGCACCGCTCTGGCTCTCCACCAGGCGCAGCAGCGAGCGGCCGGTGGTGGACTTGCCGCAGCCGGACTCGCCCACCAGGGCCAGGGTCTCGCCGGGATAGAGGTCGAAGCTCACGCGCTCCACCGCGTGCACGCGGCGCTTCACGCGGTTGAGCAGGCCGGCGCGCAGGTCGAAGCGCGTCACCAGGTCCTTCACGCGCAGGATGGGCTGCACGCCTGCCGGGCGGGTGTCCGCGGGCGTGGATTCGAGCACCGGCTGCGCCTGGACCGTGCCATCGGCGCCGAGCAGTTCGAAATGGCGCGGCAGGTCCGTGCCCTGCATGGCGCCGAGCTTGGGCACGGCCGACAGCAGCGCGCGGGTGTAGGTATGCTGCGGCGCGGCGAAGATGCGGTCCGACGCGCCCTCTTCCACCTTGTCGCCGCGGTACATCACCAGCACGCGGTCGGCCACCTCGGCCACCACCCCCATGTCGTGGGTGATGAAGATCACGCCCATGTGCATCTCGTCCTGCAGCTGCCGGATGAGCTGCAGGATCTGCGCCTGGATGGTCACGTCCAGCGCGGTGGTGGGCTCGTCGGCGATCAGCAGCTGCGGCTTGCACGACAGCGCCATGGCGATCATCACGCGCTGGCGCATGCCGCCCGAGAGCTGGTGCGGGAAGCGGTCCAGCACGTTGCGCGCCTCGGGGATGCGCACCAGCTCCAGCATGCGCAGCGCCTCGGCCCGCGCGGCGGCCCGGTCCTTGCCCTGGTGCACGCGGATGGATTCGGCGATCTGCTCGCCCGCGGTGAACACGGGGTTGAGCGAGGTCATCGGCTCCTGAAAGATCATGGCCACGTCGGCACCGCGCACGTCGCGCATCACGGCGTTGCTGGCGCGTGCCACGTCCAGCACCTGGCCGTTGCGGCGGCGCAATGCCACCGAACCGCCGATGATCCTGCCGCCGCCGTGCTCCACGAGCCGCATCAGCGCCAGGGAGGTGACGGACTTGCCCGAGCCCGATTCGCCCACGATGGCCAGCGTCTCGCCGCGGTCCACGTGGAAGGACAGGTTCCGCACGGCATCCACCGTGCGCTCGGAATTCGCGAAGCGGATGGTCAGGTCATCGACGGCCAGCACGCGCTGCTCGGGCAGGACGAGGGTCGAGGGAGAGGTCGGGACGTTGGATTTCATGGGGCCGGGAGGAAATGCGGTCGTTGGCGGCGTACAGGCGGATGCCGGGTGCTCAGCGGTAGATGAAGGTTTCGGGCGATGCGCCCACGCGGGCCAGACCGCGGTACATGCCCTCGGTGTTGAACGGCAGGCAGACATTGCCCAGGCGGTCCACGGCGATCAGGCCGCCGGTGCCACCGATGGCGGCCAGGGCGCCGTGCACCACGGCATCTGCGGCCTGCGCGAGGCCGAGGCCGCCGTAGGCCATGCGCGCGCACACATCGTGCGCGGCCGCCGCGCGGATGAAGCTCTCGCCGTGCCCGGTGCAGGAGACGGCCGCCGTGCGGTCGTCGGCATAGGTGCCCGCGCCGATCAGCGGGCTGTCGCCCACGCGGCCGGGGCGCTTGTTGGTCATGCCGCCCGTGGAGGTGGCAGCGGCGATGTGCCCGTGCACGTCCAGCGCCACGGCGCCCACCGTGCCCATCTTGCGGCCTTCGTCCAGCGGGCGCTCCGCCAGCGCGGCGGCGCCGTCGTGGTCCAGCACGGCACCGCGCTGGCTGGCGCGCGCGGCCTCCAGCTGCGCGCGGCGCGCATCCGTCGAGAAATAGGGCGGCTCCACCATCGCCAGGCCCGCGTCGCGCGCCATGCGCTCGGCGCCGTCGCCGGCCATGAGCACATGCTGGCCGTGCTGCATCACCGCGCGGGCGGCCAGCACCGGATTGCGCACGTGCGCCACGCCCGCCACGGCGCCGGCGGCCAGGCCCGCGCCGTCCATCACCGCCGCGTCCAGCTCGTGCGTGGCATCGGCCGTGAACACCGCGCCATGGCCGGCATTGAACAGCGGGCATTCCTCCAGCAGGCGCACGGCTTCGCACACCGCATCCACCGCGCTGCCGCCCTGCGCGAGCACGGCCTGGCCCGCGCGCAGCACATCCTGCAGCGCGGCGTGGTAGGCCTGCTCCTGCGCGGGGCTGATGTGCGCGCGGCTCAGCGTGCCCGCACCGCCATGGATGGCGATTACCGGCGCGGCGGGAGTCGAAGGAGATGCGTGGAAAGCGTTCATGCGGGCAGGCGGCGGCAAAGCGAAAGAAGGGCCAGGCGGCGGACAGGCAGCGAAAAGGCAGTGGGGGGGCGGCTTCTCAGCGCCCCGGGCCCCGTGGGGCGGGCCGGAGCTCCGCCTTGCGGATTCCGGCCTCGGCAGACCGCGGCGAGAGCCGGCTGTGCGCGCTGTCGTGCAGCCACGGCAGCACCGCCTCGGTCATGCGCGCGGCGGTCTTGACGGACCCGCGGGACTGGTGCGCCACGGCACTGGTGAGTGCCTCGATCAGCGCCAGTGCCGAGGATTCGGAGTTGGCCGCGTACTGGTTCTCGGTCTGCGCGAACAGGCAGACGCGCGCGAAGGGCACGAGCGGCGAGCGTGCGCCGTCGGTGAGCGCCAGCACGGGCACGCCGCGCTCGAAGGCGCCCTGCGCCAGCACGACGGTGTCGGTGAGATAGCGCGGGTAGCTGATCGCGACGAACAGGTCTTCGGAGCCCATGCGCGGCAGCAGGCGCGCGCCGTACGACGCGCCGCCCACGCCCGAGAGCAGGTGCACGTTGTCGCAGTACGCATCCAGCCCGCGCTGCAGCAGGCCGGCCAGCCAGCCGCTCGCGCCGAAGCCCGCCAGGTAGATGCGCCGTGCGCCCAGCAGCGCCTGCACCGCGGCTTCGCAGGCGGCAGGATCCAGCGCGTCGCGCGTGGCGGCGATGTTGCGCTGGCTTTCCTCCAGTGCGGCCGCGAACACGTCGTGGATGGACGTGGGCTTTTCCAGCTTGATGCGCATCTTCTCGATGGGCGCCAGCATGGCCTCGAAACCCTTGACCAGTTCGGCCCGCAGCATCGGGTAGCCATCCAGGCCCACGGCCCGCGCGAAGCGGTTGGCCGTGGCGATGGACACCCCCACCGCCGACGCCAGTTCGTCGATCGGCATCGTTGCCGCCTGCAGCGGATGCGCGAGCACGTAGTCCGCCATCTGCTGGTGCGAACGCGTCAGCGTGGGGCGCGCGCGGCCGATGCGGATCGCGATCGACACGGCTTCGCTGGCGGTTTCGGGAAAGTCGGACATGAGTGTGGGGCGTTGAGAAAAAATTTACAACGGCGTCATATTAAAGAAAAAAATCAATCATTCAAAGCGATTTCGCCACTGCACCCGCATGGTGCGGCGCAGCAAGAAAAAAGCCCCCATGCGGTGCATGGAGGCCCTGAAATGCGGCACGTGGCCGCAATGGGGAAAACCCTGAAACAAGGTGCGCAGGCTTTATTCCGCCTGGATATTCGCGGCCTTCACCACCTGCGCCCAGTTGGCGAGGTCGGCCTTCACGCGCGCGCCCAGTTGCTGCGGCCCCTGGTAGTCCGCCGTGGCGCCCTGCTCCAGCGCTTTCTGCTGGAATGCGGGGTTCTGCACCACGGTGCGCACGTCGGCCACCAGCTTGTCCACCACTGCGCGCGGCGTGGCGGCCGGCGCGAACAGTGCGAACCACGACGTGGCATCCACCTTCGGATAGCCCGCTTCCGCCGTGGTGGGCACGTTGGGCAGGCTGGGCAGCCGCTCCCGGCCCGTCACGGCCAGCACGCGCAGCTTGCCCGACTGGATGTGCGGCATGAAGGGCGGGGCCGTGCCGAAGGTCAGGTCCACCTGCCCGCCCAGCAGGTCCTGCAGCGCGGGGCCCGTGCCCTTGTAGGGGACGTGCACCATCTTCACGCCGCCCTGCTGTTCCAGCATGGCGCCCGTCACGTGCTGCAGCGAGCCGTTGCCCGACGAGGCGTAGTTGAGCTTGCCGGGATTCGCTTTCGCGTAGGCGATCAGTTCGCCCAGCGTCTTCACGGGCAGGCCGTCGCGCACCACGATGATCTGCGGCGCGGAGAGCACGTTCGCCACCGGCTGGAAGTCACCCATGTCCCAGGTCTTCTGCGCCGTGAGCAGCGGAGAGATCACGTGGTAGCCCGAATACTGCATGAGCAGCGTGTAGCCGTCCGGCTCCGCGCGCTTCACGGCGCCGGCCGCGATGTTGCCGTTGCCGCCGCCTTTGTTGTCCACCACCACCGACTGTCCCAGCACGGGGCCCAGCGCCTGCGCGAGCATGCGTGCCGACAGGTCGGTGGTACCGCCGGCCGCGGTGGGCACGACGAGGGTGACCGGCTTGGAGGGGTAGTTGCCCTGCGCCGCCGCGGCCAGCGGCAGGGCTGCGCAGGCGGCCAGGGCGGCCAGCGCGAGCCGGCGGCGTGGAAGGGAATGTCGCATGTCGATGTCTCCTGGGTTGCTATCTGTTGCGTTGCGCGGCGCCGTGCCCCGTCAATCCACGGTGGCGCCGGTTTCCTTCACCACGCGCGCCCATTGCGGCAGTTCCGCCCGCACCAGCGCACCGAGCTGCGCGGACGTGCCCTTGAACGGCTCGCAGCCCACGCCGGCCAGCTTGTCCACCACGTCCTTTTGCTCCAGCGCGCGGGCCACCTCGGCCTGCAGGCGCGCGACGATGGGCGCGGGCGTGCCGGCCGGCGCGAACAGCGCATACCAGGGCGACTGGCCGAAGCCCGGCAGCGTCTGGCCGATGGTAGGCACGCCCGGCAGCGCGGCCACGGGGCGGCTGTTGACCACGCCCAGCACCTTGAGCTTGCCGGCCTTGATGAAGGCGATGCAGGAAGGCAGGCTCTGCACCGACAGCGGCACCTGCCCGCCGGCCACGTCCGTCGCGGCGGCGGCCGATCCCTTGTAGGGCACGTGCTGCAGCCGGATGCCCGCGGCCTTCTGCAGCATCTCGCCGATCAGGTGGTTGAGCGTGCCGTTGCCCGCCGAGGCGATCGCGTATTCCCCGGGCTTCGCCTTGGCGAGCGCGATCAGGCCCGCGATGTCGTTCGCGGGGAACGACGGGTGCGCGACCAGCACGTAGCCCGCCGTGGCCACGGGCGCGACCGGCTCGAAATCCTTCACCGGATCGAAGCCGGGATTGCGGTAGAGCGCCGGGCCGATCACATGGGCGCTGTCGGCCGTGAGCAGCAGGGTGTAGCCGTCGTGCTTCGCGCGTGCCGTGGCCGCGGTGGCGAGGGTGCCGCCCGCGCCGGGGCGGTTGTCCACCACCACGCTCTGGCCCATTTGCTCGGACAGGCGCTGCGCCACCACCCGCGCGATCGCGTCGTTGGCGCCGCCGGCGGCCTGCGGCACGACCAGCGTGATGGGCTTGGAGGGGTAGCCGTCCTGCGCCCGGGCGAACGGGGCGGGAGCGCAGAGGGCTGCGGCGAGGGCCTGCAGCGCGCGGCGGCGCGGCAGGTGGCCGGAGGGGAATGGGAGCGTGGGCATGGGTTTTTGTCTCCTGTCGTCGTTGTGTTTTCTGGTCTGCTCTGCCCGGCGTTTGCGCACCCGCCATGGCTGTCTTGGCCGGGTGCTATCGCGCCATCGCACGCTCCCGGATGGCCTCGAAATCCGCAGGCGCCGGATGCAGGTCCAGGCGCCGGCCGGCCTTGGCGAGCTGGCCGGGAATGTCATGGCCGATGAGCGCCGGCAGGCGCCGCGCGGCCGCGAGCAGCGCGGGCAGGTCCACGCCCGTGTCGTAGCCCATGAGCTCCAGCGCATGCACGACCTCCTCGCTGCAGACGTTGCCCGAGGCCCCCGGCGCATAGGGGCAGCCGCCCAGGCCGCCCAGCGATGCGTCGAAACGGTCCGCGCCAGCGTCGATCGCCGCCAGCACGTTGGCCAGGCCCATGCCGCGCGTGTTATGGAAATGCAGGGTGAAGACCATGCCAGGCCAGCGCGCGCGCGCCGCTGCCACCAGTGCCACCACCTGCGCCGGGTACGCCATGCCGGTCGTGTCGCACAGCGTGATGCCGCCCACGCCCAGGTCCGCGAAACGCTGCACCCACCCGAACACTTCGGATTCGGCCACATCGCCTTCCATCGGGCATCCGAACACGCACGAGAGCGACACGTTCACCGCCACGCCCGCGCCCTGCGCCGTGGCCACCACCTGCGCGAGCGATGCGAAGGACTGCGCGCGCATCATGCGCAGGTTGGCCAGGTTGTGCGTCTCGCTGGCGGACATCACCAGGTTCAGCTCGTCGGTGCGCGCCTCGATCGCGCGCTCCGCGCCGCGCACGTTCGGCACCAGCGCGGCATAGACGACGCCGGGGCGGCGCGCGATCTCGCGCATCACGATCTCGGCGTCGCGCAGCGCCGGGATCGCCGTGGGCGACACGAAGGCCGTCACCTCGATCTTGGCCAAGCCCGCATCCGACAGGGCGTCCACCAGTGCGATCTTGTCTTCGGTGCGCACGAAGGCCTGCTCCATCTGCAAGCCATCGCGCGTGCCTACCTCCTGCATGCGGATGCGGCGCCCGGCGCCGTGCCACACGGGTTGGGTCGCGTTGCCGTTCATTGCACCACCCCCTTTTCGCGCAGCAGCGCGATCTGGGCATCGCTCAGGCCGGCCTCGCGCAGCACCGCGTCGGTGTCGTCGCCCAAGTGCGGGGCGCTGGAGCGGATGGTGCCCGGCGTGGCCGAGAGCTTGGGCACGATGCCCGGCACCTCCACCGTGTAGCCGTCGCGCGTCGCCTGCGGCAGCAGCATGCCTCGGGCCCGGTAGTGCGGGTCTTCCGCGATGTCCCGCGCCGTATAGACCTTGCCGGCGGGCACGCGCGCGGCGGCGAGCGTCTCCATCACCTCGGCCACGGTGCGCTGCGCCGTCCAGGCACCGATCGCGGCGTCGATTTCCTGCACGCGCGCCACGCGGCCGGCATTGCTCGCGAGGTCGGGCGCCGCGGCCAGGTCCGGCCGGCCGATGGCCTCCATCAGCCGCCGGAAGATGCTGTCGCCATTGCCCGCCACCAGCACCCAGCCGTCCGTGCAGGGGTAGGCGTTGGACGGAGCGATGCCCGGCAGCGCGCTGCCGGCGGCGTCGCGGACCGCGCCGAAGGCGCTGTATTCGGGGATCAAGCTTTCCATCACGTTGAACACCGCCTCGTGCAGCGCCACGTCGATCACCTGCCCCTGTCCGCCGTTCACCTTGCGGTGGTAGAGCGCCGTGAGCACGCCGATGGCGCCGTGCAGCGCCGCCAGCGTGTCGCCGATCGACACCCCCACGCGCACCGGCACGCGGCCCGGCTCGCCCGTCAGGTGCCGCAGGCCGCCCATGGCCTCGCCGATCACGCCGAAGCCCGGCAGGTCGCGGTACGGCCCCGTCTGGCCGTAGCCCGAGATGCGCAGGATGACCAGGCCGGGGTTGAGCGCATGCAGTTCCTCGGGCGACATGCCCCAGCCTTCCAGCGTGCCGGGGCGGAAATTCTCGATCAGCACGTCGGCCTCGGCGATGAGCCGGCGCGCGATGTCCTGCCCTTCGGGCACGCGCAGGTCCAGCGCCACCGAGCGCTTGTTGCGCGACTGCACCTGCCACCAGACCGACGTGCCCTCCTTGAGCATGCGCCAGTTGCGCAGCGGATCGCCCGTGCCGGTGGCTTCGATCTTCACCACCTCGGCACCGAATTCGCCCAGGGTCTTGCCGCAGAACGGCCCGGCGATGAGCTGGCCCATCTCGATCACCCGTACACCGGCCAGGGCCGCGGGGGTCGTCGGGGTGGCGGACGGGGCGGGTGCCTGCGCGTGCCTGGATTCCATGGATGTCGTCTCCTGCATGGCGCGCATCATGCCCAGCACCGGCACGGCCGCAAAACGCCCAATCGAGAAGGTGCCATCGCAAAACGGCATGGCAGACTAGCGCCCATGAAACTCGATCCCGTGTCCCTGCGCCTGTTCGTGGCGGTGATGGAAGAGAACGCCATCGCCCGCGCCGCCGCGCGCGAGCACATCGCCGCCTCGGCCGCCAGCCGCCGGCTCGCGGAACTGGAGGATGCCCTCGGCGTGGACCTGTTCGCGCGCAGCAACCGCGGCAGCGAGCCCACGGCCGCCGCCTACGCGCTGTTGCACCTGGCGCGCGGCGTGCTCAACGACCTGGACGGCATCGCCGCACAGATGGGCGACTTCCGCGCCGGGGTGCGGGGCCAGGTGCGCGTGGTGGCCAACATATCGGCCATCACCCAGTTCCTGCCCGGAGACCTGCAGCGCTTCATGGCGGCCCACCCCCAGGTGCAGGTGCGGCTGGAGGAACAGATCAGCAGCGCCATCGCCCGCTCCGTGGCGGAAAACGCGGCCGACATCGGCATCCTCAACCACGGCAACTACGGCGACCGCGTGGCGCTGCTGCCCTACCGGGAGGACGAGCTGGTGCTGGTGGCGCCGCGGGGCCATGCCCTGGCGCGGCGCCGCAGCGTGCGCCTGGCCGAGGCGCTGCATTGCGACTTCGTCGGCGTGCACCCGGGCAGCGCCATCAACAACCTGCTCACGCGCGCCGCCGCGGAAGCCGGCCAGCCCCTGCGGCTGCGCATCCAGGTGACCAGCTACGACGCCCTCTGCCTGATGGTGTCCGCCGGGCTCGGCGTCGGCGTGCTGCCGCGCGGCAGTGCGCGGCTCTACCTGGGCACCCTGCCGCTGCGCACCGTAGCGCTCGCCGAGCCCTGGGCACGGCGCCAGCTGTCGCTGTGCGTGCGGGAAGGCGATGCGCTCTCCAGCGCGGCGCGCCTGCTCGTGGACCACCTGCGCGCGGCGCCACCCGCGGAGGCCGCGCCATGACCGCCGCCCGCCCCCTGTCCTGGGACCTCTTCTGCCGCGTCATCGACAACTTCGGCGACATCGGCGTCTGCTGGCGCCTCGCGGCCCAGCTTGGCGCCCTGGGCCACCGCGTGCGTCTGTGGACCGACGACGCTACCGCCCTCGCCTGGATGGCGCCCGAGGGCGCACCGGGCGTGCAGGTGCGGCCCTGGCCCGCCGCCGGTGCGATGTCCGCCGCATCGATGTCCGCCGGGCCTGGCGACGTGCTCGTCGAGGCCTTCGGCTGCGACATCCCCGAGGCCTTCCTCGCCCGCCTGCCCGCCGCCGACGGGCCGCAGGCCGACCAGCGCCCCCTGTGGATCAACCTGGAATACCTCTCGGCCGAAGCGTACGTCGAGCGCAGCCACCGCCTGCCTTCGCCGCTTTTCTCCGGCCCCGCCGCCGGACGCACCCGCTGGTTCTTCTACCCGGGCTTCACGCCGCGCACGGGCGGGCTGCTGCGCGAGCCGGACCTGGCCGCGCGCCAGGCAGCCTTCGACCGCACCGCCTGGCGGGCCCGCCACGGCGTGGCCCCGGACGCACTGGCCGTCTCGCTGTTCTGCTATGAGCCCGCCGGGCTGCTCGCCCTGCTGCGCCGCCTCGGCGAAGCGCCGCGCGCCCACCTGCTGGCCACCCCGGGGCGCGCCACGGCCGCCGTGCGAGCCGCGCTGGCGGGCAGCCCGGCCGCGGAGGCCCCGCCCCCCGGCCGGCCGGCCATCACCTGGCTGCCGCACTGCCCCCAGCCCGGATTCGACGAAATGCTGTGGGCCTGCGACCTGAACGCCGTGCGCGGCGAGGATTCGCTGGTGCGCGCGCTCTGGGCCGGGCAGCCCTTCGTCTGGCACATCTATCCGCAGGACGACGGCGCGCACCATGCCAAGCTCGACGCCTTCCTCGACTGGCTGCAGGCGCCGGCCGCGCTGCGGCATTTCCACCACGCCTGGAACGGCATCGCGGACCCGGCCGCCCTGCCCTCACTGACAGCCTCCCACCTCGCCGAGTGGCACGACTGCGTGCAGGCGGCACGCGGCCGCCTGTTCGCGCAGGACGACCTCGTGACGCAGTTGCTCGGGTTCGTCCAGGAAAAAAGCTAAAATCCGGGGTTTTGCGCCCAAAAGGGGCGGCACGCGTAGTTCCGCATGCCGGCCGGCGCATCCCTCCGCCGCGGAACCTGCCCGGCGCCCTTGCCGCACCGCCGCGCTCGCCGCCCGGCCTTCGGCGGGCGCTCCGGTGCGTTGAGCGGCCCCAACCCAGGCAGACCTGCTATGAAAATCGCTCAAGAAATCCGCGCCGGCAACGTGATCATGCACGGCAAGGACCCGATGATCGTCCTCAAGACCGAATACGCACGCGGTGGCCGCGGCGCCGCCACCGTGCGCATGAAGCTCAAGGCCCTGCTGAACAACATGGGCACCGAAGTGGTGTTCAAGGCCGACGACAAGATCGACAACGTGATCCTGGACAAGAAGGAGTGCACCTACTCCTACTTCGCCGACCCGATGTACGTGTGCATGGACTCCGAGTACAACCAGTACGAAGTCGAAGCCGAGAACATGGGCGACGCGCTGAACTACCTGGAAGACGGCATGTCCGTCGAAGTGGTGTTCTACGACGGCAAGGCCATCTCGGTCGAACTGCCCACCAGCGTCGAGCGCGAAATCACCTGGACCGAGCCCGCCGTCAAGGGCGACACGTCCGGCAAGGTGCTCAAGCCCGCCAAGATCGCCACCGGCTTCGAAGTGCCGGTGCCCCTGTTCGTGAACCAGGGCGACAAGATCGAAATCGACACCCGCACGGGCGAATACCGCAAGCGCGTCTGAGCGGGCTGCGCGCCGCGCGGCGCGCCCATCCCGTCCGCCCCGGAAGAAGGCACCCGCCATTCACATGGCCGGTGCCTTTTTCGTTGCACGGCCAGGGCAGGCGCGTGGGGGCTCAGGGATGCTCGATCAGCAGGACTGCCGTGGTGTTCGGCTCGAGCGCCTCGAATACATGCCTCGCGTCCGCCGCATACCGGGCATAGTCCCCCGGGGCCAGTTCCACCGGCCGGCCGGCCGGCCCGACACGGGCGCGGCCGCTGCACAGCACGACATGCTCCACCGTACCGGGCAGGTGGCTGTCCGATGCCCGGGGTTCCCCAGGCTGCACCGCCAGGCGGTAGAGGTCGCGCTGCATGCCGGCGGGACACACGGCCAGGAGCGTTGCGGCGTAGTTCGCCTGCTCGGACGCCAGCGCCACGCCTTCGTTCGCCCGGACGACATGCACGTCCGCCAGGGGCTCGGCGATCAGCCGCGTCACCTGCACACCCAGCGCCGTCGCCAGTGCCCAGAGCGTTTCCAGGCTGGGGTTGCCGCTGCCGGCCTCGAGCTGCGACAGGGTGGATTTGGCGATCCGGGCGCGCTTGGCCAGTTCCGACACGGAAAGGCCGAGCCGCTCCCGTTCACGCCGGACGGCGGATGCCAGCAAGTCGATCGGCGATGCAAGGGGCAAGGAAGCCATGGTTCTCATCCAACAAAGAAAACAATCGTTCGACTTGACGAACAGACAGTAAAAACACATCATACCGATCACCTGTTCTTTTTGAAGAACAGGCACACGAACATCCCCCTTCCCCGCTTGGCGCCGATCCCGGCGTAACCCTACGGAGTCCGCCCATGAATCCGAGAACCGCCGGCATGCTGCAGATGACCACGGCGATGGTCATCGCCGGCACCGTAGGCTGGTGCGTACTGCTGACCGGAATGCCGGCGGCCTCGGTGGTGTTCTGGCGCTGCGCCTTCGGGGCCCTGGCACTTGCATTGATCTGCATCGGCAAGCATCGGGAAAGCCTTCGTGGCATCGGCCTGCGGCAGGCCGGGATGGCGGCCCTCGGTGGCGTGGCGCTCGCCGCCAGCTGGGCCCTGCTCTTCGCAGCCTATTCGCATGCCTCCATCGCCATTGCGACCGTCACCTACCACACCCAGCCTTTCATGCTGTCGGCGCTCGGCGCGCTGTTCTTCGGCGAAAGGATGACGCCTTCCCAAGGGGCGTGGCTGGGCCTGGCATTCGTCGGGCTGGTGCTCATCGTCATCGGCGGAACGGCGTCCGGCACGCCGCCGCCGGGCTATCTTTTCGGGTTCGGGCTCGCGCTGGCCGCCGCATTCTTCTACGCGCTGGCGGCCGCCGTCACCAAGCGACTGCGCG
The DNA here is from genome assembly GCF_000176855.2 of Paracidovorax avenae ATCC 19860. Classification (NCBI taxonomy): domain Bacteria; kingdom Pseudomonadati; phylum Pseudomonadota; class Betaproteobacteria; order Burkholderiales; family Comamonadaceae; genus Paracidovorax; species Paracidovorax avenae. Next base: position 1,858,447 of record NC_015138.1, on the reverse strand, counting down.
ACGTGCCGGCCCGCCTGATCGTTCTGATCCAGCTCGTCGTGGGCAGCGTGCTTCTGCTGCCGTTCGCCGCCCTGCCCACGGGCGCCCCGGCCCCGGCCACCTGGGCCCTGCTGGCAGCTATCGGGGGCATCCATACGGGCCTCATGTCCACGCTGCTCTACAGCGCCATCCAGAAGCTGCCGACGTCCACGGTCGGCGTGCTGTCGTTCATCTATCCCATCGTGGCCATCCTGGTCGATGCCTGGGCCTTCGGGCATCGGCTCGGGCCGGTGCAGATCGGCGGCGCGTTGGCGATCCTGTGGGCCGTGGCGGGGACCCACTTCGGCTGGCGGATCGGCTCCCTGCTCCGTTGAGCGTGGCCCGGAGCCTGCAGCGGGCCGATAACGCCGTCAGGAGGGAAGAGGCTGCAGCGCCGCGTCATGCGCGCGCTGGAGCAGGCGCCGGCGGATCAGCCCGCTCGCCGGCCTGATCAGCAGCCAGTACAGGCGGAATCGCCGCAGTGCCGCCTCGTCGCCGCACCAGACGCGGGTGCGCGTCGTCAGCCGCGTTCCGGCGCCTTCCGGAGCCGCCGTGAAGTTCATCACCAGCTTGGCGATGCCCGCCGGATCCAGGGCCTCGAAAGCTGCCGCGTCGCGCATCCCGACCAGTCCATAGTCCGATTGCCAGAATCGGCCCGCCAGGCCATACGCCACCTCGCGGTCGCCGTCCCGCCCGAGGGGCGTGAAGTTGGCAATGCTGAACGAGGGGCGGTGCTGCAGGCGGGAGGCGAATCCCAGCCGGCCGGCGAGGCGGTCGGGCGTCTCGCGCAGCGCGATCAATCCGCGGGCGATCGGGTCGTCCAGCACTTCCGGGCGACCGAGCACATCGAGCACGCGGGCCGGCGACGCCGGGATGTGCCGGCTGTGCTCCTCGGCGAACTGGTGGCGCGGCAGGTAGTGGTCGATCAGGCTCATGCGCCCATTATTGGACCGGAAATCTCCCTGTCGAGGCCGCGCCAGCCGTTCAGCGCTTTTCAGAACGATTCAGCCGCCCTTCAGTGCCGGGCGCCGGGCACCGCCAAAAATGGCCATGGAGCTTTTTCTCCAGGGAGAACACACCATGACCACCACCGACCCGACCCAGGCCACGCGCTTTCCCCGCCCCACCCGCGGGCCCGCCGCCACGCCCCTGCTCGCCGCGCTGCTTCTTGCCACAGGCCTGCACACGCAAGGCGCGCAGGCCGAGCCGTGCCGCGCGATCGCCTCCGTACAGCAAAGCGGGGTCTCGGCCAACAACAATGCCGCGGGCGGCCATCTCAACCAGCACATCTTCGGCGCCACGCCGCCACAAGGCAGCAGCCAGGCCACCAAGACCCTGTTCTCCAGCGTGGAGGAATACAAGGGTTTCTGGAACAACTACCTCGACCCGAAGAAATACACCGGCAATGCGGTCAATTGCTCCGGAAACAGCGCGCGCCAGAAGGTGACCGTCTACAGCGTGCTCAAGAAGGACCGGATCGGGGGCTTCAACTGCACGGCCGCGGATGCCCAGGGTCGATGCACCACCAAGACGGCCTCGCAGTACTCGAACGTCCAGCTCGATTTCGAGGTGGTCGGCGGCCAGTGGATCCTCCTCACGGCCTATCCGACCAACTGAGGTCGGGCTATCGACCGGCCGCCCGGCGGTACAGCCGCAGCGTGGCCAGCAGGCCGCAGACCGCGGCGGCCGTCATCCACCAGCCCGGCGCGGCCTTGTCGCCCGACCATTCGATCAGGCCCGTGGCGACGGCCGGCGTGAAGCCGCCGAATACCGCGGTCGCCAGGCTGTACGCCAGCGAGAAGCCCACCGTGCGCACGTCCACCGGCATCACCTCGGTCAGCGCGACGACCATCGCGCCGTTGTAGCTCGCGTAGAGGAAGGACAGCCACAGCTCCACCTCCAGCATGCGCGCGAAATCCGGGGCGGCCACCAGCCACTTCAGCGCCGGATAGGCGGTGAAGATGGTCAGCACGGTGAAGGCCACCAGCAGCGGCTTGCGGCCGACGCGGTCGGACAGCGCGCCCATCACCGGCAGCCAGAAGAAGTTGGACAGCGCCACGCACAGCGTCACGATCAGTGCATCGGTCGTGCTCAGGTGCAGCACGCTCTTGCCGAAGGTGGGCGTGTACACGGTGATGAGGTAGAACGACACGGTCGTCATCGACACCATCATCATCCCCGCGATCACCAGGCCCCAGTTGGACATGATGGAGCGGAAGATCTCGCGCGTGGAAGGACGGTGCTTGCGCGCCTTGAATTCCTCGGTCTCCTGCAGCGAGCGGCGGATGATGAACAGCACCGGCACGATCAGGCAGCCCACGAAGAACGGCACGCGCCAGTAGAAGTCGGCGATCTCCTGCGGCACGAAGGTCACGTTGAGCCAGTAGCCCAGCGCCGCCGCGACGATGATCGCCACCTGCTGGCTGGCCGACTGCCAGCTCACGTAGAAGCCCTTGCGGCCCGGCGTGGCCATCTCGGACAGGTACACGGACACGCCGCCCAGCTCCACGCCGGCCGAGAAGCCCTGCAGCAGGCGCCCGATCAGCACCAGCAGCGGTGCCGCCAGGCCGATGGTGGCGTAGCCCGGCACGCAGGCGATGAGCAGCGTGCCCAGCGCCATCAGCGCCAGCGTCACGATCAGCCCCTGCCGGCGGCCCACCCGGTCCACATAGGCGCCCAGGAAGACCGCGCCCAGCGGACGCATCAGGAAGCCCGCGCCGAAGGTCATGAACGTCAGCATCAGCGACGCGAACTCATTGCCGGCCGGGAAGAAGGCCTTGGAAATCTGCGTGGCGTAGAAGCCGAACAGGAAGAAGTCGAACATCTCCATGAAATTGCCGCCCGTCACCCGCAGGACGGTGGCCAGCTTCGACGAAGCGGGCGCGGAAGGAGCGGCTTCGCTGCCGGAAGCCATGGAGGAATGGGGAGTGGGAGTCATGGAAGGCAGGAGGCACCGCCATCGACGGAGGCGGCGCGACCAAAAGTGGACACCCTGAAATTAGAGCCCAACCGTACGCGAAAGCATTACGTGGAAATGCGTACGCCGCTCACCCCGCCAGCACGGAACCCACCAGCCACACATTGGCCGCCGAGATCACGCCGAACAGGCCCCAGGCCAGCACGCGCACCGTCCGGCCGCTGGCGAACGGGCCCATGACCGTGCGGTCGCCCGTGAACCGGATCAGCGGCCACATCGCGAACGGCAGCTGGAAGCTCAGCACCACCTGGCTCAGCACCAGCATCTTGCCCACGCCCTCGTCACCCAGCCACCACACGCCCACCAGGGCCGGCACCAGCGCCAGCACGCGCGTGATGAGGCGGCGCTGCCAGCAGGGAATCTTCAAGTCCAGAAACCCTTCCATCACGATCTGCCCGGCGATCGTGCCGGTAAAGGTCGAACTCTGGCCCGACGCGAGCAGCGCGATGCCGAACAGCGTGGCGGCGAGCGCGCTGCCCACCAGCGGCTCGATCAGGCGGTAAGCGTCCGCGATATCGGCGACGTCCTGGCGACCATGGTCGTGGAAGGCGCTCGCGGCCAGCACCATGATGGCCGCGTTCACCAGCAGCGCGAGCGACAGGGACAGCACCGCGTCCAGCGTGCAGAAGCGGATCGCCTCGCGGCGGCCGGCGTCGCTGTCTTCCACCAGCCGGGTCTGCACCACCGAGGAATGCAGATACAGGTTGTGCGGCATCACCGTGGCGCCCACGATGCCGATGGCGAGGTACAGCGCGCCCGGCTGCTGCAGGCGCTCCAGGCTGGGCGCGAAGCCGATCGCCACCTCGGACCACAGCGGCTGGGCGAAGGCCAGTTCCACCGCGAAACAGGCCGCGATCGTGCCCACCAGCCCCAGCACTATCGCTTCCACCCGCCGGAAGCCCGCACCCTGCAGGCCCAGCACCAGCACCGTATCGAACGCCGTGATGCCGATGCCCACGGGAATCGACACCCCGAAGAGCAGGTGCAGGGCCAGCGCCCCGCCCAGCACCTCGGCCAGGTCGCAGGCGATGATCGCCAGTTCGGCCCCCGCCCACAGGAAACGGTTGGCCGCGGGCCCGTAGCGCTCGCGGCACAGCTGCGCCAGATCCTTCTGCGCCACCAACCCCAGACGCACGCACAGCGCCTGCAGCAGCATCGCCGCCAGGCTGGCCAGCAGCACGATGAAGAGCAGCCCGTAGCCGAACCGCGACCCCGCCTCGATGTCCGTCGCCCAGTTGCCCGGGTCCATGTAGCCCACGGACACCAGCAGCCCGGGGCCCGCGTACCGCAGCAGCTTCTTGTGGAACGGCAGGCCGGGATCGATGCGAACGGAGCCCTTCACCTCCGAAGGGCAGAACGGGGCGGTGGCGGTGCGCGGCAACGGGAAGAACATTCCGCGATCTTATGCAGGCCACGGGCGCGCAGGGAGCCGGGTGCGGCTATCGTGCGGATAGGCGCAGCCCCCTTGCCGCCGCTTCTTACTGGAGATTTTCTTTCCCATGGGCAGCCCTTTCACCCTGCCGGGGGTCGATGAGCGGGGTTTCATCCTCGCGGTGGCGGACGCGCGCCTGCAGCCCTCGTTGACGCCCCTGCTCGCCGACGCCTGCGGCACGCTCGCGGCGCAGGCACCCGGCCTGGACGGCATCTACGCCTATGGCAGTGTCGCCCGGGGCGAAGCATGTGTCGGGGTTTCCGACCTCGATCTCACAGTCCTGCTGCGGGAGCCGCCTACCCCGGCGGCGCGGGAACGGCTGGAGGGCTTGCGCCGCACGCTGGAAGCGCGGCACCCCGAGGTGGTGAAGATAGATCTCGACATCGGCAGTTGCACGGAAGCGCTCGACCCAGGCCAGACGTACCGCTGGGGCTTCTGGCTGCGGCACCACTGCCGCTGCCTCTGGGGTGAAGACCGGTCGCGCAGCTTCGGGCCCTTCCGCCCTTCCAGAGACATCGCCCTGGCAATGAATGGCGATTTCGAAGCGGTACTGGGCGGCTACCTGGCACGCCTCGGCCGGGTCGGCAACTTGCGGGACAGGCGGGTGCTGCAGCGTGCCGCATCGCGCAAGCTGCTGCGCGCCACCCAGATCCTTCAAGACGTGTACTGTGGGGAATGGCCCTGGTCGCTGGACGACCATGCGCAGCTTTTCCGAAGGCGGCATCCCGACAGGGCCGCCGAAACCACCTTCTTCCTGACCGAAGCCTACCAGCCTGCTGCCGGGCGCGAAGAATTCACCGCGCGGCTGCAGGCCCTGGTGGCGTGGATGGCCGACCAGCACAGGGCCATTTTGCAGAAGACGTCCCCATCCAGCGAAGCGGCCGGGTGAGGCCCTGCGTTCCGGGTGCGCCCGTCAGATCGGCCGGGCCACCAGATCGTGCCCCTGCACGCCGACGATCTGCGCGCGCGTGAATTCGCCCACCTTGAGCTGCTTGCTGATCTTCTCGGGCGGAAGCAGGTGCACCACACCGTCGATCTCGGGCGCATCCGCATAGCTGCGGCCCGTGCCGCCCTTGCGGCCCAGGGCCGGCGCATGGTCCACCAGCACCTGCATGGTCGCGCCCACGCGGCGGCGCAGGCGCTCGATGGACACCTCTTCGGCCACGGCCATGAAGCGCGCGCGGCGCTCCTCGCGCACTTCCATCGGCAGCATGCCCGGCAGCTCGTTGGCCACGGCACCGTTCACGTCGCTGTAGGCGAAGCAGCCCGCGCGGTCGATCTGCGCCTCGCGCAGGAAATCGAGCAGGTGCTGGAACTCCTCTTCCGTCTCGCCCGGGAAGCCGGCGATGAAGGTGCTGCGCACCACCAATTCGGGGCAGGCCTCGCGCCAGCGCTGGATGCGCTCCAGGTTGCGCTCGCCGCTGGCCGGCCGCTTCATGCGCCGGAGCACGTCGGGGTGGCTGTGCTGGAAAGGCACGTCCAGGTAGGGAAGGATCTTGCCCGTGGCCATGAACGGGATCACCTCGTCCACGCTCGGGTATGGGTACACGTAGTGCAGGCGCACCCAGGCGCCATAGGGTTCGGCGATCTCGCCCAGCGTCTGCACCAGCTCCAGCATGCGCGTCTTCACGGGCTTGCCGTCCCAGAAACCGGTGCGGTACTTCACGTCCACGCCGTAGGCCGACGTGTCCTGGCTGATCACCAGCAGTTCCTTCACGCCACCTTCGAAGAGCGCCTTCGCCTCGCTCAGCACGTCACCCACGGGGCGCGAGACCAGGTCGCCGCGCATCGAGGGGATGATGCAGAAGGTGCAGCGGTGGTTGCAGCCCTCGCTGATCTTGAGGTACGCATAGTGCTTGGGCGTGAGCTTGATACCCGCCACGCCGAAATTGCCGGGCACGAGGTCGATGAACGGATCGTGCGGCTTGGGCAGGTTCTGGTGGACGGCGTCCATCACCTCCTGCGTGGCGTGCGGACCGGTGACGGCCAGCACGCTGGGGTGCATCTCGCGCACCAGGTTGCCGCCGCCCTCGCCCGCGCGCGCGCCCAGGCAGCCGGTGACGATCACCTTGCCGTTCTCGGCCAGCGCTTCGCCGATGGTGTCGAGGCTTTCCTTGACCGCATCGTCGATGAAGCCGCAGGTGTTGACGATGACGAGGTCGGCACCCTCGAAGGTCTTGGAAGTCTGGTAACCCTCGGCGCTCAGCTGCGTGAGGATGAGTTCGGAATCCGTGAGGGCCTTCGGGCAGCCGAGGCTCACGAACCCGACCTTGGGGGTTTTCGTGGGGGAGAGAACGTCGCTCATCCGCGTATTGTCCCAGTTCCGGCCGGAGGGCGCCGGCCTTTCGCGCGGATTGCGAGTCAGTCGGGCGCCCTCTCTTTCAATCTCTCAGCCGTTGAACGGACTCCGAATCGACAGGTGGCCCCTCCCTGCAGACGCGGACCCACTTCCGGAAGAAGGTTCACGCTTATGGCAGCCACTCCATGCGCAGGGCACGAATTCTCGTTCGACGCGGTCCTGGAGAACTGGGCCGAGGGGATGGACTACTGCGCCATTCCCGTGCCGGCCGAGATCACCGAGGAGCTCGGAACCAAGAGCCCCGTCCCTGTTCTGGCGCGAGTCAATGGTTCAGAACCGTTCCAGATCAGCCTGTTTCCTGTCGGCGGGGGGCGGCATTACATCCGGATCAAGGCCAAGGTGCGCAAGGAAGCGTCCATCCGGACTGGCGACCGCATCAAAGTGCAGATCACTGTTCTGGAACGCGGCAATGTGGAGGTTCCGGATGACCTGCTGGCTGCATTGCGGGCCGAAGGTGTGCTGCAGGCTTTCGAGGCCCTGCCACCTGGCAAGCGAAGCTTTCTGGTCCGTCGCATCGACGAGGCCGCCAGGGCGGAGACGCGCGCCAGGAGGGTTCAGGAGGGCGTGGAGGCCGCGCACGAGCGGCGAGAAAAGCTGAAGCCCGTGCGGTAAAACGCAGTGCGACTTCTCCCGCAGTTTCGTCAGTACCGTTGCCCTGAGTCACCCATTCCAATCACCGCTCACGCCCGCCTACCCATGCCCTGGCCTCCTGAATACCAAAGAGCCTCTGCCGACTTCGAGAAGTTCATGGTGGCCGCACGCGATCACGCGGGCCTGGCGACCACGCACATGGCCTGGAACATGGTGGCAGGAGTGCTGCACGCCTTCCGCCGGAGGCTCGCGCCCGATCAAGCCTTTCGCTTTGCGGACCAATTGCTGCCAGCGATACGAGGTCTTTTCGTCGAGGGCTGGAGGCCCGGCGAGAAAGTCGGGCGCATCGGCACGCGAGCCGAGATACTGGAAGAGGTCCGCTCTCTTCGGCGGGACCACAACTTCTCTCCCGATAATGCCATTGAGGCGGTCGGCTTTGCACTGGCCACAGTGGTTCCGGCCGATGCTTTCGCTCGAGCGCTGCAGGCGCTGCCTTCCGAACTGAGACAACTGTGGAGAAACTTTGATGATGCCGCCCCGGCATCCCCGGTCGTGACCTGACCCTTTGGCAATGGGTGTGCCATTGTGCGCCCCTGCACACGCGAGTTTCAGGCGCTCTGGTACCCCATCGACGTGGAGATGCGCGCGGCGATGCTGCTCACGATGCCCTTCACCTCGTCCAGCGTGGGATTGGCCTGCGCGTCGATGCGCTCGATGTAGGGCACGTTGAGCGCGGCGATCACCTGCCCTCCCACGCCCAGGATGGGGAAGGCCGCATTGGTCACGCTGCGGATCTGGCGGCTGGGCATGACGGCGTGCCCGTGCTCGCGCACCTGGCGCAGGATCTCGAACAGCTCGCCCGGGTCCATCGTCAGTTCGCCATCCACCTTGATGTGCGCGGCCAGCATGCGCGCGCGCTCCACCTCGTCGCGGAAGGCCAGCAGCACATGGCCGGACGATGTGTCCGTGAGCCCCAGCATCACGCCGATCTTGAGGCCGAACGACCAGCGCTCGGGGCTGTCCACCTGCGCGATGACCACCACGCGCCCGCCCTGGTACATGGCCAGGTGGCACGACTGCCGGGCGCGGTGCGCCAGCTCCTGCAGCAGGGGCTGCGCCACGGTGACCAGCGAGCGCAGCGCATGCTGGCGGTGCGACAACTCGAACATCTTGATCGAGAGCGTGTAGCGGTTGTTGTCGTCCACCATCACGTAGCCGCACCGCTGCAGGGTGACGGCGATACGGAAGATCTCGCTCACGCTGCGGCCCAGCTGCCGGGCCATCTCGTTGAGGGTGAGGCCGTCGCGCACCGAGGACAGCAGTTCCAGGATGGCCAGCCCTTTCTCGAGTGCCGGCGCGGCGTAGTGCGGGCTGCTGCGCCGGGTGCCCGGGTCTTCGTCCGTGGAGCCGTTGGCGGGTGGTGTGGTCATTCCAGTTCGCGCGACCAGGCGCGCGTGGCCTGCTGCTGCTCGCCCAGGCCCTGGATGCCCACGCGCATGGTGTCGCCGGCCTTCAGGTACACGGGCGGCTTCTGGCCCAGCCCCACGCCCGGCGGGGTGCCGGTGCTGATGATGTCGCCCGGCAGCAGCGACATGAACTCGCTGATGTAGCTCACCAGTTTCGCCACGCCGAAGATCATGGTGCGGGTGCTGCCGTCCTGGAAGCGCTTGCCGTTGACTTCGAGCCACAGGGCCAGCGCCTGCGGGTCGGCCACCTCGTCCCGGGTCACCATCCACGGCCCGATGGGCGAGAAGGTGTCGCAGCCCTTGCCCTTGTCCCACTGGCCGCCGCGTTCGAGCTGGTACTCACGCTCCGACACGTCGTTGACGATGGTGTAGCCGGCCACGTAATCCAGCGCCTCCGCTTCGGTGACGTACGAGGCCTTCCTGCCGATCACCACGCCCAGTTCCACCTCCCAGTCGGTCTTGACCGAGCCGCGCGGGATCACCACCGTGTCGTCGGGCCCGATGATGGACGAGCTGGGCTTGAGGAACAGGATGGGCTCGGCCGGGATCGGCGCGCCGGTCTCGGCCGCATGGTCGGCGTAGTTCAGGCCCACGCAGATGATCTTGCCCACGCGGGCCACCGGCGGGCCATGGCGCACCGGGCCGCTGACCGCGGGCAGGCTGGCCGCATCGATGGCGGCGAGCTTTTGCAGCGACGCGGGCGACAGCGCGGCGCCGTCGATGTCCGCCACCTGGGCCGACAGGTCGCGCAGCTGGCCCTGGGCGTCGATCAGGCCCGGCTTTTCCTGGCCGGGCTGGCCGTAGCGTACCAATTTCATGTTCGATCTCCTGGGAATGATGGGTGAGGTGCGTTGTCAGTTGGACCAGCCGCCATCGATCATGTGGATGGTGCCGGTGGTGAAGGATGACTCGTCGCTCGCAAGGTACACCACCAGCGCGGCCACCTCTTCGGCGCGGCCCACGCGGCCGATGGGCTGGCGCGCCACGAACGCGGCACGCACCGAGGCCTCGTCGGTGCCGGCCTGCTGCGCCTGGGCGCGGATGCGGCCCTGCAGCGAAGGCGATTCCACCGTGCCGGGGCAGATGGCGTTGCAGCGGATGCCCTGCTGCACGAAGTCGGCCGCAACGGCCTTCGACAGCCCGATCACCGCCGCCTTCGAGGCGCCGTAGGCGAAGCGGTTGGGCACGCCCTTCACGCTCGACGCGGCCGAGGCCATGTTGATGATCGAGCCGCCGCCGCCCGCCAGCATCGCCGGCAGGAACGCGCGGATGGTGCGGTACATGGCCTTGGCGTTCAGGTCGAAGCTGAAGTCCCAGTCCTTTTCCTCGCACTGCAGGATCGAGCCGCTGTGCACGAAGCCCGCGCAGTTGAACAGCACGTCCAGCTTGCCGGCGCGCCCGGCGAAGGCTGTGACGGCGGCGGTGTCGAGCACGTCCAGGCGTGCCGTCTCCAGCGCGGCCAGCCCTTCGCCCGCGGCCTCGGCGGCCAGTTCGGCCAGTGCCTGGTCGTCCACGTCGGTGGCCCACACGGTGGCGCCTTCGCGTGCCAGCGCCAGTGCGCTCGCCCGGCCGATGCCCCGGCCCGCGGCGGTGACCAGGGCCGTCTTTCCTTGCACTCGCTTCATGCGCATCCTTGCTTGAAAGTAGATTTCTCTAATGAAATCGAATTTTGAACTACACGCATGATGCTGGGTGGGCAAGACCGGAAGAATCCGGGTTTACCCGAAACCACAGAACCTATCTCGCGACCAAGGGAAAGCACCATCGATTTCTCTTGCAAAAATTGATTTCATCCATGAGAACTTCTGCACTGCTTGGAGCAAGAAATGGATGCATCGTGAAAATCAAATCCACCATTGAAAAGATTCCTGGCGGGATGATGCTGGTGCCGCTGCTGCTGGGCGCGGTGCTGCACACCTTCTGGCCCGGCACGGGCAAATATTTCGGCTCGTTCACCAACGGGCTCATCACGGGCGTGGTGCCGATCCTCGCGGTCTGGCTGTTCTGCCTGGGCGCGTCGATCCATGTCCGCGCCACCGGCACGGTGCTGCGCAAGTCCGGCTCGCTGATAGCGGCGAAGATCGGTACGACGTGGCTGGCGGCCTTCCTGCTTTCGCGCTGGCTGCCGGTGGAAGGCATTCAGTCCGGCTTCTTCGCCGGCCTGTCGGTGCTGGCCGTGGTGGCCGCCATGGACATGACCAATGCCGGCCTCTATGCATCGCTGATGGAGCAGTACGGCACCAGGGAGGAAGCCGGCGCCGCGGTGCTGATCGGCATGGAGTCCGGTCCCCTGGTGACCATGCTCATCCTGGGCGCCACCGGACGGGCCGTGTTCGAGCCGCACCTGCTGGTGGGCGTGCTCATTCCCTTCCTGGCCGGATTCGCGCTGGGCAATCTCGACCCGGAACTGCGCGAATTCTTCGGCAGGGCCACGCGGATCCTGATCCCGTTCTTCGCGTTTTCGCTGGGCAACACCATCGACCTGGCGGTGATCGTGCATACCGGCGTGCTGGGCGTCCTGCTGGCCGTCGCGGTGATGGCCGTGTCGGGCCTGGCCCTCGTCGTGGCCGACATCGTGCTCGGCGGCGGCCGGGGCACTGCGGGCATCGCGGCGTCGAGCACGGCGGGTGCCGCCGTCGCGACGCCGCACCTCGTGGCCCAGGCCGCGCCGCAGTTCGCTCCCGCCGCGCCTGCGGCCACGGCCCTGGTGGCGGCCTGCGTGGTGGTCACCGCCATCCTCACGCCGGTGGTCGTGACACTCTGGGCCTCGCGCGTGGCGCCGCGCATCCGGCCATGAGCCAGTGCGGCTACCGCTCGTGTGCAGAGGAATCGCCGCCGGCGCCCGAGGCCTGCTCGATCCACCGCTCCTTCGACGCCAGCAGGTGGTTGAACATCGCGGCAGACGCCTGCTGCGGGTCGCGGGCCTCCAGCGCCGCATAGATCTTCTCGTGCTCCTGCAGCGCGGATTCCCAGGTGCGGCTGGTTTCCGCGCCCCTGGAGACACGCGTGGCGATCTGCCCATGGCGGCCGTCGAACAGCTCCCCCACCATGCGCGCCAGGATGGAGTTGCCCGTCAGTTCTGCGATCGCCACGTGGAAGCGGCGGTCGCTGTCCACCGGCGATTGCCCCCGCCTGACGTCCTGGCGCATGCCGTCCATGCTGGCGCGCACCCGCTCCAGCCCCTGCCGCGTGGCCTGGGCGGCCGCCAGAGAGATGACCGCACCTTCCAGCACCGAACGGGCCTGCATCAGTTCGCTGGGGCTCTCGCCCAGCGCCAGGGGTTCGGCCGCATCCGCCGCAGGCATCGCGCACACATACACGCCCGACCCCATCCGGATCTCGACCCGGCCCTGGATTTCGAGCGCGATCAAGGCCTCCCGCAGCGAAGGCCGCGAGACGCTCAGTTGGATGGCCAGGTCGCGTTCGGAGGGAAGCCGTGCCCCTGGCGGGTAATTACCGCGCTCGATCAGTTGCCGGATCTGGTCAGCCACCTGCTGGTACAGACGGCGCGGGTCCGTGGCCTTGGGTGAAAAGAGCATGAGTCCTCCGCGTGTCCTATGTCTGCCTGCATGGCCAACTGGTAAGGCCACATTGTGGACCGAAGCTTAACCCAGGGTCGCAATGACCCCGCGAGTCCCGGAAAACACCCCCCTGGGGTTTCCACTGGTAAGACAGCTAGCGTTTCATGGCACATTGGCCTTACCAATGTGATCTGACCAAAACAGACTACCGTGCAAGCCGATCTCCCACCCAGCGCGAACGCTCGCCACGCGATGCCGCTCCTGAAGCTCGAAGGAATCCGCAAGGGTTTCGACGGCACGCCCGTGCTGCACGGCGTGGATTTCGAAGTCCACGCAGGCGAAGTGCATGCCCTGTGCGGCGAGAACGGCGCAGGCAAGTCCACCCTCATGAAGATCATGAGCGGGGTGTACCAACCCGATGGCGGAAGCATCGCCTTCCGCGGCGACCCGGTGAGGTTCCCCACGACCCAGGTGGCCGAGGGGCTGGGAATCGTCATCATTCACCAGGAACTGAACCTGATCCCGCACCTGTCGGTGGCGGAAAACATCTACCTGGCACGCGAGCCCCGGCGCGGCTGGTTCATCGACCGGGCACGGTTGCGCACGGATGCGCAGCGGTGCCTCGACCGGCTGGGGGTGAGCATCGGCCCGGATGTGCTGGTGAAGTCGCTGTCGGTGGCCCAGCAGCAGATGGTCGAGATCGCCAAGGCCCTCTCGATGAATGCCACGGTCCTGATCATGGACGAGCCGACCTCGTCACTGACCGAATCGGAGACGACACAGCTGTTCAAGGTCATCCACGAACTCAAGGCCGGCGGTGTGGGCGTCGTCTATATCTCCCACCGCCTCGACGAGATGGCGCAGATCGTGGACCGGGTGACCGTGCTGCGCGACGGCAGGTGCGCCGGCTGCTGCGCCTTCTCCGAGACCACGGTGGACGGCATCGTGGCGATGATGGTGGGGCGTGCGCTGGAAGACAAGTTCCCGCCGCGCACCCGCCAGCTGCAGCCGGAGACGATCCTGGAAGTGCGCGACCTGCACCGCAGGAGCGTTTTCGCCCCCGTGAGCTTCGATCTCCAGCGCGGCGAGATCCTCGGGTTCGCAGGCCTCATGGGCGCGGGGCGCACCGAGGTCGCCCGGGCCCTCTTCGGCGCCGACCCCAAGGATGGCGGCTCGGTCCGCCTGCACGGCCAGGAGCTCGCCATCCGCAGCCCCAGCGACGCGATCCGCCAGGGCATCGCCTACGTATCGGAAGACCGGAAGGCCGATGGCCTGGCGGTGAAGATGACGGTGGCGCAGAACATCACGCTGGCCCACATGGGCGCGGTGTGCGGGCGCGCCGGGTTCGTCGATTCCAGCGCCGAAACCGCGGCCGCGCAGCACTTCATCCAGTCGCTCGGCATCCGAACCTCGGGCCCGCACCAGGTCGCCAGGCTGCTCTCCGGCGGCAACCAGCAGAAGGTGGCCATCAGCAAGTGGCTGTTCCGCCAGGCCCGCGTGTTCATCTTCGATGAACCCACGCGCGGCATCGACGTGGGCGCCAAGTATTCGATCTACGAGCTCATGGACCGCCTGGCCGCCGAGGGCGTCGGCGTGATCCTGATCAGTTCGGAACTGCCCGAAATCATGGGCCTGACCGACCGCGTCGCCGTCTTCCACGAAGGGCGCCTCACGAAGGTGCTGCGAACCCAGGACACCCATCAGGAAGAAATCATGCATTACGCGTCCGGCTGCGGCACGGCCGGTGCCGCGCCCGCAGCGTCCCCCGCCCCCGTGCGCCTCTCCGCCCTCGAACCGATTGCCCCATGAACGACCGCCGTAAAGATCTCATCCAGAAGTTCGCCGCGCTGGCCGGATTGCTCCTGCTCGTGCTGGTCTTCTCCCTCACGAGCGAAGCCTTCTTCACCGTCGGCAACGGCATGACGGTGGCGCTCCAGGTCACGTCGATCGCGCTGCTGGGCGTGGGCGCCACCTTCGTGATCATCGCCGGCGGCATCGACCTCTCCGTGGGCTCGGTGCTGGCGCTGGCCGGGGTGCTGGCGGCACTGGCCGTGAAGGCCGGCATGCCGGTCCCCATCGGCATGGCGCTCGGCATCCTCGCCGGCGCGGCCTGCGGCGCGATCAACGGCCTGCTGGTGACCCAGGCGAAGCTGCCGCCCTTCATCGCCACGCTGGGCATGATGCTGGTCGCGCGCGGCGTGGCGCTGCAGATCACCGGGGCCCGCGCCGTGTCCGGCCTGGGCGAATCCTTCGGCGAGCTGGGCAACGGCTCGTTGTTCCGCATCGAGCGCATCGACGCCCAGGGCTTCCCGGACGTCACCTTCCCGGGCATTCCGTACCCGGTGGTGCTGATGGTCGTCATCGCCGTCGCGGCGTCCATCCTGCTCACCCGCACACGCCTGGGGCGGCACATCCACGCCGTCGGTTCCAACGCGGAAGCGGCCCGCCTGTCGGGCGTGAAGGTGAATGCCGTGGTGCTGTTCACCTACGTGGTCTCCGGCGCCCTGGCGGGCCTGACCGGCTGCGTGCTGATGTCGCGCCTCGTGACGGCCCAGCCCAACGAAGGCGTGATGTACGAACTCGACGCCATCGCGGCCTCCGTGATCGGCGGCACCTCGCTGATCGGCGGCGTGGGAACCATCTCGGGGACCGCCATCGGCTCGTTCGTGATCGGCATCCTGCGCAACGGGCTGAACATGAACGGCGTGTCGGCCTTCACCCAGCAAATCATCATCGGACTGGTCATCCTGCTCACCGTGTGGATCGACCAGCTGCGCAACCGGAAATAGCCCCTGGCAGCGGCTCCGGCGAAGGTTTCCTGCCCCCTGTGTGTATTCATCCTCGAGGAGACAAAAAGTGAAGAAGATCGTGACCCGCTTGCTGGGTTTGACCGCCATCGCCCTGGCGTGCGGCACCGCGTCGGCCGGTGAAATCGCCGTGATCGTCAAGACCGTCAATTCGACGTTCTGGCAGAACGTCAACAAGGGCGCGGAGGACGCCATCAAGGACGTCAAGGGCCATACCATGACGTTCTCCGGCCCCGCTTCCGAATCGGCCATCGCCGAGGAGGTGAACCTGGTCGAGAACGCGGTGAACCGCAAGGTGGCCGGCATCGTGCTCGCCCCCTCGGATCCGGATGCGCTCATCCCGGCCCTCAAGAAAGCCTGGGAGGCCCGCATTCCCGTCGTGCTGATCGACTCGATGGTGTCCGACGCCGGCAAGAACTACTACCAGTCGTTCCTGTCCACCGACAACAAGCTGGCCGGCGAGCTCTGCGCGAAGCAACTCATCGCCAGGATCGGCACCACGGGCAAGGTCGCGGTCATGTCGTACGTTGCCGGTGCCGGCTCCGAGATCGGGCGCGTCGGCGGCTTCAAGGACTACATCCAGAAGAACTCCAAGCTGCAGATCGTCGGCCCCTTCTACTCGCAGTCGCAGATGGCGACCGCGATGAACCAGACCACCGACGTGCTGGCTTCGCACCCCGACCTCAAGGGCCTCTTCGCGGCCAACGAGCCGACCGCCGTCGGCGCCGGCCGGGCGCTGGTGCAGTCCGGCAAGGCCGGCAAGGTGGTGGCCATCGGCTTCGACGGCAACGATGACCTGCAGAAGTTCGTGAAGGACGGCACGTTCGAGGCGATCGCCGTGCAGGGCTCCTACCAGATGGGCCACCTCGGCGTCAAAACCATCGCCGACATCCTCGGCGGCAAGAAGGTGCCCAAGGCGATCGACACCGGCGTGGTGATGGTCAACAAGGACAACATCGACAAGCCTGAAGCGAAGAAGGTTCTCTACTGACGAGCACCTGGGGGCGCAGCACTGGTGGGATGCGCCCCCGCCCCGCAAACCACACGCACCGAACCATGAAGGTCACAGAAACACGCCGCATCGGCGAAGGCCCCGCACGGCTCACGCGCTTCGGCGTGGGTTGCGGCACGCTGGCCGGGCTGTACAAGCCCACGTCCGAGGCAGACGCCCGGGCCACGCTGCAGGCGGCATGGGATGCCGGCCTGCGCTACTTCGACACCGCCCCTTTCTACGGGCACACGCTGAGCGAGCACCGCGTGGGCGCCTTCCTGCGCGAGCAGCCCCGCGATGCCTTCGTCATCAGCACCAAGGTCGGCCGGCTGATGCGCCCCGATTCCTCCGTGCAGCCGATGGACAACGGCTGGGCCGCCCCGCTGCCGTTCCGCCCGGACTACGACTACAGCTACGGCGGCGTCATGCGCTCGTTCGAGGACAGCCTGCAGCGGCTCGGCCTGCAGCGCATCGACCTGCTGTTCGTGCACGACATCGGCACCTACACCCATGGCGACCGGAACGCCGGGCACTGGAAGGCCCTCACGGCACAAGGCGGCTTCCGCGCGCTGGAAGAGCTCCGGGCCGATGGCCGCATCGCCGGCTTCGGCCTGGGCGTCAACGAAGCCCAAGTCATCCTCGACAGCCTGCAGGAGACGCGGCTGGACTGCTCCCTGCTCGCCGGGCGCTACACGCTGCTGGAGCAGCATAGCCTGCCGCTCATGAACACATGCCAGCGGCTCGGCAGTGCCATCGTCATCGGCGGTCCGTTCAACTCCGGGCTGCTGGTGGGCAACGGCAAGTTCGACTATGCGGATGCGCCGGCGGACATGCTGGCGCGTGCCCAGGCGCTGGACGAGGCGTGCGCCGCGCACGGCGTGGCCCTGCCAGCGGCCGCGCTGCAATTTCCGATGGCCCATGGCGCCGTGGCATCGTGCGTCTCCGGCGCGCGCAACCCGGCCCAGCTGGACCAGACCGTGGGCTGGTTCGAGCAGGACATTCCCGCAGCGCTCTGGGCCGACCTGCAGCAGCAAGGCCTGATCGCGGAAGGCTGCCCCGTTCCCGGAGCCGCGCCATGAGCCGGGCCGCCCGGGTGGACGCCCACCAGCACTTCTGGAAGCTGGCCGAGCGCCGCGGCAGCTGGCCCCCGCCCGAGCTGACGGCGATCCACCGCGACTTCGGACCCGCGGACCTCGAGCCGCACCGCCGGCAGGCCGGCATCGACGGCACCGTGGCCGTGCAGTCGATGCCCAACGAGAACGACACCCGCTATCTGCTGCACCTGGCAGCGGAAAACCCTTTCATCTGGGGCGTCGTGGGCTGGGTGGACATGAAGGCAACCGGAGCGGCCGAACACATCGCCGAGCTCGCGGCCGCCCATCCGAAGCTGCGCGGGTTCCGGCCCATGCTGCAGGACCTGCCGGACGATGACTGGATCGCCGATGCGCGCGTGGACGCCGCGGCCCAGGCGATGGCGGAGCAGCACCTGGTGTTCGACGCCCTCGTGCTGACCCGCCACCTGGAGGCGCTGGAAACCTTCGTGGCCCGGCACCCCCGGCTGCAGATCGTGCTGGACCACGGCGCCAAGCCGCCCATCGCCACCGGCGAGACCGGGCCCTGGCTGCAGCACATCGCCCGCCTGGCGGCTTTCCCGAATGTGGCCTGCAAGCTGTCCGGCCTGCTGACGGAAGCCGGCGATACCCCGACCGAGGCCGCGCTGCGCCCCTGCGTGCAGGCGCTCTGGCAGCACTTCGGCAGCGACCGGCTGCTCTGGGGCAGCGACTGGCCGGTGCTGCGGCTGGCCGGCGGATACGGGCAATGGCACGCCATGAGCCACTCGCTTCTCCGCGCCATCGATCCATCGATCACCCCAAGCGCGCTGGACGCCGTCTTCGGCGGCAACGCGATGCGCATCTACGGGCTGGACAGCCCATCCACCCACTGACGCCGCCCCTGCCGAGCGGCCCAACCGGCCATACCCATGCTGACCATCATCTGCGAATCCCCGAAGAACCTCCAGGCCCTGGAGCAACCGCTGCCGGCCCGTGCCGCGGGCGAAGTGCTGCTGCGCGTGAAACGCGTGGGCGTGTGCGGCACCGACCTGCACATCTTCACCGGCAACCAGCCCTATCTGGCGTATCCGCGCGTCATGGGGCATGAACTCTCCGGCGTGGTCGAAGAGGCCGATGCAGGCAGCGGCCTGGCCCCGGGCGACCCCGTCTATGTGATGCCGTACCTGTCGTGCGGGCACTGCGTGGCCTGCCGGCAGGGAAAGACCAACTGCTGCGTGCGCATCCAGGTGCTCGGCGTGCACCGCGATGGCGCGATGACCGAGTTTCTCTCGGTGCCGCAGGGCTTCGTCCACAAGGCCGAAGGCATCACCCTGGACCAGGCGGCGATGCTGGAGTTTCTTGCCATCGGCGCCCATGCCGTGCGCCGCGGCGCCGTGGCGGCCGGCCAGCGCGTGCTCGTCGTGGGCGCGGGCCCCATCGGGCTGGCCGCGATGATCTTCTCCAGGCTGCGCGGTGCCCAGGTCACGGCCATCGACGGGCGCCAGGACCGGCTGGATTTCGCCCTGCAGAAGGTGGGTGTCGCATCGGCCGTGGCGCTGGGCGATGGGGACGAGGCGGAACTCTCCCGGCTCACCGGCGGTGAATTCTTCGACGTCGTGTTCGATGCCACCGGCAACGCCGGCGCGATGGAACGGGGCTTCCGCTTCATCGCGCACGGTGGCCGCTACGTGCTCGTCTCGATCGTGCAGGGCGACATCCAATTCTCCGACCCCGAGTTCCACAAGCGCGAAGCCACGCTGCTCAGCAGCCGCAATGCCACGACGGAAGATTTCGAGACCGTCATGGCAGCCATGCGCGCCGGCCAGGTGCCGGACAAGGCCCTGGCGACGCACCGCATGGCGCTGGGCGACGTGCCGGCGCAATTCGCCGGCCTGCTCGACCCTGGGGCCGGGGTCATCAAGGCCATCGTGGAATGCTGAACGGGCAGCCAGCGATGACCGGTTTTCCCATTCTGCAGTTCGGCACCAGCCGCTTCCTGCAGGCGCACGTGGATCTGTTCGTGTCGGAAGCGGCACATGCCGGCCAGGCGCTCGGCGGCATCACCGTGGTGCAGACCACCGGCAATCCGCAAAGCTCGGCGCGGACCGCCGCGCTGGCCCGCGCCGAAGGCTACGAAGTGATCGTGCGCGGCCTCGTCAAGGGCACACCGTTCGAGCAACGCAAGCGCTCGACCTCGGTGCGCGAGGCACTCGATACCGCCACCGGCTGGCAGGCGGTCCGCGAACGGGTGCGGGGGCCCGTGCAGGTCATCGTGTCCAACACCGGCGACTCGGGCTGGGCCTTGTCGGACCAGGACGGTCCGCAGCTGCTGGCGCGGGGCAGCCCGGCGCCTCAGTCGTTTCCGGCCAAGCTCGCCGTGCTGCTGCACGACCGGTGGATCTCCCAGCCCCAGGCGCCGCTCACCGTGCTTCCCTGCGAACTGGTCTCGCGCAATGGGGACCGCCTGCGCGACCTGGTGGTTTCCATCGCCCGGTCCTGGAACAGTCCGCAAGGGCCCATCGACTGGCTGCAGACGCATGTGGTCTGGGGCAATTCGCTGGTCGATCGCATCGTCTCGGAAGCGCTGGAGCCGGTGGGTGCCGTCGCGGAGCCCTACGCCCTCTGGGCCATCGAGCGCCAGCCCCGCCTGCAGCTGCCTTGCCGGCATGGCGCCATCGTGGTGACCGACGACCTCGCCCGGTTCGAGCGCCTGAAGCTGTTCCTGCTCAACCTGGGCCACACCGTCCTCGCCGACCTGTGGCTCAGGCAGGACGCAAGGGACGAAGGCATGACGGTGCAGCAGGCCATGAACTCCCCCGGCATGCGCGATCCGCTCGAAGCCGTTTGGACGCAGGAGGTGCTGCCGCTCTTCGATGCGCTGGGCGAAGGCGATATGGCCCGCAGCTACCTGGACGACCTTCGCGACCGGCTGCTGAACCCGTTCCTGCAGCACCGCCTGGCCGACATCGCGCAGAACCACGAACAAAAGAAGGCACGCCGCATCCGGCCGGTGGTCGAGATGGGTGGCACGCAGTGCCCCCCGATAGCCCAGCCGCTGCTGCGCGGCGTACTCCACCCCTGAAGAAAGAGGCTCCACATGCAGAGAATGGGTATGGTGATCGGGATCAAGCCCGAGCACATCGACGAATACAAGCGCCTGCACGCGGCCGTCTGGCCCGCCGTGCTGGCGCGGCTGGCCGAGGCGCATGTGCGCAACTACAGCATCTTCCTGCGCGAGCCGGAGAACCTGCTGTTCGGGTACTGGGAGTACCACGGCACCGACTACGCCGCCGACATGGAAGCCATCGCCCAGGATCCGGAAACCCGCCGCTGGTGGACCTTCTGCGGCCCCTGCCAGGAGCCGCTGGCAAGCCGCCAGCCCGGCGAACACTGGGCCCACATGGAGGAGGTGTTCCATGTCGACTGATGCACTGGCGACGCAGTCGCTGCTCATCCTGAACGACCGCGACAACGTGGCTGTCGCGCGCACCGAACTCGGCGCGGGCATGGAGCTTCGGCTGGCCGGCGGCGAAGTACTGGAGGTGATGGCCACTGTGCCCGCCGGCCACAAGATCGCACTCAGGCCCATCGCGAAGGGCGATGCCGTGCTGAAGTACGGCCAGGTCATCGGCGCTGCCAGCACGCCGATCGGGGCCGGCGAGCACGTGCATGTGCACAACGTCGAGATGGGCGACTCCAGCCCCACCCACCTGGTGGGCCGCGCCTACGTCCCGACCGATCCCGTGGAGCAGCCTGCGACCTTCATGGGCTACGTCAGGGCCGATGGGCGCGTCGGCACGCGCAACTACATCGGCGTCATTTCTTCGGTGAACTGCTCCGCCACGGTCTGCAAGGCCATCGCGCAGGCCTTCACGGGCCCGGCGCTCGGTGCCTATCCGGGTGTGGACGGTGTCGTCGCCATCACGCACGGCACCGGCTGCGGCATGAGCGGTGAAGGCGAAGGCATCGAACTCCTGCGCCGCACGCTCAGCGGCTACATCGCCCACCCCAATTTCGCCGCGGTGCTGGTGATCGGACTGGGCTGCGAGGTCAACCAGGTCGAGGGCCTGACCGGCCGCCTGCCGTTGCCGGAAGGCCGGGTGCGCACCATGACCATCCAGGACGCCGGTGGCACCCGCGAGGCCATCGCCCAGGGCATCGATATCGTGCGCGACATGGCAGCGGCGGCATCCGGCGCCCGGCGCACTCAGGTGCCGGCATCGCACCTCGTGGTGGGGCTGCAGTGCGGCGGATCGGACGGCTACTCGGGCATCAGCGCCAACCCGGTACTGGGCGCGGCGGTCGACATGCTGGTGCGCCACGGCGGCACGGCCATCCTGTCGGAAACACCCGAGATCTATGGCGCCGAGCATTTGCTGACGGCGCGCGCCGCATCGGCCGAAGTGGCAGAACGCCTGATGGCGCGCCTGGCCTGGTGGGAGGCCTACACCCAGCGCAACGGCGCGAACATGAACAACAACCCCTCGCCCGGCAACAAGGCCGGCGGCATCACCACCATCCTCGAGAAATCGCTGGGCGCGGTGGCCAAGGGCGGTGGCAGCGGGCTGATGGATGTGGTCGAATACGCGCAGCCCGTGCACAGCCGGGGCCTGGTGTTCATGGACACCCCCGGCTACGATCCGGTGTCGGCCACCGGCCAGGTCGCGGGCGGTGCCAACCTCATCTGTTTCACTACCGGGCGGGGATCGACCTACGGGTGCAAGCCCACGCCGTCGCTCAAGCTCGCCACCAACACCGCGCTGTTCCGCAACATGGGCATGGACATGGACTTCAACGCCGGCGACGTGGTGGACGGAACGCTGGGCATCGCGCAGGCGGGCCGCCATCTTTTCGAACTGATGCTCGCCACGGCGTCCGGCGACCGCACGCTGAGCGAGACGCACGGTCTGGGCGACAACGAATTCGTGCCCTGGCAGCTCGGCGCGGTGATGTGACGCAACCCCGACGATGAACGAAACCGATTTCGACGTGGTGACGATCGGCGAGGCGATGGTGCTCTTCGCCGCGCAGGCGCCCGGCGCGCTCGAAAGCGTGACACGTTTCCAGCGTTTCAGCGCTGGCGCGGAGCTCAACGTGGCCATCGGCCTCGCGCGCCTGGGGCTGCGCGTGGGCTACCTCAGCCGCCTGGGCGATGACTCCTTCGGCCGCAGCCTGCTCGGTGCGATGCGCCAGGAAGGCGTCTGCACCACCCTGGTCGAGACGACACCGGCACAGCCGACAGGCTTCATGCTCAAGTCCCGCTCCGACGATGGCAGCGATCCGCAGGTGGAGTATTTCCGGCGCGGATCGGCTGCCAGCGCGATGGGGCCGCAAGACCTGCATCGTTTGGCCGCCGTCCGTGCGCGGCACCTGCACCTGACCGGCATCAGCCCGGCCCTGTCACCCGGTTGCCGCGAACTCGTGTTCGAAACCCTGCGCTGGGCGCGCGGCCAGGGCATGGGCATCTCGTTCGACCCGAACCTGCGGCCTCGCCTCTGGCCCTCGGCAAAAGAGATGGCCCGCACGGTCAACGCGCTCGCGGGCCTGAGCGACATCGTGCTGCCGGGCGTCACGGAAGGACGGATGCTGACGGGCCGGGACAGCCCCCCGGACATCGCCCGGTTCTATCTCGACGCGGGCGCAGGCGAGGTCCTGGTGAAGCTCGGCGCCGAGGGAGCGTGGTGCGCATGCCGGAACGGCACCGCGTCCCATGTTCCGGGTTTTGCGGTGGACAAGGTCATCGACACCGTCGGCGCCGGAGACGGCTTTGCCGTCGGCGTGATCAGCGCCCGCCTGGAAGGGCTCGACCTGCACGCTGCCGCCCGGCGCGCCAATGCGATCGGCGCCCGCGTGGTGCAGTTTCCCGGCGACAGCGACGGGCTGCCCACGCGGGCCCAGCTCGAAGAGGCCCTGGACGCGCACGGCGTGGACTGAACGGCCGGGAACGCAACGGGCCATTCGCCTGGCCATCCATCGATTCGCAGGGCTGCTCCTGGTGCACCGGTACCTGGCCATAGGATGGATGTGACCCGGACATCCCATTGCCATCCATGAAGAAAATCTCCTTCAACAATCCGTTTCGCAGCAACCGCACCCATGGGCACCAGGAAGCCCGGGGCGAAAGTTCCAGGAGCACTTCCCGGTCGCACTCTGGCAGCACCGAGAATTTCTACATCGGCCCCCCGACCGGGCAGAGGACGCCGCCCCGCCCCGGCTCACCCTCGGCGATGCGCCCCCGGGCCTCATTGCACGGCGTTGGCTCGCCCACCCGCGCCCCCCATGCGGCAAGCCCCTCAGGTCCGGCAGCACGGGGCGAAAGCTCCGGAGTCGCTTCCCGGCCGCATTCGGGCAGTACCGAGAATTTCTACGTCGGCCCCCCGCTCCTGCAGAGGACGCCGCCCCGCGCCCTCCATACGGCAGGCCCTTCAGGCTCCTCTGTCCATTCGCCCGGCCGCCCTGCACCGCAGGCAGAGGTACTCGGGTCGCTGACGACGATGCCGCTGCTCCCCCTGGACAGGATCTCCGGGATGACCCACCGCGATGGGTCAAAGATTCACAAGAACGTGGTCGGTGCGTTCGCCCGCGGAGCCGTGCTCCAGCCAGCCATACCCGGCCAACCCAGGCCGTGGGACCATACAAGAATGGACGTGGATGTCATGGCCACCTCCACGGACGGAGCCGTCCGGCGCTATCCCCCGATGTCAGATGCCCGTCGTGACTGGATGCCCGATGGAGCCATTTGCGACATTCCCGCGGCGCACGTGAAGCAGCGCATAGGCGGCCTCGAACTCACCCCGGACAAAAAAGAGGCGGCATTCATGGTCGATGGCCACCCCGTGAGTCCCCTGAAGCTGGGGAAATTCCAGGGCCATCCCCTGCCGGACGGCAAGCTGCTGGTCCTGCAGCCGGACCAATACCAGGGCGCAATGGCATGCGCCCTCATGCTGCTGCTGGACCAGGGACACCTTCAAGCCGGGAAAGCCGCCGACTTCGAGCCCGAGACAGGCCAGCGCGGTGCCTCCTTGCAAAGCGTCATCGGCAAACTGAAGGGCATGACCGGCCAGGAGCCGGTGGTGGTGACCCACGAGGCCAATTTCCACCAATTCGGCCGTCGCCACGCGGCAAGGAACGCCTTCTGGGAGAAGATGGCTGCCAGCATCAACACCGGCACCATGGGATCGGCCATCCTGCAAAAGGGGGACCACTACCTGATGCTCGACAACGTCAGGAAGGAAGGCGGAAGCTACCGCATCACGATCAGGGACCCGTTCCACGGCACATGCGTCGAATTCAAGGACACGCACGACTTCTTCAAGGACCTCGACCACTCCGAGGGGAAGGCCCTCCTCACCGCCATACTCCTCCCACGCCCCTGAGGCCCGGCATCGGCTCCACCAGCCCTTCAGCGCTTGATGCCGAAGGCGCTCAGCATCTGCTCGGTCTGCTTCTGCATCTGCTCCTGCATCTGCGTGAACATGGCCTGCGACTGGTCGCGGTACTGGCCCATCATGCCCTGGTAGAGCGGCGACTGCGGGTTCATGAACTGGGTCCACATCTCCGGCGTGAAGCCCTGCGACTGCTCCGCCATGCGCGCCTGGAAGTCGGAGAACATCTGCACGTTCTTCTCCAGGTAGGCGCCCATGAAGCCCTGCATGGCATGGCCGTAGAAGCGGATGATGTTGGCCAGCACGGTCTCGGTGAACATGGGGGCGCCACCCGCCTCCTCTTCCAGGATGATCTGCAGCAGGATGCTGCGCGTCAGGTCCTCGCCGGTCTTGGCGTCGCGCACGGCCACTTCCTCGCCGTCGATGACGAGTTGCTTCACTTCCGCCAGCGTGATGTAGGTGGAGGTGGAGGTGTCGTAGAGCCGGCGGTTCGGGTACTTCTTGATGACCCGCTGCGGACAGCGGGGCGATGGGGATTCGGACGGGGACTCGGACACGGCGGGCTCCTTGCGCACCTGGGGCCAGGAGGGCCCCAGAACTTTTCGTTATGGCTGTGCACCCGATTCTAGGGAGGGGCGCACTGCCGGGCCGCAAAGGAATACCCTGACGCGCCGGCGGGGTCACATCCATGGCCATTCCGCTGTGCGGCATGCGCCCCTCCATGTCGTAAGATGGGTGAGCCCCTTCTTCCACCGGCACCCATCCCTGGAGGCCTCTTGTTCCCACCCCTGTGCATGGCCCTGTTGGCCGCCGCGCTGCCTGCCAGCGCCGGATCCGCGCAGCCGTCGCCGGCGGCGGCGGGCGCCACGGTGCTCCCGGAGGGTGCCCGCCGCACCGAGGAGTGGCTCACCATCCACGGCTTTCCCGAGGTGCCCGACGGCGACCTGGTGCAGATCAACCCGACCGCCCAGCAGTGGCAGGACCAGATCGCGGTGGACCTGCGCGTGTCGCGCAGCGGCATGCGCATGAACTACCGCAACGTGCCCTACCGGTCGTACCAGGGCATGGCCGTGTTCGACTGCGTGCGTCGCAAGGGCTGGTACCTGTCTTTGCAGTACTACCAGGAGCCGCTGTGGCGGGGCCCCGCCACCGCCAGGCTCGACTTCAAGGAGCATGAGGCTCCCGTGACTTTCGCGGGCATGCCGGGCGAGCCCGCCGACAAGCTCGTCCGGGCGGCCTGCCGCAAGCGCTAGCGGGAACGGCCGGCCCGCGAAGGCCCACGGGCATCGTCGCCATCGACCGACAGGCACCTGCCCGCCCGGCACCTAGATTGGAAGCTTTCACGTTCACAGGAGCTTTCCCATGGCATCGTCACCCCCCAATCCATCCAACGCGGGCCGCCGCGTCGCCCTGCTCGTCACCGACGGCTTCGAGCAGGCCGAGCTGGCCGGCCCCCGCGACGCCCTGCAACGCGCAGGATTCGACGCGCAGATCGTGGCCCCGAAGCCGGGCCAGGTCCAGGGATTCAACCACGTGGACAAGGCCGACCGCTTCGATGTGGACCAGACGCTGGACCAGGCATCGCCCGACACGTTCGATGCCGTCGTGCTGCCCGGCGGCGTGGTGAATGCGGACGAACTGCGTACCAACGAGAAGGCCCGGGCCTTCGTGCAGGCGATCGACCGCGCCGGCAAGCCCGTGGCGGTGATCTGCCATGGCGCCTGGCTGCTGATCGATGCGGGCCTGGTGAAGGGCAAGACGCTGACCAGCTGGCCGAGCCTCGCCACCGACCTGCGCAATGCGGGCGCCCAGTGGGTGGACCGCCCCGTGCAGGTCGAGGGCCGCTGGATCAGCAGCCGCAAGCCCGACGACATCCCCCAGTTCAACGAGCAGATCCTGAAGACGCTGCAGCAGGGCGCCGGCGCGGAACGCGAAGCCCGCAGCTGACCCGGGGAGACGCACCATGGTGACCCAGCTCGACTCCCCCGACGGCAAGCCCCGCAAGGACCCTGGCCGACCCAGCCCCGCCTTCGTGGAAACGGACGACCGCCGCAGCATCGAGAAAAAGCCCCGCCCGCCCTCGCACGGCGACATCGCGCAGCCGGACCGGGAAGGCAACCGCCAGGACGGCCTCACAGACTGAAACGGCATGCCGGCCGCCCCGGCCTATCATCGTCCCACCATTCGAAGAGGCCCGCACACCGGGCCCTGTCCAGGGAGGGACCATGCCACCGTATCGACCCGCGCTGCCGGCTGGCCCGGCCCGCGCGATCCGCCACGCCATCCTCGCCGCCGCACTGGCCTGCCTGGCCGCGCCGGGCGGCGCCCAGCCGGTCTATCGCTGCGGCAATGCCTACGGCCAGCAGGCCTGCGATGGCGGCCGCGTGGTGGACACGACCCCGCAGTCCATCACATCCGGCCCTGCACCGGGAACCGCCACCGTCTATCTCTGCCGCGCCCGTGCGGGCGGCAGGTTCTGGACGCCCCGCCACTGCCATGAGCACGGCGCCTGGGTGGACCGGACCGAAACCGTGCCCGCAGGCATGCGATGGGAAGAGCAGCGCGCCGCCGCCACCGCCCAGCGCCGGCAGATGGCGGCGCTCGCAGCGCCTGCGCCCCGCAGGCACGCGGCCGAGAACCCGCGGCGAAAGCACCGGCCAGAAGGCCTTGGCGCTGGCTGCAGCCGCAAGACACCGGACCTCCGCGAACCGCAAGCCCCCGGCACCCACAGTCCTCGCACCAGGGAACGCTGCTGAGCAGGCAGCAGAAAAACTGTCTGTCGCGGCGCTCCTTTCCTGGAATTCCGCAAAGTCCCAACCACCCCGTATCTTGCGCGCCACGCAAATTGCAACAGCCGTCCCCAGAGAGCGGAAGCCTCGCGCTAGCGTAACTTTTTATTGCTAGGATCCATTCGATAAAGCTATCGACCCTACTGGCAATGAACAATTACATTATCAGCATGGCGAGGGGGGCCCTGCTGGCGCTGGCACTCACTGCCGGCGCCGCTCACTCCGACACGTTCCTGGACACGTTCGGCAATACCCAGACCCGGCTGCGTTCCCCCTACGTTCCTCAATTCGCGGCCAGCGGCACGGTCAGCTACTACCGATTTGCCAACCCGGCCGGCAGCTCGGACGAGCAGACGATCAACGACGGGACCTACACGGTCCTCAACCCGAACCGCGTGCGGACCACGGGTGGCGGTTTCTGGTGGGAAAACGGCCAGACCGGCCCCGCAGCGAATTTCACCGACCACACCGGAGACGGTGGCGCCGTGCTGATCGTGAACCTGGGCAACGTGCAAAACGCCGTTTACCGCCGCGTCGTCTCGCTGGAAGGCGGCAAGACCTATACCCTCACGGCATGGCGCTACATCATCGCCGGCCCGACAGACCTCTCCTTCGAATTGCGCGAGCCCAACGACACGGCCAGCCTGGGCGGCTCCCCCAGTTTCACGACGTCCGGCAACACCGGCGTGGGGCAATGGACGCCCCTGACCTGGAACTTCACCACGCCCGGCGTCTGCACCACCCGGCAGTACGCGGTCAGCGTGCGGAACAACTCGCCGGTGACCAACGGCAATGACCTGTTCCTGGACGACATTTCCATAACGGAGGCGAACGGAGGAGCCGCCGGCCAGGTGACCTGCCCCACGACCTCGGTGCCCACCGTCACGGCCGTCAACGACACCGGCACGACGCCGCCGGGCCGCCCGGTCACCATCGCGCTGCGGGCCAACGATGCGTCGTCCAACCCCACGGCCGCCGCGCTCGGCCTGCCCTCGCAGGGCAATACCCAGGCGCAGCACGGCACCGTGGTGTTCAACAACGACGGAACCGCCACCTACACGCCGAACACGGGCTACACCGGCAACGATGCGTTTTCCTACGATATCTGCACCGTGGCGTCGCAGACCAATCCCACCCCGTTCTGCTCCACCGCGTCCGTCGCGGTCAGCGTGGCGGTTCCCACCGTGACCGCAGGCGACGATACGGCATCGACGCCAATGGGTCGCCCGGCCACGGTCAACCTGCTGGCCAACGACACCTCGTCCAACCCCGCGGTGGCACCGCTCGGCACGCCATCGGCAGGCAGCGTCTCGCCGCGCAACGGCTCCGTGGTGTTCAACGCGGACGGCACCGCCACCTATACGCCGAACCCCGGCTTCACCGGCACGGACTCGTTCTCGTACAAGGTCTGCACGGTGGTATCGGCCGGCAACCCCACCGCCTCCTGCTCGGAGGCGACCGTCAACCTCGCCGTGACCCTGCCCGCCATCCTCGCCGTCCCCACCCTGTCGGAATGGGGCATCCTGCTGATGTCGTCCCTGCTGGCGCTGCTGGGCATCGGCGCGGCCCGCCGCCGCACGCGCTGATCCCCGCCTGCCTCCGCCACGGGGCCCGGCGGCGATGGCCTGGCCTACACTGGCGGGCCATCGCCACCGAGCAGAGAGAGAGACAGCCCCATGGCCACACATACCGCCACCGTCGCCTGGCAGCGCGGCGCCGACGATTTCCTGGACAAGCGATATCACCGCGCCCACACGTGGCAGTTCGACGGCGGGGCCACGGTGGCGGCCTCGTCCTCGCCGCACGTCGTGCCGCTGCCCTACTCCGACGCGGCCGCGGTCGATCCCGAAGAGGCCTACATCGCCGCGCTCTCCAGCTGCCACATGCTGTGGTTCATGGACTTCGCCAGCCGCGCGGGCTATCGCCTCGACAGCTACACCGATGCGGCCACCGGCACCATGGCGAAAAACGAGGCCGGCCAGATCGCCGTCACCCATGTACAGCTGCGCCCCGTCACGCGCTTCGATGCCGCGCATGCGCCGACCGAGGAGCAACTGGCGGCCCTGCACCACCAGGCCCATGCGGCGTGCTTCCTCGCGAACTCCGTGAAGACACGCATCGACTGCGAGCCTGTGCTGGAGACCAGCGCAAACTGAAAAGCCCTCTTTCGAGGGCTTTGCTTTTGGGCAGGAAGGGAAATTTCAGTCCTGATGGCTGGCGCATTTCCCGTCGGCCTTGCGGTAGCCCGGCCCACCACGCGAACCGCAACCACCCCGGCTTCCTCCCCCGCCTCCGCCCCCCGTGAACGAAGCCCGGCCACGGCCGCCGCCGCGCGACGAACTGCCGCCGCCTCGCCGGCCTCGTGCAGCCGCATCACCAGCCACGGCCCCCAGGAGCGCGGCCATCAATGCAGAACCCAGCAAACGGCGCTTCATGGCTCTTTCGTCCCTTCCTTGCCGGTGTGCGGATTCACATTGCCCTTGGTGCCCCAGTTGTCCAGCCTGGTGCCGTTCGGATTGGTCGCGTGGCTCGGTGCCACATAGGTACCGTCCTTGCGGGTGTATCCACTCACCGAGTGGCTGGAGCCGTGGGCGCTTCCGGCACTGGAGGTGTGATGGCTGCCGGAATGGCCACCGCCGTGGCCACCACTTCCCTTGGCGATGGCGAAAGAGCACAGCGACAACGCCGCGACCAGGATCAGGGATTTCTTCATGTTGTGTTTCCTCTCACGCCGAGATAGGCGCGATGGCATCCTGCATGGAAACATTCAGCAACACAAGGGCTGCTCGTCAAAGCAACTGCAGCGTTTTCCCGGAGAACCGGTGTACGGTTCGGGAGCAGGTGGTGGGTCCGGTCGCAACAGCCCGGGCCGCGGATTCCAGAGGGCACCGAACTACCGCCAACCTGCTCTGCGCACCCGCGCTCAACCGCGGCGCCGGATCGTGCCGATCGCGAACAACGCCAGCAGCGACGACATGACCACCATGCCCCACTCGGACAGCGTCGGGATGGCCGCCACGGCCGACGGTGCCGCCACGGGGGCCGCGGGCCCCCCGGCCGTCGCGGACGCCGCGGTGCACACCTCCGCGCCCGGGGTGGTGCCCGTCTGGGCCTGCGGTGTCACGCAGAAGAACAGGAACTGGCCCGCGTCCGGTGCGGTCGGGGTGTAGGTGTTGCCGGTCCCGACCGTGACACCGCCCGCGGGCGAGGTGCCGGATGCGCTGCGGACCCAGCGGAAGGTCGATACCGACTCCGCATCGTTCTGCGCATCGCCGTAGGTATAGGTGCCCGTCAGCGGAACGCCCTGCTGCGGGGCCCCGCCGATCGTGACGGCAGTGGCCACCGGCGCGGTGTTGGGGTCCACGACGATGGTCACGGTGGCCGTGTCGCACTGCGTGGCGTTGGGTGCCGGCAGGCACAGCCGGTACTGGAACGTGTCGGTGCCGGTCACGTTGGGATTGGGAGTGTAGGTGTAGTCCCCGGTGGCCGGGTCCATCGTGACCGTGCCGCGCGTGGGCGAGGAGGACACGGTGAACGTGGCCCCCTGCGGGAAAACGTCGTTGTTCGGCACGCTGGAGCTGACCGGCGTGTTGGGCGCGGTGCTCGCCCTGTCGTCCACGGCATCGAGCCCGACGGTGATCCGGACCGTGGCGTTCGCGCACTGGTCAGTGTCCGGCGCGGGCTTGCACACCGTGTAGTCGAAGGAATCAACGCCGGTGAAGCCCGGCGCGGGCGTGTAGGTATAGGTTCCGTCGTCGTTCATCACGACCGAGCCGTTCGCCGGGTCGGAGGTCTTCGTCCACCGGGCACCTGCCGGCGCCGTGTCGTTCGCTGCGGCATTGCCGGAGACCGGCGTGCCCATCCGCGTTGCGCTGGTGTCGTTGGACGCCCCGACGGCACCCGGCGGCAGCGCCACGGGCTGGCTGCCATAGTCCACCCACGACGTATCGACCGGCACCGGGTCCGCGATGGCAATGTTGTCCAGCTCGAAGTTCGCGCCCCGGATCTCGATGCGGCCGAAACGCACGCTCGTGCCCTGCAGCAGCAGGTTCACGTAGCCGTACGGCTCCCGGTCGTTCATGCCCGCGAAATTGGGGTTCGGGTTGCCGTAGTACGCGGCCTTCGCATACTGCTGCCCATCCAGTGCCGTGATGTTGCCGGGTCCCTGCAGCAGGTTGACCAGCGAGGCGGTGGTGAACTCGGCGAGCAGGTTGTTGTCCGTGTCGTAGAACCGGATGATGTTGGTCGCATCCCCCGCGGACCACCAGAAGCCCACGTACTGCCGGTTGCCGGTCAGCGTGACCGAGATCGTGCCGGAGCCCACCGACAGGAACTGCCCGGTGCCGCCCGCGCCGCCGTACTGCGACGCGGCAGCACGGTTGCCCGACGTGGCCGTGTAATCGCCGATGGCCCAGGTGCCCGAGGTACCGATCGCGCCGGCAGAAAGAAAACGCTCGACCGTGGCACCCGTGCGCGTCGTGTCCTGCTGGCCGGGGGCCGAGAGATACATGCCGAGCGTCTGTGCAGACACCCCGGGGCTCCAGAGGGCGGCCGATGCGGAGAGTGCGGCGAGTGCGAGTTTCCAGGATGGGCGGAGGGAACGGGAGCGGAAGCGGCCTTGGTTCATTGGGCTTTTCTCTGAAAGATGGCAATAAAAGACGTCGATGGCGGATGCGGTGCATCGCGGTGGAACGCTTTTACGGCGGATAGCTTTCAGTAATCGCCAGTTGACAATGATTGACGTTTCAAGGCCTTTGGGGGTGCGGTCGCGTTGCGAGAACACCTCGACCGTGGGCTGCGGCACCTTCGGGCGGCCAGGCCCGGGCGGGCTTCAGGCCGGGAGGCGGAACACCGAGACCGCGCCCACCAGCTGGTCGGCCTGCGCCTTGAGGCTGGAGGCCGCCGCAGCGCTCTCCTCCACCAGAGCTGCGTTCTGCTGGGTGGCCTGGTCCATCTGCGTGACGGCTTCGCCGACCTGCGCCACCCCGTCGCTCTGCTCGCGCGTGGCGATGCTGATCTCCGAGACGATGGACGCCACCTTCTGGATGAGCTCCATCGCTGCCTGCACCGCGGAGCCCGCCTGCTCCGCCTGCTGCGAGCCGTCCTGCACCCGGTGGGTGCTGGTGGCGATCAGCTCCTTGATGTCCTTGGCGGCCGCGGCGCTGCGCTGGGCCAGGCTGCGCACCTCGCCTGCCACCACGGCGAAGCCCCGGCCCTGCTCGCCAGCACGGGCCGCCTCCACCGCCGCGTTCAGCGCGAGGATGTTGGTCTGGAACGCGATGCCGTCGATCAGGCCGATGATGTCGGCAATGCGCCGCGAGGCTTCGTCGATGGAACGCATGGTGCCCACCATCGTGCCCACCGCCTCGCCGCTGCGCGCAGCGGCCGAAGCGGCATCCTGCGCCAGCGCGCTGGCCTGCCGGGCATTGTCGGAGTTCTGGCGCACGGTGGAGCCGAGCTCCTCCATCGATGCCGCGGTCTGCTCCAGGGCCGAGGCCTGCTCTTCCGTGCGCGAGGACAGGTCGATATTGCCCTGCTCGATCTCGGCGCTGGCCGTGGCCACGCTTTCCGCATTGGCGCGCACCCCGCCGACCACCTGCGACAGGCCGTCGCGCATGCCGGCCAGGGCCTCCATGAGCTGCGCGGCCTCGTCGCGGCCCCGGGGCACGATGGGCATGGTCAGGTCGCCGGAGGCCACGCCCTGCGCGATCACCACGGCCTCGCGGATCGGCCGCGTGATCAGGCCCGTGATCCACCACGCCAGCGCCACCGCGATGGCCACCGCAGCCGCCACGAGGCCCGCCAGCGTCCACACCGCGCGGCCATACACCGTGCGCACGTTCTGCTCGGCGATATCCGCGGACTTCCGGTTGAAATCGGCGAGCGTGCCCAGGGCGCCGGCCATGGCATCGAAAGCCTGCTCCGACTCCCCGAAGAACATCCGGGTCGCTTCGGCCCGCGCATCGGGCGGCAGCGCGAGCAGGCGGGCCTGCACCTTCGCATAGGCATCGCGCGCTGCACGGTACTCGCCGAACAGGCGCTGCTCCTCGCCGGGCGTGACCAGGGGGGCATAGACCTGCTCGGCCTCCGCGAACTGCGCCATGCGGTGCGCAAGCTCCTCGCGGCGCTTCGCCGTGGCCTCGGTCGGCTCCGGCAGGAACAGTTCGCTCTCGGTACGGCGCACGCGGTTGGCCGCAGTGCGGGCGTTGCCGATCGCCTGCACGCTCGGCAGCCAGTTGCTGGCCAGGTCTTCGGCACCGGCCTGGATGGTGTGCATCTGCATCCATGCGGCCAGGCCCATGGCCAGGGTCAATGCGGTGGTGAGGGCAAAGGCGATGGCCAGCTTGAGGCCGATGCGGAGGTGCTGGAGGTTCATGGCGCAGGTCCGGGAGGTGATGCGCCTATTGGGGAACCGGGTACCTGAATGGATGCTGACTTGGCGATGGGATCTGGCTATCGCGGGCTTAGCTTTGGCGACTTCCGGCCAGTGGAACTTGCTGTCGAGCCAGCATGGATCGCTCTTGCCAATGCACGGGAACCCATCACGAGTGCCCCTGTGAGTCGACACCGATGAGCCCGGGGCATCGTCCCGGGCATTGCCGGCACAGTTCACCAGCGATAGGTCGCGGTCGCGATCAGCCCGCGCTGGTCTCCGTAGAAGCAGGACTGGGCAGCGCCGTCGCAGTTCGACAGGTACGTCTTGTCAGTCAGGTTGCACACATCGAGCGCCAGGCTCCGCTGCTGGAAATCGCAGCTGACCATGGCGTCCAGCAACAGGTATGCCGGGACCTTGGCCGGCGTGATGCCTCCCTTGCCGCAGGTCGAGCCCGTATCGCGCGCGCCCACCTTGACGCCGCCGACGAAGCGGTAATCCGCCTCACACCGCCAGCTGGTGGCGGGGCACGGCCAGGGCTTGCCTACCGATCTGCTCGGGGTTGGCGCTGGCAGTGACGATGGCCCGCGGCGTGTAGCTGTAAGTGGCCGTGAAATTCATGCGGGGCATCGGCTGCATGGTCGAAGATCGCGATGCTGTACATGTCGCGCGTGCCGGTGGGCTGGCAGCGCAGGCCCGCCTCGTACTGACGTCTGGACTCGGGTTCGAAAGGCCGCTGGGTCACCGGGTTGACGGCAGTGACGGGACTGAAGGACTCGGTATAGCTGACGTAGGGCGCCAGGCCATTGGGAGCCAGATACACCATCCCGGCACGGCCGGTGAACTTGCCGTCCGAGACGCTGGTGACCGCCCCGCCACCGAGCCGGTCCACATGGTCGGTTCGTGCCCAGTCGTACCGACCGCCCAGCGTGAACTGCCAGCAGTCGTGACCTGCCCCCAGTAGCCGTACCAATCATTGGGAGAGAGGTCCAGGGTGTTGCAGGTTAACTGATCCTGCATCGATGGTGGATGGTTCGCGGTGCCTGGCTGCAAATGCGGCAGGTGGTATCCGGCCAATGCTCCCGTGGGGTCGCACTTCGTTGTAATCCTGACGCCACAGGACGATGACCTCCCTGGCCTGGGCCAAGGTCTCGAACCAGTTCTCGTTGAGGCATTCGTCCCTGAACCGGCCGTTGAAGCTCTCGATATAGGCGTTCTGGGTGGGCTTTCCCGGCTGGATCAGGACGTGCTCGATGCCTCGCGCCTGCAGCCAGGCCATGAAGGCCCGGCAGGTGAATTCCGGGCCGTTGTCGGTCCGGATGGCCTGCGGGTAACCTCTGAAGCATGCTGCGCGCTCCAGCACCCGGACGACGTAGGCTCCGGGCATCGACAGATCCACCGCGATGTCGATGCACTCGCGGGTGAAGTCATCGGTGATGGTCAGGCTTTGATTCGCCGGCCATTGGCCAGTGCGTCGCTGACGAAATCCAGGCTCCAGGTCTGGTTGGCACGCATGGCGGCAATCAGCGGTGTCCGCTCGCCGCGGTACTTCCTGGCCTTGTTGCGCTTGCGTACCGCCAGGCCCTGCTCGCGGTAGAGGCGATACACCTTCTTGTGGTTGGTGCCCGGGAATTCGCTGCGCAGCATGTCATGCACACGGCGATACCCGAAGCGCCGCCGCTGCATGGCCACGGCGTGGATGCGCTCGCGCAGCCGGACCGTGCAGGCGCCGGGCTGCGGCGGGTGGCGCCAGGCATCGCGGGAGAGCCCCGCAAGACGGCAGGCCCTGCGCTCGGAGATCTGTGCGTGCTCCAGCATCCGGGCAATGGCCTTGCGCCTGTCCTGCGGGGCTAGCGCTTTACCCCGAAGCCGATCTTCAGGGCTTCGAGATCCAAGTGAGCCTCGGCCAGCAGCTTCTTGAGCCGGGCATTCTCGACCTCCAGCTCCTTCAGGCGCCGGGCTTCCTCGGCATCCATGCCGCCGTACCTGGCTCGCCACTTGTAGAACGTGGGCTCGCTGAAACCGCCCTGCCGGCAGACCTCTTGACCGCCAGGCCCGCTTCGGCCTGCTTCAGGAAACCGATGATCTGCTGCTCCGTGAATCGACTCTTCCTCATGTCCGTCATTCTCCGAGTTGACGGACCTCACTTCCATTCGGGTGGTATGGCTGCCGGGAAGCAGACCACAGTCACTATCCAAAAAAATGATTAGAAATGGATAGAATGGCAGACAGAAGTTGCAGCCTTTCGTTTTTCTTATTACACTCTGCGTCACCACATCCATCCGACCGGAATGAGAGGCCGCATGAACGAACAGCAAACGCTTACCGACGGGGCGGAGGAAGACTCTGCCGATGAAAGCAAAGGACGTCAGCGCTCCACTATTGCCTTCCCCTACACCGACTACGAGGCAGCAGCCCAGTTGGCCGCCACCCTGCATAAGAATGCTGGGCATGGAGCATGTTCTCTTGTGCAGTTGGCCGCGTGGATGGATCAGAGCGTAAAGAGCAGCAGCTTTCGCACGCTTATCTCTGCGGCGCGTCTATTTGGGCTTCTCGATAGCGACGGAACGGAGAGCTATCGACTAACCACGCTGGGAACGCGTGTGGTCGATCCCGCTCAGGAACGGGCTGCAAAAGCTGAGGCGTTTCTTAGGGTCCCCCTCTTTGCGGCCCTTTTCGAAAAATACAAAGCTGGAGTCACCCCGCCAGCAACGGCGCTGGAACGAGAGATTGTCGGGCTTGGAGTTGGAGAAAAGCAAAAGGCTCGAGCACGCCAAGTGTTTGAAAGCTCTGCAGACCAGACTGGCTTTCGAGCATATGGAGCGAACCGATTGGTGATGCCTGCTGTCGTTGTGCCGGCACCGTCCAGCTCGGCCGCGCCAGCGACAGAAAGCACTGGCGCTGGCAACTCGTGCGGCGGGGGAAACGGTGGAGGCCCCAGTGACGGGCTGAATCTCGATCCGTTATTGATTGCGCTGCTTCAAAAAATCCCTCCCCAAGGATCAGCCTGGCCCAAGGATCGTCGCGTGCGATGGTTCAGAACATTCGCGATGAACGTGAGTGAAGTCTATGACACGGAAGATGATCCAGTTGAACTGAACATCACACCCTTGTAGGGCGGCACTTCACATCAGGAGAGGAAATGGCTAGAAGAGATTTCGACCTCAGCAGCCCCGGACTGCCCAGCTGAGGCGGGTAAAGGAAAGGCTTCGTGATGTTGTGTACCTTGGCCGGCAACACATCACGAAGCCCGTGGCAGTCCACTTAACCCACTTTACGACGCGAGGGCAGATGACTCGCTGAAAGTTACCAGTAACGTTGACGCGTTACTGTGATGGAACGTCATCGTGGTCTTACCGACCGTCAGGCGCCCATTCCTATGCAGGAATGAATAGTTTACTCACTGGGTAACGGTGCTGGCAAGAAAGACCTTGTGCCCTTTTGGGAGTTCAGCAATGAAAAGTTGCGCGTACCCCAAGGCAGTTCACGTTTGCGCATACGTTCGCCGCCGGTTTGGCCGCTTCGAGCACGTGCGTGAACACTGCCGCTCGTACCCTGGACAGATGAGCCTGTTCTAAGGGCTAGGAGCCCTTCCGCCCGGCCTATGCCGGTGCCAGCATTCTGCTGCTGGGTCGCCCGCCAAGTGCGGGCTTTTTTTCGCCCAACTTGTGAAACTACAGCTTCTAACCGGAATTTTCAAGGGCATTCATCCGGTGCCCGGGCCAAACGAGGACTGTGCAAGCTGTGCGAACAACCGCTGCACCACGGCCCCTACACCGCGATGCGCGGATCGAACCATCTGCCGCCAGGACAGGGGGGGGGGGCCGCCCTGGCGGACTTCGGCGATCGGCGCTTTCGCACCGAGGTGGCCTGCGGGGGCTGTCTGCACAGCAGGCGGTTCATTTCTCTCCCTAGCCTCCCGTTATTTGCCTAGAATTACCGTTTGGTAATTCGGCCACGAAAAAGGCCGGCTCGAGGCCAGCATGATCTGGGCTATGCGGCAATCGCCCCTGTTTGCCGAAAGTGATAGGCGACCGTAGCGAACCCTTGCATTAGTTCCCGGTCTTCCTCTGTCTGCATGTTCGCGATGTCATGAGACCCCGGCTCGTCAAGAATCCACATGAGCAGGTGCCCGTAAGTCCCGTCGCTAGTGTAGACGAGGTGACGATCGCTGGTCCGTCGCCACCCCTCACCCCACGCCCGGTCCCATTTCTTCAGTGCGACCAAGTCGCTTACGGGAACCAAATGAACATGGCGCAATGCATACTGCTCAAGACCGACTTTGGGGATTCTGTAACCGCCGTCCTTGCCAAAGAAGTAGCTTTCGTCCTCGCCTGCCCCGCCTAGCGACTTCCAGTGATCAAACTCGGCGGCAAATACTTCCGCATCTAGGCCGTTTTCTTGCATGAGCTCGCGCAGGCAGTTTGTCAACTGGGTAGTCAACGGAGCACCAGATCAAATCTTGACGCGAGAGAAAGCCTTGCGCGCAGACTCCTTGGTGAAAAGGTGTGCGTTTGCGGGATCAGAGATGAAGGCGAAGGTCCGGCGGGTCTTTTCCGGCATCTCCGGCTTGGCCCGGGACGAGCCAGCCGCGGCGCCGCCCCGCGTACTGGCAGCAGCACGGTTGGTAGGTTGGCGGTTGTAAGTTGCGGCGGTCATGGTGGTGATCCCTCGAACAAAAATTTTGTTGTATGGGGCCCATGTTAGCGAAAATTAGTTCCCTGCGTTAGGGCTAGCTGACAACACTTCTTAGGTGAAGGACTATTTTCGTCGTGCCCAGACTACGCTACCAGTGCAGATCCGGAGGCTATTTGCGCGGCTTCGAAGGGGCAACGGCGGCCGGCTGAGGGGTCTGTTGGCTTTCGATGAGCGAGTCCATTCCACCTTTTGCCTTCACCGCACTACCTCCCGAGATCATCTGCCCTCCCAGCCCACGCACTGCGCCCGGTGGAGACGACATCTTCACACCGGGAGTGCCTACCTCTCCAGACTCGATTCCTTCCACTAAGTGGCGTGTCACTTTGTCCAAGGCCTGTTCTAGGGTGCCTAGCTTCTTTCGAACCGAGCAATCGCCCCAGCCGACCAAGGCTGGAGCTCGTGCGCACGCTCATGGGCTCCAGGGAGAGGTGAATTGTGTTCCCCGGCTCCTGCGCCGAGCCCCGATGCAGCGGACCGTTGCGAGGCTGGAGGCGACGAAACCATGGCCGATGGTCGGCAGCCAGGATGCGATCGATCAAGAGCTGGGCCGCCGGATCTTCGAGAACCCGAACACTGACCGGCCGTGGAATAACGAGAGGTGCCAGCGGTACACGTTTTGGCAGCCGGCGCTGCGCGCATGCGGCATCCGCAGGCGCCGGGCATACCAGACGCAGCACACCTACGGCACCAACGCACTATCGGAAGGCGCCAACCCGGCCTACATCGCGCGGCAGATGGGCCACAAGAACGCCAAGATGCTGTTTATCGTCTACGCAAAATGGATCGACGACGCCGACCGCGGGAGGGAGAAAGCGAAGATCGAGCAGATGCTGGTAGAAATGAAAAAGCCGCCTGGAAACGGCGGCTTGATCGGGACTGGAACTTAACAAAGTTCCCCAAGAGTTTCCTAAGATTCCGAAGCCTGGTCAACTTC
Organism: Paracidovorax avenae ATCC 19860; assembly: GCF_000176855.2. Taxonomy (NCBI): domain Bacteria; kingdom Pseudomonadati; phylum Pseudomonadota; class Betaproteobacteria; order Burkholderiales; family Comamonadaceae; genus Paracidovorax; species Paracidovorax avenae. Next base: position 1,819,054 of record NC_015138.1, on the reverse strand, counting down.
AGAAGGAAAACCTGGTAGGCGCGATTGGACTCGAACCAACGACCCCCACCATGTCAAGGTGGTGCTCTAACCAGCTGAGCTACGCGCCTGTGTGTATTCGAGAAGCGAGAGTATAGCAGCAAAAAACCGGCCGCCGGACAAAGCGGCGAAATCTGCTGCAACCCACCTCACCGCCGCCGCGCGGAGCGCACCCCCGGCACGGCGGCGACGATGGACAGCACCTTGTTCAGGCGCCCGGAGTCCGACACCTCCACGGTGAAGGTCATCCACGCCGTGCCTTTCACCGACTGGGTCTGCACGCCGATCACGTTGGTCTTCTCGCGCGCGAACACTTCGGAGATGTCGCGCAGCAGGCCCTGGCGGTCGGCGGCCTCGACGGCCACGTCCACGGGATAGAGGGCGGCAGGATGGCCGCCCTGCCCGCCTCCCTGGGCCCCGCCGCCGGATCCGCCAGCGCTGCCCCATTCGACGTCGATGACACGCTCGGCGCTGCGGGCGGCCATCTCGCGGAAGTTGCTGCAGTCCGCGCGGTGCACGCTCACGCCCTTGCCGCGCGTGACGAAGCCGCGGATCGGGTCCGGCGGCGCGGGCCGGCAGCACTTGGCCAACTGGGTCATGAGGGAGTCGATGCCCACCACCAGCACGCCGCCCTTGGGTGCGTTCTCGTTCGTGCGCGCCTTCTTGAGCAGCAGGTAGTCGTCGGGCTGCAGCACGGGCTCGGGCGGGCGCAGCAGGGTCTCGATGGTGCGCAGGGAGAATTCGTCCTTGCCGACCACCTCGAAGAGCGCGTCGGCGGTCTTGAAGCCGAGCTGCACGGCCAGGTCCTCCAGCCGGATGGCGGTCTTGCCTTCGCGCTGCAGCAGTTTTTCGACGGCCTCGCGGCCCCGCGCCACGGTCTCGTGCGTGGCCTGGGCGTTGAACCAGGCGCGCACCTTGGCGCGGGCGCGGTGGCTGGTGAGGTAGCCGAGTTCGGGGTTGAGCCAGTCGCGCGAGGGCCGGCCTTCCTTCACCGTGGTGATCTCCACCGTCTGCCCGTTCTGCAGCGGCGTGTTGAGCGTCACCATGGCGCCGTCCACGCGCGCGCCGCGGCAGCGGTGCCCCACGCTGGTATGCACCGCATAGGCGAAATCCACCGGCGTGGCGCCCTGGGGCAGTTCCACCACCTCGGCGTTCGGCGTCAGCACGTAGATGCGGTCCTCGAACAGTCCGCGGTGCTGCACCGCGCCGGACATGTCGCGCTCCCACGCCAGCAACTGCCGCAGCACGGCGATCTTGGCGTCGTACTCGCTGCTGGCGGACACGCCCACATAGCCCTTGGCACCGGCCTCCTTGTAGGCCCAGTGCGCGGCCACGCCATGCTCCGCGTGGTCGTGCATGGCCTGGGTGCGGATCTGGATCTCGATGGCCTTGCCGGCCTCGTCGCGCACCACGGTGTGCAGCGACTGGTAGCCGTTGGGCTTGGGTTTGGCGATGTAGTCGTCGAACTCCGCGTCGATGGGCTTGAAGTGCGAATGCACCCACGACAGCGCGGCGTAGCAGTCCTTCACCGTGGGCACGACCACGCGCAGCGCGCGGATGTCGAACACCTGGTCGAAGTCGAGCGACTTGCCGCGCATCTTCTTGACGATGCTGTAGATGTGCTTGGGCCGGCCCTGCACGGTGGCGCTGATGCTGCGCGCGCGCAACTCGGATTCGAGCCGGCCGCGCAACTGCTCCATGTACACCTCGCGCTCGGCGCGCTTCTCGTCGAGCAGGCGGGCGATCTGCTTGTAGGTGTCGGGCTCCAGGAAGCGGAAGGACAGGTCTTCCAGCTCCCACTTCATCTGCCAGATGCCGAGGCGGTTGGCGAGCGACGCGAACACCTGCAGCGCCTCGCGGGCGATCGAGGGCGAGACGGGCCGCTTGCTGGCCGCGTAGAAACGCAGCGTCTGCAGGCGCGACGCCAGGCGCAGCATGACCACGCGCAGGTCGCGCGAGAAGGCCAGCAGCATCTTGCGCACGTTCTCGGTGTGGGTGGCCGGGTCGTCCACCGCATGGCCGGCCAGCTGCGCCTCGCGCGCATGGTGCTGCACGCGCATGAGCTTGGTGGTTTCGACGGCGAGCGTGGCGAAGTTCTGGCCGAAGGCCTTGGCGATGACCTCCTCGGGCTTGTTCAGGTGCGAGCAGGCGTGCACGAGGTAGCTGGCGGCCTGCATCGCTTCCGAGCCGCCGATGGCCTTGAGGATGGCCGCCACGGCCTCGGCATGGGCGAAGGTGTTCTCGCCCGTCTCCAGGGTTTCGGCGGAGAGCAGCGGTTCGGCGAACGCCCGGGCGCGTGCCAGGGCGCCGGCCTGCTCCGGCAATGCAAGGGAGGTGGCGGCGATGAGCTGGGGCACGGCCTCCTGGCCGGCCATGGTGTGCGGTGGCTGGGGTGCGGCGACGCTTCTCACGGGCGTCCCTCCTGCGGGGCCCGGCCGTCCGCCGGGGGCGTGCCGAACAGGAACTGCTCGACCACATCGACCTGGGCGGCCGCCACCAGGGTAGGTGCATGGCCCACGCCGGCCCATTCCACCACCCGCGCCCGCGGCCCGCGCTGCGCCATGGCCTGCGCCGTGCCGGGCAGCAGCAGGTCGGATTCCGCTCCCCGCAGCACCAGGGTCTGCGCACGGATCGCGTCATAGAGCTGCCACAGCTGGGCATCGCCGGCGCGCGCGGACTCGGGCGTCAGGCCACGGAAGTTCTCGGCGATGGCGGGGTCGTAATGCAGGCGCACGGAGCCGTCCGGCTGCGGGCGCAACAGAGGTTCGGACAGCGCCTGCCATTCCTCGGCGGTGTGCGGGCCGAAGCCCGTGGAGACGACGCGCAGCCCCTCGACCGCGGCCGCCACGCCGGGGAAGTCCACCACGCGGCCCACGTACTGGCCGATGCGCTGCAGCGCCGCCCATTCCAGGGCGGGGCCGACATCGTTGAGCACGAGCCGCCGCACCGGCGCGGGCAGCGGCAGCTCCGGCTGGCCGCACAGCGCCATGCCGATGAGCCCGCCCATGCTGGTGCCGACCCAGTCCAGCACGCGCACGGGCGCACGGGCATGGAGGTGGCCGAGCAGCGCGAGCATGTCGGCCGCATAGACGGGAATCTGGTAGTGCGAGGCATCGGCCAGCCAGTCGCTGTGGCCGCGCCCGGCCACGTCCGGGCAGACGATGCGGGCATGCCGCGCGAGCCGGCGCGCCAGCACGTCGAAGTCGCGGCCCTGCCGCGTGAGGCCATGCACGCAGACGACCACTTGGGGGTGCGCGGGGTCGCCCGTGGCGTTCCACTCCCAGTACGCCATGCGGTGCCCGCCCTCGCCCTCCCTGGATGCGCCCCCGGGGGATGCCGCGGCACCGGGGCAATGTACGTAGTTCAGCGTAGGCTCTGTCATGGGGGGCAATCGTCTCTGGGCCGCTCGATAATGGCCCTTCGTTCATCCTAATTCATTCGGAGAGACCGGCATGCTTCTCACTGGCAAGACTGCGCTCGTGACGGGTTCCACCAGCGGCATCGGACTGGGCATCGCCAAGGCCCTGGCACGCGAAGGGGCGAACATCGTCCTGAACGGTTTCGGCGATGTGGACGGGCCCAGGTCGGAAGTGCTGGCGGCCGGGCACGCCGCGGGCGCGCAGGTGGCCTACCACGGGGCGGACATGGGCAGCGTGCCCGAGATCGAGGACATGATGAAGTACGCCGCCGCACAGTTCGGCCGGGTGGACATCCTCGTGAACAACGCGGGCATCCAGCACGTCGCGCGCGTGGAGGATTTCCCGGTGGAGAAGTGGGACGCGATCCTGGCCATCAACCTGAGCAGCGCCTTCCACACCTCGCGCCTCGCGCTGCCGGCCATGCAGGCCGCGAACTGGGGGCGCATCGTCAACGTGGCCTCGGTGCACGGCCTGGTGGGATCGGCGCAGAAGTCGGCCTACGTGGCCGCCAAGCACGGCATCGTGGGCCTCACGAAGGTGACGGCGCTGGAGAACGCCACCACGGGCGTGACCTGCAATGCCATCTGCCCGGGCTGGGTGCTCACGCCGCTGGTGCAGAAGCAGGTGGATGCCAGGGCCGCCGAACACGGCATATCCGACGAGGAGGCCACGCGCCTGCTGCTGGGCGAGAAGGAGCCCTCGATGCAGTTCACCACGCCCGAGGAACTGGGCGAGCTGGCGGTGTTCTTCTGCTCGCCCGCCGCGAACAACGTGCGCGGCGTGGCATGGAACATGGACGGGGGCTGGGCCGCGCAGTAGGCCGCGACAGCCCTTCCCCACGCTGGTCAGCGCAGTTGCACCGACCCGGAGACGTGGACCACCACCTGGGTCTTGCCGGCCTCGACCGGCACGGACTCGTCGGCGGACATCATGGACGACTTGGCCTGCATGGCCATCATGCGGGGCGCGCGCGGCCCGGGCGACATCTCGTCGCTGTTGACCGACACCTCGCGCAGCGAATAGCCCGAGAAGCCGAAGCCCTTGGCCAGTTCGCCCGCGCGGTTCTTGAACTCCTCGATGGCCCGGGTCTGGGCCTCGGCCTGGACACGCGCCCGGGCCTCCTTGGACAAGTCGAACGCGATCTGGCTGATGGGCATGGACTGGATGCGGCCGGCCGTGGTGGTGATGCGCGAGAAGTCGCGCCCCTGCAGCACCAGTTCGGCGCGCCCCTGCCAGGCTGTGATCTTGCCGTCCTTGCCGTAGCGCGGGTACAGGCCGAACTGGCCGGTGCGCACCTCCATCTGTTCGGGCTGCGCGGCGCGCTTGGCTTCGGCCAGCCCGGCATCCAGCGCCTGCCGCAACTGCGTCTGCACGGTGGATGCATCCGCGCCCTCGCGCGTGGCCGCCAGGGTCAGCACCAGCAGATCCTGCTGGACATCCACCGAGCCGCTCGCGGCGAGCTGCAGCACGTTCTGCGGTGCCGGCGCGGCCACGTTCTGGGCAAACGCCGTGCCCGACACGGCGGCGATGGCACAGGCTGCTGCCAGGGGGGCGAGGAATTTCATGAAGGGACTCCCTGTATGGAAAAAATCGTGTGAAAACCTGCATGCCGGACACGCGCATGCGGGCGGGCCGCCCACGGTAACGCACGCGGCGGCCCCTGGAGATGTCGCACGGACAACCCCGCTGATAGCCTCCGCAAAATTTGTAACACTTGGTCAAACCCGCCGGAAAAACGCGAACTTCGGGCGGCAAGGTGGTCAGAATCGGCTCTGTTACAAATAGGACCCAGGAAACTCATGGCCTCTACAACCAACCGTACCGACAAGATCCTCGTGGTGGACGACGACGCGCGCATCCGTGATTTGCTGCGCCGCTATCTGACCCAGGAAGGCTTCGAAGTCATGGTGGCGGAAGACGGCAAGGCGCTCAACCGCATCCTGCTGCGCGAGACGGTCGAACTGATCGTTCTGGATCTCATGATGCCCGGCGAGGACGGGCTCTCCATCTGCCGCCGCCTGCGCGCGGCCAACGACCGTACCCCGATCATCATGCTCACCGCCAAGGGCGAGGACGTGGACCGCATCGTCGGACTGGAAGTGGGTGCGGACGACTACCTGGGCAAGCCCTTCAATCCCCGTGAACTGCTGGCGCGCATCCACGCCGTGCTGCGCCGCCGCCCGCCGCAGGAAGCCCCGGGCGCCCCTTCGGGCGACAACGAGGTCGTGACCTTCGGCCCCTTCACCTTCGACCTGGGCACGCGCGCCCTGCAGAAGAACGGCGAGGAACTGCCCCTCACCACCGGCGAATTCGCCATGCTCAAGGCCCTGGTGCGCCACCCGCGCCAGCCGCTGTCGCGCGAAAAGCTGGCCCTGCTGGCCCGTGGCCGCGAGTTCGAGCCCTTCGACCGCAGCCTGGACGTGCAGGTCTCGCGCCTGCGCAAGCTGGTCGAGGTGGATGCCGCCGCCCCCCGCTACATCCAGACCGTCTGGGGCGTGGGCTACGTGTTCGTGCCGGATGGAGCGAGCTGATCCACGGCCGACCACCCCGCGCGCGGGCACCGGGCCGGCACCCTGTGCAGCCCGGTGCCCGCTGCCCTTCCGCGGCCTGCAGCGGCCCGGCTCTTCTCCTGACCTGACATGAGCGCCTCCCATGATGCGTCCACGGACGCCACCAGCCCCGCGCCACTGGAGACGACGCCGAACCGGCGTGCGTCCCAGCGCACGCGCGTCGGCCTGAATCTTTTCTGGCGCACCTTCTTCCTGCTCGCCCTGCTGCTGGTGGGCAGCATCCTGGCCTGGCTGCAGACGCTGCGCGCGCTCGAATTCGAGCCCCGCACCCTGCAGACAGCGCAGCAGATCGCCTCCCTCGTGAACCTGAGCCGTGCCGCGCTGGTGCATGCGGACGCCATCGCCCGCGTCTCGCTCATCAAGACCATGGCAGACCAGGAGGGCGTGCGCATCCTGCCCCGCGAGCCCAGCGACCGCTTCGACCTCGTGGACGACACCGCGCTGGGCGTGCGCCTGACCGAAGAGCTCACCGAGCGACTCGGCCCGGGCACCATCGTGGCCGGCAGCGTGAACGGCGAGAGCGGCCTCTGGGTGGGCTTCACCATCAACGGAGATCCCAACTGGCTGCTGATGGACCGCTCGCGCCTGAGCACGGCGGGCGGCAAGACCTGGCTGATCTGGCTCATCACCGCAGCCGCCCTGTCGCTGGCGGGCGCCGCGGCGATCGCGCGGCTCATCAACCGGCCGCTCAAGCAACTCTCCTATGCCGCCAACCGCGTGCGCGACGGCGACTTCGCTGCCAGCCAGCTCGACGAGGAAGTGGTGACCAGCGAGATCCGCGAGGTGAACATCGGCTTCAACCGCATGGCCCAGAAGCTCGCGAAACTCGAGCAGGACCGGGCGGTGATGCTGGCCGGCATCTCGCACGACCTGCGCACCCCGCTGGCGCGGCTGCGGCTGGAAACCGAGATGAGCGTGATCGACGACGTGGCCCGCGAGCACATGGTGGCCGACATCGTGCAGCTCGACGCCACCATCGACAAGTTCCTGGACTACGCGCGGCCGGACCACGTGACCCTCACGCCGGTGAACCTGCACGGGGTGGTGTCTTCCTGCGTGTATGCGGTGCAGGACCACCGCGAACTGCAGATCTCCATGAGCGTGCCGGAAGACCTGATCGTGCTGGCCGACGAGGTGGAACTGGCACGCGTGATCTCCAACCTGCTGGAGAACGCCCGCCGCTACGGCAAGACACCCGAGAGCGGCACGGCGTCGGTGGAGATCGCCGCCAAGGGGCGCGAGAAATGGGTGCTGGTGAAGGTGCGCGACCACGGCCCGGGCGTGCCGCCCGACCAGTTGAGCAACCTGACCAAGCCCTTCTTCCGCGGCAACTCCGCGCGCACGGCGGCAGCGGGCGCGGGCCTGGGCCTCGCCATCGTGGACAAGACCGTGCAGCGCATGGGTGGCATCTTCGCGCTGGCCAATTCCGGCTCCGGCGGCCTGGTGGCGCACATCCAGCTGCAGCGCGCCTCGCAATTGCCCGCCGGCAAGGACCCCAAGCAGCGGCTGCAGCGTCCGCAGATCAAGCGCCAGCTGCCGCCCGATGCCGCCAAGGGCGGCAAGCCCGTCAAGCCGGCGAAGGCCTGAACAGCAGCACGGCCGCGCGCGCCTCCATGGCCAGGCCCTGCCCCACGGGGCCCATGCGCTCGGCGGTCTTGGCCTTCACGTTCACCTGGTAGGGCTGCAGGCCCAGCGACCGGGCGATGCCTTCCCGCATCGCGGGGATGTGCGGCGCGAGGCGCGGCGCCTGGGCGATCACGGTGCTGTCGATGTTGCCGATCTCGTGGCCGCGCTCGCGCACGCGCCGTGCGGCCTCCACCAGCAGGACCATGGAATCGGCGCCTTTGAAGCGCTCGTCCGTGTCCGGGAAATGGCTGCCGATGTCGCCCAGCCCGGCGGCGCCCAGCAGCGCGTCGGTCACCGCATGCAGCAGCACGTCGGCATCGGAGTGCCCGAGCAGGCCCATGGTGTGGGGGATGTCCACGCCGCCGATCACGAGGCGGCGGCCCGGCACCAGGGCATGGATGTCCCAGCCCTCGCCGATGCGGAATGGGGGAAGCGTCATGGGCAGTTGCGCCTTTGTCTGTCAGAAGAAAGTCTTGCCCGGCAGCGGCGCGCCCTGGGCGAGCGGCCCGCCGAAGCGCTCCAGGGTGGCCGGCAGCAGGCGCTGCGCCAGCACGGCCTCGGCCAGGGCGAAGTCGTCCGGATAGGTGACCTTGAAGTTCTGCGCCCCGCCCGGCACGAGGCGCGGGTGCAGGCCCATGGCCTCCATGGCGCTGGCCTCGTCGGTGGCCTGCGCGCCATACCGCACGAGCGCGGATTCGAGGGTGCCCAGGCGGAACATCTGCGGGGTCTGGGCAAGCCATTTGTCGCTGCGGTCCACCGTGGAGGCGACGCGCACGCCGCCCGGCCCCTCGCTGGCCGTCTTGAGCGTGTCGGCCAGCTTGTGGGCCAGCAGGCCACCCACGCTGTCGTGCTCGCAGGCATCGATGAGGGCGTCGATCTGCGCGGTGGTCACCAGGCAGCGCGCCGCGTCGTGCACCAGCACCCAGTCGCCCTCCTCCGCCCCGCGCTCGCGCAGCGCACGCAAGCCCCCGAGCACGGTGTCGGCGCGGGTGGCGCCGCCGCAGGCGACGGCGAAATGGAGGCCGGGGGGATGGGCGTCGAAGAAGGCATCACCCGGCGCCACGGCCACCAGCGTGCCCAGCAGACGCCGCACGCCCGCGAATGCCGCCAGGGTATGCAGCACGAGCGGCAGCCCGGCCACCGGCTGGTACTGCTTGGGCACGCCGGCCGCGGCGCCCGGCGCCACGGCGCGGGCACCGGTGCCCGCACAGGGCAGCAGGGCCCAGAAACGGCCCGGCGTGGCCGGAGACAAAAGGGTCGGTCGGGGCGGCAGCAGGTCGCTCATGGGGCGGCCATTGTAGGAGCGCGGCGCGCCCTGGCCGGCCGGCATGCCCCGCGCGCCCCGCCGGAATGGCCGCCGCCCTAGAATGCCTGCATGGCCGCGCCGCACCGCGCACGGCCCGCGGCGCCCCGGTGCGCCCAGCCAGTCCCCGCTTCCCCCATGGACCTCCCCAAACTCATCCCCGGCAAACGTTTCACCATGCCGCGCCCCGTGGGCAGCGCGGACGCCCTGCTGCTCGCGCGCGTCGCGGAGCGCGAGAAGGCCGCCCGGCGCACCACCGCCATCGTCACGGCCGACGCCACCGACGCGCAGCGCCTGATCGACGAGATGGCGTTCTTCGCGCCCGGGTTGCGCTGCGCGCTGTTCCCCGACTGGGAAACGCTGCCCTACGACACGTTCTCGCCGCACCAGGACCTCATCAGCGAGCGCCTGGCCACGCTCTGGCGCATCAGCCAGAAGGACCGGGACACCGGCGCCGACGTGGTGCTGGTGCCGGCCACCACGGCGCTCTACCGCCTTGCGCCACCCTCGTTCCTCGCGGCCTACACCTTCCATTTCAAGGTGAAGCAGAAGCTGGACGAGGCGAAGTTCCGCGCCCAGCTCACGCTGGCGGGCTACAGCCACGTCTCGCAGGTGGTGGGCCCTGGCGAATACGCGGTGCGCGGCGGGCTGATCGACCTCTTCCCCATGGGCTCGCCCGTGCCCTACCGGGTGGACCTGTTCGACGACGAGATCGACTCCATCCGCACCTTCGATCCCGACACGCAGCGCAGCCTCTACCCCGTGCCCGAGGTGCGCCTGCTGCCCGGCCGCGAGTTCCCCATGGACGACGCGGCCCGGGCCAAGTTCCGCAGCCGCTGGCGCGAGTTGCTGGAGGGCGATCCCACGAAAAGCCGCATCTACAAGGACATGGGCAACGGCGTGGCCACCGCCGGCATCGAGTACTACCTGCCGCTCTTCTTCGACGAGACGGCCACCGTCTTCGACTATCTTGGAGAGGACGCCACGGTGGTATTGCACGGCGACCTGGAGCCGGCCTTCCAGCGCTTCTGGCAGGACACGAAGGAGCGCTTCCGCCTGGTGCAGGGCGACCCCGACCGGCCCGCGCTGCCGCCCGAATCGCTGTTCCTGGGCATCGAGCAGTTCTACACCCGCGCCAACGCGCATGCGCAGCTCGCGCTGCGGCCGGGCGTGGAGGACGTGGAGGACAACCCGCACTTCCAGAAGCTGGGCGATTTGTCGGTGGTGCGCGGTGCCGAGGATCCGCTGGCGCGCCTGCATGCGCACATCCGCAACACGCAGCACCGGGTGCTGCTGCTCGCCGAGAGCGACGGCCGGCGCGAGAGCCTGCTGGACTTCCTGCGCGCCTCGCAGCTGAACCCGCCGGCCTTCGATTCGCTGGCCGAGTTCCAGGGCCAGGCCGACGAGCGGGTGGGCATCGCCACGGCCGCCCTGGCCACGGGTTTCGCCTGGATCGAGGAAGGCATCGATTTCGTCACCGAGACGGAGCTCTTCGCGGCCGGCACCACCACGCGCCGGCGCAAGAAGCAGGAGCAGGTGAGCGATGTCGAGGCGCTCATCAAGGACCTGTCGGAACTCACGCTGGGCGACCCGGTGGTGCACAGCGCGCACGGCATCGGCCGCTACCGGGGCCTGATCCACATGGACGTGGGCCAGAAGAACCCCGACGGCACGCCCGCCATGCAGGAGTTCCTGCACCTCGAATACGCCGACAAGGCCGTGCTCTACGTGCCGGTCAGCCAGTTGCAACTCATCAGCCGCTACACGGGCGTGTCCGCCGACGAGGCGCCCCTGCACAAGCTGGGCAGCGGCCAGTGGGAAAAAGCCAAGCGCAAGGCCGCCGAGCAGGTGCGCGATTCCGCCGCCGAGCTGCTCAACATCTACGCGCGCCGCGCGGCGCGCGAGGGCCACGCCTTCCGCTACAGCCCCCAGGACTACGAGCAGTTCGCCAACGATTTCGGCTTCGAGGAGACGGCCGACCAGAACGCCGCCATCCACGCGGTGATCCAGGACATGATCTCGCCCCGCCCCATGGACCGGCTGGTCTGCGGCGACGTGGGCTTCGGCAAGACCGAAGTCGCCTTGCGCGCAGCCTTCGTGGCCGTGACCGGCGGCAAGCAGGTGGCGTTCCTCGCGCCCACCACGCTGCTGGCCGAGCAGCACTACCAGACGCTGGTGGACCGCTTCTCCAAGTGGCCGGTGAAGATCGCGGAGGTCTCGCGCTTCCGCTCCGGCAAGGAGATCACCGCGGCCATCAAGGGCATCGGCGACGGCACGGTGGACATCGTGGTGGGCACGCACAAGCTGCTGAGTGAATCCACCAAGTTCCACAACCTGGGCCTGCTCATCATCGACGAGGAGCACCGCTTCGGGGTGCGCCACAAGGAGCAGATGAAGCAGTTGCGCGCCGAAGTGGACGTGCTCACGCTCACCGCCACCCCCATCCCGCGCACGCTGGGCATGGCGCTGGAAGGCCTGCGCGACCTGTCGGTGATCGCCACCGCGCCGCAGCGGCGCCTGGCGATCAAGACCTTCGTGCGCAACGAGGGCACGGGCGTGATCCGCGAGGCGGTGCTGCGCGAGTTGAAGCGCGGCGGCCAGTGCTACTTCCTGCACAACGAGGTGGAGACCATCGAGAACCGCCGCCAGAAGCTCGAGGAGATATTGCCCGAGGCGCGCATCGCCGTGGCCCACGGCCAGATGCCCGAGCGCGAGCTGGAGAAGGTGATGCGCGACTTCGTGGCGCAGCGCTACAACATCCTGCTGTGCTCGACCATCATCGAGACCGGCATCGACGTGCCCACGGCCAACACCATCATCATGAGCCGCGCCGACAAGTTCGGCCTGGCGCAGCTGCACCAGCTGCGCGGCCGCGTGGGCCGCAGCCACCACCAGGCCTATGCCTACCTGATGGTGCCGGACGTGGACGGCCTGACCAAGCAGGCGGCCCAGCGTCTGGATGCGATCCAGCAGATGGAGGAGCTGGGTTCGGGCTTCTACCTCGCCATGCACGACCTGGAGATCCGCGGCGCGGGCGAGGTGCTGGGCGAGAACCAGAGCGGCAACATGCTGGAGGTGGGCTTCCAGCTCTACAACGAGATGCTGTCCGAGGCCGTGAAGTCGCTCAAGGCCGGCAAGGAGCCCGACCTGCTGAGCCCCCTGTCGGTCACCACGGACATCAACCTGCATGCGCCGGCCCTGCTGCCCGACGACTACTGCGGCGATGTCCACCTGCGCCTGTCGTTCTACAAGAAGCTCGCCACCGCGAAGACCGCGGACCAGATCGACGCCCTGCTCGAGGAAATCGTGGACCGCTTCGGCAAGCTGCCGCCGCAGGCGCAGACGCTGATCGACGTGCACCGGCTGCGCGTGCTGTCGCAGCCCTACGGGGTCATCAAGGTGGATGCGGCACCGGGCGTGACGAACATCACGTTCCGGCCCCAGCCGCCAGTGGACCCGATGCAGATCATCCACCTGATCCAGAAGAATAGGCACATCAAGCTCGCGGGCAACGAAAAGCTGCGCATCGAGCGCGAACTGCCGGACGCGAAGGACCGGGCGCAGATGGTGCGCGACGTGCTGCGCAGCCTGGGCCAGCCCCTGGGGGCCGCGCAGGGCGCTCCGGCCTGACGCCGCCCGCGCGGGGCGCGCCGCCGCGGACCGCCGGGGCGCCGGGAGCGCCGGTTGCCGGAGCTGCCCACGGATGCCCCCATGCCCCTCGAAGCCGCCATCGTCCTGATCGCCCTCGCCGCCGCGGCCGCCACCCGCCCGTGGCGCCTGCTGGCGGCCGGGCCCGCTACCCACGCTCCGGAAGGCCCCGGGGGCGCTCCAGAGGCACGGCAGGCATCGCCCCTGCTCACGCCGCTGCTGGCCACGCTGGTGTTCCTGCCCTGGATATGGGCCCTGCCCACGCTGCACGCCATGCCGCTGCAATTGCAGCTGTCGGGCGCCTGCCTCGTCGTGCTGATGGTGGGCTGGCCGCTGGCCGTGCCCGTGCTGGCCACGGTGGCGGCGATGGCGGCCCTGCTCTCGCCCGCCCTGACGTGGAGCGAGGCGCTGGGCCTGGCGGCCTGGCAGGGCGTGGTGCCCGCCACCCTCGCGCTGCTGCTGGGCGCGCTGCTGCGCCGGCTGGCCGGCACGCACCTCTTCGTCTATGTGCTGGGCCGTGCCTTCCTCGGCACGGCCCTGTGCATGTTCGCGGCCAGCGGCCTTGCGCTCTGGAGCGGCCATGGCCTGCCGGGCGTGGACCCGGGCCTGGCCATGGTCGCCCGCTGGCTCATGGCCTGGGGCGACGCAGTGGTGACGGGCATGCTCTGCGCGGTGTTCGTGGCCTTCCGGCCCGAATGGCTGGCCACGTGGTCGGACCGGCTGTACCTGCGCTCCTGAGGCGCCCGCGCATCAGATGGCCGAGTCAGGTGGCCGAGCAGGTGAAGCTGTCGGCCCGGGACGGGTCCCCCGTGCCGTTGTAGCGCGGGAACCGGGGGTACTCGCAGACAGGCCGCTGCAATACCGGCGTGGCGCCGTCCGCCGCGAAGCGCGTGGTGACCAGGTCCTGCGGCGCGGCGCCCCGCTCCACCCAGGCATCGAGCGCGCCCAGCAGGTCGATCGAGCGCGGATCGCCGCCCGGGCCGTCCAGGTTGTGGCCGACCGAGGGGGTGGCGAACATGCGGGCGAAGCCGCGCACGCGGTCATCCCCCAGGCGCTCGCGCACCGTATCGAAATACGCCGCGGTGCGATAGACCGACACGCAGGTGTCCGCCAACCCGTACCAGATCAGCAGCTTGCCGCCGTGGGCGGCGAACGCCGACAGGTCCGGATCGGTGGTGTCCATCATGCCGGCCAGGCGCAGGTACTGCGACGGGAACTGCGTGGGATCGTGGTCCAGCAGGCTGCGCTGCGGATTGCCCTCGGCCACCCGCGCACCTTCCTGGGCGGCCATGAAATTGAAGGAATCGCGGGCCTGGAAACTGCTGCCGAAAATGTAGTCCTTCCAGTCCGAGGTGGCCGCGCCGCCGCGGCCATAGCCTGGATAGCCGCGCTCGCCCCGCGACAGGGTGACGGGGATGTCGTGCGCGCTGTGGATCAGCCGGATGGATTCGATCTGCCCCGCGGTCAGGCAGGCATCGTTCTCGGCGCCCTGGCACAGCAGTTCGGTGGGCACGTAGTTGCAGGCCTGCACGTTGCCGATGATGCCGTCCTGCAGGCCGTCCAGCGCATCGCAGGCCGCGGTCTCGGCGCGCGCATAGAGCGCGATCTTCTCCGCGCTCAGCCAGTTCTCGGGCCGCGAGAAAATGTGCCGCAGCACCGTCGCCCCCAGGTTCACCTGGTGCGCCTGCTGGCTGATGGCCGGCTCCATGGCGATGACGCCGTCGTAGTCCTGCGGGTACTTCTGCGCGGCCGCCAGCGCCGAGCGGCCGCCATTGGAGTGGCCCATGTGGTAGCGCCGCACCGGGCGCTGGCCGTAGAAGCCCGTGGCGATGGCGGTGCCCACGTCGAGCACGAAGTGGTTGGCGTCGTAGGCATGGTTGCGCAGCGCCACGTCGCTGGAGGCCCAGCCGAAGCCGCGCGACGGGTGGCCCGAGTCGGAGCTGATCTTCACGTAGGGATGGGCCGAAGGGCCGGCCAGTTGCTGGTACCAGGGATCGTCGGTAGGGATGAATCCGTCGAACCCGCCCCCGCCGATGGTGAGGGTCTTGCGGTTCCAGGCGGCCGGCTCCGGCAGCTCCACCGCCCAGCGGATGGTGGACTCCGGCGACGACACGATCTGCCCGCGCACGATGCACGCGTCGGGCTGCGTGCCCGAGCCCTTGCGCAGTTCGGTGCGCGTGACCACCGCGCCGTGCGGCAGGGGTGATGCCGCCGCATAGGCCTGGCAGGACTCGGCCAGCGGCCGCGCGACCAGGCCGCCCCCGCCGTCACCGCTGCCGCAGCCGGCAAGGCCCAGGGCGGCCAGCACGCCCCAGGCCCCCAGGGCACCCCGGCGCCGGAGAGGGGCCGGCCGGAGGACGGAGCAGCCCTGCGGCGGCCCCGGGCGGGTTGCGACGGACGGGACGGATCCCGGGAGGCGCCCGCGGGCCGGCGTGGCCGCGGTGATGGGGTCTCGGCGGAACATGGGTGGAAGTCTCCTTGGTGCGTTGTGGCAGGCCGCCATGCGGCCTGCCGGCACGATAGGACGCCATGCCCGTGCGAAGACCCCTGCAAATGCAGACGGCTGGGGAAAATCCCGAGCCCGCGCTCAATGGCGCGGGCCGCGCAGCGCCGCCGCCAGTTCCACCTTGTTGCGCACGCCCAGCACGGCATAGGCACTGCGCAGGTAGGTCCGCACCGTGGCAGGCGATAGGCCCAGCAGACCGGCGATGGCCTTGTAGCCATGTCCGTGCGCGTACAGCAGGGCGGCGCTCATTTCGCGCGGGGCGAGCGGCGACTTGCGCTGCCGCGATGGCAGGCGCAGGCACACCAGGGCCCCGCAGGCCTCCAGGTGCAGGCGGCACGATCTGCCGACCTCCAGGCTGCCGGGCAACTGCCGCAAGGCCGCATGACACTCGGGGGGCAAGGCCGTGCCGGACCATCCGGGATGGGCCTGCGCCAGTGCCTGGCCCACGCGCAATCCCAGGAATAGCAGCCGGCCCTCCGTATCGGCCAGCGCGTAGCTGTCCCAGGCCCGGGCGATGGAGGCGCTCTGCAGGGTTTCGAGCATGTGCCGCCAGTGGTCCAGCAGGTGCGGGACGAACTCACCGAACAGCGCCGCATCCTGCCCGGAGAACGGCGGGGCCAGGGGCTTGCGGTACACGCAGACGAAAAACTGCAGGCCGCTGTCCGGCAGCGCCACGGTGAAGGCCATGCTGTGGAACAGACCGTGGCGCTCGCAGAAGGCCTCCACCCGCGGCGAAGCGGACAGCGGCTGCCCGCTGCAGGCATTGCCCACGACCACCTGCCCGAGGCTGTCCAGCGATGCCTGCGCGAATTCGTCCTCCATGGACAGCTGGTTCCACTCCTGGGCGAACTGCCGGCTGAGGCCGATGCTGCCGTGCAGCCAGTTGCGCGGAGCCACCTGGGGCGTGCCGGCCGACACCTCGCCCCACCACGCCATGTCGAAGGGCACCAGCGTGCGCAGGATGTCGAGCGCGTCTCGCAGCATGGCCTGCGGGGCACCCTGGCGCGCACGCTCGGACAGCCGCAGCAGGCCGGCGCTGAAGGCCTGCAGCGGGCCGATCGCCGGCAAGGCGCGGGCCGGTGCCTGGCGGGTGCATGCGCTCATGGCGGGGCCGTCCTGCACGGCCTCCCATTCCTGCAAATGCATGGGCCTGTCTCCTGGTGGGTCTGTGGTCCCCGGAGCGGGTCCGGGTACTGCCTCTTCGGGGGCGGATGGTACGGGAGCGCCACCGCGCCGCACAAGCCCGGGCCGGTACGGAGATAACATCGCCGACTTTCCGCCACCGCTGTTCCGAGCACCATGACCCATGCCACCGAATTCGCCCCCGGCCTTGTCCTGCAGGGCATCGAGCCCCCGCTGTCCCTGTCGGACTACAAGCTCATCGCCTTCGACATGGACTCCACGCTGATCAACATCGAATGCGTGGACGAGATCGCGGATGCCGCCGGGCGCAAGGCCGAGGTGGCCGCCATCACCGAAGCCGCCATGCAGGGCCTCATCACGGATTACAAGGAGAGCCTGCGCCAGCGCGTGGCGCTGCTGCGCGGCGTGGGCGTGGAGCACATGGAGCAGGTCTTCCGCGAGCGCCTGCGCTTCAATCCTGGTGCGAAGGAACTCATCACTGCCGCCAAGGCCGCGGGCCTCGCCACGCTGCTGGTGTCGGGCGGCTTCACGTTCTTCTCGGACCGGGTGCGCGCCGGCCTGGGCATCGACCTTTCCCGCGCCAACGTGCTGGAGATCGAGGACGGCAGGCTCACGGGCCGCATGGTCGATCAGCCCTGGGGCGACATCTGCGACGGCGCCGAGAAGCGCCGCACGCTGCTGGAAGTGGCCTCGCTGATGGGCATCGACCCGTCGCAGGCGATCGCGGTGGGCGACGGGGCCAACGACCTGCCCATGATGGGCGTGGCCGGCCTGTCCGTGGCCTTCCATGCGAAGCCTGCCGTGCGCGCGCAGGCCAGGGTGGCGATCAACGAGGGCGGCCTCGACCGGCTGCTGGAAATCCTGCGCTGAGCCGCCGGCTGTGCATAAGCAGCAGTCGCGTTATATGGGTATGACGATAAAAACGTGGTGAGGCTGCGGGAAACTACCTAGACTTCCGGGCCATGGGTGACAGCCCCGGCGCGGCCGGGACGCCCCGAACCAACCGAAGAAAGCCCTTGTCCCGATGCTGAAGAAAGCCCTCTCCGCCCTGGCCCTCGCCGCGCTCGCCGTCTCCGCCCACGCAGCCGATACCGTCCTCAAGGTGGCGGCCTCCGCCGTGCCGCACGCCGAGATCCTGAACTTCGTGAAGCCGCAGCTCAAGGCCCAGGGCGTGGACCTGCAGGTGCGCGAATTCAGCGATTACATCCAGCCCAACGCCGCGGTGGAAGACAAGCAGCTCGACGCCAACTTCTTCCAGCACCAGCCCTACCTGGACAGCTACAACAAGGACCGCAAGAGCAGCATCGTGGCGGTGCCGGACGGCAAGGTCCACGTGGAGCCCTTCGGCGCCTATTCGAAGAAGATCAAGTCCGTGAGCGAGCTCAAGGACGGCGCCACCATCGCCATCCCCAACGACCCGTCGAACGCGGGCCGCGCGTTGATCCTGCTGCAGAAGCAGGGCCTCATCACGCTCAAGGACCCGAAGAACATCACTGCCACGCCGATCGACATCGTCAAGAACCCGAAGAAGCTCAAGTTCCGTGAACTGGAAGCCGCCCTGCTGCCCCGCGCGCTGCAGGACGTGGACCTGGCCCTGATCAACACCAACTACGCGATCGAGGCCAAGCTGAACCCGACCAAGGACGCGCTGTTCATCGAAGGCAGCGATTCGCCCTACGCCAACCTGATCGCCGCCCGTGCCGACCGCGCCAACGACCCGGCGATCGCCAAGCTGGTGAAGGCGCTGCACACGCCCGAAGTGAAGAAGTTCATCCAGGACAAGTACCAGGGTGCGATCGTGCCGGCGTTCTGACCGCCTGCGCCATCCGCTGCACAAGGCGCCGCTTTCGCGGCGCCTTTTTCATTCCAGCCCCTGCCAGAGCCAGAACGACAGCGTGAGCATGATGGCGCCCGTGAGGCCATCCAGCAGCCGCCAGGCCATCGGCTTCGCGAACACGCCCTGCAATTGCCGCCCGGCGAAGGCGAGCATCAGGAACCACAGCAGGCTGGCCGATGCCGCGCCGGCCACGAAGACCCACTTGAGGTCGCCCTCCTGACGGGCACCGATGGAGCCCACGAGCACCACGGTGTCCAGGTACACATGCGGGTTGAGCAGCGTGATCGCGGCCAGGGTGCCCAGCACGCCCAGCAGGCCCTGGCGGGTGCGGTCGCCGTCGGTGCGCAGGCCGGCGCCGGCACCGAACAGGGCACGGTGCCACGCGAACAGCCCGTAGGCCAGCAGGAACACGGCTCCGCCCAGGGTGAGCACATGTGCGAGGCCCGGGGCGCTCTCCAGCAACCGCGCCATGCCGGCCACGCCGGCGCCGATCAGCACCGCGTCGGCCAGCACGCACAGGGCCACGCAGGCCCGCACGTGCCGCCCGGCGACCGCCTGGCGCAGCACGTAGGCGTTCTGCGCGCCGATGGAGACGATCAGGGACATGCAGACCGTGAAGCCGGCCAGCCAGGCGGCGGACGCGGCCCCGCCGGAGAACGGGGAAGAGGAAGGAAGAAGTGCCCACATGCAGCCGATTCTGGGCGAGTGTAAAAATTATGTAAACTTAAAAACTCTAACCATCATTAAGCATTACTTCATGCTGGACTACGCCGGACTCGAGGCCCTTGCGGCCGTGGTGCGCGAGGGCAGTTTCGAACGTGCGGCGCGGCGCCTGCACGTCACGCCTTCAGCCGTCTCGCAGCGCGTGAAGCAACTGGAAGAGCGTGCAGGACAGGTGCTGGTGCAGCGCGGCACGCCCTGCACCGGCACCGAGGCCGGACGCCGGCTGTGCCTGCACCTGGAGCAGGTGGCCCTGCTGGAGAACGAGCTGCGCCGGGCCCACCCCGCGCTGGTGCCCGATGCCCACGCCCCCGCACCCACGGTCAGGCTGGCGGTGAACGACGATTCGCTGTCCACCTGGTTCATGGACGCGATGGCGGCCTTCGCCGAGGGCGGCAACGAGCAACTGGACGTGCGCATCGACGACCAGGAGCACACCGCGCAGCGGCTGCGCGAAGGCGAGGTGATCGCCGCCGTGACGGCCACCGCCGGCGCCATCGCGGGCTGCAACACCTGGCCGCTGGGATCCATGCACTACGTGGCGGCGGCCAGCCCGGCATTCGTGCGCCGCCATTTCGGGCCGGACGCGGGCGGCGTGACCCCGGACACCATCGCGCAGGCGCCGATGATGGTGTACAGCCGCAACGACCGCCTGCAGGACCAGTGGCTGCAGCGCCAGGGCCTCGGCTCGCGCCGCCATCCGCCGCGGCACTTCCTGCCGTCCAACCAGGGCTTCCTGCGCAGCTGCGAGATGGGCATCGGCTGGGGCATGCACCCGACGGTGCTGATCGAGCGGCAGCTCGCGGACGGCACCCTGGTGGAGATGCTGCCGGGCACCGGCATGGACGTGGCGCTCTACTGGGCCCATCCGCGTTCGGCCCAGGCGGGGCTGGAGCGGCTCACGCAGTGCGTGATGGCCGCCGCGCACGACTGGCTGGACACCGGCCGCGGCCCACGGCGGGCGGGCGCTTCGCGCAAGCCGGGGAAGAAGTAGCAGCAGGCGCCACCACTCCGGACCCGGCCTGTAGGACCCCGCCGCAAAAGCGCAGCGCATGGCAGGAACGCGGCCATGGCGCACATTTCCCGCCCCCCTGCCGGGCTACCATGAATGCGGCCCCGTAGAGGTCCCCACGCATGGGGCATGCCCCTTCCGGTGCGATGAAAGAACCCGCGTGATGTCCCACTACGACCTGATCGTCATCGGCAGCGGCCCTGGCGGCGCGAGCCTCGCGCACCGGCTCGCGCCGACCGGCAAGCGCATCCTGATCCTGGAGCGCGGCGACTACCTGCGGCGCGAGGAAGCGAACTGGAGCGCGCAGGCCGTGTTCGTGGAAGGCCGCTACCAGGCGCGCGAATCATGGATCGACCGGGACGGGCACCGGTTCGCCCCGCAGCTCCATTACTGCGTGGGCGGCAATTCGAAGGTGTACGGTGCCGCGTTGCTGCGGCTGCGCGAGCGCGACTTCGGCGAGGTACGCCACCACGGCGGCATCTCGCCGGCCTGGCCGCTGGCCTATGCCGATTTCGCGCCCTGGTACGACGAGGCCGAGGCGCTGTTCCACGTGCATGGCCTGCGCGGGGACGACCCGCTCGATCCGGGCACCACGCCCTACCCTTTCCCGCCTGTAAAGCACGAACCCAGGATCGCGCAATTGAACGACAGGCTGCGTGGCATCGGCCTGCATCCCTTCCACCTGCCGCTCGGCATCCTGCTCGACCAGCAGGACGACGGCTTCGCGACGCCGACGAGCACCTGCATGCGCTGCTCGTACTTCGACGGCTTTCCCTGCCTGCTCAATGGCAAGGCCGATGCCCAGGTGATGTGCATCGATCCGATGCTGCGCGACCACCCCAACATCACGCTGTTGACCGGCGCCTATGCCTCGCGCCTGGAGACCGATGCCAGCGGCCGGCGGGTGGAGGGAGTGGTGGTCGAACGCGGCGGCCGCGAGGAGCGCTACACCGCCGGCACGGTGGTGGTGGCCTGCGGCGCTTTGTCGTCCGCCCTGCTCTTGCTGCGCTCGGCGAACGAGCGGCACCCGAGGGGCCTCGCCAATGGCTCGGACCAGGTCGGCCGCAACTACATGCGCCACGAGATGTCGATCGTGATGGCGGTGATGAAGGAGGTCAACGAGACGGTCTTCCAGAAGACGCTCGCGCTCGGCGACTTCTACTTCGGCAGCGACGACTGGGAGCATCCGCTGGGGCTGATCCAGATGTGCGCGACCAGCCATGCGGACCAGATCAAGGGCGAAGCGCCGCTGCCCGGGCTGATGAAGCACCTGCCCGAAATGCCGTTCGAAGAGATGGCCCGGCATTCGATGGACTTCTGGCTGCAGGCCGAGGACCTGCCCATCCCCGAGAACCGCGTGTACTACCGGGACGGCAAGGTGCACCTCGACGTGCGCGCGACCAATGAGGAGGCGCTCAAGCGCCTGCAGGCCAAGCTCAAGCAGGTGCTCGACGCGATTGGCTGGCCCGCGGTGCTGGTGGAGCGCTCGCTCTACCTCGGCAAGGACATACCGCTGTCCGGCACCGCGCACCAGGCCGGCACCTGCCGCTTCGGCACCGACCCGGCCACCTCGGTGCTGGACCTCGACTGCCGGGCCCACGAGGTGGACAACCTCTACGTGACCGACGCGAGCTTCTTTCCCTCGATCGGCGCGGTAAACCCCACGCTCACCATCATCGCGAACGCGCTGCGCGTGGCCGACATCCTGAAGGGGCGCCTGTGACCGCCGCCATCGTCGTGGCCTTCCTCGTGCGCTGCGTGATGGTGCTGATCTTCCTGCCCTTCAGCGCGCTCGACAAGCTGCTGGGCTTCGGCCATGCGGTGGGGCAGGCGCAGGAGATGTTCAGGCCGCGCTGGCTGGCGCGCGCCGTGATCCTGGCCGGCCTGGCGATCGAGGTGGTGTGCAGCATCTGCGTGGTCACCGGCGTTTCGGACCGGGCGGCGGCCTTCGCGATCGCGGGCTACTGCTTTGCGACCGCGGTGCTGTTCAAGCCGTTCTGGAAGCCCGGGGACTTCTGGTCGAACCCCGACGGCAAGGCGCGCGGGCTGTTCTGGGATTTCCTCAAGAACCTGGCGCTGGGCGCCGGCTTTTTGCTGCTGGTGGCCGGCACCGATGGTTCCGGCCTGCAGCCTTTTCTCGATGCGCCCCTCGCGTCGAGCCAACCCTACCGGAGCCCCTGAATGTCCGATCCCGGCCCCCGCCCGTCCGTGCCGTACCAGCACCTCTACACCGATGCCGACGGCGTCAGCCGCTTCCAGGCCTGCGCGCTCACCGACTACGAGCTGCACCGCGTCGGCGCCGCCGATCCGCAGTGGAACAACGCCATGGAGCGCGGCGATTCGACCGTCGTCTTCACCGTGCAGCCGGTCGGCTGGGTGGGCGAGTGGCACGAGAACCCGGCCCCGCAATGGATCGTCGTGCTCTCGGGCCGCTGGTGGATCGAGGCGATGGATGGCACGCGCATCGAGCAGGGCCCGGGCGAGTTCTCGTTCGGGGGCGACCAGGGGTGCGCCGAGGTCGATGGCAAAAAGGGCCACCGCTCCGGCACCGTGGGCGACGAGCCCTGCTGCCTGATGACGGTGCAGCTGCACCGCGCGCCGGTGCGCCGGCCATGCGAGCTGGGCTGAGTCCGGGTATGCCGCCATGCAGCATGAGACAGCACTGAACCGCATCGCCGCCTTCTGCCTGGTGGCCCGCGATAGTGCGGCCCTGGTGCGGTTCTACAAAGCGCTGGGCTTTGTCCAGGAAGCATCGGCACCTCGGCCGATCGCGGCCGGCGAGGCGGCGCTGCTCGGTCTCGCGGGCGGCGGCATGCGGTACGCGATGGGCCTGGGTGCAGCCCGGTTGTGGATCGACCAGTACGACCGGCCCGGCCGGCCCTACCCGGACGGCACGGACGCCGCGTCGCGCTGCTTCCAGCATTTCGCGCTGGTCACGAATGACATCGCTGCCGCCTGGGAGCGCGTGCAGGCGGCAGGGGCCACGCCGGTCAGCCGCGCCAGTCCGGTCACGCTGCCCGCCTCCACGGGCAGAGCCATTGCGGTCAAGTTCCGCGACCCGGAAGGGCATCCGCTGGAGCTGATCCAGTTTCCGGACGGCGAAAGCCGCGGGTGGCAGGGCCACGGCATTCTCGGCATCGACCACAGCGCGATCGCAGTGGCGGATGCAGAGCGGTCCTGCGCGTTCTACCGTGCCCACGGCCTGGTAGGAGGCAGCGCCACGCTGAACCACGGCCCGACGCAGGCCGCGCTCGACGGCCTGGACGATGTGCACGTGGACGTGGTGCCGATGCATCCCGCAGGGCCGGGGCCGCATGTCGAATTGCTGCACTACCGGCATCCGCAGGGCGCACCGGCGGAACCCTGGGCGATCCACGACGTGGCCGCGACCCGCATCGTCTGGCAGGGTTCCGGGCCCGCGGTGCTGCGCGATCCGGACGGGCATATCCACCAGATCGACGGCACTGCGCAAGCCCGCGCATAGCCCACCGCGCTGGCGCCGGCGTGCGCGGAACGCCCCGGCTTTCAGCCCTCCCGCAGGTCGATCGCGAGCAGCCGCGTCGATGCCGCGATGAAGAGCCGCCGGCCGCTGCTGCCGCCGAAGCAGACGTTGCACACCGTCTCCGCGATGGGAATCGCCCCGAGGTACTCCTGCCCGGCCGACCAGATGTGCACGCCGTCCGCCGCGCTGCACCAGACCCAGCCGCGGCCGTCCACCGCCAGGCCGTCGGGATTGCCCTGCGCGGGGGAGCAGAAGAAGCGCCGGTCGGCAAGCGCGCCGTCGGCGCCGACGGTGAAAGCCTCGACTTCGTGCCGGCTTCCCGGGGAACCGCCAGGGGCCTCGCCCAGCGCCATCGATGTGTCGGTCACATACACCGTGCGCCCATCGGGCGCGAGCGCCACTCCGTTCGGCTGCTCGAAATCGGCCATGCGCGCGAGCATGCCGGTGGCGGGATCGAAGCGGTAGAGGCTGCGGTGCGCCAGCTCGGGCTCGGCCAGCGCGCCCTGGGCGGGCATCACGATGCCGAAGACCGGGTCGGTGAACCACACCGCACCATCGGGCGCGACCGCCACGTCGTTCGGCGCATTGAGCCGCCGGCCCTCGTAATGCGTCACGACCGGCTCCGGCTCGCCCTGCAGGCCGGGCGCGGAGCGGCTGATGCAGCGGCGCCCGTGCTCGCAGTGATAGACGCTGCCGTCCGCGGCCACCGCATTGCCGTTCGGGAACCAGGCCGGGTCGATCAGCGATTCCACGCGGCCGTCTTCCTCATACCAGGCATTGATGCGCCGGTTGGGCACGTCGGAGAACAGCAGGCGCCGGTGCGATGCCTGCCACGCCGGGCCTTCAGCGTGGATGGCGCCCTCGTGCAGCACCCACAGCGGCGCGTCGGGCGCGAGCACATCCGCGAGGCGCGCGGCCCCGATGCGAATGCCCGGAAAATCCGGATCGGCCAGCGGCCTGCCCGGGCGGCGCAGCAGGCGGCCGGGCAGCAGGTTCTGGGTCGCAGGGTTCACGTCGGTTCCTTCCTCCGGCTGGTCCGCGGGCCGGCGTGCGCCAGGATACGCGGCGAACAGCGACGCACGTGGAAGCTGCGGACGCAAGGGTGTGCAGGCGCGTGCCGCCTGCGCGGGTCAGGGCTGTCCGGCCAGGGGGGCGCGCACCGGCAACCCGGGCACCGGCACCACCGCCAGCGCGCGCCGGCGTCCGGGCGAGGTGGCTCCTGCGGCGGCGGGCCGTGCCACCAGGTCGGCCAGCGTCACGCCGTCGAGCACCGCCAGGAAGCTCTGGGTGGCCTGCGCGAGCGCGCCGCGCAGCAGGCAGTGCCCGGTGAGTCGGCACTGGTTCACCGCCGGATCGAAGCATTCCACCATGTCGAAGTCGCTCTCGGTGAGGCGCACCACGTCACCCAGGCGGATGTCGGCGGCAGGCACGCGCAGGCGAAGCCCCCCACCCCGCCCGCGCGTCGTGTCCAGCAGGCCCTGCGCGGCCAGCGCCTGGACGATCTTCATGAGGTGGCTGCGCGAGATGCCGTGCTGCCCCGCCACCTCGGTGATGGTCACGGGCTGCGCGCGCCCCTCGCAGGCGGCGCAGTACATCAGCACGCGCAGGGCGTAGTCGGTCCATTGGGTGAGGCGCATGGCGTTTGCGTTGGATCAATCCGAAAGAGTCTCTTGGGATGAATCTTATTGCATAAAATATTCATCACAAATGAATCTTTAAGGAACCACCATGAATGCACGCCGTCCCGATGCTTCGCCCGCCGCCACGATCGACTCCCGGCAGGCGCTGGGCCAGATCGCCGTGTCCCTGCCCGGCGCCACGGCGGTGTTCCGCAGGCTGCACCTGGATTTCTGCTGCGGCGGGCAGGTGAGCCTGGCGCAGGCCGCGGCCGACAAGGGCCTGGACCTCGCCGCGCTGCAGGTCGAGCTTGGCGCCCTGCAGCGCGATGGCACGGCGCCCGACCCTGCCCTGGACACCGGCGCGCTGCTCGATCACGTCGTGGTGCGCTACCACGAGGTGCACCGCGCGCAGTTGCCGGAACTGGTCCGCATGGCGCGGCGCGTGGAGGCGGTGCACCGGGAGCATCCGCAGGTACCGGCGGGCCTGGCCGACCTGCTGGAGGCCACGCAGGGGGAACTGCTGTCGCACATGCTCAAGGAAGAGCGGGTGCTGTTTCCCATGCTCCGGGGCGGCGGCGATGCCTTCGCGGGCCCGCCCATCGCCATGATGCGCGCCGAGCACACGGAGCACGGTGAGACGCTGGAGCGGCTCGCGGCCCTCACCGGGCAGATGACGCCGCCGCCAGGCGCCTGCAACACCTGGCGCGCGCTCTACGCGGGGCTGGAGCAGTTCCGCGACGACCTCGTCGAGCACATCCACCTGGAGAACAACGTGCTGTTCCCGCGCTTCGACGGCACGGCCGCCGCGCCCCAGGGCTGCGGCGCGGGTGCTGGCGCAGGCGCGTGCGGCTGCCGCTGACCGCCGGCCTGCCGCCCTGCCGCGCGGCGATCGACACCGTGCAGGACAATCCCTCCCTCGCCATGCCCGAACAAGCCCCTCCTCCCGACATCCTCGCCCCCACCCCGCTGGACCATGACGCCATCGCCGCGCTGGTCCACGGGTTCTACGCGGACGTGCGCGCCCATCCGCTGCTCGGCCCCGTCTTCGAGGAGGCGCTGGGGGACCGATGGGAGCCGCACCTCTCGCGGATGGTGGATTTCTGGGCCACGGTGGCGCTGGGCGCGCGGAGCTACCGCGGCAACGTGCAGCAGCGCCACGCGGCCCTGCAGGGCGTGACGCCCGCGCATTTCGCGGCGTGGGTGGGGCTGTGGAAGCAGCACACGGAACGCCGCTTCGCGCCGGACGTCGCCCACGGCCTGCAGCAGGCGGCGCACGGCGTGGCGCGCAACCTGTTCCGTGCCCTGGTGGGGCGGCTGCCGGATTTCGCGGGAAACGCCGGGCACGGGCACTGAGGCCGCCCTGGGCCGGCCCGCCCCCCGGTCAGCCCTTGCGGGCGGCGCGCAGCGGTGCCAGCAGGTCCGACAGGCCGTTTTGGTCGATCTCGTGCATCAGCGCGAGCAGGCGGCCGATGTCGCCGGGCGGAAAGCCCTCGCGGGCGAACCAGTTCAGGTAGTTGCCGGGCAGGTCGGCGATCGCCGTGCCCTTGTGCTTGCCGTAGGGCATGACCACCGTGACGAGCCGCTCGAGCTGTGCCGGGTCCATGTCCGTCCGCCCCTCACCCGCCCGCGCGCTTGACCTTGTGGCCCAGCGCCTGGAGCGCCTGCATGACGCGCTCCACATGGTCGCCCTGCACCTCGATCACGCCGTCCTTGGCGGTGCCGCCCGTGCCGCAGGCGGCCTTGAGCTGCTTGCCCAGCTGGGCCAGTTCGGCCGCGGGCAGTGCCACGCCCTTCACCACGGTCACCGCCTTGCCGCCGCGCCCCTTGGTCTCGCGCGAGACGCGCACGATGCCATCGCCCGCCGGCACCGCGGCCGCACGCGCGGCGGCGCAGGCGCATTGCGCGACCGGCTGGCGGCACGCAGGGCACATGCGGCCGGATTCGGTCGAATAGACGAGGCCGCCCAGGTCGCTCAGGCGCATGGAAGGCTCCGCTGGAGGCCGGCGGCAGGGTGGAAAACGGAGGTCGCGGCAGGAATGGGCATGGCGCGATTATCCGGGGCATGCGGCGGTGCCGCACAATCCGCGGGGAGCGCCCTCGCACTCCCTCGCGTTTTCCCGTCGTTGTTTCCATGGCCGCGGCGCCTTCCATGCCCCGGCCCCCTGCCCTCCTGCCCGCCATGCCCTTTGCCGCCCTCGGCCTTTCGCCCGCCCTCGTCCATGCTGCCGGGGCCCTGGGCTTCGATACGCCCACGCCCATCCAGGTACAGGCCATTCCCGCCGTGCTGGACGGACGCGACGTACTGGGCCGCGCGCAGACCGGGTCCGGCAAGACGGCCGCCTTCGGCCTGCCGCTGCTGCAGCGACTCCTGCCGCAAGCGCAGCAGGCCGGCGCCCGCCCCGGACCGCGGCGCCCACGCGCCCTGGTGCTGGTGCCCACGCGCGAATTGGCCGCGCAGGTGGGCGAGGTGCTGCGCGAACTGGCGGGCCACCTGCCCGGGCCGCGGCTGAAGATCGCGATCGCATTCGGCGGTGTATCCATCAACCCGCAGCTGATGGCGCTGCGCGGCGGCGCGGACGCGGTGGTGGCCACGCCGGGCCGGCTGCTGGACCTCGTGGAGCACAACGCCCTGTCGCTCTCGCAGGTGCAGGCGCTGGTGCTGGACGAGGCCGACCAGCTGCTGGACCTGGGCTTCGCCGAGGAGCTGCAGCGCGTGCTCGCCTTGCTGCCGGCGCAGCGCCAGAACCTGCTGTTTTCCGCCACCTTCGAGCCGGGCGTGGCCCGGCTGGCCGAGGGCCTGCTGCGCGATCCGCTGCGCATCGAGATCGCCGAAGCGCCCGGTACCGCGCCCGACATCGCCCAGCGCGCCATCGCGGTGGAAGGCCCGCGCCGCACCCAGCTGCTGAAGCAGTTGCTCACGCAGGAGCCCGGCTGGACGCGGGTGCTGGTGTTCGTGGCCACCCAGTACGCTGCCGAGCATGTCGCGGAAAAGCTCTACCAGTCCGGCATCTACGCATCGCCCTTCCACGGCGGCCTGAGCCAGGGCACGCGCCGGCAGGTGCTGCAGGAATTCCGCGACGAGCGCTGGCAGGTGCTGGTGACCACGGACCTGGCCGCGCGCGGCATCGACATCGCCGGGCTGCCGGCCGTCGTGAACTACGACCTGCCTCGCGCCGCGGCCGACTACGTGCACCGCATCGGCCGCACGGGGCGTGCCGGCGCCAGCGGCGTGGCGGTGAGCTTCGTCACGCCCGAGGCCGCGCCCCACTGGCAGTTGCTTGCCCGGCGCCACGGCCTGCAGGCGCTGCCGGTGGAACAGGTGGCGGGATTCGAGGTGGCGCTCGCACCCGCAGCGCAGGAGGCCGGCACCCAGGAAGATGCGCCTGCGCGCCCGGGAAAGCTGCCGCCGGGCACGGGCGGCATCAAGGGCCGGCGTCCGAGCAAGAAGGACAAGTTGCGGGCCGCTGCTGCCGCCGCGGCGCAGGCAGGCGGCACCGGGGAACCCACGGCGGATTGAAGCTGGCCGCCCGCCAGGTGGCGTCAGTCCCCGCCGTCGCCTCCGCCATCCGCGCCGCCGTCGGCACCGTCGCCATCCTCGTCATGCGGGCCGTCGCCGCCGGAGTCCGCCGGGCGCACGGCCGGCTTGCGGGGCATGCATTCGCCGGGCCTGGCGACGATCTCGACGTAGAACTGCGCATCGCCGGACTGCGCCACGCCGTCGATCAGGCGGGTGATGTCTTCCACCTGCACGCTGCGCGCATCGTCCTGCGTGCGGCCGAAGCGGCAGTCGAAGTCCCAGAAGCGCGCGCCCTCGGGCAGCGCGCGGCGGCGCTCGCGGCGCAGGTAGCGGTGGATGTCGTGGCGGGCCGCATCCAGCAGCCGGTCGCGGTTCTTGCCATCGATATGGAGCACATAGGTCTTTCGCATGTGCCCATCGTAACCTGCCCGGGCCTGCGTACTATGATTTCAATAGCAACGTGCGGCGGATGGGCTCGCTCCGCAGTAGCCTGGAGCGGGTCTAGACGCGCGGCGGAGAGGGATATGCCGGGTCCCTGTAGCCCGGCGTGGAAGGATGGCCCGGCGCCACCATGCCGTCCACCAGGGCTTCGTCTTCCTGCGTGACGGTGTACTCGAGCGCAGGCCCGTAATCCTGCCATTGGGCCAGGGTGCGCGGGCCCGCGATGACGGCGCTGACCGCCCGGTGCGCCAATACCCAGGCCGTGGCGAACTGGGCCAGCGTCACGCCGCGGGCCTCGGCGTGCCGCTTCAGCTCCTGCGCCAGCACCAGCGATTCGTGCCGGAACTCGGTCTCCGCGATGCGCTTGTCGCCCCGCCCTGCGCGCGTGCCCGGCGGGGGCGCCTCGCCCGGCAGGTACTTGCCGGTGAGCACGCCGCGCGCAATGGGGCTGTAGGGCACCACGCCCAGGCCGTGGTGCGCGCAGGCCGGCAGGATCTCGACCTCCGGCATGCGGTTGAGCAGGTTGTAGTAGGGCTGGCAGACCACGGGCCCGGGCATGCCGATGCGCGCGGCACCGTGCACCAGTTCGGCGATGCGCCAGGCGCGGAAGTTGGAGACGCCCCAGTAGCGGATCTTGCCCGCGCGCAGCAGCGCATCGAGGGCGAAGAGCGGCTCCTCGAGGTCCATGCCCAGGAAATCGCGGTGCAGGTAGAGGATGTCCACGTGGTCGGTGCGCAGGCGCGCGAGGCTGGACTCCACCTCGCGCAGCATCCAGCTGCGGGAATAGTGGCTCTCGTTCACGCGGTCGGACATCCGGTTGCCCAGCTTGGTGGCCAGCACCCATTCGTGCCGCTGGCCCGCCAGCAGGTCGCCCAGCATCGATTCGGAAGCGCCCCTGGTATAGACATCCGCCGTGTCGATGAAATTCACGCCGCGCCCTCGCGCATCGGCCACGATGGCCGCGGCCTCGTCCCGGCCGGTCTGGTCGCCGAACATCATGGTGCCCAGGCAGAGGGCGGAGACCTGCAGGTTGCTGCGGCCGAGGCGGCGGTATTGCATGGGGCGGGCCTTTCAGGGCGAAGGGAGCACGAAGGATGCGGGAACGGGAAGAAGCAGCGCAGGGCCGCTGCGCGGCGGAGGCCAGGGGGATCAGTAGTGCGGCGGGATCTCGTCGCGCAGGCTGCCGCCGGTCGCGGTGCCGCCCGGCTCGGGCAGTTGCTGCCGCAGCGCCACCAGGGCGCGCTGCAGCGCATCGATCTGCTGCTGCTGGCGATAGACGGTGACGTTGAGCTGGTCCAGCAGGTCCTCGGCGTAGCTGGCCTTGATCTCCAGCTCGTCGAGGCGTTCGGATGCGGTGCGGTCGGGGCCCGGCATGGCTCAGCCTCGCAGCGCCTGGCCGAGGCGCGCCACGCCCTCGCGGATCCTGTCCACGTCGGCCGTCGCGAACGACAGGCGCAGCGTGGCATGGTCGGGGTTCGCGCAGAAGAACGGCGTGCCGGGCACGAAGGCCACGCCCTTGTCGATGGCCAGCTTGGCCAGCACGTTGCCGTCGGCCACCGCGCCGCCCGCACCGGTCAGCCGTGCCCACACGAACAGGCCGCCCTGGGGCTGCACGAAGTCGATCGCCTCGCCCAGCTCGCGGCGCAGCGCATCGCCCATGGCGCGCGCGCGTTCGGCATACACGGCGCGCACCTTCTCCAGCGTGGCCGGCATGCGGCCGGAACGCAGGTACTGCGCGGCCGTGGCCTGCGCGAAGGTGCTGGTGTGCGCGTCGCTGAATTGCTTGCACATGGTGGCCTTGGCCAGCAGCTCGGCAGGCGCGATCAGCCAGCCCACGCGCAGGCCGGGGCTCAGGACCTTGCTGAGGCTGCCGCAGTGCGCCAGCAGTTCGCGGCTGCCGGGCACCGTGGCCGACAGTGCCAGCAGGCTGGGCGGCGGCGCCTCGCCGAAATACAGGTCGCCGTAGGGATCGTCCTCGACGATCAGCACCTGGTGGCGCACGGCCAGCTCCAGGATCCTGCGGCGGCGCTCCAGCGACAGCAGCGCCCCGCTGGGGTTGCCGAAGGTGGGGATGAGATAGACGAACTTGGGGCGATGCTCCACGATGAGCCGCTCGAGCGCGTCGGCATCGACGCCGTGGCCATCCACGGGCGCGCTCACCAGCTCGGCGCCGTAGAGGCGGAAGCACTGGATGGTGGCCAGGAAGGTGGGGCCTTCCACGATCACCTTGTCGCCGGGGCTGATGAGGGTCTTGCCCAGCAGGTCGAGCGCCTGCTGGCTGCCGGTGGTGACGATCAGGTCCTCGGGCCGCACGCCCTGCGCGCCCTTGGAGGCCATGAAGGCCGAGAGCTGTTCGCGCAGCGGGTTGTAGCCCTCGGTGGCGCCGTACTGCAGCGCCGTGCCGGGCTCTTCACTCAGCGCCCGCTCGCTCGCCTCGCGGATGCCCTCGACGTCGAACATCGCACTGTCGGGAAAGCCGCCGGCAAAGCTGATGATGCCGGGCTTGCCCAGCAGCTTGAACAGCTCCCGGATGGCAGAGGTTTCGACGTTGTTCAGGCGGTCTGCGAATTGCATGGCGTGTTCACGGTGTGGTGGCGAAAGACCCCCATTGTCGCCAATGGCCGCGCATGTTTCATGCGTGCGGCGCGCTGCGGGACAATGCACGGGCCAACCGCATTGAGAACGACGCCCCACACCACCATGAAGACCGCGCAGATCGAACCCTTCTTCGCCGCGCTGAAGGCCGCCAATCCCCAGCCCAACACCGAGCTGGAATACACCACCGTCTTCGAGCTGCTGGCCGCCGTGCTGCTGTCGGCCCAGGCCACCGACGTGGGCGTGAACAAGGCCACGCGCAAGCTGTTCCCGGTGGCGGGCACACCGCAGGCCATCCTCGACCTGGGCCTGGAAGGGCTGGAGGGCTACATCAAGACCATCGGCCTGTACCGCAGCAAGGCCCGCCACCTGATGGAGACCTGCCGCATCCTGGTGGAGCGCCACGGCGGCATCGTGCCACGCACGCGCGAGGAGCTGGAAGCCCTGCCCGGCGTGGGCCGCAAGACCGCCAACGTGGTGCTGAACGTGGCCTTCGGCCAGCCCACCATGGCGGTGGACACGCACATTTTCCGCGTGAGCAACCGCACGGGCCTCGCCCCCGGCAAGAACCCGCTGGCCGTGGAAATGCAGTTGCTGAAACGCGTGCCCGCCGAATATGCCGTGGATTCGCACCACTGGCTCATCCTGCTGGGCCGCTACGTCTGCCAGGCGAGGAAGCCGCGCTGCTGGGAATGCGTGGTGGCGCCGTGGTGTGACTACCAGCCGAAGACGCCGGCGCCCTGAGGGCGGGCGCCATTCCTCTCTTCCTTCCTTCTTTTGGCCGGGCGTTGCGAACCGGGAGTGACCGGCTTGTCCGCCTGGGGTTCGCGCGGGGGCAAGTGGTTGAGGGCAAAGGGAATTTTTACTGGGTGGCGGACGGGGCGCGCAGGCTGCGGGTCGGTTGGGCGGGGTTCGCGGATGCGTGGGAGAAATGGCTGGAGTGGCGCGGGTTTATAAAGGTGCCGTCGCGCCCTGTGCGGGCGCGTGGGTTGAAACACCAGCTCCTGGTAGTCGATGGTGTGAACACCATCCGTCGCGCCCTGTGCGGGCGCGTGGGTTGAAACCCGCGACGGCCTGGCCCTGTTCGACGAGGTGCGCGTCGCGCCCTGTGCGGGCGCGTGGGTTGAAACGGCTGCGCCCTTCTGCGCGGCCTCTTGGGTCGCGTCGCGCCCTGTGCGGGCGCGTGGGTTGAAACGCTTTGGCTGCCTGCCACGAGTAGCCGGCCTGCTGTCGCGCCCTGTGCGGGCGCGTGGGTTGAAACTACCCTGGGTGACACTAGCAGCCGCGCGAACCTGGTCGCGCCCTGTGCGGGCGCGTGGGTTGAAACACGCGCGTCATCGGCGGCGTGGACCAGCTGGCCGGTCGCGCCCTGTGCGGGCGCGTGGGTTGAAACCTCGCCAACGCCGTGCCGAGCGTGGCCGAGGAAGCCGTCGCGCCCTGTGCGGGCGCGTGGGTTGAAACTTCGGTGAGCGGCGCATGCCAACGCAGTCCGTGCAGGTCGCGCCCTGTGCGGGCGCGTGGGTTGAAACCCTGACTTGGGGGTATGGGGCATTGCCCCATGTTGGGTCGCGCCCTGTGCGGGCGCGTGGGTTGAAACACCGTGAGCGCAAGCGTGCGGTTGATCGGCGGGAGGTCGCGCCCTGTGCGGGCGCGTGGGTTGAAACGTAAATGTTGGTTTGTTTGCCCACCTCTTTGGTGCGTCGCGCCCTGTGCGGGCGCGTGGGTTGAAACCACTCCGGGTGACTGCTCAGCGAGGTCCATGGGAGTCGCGCCCTGTGCGGGCGCGTGGGTTGAAACCGCCCGGCCGTTGCCGCGCAGCAGCATGGATGCCAGTCGCGCCCTGTGCGGGCGCGTGGGTTGAAACGGGGCGCTGGTGGATGGCATCCGGGCCGAGGCCGAGTCGCGCCCTGTGCGGGCGCGTGGGTTGAAACTCCATTGCGCAGGTTGCCTTTGCGGTGGCCCTGACGTCGCGCCCTGTGCGGGCGCGTGGGTTGAAACCCGTACCGAAGCTCAGCACGGACCCACGGCGAGTCGTCGCGCCCTGTGCGGGCGCGTGGGTTGAAACGCCCCTGTTTTAGCTGTGGCAGCACATGGTAAGCGTCGCGCCCTGTGCGGGCGCGTGGGTTGAAACTGCGCTCCGGGCTCCCACGCCAGTCGCTGCTGAGGGTCGCGGCTTGTGCGGGCGCGTGGGTTGAAACTTGAACTTGGCGAGGTTGTTCTCGTGGCTCTGGTGTCGCGCCCCGTGCGGGCGCCTGGGTTGAAACGAGATCGAGCTGCGGGAAACGGATCTGTCGCTCAAGGTCGCGCCCCATGCGGGCGCGTGGATAGAAACGGCGTGTCGCTGGAATCCTGCGAGAGGACTGCGTGTTGGTGCTTGGGTTAAAACTGCTCCAAACGTGGATCAGTGACGCGCTTTGCGACGTCGCGCACAGTGAGGGGCGGGTGGGTGAGACTACCCCCTTACAAGGCGTAGGTCGGCAGTTCAACGTCGCGCCCTGTATGGGCGCGCGTATTGAAACGACGAGAGGCGTCGCGGCAAGATGTCCGTTATCGGTCCAAGCGCAGTGCGTGCGTGAATGCGGCCAACCGCCCGACCTGCCCCGCCCCACGCATTTTCGGGCGCTCTCACATCGCAGGCTCGCGCATCCCCATCCGCATCGCCACCCGCCGCTCCACCGGCAACCCATGGGCAGCCTCCACGTCCATCACCCCCTGCAGCCGCGGCCCGGGCGACGAGACCGGGCGGAACCCCAGCCTCGCATAGGCCGGCGCGCTCCACGGCAGGTCGGCGAAGGTGGTCAGCGTCAGCGCGACCAGGCCCTGCGCCGCGGCATGCGCCTGCGCGGCCAGGATAAGCCTCGTGCCGATGCCCCTGCGCTGCCATTCCGCGTGCACCGACAGTTCCCAGAGATGCAGTTCCTGTCCGAAGGCCTCGGCGTCCAGAAAGCCGACCAGGTGGCCGGGCGCTGCCTCGGCCACCCAGACGGCGCCCCGCAGGATGAGCCGCTCGTGTTCCGCACGCGCCATGCCGGGGCCGTCGGCCAGCCATTCCAGGCCGGCCGCGCCACGGAACAACCCGGCTGCGGATTGCTCGATGGCCGGCATGTGGGCCACATCCTGCAGCGTGGCGAGGCGTATCCGCACGGCGTGCGGCTGCACATGGCGCGGGGCAGCGGCGACCGCCATCAGGCCCGCAGTTCCTTCAGCAGCTTGCCCACGTCCAGGCCGCGGGCGCGCTCCTGGATTTGGGGCGCATAGCGCTGCTGCAGGCCCTTGGCCTCTTCGGCCGTGCGCGCGAAGGCGGACTTGAGCGCATCCGTGCCCAGGGTGCGGCCACCGGCGTAGTAGCGCTGCGCGACCTTGCCCAGAGCGTAGGTGGTGGCGAAGGAGAATGCGGACCCGGTGGCGGCGCTGCCCACGGCGCGGCCCAGGCCGCCCATCACCTTGCCCAGCAGGCCGCCGACCAGCTTGCGGCCGAACTGCTCGACGTACTGCGAGGTGAGGCCCACGCCCACGGTGGCCAGGAAATCGGTGATGTGGCCCTTGTCGAGCTCGTAGCCATGGACCTTGCCGATGCGATAGACCAGCCGCGTCTGCAGCGGGATGATGGCCATGGAGGCGAGCGACTGCGGCAGCAGTTCCAGCGCGCCGTTCAGGATGGCGGCATTGAGCACCATGGAATCGATCTCCGCATCGCTCACCGAGGCCGCGCGCTGGCCGGGCGTGCCCGCGCCGTCCTGCGCGGATGCGGCCGCCGCGCCGGAAGCCACGGGCGCCGCGGCGACGGCCAGCGCGGCCGGGGGCACGTCCTCTCCCTCCACGGGCGCGGCCCGCACAGGTGCGCCGGCCAGGGCATCGGCCTGCTCGGTGACGGCGCCGGCATCGGACGGCGCGATGGCCAGGGCCGCGCGCAGCCGCTCCAGGAACGCTTTTTCCTGGGCATTGCAGACGCCGTCGGCATCGCACACGCCCACGGCCATCTCGAAGGCCAGCAGGCGCTGCGCGGGCGTTTCGAGCGCGGCGACGGCGTCTTCCAGGCGCGCACGGCCGAGCAGCACGTCCTGGTAGGTCTTCATCAGATCGGCCCCGCTGGCGGCGCCCAGGGATTGGGCCAGCTCGCGGATGTGCTCCCGCTCGCGTTCGTCCTTGTGGTCGTCGGCGAAGGCGGCCATCAGGGCCAGGGTCATGACGGCGCGGGTCTGTTCAGGCTGCATGCGAAGGGATCCTTGTCGGTGACGGTGGAAGGTGGTGGGTGGGAGCGAAGGCCGCCGCGCCACGCGATGGCGGAGCCACGGCTGCCTGCCCGACAGAGCGTAGCCGGTGCCGTTGGTTCCCTCCGCCGGCAGCCCATGCCGAAGCGGTGTAGGCCGGAACCCCTTGCCTCCCCGCGGATTTACGCTCCTCGAACGATAGCACCGCAGTGCGCTGCGGCCGGGCCGGAACGCATGGGCGGTTGACTGACATCAAGCCCTCCGCGGCGCTCGCACAATACCTGCCGGCCAGAAACAACATCACACACTCTGCGTGCCGGCCCTGCGGCGCGCGCGGCCAGAAAGGCATCTTCTCCATGAGCACGCACACCCCTTCCGCGGCCGGCACGCCGCACCCCGAACCCCGCGCCTACACCGCCGAAGAGAAGCGCCACCGGGTCTTCTCGATCATGGCGGCCTCGTCGGGCAACCTCGTGGAATGGTTCGATTTCTACGTGTATGCGTTCGCGGCGCTGTATTTCGCGCCGGCGTTCTTCCCGAAATCCGATCCCACGGCACAGCTGCTGAACACGGCGGGCGTGTTCGCCGCGGGCTTCCTCATGCGGCCCATCGGCGGCTGGCTGTTCGGCCGCATCGCGGACCGCTACGGACGCAAGACCTCGATGCTGATCTCGGTCACCATGATGTGCGCGGGCTCGCTGGTGATCGCCTGCCTGCCCACCTATGCGGCCATCGGTGCCTGGGCGCCCTTCCTGCTGCTGGTGTGCCGGCTGTTCCAGGGCCTGTCGGTGGGCGGCGAGTACGGCACCACGGCCACCTACATGAGCGAGGTGGCGCTGCGTGGCCAGCGCGGCTTCTTCTCGTCGTTCCAGTACGTGACGCTGATCGGCGGGCAGTTGCTGGCGGTGCTGGTGATCGTGATCCTGGAGACGCTGCTGTCCGATGCCGAGCTCAAGGCCTGGGGCTGGCGCATCCCGTTCGTGATCGGCGCCATCTCGGCGGTGGTCGCGCTGATGCTGCGCCGCACGCTGCACGAGACGCAAAGCGACGAGAACAGGAAGAAGGACGACGCCGGCACCATCGGCGGCCTCTTCCGCCACCACAAGGCGGCCTTCTTCACGGTGCTGGGCTACACGGCCGGCGGCTCGCTGATCTTCTACACCTTCACGACCTACATGCAGAAGTACCTCGTGAACACGGTGGGCCTGCCGATCAAGACGACCAGCTACGTGATGACCGGCGCGCTGTTCCTCTACATGTGCATGCAGCCCGTTTTCGGGGCGCTGTCGGACCGCATCGGCCGCCGCAACAACATGCTGCTGTTCGGCGCGCTGGGCGCCATCGGCACGGTGCCGATCCTCACGACGCTGCAGCACGTGACGAGCCCGGTGGCCGCCTTCGCGCTGATCGTGGTGGCGCTGGCCATCGTGAGCTTCTACACCTCGATCAGCGGCATCGTGAAGGCGGAGATGTTCCCGCCCGAAGTACGCGCCCTGGGCGTGGGCCTGGCCTACGCGGTGGCCAACGCGATCTTCGGCGGCTCGGCGGAGTACGTGGCGCTGGGGCTGAAGACGCTGGGGCACGAGTCGGCGTTCTTCTGGTACGTGACGGCGATGATGGTCGTGGCTTTCCTGGTGAGTCTGCGGCTGCCGCGGCAGGCGAGCTATCTGCACCACGATCATTGATCGATCTGGCAAGAAGATCCTTGGCGTTGCATTAAGGCCGGGCGCTTGTCCATGCCCCGCCGCTGCTGTTCCAATGTCCCTCACTACAAGATCCTGGAGAGGGAGAAATGGCAGAACAGCGGTATGCCGATGCCATGCGGGCAGGCGGCAGTTGCCCGGTGGAGCCGGGCAGGAAACGGCCGGCGTGTGCAGGCGGGCGGACCACGGTGTGGCGATGGGCCCGGTCACTGTGGTGCACCGGCCTCTGCTGCGCCGCGGCCTGTGCAGTGGCCTCCGTGGAGCCTTACCGCCTGCTCACGGAGCAGGAAACGGGGGACGCGCGCATCGTCGTGCAGCATTTGCGGCAGTCGCCCGATGCAGGCTCGATGAAGGCGGCGCAACGATTGCGGCGGCAGGGGGAACGGCAGATGCAGCGCGGGAACTGGCCGGCTGCGTTCAGGCTCTTCGGCAAGAGCATGGTCCGCTATCCTGCGCCCGAGGCGCTGGCAGGGTATGCCGACGCCGAAATCCGCATGCTGGCGCAGATGCACGCCCGGCAACCCCGTGCGGATGCCACCATGCGCGCGGATGTGCGGCACGCGGTGCGCTTCTATGAGTCGTCGCTCGCGGCCGACACCGTCCTGGGATCCCTCCCGAGCAAAGAGCGCTCGCGGATCGAGCGCAATGCGGGCTGCCTGCGCGCGTTCATCCGGACGGGCGACCAACCTGCGTCCTGCGAACCCCTGCAGTGGTACGCCTCCGGGCGCTGAACGGGCACGCCCGTCCGAGCGTCAATCGCCGGAGCGGCCCCTGCCCATTTTCCACAGGGCGTCCGATACGTTCTGCCACGCCACGTCGCAGCCGGGTGACCCGCCTCCGGCCGGCCGCGGCGCCTGCAGGGTCCACCACGCGCCGGCCTCCACGCTGTCGATGACGGGCACGTCCACCCGGGGCTGCACGGCCTTCGCCATGCCCGCGAGCCCTGCCCCGCCCAGCACCACGGCCTGCACGCCGGGCTCGCGCGCCATGGCCTGGCACGCCCGGGCGAGCAAGGCCTGCGCTCCGGCGGGATCGGCCGCCAGTTCCGCACCCGAAGGGGCCACGGTGCGGATGACGGTCAACCGGTCCGCATGGCCCAGCGCCTGCGCGAGCCGCAGCAGCATGGCCTCCCACCGCTCCCCGCCCGTGACGATGCCGAAGCGGCCATGGCGCGCGGCCGCCAGGAAGGACGCCTCGGCCAGCCCGGTGACCGGCGCCGGGCTGCACTCGCGCAGCGCGAACAGGCCCGGGTCGCCGAAGCAGCCGATCAGCACGGCGTCGGGCACGGGCTGCGGCGCCGCGAGGGCTTCGGCCCAGGCGTCCAGGACCGCGTGGCCGGCGACGGCGTAGCTGGCCTCGCAGGCGATGTAGGGCGCGCCGAAGCGTGCGGTCACGGTGCGCACGGCCGCATGGGGGCCGGCGGCGCCCTGCACGTGGCGCTGTAGCAGCGCGCTGACGGCGGTGGAGGTGTTGGGATTGATGACCAGCAGCGTGCGCGCATGGCCCTGCGGCGCAGGGGACGCGCCGCTCATGCGCCGCCCCCGAGCAGTTCCACGAGGTCCGGGGCGCCGGCGTCCGGCGGCTCGAACGCCAGTTGCGATTCGATGCGAGCGAGGTGGTCCAGCATGCGCCGGCCGGCCTCCGCCGCGTCGCGCAGGCGGATGGCGTCGATGAGCGCGCGGTGCTCGCGGCAGCCGCAGGCGGTGGCCTCCTCGCGCGCCTGGGCATGGCTGGGGCTGTAGGCCATGAGGACGAGCGAGGTGCGGGACACGAGTTCGCTGAGGATGCGGCCCAGGGTGGCATGCCCGGCCGCCTGGGCGATGTGCAGGTGGAAGTCGCCCGAGAGGCGGATGGCGCGGCGCATGTCGCCGCCCCGGCGGGCCGCCTCCTCCTGCGCCACGGTGTCCACGAGGCGCGCCACGTCGGCGGGCGCGGCGCGCTGCACGAAGAGCGCGACGAGGCGCGGCTCGATGAGGCGGCGGGCCTCGAACACCTCGCGGGCCTCGTCCACCGTGGGGCGGGCGATGGAGGCGCCGCGCCGCGGCGTGAGCGTCACCACCTGCTCGCCGGCCAGGCGCACGAGCACCGGCCGCACCCGGGTGCGGGATACGCCGAAGGCCAGGGCCAGCTTGTCTTCCACGAGCTTGGTGCCGGGCGGCAGGCGGTGGTCCAGGATGGCGGAGACCATGCGTTCGTACATCTGCTGGTCGCTCAGCCCCTCGGCACCGCTGCCGGGTTCCTCACCGGGCTCCTCGCCGGCCGGCCAGGGCCTGGCCGGGCGCGCCGCAGCCCTGGCGCTGGCCGCGCTGCCGGAGTTGCGCCGCCGCGGCGGCAGGCCGGTGCTCATCGTGCGCGCCCTCCGCGCCGCCGCAGCATCCAGGCCAGCGAAAGCGCCGCACCCATGACCGCGAACGAGACCACGGTGGTCACCGTGCCCAATGCGTAGATGGCGGGGGTGGTGACGGTGGTGGTGAGGCCCTGCAGTTCGAGCGGCAACGTGTTCACGTCGCCGATCGCCTGGGAGGTCCGCGCGATCTCGTCCCAGCTCAGCGTGAACCCGAACATGCCGATGCCCACCACCGAGGGCGCGATGAGCGGCAGCACCACGTGCCGGAAGCCCTGCCAGGGCGTGGCGCCCAGGTCGCGCGCAGCCTCTTCGTAGGCCGGATTGAAGCGGTTGAACACGGCGAACATGATGAGCAGGCCGAAGGGCAGCGTCCAGGTGAGGTGCGCGCCCAGCGCGGAGGTGAAGAGGCCCAGCGAGGTGCCATAGCCCTCCAGCACCTCCTGCCAGCCCAGCCGCTCCAGCACCGCCTTGGCGCCGGTGTCGATCAGGCGGAACTCCAGCCCGATGCCGAGCGACACGATGATGGACGGCATGATGAGGCTGGCCACCACCATGAGGAACAGCAGGTTGCCGCCCGCGAGGCGCTTGCGGAAAGCCAGCCCCGCCAGCACCGAGAACGCCACGGTGCAGGCCATCACGGCCAGGCCCAGGACCAGCGAGCGGCGCAGCGCCGCGCCGATGTCCACCACGCCGAGGCCTTCGGCGAGCTGGCGGAACCAGTGCAGCGACAGCCCGCGCAGCGGGAAGGTGAGGCCGCCCTCGGGGCCCTGGAAGCTCAGGATGAAGATCACCAGCATCGGCCCGTACATGAACAGCACGAACAGGGCGAAGACGCAAGCGAGCGGCCAGAAGCTGGCCGGGCGGGGTTCGCGGGGACGGGCCATCACAGCTCCTTGCGCAGGTCCACGAGGCGGGTGAGGCCCCAGATGATCATCAGCACGATCGCCAGCAGGATCACCGCGTTGGCGGCCGCGAGCGGGAACTGCAGGTACGAGGTCTGCACCTGGATGATCTTGCCCACCGAGGCGATCTGCTGCCCGCCCATCACGCCGATGGTGACGAAGTCGCCCATGACGATGGTGATGACGAAGATAGATCCGATGACGATGCCGGTGCGCGACAGCGGCACGACCACGTTCCACAGCGTCTGCCAGCCGCTCGCGCCCGCGTCGCCCGCGGCTTCGATCAGGCTGCGGTCGATGCGCATCATGCTGTTGAAGATGGGCACGATCATGAACATGGTGTAGAGGTGCACGAACGCGAGCACCACCGAGAAATCCGAGAACAGCAGCCACTCGATGGGCGAATCGATCAGGCGCATCTGCATCAGCGTCTGGTTCACCAGGCCATTGCGCCCGAGCAGCGGCACCCAGGAGATCATGCGGATCACGTTCGACGTCCAGAACGGAATGGTGCAGAGCACGAACAGCAGCGTCTGCAGCCCCGCCGACCGCACGTGGAACGCCAGGAAATACGCCACCGCGAACCCCAGCACCAGCGTGATGCCCCACACCAGCAGGCTGAACTTGAGCGTGGAGAGGTAGGTGCCCAGCGTGACACACAACTGCCCCAGGTTGCCGCACCCTTCGAAGATGGACACGTAGTTCTTGAACGTGAACCCGGGCAGCAGCTCGTACTCGCTGAAATCCCAGAAGCTCACCATCAGCACCAGCCCCAGCGGCACCAGGAAGAACAGCACGAACACCAGCGTGAGCGGCGCCGCCTGCCACCAGGCGGCAACACCCTGCTTCGCCGGCATGCGGGCAGCAATAGGAGGAGAAACGGCAGTGCTCATAAGAACCCTGAACAGAGAAGCAACAGGAACATCCCAAGACCGCGGCACCGGGCGCGCCCTCCGGAAAGGCAGAGCCTCACCCATCAGAAGGCCGCGGAGCAGGCCAAGCCAGCACACGCCGTGGAACGGGCTTCACCCGGCCACCAGCGTGGTCCCCCTTCTCTCGCCGCGCGCAGCGCGGCGAGAGAAGGGGGAAGCGGCGCCAGCCGCTCAGGGGGTAGCCCTCATGCCGCAACGAACTCGTTCCACTTCTGGACCATGTAGTTGTTCTCGTCCATCACCGCGTTCCAGCAGGCGATGGCGCC
The DNA here is from genome assembly GCF_000176855.2 of Paracidovorax avenae ATCC 19860. Lineage (NCBI taxonomy): Bacteria > Pseudomonadati > Pseudomonadota > Betaproteobacteria > Burkholderiales > Comamonadaceae > Paracidovorax > Paracidovorax avenae. The sequence continues at coordinate 1,777,217 of NC_015138.1, read as the reverse complement.
CATGCGGGCCTCGTAGCTGCCGCCGTCGCGCACGGTGCCGGCCTTGGCGAGCACCTGGCCCTGCGGGCTCAGGATGTCCTTCTCGGCGGGCTTGCCTTCCATCCAGTAGGCCCACTCGTAAGGCTCCATCTTGGCCTTGGCGGTTTCCAGCACGGCGCTGTAGTAGCCCTGGCGGTTCAGGTAGGCGCCGGCCCAGCCGTCGAGGAACCAGTTGATGAACTCGTAGGCGCCGTCGAGCTTGCGGCCCGAGAGCGTGGCGGGCACGCCGAAGCCGGCCGCCCAGGCGCGATAGCCTTCCTTGAGCGGCTGGAAGTTGCAGGCGATGCCCTTGGTGCGCACGGCGGTGACGGCGGGGCTCCACATGGACTGGATCACCACCTCGCCGGAGGCCATGAGGTTGACGCTCTCGTTGAAGTCCTTCCACAGCGCGCGGAACTGGCCGGCCTTCTTGGCCTCGATCAGCGTCTTGATCGTGAGGTCGATCTCCTTCTTGGTCATGTTGCCCTTGTCGGGGTACTTGTAGAGGCCCATGGCCTCCACCACCATGGCCGCGTCCATGATGCCGATCGAGGGGATGTTGAGGATGGCGGCCTTGCCCTTGAATTCGGGGTTCAGCAGCTCGGCCCAGGAGGAGATGGGGCGCTTGATGAGGTCGGGCCGGATGCCCAGCGTGTCGGCGTTGTACACGGTGGGGATCAGCGACATGAACTGCGTGGGCGATTTCGCGAAGACCTTGCTCTTCTCGCCTTCGAGGAACATCACTTTCTTGGGTGCCGTGCCCTGGTCGCCCACGGCCTTGCCGGCGACGGTGCCCTGGGTGAAGAGCGTGGTGATCTTGTCGGCGTTCTTGATGCGCCTGGTGTCGATGCCCTTGAGATTGCCCGTGGGCACGATCTTCTTGAGCGAGAAGTATTCGGTATCGATCAGGTCGAAGCTGTTGGGCGCGGTCACCGCGCGCTTGGTGACGTCGTCGGTGGTGACGGCCACGTACTGGATCTCGATGCCGGTGTCGGCCTTGAACTTCTCGGCGATGGCCTTGTCCTGGTTCACCGCCGTGCCGAGGTAGCGCAGCACGATCTTCTCCTGCGCATGGATGGCCGGGAACACGCCCGCGGCGAGGATGCCCGCCGTGCCCTGCAGCAGCGTGCGGCGGCGCAGCGCCGGGCCATCGGCGGAGGACGGGGAATCGGAAATCACGTCGGACATGGATCAGCTCCTTGGTTGGGGACGGGGACAGGGAATGCAGAAGGGGAAGGCGGGCCGGCCGGTCAGTGCGGCGCGGGGCCCAGCGGGTGGGCGATATCGGCGGTCCAGTGCAGCAGGGCCGCGTCCCCCACCTGCCAGGGACGCGCGGCGAAGGCCTGCTCGGACACCATGGCCGAATAGGCGGCGGTCGCGGTGGCGGGGCCGGCCTGCGCGCCGGCGCCCGGCAGCGCGGGCGGAACCTCGTCCCGCAGTCCGATGAGCACGTGCGTGCCCTGGTATTCGACGTCCGTCACGCGGGCCGCGAGGTGCATGCCGCCTGCGGGCAGCGGCGTGCCGGGCGGATCGATGCGGATGCGGTCGGTGCGCACGCCCACGGGACCGGCGGGGGTGGCCAGTACGTTGTGGCCGCCCATGAAGCGCGCGACGAATTCGCTGGCGGGGCGGTTGTAGATGTCGTGCGGCGAGCCGGCCTGCTCGATGCGGCCGTGGTTCATCACCACCATGGTGTCGGCCAGGGCCATGGCCTCTTCCTGCGAATGCGTGACGTGGATGAAGGTCAGGCCCAGCTCCTTCTGCCAGCGCCGCAGCTCGGCGCGCATCTGCACGCGCAGGAACGGATCGAGCGCGGACAGCGGCTCGTCGAGCAGCAGCACGCGCGGCTCGGTAATGAGCGCGCGCGCCAGCGCCACGCGCTGCTGCTGCCCGCCGGAAAGCTCGCCCGGCTTGCGCTGGGCCAGATGGCCCATGGCCACGCGCTCCAGCAGGTCCTGCGCGCGCCGGTGGCGCTCGGCACGGCCGACGCACTTCATCTTGAGGCTGAAGGCCACGTTGTCCAGCGCCGTGAGGTGCGGGAACAGGGCGAAGCTCTGGAACATCATGGCCGTGCCGCGCGCGGCGGCGGGCAGGTCGGTGATGTTGCGGTTGTCGAGCAGCACGTCGCCGCTGGTGACCGACTCGTGCCCGGCGATCATGCGCAGCGTGGTGCTCTTGCCGCACCCCGACGGGCCCAGCAGGCAGCAGTAGCTGCCGCTCGCGATGCGCAGGTCGATGCCATCGACCGCGGGCTGGCCGGAGGCATAGCGCTTGGTCAGCGCGACGATCTCGATGGCGGCGGGTGCCGGAGCAAGGGTGGGGGCGTCCATGCGCTGGCAGTACGCAAACCGCATGCCAGCGCCGCATACGGTTTGCGCACCGTTTTGTATACAAATCACGCCACCCAACTGCATGCCACGCACCAGGGTGGCGGCGCACGCACCGGGAATGGGCGGGGAACGGGCGAAGCCGGCGCCAGGCGGGGGCGCCCCGCCGCTTCGCGGGGCGGCACGCGGCTTCGGGTCGGGAGCCCGGCGGGCAGGGCCGCGCGGCGATCATCGCGCCCAACAGTACAGCGGGGGCGGCGTACCGCTCCTGCAGACCCGATTGGAGCTTCCCATGACCGATGTCCGGTTCAGACATTCCACCGGCGTGGCGCCTGCCGCGGCACGCCACTCCACCTTCGCTCCCGAATCCGCGCCCGAGCGCCCGCGTTCCGTTTTGTCCAGCAGCACCGGCCTGTTCGGGCGCGGCGGCATGCAGGCCGCGCACGGTGGTGCCGGCATGCAACCCCGCTCCGCGCTGCCCGGCATGGCGCAGCACGGGCATGCCAGCCGGGGCTTCCACCCCGGTGCGGCCCTGCACGGGCCGGCGCACGGCTTCGGGCATGCCGCCCACCTGCAGCCGCCCGCGCACATGCCGCCGCCGATGCATTTCCAGGCTTTCCAGCCGCCTGCCTACGCCGCGCCGCACTACGGGATGGGCCACGGGGGCCACGCGGCCTACCCGACGGCGGGCCATGCGCTGCCGGCGTTCCAGCAATTCAACCCGCACCATCTGGCGCAGCAGAGCAGCGCCTTCCACTACCAGGCGCCGGCGCACGGCGTGGGGGCTTCGGGTGGGCGGTCGCTCAACTCCTTCATCTACGGCGCATCGATGCTGCAGTCCACGCTGATGTCGCCCATGGCGGCGCTGGATTACTTCTCGCACCGGCTGAACCCGTTCTCCGCATTCAGCACTTTCGTGAGCTTCCCCCACTTCTTCTGAGGAAAGGCCCCGCCCCATGGACGCCACCACCGCGCCGGATGCCCCGGCCCGCACCGCCCTGCCCGCTTTCGTGATGCCGCCGGACAGCCCCGGCGAACCCTTCGACGCGCGGGCGCTGCTCGCGCGCTACGTGCTGCGCGATTTCAGCCAGGCCGTGGCGGAGGTGGAGCAGGCGCTGCTGGCTTCGCAGGGCGATGGGGCCAACGCTTCGGCAGAGGCGCCCGGCGAGGAAGCCCGCCGGGAATTCGCGCGCCAGTTCGTCGCCGGGGCCTGGCTCAACCGCCACAACCCTGGCTGGGATCCGCGCCGGCCCGAAACGCACCAGCCCCTGCCGGACGACCCGCTGGTGGCACTGCTGCAGGAGATGGCCGGCCGCGAGGCCGGCGCCACGGCCTGATCAGTCGCGCTGGCGCGAAACGCCGGCCTGCTCGAAGCTCGCCATCTCGCGCAGGATCGCGCAGGCGGAAACGAGCAGCGGCCACGCCAGCGCCGCGCCCGAGCCCTCGCCCAGGCGCAGGCCCAGGTCCAGCAGCGGCTCGGCGCCCAGCGCCGCGAGCAGGTGCGCATGCCCCGGCTCGCCGGAGCGGTGCGAGAACACGCAGCAGTCCAGCACGGCCGGATCGATCCGGCTGGCCACCAGCACCGCGGCGCTGGTGATGAAGCCATCGACCACGACCACGCGGCGCTCCGCCGCGGCCTGCAGCACGGCGCCCGCGAGGGTCGCCACCTCCAGCCCGCCCAGGGCGGCCAGCGCATCGAGCGGCGCGGTGGCGGCAGCATTGGCCTCCAGCGCCTGCCGCAACACGGCCCGCTTGCGCGCGATGCCGTCGGCGTCCAGACCGGTGCCGGCCCCGGTGCAGTCCTCCAGCGCGATGCCGCACAGGCGCGCGAGCAGCAGGCTGGCCACCGAGGTGTTGCCGATGCCCATCTCTCCCAGCAGCAGCGCATTGCCCGGCAGGGCGCGGACGATGGAGCGGCCGTTCTCCACGGCCTGGGCGCACTGCTGCGCCGTCATGGCGGGGCCCGCCGACGCATCGGCGGTGCCGGCCGCCACCCGGCAGTGGCTCAGCAGGCGCGGCATGCCCGGGGCACCGTCGCGCGGCGGGACGGGTGCCGCCACGCCGCAGTCGGCCACCGTGAGGGCCAGCCCGTGCTGGCGCGCGAGCACGCTCACCGCCGCGCCGCCCGCCAGGAAGTTCTCCACCATCTGGGCGGTGACCTCGCTGGGATAGGCCGAGACGCCGCGCGCGGCGATGCCGTGGTCCGCCGCGCAGACCAGCATCTGCGGAGCGTTCAGTTCCGGCGACTCGGTGCCGAGGATGCAGCCGATGCGCACGGCCAGCGCTTCGAGCCGGCCGAGCGCGCCCAGCGGCTTGGTCTTGTGGTCCATGCGGTGGCGCAGGCGCGCGGCCAGGGCAGCATCTTCGGGCCGTGCCGTGGCAGCGGCCGGGGTGGAGGACTTCGTGGTCATGGAGGGGCTTTCGGGTTCCAGGAAACGCACCGCGGCCGGGCGCGGTGCCGCGATCATCATCGGCCGGCGCGCTGCACCGCGCGCCAGGCGGGGTCGAACCATTCGTCCACGCCGCGCGCCAGCCGGTCGAACACCGCGTCCAGCGTGGGCACGTCAGCGCCGAAGAGCGCGCGCAGCGCGTCCGCATCCTCGAACAGGCCGTGCAGGTACAGGCCCAGCACGTTGCCGCGCGCGTTCTGCCACGCCAGGCCGGGAATCGCCTGGTGCGCCACATCGCCGGCCGCGGCCATGGCCGGGTGCTGTGCGGTGCGGCCGTGGTGGATCTCGTAGCCCTGCACCGCCACGCCCGAGAGCGCGCTCCAGGCGCCCTGCAGCGCGCCGAAGGCGGTGCGCGTGCGGCGCACGGTCTTGGCCGGCTCGAACGCAGTGACCAGCGGCAGCAGGCCCAGGCCGGGCGCATTGCCGTCCACGCCATGGGTGTCGATCAGCGCCTCGCCCAGCATCTGCAGGCCGCCGCAGATGCCCAGCACGCGGCCGCCGCGCGCGGCGTGGGCGGCAATGGCGGCATCCAGCCCCTGGGCGCGCAGCCAGGCCAGGTCGGCCGCGGTGGCCTTGGAGCCGGGCAGCACGATCCAGTCGGCACCGGCCACCTCGGCCGGGCTGCGCGCCCATACGAGCCGCAGGCCCGGAACGCCCTTGAGCGGCTGGAACTCGTCGAGGTTGCTGATGCGCGGATACGCCACCACCGCCACGGTCGTGTGCACCGCGCCACCGGCGCCCGCGCGCACGTGGCCGGCATCGTCGAACACGCCGTCCTCTTCCGGCAGGCCGTGGCGCCACTGCATGGGGATGGTGGCCACCGTGGGCACGCCCGTGCGCTCGCGCAGCATGTCCGGCGCAGGCGCGAGCAGCGCGGCGTCGCCGCGGAACTTGTTGAGCACGAAGCCCTGGATCAGCGCGCGCTCGTCCTCGGGCAGCAGCGCCCAGGTGCCGTAGAGGTGGGCGAAGGCGCCGCCGCGGTCGATGTCGGTCACCAGCAGCGCGTGCGCGCCCGCATGCCGCGCCACGCGCATGTTGACGATGTCGTTCGCGTGCAGGTTGATCTCGGCCGGCGAGCCCGCGCCTTCGATCACCACGACGTCGTTTTCGGCCCGCAGCGCATCGAGCGCCGTGGCCACGTGCGGCCAGACGTGCACGCTGCGCCCGCGCCAGGGCATGCGCGTGAGTTCTTCGCTCACCTGCCCCATCAGCACCACCTGGCTGCGCGTGTCCGCCTCGGGCTTGAGCAGCACCGGGTTCATGCGCACCTCGGGCTCGGCGCGCGCGGCCAGCGCCTGGAAATACTGCGCGCTGCCGATCTCGCCCTGCCCTCCTCCCGGCGCCGCCACCACGCGCGCGTTGTTGCTCATGTTCTGCGCCTTGAACGGCGCGACGCGCAGGCCCTGGTCGCTGAACCAGCGGCACAGCGCGGTGGCGAGCCAGCTCTTGCCGGCGCCGCTGGAGGTGCCGAGCACCATGATGCAGCGGGCGGTCATGCGGCCCCCGGCAGGTTGCAGTCTGGCCATCGGCCTGCACGCGGGTGGCGGGTCGCGCGCGCGGGCCGGCGGAACCGTTCGGATGCGGGACGGGGATGGTCTGGGATGGGGATCACGGCACGGCGGCAGGCAGGGTGGGCGCCCATCCAGGCAGGTGTCCACCCGGATAGCGCAATGCGCCTATTGTCCCCTGCGCCGCGGTGCCTGAAAGTGCGTTGGCCGGCCCGGCCTACGGCTCAGCCCTGCGGCGGCTGCCCGTTCGATGCCGACACGCCGCCATCCACCGGCAGCACCACGCCGGTGACGAAGCCGGCGTCCGGGCTCGCGAGGAAAGCGATCACGGAGGCGATCTCCTCGGGCTCGGCGCCGCGGCCCAGCGGGATGCGTTCGGCGAACTTGGCGAGCAGTTCGGGATCGCTCTTGATGTCCTCGGTCATGCCCGTGAAGGTGAGGCTGGGCGCCACGGCGTTCACGCGCACGCCGTCCTTGCCGTGGTCCAGCGCGAGCGCGCGGGTGAAGTTGGAGACGGCGCCCTTGGAGGTGTTGTAGAAGCTCATGTCCCAGTCGCCGCCCAGGCCCGAGACCGACGAGGTATTGACGATGCAGCCCCGGGTCTTCAGCAGGTGCGGCATGGCGACGCGCGCGCCGTGGAACACGCCGGAGACATTGGTGGCCAGGACGCGCTGCCAGTCCTCCAGGCTGGCCTCCGTGACCTTGCCCTGCACGGCGATGCCGGCGTTGTTCACCATGACGTCGAGGTGGCCGAAACGCTCGACGGTGGCTGCCACCAGGGCCTGGACGTCTTCGAACTTCGAGACGTCCGCCGGGTGCGCGAGCGTGCGGTCCGCCGGCAGGTCGGCGCGCGTGGCGGCGAGCTTGTCGTCGCTCAGGTCGGCGATGGCGACCATCGCCCCTTCCTGCGAGAAGCGGCGCGCGGTGGCGGCGCCGATGCCGGAGCCCGCCCCGGTGACGATGACGACCTTGCCGGCGAAGCGCCGGGACGGGTCGGCGGAAGTGGACTGCGGGGATGGGGATGCCATGGGACGTTCCTTTCGTAGGGTCTGCGTGGAAAGCAAACGTCCATTCTTCGCGCGGTCCGCCCCCGCGTCCGTGCGCCTTCGGCACCGTATGCCTGTCGGAGGGCATCCCGCCTGCCAGCCCGAACGCACACCGGGCGGAGGGCGCCGGACTCTTCAGCGCCGGACCATGCGGTCCATGATGTGCTCCAGCGCCGCCGCCGCGTCCGTGCAGCGCCCGGTATGCACGGGCGAGGTCTGGATGATCGCGCTGCGCCGCGCGGTGAGCCAGTGGAAGCGGGCCCGGTAGGGCAGCGCCGCGATCGGACCGCAGCCCGCATCGCCCGCGCAGATGGCCACGATGGCGCCCAGGTGGCGCCGCACCGTGTCCAGGTCGGCCTGCGGGTCGAGCGCGAGCAGGCGTGCCTCGTCGAGCGCGGTCGCGGCCTGCAGGAAGCCGGACCGCTGGCACGAGAGGATCACGCCGGCATTGATGAATTCCTCGCGCTCCACGCGCGGCACCACGCGCACGATGGCGTAGTCATAGACGTCAGCCGCGTGCATCGATCGCCCCCTGCAGCCAGGCCTGCCGGCCCGCGAGCCGCGCCAGGAAGTAATCGACATAGGCCTGCCGGTGCGCTGCCGGATCGGCGAGCGGCCCGTCGCCCTGCCCGCCCCCGTGGCCCTCTGCCGCCTGCGCCAGGAACAGGTCGGGCACCTCGGCCAGCACCGCCTGCAGGCATTGAGGGGTCAGGCGCGCCGCCAGTCCGGCATCCACTGCCGCCAGTTCCGTGGCCTGGGACAGCAGCACGTGGTCGGCGATCGGCGCGAACGGTCTGGCGGGCTGCGCCACCGCGCCGTTCCAGGCGTGGTGGAAGGTGAGCGATGCGCCATGGTCGATCAGCCACGGGTTGCGGTGCCACACCAGCAGGTTGGTGTTGCGCGCGGTGCGGTCCACGTTACCCACGAGTGCGTCGAACCAGACGAGGCGCGAGGCGAAACCGGGCGTGACGCGGTCCACCGCCGGATCGAAGTTCACGGCGCCGGAGAGATAGTCGAGCGCCACGTTCAGCCCGGCGCTCGCGCGGATCAGGTCCTGGATCTCGGGGTCGGGCTCGGTCTGCGCGAGCGCCGGGTCGAGCTGGGCCAGCACGATCTCGGGCACGGGCAATTCCAGCGCACGGGCGATGCCGCCGGCGATGATCTCGGCCATGAGCGCGCGCACGCCCTGCCCGGCGCCACGGAACTTGAGGACATAGACGCCGAGGTCGTCGCCCTCGACGACGGCCGGCATGGAGCCGCCCTCGCGCAGCGGCGTGACGTAGCGGCTTACGGTGATGGAACGCACGGCAGGGCTCCGGGACCGGGGTGGAGGGATGGCATGGATGGCGGCAAAAGCGGCAATGGTAGCGAGGCGCCAACGACGGCCACCGGCCTCATGCCGCGGTGGCCGGCCGCGCTGCCTGCCATGCGGCTTGCAATGCCTGCTGCGATGCCGGCGGCAGCACGCCGAGCCGCACGCAGCCGGGCAGCCCGAAGCTGCCGCAGTCGCGCAGCTTCACACCCTGCAGCCGCAGGGCCTGCAGACAGGGCGCCAGGTCGGCCACCGGGGGGCGGGCCACGAAATAGTTGGCACGGCTTCCGGCCAGCACGGCCCAGCCCATGCCTTCGCACAACGCCTGCTGGGCCGCCTTCCATACGCGCAGCGTGCCCAGCGACGCGGCAAGCCACTCCTGCACCTGCGGCGCCGTCCAGGCCGACAGCATCGCGACCCCGTGCGCGCCGATCGGCCAGGAGGGCGCCAGCGCCTGCAGCGCCTCCAGCTCGCGCTGCGGTACGCAGGCCGGCGCGATGGCATAGGCAGCGCGCACGCCCGTGAGGCCCAGGGCCTTGTTGGGCGTCCAGAGCTGCCATGCGTTCGCGGGCAGCGGGCCACCGGCGGACTCCAGCCGCAGCGGCGCGTAGGCGCAATCGACGATGCGCAGGTCGGTATCCGGCGCGCCGCTATCGATGGCAGCCCGCGCGTGCCATGCCTCCAGGCCAGGATCGGGCGTGCCGAGCGGACTGCCGGGTTCGCAGGCCCAGTGCAGCACGGCCTTCCCGGAATCCTTCTTCGCACCCTCCTCCGCTCCCGGCCCCGGGGACGCGAGCAGCGGCAGGCCCCAGGCCCGGGCCGCGCGCGCATAGTCGCCATAGGCATGCGCGGGCACCGCCACCCCGGCCACGCCCTGCCGTGCGGCCCACGCCGTGAAGCGGTGGATGAATTCGCTGGCGCTCGCGGCCGGCAGGATGCGCCCGGGCGCCACGCCGTGCCATGCGCCCAGGGCCTCGCGCAGCGCGGTGTAGGCCGGATCGGGATAGCGCGCGGCATCGGCCCCGCGCACGGCCGCCAGGGCGGCCGGACAGGGCCCGCAGGCATTCGCGTTGGTGGAAAAATCATGCAGCGGAACGCCCAGGGCATCCGGGCCGCCATGCACCGGCAAGCCCTGTGCGCCCGCGCCGCCGTCGAGCGCCTGTCGCGTCATCGCAGCACGCCTCCCAGTGCGACGTGCAGGGCGATATGCAGGCCGACGCGCAGCCACTCCAGCGCCCAGAGCGCGGCCAGGGCAAGCGGCAGGCACCATGCCACGGCGCGGGCGGCCAGCGCGGCGGCCCGGTGGGTGTCCGGCGGCGCCGCCGCCCTGCCGCGGCGGTGCAGGGTGTACACGCCGGGCTTGCACAGCCGCACATCCAGCGCGAGCGCCATCGCGGCCATCGGCCAGCCGCTGTTGGGCGACGGCGTCCGGCGCGCCTGCCGGGCCACCGCGGCCCAGCGCACGCGGCGCCCGCACAGCGCCAGCAGCACCGCGGTAATGCGCGCGGGCACCCACGAGAGCACGTCGTCCGCGCGCGCCGCCCACTTGCCGGCCCATTGCCAGTAGCGCCCGCTACGCATGCCGGGATAGCCCCACATGGCATCCGCGGTGTTGGCGAAGCGGTAGAGCGCCGCGCCGGGCAGCCCCAGCAGCATGAACCAGAAAAGCGGCGCCACCACGGAATCGTTCAGGTTCTCGGCCAGCGACTCGATGGCGGATTCGCGTACCTGCACGGCCTGCAGCGCGTGGACGTCGCGGCTCACCAGGCGCGACAGCCGCTCGCGCCCGGCCTCCAGCGATTGCGCCAGGGCATCCTCCACGGCCACGACCTCGTCGCGCAGCATGCGCCAGGCCAGCAGGGGCTTGAGCAGCAGGGCCAGCACGGGCACCGCCAGCCATGCGGGCAGTTGGAGTGCCGCGTGCTGCAGCGCCACGGCGGCACCGGCCACCACCGAGGCCATCAGCAGCCAGGCCGCAGCGCCCAGCACGAAAGCCCGGGCATCCGCGGCCACCGGCTGCGCGGGCGCGATGCGATCGCCCCACCAGTGCAGCGCACGCCCCATCCAGACCACCGGGTGCAGGGCCACCGGCGGCTCGCCACACCAGCGGTCGATCACCAGCGCGGCCGCAAGGGCGGCGGCCCAGGGCAGCGCGGCCAGCAGGGCCTGCAGCAGCGGGGAGCCGCCGTCAGCCACCCTCGGCACCCCCATCTTCGCCGCCGGACAGCCAGGGCGCCGGGCGCCCCCAGGCCCCGTCGAACACCACCGATGCCAGCGGCGCGCGGCGCGCCCAGCGCTCGCGCTCCAGCATGGGCGATGGATAGAAGCCATGTACCGGCCCCAGGCAGAGCAACGCGACCGGCTCGGCGCCGTGCGGCAGGCCCAGCAGGCGCGCGACGTCGAGGGGATCGAAGATCGACACCCAGCCCATCCCCAGCCCTTCCGCGCGCGCGGCCAGCCAGAGGTTCTCGATGGCGCAGCCCACCGAGGCCACGTCCATGTGGGGCATGGTGCGGCGGCCGAACACGTGGGCGTCGCGCCCGTCGGCCAGCACCACCGCGATCAGTTCCGCCGCATCGAGGATGCCCTCCAGCTTGAGCCGCAGGAACTCATCCTGCCGCCCCGCGCCCTGCACCGCCGGCCCGGCCGCATCCGGCGCGGGGCTGGCCAGCACCTCGGCCGTGCGCAGGCGCTCGGCATCGACGCAGGCGTGCAGCGCGCGCCGCAGCGAGGCGTCGGACACGCGGATGAAGCGCCAGGGCTGCATGAAGCCCACGCTGGGCCCCTCGTGCGCGGCGCGCAGCAGGCGCTCGAGCACCGCGGGTTCGACGTGCCCGCCCGCGAAGTGGCGCATGTCGCGCCGCTCGCGGATGGCGCGGTAGATGGCCTCGCGCTCCGCGGCGCTGTAGGCCTCGCCCGCTGCCGCACCGGATTCGCCGGGTGCCATGCCATTGCCGTCCATATGCAAGCGTCAGTCCTCGATGCCGCGCTGCGCCGGCACACCGGCCCGGAACGCATGCTTGACCAGGCCCATCTCGGTGACCGTGTCCGCCAGGTCGATCAGTTCCTGCGGGCAGCGGCGCCCCGTCAGCACCACATGCACGTCGCGCGGCCGATGGCGCAGTGCCTGCAGCACCTCCTGCAGCGGCACCCAGCCGTAGATGAGCGGATAGGTGATCTCGTCGAGCACCACCAGGAAATGCCCCCCGCCCAGGATGGCATCCCGGGCACGCTCCCAGCCGGCGCGGGCCAGGGCGGCCGAATGTTCCAGGTCACGGCTCTTCCAGCTGAAGCCGTCGCCCAGGCCCTCGATGGGAATGCCGAGCTGTTCGAAGACGCGGTGCTCGCCGAAGCGCGCGCTGGGCACCTTCATGAACTGGAAGATCTTCACGGGCTTGCCGCGACCGTGCGCGCGCAGCGCGAGGCCGAAGGCCGCCGTGCTCTTGCCCTTGCCGTCGCCGGTATGCACCAGCACGAGGCCGCGGCGCTCGCCGTCCGGCTTGTCCGAGCGGCGCTCGGTGGGAGGAGATTCGATCTGCATGCGGAAGAAAAATGAATGAGGGAAGGAGAAATGAAAGGCCTGGCCAGGGAGCGGTGTCAGCCGCCTGGCGCGACCGGACCGACGCACGGCACCGCCACGCGCAGGCCGTCCACCTCGCGCACGCGGATGCGATGGCCGAACACGGCTTCCAGCGCCGCGTGGGTGGCGGGATCATCGCCCGGACCATGGTGGAGCACCCGGCCTTCGGCCAGGATCACCAGCGCATCGGCCTGCAGCGCGAACGACACCTCGTGCAGCACGCTCACCACCGCGCAGCCCTGCCGCACCAGACCACGCACGGTCTGCAGCCAGTCGGCCTGGTGGGGCGGGTCGAGGTGGGCGAGCGGCTCGTCCATGAGCAGCACCGGGGCCTGCACGGCCAACGCACGGGCCAGCAGCACGCGCTGGCGTTCGCCGCCGGAGAGTTCGGCAAGCGGGCGGTGGCGCCATGCCCAGGCCTGCGTGGCCTCCAGCGCAGCGCGCACGGCGGCATGGTCCGCCGGGCTGGGCGGTGCGAGCCAGGGCTGGTGCGGCAGGCGGCCCAGCATGGCGATATCGTAGGCGGGCAATCCATCGGAGCCGGCCTCGCCCTGCCCCAGCCACGCGAGCTGGCGCGCACGCTTCCGCGCGCCCCATCGCGGCAGCGGACGGCCCATCAAGTCGATGTGGCCGCGCACGGCGCCGCCCGGCAGCAGGCCCGCCAGGGCCTTGAGCAGGGTCGATTTGCCGGCGCCGTTCGGTCCGACCACGCTGGTCCAGCGGCCGGCGGGAATGCGCAGGTCCACGTCGCGCAGCACGGGCGTGCCGCCGAAGGATGCGCAGAGGCCGGACGCCTGCAGGGCAATGGTGCGGTCCATGCGCTCAGCCTCCCCGGCCCAGCTGGGTGCGGCGGTGCATGAGCCACAGCAGGTAGCTGCCGCCCAGCGCCGCCGTGAGCACGCCCACGGGCAGCTCCTGCGGCGCGACGATCCAGCGCGCGAGGATGTCCGCAGCCAGCAGCAGCACCGCGCCCATGAGGCTGGATAGCACCACATGGCGCTGGTGGGTGGTCGGTGCGATGGAGCGCACCAGGTGCGGAGCGGCCAGGCCCACGAAGGCGATCAGGCCCGTCTGCGCCACCGCGGTGCCGGTGGCCAGCGCCATCGCCGCCACCAGCCCCGCGCGCATGGGCGCGAGCGGCAGGCCCAGGCTGGCCGCCGTGGCCTCGCCCAGCACCAGCCCGTCCAGCGCACGCGCCAGCACCCAGGCGGTGCCGGCGCCGAGCGCCCAGGCCCCGGCCATCAGCCCGCAGGCGATCCAGCCCACGAAAGCGGTGCTGCCCAGGGTAAAGGCCTGCATGGCCTGCAGGATCTCGGGCGACGCCAGCTCCACCAGATCGCGCGCGGCGCCGAGCACCACGCCCACGATCACGCCCGCCAGCAGCAGCCGCAGCGTGTGCTGCACGCCGCGCGCCAGCACCAGCGTGAGCAGCACGGCCGCCACGGCGCCGAAGAAGGCCATGCCCGTCACGCCCAGCCGCGCGAGCCACTGCGATGCGCCGGGCGACAGCCCGAACAGCGCCATGGCCAGCGCGCCCCCGAGCGCCGCGCCCGAGGCGCTGCCGAGAAGGTACGGGTCCGCCAGCGGATTGCGGAACAGTCCCTGCGCCACCGCGCCGGACAGGCCGAGCAGCGCCCCTGCGAGCCAGGCGCCCAGCGTGCGCGGCAGGCGGATGTCCCAGAGGATCTGCCGGGCCACGGGGTCGGCATCCGGGCCCCAGGCCAGTCCGATGCCGGTGCTGCCCACGCTCGCGCCCAGCATCACCAGGGCCGCGCCGGCCAGCAGCAGTCCCGCGGCCAGCCACGCCGCCCGGCGGGCGCCGCCGGCATCCCCGGCCCCGTCGTCCACCGTCCTCATGGCGCCTTGTCCGCGAGGCACCGCGCCATGATGCGCGCGGCATCCGCCATGCGCGGTCCGGGGCGCACCGCCACGTCGGCCTCGCGCGGGGAGAACACGCAGACGCGCTGCCCCTGCACCGCGCGCAGGCTGTCCCAGCCCGGGTACGGCACCAGGGCCTGCATGCTGCTGTTGCCCACCATGATGATTTCCGGCTGCGCCCGCACGACGAACTCGGGGTTCAGCCGCGGAAACGGCCCCAGTTCAGGCGGCACCACGTTGCGCGCGCCCAGGCGGGCCAGCGTCTCGCCGATGAAGGACGAGGTGCCGGCCGCGTACGGCCCCCGGCTCACCTCGAAATACACGCGCGCGCCGCGCGCGCGCTCCGGCAGCGACTGCGCGGCCGCCTGCACGCCCGCGTCGATCTCGCGCCACACGCGGTCGGCGCCCTGCTGCGGCGGCACGGCCAGCAGCGTACCCAGGGTGCGCAGCACCGCGCGCACGTCGGCATGCGTCTTGGGCTCCAGCGCCACCACGGGAATGCCCAGCGCTTCGAGCCGGTCGCTCGCGCGCGAACTGGTCGCCAGCAGCACCACGTCCGGCCGCTGGGCGGCGATGGCTTCGATGTTCGGATCGATGCCGCCGCCCATCTGCGGCAGCGCGCGCACGGATTCGGGCCAGTTGGAGTAGCGGTCCACGCCCACCAGCCGCGCGCACTGCTGCAGTGCGCAGACCGATTCGGTGAGCGAGGGCAGCAGGCTCACGATGCGCTGCGGCGGCCGCGCGAAGGCGATGCGGCGGCCGCGGCCGTCGGTGATCGCCACGCCGCCCGCGGGAGCGTCCGGCCCCGCGGAGGCCACAGAGGCCGCGGTGGCGGGCTTCGGAGGGACCTGCGCCAGCGCCGGCACCGGCGCGCCGGCAGCCCCTGCCAGCAGGGCCACCGCCCCCAGGCGCTGCAGGAAAGGAATCACGCGGCACCACCGGTTCATGGCTGCGGCGCCTCCTTCAGCGCGAGCGGCAGTCCGGCCGCCATGAGGGTGACACGTGCGCAGGCCCCGGCCGTGCGCTGGTTGAGGCGCCCCAGCGCATCCACGAACGCGCGCACCTCGCGGCCCAGGGGGATGACGCCCAGCCCGATCTCGTTGCCGACCAGCACCACCGGCCCCGGCGCCTGCCGGATGGCCTCCAGGAAGGCCCGGCACTGGGGCCCGAAGTCGCCCGGCGGTGGTGCCTCCGGCAGCGGCATCAGCCACTGCGTGAGCCACAGCGTGAGGCAGTCGACCACCACCAGGGTCCCCGCCCGCGAGCAGCGCGCCAGTGCGCCAGCCACGTCCAGCGGCTCCTCCAGCGTCTCCATGCCCGGCACGCGCACCGCGCGCTCGCGCTGGTGGCGGGCGATGCGCTCGCGCATCTCGTCGTCCCAGGCCCGGCCGGTGGCGATGAGCACCGCGCCGTGAGCGCCGGAGGCCTCCATCCAGGTGCGCGCCAGCATCTCGGCCCGGCGCGACTTGCCGCTCTTCTGCCCGCCCAGGATGAATTCGCTGCGCGCGACCGACAGCCGAGCGCCCGGCATGCCGCCGCCGACGCCATCGCCCGCGAAAGGGGCGGCCGGGGCCGTCATGCGGTGGCCTCCGGAGCCGCCGCCGGCACCGGCTCCGCCAGTGCGCCCCCGGCGCCGAACAGCGCCGCCACGGCCCGGGGGCTGGAGGGGAACCAGGCGTGGAAATAGCTCGCGTGGATGCTGCCCTGCCGGTAGAGCGCCTCGCCCGCGCCGCCCTCGCCCGGATCCGGGCGGCGGGTGCGCGCGCGCACGGGGGCGCTGCTCTCGCAGGTCGAGTAATGGAAGGTGTGGCCACGCAGCACATGGCCGTCCAGGTCCAGCTGCTGCGGCCCCAGCGCGGCCAGGCGCCGCTGCATGGCCACATGGCCCGGCAGCAGCCCCCAGAGCGGCTTGCGCGTGCCGTCCGCGAGGGTGATCGATTCGAAGAGCGCCATCATGCCGCCGCATTCTGCCCATACGGGCCGGCCGGCCTCCACGTGGGCCCGCAGGCTGCGCTGCATGCCGGTGTTGGCCGCCAGGCGGTCGGTGTGCAGCTCCGGATAGCCGCCGGGCAGCCACACGGCGTCGCAGGCCGGCAACTCCGCATCCTGCAGCGGCGAGAAGCGCCGCACGCTTGCGCCCAGGGCCTCCAGCGTCTGCAGGTTGGCCCGGTAGACGAAGCAGAACGCGGCATCTCCGGCCACCGCCACGGTGCGGCCGGCCAGCAGCGGCGGCACCGCGGCGCGCGGCGCGGGCGCGGCGAACTCCACGGCAAACCGGTCCTGCCATTCCTGCGGCGACAGCCGGCCCAGGGGCGTCTGCGCCAGCGCATCGGCGGCCAGGTCGATGCGCGCCAGGCCGTCGGCCAGTTCGTGCGCGGCCACCAGGCCCAGGTGCCGCTCGGGCAGCAGCCCCGCCCGCTGGCGGCCCGGTGGCGCGTCGCCTGCTGGCGCATCCGCCGCAGGCGGGGCGACGCGCGCCAGGGCGCCCATCCAGTCGCCCGCATCCGCCAGGCTCTCCTGCAGCATGCCGGCATGCCGGGCGCTGCCCACGCGGTTGGCCAGCACCCCTGCCCAGGGCAGGCCCGGGCGGTAGTGCCGCAGGCCCCAGGCCAGCGCGCCGAAGGTGCCCGCCATGGCGGAGGCATCCACCACCGCCAGCACCGGCAGGCCGAAGCGCTGCGCGAGGTCCGCGAGGCTGGGCGTGCCGTCGAACAGGCCCATCACGCCCTCGACCAGGATCAGGTCGGCCTCCTGCGCCGCGGCGTGCAGCCGTTCGGCTGCGTCCTGTTCGCCGGTCATCCAGAGATCGATGGCATGCACCGGCGCGCCGCTGGCCTGCTCCAGCCAGCACGGGTCGAGGAAATCCGGCCCGCACTTGAACACGCGCACGCGCCGCCCCTGCCGCACGTGCAGGCGCGCCAGCGCGGCGGTCACGGTGGTCTTGCCCTGCCCCGACGACGGCGCGGCGATCGCGATCGCCGGACAGCGGATGCTGCCCGCCGTGCCGGCGGCCCTGCTCATCGCGGCGCCCACTTCAGGCCTACATAGAACGTGCGGCCCGCCTGCGCATAGGTGCGCGCGGTCTGGTAGTTCCTGTCGGCGAGGTTGTCCACGCGCGCGAGCAGCGTCGTGTCCTGCGCCACGCGCGTGCTGGCATACAGGTTGACGAGCGTGTAGCCGCCCAGCACCGCGGTGTTGGCGGCGTTGTCGAAGCGCCGGCCCTCGGCCTGCACCTCGGAGCCCACCGTCCAGCCGGCGATGCGCGTGTCGGCACCCAGCGTCGCGTGGCGCCTGGCACGGCGGGGCAACTGGCGGCCGGTGGTGTCGTCGCGGTGGTTCTGCAGGTCCACGGATGCGCGCAGCTGCACGCCGCCCAGGGTGTGCTGCGCGGACAGCGTCACGCCCTCGTACTTCGCCCGGCCCGCGTTGGCATAGCAGCCGAACTCATCCTGGCACGGGCCGGCCTCGCCGAAGACGATGAGGTTCTTCACGCGGTTGCGGTAGGCCACCACGGACGCGCTGCTCGCACCCTGCGCCCAGCGCAGCCCCAGTTCCACGTTGCGGCCCTCTTCCGGCTTCAGCGACGCGACGCCGTAAGGGCTGAAACGCTGGTAGAGCGTGGGGGCGCGGAACGCGGTGCCGGCCGATGCCGTGGCCCGCCATTGCGGCGTGATCGCATAGCCATAGGCGATGCTGCCGGTGTTGTGGCCCCCGAACTCGCTGTCCGAATCATGGCGTGCGTTGATCTGCAACGCATGCGGGCCGGCGGTGAAGCCGTAGCCCAGCGCCAGCGCGTCCTGCGAACGGTCGCCATCGAGGCCACCGTTGCGCAGCTGGTCCTCGCGGCGCTCCAGCGCGGCGGTGAAGAGGTGCGCACCCTCGCGCCACTCGTTCTGGAACAGGTAGCCACGCAGGCGCGTATCGGCGGTGTAGGGCGAGGGGCGCGTCTCGTAGCGCTCGCGCGAATCCGTGACCGACAGGCGGGTGGTGTAGCGGTCGCTCCATTGCGCCCGCCAGTTCAGCCCCAGCGCATGCATGCGATGCAGGGCGCGGTCGTCGTTGCCCAGGGGCGTGGTGTCGTAGCCTGCGTTGGTGTCGGCGCCCAGCAGCGTGCCTTCGAGGCGCTGGCGCGGATCGATCTGCAGGCCCACGCGTGCGTTCACGGCGGAGCGGCGCAGGCCGTCCTTGTCGGGGTTCTGGCCCGCGATGGGCCGTGCGTTGAAGCCGTCGCTGATCTCGCGCTCGAAGCCCAGCGCGTAGTCCACCGCGCGGCCCTCGCCCGCCGAGCCGCTCACGCCGGCCTCGGCCTTGTAGGTGCCATGGCTGCCGGCGCCGATGCCCACGTAGGGTTGCGCCGGGCCCTCGCCCTTGCGCGTGAAGATCTGGATCACGCCGCCCACGGCGTCCGAGCCGTACACCGCGGCGGCCGGCCCGCGCAGCACCTCGATGCGGTCGATGAGGCCCAGCGGGATCGCCTCCCAGGGCGCACCGCCCGTGGTTTGCGAATCCACGCGCACGCCATCGATATAGACGGCCGTGAAGCGCTGCTCCGCGCCGCGCAGGTAGACGCTGGTCGTCGTTCCCGGCCCGCCGTTGCGCGAAATCTCGATACCCGGGACGCGGGCCAGCACGTCGGCGAGACCCGTGGCACCGCTGGCCTCGATGGTGTCGCGGTCCACGATGGAGACGTCGGCCACGAGATCGGCCAGGGGCTGGGGCGTGCGGTTGGCGGTCACCACGACCTCGCCCATCGGGGCGGCGGTGGCGGCATGCGCTGCCGGGGCCAGCGCCATGCCCGTGGCGAGCAGGACCAGCGTGGCAGGCGCATGGAGGAACGGAAAGGCAGCACGTGCGCCGGCGGCGCCGCGGAAGCGGGGAATCGGAGAATGCATGGAAGCGATCGCAGAAAACGAGCCCGCGCCGGCCTCCCCGCCGGCATTGGGCGACACGGCCGCGCCCAGGCTGATGGCTCTGGGCACGGCCTCCGTGTTGGCCGGTATCCGGGCTGGTGGACGACACGCTCCTGCGCCTTCCCAGGCGCTTGTTCAAGGCACCCAGTGGCTATGTGCAGGAGGCGGCGAAAGCCGCCCCGCCGGAAGGGGCGGGCAGCTTTCTTTCCACGGACCGTTGCGGGGGCAGCGCAGGCACGGCGCGTCCGTGGCGGACGGCGCCTCCCTGCTTCCCGTTGAACCGCGGCCTGTGAACCAGGCCGCTGGCACCAACGCAGCGGATTCTAGGACGTTTCGATACATATTCCCCCGCCCGGCCCCAACCCTACAATCCGTGCATGGATTCACCCTCCCCCCTCGACCAGATCACCGAGCGCGTGGAGCGGCTGCTCGTGCGCCACGCCGAGCTGCAGCGCGCCAACGCCCTGCTCACCGCCCAGGTGGTCTCGCTCACGCAGGAGCGCGACTCGCTCCGGTCGCGCCTGAACACGGCCCGCACGCGCATCGACGCGCTGCTGGAGAAAATGCCGCCCCCGCCGGCCGATGCCCCGGCCACCCCGACCGACCTGCCCAAGGAGGCCGAATGAACCAGATCGAAGTGCAGATCATGCAGCAGAGCTACCGCCTCGCCTGTCCGGAAGGCCAGCAGGAACGGCTGCTGCAGGCGGTCGAGCGCGTGGATGCGGCCATGGTCCGCATCCGCGATGCCGGCAAGGTGCGCGCGCGCGAGCGCATCGCCGTGCTGGCGGCCCTGAATCTGGCCTTCGAACTGGCCGACCAGGCCCGTGCGGCAGCCTCGCCCGCCGAGGCGCCGGCCGCGCAGGAGCCCCCGGGCCTTCCCCCTTCGGCGGATGGGTACGCCGCCGCGGATACGTACGCGGCAGCGGATGCGCAGGCGGCTCCGGCTGGCCCCGCGCCGGCCGCCGACGGACCTGCCCAGCGCAGCCTGCTGGCCGACGGCGAGGCACCGGACGGCGACGCGCTGCAGGCGCTGCTGCGGCGCCTGGACCATGCGCTGGGCGAGGACGGACGGCCGGCCTGACCCTGCACTTCCAAAGGGCGATTTGCGCGCCTACAATGGGGGCGTCTGCAGTGCCGCCGGGCTTTATATTTCCTTGAACCAATGCTCCATGAGCAAGGGCTTGGTACATTGCCCGGTGAGCGTGATCATCTCGCGTCAGATGAACCCAACGCCTGGCTGCCCTCGCCCCCCTGAACCCCCGGTTCAGGATGACGGTCCGGCGGCTACTGCGGACACCTTCTTCCCCGAGCGCCGCGGCAACCCCGCGGCGCTTTTGCGTTGCGGGCCGTGCCTGCAGGCACGGCCCGCCGCAGCGGGCTCATGCCGGGGCGCAGCTCCCCTGTGCATCCCGCGCCACCAGGGCTCGGAAGTCCTCCGCGGGCAATCCCGGCGCCACCAGGAACCCCTGGAAGTAGTGGCACTGCATGGCCTGCAGCGCCTCGCGCTGCTGCGGGGTCTCGACACCCTCGGCCACCACCTGGATGCGCAGCGCCCGGCCGATGTGCACGATCGCCTCGATGATCGCCCGGTCGCTCTCGTCGTCCGGCAGGCCGCGCACGAACGACTGGTCGATCTTGAGCTTGTGGATGTGGAGCTTCTTGAGATAGGCCAGGCTCGAATAGCCCGTGCCGAAATCGTCGATCGACAGGCCCACGCCCAACTCGGCCAGGGCCGCGAGGCGCTGCGCCATTTCCTGGGCATCCTGCAGCAGGATGGTCTCGGTCAGCTCCAGCTCCAGCAGCGACGCCGGCAGCCCGTGGCTGCGCAGCAGCGACACGAGGCGCTCCACGAAACCGGACTGCCGGAACTCCAGCGCGGACACGTTCACCGCCACCACCAGGGGCGTGCCGGCCTGCATCCACCGGGCCGCCTCGCGGATCGCCTGCTCCAGCACCCAGGCGCCCAGGGTCACGATGTAGCCCGACTCTTCCGCCAGCGGGATGAAGACGCCCGGCGACACCGCACCCAGGCCAGGATCGTTCCAGCGCAGCAGTGCCTCGGCGCCCACCACCCGGCCCGAGGCCATCGCCACCTGCGGCTGGTAGTGGACGGCGAAATCACCGCGGTCCAGCGCCTGCCGCATCGCATGCTCCAGCTGCATGCGCGAGAGCATGTCGGCATTCATCTGCGGCTGGTAGAAACCGTAGCTGCCCCGGCCGCGCTCCTTGACCCGGTACATGGCGGTGTCCGCCTGCTTGATCAGGTCGTCCAGCGTCTCGCCGTCCCGGGGGTGCAGCGCGATGCCGATGCTGCACTGGATGGAAAAGCCCATGCCGTCGAGCATGAAGGGCTGGCGCATGTCCTCCAGGATGCGGTGCGCCACCGACTCGGCCATGGATTCGTCGCCCGCATCCAGGTGGAGCACGAACTCGTCGCCGCCCAGGCGGCACAGCATGTCGCTCTGCCGCAGGCAGCCCTGCAGGCGCTGCGCCACGAGCTGCAGCACCCGGTCGCCGAAGAGATGCCCCAGCGAATCGTTGATGATCTTGAAGCGGTCGAGGTCGATGAACAGGATGGCGAAGCCGCCGCCCTGGGCGCGCGCGGTTTCCAGCGCCGAGGCGACGCAGCGCGACAGCAGCAGGCGGTTGGGCAGCCCGGTGAGCACGTCGCTGTATGCCAGCTGCTCGATGCGCTTTTGCGCGGCATGCTGCAGGGTGAGGTCGCGGAAGGAGTACACGCGCCCCATGGGCCGGCCCTGGCTCATCTGCGGCACCGAACGGCGCTCGATCACGGTGCCCGTGCGCAGGTGCAGGATGTCGAGAGTCTCCTCCTCCGGGAACTGCGCGATGCCCAGCAGCCGCGCGCGGTAGGCATCGGCATCGATGACCTGGTCTGCCATGTGCGCCTCCACGGCCGCGTCGTCGCGCTGCACGAGCAGGTCTTCCGGCATGTTCCACAGCCAGGCCATGCGCTGGTTGAAGGCCCGCACCCGGCCCCCCATGTCGCAGACCAGCATACCGTCGGCGGCGGAGTCGAGCGTGGCCCGCAACTCCGAGAGCAGCCTCTCCAGTTCACCCTGTATGGATGCCTGCTCGCTGCGGTCCAGCATGCCCAGCACCAGCAGCGGCATGCCCTCCGGCGACTCGACGGCGGCGACGCGGCGGTCCACCGGCACGAGGGAGCCGTCGGGGCGCAGCATGCCCGAATGCGAATGGATACCCGCCCGCAGCCCGGCCAAGTCCTGCGACCAGAACGCGAGATCCTCGGGCGTGCAGGCCAGCAGGTGCACCGGCCGCCCTTCCATGGCTTCCTGCGGCCGGCCGGCCAGTTCCGCCGCGGCCCGGTTGCACATCACCACGTTCAGCGACTGCGCATCGACCAGCCAGAGCGCCTCGCGCAGGCCCGCGAACAGCGACCGCCACGCGACATCGATGCCAGGGCGGTTCACTGCGGCACCTCGTCCGGGCCCGCCACCAGCGCCCTCTCGAAGAAGTAGCAAATGCGCTTGCGCGGCGACAGGTAATCCAGTGCGTCGCGCGGCAACTGCGCCGGGCGCAGGCTGCGGCGGATGCCCAGGTCCGGCGAGCGCTCCAGGTCGAGCACCAGCGCCTCGTCGCGCGGCACGCTGCCGTCGTGCACGATCACCTGCGGCCGCAGCGGCCGGGCCGAATCCACCGCCACCACGATGGCATAGCGTTCATTGGTGAGCTGCACGATCGATCCCGCGGGGTACACCCCCATCAGCCGGATGAAGCACTGCAGCACCTGGGCGTCGAAACGGGACTTGTGCTGGGCGAACAGCACGGACAGCGCCTCGTGCGGCGTCAGCGGGGCCGCGCCGCGCAATGGGTTGCACAGCCGGTCATAGTGGTTCACCAGCGCGAGCACCTGGCCCGCCCGGCCCAGGTCGGTCCCCCGCAGCCCGAGCGGGAAACCGCCGCCATCGGCCCGTTCGTGGTGCTGGGCGATGGCCGAGACCACCGCCCGGCCCAGGCCCATGCGCTGTGCCAATACCACGGATTCGCCCACGTGCGCCTCGTAGAGGGCCTGGTCGGCCGGGCCCAGCGCGGCGCTGGGCTGGGCGACGTGCGGCGGCAGGGAGATCTTGCCCAGGTCGTGCAGCAGCGCCGCGATGCCCAGGTCACCGAGGTCGTCCCCGCGCATTCCCAGCGACTTGCCCAGCAGCAGGGACAATACCGCCACGTTGACGGAATGCAGCGCGGCGCGCGTGCCGGCCCGCTCCGACAGCAGGCGGACCGCGGAATCGCCGTGGGCCATGAGTTCGTCCACGCAGCCGCGGACCAGGGACTCGGTGGCCTTGCGCGCCTCGGCCGGATCCTGCTCCACGTGCAGCGCCAGGCGCTCGTACACCCGCGTGGCCCGCGCGAACTGCTCGTCGCAGCGGGCCAGGGCGCGGCGCTGGGCCTCCAGGCGCGCATGGAGCACACCCGCCGGTTCGGCACCCGATGGGGTGCCGGAACCGGCGCCGGACATGGGGGCTGGTTCCGCAGAACCTGGTGGCGCGGATGCGGGAGCCTCCATTGCCGCGCGCACCGCGGCATCGCTGCGCCCTGGCACCCATCGCACCTGCTCCAGCCCCAGGGATTGCAGGGTGGCGATCTGGTCTCCGGACGCGATCCGGAAGCTGCTCACCGGAAAAGGATGGTTCATCCATCCCAGTTCCAGCTGGATGTACATGCCGACGCGCAGCAGGGCGACGTCGATGAGGAGGGAGGAGTTCACGGGGAGGTCACGAAATAAGAGAGGCGCGTAACGCCTCTCATTCGAAACCATTATCACCAGTTCGTGAGCAGCTGTTTCCGAGTCCGCGACAAATGTACCGCTTCAGCGACACCAGGGCTCCAGTGCCTGGCGCCCCACGTCCATCCAGAGCGCCCAGGCGGCCACGGCCGCCAGCAGCACGCCGGCGAACCGCGTTCCCCACGTGGCGCGCGCAGCATCCACCCGTGAGCGGAGCCGCCGCCAGGCCCAGGCGCCACCCAGCAGCCAGAGCGCGCCGCCGCCGCCGAATGCGGCCATCGCAGCGGCCCCCTGCGCCGGGTTGCCGGCCAGCGCTGCCACCAGCAGGGCCGAATACAGCAGCCCGCACGGCATCAGGGCCCACGCCAGCCCGGCCACCGCGAGGCCGCCTGGAGCGCGCACGCCGGGGCCGACGCGGGCCCAGACCGCGCGGCCGGCCCGCTCCACCCAGGCCGGCTGGCGCGCCTGCAGGGCCATCAGGATGCCCCAGGCCAGCATGCCCACGTGCAGCAGCGTCCACGCCGGCCGCAGGGCCGCGGACTGCTGGGTCAGCCAGGCCAGTCGGTCCATCGCCAGCGCCGCGGCGGCCCCGGCCAGCCCGTAGCCGGCCATCCGGGCGAGGTGGAAAACCGCGGTGCGCGCCGCGCCGCCGCGCAGCAGGCCGCCCGGTCCGGTCGCCGCCGGCGCGGCGCAGGCGGCGGGCGCCCCTGCCGTGGCATGCACGGAGCCGTACCGGCGCAGGGGCGCCAGGGCAGCCGCCCCGCCGCCCTGCGGCCCGCCCACGATCGCGGCGCAGGGGGCCGCGCACATCGCCAGGCAGTGCGGCCCGCCCGCCAGTCCCATGGCGAAGGCCGTCCAGATCAGTGCGTCGGGCATGGCGGCTCCTGCAAGAAAGAAAAGGGCTCTCAGATGATCCGGGAGAACCGTGCGCGGTTGCGGTCCGCCTGCAGGTAGCGGTCGAACACCATGGCCACGCCGCGCACGAAGAACCAGCCCATCTCCGTCACGCTGATGCCGTCCTCGCCCACCGTGACGAGGCCGTCGCCGGCCATGCCTTCGAGCACCTCGATTTCCGCGGCGAAATACCGCCGGAAATCGATCAGCCACGACTGCTCCATCGGCTCGAACAGCACCTCGCCCTGGCACATGAGGGCCATGATGACGGAGCGGCGCACGAGGTCGTCACGCGTCAGCGCGAGGCCGCGCACCACCGGCAGCCGGCCCTGGTTGATGAGGTCGTAGTACTCGTCCAGGGTCTTGGCGTTCTGGCTGTACGTGGCGCCGATGCGGCCGATGGCGGACACGCCCAGCGCGATCAGGTCGCAGTCCGGCTGGGTGCTATAGCCCTGGAAGTTGCGGTGCAGCCGGCCCTGCCGCTTGGCCACGGCCAGCGCGTCGCCCGGCAGCGCGAAGTGGTCCATGCCCACGTACACGTAGCCCGCCTCCTGGAAGGCGTTGAGCGAGCGCGACAGCATCGACACCTTGGCGGAGGCCATCGGCAGCTCGGCCGACACGATGCGCCGCTGCGGCTTGAAGCGCTCGGGCAGGTGGGCGTAGGCATAGAGCGCGATGCGGTCGGGCCGCAGTTCGCACACCTGGGCCAGGGTGCGGTCGAACGACTCGGGCGTCTGCCGCGGCAGGCCGTAGATCAGGTCCACGTTGACGGACTCGAAGCCGATCCGCCGCGCCTCCTGCACCAGCGCGAAGACCTGCTCGGCCGGCTGCACGCGGTGTACCGCCTTCTGCACGGCCGGATCGAAATCCTGCACGCCGAAGCTCAGCCGGTTGAAGCCCAGCTCCGCCAGCCGCGCGAGCCGCTGGGCATCCACCGTGCGGGGATCGACCTCGATGGAATACTCCCCCCCGGGCACGAGCGTGAAGCTGCGGCGCAGCATGTTCATCAGCTCCTGCAGCGCGTCGTCGCCCAGGAAGGTGGGACTGCCGCCGCCGATGTGCAGCTGGCTCACCGCATGGCCGGGCGCGCAGTGCGCCATGTGCAGATCGATCTCGCGGCTGAGGTAGCGCAGGTACACGTCGGCGCGCTCGGGGTGGCGCGTGATGATCTTGTTGCACGCGCAGTAATAGCACAACGATTCGCAGAACGGGATGTGCACATATAGCGAGAGGGGCACGGCCTTGGCGGCCGAGCCGAGGCGGCGCTGCTGCAGCGCCAGCACGTACTCGTCCGCGCCGAAGGCCTCCACGAACCGGTCCGCGGTCGGGTAGGAGGTATAGCGGGGGCCCGGCACGTCGAAGCGGCGCAAAAGCTCGGGAGTCACAGCGTTCATGGTGCGGAATTCCTTATCGATTCACAATGTGCCCCATGTCCCGCGCCCGTGTCCTTGACGCCGGTCAAGCATTTGGACGCGCGTCGCTGCGACAATTGACGCATCACAGTCGCCCGCCACATTCTTCCTGCACGCCTGCGCTCCTGCCATGCGTCCGCACCGTGGCTGGCCTGCATGCACAGCGAGATAGAACACAGAAGGGAAGGCTGCTCATCCATGAATCCGCACACCATCAAGGTCGCCTGCTCGAACTGCAACCTGCGCGAGCTCTGCATGCCGCTGGGCCTGAACGAGCAGCAGCTGCAGCGCATCGATGACATCGTCGCCACGCGCCGCAAGGTCAAGCGCGGCGGCACGCTGTTCCGCAACGGCGAGGCCTTCACGTCGCTCTTCGCCATCCGCACGGGCTTCTTCAAGACCTGCGTGGCCACCGAGGACGGGCGCGACCAGGTGACGGGCTTCCAGATGGCCGGCGAGATCATCGGGCTCGACGGCATCGTCAGCGACCACCACACCTGCGACGCCGTCGCGCTGGAGGACGCCGAGGTGTGCGTCATGCCCTTCGAACGCATCGAGGAGCTGTCGCGCGAAGTCACGGCCCTGCAGCACCACGTCCACAAGATCATGAGCCGCGAGATCGTGCGCGAGCACGGCGTAATGCTGCTGCTGGGCAGCATGCGCGCCGAGGAACGCCTCGCGGCCTTCCTGCTCAACCTCGTGCAGCGCCTGCATGCGCGGGGATTCTCGCAATCCGAACTGGTGCTGCGCATGACGCGCGAGGAGATCGGCAGCTACCTGGGCCTCAAGCTGGAAACCGTGAGCCGCACCTTCTCGAAATTCGTCGAGGAAGGCATCGTCGAGGTCAAGCAGCGGCACGTGCGCATCGTCGAGCCGGATGCGCTCAAGCGGATCGTCAATAGCCAAGCCTGTAACTGACATCCCCCTGAGGCGCTGCGCGCCTTCCCCCTTCTCTCGCCGCGCTGCGCGCCGCGGGAAGGGGGACGACACCAGTGGCCCGGCGAAGCCGGTTCCACGGCGTCTGCTGGCGTGGCCTGCTCCGCGGCCTTCTGATCGGCACGGCCGCGTATCTTCGTGGGCCTTGCGCTACGCGAATGCTCTGCGTGAAAACCCAGAACCCTCACCAAGCAGCCGCCAGGCCCCTGTCGCCACGACGGCCTTTTTGCCTGCAAGCCATCACATGCGCTGACAGCCGCCCCGCCCTCACTGCGAAAACTTGCCGCACTCCATCGGGCGCTCGCCCGTGGGAACGGGGCAGCGGTTGAGCTCGAAGGGCGACATGGACAGCAGCGTGGTGAGGGCGCTGGAGAGCATGCACAGCGCCCAGAACACGAAGAACGCCACCGTATAGACGCCCTCGCGCGAGAGGGCGAGGGGTTGGTCGGACCAGTGCAGGGCGGCCGGGTCCACGAAGGCGAATACCACCATCTCGATCAGTCCTGCCACCAGGAAGGCGGGCCAGGCGATCCACATCCAGCGTTGGGTTCTCATCGCGATCTCCTCCTTTGCAGTCATCGGTGTCGAAAACGAACGGAACACATCGGGCTCCGGTGCCCGCCAGGCCAGCCGCGGTACTCAGCGCGGCTGGTCCCCTGCCGGCGTGGCCGCGTGGTTGCGCGCCTTCATCGCCGGCTCCATGGCCGCGGCACGCGCGCGCTCCCGCTCGAGCGTGCGGTTGATCTCGATGCCCTGGCGGTAATAGTCCTCCGCCACCACCGGATCAGGCTGCCGCACGGCCAGCCATGCCGTTGTCGTGCCGGCGACCACCACGATCGCGGGCCCGGCGATCACCATCCACACGTGGCCGAACTTCCACCAGGGCTGGGCCGCCACGGCGGCCGATGTCGTTTTTTGCGCCATCTCGAACTCCTTCCTTCGTCACCACGGCCCCATCACACCACAGGGTTGCAGGGGCCTGCCATACTGAATAACACCAACCGCCCTCGCCGCTTCAGCGCGGCACGAGGAAGATGGATTTCTCTTTCACGCGGGCCTTCGTCTCCAGGGACTGCACCTCGAAGGCCACCGGATGCGAGCCCGGCGCGGCCGAGCCGTACGGGATCTGCAGCCGCACTGCCACCCAGCGCGATTGCGCTGCGCCGATCTCCACCTCGGCCTCCGACGCGACGGCCAGCCCTTCCAGTCCGGACGCCGCGATGCGGTAGCGCTGCGGCGCCTCGGTCGCGTTCATGATTTGCAGGCTGTACACGTTCTCCAGCCGGCCGCCCGCGACGATGCGCGAGAGCGCCGCACGGTCCCGCACCACGTCCACCTTGAGCGGCGTGCGCAGCGTCAGGCTCGTGAGCATGCCGATGCACAGCGCCACCAGCACCGCCGTATAGATGAGCACGCGCGGCCGCAGCACGCGGCGCAGCATCTGCGACTGCGTCCAGCGGTTCGCCACGCCGTTCTGCGTGGAGTAGCGGATGAGCCCGCGCGGGTACTTCATCTTGTCCATCACGGTGTTGCACGCATCCACGCACAGGCCGCAGCCGATGCATTCGTACTGCAGGCCGTTGCGGATGTCGATGCCCACGGGGCAGACCTGCACGCACAGCGTGCAATCGATGCAATCGCCCAGGCCCCTGGCCCGGTGGTCCACCGACTTGTTGCGCGGGCCGCGCGGCTCGCCGCGGATCTCGTCGTACGTGACAATGAGGGTGTCCTTGTCGAACATCGCGCTCTGGAAGCGCGCATAGGGACACATGTACTTGCAGACCTGCTCGCGCAGGAAGCCGGCGTTGCCGTAGGTGGCGAAGCTGTAGAACGCCACCCAGAAGAGCTGCCAGGAGCCTTGCAGCGCCATCAACTCGGTGCCCAGCTCGCGGATGGGCACGAAGTAGCCCACGAAGGTGAAGCCCGTCCAGGCCGCGACCGCGATCCAGAGGAACTGCTTGAGCGCCTTCTTGCGGACCTTCTCGAAGGTCCAGGGCCCGTTGTCGAGCCGCAGGCGCGCGCTGCGGTCGCCTTCCACCTTGTGCTCGATCCACATGAACATCTCGGTGTAGACGGTCTGCGGGCAGGCAAAACCGCACCAGAGCCGGCCCGCCACCGCGGTGAACAGGAACAGCGACAGCGCCGAGATGATGAGCAGGCCCGTCAGGTAGATGAAGTCCTGCGGATACAGCACCAGGCCGAAGAGGTAGAAGCGCCGCGCGCCCAGGTCGAACAGCACCATCTGCCGCTCGCCCCACTGCAGCCACGGCAGTCCGTAGAACACCAGCTGCGTGAAAGCGACCATGGCCCACCGCCAGCGCGCGAACACGCCGGCGATGGACCTCGGGTAGATCTTCTTCTGGGCTTCGTAGAGGGAGACGACTTCGGCCTGTGCCGATCCGCCGTCCGCCGGAACGGGGGCGATCGGGATGACCTTGCGCGGCTGTCCGTCAGGGGGCTTCATGTGGGTTCTGCTTTGCTCTGTGGGCCGGCGGTCTCGTGTCGTGGGAGCAGGGATTGCGCGTGGGACCGTCAGGGGCGGCGCGCCGGCCGGCGGCGCCCCTGGATGCGGTCCCTCGGTTCAGTTCGCCGGGGCCGCCGCGGCGGTGTTCGCGCCCGGCTTGTTGGACAGGCCCCAGACGTAGGCGGTCAGCACGCCGATCTGCGCATCGGTGAGCTTGCCGGCCTGCGCGGGCATCTGGTTCACCTTGCCGTTGTTGATCATGGCGGTGATGGCGCCCTCGCCCCAGCCGTGGAGCCAGATGTCGTCGGTCAGGTTCGGCGCGCCCAGCGCGGTGTTGCCCTTGCCGTCCATGCCATGGCAGGCCGCGCACACCGTGAACTTGGACTTGCCCAGCGAGGCGCGCAGCGAATCGTGCGGGCTGCCCGACAGGCTCAGCACGTAGTGCGCGAGGTTGCGCACGTCCTCGGCCGAACCGACGGCCGCCGCCATGGGGGGCATGGTGCCGATGCGGCCCTTCTCGATCGTCTCGCGGATGTTGGCGGGTGCGCCGCCGTGCAGCCAGTCGTTGTCGGCCAGGTTCGGGAAGCCCTTGCTGCCGCGCGCGTCGGAGCCATGGCACTGTGCGCAGTTGTTCATGAACAGGCGCTCGCCGATGGCCATGGCCTCGGGGCTGGCGGCGGCCTGCTCGGTGCTCATCGCGGCGAAGCGCGCGTAGAGCGGCTCCAGTTCGGCACGGGCCTTGGCCATTTCATTTTCGTACTCGCCGCGCTGCGACCAGCCCAGCTGGCCGCTGAAGCGTCCCAGGCCCGGATAGGCGGCCAGGTAGCCCAGGCCGAACACGATGGTGATGACGAACAGCCACATCCACCAGCGCGGCATCGGGTTGTCCATCTCGGTGAGATCGCCGTCCCAGACGTGGCCCGTGGTGTTGTCCGCGCGCGGCTCGACCTTCTTGCGCGCGGTGATCCACAGCAGGATGAGACAGCCGGCGATGCCGCCGAGGGTCAGTGCGACGACGTACACCGACCAGAAATTGTGGGTGAAGTCACTCATGGTTCTTCTCGTTCTCGAAAGAATTCAGTGGAGCGTCCGGCTCGGTGAACGGCAGCTGCGCCGCCTCCTCGAACCGGGACCGGTTGCCGCGGGAGAACGTCCAGGCCAGGATTCCGAGGAACAGGGCGAACGAGATCAGCGTCGCGGCGATGCGCACGGTGGTGATGTCCATGGCGGTCTCCCCTTACTTGAGCGCGCGGCCCATGACCTGCAGGTAGGCCACCAGCACGTCCAGCTCGGTCTTGCCCTTGACCTCCTCGGCCGCACCGGCGATCTGCTCGTCGGTGTAGGGCACGCCCACGGTGCGCAGCGCCTTCATGCGGGGTGCGGCGACGGACGGGTCCACCGGGGTTTTCTCCAGCCAGGAGTAGGCGGGCATGTTGGACTCCGGCACCACGTCGCGCGGGTTGTTCAGGTGGATGCGGTGCCATTCGTCGCTGTACTTGCCGCCCACGCGGTGCAGGTCGGGGCCCGTGCGCTTGCTGCCCCACTGGAACGGGTGGTCATAGACGAACTCGCCGGCCACGGAGTAGTGGCCATAGCGCAGCGTCTCGGCGCGGAACGGGCGGATCATCTGCGAGTGGCAGTTGTAGCAGCCCTCGCGCAGGTAGATGTCGCGCCCCAGCAGCTGGGTGGCCGTGTAGGGCTGCACGCCGTTGACCGGCTCGGTGGTGGACTTCTGGAAGAACAGCGGCACGATTTCCGCCAGGCCGCCGATGGCCACCACCAGCACGATCAGCACGATCATGAGGAAGTTGTTGGTCTCGATCTTCTCGTGGGAGAAGCCGGCTTTTGTCGTTGTGTTGTCGGACATGAAAGCGCTCCAGGGTTTCAGGCGTGGGCAGGTGCCACGGCCGGGATCTGCACCTTGACCGAGCGGCCGGCCATGGCGGTCTTCCACACGTTCCAGGCCATCACCACCATGCCCGCGAGGTAGAGCAGGCCGCCGGCGAAGCGGATGACGTAGAAGGGATAGGTGGCCTTCACGCTCTCGACGAAGGTGTAGGTGAGCGTGCCGTCGGCATTTACCGCGCGCCACATCAGGCCCTGCATCACGCCGGCGATCCACATGGCGGCGATGTAGAGCACGATGCCGATGGTGGCCATCCAGAAGTGCAGCTCGATCGCCTTGATGGAGTGCATCTTCTCGCGGCCGAACAGGCGCGGCACGAGGTAGTAGAGCGAGCCCATCGTGATCAGGCCCACCCAGCCGAGGGCGCCGGCGTGCACGTGGCCCACGGTCCAGTCGGTGTAGTGGCTCAGGGCGTTCACCGTCTTGATGGACATCATCGGGCCCTCGAACGTGGCCATGCCGTAGAACGACAGCGACACGATCAGGAAGCGC
Source organism: Paracidovorax avenae ATCC 19860 (assembly GCF_000176855.2). Lineage (NCBI taxonomy): Bacteria > Pseudomonadati > Pseudomonadota > Betaproteobacteria > Burkholderiales > Comamonadaceae > Paracidovorax > Paracidovorax avenae. The sequence continues at coordinate 1,745,322 of NC_015138.1, read as the reverse complement.
AGGATGGGATCGTCGCGCAGCTTGTGCCAGGCGCCCGAGAGGGTCATGATCCCGTTGATCATCCCGCCCCAGCTGGGCGCCAGCAGGATCAGCGAGAACACCATGCCCACGGACTGCGTCCAGTCGGGCAGCGCGGTGTAGTGCAGGTGGTGGGGACCCGCCCACATGTAGGTGAAGATCAGCGCCCAGAAGTGCACGATCGACAGGCGGTAGCTGTACACCGGGCGGCCGGCCTGCTTCGGGATGAAGTAGTACATCATTCCCAGGAAGCCGGCCGTGAGGAAGAAGCCCACGGCGTTATGGCCGTACCACCACTGCACCATCGCGTCCTGCACGCCGGCGTAGGCCGAGTAGCTCTTCATCCAGCCCGCGGGCACTTCCGCGCTGTTGACCACGTGCAGCAGCGCCACGGCGAGGATGAAGCCGCCGAAGAACCAGTTGGCCACGTAGATGTGCTTCACGCGGCGCTTGCCCACGGTGCCGAAGAACACGATGGCGTACGACACCCACACCAGCGTGATCAGGATGTCGATCGGCCACTCGAGCTCGGCGTATTCCTTGCCCGTGGTGTAGCCTAGCGGCAGGCTGATGGCCGCGGCCACGATAACCGCCTGCCAGCCCCAGAACGTGAACGAGGCAAGCCGGCCCGCGAACAGGCGCACCTGTCCCGTGCGCTGCACCACGTAGTAGCTGGTGGCGAACAGCGCGCAGCCGCCGAACGCGAAGATCACCGCGTTGGTGTGCAGCGGGCGCAGGCGGCCGTAGCTGAGCCACGGAATGCCGAAGTTGAGTTCGGGCCAGGCGAGCTGCGCGGCGATGACCACGCCGACCAGCATGCCGACCACCCCCCACACCACGGCCATGATTGAAAACTGCCGCACGACCGTGTCGTTGTAGTGCGCGGCGTTCGAGACAGAAGAATCCATCGGGCACCTCTTTTGGTTTGCTTACAAATTCTGACGAGGGGGGCCCCGGAGCCGTTTGACCAGCGTCAATCGTCCCGAAGAATGCGTTCGCCTTCCTGTTCGACGTTGTCGAATTGCCCCCGGTCGATGGCCCACCAGAGCCCGACCAGGATCAGCAGCACGAGCACGACCGACAGCGGAATCAGCAGGTACAGGATGTCCATCACGCGGCTCCCTGCGCCAGCGGCGCGGCGGTGGGCGGCAGGGCAGCATCCGCCCCCATGGCGGCCGCACCGGCATCGCTGCCAGCGCCCCGCGCGAGGCGCGCCGCGTTCGCCACCACCAGCAGCGAACTGAGCGCCATGCCCAGCCCCGCGAGCCATGCCGGCATCCAGCCGGCGACGGCCAGCGGTACGCACAGCGCGTTGTAGGCCGCGGCCCAGGCCAGGTTCTGCCGCACCACGCGCAGCGTGCGCCGCGCGAGCCGCACGCTGCGCTCCACCAGTGCGAGCTGGTCGCCCATCACCACGAAATCCGAACGCGACCGCGCGAGCGGCACGGCCCGGCCGAAGGCGAACGACACGTGCGCGCCCGCGAGCACCGGCCCGTCGTTGAGGCCGTCGCCCACCATCGCCACGTGCCGGCCGGCGGCCTGCAGCGCGCGCATGCGGTCGAGCTTGTCCTGCGGCGAGCAATCGCCGCGCGCGGCATCGATGCCCGCGCTGGCGGCCACGCGCGCCACCGCGTCGGCACGGTCGCCGGAAAGCAACTCGACCGACAGCCCGGCCTCGCGCAGGCGGGCAACGACGCCGGCCGCGTCGGGCCGCAGATCCTCCCGCCAGTCGAAACACGCGACCTCCGCGGGCCACGCGGCCGGGGACGCGCCAGCCTGCAAAGGCTCCGCGCCCAGGGCCACCCGCTGCGTGGCGGCTGCACCGGCATCCGCGGCCCGGCCCAGGCGCAGCACGGCAGGCGCCCTCAGGCCCTGCAGGTCATCCACCCGGGCGGCCAGGCCCTGCCCTGCCACCTCGCGCACATCGCTCAGCCGCCAGCGCTCGATGGCGCCCTCCCCCTGCGGACCGGCCGCCTGCACCAGCGCACGGGAGAGCGGATGCAGCGAGTGCCGCGCCAGCGCCGCCGCCAGGGCCAGCGCTTCCGCCTGCGTGAAGCCCTGCGCCGGATGCACGCCCGCGATCCGGATGCCGTCCTGCGTCAGCGTGCCGGTCTTGTCGAACACGACCGTGTCCACCGCCGCCAGGGATTCCAGGGCCTGCAGGTTGCGCACCAGCACGCCCTGCCGAGCGAGCGCGCCCGCCGCCGTGAGCATGGCCACCGGCGTCGCGAGCGAAAGAGCGCACGGGCAGGTCACGATGAGCACTGCCACCGCGACCATGAGTGCATGTTCCGGGTCGGTCTTCCACCACCACGCCGCCGCCAGGCCCGCGGCCACCAGCACGCCCGCAAGGAAGGGCCGCGCGATGCGGTCGGCCAGTTGCGCCAGGCGCGGCTTCTGCGCCGATGCGGACTCCATCAGCGCGACGATCTCGGCAAAGCGCGTATCGCCGCCGACACGCTCCACATGCACCTCCACGGGCGCGCGCAGGTTGTAGCTGCCGGCCGTCACGGCCGCGCCTTCCGCACGCGCCAGCGGGGTCGATTCCCCCGTGAGCAGCGCCTCGTCCACCTGCGTGCTGCCGCGCTCGATGCGCCCGTCTGCCGGGAAGGCCTCGCCCGGCAGGATGCGGACCACGTCGCCCACCGCGAGCCGGCGCACGGCGACGCGCGTGAATGCGCCATCGGCGCCGCGCCGCTCCACGCTGTCGGGCAGGCGGTTCATCACCGCCTCCAGCGCGCCCGCCGTGCGGTCGCGCATCCGCATCTCCAGCCAGCGGCCGGTGAGCAGGAAGAACACGAACATGGTCAGCGAGTCGTAATAGACCTCGCGGCCGAAGGCGCCGGCCGGATCGAAAGTGCCCGCCGTGCTCACCACGAAGGTGATGCCCATGCCCAGCGCGACCGGCAGGTCCATGCTCACGCGGCGCAGGCGCAGGTCGCGCAGCGCGCTCGAGAAGAACGGGCCGCACGAGAAGATCATCATCGGCAGCGTGATGACCCAGGAGGCCCAGCGCAGCAGCCGCTCCATCTCGGCCGTGAGGTCGCCCGGCTGGGCCACGTACGCAGGCCACGCGTACATCATCACCTGCATCATGCAGAAGCCCGCCACCAGCCAGCGCCACAGGGCCTTGCGGCCCTCGCGCCGGCGCTGCTCACGGGCCAGCGCATCCATGGCCGGCAAGGCGGGGTAGCCCGCGCGCGCCACCGCGGCCATCCATCGCGACGGGCGCACGCGCCGGGCGTCCCACACCACCCGCGCGCGGTGCGTGGCGGCACTCACCTCGGCCTGCAGCACGCCCGGCACGCCGCGCAGCGCGTCCTCCACCGTGAGCGCGCAGGCCGCGCAATGCATGCCGCCGAGCACCACGTGCGACTCCCACAATCCTTCGGGGGCGTGCCCTGGCCCGGCTGCGCCGGCGGCCTGCGTGCCCACGGGCCGCCCGAAGGCGGTCCATTCCTGCGGATCGTCGAGCAGCTCGGCAGCGGAATCGGCGGCGTCCGCCGGCGCGGAAGGATCGGACATCATGGAGCCGAAGGCTAGGCCCCATGGCGCCGGTCCGCGTTGACGCATGTCAAGACACGGGCAACCACTTCGGCCTACTCTGCCGTTACGCCAAGGCCGTGCCGGCCCCGGCATCTCCCATCTTTTCCAGGAGAACAACGATGTCCTACCGCCGCATCCTCATCGCCACCGACGGCTCCGACCTGTCCGCCAAGGCCGTCGAACACGGCCTGTCCCTGGCCCGGCTCTCGGGCGGCCGCGTGGTCGCGTTCAAGGTCGTGCCGCGCTACCCGCGCAGCTATTTCGAAGGCGGCTCGCCGGTGGATGCCGCCGAGGCCCGGCGCATCGAGAGCCAGTGGGCCACCAACGCCCAGGCGCTGGTGGACGGCATCCGGCAGCTGGGCGATGCCCAGGGGGTGAAGGTCAAGCCCGTGGTGACCAAGTCGGACCTCGTCGCCGAGGCGATCATCGCCGCGGCCACCAAGCACGACTGCGACCTGATCGTGATGGCCTCGCACGGCCGCAAGGGCATCAAGCGCCTGCTGCTGGGCAGCGAGACCCAGCACGTGCTCACGCACTCGAAGGTGCCCGTGCTCGTGCTGCGCTGAAACCGTGCCGCCGTACGGGTGGCTCAGTGGCTGCCCAGGTACAGCTGCGCCATGCGCTGGTCTTCCAGCAGTTCCCGCGCCGGCCCGTGCAGCACGCAGCGCCCCTGGTCCAGGATGTAGCCCTGCTGGCTGATGGCCAGCGCCTGGCGTGCGCGCTGCTCCACCATCAGCACCGACACGCCCGCCGCGGGCAGGCGCTGCACCATGTCGAACACCTTGCCGACCAGCGAGGGCGCCAGCGCGGCCGTGGGCTCGTCCAGCACCATGATGCGCGGCGACGGCATCAGCGCTCGGGCGAACGCCAGCTGCTGGCGCTCGCCGCCCGAGAGGTTGCTGGCCGGCTGCGGCAGCCGCTCCACCAGCGCGGGAAAGTCTGCCAGCACTTCCTCCATGCGCTGCTTCAGGTGCTTCACGCCACGCACCACCTGCAGGTTCTCGCGAACGGTGAGCGAGGGAAACACGTTCGCCACCTGGGGCACATAGGCCAGGCCGGCATCGAAGCGGTCCTCGGCCGACAGCGGGGTGATGTCGCGGCCGTCGAGGTGGATGCTGCCCGCCACGCGCGGCAACAGGCCCAGCAGCGCTTTCACCAGCGTGGACTTGCCCGCGCCGTTGGTGCCGGCGATGGTCACGATCTGCCCCGGCGCCACCGCCAGGCCGATACCGTGGATGATGTCCACCTCGGAGTAGCCGCCGCGCAGCTGTGCGATCTGCAGCAGGTTTTGTGCATTCATGGCTGCGCCGCTCATACCACCCCTCCCATGTAGGCTTCCTGCACACGCGGATCGTCCAGCACGCGGTGCGGGTCGCCCTCGGCCAGGATGCGGCCCCGGTCCATCACGATCATGCGGTGCGACAGCGCCTTGAGCGCCTGCAGGTGGTGCTCGATGACGATGAAGGCGATGCCCCGGCCCTGCAGCTCGCGCACACGGTCGCAGATCTCCTCGATCAGCACCGGGTTCACGCCCGCGAAGGGTTCGTCCAGCAGGATGCAGCGCGGGTCCAGCATGAGCACGCGGCCCAGCTCCACCAGCTTCTTCTGACCGCCCGAGAGGCCACCGGCCGGCACATCGCGCACGCGCGCCAGGTTCAGGAACTGCAGGATGCCGTCGGCCTTCGCCGCCAGTTGGGCCTCGTGATCGCGCAGGCTGCGCGTCTGGAAGAAGGCGTTCACCAGCCGCTCGCCCTGCGGATTGGCGGCGGCGGCCATGAGGTTCTCATGCACCGTCAGGCTCTTGAACTCGCGCGGGATCTGGAAAGTGCGTACCAGTCCCAGGCGGGCGCGGCGGTGCGGCGGCAGGCGCGTGATGTCCTGCCCTGCGAAGGCGATGCGCCCGGCATCGGGCGGCTGCTGGCCCGCGATGGCGGCGAACAGCGTACTCTTGCCGGCGCCGTTCGTGCCGGCAATGCCCAGTATCTCGCGCTCGGCCAGGCGCAGCGACACGTGGTCCACCGCCTTGAAGCCACCGAACAGCCGCGTCACGGCCTCCACTTGCAGCATGCTCATTTCGCCTTGCCTCCGAACAGGCCATGGGGCCGGTAGAGCGTCACCAGGATCAGCGCGAGGCCCACGGCGGCCAGGCGCAGGCTGGCCATGCCCACTTCCGACACGCCCGGCACCCAGTCCTTGGCGAAGCGGGAGCCTTCGAGGAACACCATCAGCAGCAGCGAGCCGAACATGGCGCCGCGCACCGTGCCCGAGCCACCCATGACCAGTCCCATCCACACGTAGAAGGTGATGAGCGGGATGAACTGCTCGGGCGTGATGAAGGTGATGAAGTGGGCGTAGAAGGCACCCGCCACGCCGGCCAGCGCCGCGCCCAGCATGAACACCTGCACCTTGAATCGCGCCGGGTCCTTGCCCAGGGCGGACAGCGCGGCCTCGTCGTCGCCGATGGCCTTCAGCAGCCGGCCGAAGGGGCTGCGCGTGAGGCGCACCGTGCCCCAGCACACGATCCCCACGATCATGGCCAGCACGGCGAAGATGGCCATGTCGGACGTCCCGGGTCCCCAGGCCGCGAACAGCTTGGGCAGGCCCGGCAGGCCCTGCACGCCGTTCGTGAGCCAGCTCTCCTGCTGGATGGTGATGCGCACCGCCTCGGAAAACCCGAGCGTGACGATGGCCAGGTAGTCATCGCGCAGCCTGAGCGACAGCAGCCCGATCGGCAAGGCCAGCAGCCCCGACAGCAGCCCCGCCGCGGCGAAGCAGGCCGGCAGCGGCAGGCCCTTGAGCGACAGCAGGCCCGAGGTGTAGGCGCCGACGGCGAAGAACGCCACCACGCCGAAGTTGACCAGGCGCGTCAGTCCGAACTGCAGGTTCAGGCCGAGCGCCAGCAGGCAATAGATGAGGGCCACGATGCCGATGGCACAGAGATAGGCGACCATGTCTTTCTTCGCTCCCTTGTCAGCGCACCAGTTGCACCCGGCCCATGATCCCGGCGGGCCGCAGCAGCAGCACCAGCGCCAGCACCACGAACGACAGCACGAGCTTGTACGACGGCCCCAGCAATGGCACCGACAGCTCCTGCACAATGCACAGCACCAACGCACCCAGCACGGCCCCCACCGGGCTGCCGATGCCGCCGAGCACCATGGCGGCGAACGCGGGGATCAGACTTTCCCAGCCCATTTCCGGCGTGACGATGGCCTTCATGCCCAGCAGCACGCCGCCGATGGACGAGAGCGCTCCCACCAGCAGCCACAGGCACAGCATCAGCCCGCCGGCACGGATGCCGCTGGCACGCGCCAGGTCCGCGCTGTCGGCCACGGCGCGCAACTGGCGGCCGAAGCTGGTGCGGTAGATCAGCACGAACACCACCGCCAGGCAGGCGGCGGCGATGGCCGCGATCAGCAGGTCGGTGGGCAGGATGCGGATGCCGCCGAAGTTCCAGGCACGCACCAGAGGCAGCTCGAACGTGCGCTGGTCGTGCCCCGCGAAGAACGAGATCAGGCTGCGCAACAGGAAGCCCAGGCCGATGGCCGCGAGCATGGAGGCCACCATGGGCCGCCCCGCCAGCTTGCGGAAGATCAACTGGTAGGAGCCGGCCGAGACCACTGCCGTCACCCCCACGCTGGCGATGGCCGCCAGCCACAGCGGCACGCCGCCCAGCGACTGCACGGCCACGGCGGCATAGGCACCGGTGGTCATCAGGTCGCCCGTGGCGGCATTGGGAAAGCGGTTGACTCCCATCACCAGGGTCATGGCCAGCGCTGGCAGGGCCACTACCAGGCCCTCGATCAATCCATTGATCAACAGGTTCGTGAAATCGATCCAGGTCATTGCGTCATCTCGTGCATCGCCGTCACATCGCGATGGACACCACGTCGCGCCGCACCAGCTGGCCCTTCTCGATCACGTACACACCGAAGTCCGGCGTCGCGTCGCCGTACTTGTCAAAGTCCAGCTTGCTGGAGGCGCCTTCGTAGTTCACCTTGGCCTTCTTTGCGAGCTGCGCCTTGCCTTCGGCGAAGGTATAGACGGCCGTGCCCGGTGCGTTGGAGATATCGCGGATCTTCGCGTTGACCTGCTCCACCGTGGCCTTGGCGCCTGCGGCCTCCATCGCCAGTGCCAGCGAGATCACCATGTCGTAGGCCATGGCGGCATAGATGTTGGTGGCCGCGGATTTGCCCGTGGCCTTGGCGTACGCCGCATCGAAGTGCGCGAACGCGGTGCTCTTCTCGTTGGAGACCGTGTCCACCGAGATGATGCCCTCGCACACCTCGGCGCCCAGGGCCTTCACCAGGTCGGGGTTGGCCGCCCAGCCCGGGATGACCCATTTGTTCTCGGCGCCGGACTGGAACCACTCGCGCAGGATGATGGTGGTGTCGGGCAGGTAGGAGCCCATCACGATCACGTCGGGCTTGGCCGCCAGGATCTTCTGCAGCTCGCTGCGGTAGCTGGGCCGGCTGGGTTCGTAGGTGACGTTCGCCACCACCTTGCCGCCGCGCTTTTCCCACACGCGGGTGAAGCCTTCCACGTTGCCCAGGCCCGAGGCGTTGTTGAACGCCATCGTGGCCGGCCGCTTGAAGCCGCGCTTGGCGCAGATCTCGGCGAAGGCCGCGCCGAAGCGGTCGTTGGTCGCCTGGAAGCGCCAGACCAGGTCCTTGGTGTCGAGCGTGGAGATGGCCGGAGCCCCGGAGACGTTCATCTCGATGATGCCGGCCGCTTCGGTGAGCGGCAGCACGGCCAGCGACACGCCCGAGGCCCACGTGCCCAGCACGGCCTGCACCTTGTTCACCTCGATGAGCTTCTTGGCCGCGAGCACCGCGGCGTCGGGCTTGGTCTGCGAGTCCTCGGTGAAGAGTTCCAGCTTGCGGCCGCCCGCGCCCCCGGCGGCATTCACTTCATCCACGGCCAGGCGGATGGCCTGCTGCATGCCCGGGCCGTAGGGGCTGCCCGCGCCCGTGATCGGCGTGAGCGAGCCGATGCGGAACACCTCGCCCTGCTGGCTGAAGCCGAGAGAGGGAAGGCACTGCAGGACGGCCGCGGCGCCGCCGAGCTTCATGAGGTTTCTACGTTGCATGGTGTGTCTCCGGTCTGGATGCGGGGGGGGGGGGTGGAATTCAGAGGGTGTTCTTGACGAAGGCGCCGTCCTTGACGATCGCGCGGATGCGCTCGCCCTGGCCCAGCAGGCAGGCGATGTCGGCCAGCGGGTCACCATCCACCAGCAGCAGGTCGGCGATGGCGCCCGGGGTGATTTCTCCGAGCTGGCCCTGCTGGCCCAAGATCTCGGCGCCCACCAGCGTGGCCTGCTGCAGCACCGGGCCGTTGCCCAGGATTTCGGCGCGCAGGCGCAGTTCGTCGGACTGCAGGTAGTGCGTCTCGGCGAGCAGGTCGCTGCCCAGGCCCATCTTCACGCCGGCCTTCGCCAGGATCTCGATCGCCTGCCTGCCCTGTCCGCGCACTGCGTCGATCTTGGCGATGGAGACGGCCGGCAGGCCGTAGCGCTCGCCCTCGTTCGCGAGGCCTTCATAGGTGACGAGCGTGGGCACCATGAACGCGCCCGCCTCGGCCATCAGGTCGGCCGTGGCCGCATCGACCAGGTTGCCATGCTCGATGGTGCGCACGCCGCAGCGCACGGCGCGGGCGATGGCGCGCGGCGTGTAGGCGTGGGCCATCACGTAGGTGCTGGCGTTGTCGGCCTCCTCGACGATGGCGCGCAGCTCGGCCTCCGAGTAGCCCAGGTTGCCGATCGGATCGTTGGGCGAGGCCACGCCGCCCGAGGCCATGACCTTGATCTGCGTGGCGCCCTTCAGGATCTCCTCGCGCACCGCGAGCCGGCAGGCATCGACGCCGTCGACCACGCGGCCGATATTGCCCAGCTTGTACGCGCACGAGCACACGTCCAGGTCGTCGCTGCGCTGGCGGAAGTCCGCATGCCCGCCCGTCTGCGACAGCGCCTTGCCCGAGGGGAAGATGCGCGGGCCCTGCACCAGGCCCGTGCGCACCGCTTCGGCGAGCGACCAGTCCGCCCCGCCCGCATCGCGCACCGAGGTGAAGCCGCGATCGAGCATGCCGCGCATGATCGGCAGCGAACGCAGCATGGTGAACACGTTCGGCATCTTCGCCACCGTGCCGAGGTTGAACGAGGACGCCACCACGTGTACGTGGCAGTCGATCAGGCCCGGCATGAGCGTCATGCCGCGGGCGTCGATCCTCTGCGCGCCCTCCGGCGCCTGCAGTTGCTCGCCCACTGCGGCGATGCGGCCGTCCGTCACCAGGACCGAGACGCCGGAGCGCAGCGTGAGCGCATGCACGTCCAGGACGCGGCTGTTTTCGATCAGGAGGGAAGTCATGAAGGGTTTCGTTGGGGAAAAGGGTCGGCTTCGCAATTACTCATGGCACCGTGGACGGTGGCCCATGCCGCTGCCGGCACTGCACCCAGCTGGTGCGAAGGCGGCTGCGACGGGAAAGCGGGAGTCACACGGCAGTCACGGACGCATTTATCGGGCCAGAGCCACCCCGGCCGCAACGCCTAAAATCTCACCACTCCATGAGTGGTACTCATACGCCCTATGCGCCGCCTCTGCCCGACCATTTCCGAACTGAACGCTTTCCACTCCGCGGCAAAGCACCATGCCTTCACCATGGCGGCGCGCGAACTGTGCGTGACCCAGAGCGCCATCAGCCGCCACATCGCGTCGCTGGAGGAATACCTGGGACAGAGGCTCTTCATCCGCAAGGCGGGCGGGCTGGAGTTGACGGACGCCGGCGCCACCTACCTCAACGCCACCCGCCCCGCGATGGCGGCGCTGGAGTCGGCGACGGCGCAGCTCATGTCGTACGGCGGCAGCGGCGGCGCGCTCAATTTCTCGGTGCCTCCGACCTTCGCGGCACAGTGGCTGTTCCCGCGGCTGGGCCACTTCAAGCGCACCCTGCCCCAGGTGGCGCTCAACTTCGTGCGCTACCAGCATGCGCACGATTTCGCGGTGCCGCATGAATTCGACGCCGCCATCCAGTACGGCTACGGCAACTGGCCCAGTGCCAATGCCCGCTACCTGATCGGCAAGGAGACCAGCATCGTCTGCAGCCCCCAACTGCGCGACACGCTGCGGCTGCGCACGCCGCAGGACCTGCAGCATGCCACGCTGCTGCAGCACATCGAGGTGCCGCTCGCCTGGCACGACTGGATGGAGGCGCACCAGTGCGACACGGCCGGCAGCCGCTTCGGGCCGGGCTTCAATCTCTACTCGCTCATCATCCGCGCCGCGGTGTCCGGCTTCGGCGTGGGCATCGTGCCCACCTGCCTGGTGGAGGACGAACTGCAGGCCGGATCGCTGGTCGAGCCGCTCGGCCGGCGGTTCGAAAGCCCCCTGGGCTACTACCTGTGTGCGCCCACGGCCCGCACCAACCTGTCGGTCTACAAGCTGGTGGCCGCGTGGCTGGAACACTGCTGCAGCCACGCGCCCGCGGCGCATGGCACTGCATCGCCTGCGGACGGATGCATCTTCTGCGCTGCGGACACGCCCTGAATCGCGGCAGGCCCGCAGCCTGCCAGGAACACAAGAGCGGTCCCGGGCAGTGCGGCACTCAGCCGAACAGCCCCTTGTACTGCTCGCGCAGCAAATTCTTCTGCACCTTGCCCATCGTGTTGCGTGGCAGCTCTTCGGTGACGAAGCAGCGTTTGGGAATCTTGAAGTTCGCCAGGCGCGCCTTGAGCGCCGCGATGATCGCCTCGCCATCGATTTGCGCACCGGCCTTGGGGATCACCACCGCCACGCCCACTTCCCCGAAGTCCGGGTGCGGCACGCCCACCAGCGCGCTCTCGGCCACGCCGGGCATCTCGTTGATGAAGCCCTCGATCTCGGCCGGATAGACGTTGTAGCCGCCGGAGATGATGAGGTCCTTGCTGCGCCCCACGATGTGGACATAGCCCCGCGCATCGACCTTGCCCACGTCGCCCGTCCTGAACCAGCGGCCGCCCTGCCCGTCCACGGCGAACTCCTCCTTCGTCTTCTCCGGCATGCGCCAGTAGCCCTGGAACACGTTCGGCCCCTGCACCTGGATGTGGCCGATCCCGTCGGTGGCCACCGGCTGCCCCGCGTCGTCCACCACGCGCAGGCCCACGCCCGGCAGCGGGAAGCCCACCGTGCCGCCGCGGCGCTCCTCCTGCCCGCCATGGCGCGGGTCGGCAGCGTACGGGTTGCTGGTGAGCATGATGGTCTCGCTCATGCCGTAGCGCTCCAGGATGGTGTGGCCCGTGCGGTCCTGCCATTCCTTGAACGTCTCGATCAGCAGGGGGGCGGAGCCGGCCACGAACAGCCGCATGCGGGCAGTGCTCTCGCGATTGAGCGCAGGCTCGGCCAGCAGCCGCACATAGAGCGTGGGCACGCCCATGAACACCGTGGCTCGCGGCATCGCGGCGATCACGGCCTTCGGTTCGAACTTCGCGAACCAGACCATCGGGCTGCCGTTGATGAGCGCCCCGTGGATCGCAACGAACAGGCCGTGCACGTGGAAGATCGGCAGCGCGTGGATGAGTACGTCGCCAGGCTTCCAGCCCCAGTAGTCCTTGAGCACCAGCGCGTTCGACAGCAAATTGCCGTGCGTGAGCATCGCGCCCTTGCTGCGGCCCGTGGTGCCGCTGGTGTAGAGGATGGCGGCCAGGTCGTCCGCTGACCGTGCCACCGGCTCGTGCACGCTGGAGTGGTGCGTCGCGCGCTCCAGCAGCGTGCCCGTGCGGTCGTCGCCGAGCGTGAACACGTGCGCCGTGCCGGCCGTGAACGCCAGCTTGGAGACCCAGCCGAAATTCGCCGGCGTGCAGACTACCACCGCGGGCTCGGCGTTGCCGATGAAGTATTCGATCTCCGCGCTCTGGTAGGCGGTGTTCAGGGGCAGGAACACGAAACCCGCGCGCAGCGTCGCGAGGTACAGCAGCATGGCCTCGACCGACTTCTCCACCTGCACCGCGATGCGGCTGCCCTCGGGCAGATTCAGCGACGCGAGCAGGTTGGCGATGCGCGCGCTGGCCTGCTCCAGGTCCGCCCAGCTGTAGTGCAGGGGCAGCCCCTCGGGCGACGTGGCCTCGACGGCGATGCCGCCCAGGTCCGCCGGGAATGCGGCGCGCAGGGCGCTGTAGAGGTTCTGGTGGCCGGCGGCCGATGCGGAGGCCGGCGTGCGGGAAGGCGATGCAAGCAGTTGGGAAGACATGGTGGATGGATGGTTGGGCGAAAGCAAAAGGAAGATGAAGAAAAACAGGTTGCGTATGCGTTGCCGGTGTCCCTCTCAGAACTGCGCAGGCCGCTTCTCCAGGAACGCCGCGATGCCTTCGCGGTGCTCCGCGCCGGCAGCGTAGGCATACGGATCGGCCCCGGCCTGCAGCACACTGCCGCCGCCCTGCCGGCACGCACGCAGCGTCTGCTTGTTGAGCCGCGCCGCCCGGGGCGCGAGCGCCGCGATGCGCCCTGCGCTGGCCCACGCCTGCGCGGCCAGTCCGTCGTCCGCCACCACGGCCGCCAGGAAACCCTGCGCGGCCAGCGGCCCGGCATCGAACGTGGCGGCCTCCAGGAGCATGCGGCGGGCCAGTGCATCGCCCACGGCCTGCGCCACCAGCGCGGCCTCGCGCGGCGCCATCGGAAAACCCAGCCGCGCGATCGGCGCGCCGAAGCGCGCGGATTCCGCCGCGAACCGCACGTCGCAGCAGGCCGCGATCTCCACCCCCGCGCCCATGCAAGCTCCGCGGATCGCAGCCACGATCGGCACATCGCACGCCAGCATCGCCGACAGCCCGCCCCACACATCGTGCTCGTGGAAGTCGCGCAGGCTCCCGGGATCGAACCGGAACGCCGGGTATTCGGAAATGTCGCCCCCCGCGCAGAAGGCATCGCCCTCCCCCTCGATCAGCACGCAGCGCGCATCCTCGCGGGCCTGGATGCCCTCGAACACCTCCCGCAACTGCCGCCACATGGCCCGCGACATGGCATTGAGCCGCCCCGGATGCCGCAACGTGACACGCACGATGCCGCGCCCATCCTGCGCCGCGGCCTCCGGCCACACCACCCCGACCTCACCCGCCATTCATATCCCCTCGTTTTGCGAAAACCCCTGCCGTGGAACCGGCTCCGCCGGGCCACCGGCGTCGCCCCCCTTCCGCGCGCAGCGCGAGAAAGGAGGAAGGCGCACAGCGCCTCAGGGGGGGCTCACTCCAGCTTCGCGCCAGAAGCCTTCACCACCTGCGCCCAGCGCTTCACCTCCGCCCCGACCATCGCACCGAATTGCGCCTGCGTGAGCCCGCCGTAGTCGGCGCCGTTCTTCGCCCACACGGCCTTGATCTCGTCGGCCGCGCCGATGCGGCGCACCTCCTCCACGATGCGCGCCTGCAGGTCCGTCGGCGTGCCTTTCGGTGCCCAGAGGCCGTACCACGTGGTCACCGTGTAGTCGGGCAGGCCCACTTCGGCCGCGCACGGAACGTCCGGGAAAGCCGGGTTGCGCTGCTTGCCCGACACCATCAGCGCACGGATGCGCCCGCCCTTGATGTGCGCCGCGGAAGAACCCAGTCCGTCGAACATCATGTCCACGTTGCCGCCGATCAGGTCCTGCAGCGCAGGCCCCGCACCGCGGTAGGGAATGTGCGTGATGAACGTGTTCGACTGCAGCTTGAACAACTCCCCCGCCAGATGGTGGGAGGTTCCCGACCCCGCCGAAGCGTAGTTGAGCTTGGCCGGATTGCGCCGCACGTGGTCCAGGAAGGCCGGGAACGCCGTGAACGGCACGTTGCGCGGGTTCACCACCAGCACCTGCGGCACGTTGGCCAGCAGCGCCAGCGGAATGAAATCGCGCTCGATGTCGTAATCCAGCTTCGGATACATCGACGGCGCGATCACGTGGTGTGTGCCGCCCATGAACAGCGTGTAGCCGTCCGGCGCGGCCTTGGACGCATAGCTCGCGCCCACCGTGCCGCCGGCACCGCCCCGGTTGTCGATGACCAGCGTCTTGCCGGTGGACTTGGAAAACTGCGCCGCCAGCGGCCGCGCGAACGCGTCGGTGCCGCCGCCGGCCGGGAACGGCACCACCAGCGTGACCGGCTTGGCCGGCCAGGGGTCGTTCGCGAAGGCGCGGCCGGCCGCGAGCGCGAGGCCCGAAGCGGCGGCCCCGCGCAGCAGGGCGCGCCGGGGCAGCGCCGCAGCGGGCGCCTGGAAAGGATTCACTGGCATCGGTCTTGTCTCCTGTCGTCGTTGTGGTGATTCGTCGATCCGATATCCGAAAGGGGGCGGCACGGCCGGCCGCAGGGCTCAGCCGCGGGCGAGGCTGTCGATGTCTCCCGACACCGGTACGCGGCCCTGGGCCAGGAGCGCCCGGTGCTTGTCGATGCGCTTGAGGTCGTAGAGGTAGTTCACCATGAGGCCGAACGACTGCTTCTGCCCCTTGGACGACGGGTCCCCCGCCCAGTTGAGCCGCTCCACGCGCGCCCCGTTGCCGAGGTGGAAGCGCGCCACCCCATCCACGGGGCGGCCGTCCTGCAGTTCGCGCCCCAGGTAGCGAGCCGCGCAGTGCAGCAGCCACTGCCGCAGCGGCGACTTCACGGGCAGCTCCAGCGCCTTCTCTGCCGCGGCTATCACCTGCGCGGCCTGCGGCGCCTCCGCCCCGATGGCACGGCCCAGTTCGGTGCGGCGCTTGTCGTCCATGGCTTCGAGCATGCCTGCGCAGTGCTTGCCGAACCATGCGCGGAAACCCGGAATCGGCGAGAGCGTGGCGAAGGTCCGCAGCCGCGGGAACTCGGCCGACAGCGTCTCCACCACATGCTTGATGAGCGAATCGCCGAAGCTCACGCCGCGCAGGCCCGTCTGCGTGTTGCTGATCGAATAGAAGATCGCCGTGTTGGCGCGGGCGATGTCCACGGCCGCGCCATCCTCGTCCAGCAGCGGCGTGATGCTGTCCGAAATCTCGTTGACCAGCGCCACCTCGACGAAGATGAGCGGCTCGTTCGGCAGCCGCGGGTGGAAGAAACCATAGCAGCGGCGGTCGCTGTCGAGCCGGTTCTTCAGGTCCGCCCAGCTGCGGATGTCGTGCACGGCCTCGTACTTGATGAGCTTTTCCAGCAGCGACGCCGGCGAATCCCACGACAGGCGCTGCAGCTCCAGGAAGGCCACGTCGAACCACGTGGAGAACAACTGCTCCAGTTCCGCGTCCAGCGGCAGCAGCCGCTTGTCGCCCTTGAGCTGCGGCAGCAGTTCCGCGCGCAGGTCCACGAGGAAGCGCATGCCCTGCGGGAACACCGCGAACCGCTGCAGCAGCCGCGTGCGCGGCGAGACCAGGGCGCGGCGCAGATGGACTTCCGCGTGCGCCTCGTCTTCCGTGCCGGCTGCAGCCTCGTAGCGCTTCTGCGCCGACTTGAAGCGCGTGGCATCGGGCGCGAACTGCTCGCACATCAACAGCCACATGTCGCGGCGCTCTTCGGGCTTGGCCTCCGCATACCAGGCGGCCACGGCCTCGGCCTGCCGGCCGCCCTCCACCTCGCTGGCCTGCGGCGCCGCGACCGCCTGCAGGTCGGCCAGCAGCCGGCGCAGAGCGCGCGGGGACAGGGCCTCGTTCGCGCGCCGCAGCGTGGCGGCCATGCGCTCGGACGTGGAACGCGGCGGCGGTGCCTTGGCCGGCGCAGGGGCCGGGGCCGGGGCCGGGGCAGCAGCAGCGGGCGGGCGGCCACCTCCTGCCGCGCCCGCGGCATCGAGGTCGGCGATCGGGGCTTCGGTGCGCAGGCGGGCGACACTGCGCGTGATCCATTCGGAGGCGGCATTCATGGGGCGATCCTGGAGTGGTGGTGGCGGGCAATGTCGCGCAGCGCCACGCGCTGCGCGAGAAGATGGTGGCGCATGGCCTGCTCGGCGGCCTCGGCATCCCCGCGCCGCAGCGCGGCGAACACCGCCAGGTGCTCCGCCAGGCTCTGCTGCAGGCGGCCGGGCGCATGCAATTGCTGCAGCCGCGCCAGGCGCAGGATCTTGCGCAGGTCGCCGATCACCTGGGCCAGCCAGCGGTTGTCGGCCAGCACGATGAAGGCTTCGTGGATCGCATGGTTGGCCGCGTAGTACTCGGCGATGCGGCCGGCGGCAGCATGTTCCTGGAGCCGCTCGTGCAGCACCTCCAGCGCGGCCACGTCGGCCATGCCGGCGCGCAGCGTCGCCTCGTGCGCGGCGCGGCCCTCCAGCAACGCGATCACGGGGAAGATCTCGTCCAGGTCCCGCTCTGTCACCTCGGCCACGAAACAGCCCCGCCGGGGCTCGTGGCGCAGCAGGCCCTCGGCCGTGAGCACCTTCAGCGCCTCGCGCAAGGGGGTGCGCGAGATGGCGAGCCGCTCGCACAGCGCGGTTTCGTCCAGAAAGGTGCCCGGCGCGAACTCACCTGCAAAGATCTGCTCGCGCAGGCGTTCTGCGACGTTGTCGTGCAGAGAGGCGGTCGATGTGCGCATACAACGAGTGCCCGGGAAGGCCTTTCAAGGAACCGAAGAGCCGGCGAGGCACCTGCTCAGCTTCGGTGACCTTGCCGTAATTTTTCATAATTATGAGCGGATGCAACAGAGCCCCAATGTAGGACTTTCACCCGGGTCCGATCCGTTGCCTGTACGACACAGTGATGTGCGCAGCGCAACGGCGGCAGCACACGGCGAACGCCGTCAGCCAGGGGATGCGTACCGAGCCGGGGGCGGGTTCCCGCTCCGATACGCTACAGCGGCCTTTTCCCCTTGGCTTTCGGGCCGTGCTGGAATCCTTCAGTGCGCCGGCGCCACGCGCGCCGGCTGCCGCCGTGCCCACGCCCACAGCAGCACCCCGGCGACGATCATCGGCACGCAGAGCCACTGGCCCATGCTCATGCCGAGCGACAGGATGCCGAGGAACGCGTCCGGTTCGCGGAAATATTCGGCGATGAAGCGGAAACACCCGTATCCCACGAGGAACGCCGCCGCCACCTCGCCCTGCCGGCGCTCGCGCCGCGCATACAGCCACAGCAGCACGAACAGCAGCAGCCCTTCCATCAGGAACTGGTACACCTGCGAAGGATGGCGCGGCAGCATCGAGCCGCTCTGCGGGAACACCATGCCCCAGGGCAGCGACGGGTCGCAGAACCGTCCCCAGAGTTCGCCATTGATGAAATTGCCCACGCGCCCGGCCGCAAGGCCCGTCGGCACGCAGGGTGCCACGAAATCCGCCACCTGCAGCCACGGCCGGTGGCGCGAGCGCGCGAACCACACCATCGATGCGATCACCCCCAGCAGTCCGCCGTGGAAGCTCATGCCGCCCTGCCAGATGTAGAAGATCTCCAGCGGATGCGACAGGTAGTAGCCGGGCTTGTAGAACAGGCAATAGCCCAGGCGCCCGCCCACCACCACGCCCATCACGCCCAGAAACAGAATGTCCTCCACGTCCTTGCGGGTCCAGGCCTGCGCGCCGGTGAGCGAGGCATAAGGCTCGTGCCGCAGCCGGCGCGTGCCCAGGAACATGAAGAGGCCGAACGCGGCCAGGTAGGTCAGGCCATACCAGTGGATGGCGAGCGGCCCGATCTGCAGGGCGATGGGATCGATATGCGGGTACATGAGCATGGTGGGCGGTATTGTGCCCGCCGCGTCGGGCCTGCGGCAGAAGCCCCCGTCCAGGGGCCGCCGCAGGCGCATCGCCCCATCCGCCAATTGGCGATGATCGCCTGCATGAAGATATGAGCAGGTATGCACTCAGCGAGACGCCGGCCGCTGTGGCGGGCTGTGAGTGCCCCGCAGTTGCTCCAGCCGCTCGCGGATCGCCGCGGGCTTGTCGCGGCTGCCATTGATGGGTTCGCAACCACCCGGAAGGATCGCTTCGGATGCATGCGAAGCCGGCTGGTAGTGCAGCGTCTCGCACCCGCATCGCAGGCGAGCCTTCAGCGCCCGAGTGCGGGCGTCCCGGACTTCGGCCACCCAGCAGGCATCGGCGCACCCGCAGGAGTGATAGATGAGCGTTTCCCCAGCATGGGGCCAGTCCAGTGGATACGGCGCGGTTGCGGCAACGGCCACGGTCGTCCACCCCATGGAAAACAACAGCGCCGCGGCGGACACGGCTACAGCCCTGGAGGACTTGGCGGCCACGTGCGCGCCAACGGAGTCAGAGCCGGCTCTCATGCTCGGACATCCACGTGCGAAACCGCTCTTCGAGCCGGGATGGTTTCAGGGAAAAACAGAACACGTCCATGCCGCCATCGTAGGGACAGTACAGGTTTCCGCTGCGCGGCGAAACGAATGTGATGCCCGCCAGTTCCCAGCGGGCAACCTTCCGGGTCAGCACTTCGAAGAAATCGGGTTTCCAAACGGTGGCCAGGGCACGGACGAAGTAGTAGTCCTCATTGAGCATGGGCTTTTCCACAGCAGGAAATCGGATGGTGTGATCTCTCAATTGGCGCCCCACGATCTGGTGGCGACTGCGGCCCTTCAACCTGGGCTCTCCTTGGTGGCATCGGTATACATAGATCGTCTCGCCGGAGGTGAACAACTCGCCCGCAACAGCTAGGTGCCGCATCAGCAGTTCTGCAAAGTCCGATTCATTGTCCGGATACCGCTTTGACCCGGGCAGCGAATGGAAACGCGTCCACCTTGCGGCAAGGTCACCCCGCAGCAGATGCCCGACCGGGGGAATATGCGGGAACGCGGACAACCACCAGGAAAGCGGATCGACAACCATTTTTTAGAAAGACGGTGGTTTTCGCACAGCAGCCGCCCGACACCACCGCCACAGAGGAAAAGATGCCCGTGGATGATGCAATGAATACCGCCCAACGCGAACGATTCTGATCACTGTACGCATGCATACCGCCAGCCCGGGGACTTTGCGCGCCAGCACGACAAAGTCACGCAACGGCGCGATACTCCCTGCCTGACAAAAACAAGGAAAAGAGCACACCATGCAGGGCAACCCACAGGTCATCGACTACTTCAAGGATCTGCTGCGCGGCGAGCTGGCCGCACGCGATCAATATTTCATCCATTCGCGGATCTACGAGGACCAGGGCTTCGTGAAGCTCTACGAGCGCCTGAACCACGAGATGGAGGAAGAGACCCAGCACGCCGACGCGCTGCTGCGCCGCATCCTGTTCCTGGGAGGCCTGCCCGACATGCGCCCCCGCGAATTCACGCCCGGAACCACGGTGCCCGAGATGCTGCGCAAGGACCTCGACACCGAATACGAAGTGCGCGCCGCCCTGCAGACGGGCGTGCACCTGTGCGAGGGCGTGCGCGACTACGTGAGCCGCGACATCCTCCTGGCGCAGCTCAAGGACACGGAAGAAGACCACGCCTACTGGCTGGAAAAGCAGCTGGGCCTGATCGACCGCGTGGGCCTGCAGAACTACCTGCAGTCGCAGACCGCCTCCGACACGCCCTGATCCCGGTCGCATCCGCAGCGGTCTGCCCATGAAAAAGCCGCACCGTCGCCGGTGCGGCTTTTTTTCGACCGGAGCGCGGCGGCAGGCTCAGTCGTCCAGCAGCGACAGGTCGCGCACGGCGCCCTTGTCGGCCGACATCACCAGCTTGGCATAGGCCTTGAGCGCGGCCGACACCTTGCGCGGACGCGGCTTCGCGGGCTTCCAGCCCTTGGCGTCCTGCTCGGCGCGGCGACGGGCCAGTTCCTCGTCGGAGACCAGTACGTCGATCGTGCGGTTGGGGATGTCGATGCGGATGCGGTCGCCGTTGCGCACCAGGCCGATGGCACCGCCAGCCGCCGCCTCGGGCGAGCAGTGGCCGATCGACAGCCCCGAGGTGCCGCCCGAGAAGCGCCCGTCGGTCAGCAGCGCGCAGGCCTTGCCCAGGCCCTTGGACTTGATGTAGCTGGTCGGGTAGAGCATCTCCTGCATGCCGGGGCCACCCTTGGGGCCTTCGTAGCGCACGATGACGATGTCGCCCGCCTTCACCTTGTCGGCCAGGATGTTCTCCACGGCCTCGTCCTGCGACTCGGTCACATGGGCCGAGCCCTCGAACACGTGGATGGATTCGTCCACGCCAGCCGTCTTGACCACGCAGCCATCCAGCGCGATGTTGCCGCGCAGCACGGCCAGCCCCCCCTCCTTCGAGAACGCATGCTCGACGGAGCGGATGCAGCCTTCGGCGCGGTCCAGGTCCAGGCTGGGCCAGCGCGTGTTCTGGCTGAACGCCACCTGCGTCGGGATGCCGGCCGGGCCTGCCATGTAGAAATGGCGCACGGCCTCGTCCTGCGTGCGGGTGATGTCCCACTGCGCCAGCGCATCGCCCAGCGTGGGGGCGTGCACGGTGGGTGCATCGGTGTGCAGCCGGCCCGCGCGGTCCAGTTCGCCCAGGATGGCCATGATGCCGCCGGCGCGGTGCACGTCCTCGATGTGGTACTTGTTGGTGTTGGGCGCCACCTTGCACAGCTGCGGCACCACGCGCGAGAGGCGGTCGATGTCGGCCATGGTGAAGTCGATGCCGGCCTCCTGGGCAATGGCCAGCAGGTGCAGGATGGTGTTGGTGGAACCGCCCATGGCGATGTCCAGCGTCATCGCGTTCTCGAAGGCCTTGAAGCCCACCGAACGCGGCAGCACGCGCTCGTCGTCCTGCTCGTAGTACTGGCGTGCCAGTTCCACGATGCGGCGGCCGGCGCGCTTGAAGAGCTGCTCGCGGTCGGCGTGCGTGGCCACCACGGTGCCGTTGCCGGGCAGGGACAGGCCCAGCGCCTCGGTCAGGCAGTTCATGGAGTTGGCGGTGAACATGCCCGAGCAGGAGCCGCAGGTGGGACAGGCGGAGCGCTCCACCTCGGCCACGTCGGCGTCGGAATACTTGTCGTCGGCGGCGATCACCATGGCGTCCACCAGGTCGAGCTTCTTGAACTCGATGGTCTTGGTGACGGGATTGGCCAGGCGCGTCTTGCCGGCCTCCATGGGGCCGCCGGAGACGAACACCACGGGGATGTTCAGCCGCATCGCGGCCATCAGCATGCCGGGCGTGATCTTGTCGCAGTTGGAGATGCAGACCATGGCATCGGCGCAGTGCGCGTTGACCATGTACTCGACCGAGTCCGCGATGATGTCGCGGCTGGGCAGCGAATACAGCATGCCATCGTGGCCCATGGCGATGCCGTCATCCACCGCGATGGTGTTGAACTCCTTGGCGACGCCGCCGGCGGCCTCGATCTCGCGGGCCACGAGCTGGCCCAGGTCCTTCAGGTGCACGTGGCCGGGCACGAACTGGGTGAAGGAGTTCACCACCGCGATGATCGGCTTGCTGAAGTCTTCGTCCTTCATGCCGGTGGCGCGCCACAGGGAGCGGGCACCGGCCATGTTGCGTCCGGCGGTGGAGGTCTTGGAACGGTATGCGGGCATCGTGGGTCGGAGAAAGGTTGGAAGGAGGCGGTCGCTCGGCGACGCGGAATTATCCTCCAGTGCCTTCCCCCGCCGGGCGGCATGCCTATCTCCGCCCCGGCGGCAGGCGCCCGGAACCGGCCAGGGCCCTCAACGGGGCCGGCGCGGCTTCACACCCATGGCCTCCTTGTGCCGGTCGATGCGGTCCTGCCGGCGCTGGTCGATCTTCTCCATGGCACGGCGCTTGGTGTAGCCCGTGGCATCCGCCCAGGCCCACCAGGCCGCGGTGACGGCGAACGGCGACAGCACCCACCACCAGCTCCACTGCGCGACCGGGCCGATCTCCAGGTACTTGAGCACGACCAGCAGGATTCCGAGACCCAGGGTATACATGATGGTGGCAACTCCGGCAGGGGTGGCGCGGGCAGGCAGCGGAACAGACCGCCACGGCACGTCAACCCCGCCCACTACAATTTCATTGAGCCGCATACTAACCCACACGAAAGCCCCCCATGAAGCGCACGCTCCCCCTCCTCCTGCTGGCCTTCTCCGCTGCCACGCCGGCCCTGGCCGACCAGGCCCTGGCCACGGCCAAGAACTGCATGGCCTGCCATGCCGTGGACAAGAAGCTCGTGGGCCCTTCCTACAAGGACGTGGCGGCCAAGTACGCCGGCCAGAAGGATGCCGTGGACAAGCTGGCCGCCAAGATCATGAAGGGAGGCTCCGGCGTGTGGGGCCCGGTGCCCATGCCGGCCAACTCCCAGGTGAATGAAGCCGACGCGAAGAAGCTGGCGGCCTGGGTGCTGTCGCTCAAGTAACCGGTCTTCCGCGGCAGGCAGCCACGGCAGGGTGGCTGCCGTATCGCCGCCCTCCAGCCGTGCTCGCCCGGCGCGAACGAAAAAGCCGCCCGGACCGGGCGGCTTTTTGTTTGGTGTGGTGCGGCAGCGGGACGAACGCCCTGCCGGACAGCTCACAGCACCGGATCGCGGCGCGTGCGCAACTGGTCTTCGAGCTGGCCCACATACGCCGCCGTGGCGTTGTCGGACTCCTGTACACGGGCCGCGACATGCGATTCCAGCACGTCGATGCGCGCCAGCAGCGCGGCCTGGCCCTGCTGGTGCTGCGATTCGAGGAAGGTTCGCAGTTCGGTGAAGCGCGAGGCCTCGGCCCGGTCGGCCAGTTCGCGCTGGGCCTGGAGCTCCTTGGCGTGGCGGCGGGTTTCCAGCAGCACGGAGCCCTGCAGCGACAGCACGTAGGCGATGAAGAAAACGCCCAGCAGCACGGTGAGCCCCAGCATCAGCAGGCCGAGGGGCGCCTGGAACGACGTGAAGCCGAGCGAAATGGCCGAAGGCGTGGCCAGGGTGCCCCAGTTGAGCGCGGCAAGCACGGCAATCGCCGCGACGATGAGCAGGATGACGATGGATCGGAAGGCCATGGTTGTTCTCCGGGGAGGGTGACGGGCGCAGCGCCGCGAGGGACGCGGCGGCGTTGGCACCCGGTTGTAACCCGGCCATGGCCATCCCGCCGGCGCGGGGCCGGCGAAACAGATTCCGTCCTACAGGACGCGCCAGCGAGTTGCTGCGCGCCGGGCCATCTGCGATGGCCCTCCTGGATCAGTTGGCTTGCGCCAACTGGTCCAGGATCGCGGGGTTTTCCAACGTACTCGTGTCCTGCGTGATCGCCTCGCCCTTGGCGATGGAGCGCAGCAGGCGGCGCATGATCTTGCCGCTGCGGGTCTTGGGCAGGTTGTCGCCGAAGCGGATGTCCTTCGGCTTGGCGATCGGTCCGATCTCCTTGGCCACCCAGTCGCGCAGCTCCTTGGCGATGGCCCTGGCCTCGTCGCCCGTGGGGCGCGGGCGCTTCAGGACCACGAAGGCGCAGATCGCCTCGCCGGTCAGGTCGTCGGGGCGGCCCACCACGGCGGCCTCGGCCACGAGGTCGGTCTTGGAGACAAGGGCCGATTCGATCTCCATCGTGCCCATGCGGTGGCCCGAGACGTTCAGCACGTCGTCGATGCGGCCGGTGATGCGGAAGTAGCCGCGGTCGGCACTGCGCACCGCGCCGTCGCCCGCCAGGTAGTAGCCCTTGAGCTCTTCGGGGAAGTAGCTTTTCTTGAAGCGCTCCGGATCGTTCCAGATGGTGCGGATCATGCTGGGCCAGGGGCGCTTGATGACCAGGATGCCGCCCGTGCCGTTGGGAATGTCGTTGCCGGATTCATCGACGATGGCGGCGGTGATGCCGGGCAGCGGCAGCGTGCAGGAGCCCGGCACCAGCGGCGTGGCGCCCGGCAGCGGGGTGATGACGTGGCCGCCGGTCTCGGTCTGCCAGAAGGTGTCCACGATGGGGCAGCGCTCGCCGCCCACGTTCTTGTGGTACCACATCCAGGCCTCGGGGTTGATGGGCTCGCCCACGCTGCCCAGGATGCGCAGGCTGGACAGGTCGGAGCTGGACGGGTGGACCGCCTTGTCGGCTTCTGCCGCCTTGATGAGCGAGCGGATGGCCGTGGGCGCGGTGTAGAAGATCGAGACCTTGTGGCGCTCGATCATCTGCCAGAAGCGGCCGGCGTTCGGGTAGGTGGGCACGCCCTCGAACACGACCTGCGTGGCGCCGGCGGCGAGCGGGCCGTAGGCCACGTAGGTGTGGCCGGTGATCCAGCCGATGTCGGCCGTGCACCAGAAAACGTCCTCGGGCTTGAGGTCGAAGGTCCAGTCCATCGTGAGCCTGGCCCACAGCAGGTAGCCGCCGGTGGAGTGCTGCACGCCCTTGGGCTTGCCGGTCGAACCGCTGGTGTAGAGGATGAAGAGCGGATGCTCCGCGCCGACAGGCACGGGCGCGCACTCGGCGCTCTGGCCGGCCAGGGCTTCATCGAAGGTCTTGTCGCGGCCTGCCACCATGTTGCAGGCCGTGGCGGTGCGCTGGAAGACGAGGATGCTGCGGATCGATTCGCAGCCGCCCATGGCGATGCCTTCATCGACGATGGCCTTGAGCGGCAGTTCCTTGCCGCCGCGCATCTGGTAGTTGGCGGTGACCACGGCCACCGCGCCCGCGTCGATGATGCGCTCCTGCAGCGCCTTGGCCGAGAAGCCGCCGAACACCACGCTGTGCGTGGCGCCGATGCGCGCGCAGGCCTGCATCGCCACCACGCCCTCGATGGTCATGGGCATGTAGATCAGCACGCGGTCGCCCTTCTTCACGCCCTCGGCCTTGAGCGCGTTGGCGAAGCGGCCCACGCGCTCCAGCAGCTCCCTGTAGGTGACCTTGGTGACGGCGCCGTCGTCGGCTTCGAAGATGATCGCGGTCTTGTTCTCGACCGGCGTACCGATGTGGCGGTCCAGGCAGTTGGCGCTGGCGTTCAGCTCGCCGTCGGCGAACCACTGGAAGAACGGGGCGTTGGACTCGTCCAGCGTGCGGGTGAAAGGCCTGGTCCACTGCACGTTCTCGCGTGCCAGGCGTGCCCAGAAGCCTTCGAAATCACGTTCGGCCTCGGCGCACAGGGCCTCGTAGCCGGCCATGCCGGAGATGCGCGCACCCTTCTCGCAGGCGGCGGGCGGGGGGAAGACGCGGTTTTCCACCAGCACGGATTCGATCGTGGACGATGACGCACTCATTTGCTTGTGTCTCCTGGGAGTCGTTGGAACAGGTTTTCGCCGGTACTTTCAGGGGGCCCACTTACATGCCACTGACGCACGCCCGCATGGGGCCGCAGCCCGCCACCGGCACGGCCCACATGCTACTCCCGGCACGGCGCCGCAGCGGGCGCTTCCACCCGCCCGGACAGGGCAGCAGCCCCACGGACCGCCGGCTCGACGGCAAGCCCTAGAATTCCGCCGCGACCTTCCCGCTCCCCGGTTTCCACCACTTTTTTCCCCACCGATATGGCCTTCCCCCAAGACTCTGCCCCGCGCCCGCAGGGCCCTGCCCTGAGCCCGCTCGCCTCGCTCATCTTCGCGAGCCGCTGGCTGCAGCTGCCCCTGTACCTCGGACTCATCGTCGCCCAGGGCGTGTACGTATGGCACTTCCTGGTGGAGCTCTGGCACCTCGTGGAGGCCGCCTTCGGCCACCAGCCTGCGCTGCAGGCGCTGGTCACGAGCATCGGCTACAAGCCGGGCGTGGAAGTCGTTGCGCTCAACGAGACCGTGATCATGCTGGTGGTGCTGGCGCTCATCGACGTGGTGATGATCTCGAACCTGCTCATCATGGTGATCGTGGGCGGCTACGAAACCTTCGTGAGCCGGCTCAACCTGCACACCCATCCCGACCAGCCCGAATGGCTGGGCCATGTCAACGCCTCGGTACTCAAGGTGAAGCTGGGGCTGTCCATCATCGGCATCAGCTCGATCCACCTGCTCAAGACCTTCATCAACGCAGCCAACTACGACACCAAGGTGCTGATGTGGCAGACCATCATCCACGTGGCGTTCCTGGCCAGTGCCATCGCGATCGCCTACACGGACCGGCTGCTGCACGTCTCGCACGAAAAGCACTGAAGCCCGCCGTGCGGCCGGCGCGTGGGGCGCCACGGTCGCGCTCGCGAATAACACATCCGTAAAAACCGGTGTTTTGACTCAAAAACACCGAATGCTTACACTTTGTGGGTGTTTTACCACCTGCAGTGCAGGTAATCCGGTCCCATCCTCCCATTGCGGAGTGCAGCAGGGCCCGGATCATTGAGTCGGCGCCGCCGCAGCCTTGCCTGTGGTCCGCCGGCGCCACGGCCGGTTCCGGCCCTGATGCCCCACGGGGCACCGGCGGAGTCCTCGCAGCCCCGACCTCTCCGCCGGGCGCCCCTCGCCCTTGCGCACCTTCCTGCGTGCCATGCGGGCCAAACCCCGGGCCACCGCCCACCTTTTTTCCGGCAACGCAGGCGCATGCTTTTTTCGCGGCGCCGCGCGGGGCCGCCGCATCAGGTTGCAGCCGATAGACCGGCCCCGTGCCCGGAAGGCGGTCCTGTGCCCAGGATCGCCGCCGGGCGTGTTCGTTCAACCCGTTCCGACCGAGGGAGGACCCACGACGTGGCCAAGCAAATCACCATCGACCATGTATTCAAGGTATTCGGCGACGCGCCCGATACCGCGCTCGAACTCGTGCGCCAGGGCTGCAGCAAGCAGGAGATCCTGGAGCGCACCGGCCAGTCCATCGGCGTCTTCGACGCCACCTTCACCATCGAGGCCGGCGAGATCTTCGTCGTCATGGGCCTGTCGGGCTCCGGCAAATCGACGCTGGTGCGCATGCTCAACCGCCTCATCGAGCCCACCGCGGGGCGCATCCTGGTCGAAGGCTCCGACATCAACGTGCTGCCGGACCGCGCCCTGCGGGCGCTGCGCCGCAAGGACATCAGCATGGTGTTCCAGTCGTTCGCCCTGATGCCCCACATGACCGTGCTCGACAACACCGCGTTCGGCCTGGAACTGGCGGGCGTGGCCCGCGCGGAGCGGGAGCAGCAGGCCGCTGCCGCGCTGGAGCAGGTGGGACTCGCCGCCTGGGCGCAGAGCTATCCGGACGAGCTCTCCGGCGGCATGCAGCAGCGCGTGGGGCTGGCCCGCGCGCTGGCGTCCGATCCATCCATCCTGCTGATGGACGAGGCCTTCTCGGCGCTCGACCCCATCATCCGCACCGAGATGCAGAGCGAACTGCTGCGGCTGCAGCAGATCCGCCGCCGCACCATCGTCTTCATCTCCCACGATCTCGACGAGGCCATGCGCATCGGCGACCGCATCGCCATCATGAAGGACGGGCACGTGGTGCAGGTCGGCACGCCGGACGAGATCCTGCGCAATCCGGCCAACGACTACGTGCGCAATTTCGTGCGCGGCGTGGACGCGGCTGCCGTGTTCAAGGCAGGCGACATCGCGCGCAAGCGGCTGACCGTGGTGCGCGAGCACACCGACCGGGGTTGCCGCCCCGCGCTGCAGCTCATCGAAGGGCATGACGACAACTTCGCCTACGTGGTCACGCCCGCGCAGCGGTACCTGGGCACCGTCTCCGGCGATTCGCTGCGGGCGGCACTGCAGGGCCACTCGGGTCCGCTGGGGCTGCAGCATGCCTTCATCCCGGAGGTGGGCACGATCCCGGCCGATGCCCCCGTGGCCGACCTGTTCGGCCAGGTCGCGCAGGCTCCGTGCGCCCTGCCGGTGGTGGATCCCGACGGCCGTTTCCGGGGCGTGGTCAGCAAGACCACGCTGCTGCGCTTCCTGGACCGCGACACCCCACCCGTGCCGCCGACGGTTCCGTCCCCCGCGCACGCGACCCGTTCCGCCGCATCCGAACCCGCAAGGAGCCACGCATGACCGCCACCCCGACGCTTCCTTCCTCCACCTCCACGACGGGTAACGACGCCCTCCAGGCCACCCAGGTGGCCCAGGCCCATCCCGCTCCGGCGCCCGACACCAACCCCTGGGCGGCAGCAGGCGACGGCCCTGCCGCCGTGGCTCCGTTCGGCACGCAGGCGGACCCTGCCACCGGCACGCCCCCGGCCGCACCTGCCGCAGACCCCTGGGCCGCCTCTTCGGCCACCGGGCCCGATGCCGGCGGCGCGGACTGGCTGAACGCCGCGCCCGACGCGTCCGCGAGCGGTGCCACGCTGCCTCACGACGCCCTGGCCAGCACGGGCGATCCGTCGCAGGCCGCGGGCGGCCTGCACCTGTCCCAGCTCTGGGACGGATCGCTTCCGGTGGAACACTGGATCAACCAGGGCCTGACCTGGACGGTGGAGCACTTCCGGCCCGCATTCCAGGCCGTGCGCGCACCGGTGGACGCCACGCTCGCCGGCGTGCAGTCGGTGCTCACCGGCCTGCCCACGCTGGGCATGATCGCCGTCGTGGGCCTGCTGGCATGGCAGTTCGCGGGCCGCGCGCTCGCCCTGGGCGCGGTGGTATCGCTGCTGCTGGTGGCGATGCTGGGCATCTGGCAGGAGGCGATGGTGACGCTGTCGCTCGTGCTCACCTCGCTGGCGTTCTGCCTGCTGCTGGGCCTGCCCCTGGGCATCCTGCTGGCCAGCAGCGACCGGGCACAGCGCCTGTTGCGCCCGGCGCTCGATGCCATGCAGACCACCCCAGCCTTCGTGTACCTCGTGCCGGTGGTGATGCTCTTCGGCATCGGCAACGTGCCGGGCGTGGTAGTGACCATCGTGTTCGCGCTGCCGCCGCTGGTGCGCCTCACCAACCTGGGCCTGCGGCAGGTGCGCCCCGACCTGGTGGAAGCCGCCCGCGCCTACGGAGCCTCGCCGCTGCAGATGCTCTGGAAGGTGCAGCTGCCGCTGGCCATGCCGTCGATCATGGCCGGTATCAACCAGGCCCTGATGCTGTCGCTTTCGATGGTCGTGATCGCCTCGATGATCGCCGTGGGCGGCCTGGGCCAGATGGTGCTGCGCGGCATCGGCCGACTGGACATGGGCCTGGCCACCGTGGGCGGTCTGGGCATCGTGCTGCTCGCGATCACGCTGGACCGCCTCACGCAGGCCATGGGCCAGCCGCGGCGTGGCGCACGCCACTGGTGGCAGACCGGCCCCGCTGGCCTGGTGGTGGCCGCCTTCACCGCGCTGCGCCCCGCCCCGGGGCAAGCCCCCCGCGGCGGCACCCCCACCGCGGAGCCCTTCTCCGCCCTGCCCGCAGCGGAAGAGCCCGCGCTGGCGGGGGCCGCCCGCTGACACACCCCATCCAGGAATCACTTCACCCCATGCACATCACTTTCCAACGCTCCTTTCCTACCCCGGCGGGCGTGCCGGCATTCGCCCGTGCCGCCGCCTGTGCCTTCGCCCTGGCCCTGGCCGCGCTGCCTGCCGGCGCGCAATCCCTGCCCGGCAAGGGCATTTCCGTGCAGCCGCTGCAAAGCTCCAATGCCGAGGAAACCTTCCAGACGCTGCTGGTGTCCCGCGCGCTGCAGAAGCTCGGCTACGACGTGCAGCCCATCAAGGAAATCGAATACGCCACGGCCCATCTCGCGGTCGCCAACGGCGACGCCACTTTCATTGCCGACCACTGGGATCCGCTGCATGCCGACTTCTACAAGAACGCCGGCGGCGACGCGAAGCTCTGGCGCAAGGGGGCCTACTCGCCCAACGCGGTGCAGGGTTACCTGATCGACCGCAAGACGGCTGAGCAGTACAAGATCACCCACATCGACCAGCTCAAGGACCCGAAGCTCGCGAAGCTCTTCGACGCCAACGGCGACGGGCGCGCCGACCTCACGGGCTGCA
The DNA here is from genome assembly GCF_000176855.2 of Paracidovorax avenae ATCC 19860. NCBI lineage: Bacteria > Pseudomonadati > Pseudomonadota > Betaproteobacteria > Burkholderiales > Comamonadaceae > Paracidovorax > Paracidovorax avenae. The sequence goes on along the minus strand of NC_015138.1, from coordinate 1,715,234 downwards.
ATCCGGGCTGGGGCTGCGAAGCGGTCATCGAGCACCAGCTCAAGGATTTCGGCCTGGCGGGCACGGTCACGCACGTGCAGGGCAGCTACGCGGCGCTGATGGCCGACACCATCGCGCGCTACAAGCAGGGCAAGCCCATCCTCTACTACACCTGGACGCCCTACTGGGTGAGCGGCGTGCTGCGCCCCGGCCGGGACGTGGTATGGCTGCAGGTGCCCCGCTCCTCGCTTCCGGGCGAGCAGGCCGGCATCAACACGAAGCTGCCGGACGGCAAGAACTACGGCTTCGTGCCGAACGTGCAGAAGATCGTGGCGAACAAGGCCTTCACCGAGAAGAACCCGGCAGCGGCGAAGCTCTTCGAAGTGATGCAACTGCCGGTGGCCGACATCAACGCGCAGAACCTCGCCATGCAGCAGGGCCAGAACCGGCAGGCCGACATCGAGCGCCACGTGGACGGCTGGATCCGGGCACACCAGCAGACCTTCGACGGCTGGATCGCGCAGGCGGCCGCCCACTGAAGCGGGCGCCCGCGGGGAGCGGGTCCATTTTTTCTCCTGAATCGGCGGGCACAGTCGAACCCATCCATACTGGAGGAACACAAAAATACCCGGTCGCGCCCCGCGCCCGCCGGCAAACCTGGACCCGCACAGCCTCCCCGCCCGAACCGATGCCACGACTGACCCTGCAGAGCAAAGCCTTCCTCGCGCTCAGCGTCCTGCTGGCCGTGCTGCTGGCACTGTTCGTGGGGTTCTCCCGCCTGGGCCTGCAGCGGGGGCTGGGTCCCTATATCGCAGAAATCGAACTCGGCCGGCTGGACTGGCTCGCGGAGCGACTGGAACGCGTCTATGTGCTGCACGGCGGCTGGCAGACCCTGCGCACGCAGCCCGAGCTGTGGCGCCAGATGCACAAGCCCGGCGCTGCGCTGCCCCGGGCGACCTTCGGGCCCTCCCGACCCGCCCCAACTGCAAGGCATGGTGATACATGCGATGTGGATGCCTATGCATTCGGCGACGGCAACCCGCCGTCCCCCGCCGGAGCGCCGTCCGGTAACGCCGCGCCCCCTTCTCCCGATCCCAACCAGCACGCGCTGTCGGTCCGCCTGGGGCTGGTCGACAGCAACCGCCAGCTGGTCGCGGGCGTCCAGCCCGTGCAGGGCACGGCCCGGCGCGTGCTGCGCGGCCCCCGCGGCGAAGCCATCGGCCAGCTCGTGCTGCTGCCGCCGCTGGACGTGGAGACCGAGGCGGACCAGGCCTTCCTGCGCGAGCAACTGGTGTTCGTCGCCTGGACGGGCGCCGCCGGCCTCATCCTGGCGCTCTGGCTGTCCTGGTGGCTGGCGCGGCGCTGGCTGGCCCCCATCGGCGCGCTGGTCCACGGGGCACGCCGGGTGGCCGGCGGCCGGCTGGACACGCGCGTGCCGGTGCAGGGCGACGACGAACTGGCGCGGCTCGCTTCCACGTTCAACGACATGGCGGAGCAGCTCGCGAACATGGAAGCCTCGCGCCGCCAGTGGATCGGCGACGTGGCACACGAACTCCGCACGCCCCTGGCGGCCATGCGCGCGGAGATCGAGGCCGTACAGGATGGCGTACGCACCTTCGACGACAGGACGGCACTGCGCCTGCACCGGCAGGTGATGCGGCTGATCCAGCTGGTGGGCGACCTGCGCGCGAGCCTCGACGCCGCAGGCGACGCCACGCCCACGGCCCCGGAGCCCGTGGAGCCGCTACCCCTGCTGTCGGAGGCCATGGCCTCGATGCAGGCGCGCTTCGACAACGCAGGCATCTCCCTGGACACGTCGGCGGTGGACGCCTGCGCGGGCAGCCACCCGCCGCCGGTGGTGCGGGGCGACGCGGCGCAACTGCACCGCGTGTACCTCAACCTGCTGGAAAACAGCCTGCGCTACACCGAAACGGGCGGCCGGCTCTGCATCGCCGCGCGCACCGAACGCAAGGCGGGCGAAGGCGCCTGGCTGGTGCTGCAATGGGACGATACGGCGCCCGGCGTCCCCGCACCGGAGTTGCCGCGCGTGTTCGACCGGCTCTACCGTGCCGAAGCCTCCCGCACCCGCGCCGCGGGCGACACCGGCGGCTCCGGGCTCGGGCTGGCCATCTGCCGGGCCATCGTGCAGGCGCACGGTGGACGGATCACCGCCGAGGCCTCGCCGCTGGGCGGCCTGCGCATTCTTCTCACCCTGCCCTTGCTGGAGACACCCATCCATGAACGATGACCCCCAACGCATTCTGGTGGTCGAGGACGAGCCCGACATCGCGGATGTCGTCCTGGACTACCTGCGGCATTCCGGCTTCGAGGCCGAACACGTGGCCGACGGCCATGCCGCGATCGCCCGCCTCACCGGCCCCACGCCGCCCGACCTCACCCTGCTCGACATCATGCTGCCCGGCATGGATGGGCTGGAAGTGCTCAGGCAGGCGCGCCGGCGCACCGACCGCCCCATCATCATGCTCACTGCGCGGGTGGAAGAGGTGGACCGGCTGATCGGGCTGGAACTGGGCGCTGACGACTACATCTGCAAGCCTTTCTCGCCCCGCGAGGTCGTCGCGCGGGTGCGCACGGTGCTGCGCCGCAGCACGGCCCGTCCGTCGCCGGCCGCGCAGGACGCGCCCCTGGTGCTCGATGAGGCCTTCTGGCAGGTGCATCTGCGCGGCACGCCCGTTTCGCTCACGCCGCGCGAGTTCCGCCTGCTGCAAGCCCTGGCGAGCCACAGCGGCAGGATCTTCTCTCGCGCCCAGCTGCTCGACATGGCATACGACGACACGCTCGATGTGAACGAACGCGCGATCGACAGCCACATCAAGAACCTGCGCCGCAAGCTGCGCGCCGCCGACGGCAGCGACCACGAATGGATCCGGTCGGTCTATGGCGTGGGCTTCTCGCTGGAGCCGCCGCAGGAGTGACGGGGCCGGCCGCCTGCGCGTCACGCTTCTTTCCCACCGGCGGGCCCTGGCGCTTCCTACAGCGCCGCGGCGCAAAACCGTGTGTGATGGACCCAGATCCGCACACAGGCCCGTCCATGTACCTCCCCGCCGACCCATCCGCCCGTTCCCGCGACGCCGGGCCCCGCCCCGCCCCGCCGGAGCGCCTGCCAGGCGGCCTGCGCTACGTCCACCCCGACACGCTGCCGGGGCTTACCCGCGTGCTGCGCGGCAAGCACTTCAGGTTCCGCACGCCCGACGGGCAGTGGGTGACGGACGAGGAGGAGATCGCCCGCATCCGCAAGCTGGCGATTCCTCCAGCCTACACGAATGTCTGGATCTGCCCTCTGCCCGAAGGACACCTGCAGGCCACCGGGCTGGATGCGCGCGGGCGCCGGCAGTACCGCTACCACCCCGAATGGCGCCAGCAGCGCGACGAGGCCAAGTTCGAACGCATGCAGGCCTTCGGCCGGGCGCTGCCCCGCATCCGCGCACGCGTGGCGCGCGACCTACAGCCGCGGCGCGGCGAGCCTGCGCTTTCGCGCGCGGTGGTGCTGGCGACCATCGTCCGTCTGCTGGACACCACCTTCCTGCGCGTGGGCAATGAGGAATACGCGGCTGCCAACCGCTCCTACGGCCTCACCACGCTGCGCAACCGGCATGCGGGCGTGCGCGGCAGCACCCTGACCCTGCGCTTTCGCGGCAAGAGCGGCGTGGAGCAGCAGGCGACCGTGGACGACCCGCGCGTGGCCCGCGTGGTGCGCCGGTGCCAGCAGTTGCCGGGGCAGGAGCTCTTCCAGTACGAGGACGAAGACGGCACGCGGCACACCGTGGGCTCCGGCGACGTGAACGACTACCTGCACGAGATCGCGGGCACGGACGACAGCGCGCCGGGTGGCGGCATGCGCTTCACCGCCAAGGATTTCCGGACCTGGCACGGCACGGCGCAGGCCCTGGAGCTCACGCGCATCGCCTGCACCCAACCCGAGGGCGCCCCGGTCGCGACGGCCAAGCACATCCTGGCCGAAGTGGCGCGCCAGCTGGGCAACACCCCGGCGGTGTGCAAGAAGTCCTACATCCACCCTGCCGTTCTCGAACTCGGCTCTCGGCTCGCGTCGGACGCAGGGCCCGGCATGCAGGCGGTGTGGGAGCGCATCGGCGAGCGCGCCGCCGGGGCCCGGGGCCTCAGCGCCGTGGAGCGCCGGCTGATGGCCTTCCTGCAGGACACGGCCCGGGCCCGGGCGCGCGCCGACAGGAAAGGCCGCGCCGCCCGGCCTGCCTCCGCGGCCCGGCGCACCCGCCGCAAGGCGGCGGCCTGAGCGGCGGCCGCGTCAGCGGCCCACCATGTTGCCGGGTACCACCCACTGGTCGAACTGCTCGCCCGTCACGTGGCCCGAAGCCACGGCCGCCTCGCGCAGCGAAGTGCCTTCCTTGTGGGCCTTCTTGGCGATGAAGGCTGCCTTGTCGTAGCCGATGTGGGTATTGAGCGCCGTCACCAGCATCAGGGAACGCTCCACCAGTTCGCCGATGCGCTCGCGGTTCGGCTCGATGCCCACGGCGCAGTGGTCATTGAAGCTCACCATGCCGTCGGCGAGCAGGCGCACGCTCTGCAGGAAGTTGTGGGCCACCATCGGGCGGAACACGTTCAGCTCGAAATTGCCGGAGGCGCCGCCGATGTTGATGGCCACGTCGTTGCCGAAGACCTGCGCCGCCAGCATGGTCACGGCCTCGCTCTGCGTGGGGTTCACCTTGCCCGGCATGATCGACGAGCCCGGCTCGTTCTCGGGGATCGTGATCTCCCCGATGCCGCTGCGCGGGCCGCTGGCCAGCCAGCGCACGTCGTTGGCGATCTTCATCATGCTGGCCGCCAGCGTCTTGAGCGCACCGTGGGCATGCACCAGCGCGTCGCACGACGCGAGCGACTCGAACTTGTTGGGCGAGGTGATGAAGGGCAGCCCCGTCAGCCGGGCCAGCTCCTTCGCCACGCCCTCGGCGTAGCCCTTGGGCGCGTTCAGCCCCGTGCCCACGGCGGTGCCGCCCAGCGCCAGTTCGCAGAGATGGGGCAGTGCGTCGCGCACATGCTTTTCGCCATGCGCCAGCTGGGCCACCCAGCCGGAGATCTCCTGGCCGAGCGTGAGGGGGGTCGCATCCTGCAGGTGCGTGCGCCCGATCTTCACGATGCCGTCGAACTCCGCCGCCTTCTTCTCCAGGGTGGCTCGCAGCTTCGCGATGGCGGGCAGCAGCCGGTGGGTGAGCGCTTCCACGGCCGCCACGTGCATGGCCGTGGGGAACACGTCGTTGCTGGACTGGCTGCGGTTCACGTCGTCGTTGGGATGGACCGCCCTGCCTTCGCCACGCTCGCCGCCGAGGATCTCGCTCGCGCGGTTGGCCAGCACCTCGTTCATGTTCATGTTGGTCTGCGTGCCGGACCCTGTCTGCCAGACGACGAGCGGAAACTCGTCCGGATGCTGGCCGGCGGCCACCTCGTCGGCGGCGGCGATGATGGCCTCGGTCTTCTTCGCGTCCTGCAGGCCCAGGGCGTGGTTCACGCTGGCCGAGGCGCGCTTGACCAGGGCCAGGGCATGGAGGATCTCGCGCGGCTGGCGCTCGCCGGAGATGTCGAAGTTCTGCAGCGAGCGCTGCGTCTGCGCGCCCCAGAGCCGGTGGGCCGGGACTTCGATGGGGCCAAAGGTATCGCGTTCCGTACGGGTGGACATGGATGGATTTCCGCTGGATGGAAGGTGTGAAGACTGGTGCAGCCACGCTGCGTGGGGTGCACCCCGGCCACAGCTGGCGCGTTCTCTTCGGGGCCGCGCTGGCGAGGAAGCCTCGCTGCACAGCATAAGCCAACGGAACGATTCTCATCCCGACCCCTTCTGCCAAGCCCCGGTGGCCTGCAAGGTCTGTAACCAATCGATACACTAATGGACCGCACTGCATGCTGCGGCCACCCACCATGTCCGCCCTCTCCAGTTACGCCGTCACCGCATTCATGCCATCGCGCTACGATCCGCTGGTGGTGGCGGCCTCCTTCGCCATCGCGGTGCTGGCCAGCTACGTGACGCTGGACCTGGCGCGCCGGGTGCATGTGTCGCAGCGTCACATCGGCGTGGTCTGGTGGGCCGCGGGCTCGGCGGTGATGGGCACGGGCATCTGGGCCATGCACTTCCTGGGAATGCAGGCCTTCCAGCTGCCCATCGTGCTGGGCTTTTCCGGCGGCCTCACGATGCTGTCCTGGCTCGCCGCGGTGCTGGCTTCGGCCCTGGCGCTGGGACTGGCCAGCCTGCCGCGGTTCGGCCGGTGGCAGATCCTTGTCGGCGCGGCCTTCATGGGCGCGGGCATCAGCGGCATGCACTACATCGGCATGGAAGCCATGAAGATGTCCATCGACATCGTGTGGGACCCGGTGCTGGTCGGGCTGTCGATCGCGGTGGCCTTTTTCGCGTCGGCCACCGCGCTGTACATCTTCCAGTGGCTCATCCACATCCGGCAGGACCGGCGCCGGACGTGGTACCAGGCGGCCTCGGCGCTAGTGATGGGCATCGCCATCTGCGGCATGCATTACACGGGCATGGCGGCCGCATCCTTCCCCGAAGGCGCGATCTGCCTGAGCGCCGACGGCCTGGGCGGCCCCGGCCTCACCGCCATGGTGGTGCTGTCGTCCGGCATGCTCTTGCTGAGCACGCTGTTCACATCCGTGCTGGACGCGCGCCTGCAGAGCACCGCGCGGCAGCTCAACGCGTCCCTGCAGGAGAGCAATGCCCGCCTCACCGAAGCCAATGCCCAGTTGCAGAAGCAGGCCTTCGCGGACCCCCTGACCCTGCTGCCCAACCGGCTGCTCTTCGAGGACCGGCTGTCCCACGCCCTGCTGCGCCTGGACCGCCTGCGGCGCCGCGATGCCGGCCAGCGCCTGGGCGTGATGTTCGTGGACCTGGACGGCTTCAAGCCCATCAACGACTCCTTCGGCCATGCGGCGGGGGACGCGATCCTGCGCAGCGCCGCCGAACGCCTTCGGCTGCAGGCCCGCGAGAGCGATACCGTGGCCCGCGTGGGCGGCGACGAGTTCCTGCTCCTGCTGGAAAACGTGAACGGCCCGGCCGACTGCCTCGCGGTGGCGCACCGGCTGCTCAACTCCCTGGGCCAGCCGTTCGAGGTGGCCGGCAAGACGGTGCAGATCGCCTGCTCCATCGGCATCGTCGTATATCCGGACCACGGCGAGCGCGACAAGCTCGTCGCGAACGCCGACGCCGCCATGTATGCCGCCAAGCGGGCCGGCGGCAACAGCTACGCGATGTTCGAGTCGCACATGGATTCCGACGCCACGGCCCAGCTGTCGCTGCAGCACGACCTGCGGCAGGCGATCCCCCGCGGAGAGCTGTCGCTGCACTACCAGCCCAAGATCGACGCCCGGCGCGGCCGCATCAACGGCGTGGAGGCGCTGCTGCGCTGGCGGCATCCGGAGCGGGGCAACGTCAGCCCGGTGGAATTCATCCCGGTGGCCGAGCGCTTCGGCCTGATCGCGCAGCTCGGCAACTGGGTGATCGAGGAGGCCTGCCGGCAGATGGCCGCGTGGACCTGGGACGGGCTGCGCATGCGCGTGGCCATCAACCTCTCGGCCTACCAGTTGCGAGAAAGCGGGCTCGCCGACCGCATCCGCGACGCCCTGCAGCGGCATGGCGTGCCGGCCTCGCACCTGCTGTGCGAGATCACCGAATCGGTCGCGATGGAGGACACGCGCGCCACCCAGCGGGCCATCGAGGAACTGGGGCGCATCGGCGTGTACCTGTCCATCGACGACTTCGGCACTGGCTACTCCAGCCTGCACTACCTGCGCAGCCTGCCGGCACGCCAGCTCAAGATCGACCGCAGCTTCGTGCGCGACCTGGAGGAGCAGGAAGACGCCCGCGCCGTGGTGGATGCGGTGGTGCGGCTGGCGCACGCCCTGGGCCTGCGCGTGGTGGCCGAGGGCGTGGAAACGGAAGGCCAGCGCGATATCCTCGCGGCCATGCACTGCGACGAGCTGCAGGGCTTCTACTTCGCCCGGCCCATGCCGGCAGACACGCTGCTCGCCTGGGCCGTGGGCGACAAGCCCGAAGGCGCGGCGGACTTCAGCCCTTCGATCATCGACCTGCAGGCGATCGGCCCGGCCGCGGACGTACCGGCCTGAGGTTCCACGACCCGCCCGCCCCTCGCCGGGGCGCGGCGCGATAATCACCGCCGTCAGTCCTACCTACAACGCATCCCCACCATGAGCACCACCATCCGGTACCACGACCTCGTGGAATCCGTCGCCGCGTCCCTGCAGTACATCAGCTACTACCATCCCGCCGACTTCATCGCCCACCTGGCCCGTGCCTACGAGCGCGAGCAGAGCCCGGCGGCCAAGGACGCGATGGCGCAGATCCTCACCAACAGCAAGATGAGCGCCACCGGCCAGCGCCCCATCTGCCAGGACACCGGCATCGTCAACGTGTTCCTGAAGATCGGCATGGACGTGCGCTGGGAAGGCTTCCCCGCCGGCCAGGGCCTGGAAGACGCCGTCAACGAGGGCGTGCGCCGTGGCTACAACCACCCGGACAACACGCTGCGCGCGAGCGTCGTGGCCGATCCGCAATTCCTGCGCAAGAACACGAAAGACAACACGCCCGCCGTGATCTTCACGCAGATCGTGCCCGGCAACACCGTGGACATCACCGTCGCGGCCAAGGGCGGCGGCAGCGAGAACAAGTCCAAGATGGTCATGATGAACCCCAGCGACAACCTGGTGGACTGGGTGCTCAAGACCGTACCCACCATGGGCGCCGGCTGGTGCCCGCCGGGCATGCTGGGCATCGGCATCGGCGGCACGGCCGAGAAGGCCGTCCTGCTCGCCAAGGAAAGCCTGATGGACGACCTGAACATGTACGAGCTGCAGGCCAAGGCCGCGCGCGGCGAAAAGCTCGACCAGGTGGAAGAACTGCGCCTGGAGCTGTTCGACAAGGTCAACGCCCTGGGCATCGGCGCGCAGGGCCTGGGTGGCCTGACCACCGTGCTGGACATCAAGATCAAGATGTACCCCACGCACGCGGCCTCCAAGCCCGTGGCCATGATCCCCAACTGCGCCGCCACGCGCCATGCGCACTTCGTGCTCGACGGCTCCGGCCCCGTGTACCTGGAAGCCCCGTCGCTGGACCTGTGGCCGAAGATCGACTGGGCACCCGACTACAACAAGAGCCGCCGCGTCAACCTCGACACGCTCACGCGCGAAGAGGTCGCCAGCTGGAAGCCCGGCGACACGCTGCTGCTCAACGGCAAGATGCTCACCGGCCGCGATGCTGCGCACAAGCGCATCCAGGACATGCTGGCCAGGGGCGAGAAGCTGCCCGTCGATTTCGCCAACCGCGTCATCTACTACGTCGGCCCGGTCGATCCGGTGCGTGACGAGGCCGTGGGCCCCGCAGGCCCGACCACGGCCACCCGCATGGACAAGTTCACCGAGATGATGCTGGCCGAGACGGGCCTGATCGCGATGATCGGCAAGTCCGAGCGCGGCCCGGTCGCCATCGAGGCGATCAAGAAGCACCAGTCGGCCTACCTGATGGCCGTCGGCGGCGCTGCCTACCTCGTCAGCAAGGCGATCAAGACCGCGAAGGTGGTCGGCTTCGAAGACCTCGGCATGGAAGCGATCTACGAGTTCGACGTGGTGGACATGCCCGTCACCGTGGCTGTGGATGCGGGCGGCACCAGCAAGCACATCACCGGCCCGGCCGAGTGGAGCCAGCGCATCGCCACCGGCGAGTTCAAGTCGATCGGCCTCGTGGCCGCCTGACGTGCCGTCCGCCACGCAGCGCCCCATCGGTGTGTTCGACAGCGGCGTCGGCGGCCTGAGCGTGCTGCGCGCGCTGCGGGCCGAACTGCCGCACGAGCGCTTCGTCTACCTGGCCGACAGCGGGCACGCACCCTACGGCGAGCGCGGCGATGCCTACGTGGCGGCACGCACCCATGCCATCACGACCTACCTGCAGCAGACGCACGGAATCAAGGCCCTGGTTGTGGCCTGCAACACCGCGACCGCGGCCGCCATCCATGAGGTGCGTGCCCGGCATGCCGGCCTGCCGCTGGTCGGCGTGGAGCCGGCACTCAAGCCTGCGCTGGCGCTCACGCGCACCGGCCGGGTGGGCGTGATCGGCACGCGAGGGACACTGGCGAGCGCGAAGTTCCAGCGCCTGCAGGCCTCGCTGCAGGGTGCCGTCGAATTCGTGGTGCAGCCTTGCGACGGGCTGGCCCACGCCATAGAGCGCAGCACGGCCGACACCCAACCCGACGCCCCGGCCACCGCCGAGATCCGCGCGCTCTGCGCCCGGTACACCGCGGCGCTCGGCCCATTCGGCACCGCACCCGGCGAGATCGACACGCTCGTGCTCGGCTGTACCCATTACATCTTCGCCGAGAATGCGCTGCGCGCGCACACCGGCCCGCACGTGCGCCTGGTGGAAACGGGCGAGCCCGTGGCGCGCCAGACACGCCGGCTACTCGAGGCGGCCGGCACCCTGGCCACGGCCCACGGGCCGGCTGCAGGCACTGCGAGCCTCTTCACCACCGGGGCCCTGCCCCTGCTGCAGGCGGCCGCGCACCGCTGGCTGCAATTGCCCGCATCGGCATGCGCCATGGTGGAGATGCTACAGGAAGCGGCCTGAGCCAGAACCCACGGCGGTTTCAGTGCACGGCCTACACGGCCAGGCCAGGGACTGTACGAGGCTGTGGAATCCGCGCGTGCCGTGTGCACGCAGCGCTTTCCCGGCCTTGCGGCAGCACCCCACGGAACCACGATGGAACACAACGCCCAGCTCCCCCTCTCGCGGCGCGATCTGCTGATCGCCAGCGCTTCATCGGCGGCGGCATCCGCCATGCCGGCCTCCGCTGCGAGCGCGCCGGAGGCGGCCCCGGCGCCGGTCCACGCCGCCGTCCGCATCAGCGTCAACGGCACGGCGCATGAGCTCCACCTCGATACCCGCACCACCCTGCTGGACGCGCTGCGCGAACATCTGCGCCTGACCGGCACCAAGAAGGGCTGCGACCATGGCCAGTGCGGAGCCTGCACGGTGCTGGTGGACGGCCGGCGCATGGTGTCGTGCCTCAGCCTGGCGGTGATGCACCCGGGCGCGAGCGTGACCACCATCGAAGGCCTGGGCACGCCCGCCGCGCCGCACCCGTTGCAGGCCGCCTTCGTCAAGCACGACGGCTACCAGTGCGGCTACTGCACGCCGGGCCAGATCTGCTCTGCCGTAGGCGCGCTCGACGAGTTGCGCCGCGGCGCCCCCAGCCATGCCAGCGCCGACATCGTGGCCCAGCCCATGCTGTCGGCCGAAGAGCTGCGCGAGCGCATGAGCGGCAACCTCTGCCGCTGCGGCGCCTATTCCAACATCGTGGATGCCATCACCGAAGTCGCGGAGGCTTGAGCAATGAAGCCCTTCAGCTACGAACGCGCGGCCTCGCCCGCGCAGGCCGCGGCCGCCATCGCCGCCCGGCCGGGCGCCAAATTCATCGCTGGCGGCACCAACCTGCTGGACCTGATGAAGCTGCAGATCGAGGCGCCGGCCCACTTGGTGGACGTGAACGGCATCGGCCTGGACACGGTGGAGCCCACGCCGCAGGGAGGGCTGCGCATCGGCGCGCTGGTGCGCAACAGCGACCTGGCCGCCCACCCGAGCGTGCGGCGCGACTACGGCGTGCTCACGCGGGCGCTGGTGGCGGGCGCATCGGGCCAGCTGCGCAACATGGCCACCACGGGCGGCAACCTGCTGCAGCGCACGCGCTGCCCGTACTTCTACGACACCCACATGCCCTGCAACAAGCGCCAGCCGGGCAGCGGCTGTTCGGCCATCGGCGGCTTCAGCCGCCAGCTCGCGGTGCTGGGGACCAGCGACGACTGCATCGCCACCCACCCGAGCGACATGGCCGTAGCGATGCGCGTGCTCGACGCCACGGTGGAAACCGTGCGTGCCGATGGTGCGACGCGCGTCATCCCCATCGCCGACTTCCACCGGCTGCCGGGCAATACCCCGCACATCGAGACCACCCTGCAGCCGGGCGAGCTCATCACCTCGGTCACGCTGCCGGCGCCCGTGGGAGGCACGCACATCTACCGCAAGGTGCGCGACCGGGCCTCCTACGCCTTCGCGCTGGTGTCGGTCGCAGCCATCGTGCAGCGCGACGGCACGGGCCGCGTGGCGCTGGGCGGCGTGGCGCACAAGCCCTGGCGCAGCGAGGCGGCCGAGGCCGCCATGCCCCAGGGCGCCAAGGCGGTGGCGGACCGGCTGCTGGCCGGCGCCCGGCCCACGCACGAAAACGCTTTCAAGCTGCCCCTGGCCGAGCGCACGCTGGCCGCAGCCCTGCAACAGGCCCGGAGCTGACCGCCATGAAGTTCGACACCCCCGCGACCGCCAACCCCATCGACCAGCTCAAGGTCGTGGGCCGGCCGGTGAACCGCATCGACGGCCTGCTCAAGACCACCGGCTCCGCGCCCTATGCGTACGAACGGCACGACGTCGCACCCGGCGCGGCCTACGGCTTCGTCGTGGGGTCGGCCATCCCGCGCGGCACCATCCGCCACATCGACCTCGAGCGTGCCCGGCAGGCCCCCGGCGTGCTGGCCATCGTCACGGCGCAGTCGGCCGGCAAGCTGGGCCAGGGCAGGATGAACACCGCCCCGCTGCTGGCCGGTCCGCAGGTCGATCACTACCACCAGGCCGTGGCGCTGGTGGTGGCCGAAACCTTCGAGCAGGCCCGCGCCGCCGCGCAACTGGTGCGCGTCGATTACGACCGCCAGCCCGGCAACTACGACCTCGCCGCAAGCAAGGGCTCGGCCACCCGCCCCAAGGACATCAACGGCGATGCGCCCGACACGGCGGTGGGCGACTTCGCGGGCGCCTTCGCCGCCGCACCGGTGCAGATCGATGCCACCTACACCACGCCCGACCAGTCGCACGCCATGATGGAGCCGCACGCCACCATCGCCGCCTGGAAGGGCGACGAACTCACCGTGTGGACCTCGAACCAGATGATCGCCTGGGGCCAGGGCGAACTCGCGAAGACGCTGGGCATCCCGAAGGACAAGGTGCGGCTGGTGTCGCCCTTCATCGGCGGCGGCTTCGGCGGCAAGCTCTTCCTGCGGGCCGATGCGCTGCTGGCGGCGCTCGGTGCACGTGCGGCGAAGCGGCCGGTCAAGGTGGCGCTGCAGCGTCCGCTGATGATGAACAACACCACGCACCGGCCTGCCACCATCCAGCGCGTGCGCATCGGTGCCGACGCACAGGGCCGGATCCTCGCGATCGGCCATGAGTGCTGGTCGGGCGACCTGCCCGGCGGCCAGGCCGACGGCGCCGTCGACCAGACCCGCAGGCTCTACGCGGGTGCGAACCGCATGACCGCCACGCGCCTGGCCGAACTGCACCTGCCCGAGGCCAACGCCATGCGCGCGCCGGGCGAGACCACCGGCCACATGGCACTCGAAATCGCCATGGACGAGCTGGCCGGGAAGCTCGGCATGGATCCGGTGGAACTGCGCATCCGCAACGACACGCAGTTCGTGCCCGACACCACGGGGGAAAAGGGCGGCGGCGACAAACCCGGCAGCAAGCGCCCCGAAAAGCCCTTCTCCCAACGCCAATTGGTGGAGTGCCTGCGGCTGGGCGCCGAACGCTTTGGCTGGAATGCGCGCAACCCACTTCCGGCGCAGCGCCGCGAAGGTGCCTGGTGGGTGGGGCTGGGCGTGGCCTCGGCCTACCGCGGCGCACCCGTCATGAAATCCGCCGCCCGCGTGCGGCTGGACGGACAGGGCCGCGTCCTGGTCGAAACCGACATGACCGACATCGGCACCGGCAGCTACACCATCATCGCCCAGACCGCCGCCGAGATGATGGGCGTGCCGCTCTCGCGCGTGGCGGTGCGGCTGGGCGATTCCGACTTTCCCGTCTCGGCCGGCTCGGGTGGCCAGTGGGGCGCGGCCAGTTCCACTTCGGGCGTCTATGCCGCCTGCGTGAAGCTGCGCGAGGCCGTCACCCGGAAGCTGGGCCTGGACGCGTCCACCGCCCGGTTCGCCGACGGGCAGGTGTCGGCTGGCGACCGCAGCGTGGCGCTGGCCGATGCCGCCCGCGACGGCGAACTGGTGGCCGAGGACGGCATCGAGTTCGGCGTGCTGGAAAAGGAAACCCAGCAGTCCACCTTCGGCGCGCATTTCGTCGAGGTCGCCGTGGATGCATTCACGGCCGAGGTGCGCGTGCGCCGCATGCTGGCCGTGTGCGCGGCGGGCCGCATCCTCAACCCCCTGTCGGCACGCAGCCAGGTGATCGGCGCCATGACCATGGGCGTGGGCGGCGCGCTGATGGAAGAACTCGCGGTGGACACGCGCCTGGGCTTCTTCGTCAACCACGACCTGGCCGGCTACGAGGTGCCGGTGCATGCCGACATCCCGCACCAGGAGGTCGTATTCCTGGACGAGCCCGATCCCCGCGCATCGCCCATGAAGGCCAAGGGCGTGGGAGAGCTGGGCATTTGCGGAGTGAGCGCGGCCATCGCCAATGCCATCTACAACGCGACCGGCGTGCGCGTACGGGACTACCCCGTCACGCTGGACAAGCTGATCGCCGGGCTTCCGCGCATGGCGGGCTGAGCGCGGCCCATCAGTCCCTCCAGAGCGGCTCGCCGCCCCCTTCCAGGTAGGTCAGGTACACGCGGGTGTCGAACTCGTACTGGTGGTAGCCCGGCTCCATGGATTCGCACAGCTGGTAGAAGGCCTTGCCATGGTCCCGCTCGCGCAGGTGGGCCAGTTCATGCACCACGATCATGCGCAGGAACTCGTCCGGCACCTGCTTGAACATGGACGCCACGCGGATCTCGTGGCGGGCCGCCAGCCGGCCTCCCTGCACCCGCGAAGAGGCCGTGTGCAGGCCCAGGGCATGGCGCATGACGTGGATCTTGCTGTCGAACACCACCTTGTTGACCGGTGCCGCATGGCGCAGGTGGCGCGCCCGGAGGTCGGCCGCATAGCGGTAGAGGGATTTGTCGTCGCGCACGGCATGCGGGCGCGGGTACCTGCGCAGCAGCACGCTGCCCAGTTCCGAGGCCTCGGCCAGCGCGGCCACCTGGGCGCGCAAGCCCTCGGGATAGCCCTGCAGATAGGGCATGGGATGGCGGGGAGGGATGGAGGAAGCGGACATGCGGAAATCACGTTCCGGGGCGGCCCGCAGTACCGAAGGACGCGGCACCCGCCGGACGGCCAAAGCAGGCGCGAAACGGGTAGCGCCGTGCGATCAGTGCAGGTGGCGGGGCCTGCGGCCGCCGCCGCCGTGCCCGCCGCCGCCGGGACCGCCAGACCCGCGCGGGGGCTTGCCGATCTCCAGCGAATTCACCAGCGCGTCGAAGCGCTGCGAGAACAGCTTGTCGATCTCGGCCACCACGCCGCCCAGCTCGGCGCCGTCGAAATGGCGTTCCATCATGTGGACCACGTCCTGCACCAGCAGGTCGCGCTGCACCTGCATGATGGCCGCGGGCGTCGGGCCCACGAAGAGCATGACGAAATCATCGCGCGCCTCGGTGCCGTCGTCTTCCTCGTCCTCGTCGAACTCGGTGTCGTAGAAGGTGACTTCGAGGGCGGCCCCCTGCTCGGACAGCTCGTTGAGGCTCATGCACATCTCGTCGAGCGACTGGCGGAAATCCTCGTCGCCGTGCACCGTCCAGCAGATATTCAGCACGTGCTCCTTGGCATCGAACTCGATGCCGGGCTCTTCCTCGTAGGCGCTGGCCGCGCCGTCGGCCAGCGAACGGGCGCCCGCATACTTCCAGAGCGGCTTGAGCGCGTCCTGCAGTTGCTCGAACGTGGTGTCGGCACGCATCTGCACCTGGCCGTGGACATGGATTTCAAAAGGAGCGTTGTAACTTGACATGATCGAATCGTAGTGGTGCCCCGAGCCGGGATCGAACCGGCACGCCCCTTCGCAGGAAGCGGCGGATTTTAAGTCCGCAGTGTCTACCAATTTCACCATCGGGGCGCCGGCTGCGCCGCCCGGGCTCCGAACCTGAGCGTAACCCCGGAGCGGGGTGCGTGCAATGTCCGCATGGCCTCCCGGGGGACAGGCAGGCGATGCCTGCCTGCACGGCAAAGTGAAAAGGGAAGCCGCAGCTTCCCTTTGTATCGACCGAAATGGGTGCCGTGCGTTCCGGCAGTTGCGCCGCTGCCGCAGGGCACCTCACCCCGGCCGCGGAAACCGTCCATTATGTACCAAGTCGGGCAAAGCCCCCTCCGGGGGCCCGCGCACTGGAGACGCGTCAGGCCTCCTCGTACTCGATGGCGAAATCGCTGTCCGCCACGCCCAGCCGGATGTGGCGGATCGACTTCGAATCGACCGAGCTCTGCAGGAAGCGCATCGCCAGACGCGGCAGCAGGTTCTGGGTGATGATTCCGTCCACCATCCGGGCACCGGATTCCACCTCGGTGCAGCGCTGGCGGATGAGCTGCACGGCGGCATCGTCGATGTCCAGCACGGCGCCGTGGCGCTCGGCGATGCGCGTCTGGATGCGCTTGAGCTGCAGGCGGATGATCTGCTCGAGCATCGCATCCGAGATCGGGTAGTACGGCACCACCACCAGCCGGCCCAGCAGCGCGGCCGGGAACTTCTCCAGCAGCGGCTTGCGCACCGCCTGGGCCAGCGCCTCGGGCTGGGGTGCCAGCTCCGGGTCCCGGCACATCCCGGCGATCAGTTCCGAGCCCACGTTGGAGGTCAGGATGATGACCGTGTTCTTGAAGTCGATGTAGCGGCCCTCGCCGTCTTCCATCCAGCCCTTGTCGAACACCTGGAAGAACAGCTCGTGCACGTCCGGGTGGGCCTTCTCGATCTCGTCGAGCAGCACCACGCTGTAGGGACGGCGGCGCACGGCCTCGGTCAGCACGCCGCCTTCACCGTAGCCCACGTAGCCGGGCGGCGCGCCCTTGAGCGTGGAGACCGTGTGCGCCTCCTGGTACTCGCTCATGTTGATGGTGATGAGGTTCTGCTCGCCGCCGTACAGCGCTTCGGCCAGCGACAGCGCGGTCTCGGTCTTGCCGACGCCCGACGGGCCGGCCAGCAGGAACACGCCGATCGGCTTGCCCGGGTTGTCCAACTGGGCACGCGCGGTCTGGATGCGCCGCGTGATCGCCTCCAGGCCGTGGCGCTGGCCGATCACCCGCTTCTCCAGCGTGTCGGCGAGCGTCAGCACGGACTGCACCTCGTCGCGCACCATGCGGCCCACGGGAATGCCCGTCCACTCGGCCACCACCGCGGCCACCACGCCCGCATCCACCACGGGCTGCAGCAGCGGGTCTTCGCCCTGCAGGCGGGCCAGGTCCTGGCGCAGCGCGCCCAGCGCCTCGGGGGTGGCAGCCCCCTGTGGCCCCGCCGCGCCCTGCTCCGCGCCGGCGGCAGCCGCCTCGCCGCTGCCGGCTTCTCCGGAAGCCGGCGCCGCCCCGGTTCCGGCAGGCTGGGCGGCCGGCTTCAGCAACGCGGCCTCCGCGTCCACGATCTGCTGCACCAGCACCTTCTCGCGCTCGAACCGCTCCTGCAGTTCGGCCTTCTCGGCCAGCAGGCGCTCGATCGCGGTGCCGATGTCGGCGAAGCGGCCGGCATCGCCGACCCCCAGGCCCAGTTCGCGCTGCACGATGCCCTTCTCGACCTCCAGCGCCTCCAGTTGCCGCACCACCGACTCCAGCCGCGCCGGCGTGGCATGCAGGCCCAGCGCCACGCGCGAGCAGGCCGTGTCCAGCAGGCTCACGGCCTTGTCCGGCAACTGGCGCGATGGGATGTAGCGGTGCGACAGCGTCACCGCGGCGGCCACGGCATCCTCGCCGATGCGCACCTTGTGGTGGCCTTCGAGCTTGGCGGCCACGCCGCGCAGCATGTGCACCGCCTTGGCCTCGTCCGGCTCGTGGATCTGCACGAGCTGGAAGCGGCGGGTGAGCGCCGGGTCCTTCTCGATGTATTTCTTGTACTCGGCCCAGGTGGTGGCGCCGATGGTGCGCAGCACGCCGCGCGCCAGCGCCGGCTTGAGCAGGTTGGCGGCATCGCCCGTGCCCGCCTGCCCGCCCGCGCCGACCAGCGTGTGCACTTCGTCGATGAACAATACGATCGGCACGGTACTGGCCTGCACCTCGTCGAGCAGCGAGCGCAGCCGGTTCTCGAACTCGCCCTTCATGCTCGCGCCGGCCTGCAGCAGGCCGATGTCCACCACGCGCAGCTGCACGTCCTTGAGTGGCGGCGGCACGTCGCCCGCCGCGATGCGCAGCGCGAGGCCTTCCACCACCGCCGTCTTGCCCACGCCGGCCTCTCCGACCAGGATGGGGTTGTTCTGGCGCCGGCGCATGAGGATGTCCACCATCTGGCGCACTTCCTCGTCGCGGCCGGTGACCGGGTCCAGCTCCTGCAGGCGCGCGCGCTCCGTCAGGTCCACCGTGTAGCGCTTCAGCGCCTCGCCGGGCCCGGCCGCCTCGGCCGTGGCGCCGCTCGCCTCGCCGGGCACGCCGCCCAGGCCGCTACCGTCCGCGGCCTTCAGGCGCGATTCCGGCGAATCCGGCAGCAGGCGGCCGAACACCTCGCTCAAAGCCGGCTCGCCCAGCTTGTTGAACTCCGCCGAGATCGCGCGCAACTCGTTGGCCAGCACGCGCGTGCGCACCATGCCCGAGAGCCAGTAGGCGCTGCGGATCTGCGATTCGCCGTACATCAGCGTGGCATACACCCAGCCGCGCTCGATCGAGGATTCGATCTGCGCCGAGAAATCGCTGATCGAGGTGGCGCCCCGCGGCAGGCGGTCCAGGCTCTGCAGCACGTCGGCGGCGAGCCGGTCGGAATCCACCGCGAAATGGCGCAGCAGCCGGATCAGGTCGGAATCGGTCTCCTGCAGCAGCTGGTGCAGCCAGTGCACCAGTTCCACGTACGGGTTGCCGCGCAGCTTGCAGAACACGGTCGCGCTTTCCAGCGACTTGAAGAGCAGGGGATTGAGCTTGCCGAAAAGGGCTTGCCGGCTGATTTCAGACATGGGACCTCGCGGATGGAAATGGAAATCGGTGATGGGATGAAAAGGAAGAAACAGTCAACGGTGCTGTGCGCTAGTGCGCCTCGGCCGCCGGGACGGGCGCGGCACGCGATCCCGCACCGGCATCCTCGCGGGGCCGCCTGCGCGACGCCAGCCACAGTTCGGGGTCGAGCCGGAAGTCGTCCGGATCGCGCTGCGCGGGGCCGGAAAAGGACCATGTCGTCCAACCCAGCCGGACGCTGCCGCCCAGTTGGCAGGGCGGGACATCCTCGCGGCGCAGGATCAGTTCGTAATCCCAGGCGAACTCGATGCCGACGTAGTTGCGCACCCAGTCCACCAGCGCCCGGAAATCCTCGCCGCCCGGCAGGAAGCGCTCGTACTGCGCAATCGGCAGCGGCCCGATGCGCAGCCGGAACTTGCCCTGCGCGTCGGGCACGCGGCTGCCCACCACCGTGTCCACGCCCAGGCGCGCGTTGCGCGGCACGCGCGACAGCGTGGTCTGCTGCTCCGGGTCCAGCTCCAGGTAATGCAGCGTGAATTCGACCAGCTCCACCGGCACTTCGAAGAAGATCCGCAGGGCCGACACCAGGCCTTCGGGATTGCGTGTCCAGCGCGTCCAGTGGCCCGCCAGGTACTGCTTGGCATGGTCCGGCACGGTGTCGCGATCGCGCTGCGACGCCTCGCCATAGCCGATCAGGCTGCGCAGGTGGCGCCCGAACAGGTCGTTGTCCGGGCGGTCGAGCGAAGTCACCGGCTGCGCGTCGGACCACGCCCGGAAGAACAGCAGCAGCAGCCGGTGGTGGAAGATGTCCGAGAAGCGCGCGATCGTCGGGTCGTCGTGCTGCCGCAGCCGCTCGCGCACGTACTCGGTCAGGTGCGTGGGCAGCGGCCCGTTGGGACCATAGAGTCCGAAGTTCCAGACCGTGAGGCGTTCGGGCTGGCCGGCCGTGGCAGGCAGCACTTCCGCGAGGGTCGCGGGCGCGAAGGCCAGCGACGGGTCCTGGCCCAGGCGCAGCGGTTCGTCCCGCGGCCGCAGGGCCTTGCCGAAGCGCGGATGCCCGCGGCTTCGCGCCTGCAGCACGCGCAGCGCGAAGAAGAGGTCGAACGGATGCGGATCGCGCCGCAGCCGCTGCCAGAAACCCGAGGCATCCAGGCCGGCGTCCGGCGCCGGTCCCTGCCCCGGTTGCGGAACCGGCTCCGGCGTTGCGGAGTCCTCCGGCGCGGGCACGCGCTCACTCATGCCGCGGGCCTCTGGCCGGGACGCACCTTCCAGCGGGCGATCGATCCCCGCTGCCGCGACCGCAGCGACAGCTCGGTGTAGCTGTTGACGCCCACATGCCGCGCGAAGAAGCGCTCCAGGATCGACGCGAGGGGCCAGGGGCTCACGCCCGCGAGCGGCCCTTCGTCCACCCCCAGGGTGATGCCCACGCCACGGCCATAGACCAGTTGCCCGTGCTGCGGCAGCCGGCGCGTGACTGGCGCGATCGACAGCGAGCGGATCGCCGCGATCTGCCCGGACAGGTCGCGGTCACCATGGTCGATGTAGAGCCGCAGCAGATCGCGCAGCGTCGCCGCGCCCTCTTCCTCCGACAGATCGCTCATCGCGAGGTAGTTGAGGGACAGGTGCGAGATCAGCCGCCAGGTCATCTCGTTCTCGGCGATGCTGGCCGTGGGCCGCGTCGGCCCCGCCACCGTGCGCACCGAGGCCACGGGCGCGGATTCCACCAGGGTGAAGTCGCTCTGCTCGCCCTTGCCCGCCATGAGCAGCGGCAGGTCGCGGTTGGTGCACAGCACCCGCACGCTGAGTTGCTTGAGATCGTCCGCGAACGGCGCCGCGCGCTGGTCCACCAGCGAGATGAACACCTCGCTGCCCAGGTACTGCGTGCGCGGCCCGAAACGGGTCGCATGTTCCGAGAAGAGGCGCGGCTCCCTGCGCACGGCGAAATAGGCCTGTTCGCTCGCGCGCAGGCCGTGCACCGATGCGAAGAACGGCACGAAATCCTGGTCCTTGAGCTGGCCTTCGCGGTGGCCCGTCACCGCCAGGACAGAATAGACCTCGAAGTCGCGCGGCCGCGTCCGGTCCGGCACCACGTGGTATTCGTTGACGCCCGGGGACACATGGATCCGGTCGGCCGGGCGCTCGAACAGGTTGATCGCCGGCACGCAGTGCAGGAGGAACTTGTGGCGGTCCACCTGCGCCTCCAGCGAAGGCTGTGCGCGCCGCAGCAGCAGCGTGATCCCGACCTGCGCGCCCGGCACGCGGTCGAGCGCTTCCCGCAGCCCCCGGATCGAGAAAAAGCGGAACCGCGCGGGGAACGCGAAATACTCGTGCAGCAGGCGGTGCCCCTGGAACGCCCGGTGGGTGTACGGCAGCAGGGCCTGGGACTGCTCATGCCCCTCCGGCTGGACGGACTCCGCCGGCAGCTGGGCCCAGACCTTGGAGGCGTCCTGCGGGTCGTGAACGATCACGCCCATGACGGACTCGTGGATCAGTTCCTGCAGGTGCGACGCCACGGCGTCCCCCGCCGAAATGTGCAGATCGAGCCGGTCCATGCGCAGGTTGCGCCACTGCGCGGCGCCGCGCACCGACAGCGTGAAACGCAGGTGCCCCGCGGCCTCCTCCGCCAGGCCGAAGCGCGACAGCGGCAGGTCCAGCGGCGGCCCTCCCAGGCGGGCCTGCAGCAGGTCGATGGGCCAGAGCGTGACCGCATGGCCGGTGCGGAAGTCGCACGGCGTCTGGTCTTCCGCGGTCTTGCGCCCGCGGATCACGCTGCCGGCCTCCAGGGTGTAGCCCTCGACCAGGCTGCCTTCCGTGCCGCTGGGCTCCATCTGGACGACCACCATCGACGGCGTCGGGGCCAGGTAGTGGGGGCAGACCATCTCCAGGATGCGCTGCGAGAGGCGCGGAAACTCCGCGTCCATCTTCATCTGGATGCGCGCCGTCAGGAAGCTGAAGCCCTCGAGCAGCCGCTCCACGTACGGATCGGCCACCTCCAGTTCGCGCAGCGACAGCCGCCCGGCGACCTTCGGGAAGGCGGCAGCGAACTCCGCACCCAGTTCGCGCAGGTAGCTCAGCTCCCGGTTGTAGTACTCGACCAGCCGCGGATTCATGTCAGAAAAGCTCCAGGCCGCGCCACCGCGGCCATCAGGCGGGCCCGCCCGGGGCGGCCCATTGCACGCAGCCTCACCGCTGCTCGGACACGGACACCTGCCCGGTCTCCAGGTCGAGGCTGGTCTTGAGCAGCAGCTCCAGCGGATAGGGCGATGACCAGAACTGGCACCGGATTTCGAACTGCAGGGTGTTGTGGTGGTTGAACAGCTTGCTGGAGGGAGCCAGCGTCACGCTCAGGGTATGGGGCAGGATGCGGGGTTCGTGCTGGAGGATCGACTTCAGGATGGCCGCTTCCACGTCCTTCCAGTCCAGCTCCGACAGCAGTTGGCCGGCCAGCGGTTTCATGCCGAAGTTCAGCACGGACCGTTCGGCGTGGGTCAGGCCCTCGAAATCGATGTGCGACGACGCGTCCGACGCGTTCAGCAGCCAGTTCAGGTCGCGCAGCAGCGCCTGCCGCAGGCGCGCCTCGGTCACATACACCGCCTCGGCCCGCTCCGTGCGCCGGGAGGGCTCATGGTCGGTCAGCCGGTCCAGCAGCGCCGGCTGCAGGCGGTCCTTGCCGTGTCCGTACTTCTCCCTGCCCTGCGTCGCCATGGCCCGCGCTCTCCGGTCAATGGGACAGCTTCACCCGGCGCACGTCGAGCAGCGCGGCATCGCCCTGGTCCGTGGCCCATACGCGCTGGCCCCAGCCCGTCGCCTGGTCGTCTCCCAGGTCGCGCCATTCGGTGGCACGTGCCAGCCGGATCTCGTCGCGCTCCGCGGTCTCGGAGCCCGGATAGCGCGTGGGGATGAAGCCATGCATCACGCCGCCGTTCTGGAGCGTGACCTCGCAGGCCGACCAGACGAGGTCGCGCAGGTCCTGCGGCTTCTCGAAGGCGATCTGCGACACGCTGGAAAACGGCACCCAGTAGTAGCTGCCGTTGGCATACAACTCGCAGACCGGGCCCAGGCGTGCGTCGGAGTCGGCGATCCATTCGAACGCCTCGCCGTCGATTTCGCCGGCCGAGGCCGGTGCCTGCTCGAACGCTGCAGCGCGCAGTTCCGCAGCCTGCGCGGTACGGCCCTCGGCCAGGCACTGCAGGCCTTCCACCATCCATCCGAGCCATTCGGGCGGCTCCCCGACGATGTTGGGCGTGCGCTTGCCCGCGAACACGTCGCGGCGCGCGACCTCGCAGAGGATGACCTCGCGGTAGGCACGCGCCATGGCTTCCGCCTTGCGGTCCAGCTGGGCGCAGATCTGCAGTTGATCCAGCGCTTTCTGCCATTCGCCGTACACCGCCAGGACCTGGAAATAGAACACCCGCAGCGACGCATCCTGCGGCTTGGCCCGGATCGCGTCCTTGAGCTCGGCCAGCTGGCGGTCCAGCGGGCGCTTGAAATCGAAATTCATGGATTGCATGCGGTGGTCCGCAAAAGTAGTTATGGGTTCTCCGCTGGCGGGGAACCGGCGGCAGGGGCGCGCCCTGCCACGCCACCCTGCCGCCAAGCGGGCGCGGCAGGAGGCTGCCGCACGCCCCGAAGGGTCAGTTGCCCGCCTGCTTCACCGACGGCAGCTTCGAGACCAGCCGCAGGGACACGGTCAGGCCTTCGAGCTGGTAGTGCGGGCGCAGGAAGAACTTGGACGTGTAGTAGCCCGGGTTGCCTTCCACTTCGGCCACCTGCACCTCGGCCGCGGCCAGCGGCTTGCGGGCCTTGGTCTCCTGCGAGGAGTTGGCCGGGTCGCCGTCCACGTAGTTCATGATCCAATCGTTGAGCCAGCGCTCCATGTCGGAGCGCTCCTTGAACGAGCCGATCTTGTCGCGCACGATGCACTTGAGGTAGTGCGCGAAGCGGCAGCACGCGAACATGTAGGGCAGGCGTGCAGACAGGTTGGCGTTGGCCGTGGCGTCCGGATCGTAGTACTCGGCCGGCTTGTGCAGCGACTGCGCGCCGATGAAGGCCGCCACGTCGGAGTTCTTGCGGTGCACCAGCGGCATGAAGCCGTTCTTGGCCAGTTCGGCCTCGCGCCGGTCGCTGATGGCGATCTCGGTCGGGCACTTCATGTCCACGCCGCCATCGTCCGTCGGGAAGGTGTGCGCCGGCAGGTTGTCCACCGCGCCACCGGACTCCACCCCGCGGATCGAGGTGCACCAGCCGTAGTACTTGAACGAACGGTTGATGTTCACGGCCATGGCATAGGCGGAGTTGGCCCATGCGTACTTGCTGTGGTCGCCGCCGGCCGTTTCCTCCTCGAAGTCGAACTCGTCCACCGGGTTCGTCTTGGCACCGTACGGCAGGCGCGCGAGGAAGCGCGGCATCGCGAGGCCGATGTACTTCGAATCGTCGGAGTCGCGCAGGCTGCGCCACGCGGCGTACTCGGTGTTGGTGAAGATCTTGGTCAGGTCGCGGGGGTTGGCCAGCTCCTGCCAGGAGTCCATCTGCATCATCGCGGGAGACGCGCCGGCGATGAACGGGCAGTGGGCGGCGGCGGACACCTTCGCCATCTCGCCGAGCAGTTCCACGTCCGGCGGGCTGTGGTCGAAATAGTAGTCACCCACCAGGCAGCCGAAAGGCTCGCCGCCGAACTGGCCGTATTCCTCTTCGTACACCTTCTTGAAGATGGGGCTCTGGTCCCAGCCCACGCCCTTGAAGCGGCGCATGTTACGGTGCAGCTCCTTCTTGGAGATGTTCATCACGCGGATCTTGAGCAGCTCGTCCACCTCGGTGTTGTGGACCAGGTGGTGCAGGCCGCGCCACGCGCCCTCGAGTTGCTGGAACTCGCTGTGGTGGATGATCAGGTTGATCTGCTCTGAGAGCTTGCGGTCGATCTCGGCGATGATGGCCTGGACGGTCTGGTAGGCGTCGTCGGAGAGCGTGGACGAAGCGGCCAGGGCCTGCTGCGCCAGCGTCTGCACGGCCGATTCGACCGCCTCGCGCGCCTGGTCGGTCTTGGGCTTGAATTCCTTTTGCAGCAGCGATGTGAATTCGCTGCCTTCGAGCGTCTGGGTGCCCTGCACCGCGTCCAGAGAAGTCGTCGTGTTCATGCGGCTGTCCCTTTCACTGAGCGTCGTCGGTCTTCTCGGTCACGCCGCCGGCGGGCCGGTTGGGCATCGCGGCCAGCGACTTGAGCAGCGCCGGGTCCTTCAGCACCTTGCCGATCAGTTCCTCCGCGCCCTGCTTGCCGTCCATGTACGACAGCAGGTTGTGCAACTGGGTGCGGGCTTCCAGCAGGGAGTTGAGGGCGCCCACCTTGCGCGCGATCGAGGCGGGAGAGAAGTCGTCCATGCTCTCGAACGTCAGGTCGATGTGCAGGCGGCCGTCGCCCGTCAGCGTGTTGGGCACGTTGAACGAGGCACGCGGCTTGATCGACTTCATGCGGGCATCGAAGTTGTCGATGTCGATGTCGAGGAACTTGCGGTCCGCGATCTCCGGCAGGGGATCCACCGGCTTGCCCGAGAGGTCCGCCATCACGCCCATGACGAAGGGAATCTGCACCTTCTTCTCGGAGCCGTAGATCTCGACGTCGTACTCGATCTGCACGCGCGGGGCCCGGTTGCGGGCAATGAACTTCTGACCGCTCTTGCCGGTCTTGCTTAAGGTCACCATAGTGAAATCTTCTCTCTCGTAAGGCTAAAAACAGAGATCGGCCGGCTTCACCGCCTGTGCTGGCGCACGGCGGGCCCTCCACCGCCTCTTCCGGCAGCGTGCCTGCTGAACAAGTATCCAGCCGGCAACAAAATACCGCTGTTACATTTCGTTTTCCAAATCAGGACGACGGGTTTTGCCCTCCCGTGATCGTCTCGACCTGGCCCACGCTGTCAGGGGACAATTCGCGCAGGATGTCGAGGAAGCTCAGGCCCATCAGCTTCGCCGCCCGGCGGATCAGCAGCGGCGCGGGGTTGGTGGGCTCCGTGCGCTCCAGGAACTCGGCCACCAGCAACAGCTGCGCCAACGCGTCGTCGCGGGTCCGCAGCCCTGCCGGCCTGCCGGCCACCCCGGCGGGCTCGCCAACCGCACCGGCCGCACCTGCCCCCGCCGCGACCGCGATGGCTCCAGGAGCAGCGCCCTCCTCCGGCGCACCCGTGGCGACATCGGCCACCCCGATGGGCGCATGCGGCACCAGGTCGTTCAGGACCACCAGCAGCGACTGGAACTGCTCCAGGTCCGGAACCTGCGAGCTTTCCAGCCGGTCGCGGAACGTCGTCTGCAGGCTGCGCAGCGCTTCGCTGGCCGTGCTCCAGGCGCGCAGGGACTCGTCGCCCTGCTGCCACGCCTGCGCCAGCGCCACCCGGAGTTGATCCAGCGATATGCGCGCGCCGCCTTCGGCGGCGGTGCCGCGCGCCACCGCTTCCGCATCGCGTACGCTGATCGAGCCGCCGGGCAGCCGCACGAAATCCTGCTGGCGCAGGTCCCGCAACAGGCCCGTGATCTCGTTCAGCGAGGACACGGCGTTCATGCGCATGAAATAGTCGCCGTCCTCGGGCAGCGGGTGCAGGTCGTCCCAGTACCGGGCGAACATCCCGGCCATCAGCTGCACGCCCTGGGACATGCCGCGCACGCCCTGGATGTTGGTCAGCGCCCGGCACAGCAGGGCCGCGACGCGCGCGTCCTTCGTGCGCACGAGCAGCGCGCGGGCGCGCCGCTCCACGTCCCGCCAGTCCGGTGGCTCGGCGGGAATCACCGTTTCCCCGAACTGCTGCTCCGGCTTGCCGGTGGCCGCGGTCTCCAGGGCCAGGAACTCCGCGTCGTAGGTCAGGTCCTGGCCGCAGGGCGGCGTGTCTGCCGCGGGTTCAAGAAGCTCTTCGATGTCGATCATGATGGATTTGTCGGTCCAGTGCGCCCCGCGCCATGGCGCGGGACACTATGCATTCGGGCCTCCGCCGAAAAGACGCAGGAACAGGCTTTCGTTGGGGTCGCCCCAGTGCTCGCAGCTGCGGCCCCCGGCTCCGGGCGGATGGGACCACCAGAAGCTCGCGGCCTGCCCCGCGCGCAGGATGTCGCGCCCGCGGGAGAACATCGCCTCGCCACGGCCGGCGGCCCCGCCCATGCCGAGGTCGGAGAGGATGCCCGCCATGTCGCCGCCCTGCCCCTTGCTGTCCGCCGCAGCGGCGGTGAACGGCCAGGGCAGGCGGGAGAGGCGGGTGTCGAGCGCATCCGCCGGCAGGGCCAGCCGGCGTGCCTCGATGACCGCATCACAGGCTTCCGAGAAGAACTGCCCGAGCACGCCATCGGCGGCCAGCGCCTGCCGGCCGTTCTCGCCCACCGCCATCACCGTGAGCGGATAACAGCGCCCCACGCGGTCGATGCTGGGCGCGAGCACGCCGCACGACGGCGCGGCACCCTTGCTGCCGCTGGCCACGAACGACCACAGCGGCGACTGCGTGAACGTGCGCTCCCAGTCGCCATGGGCGGTGGACCGGAGGTGCCCCAGGCCATGGCTCAGCCACTCGTCCCAGGCACCGCTCATGGCCCGCGGCATGCGCCGGCCCACGAAGTCCCCCTGGCCGGGCAGCTTCCCGAACCAGGCCACGCGCGGCTGCGCGCGGGACCACGGCATCAGAGATTGCCAGGACACGCGAATTCCTCCATGGCCTTGAGACGGAACGGGTTGAGCACACTGCCCGTGGTGACCTCGAAGCGCAGCTTGCGCCCGCCGATGTCGAACGCGGCGACGAAGCGCTCGGGCGTGCTGCCCGGCAGGATCTGGGCCTTGTCGAAGAAACGATGCACGGCCCAGGGCCCCTCGGTCACCAGGCCGGTGTTCTCGGCTCCGCCCCCGGTGAGCTGCAGGCGGACCTGCCCCGTGCCCCGGGTACCGGGCCAGGTCATCGACTTCGGGATCTGCGGGCCGTGCTGGTAGCGCAGCACCTCGCCGTCGATGTCCAGCACCATCTGGGAAATGGAGGCGTCCATCTCCAGGGGCTTGATGTCCATGCGGATGGACGGGACCTTGCCGCCCGCCCGGAAATACACGTCGCGGATGGTCGCGGCGCGCTGGAACGACGCCAGCGCGGCCGACCCGCCGACCGGCGTTCCATCGACGCCCTGGCGGAAGCGCCAGGGCGTGGCGGAGATGTCCACCATCGGCTGCAGGGTGTTGCGGAAGAACTCGTCCATCATGCCGCCCGGCGAGAACAGGCTGGCGAAGTCATCGCTCGTCACGTCGCTGGACGATCCCTTGGTGAAGGGATAGCGCCCGCCGATCGCGCGGCGGCAGAACGTACCGATGGTGGCATTGAGGTTGCTGCCCACGGTCGCGCGCACATCGCGGCCGACCAGCGCCGACGTGGACGATGCCAGGTCCTCGTACATGGTGTTGAGCGGCGGCGGCACGCGCTTGGCCTCCATGCGCACGCGCTCCAGGGCCGGCGACAGCGATGCGGGCACGGTGCCGCCGGCACTGATCTGCTGGCGCGCGGACGAAATGACCGCAGCCGCTTCGTTGAGCACCTGCAGGCTGGCGGTGATGGGCGCGGGGCCCGATCCATTGGAGGCGGCGAGGCGGCGGTATTCGCGGAAACGGAAATCCACCAGGTCGGCTTCCAGGTTGCTGCTGGTGGCCGCGAGCCCGCCGACGTTCACCCGCTTGCCGGTCAGGCGGCTGAGCTGCTCCTGCTCCTCCTTGATGCGGTTGATCTTCTCGCCCAGCCAGCTGCTGGTGCTGCTGCCCCCCGCACCGGGCTTCTGCCCCAGCGTGGTTTCCTTGGCCACGGCACGGATGAACTGCTCCAGGCTGGAATTGGCAGACGAATACAGCCGCGCCTGCTCGCCGGCCTGGTCGAGCGACGCCATCTGCACAGGCCGCACATCGGCGAGGAAGTCCTCCCAGACCTTGGCATATTCCATGAGGTAGAGGCGCTTGACCTCCAGCGCGAGCTGGCCGGTCATGACCTCGTTGGCCACGCTGCGCTGCCCCTGCGCCTTGCCCAGGACCCAGGTCTCCTCCTGCGCCAGCAGCGCGGTCACCTTCGGCAGTTCGTGCGAGAAAACACCGTAGTAGCCGTCATAGGTGAAGAGACCCGAGATCCCCTGCGTGAGCGGCTTGCCGCTGCGCCGGGTGAAGACCTGCGGGGCCTCGGGGCCGGCCGCGCGCACCAGCGTGAAATCCGGCGGTAGCGCGGTGCCCGTGGTCAGCAGCTGCTTGAGCCGGCTGTACGCCCGCTGCGCGGGCGACAGCTGCGCCAGCCGCTGGCGCACCTCGTCCACCAGCGGCTGGTCGATCGGGATCGGCGACACCAGGGCGCGGTCTTCCATGAGCCGGTCGAGGTGGTGGGCCAACTGGTCCAGCATGCCCGACTGCACCAGCGCCGGAGGCAGCGTGGATTCCCACTCGTTGAGCATCCAGGCCTTGACCACGCGGGGGTTGAAGCGCTCCGGATCGTAGAGCATCAGGTAGACCTTGAGCGCTTCGTAGCTGGCCTCGGGATTGGCCGTCGAAGCCTGCTGCAGCGAATTGCGCAGGTGCCGGGCCAGGCGGGGCAGCCAGGCATCCTCCAGCAGGCGCATGTAGGTCGCATCGGCCGCGGTCTGCACCTTGGGCACCTGCAGCAGCCCGTAGCGCCAGCTGAGCGGCGGCGAGTCGCCGGTGTAGCGCTGGCTCGTCGCCAGGGATTCGGCATGGTTGAGCAACGGCAGCAGTGCCACCATGTTCTCCGGGTCCGCGTCGCGCGACTCCTCCACGGCCTGCTTGAGCGTGGGCACCTTCGCGGCCACCTCGTCCAGGTACTTCTGGTTGTTGCCGTGGCTGATCGTCCAGGCGATGGTGGCGCCCGCCAGCCCTGCAGCGAGGGCGAAGAAGCCGGCGGCCTGCAGTAGCCGGAGCTGTCGTTCCTTCTTGGCATTGCGCCCCGTCAGCCCGGCCTCGTTGAAGATGACCCCCTTGAGCAGGGTCTCGATGAAGTAGCTCTTGCCCGCGCGCCCTTCCCCGGCCAGGTTGGCCGGAGGCGACACCGAAAAGCGCCGCGACAGGGCCGACAGCACCCGGTCGAATGGCATGCCTTCCTGGGTGCCGCTGGTGAAATAGACGCCGCGGAACAGCGGCTTCTCCTTGAACCGCGAAGAGGCGAAGATCGTCGAGAGCGTCTGCTGGACCACGTCCCGCAGCCCGACGAACTGCTGCGGCAGGCCGTAAATCTGGCCGCGCCGCGCCAGGTCGGGCTCGGCCAGCAGCCGCTGCGGCAGCAGCCGGTTGATCTGGTCGGCCAGGCCGTCGAATTCCTTGCGGAACTGCACTCCCGGATCTTCCTGCGCCTGCCCTTCCACGTAGGGATTGGTGAAGCCCCAGACCTGGGCCCGCTCCTCGCGGGTCATGTTCCCGAAGAACTCATTGAAGCCCGCCAGCAGGTCGGTCTTGGTGACCAGCACGTACACCGGGAACTTGATGGACAGGCCCTCGCACAGCTCCGCCAGGCGCAGGCCGATCAACCGGGCCAGGCGCTCGCGCTCCGCATCGCCGCCGCTCAGCAGCTCCTGCACGCTGAGCGTCACCAGCACGCCGTTGATGGGCTGGCGTCCGCGGAAGCGCCGCAGCAGGTTCAGGAAACCCGACCATGCGGCACTGTCCTGTGCCGCGTCGCTTTCCTGCGTGGTGTAGCGGCCGGCGGTGTCCAGCAGGACGGCCTGGTCGGTGAACCACCAGTCGCAGTTGCGCGTGCCGCCGACGCCACGGATCGACGCCTTGCCGAACTGGGCGGCCAGCGGAAAGTCGAGGCCCGAGTTGACCAGTGCCGTGGTCTTGCCCGAGCCCGGCGAGCCGATGATGAGGTACCAGGGCAACTGGTAGACATAGCGCCGCGACAGGCGCCCGAACCACCCCTGCTCCGCTTGTCCGAAACGCGTCTTGCCCAGGACATCGACCGCCTCCTTGAAGCGCTTCTCGAGTTCGGCCACCTCTTCCTTGCCGGGGCCGGCCTCGGGAGTGGAGGCATCCGACGCCCCGATGCGGGCCAGCTGGCCCAGCAGGCGTGCGTTCATCTCCTTGGCACGCCACCAACGGATGAACAGGCGCAGGAACCAGATGCCGAACAGCGCGGCGATGATCCAGCCGCGCACCGCCTCGCTTTCGAGGGGCTGATAGGGCTTGATATAGACCAGCGGACCGACGAACCAGACTAGCAGGCTGAGCAGCACCAGGCCGCACAGCACCAGCGTGATCCGGTTGAAGAAGAAAGAAAAGATCTTGCGCAGCATGTTTTAGTTCTTCGGTGTGCCGGGAGCGGGCGTGCCGGCGGCAGCCGGGCCGGGGGTCAGCTGCAGCTCGGCATCGCGGGCCTGGGGCGGAACCAGCAGCACGATCTCCACCCGCCGGTTCAGCGCCCGGCCCTCCGGCGTGCTGTTGGGGGCGATCGGGTCGCTCTCGGCACGGCCTTCGGCCTTCACCCGGGAGCCGTCGGTGATGGTCCTCTGCAGCATCGCCGCGACGGCCTGGGCGCGCTCCTGCGACAGGTGCCAGTTCGAAGGGAAGCGTGCCGTGCGGATCGGCTGGTTGTCGGAGTACCCGTTCACCACCACCTTGCCGGACACTTCATTGAGCGCGGACGCGACACGCTGGATCACCGCGACATAGCGCGGCTTGACCTCGGTGGAGGCCGGCTCGAACAGGCCGTCCCCGCGCAGGGTTACGGTGCTGCGGTCCGCCTGGTCGTTCACCTCGACCAGGCCTTCGCGGATCTCGGGCTCCAGGAACTGGCGCAGGCGGGGCTTCGGCGGCGCCACGGCCACCACGGAAGGCATCTTCGGCAAGCGGATCGCATTGATCGCGGCGAACAGCTCGTCCGAGCGCGATGCCAGCCGGTAGTTGAACCAGAGGAAGATCAGGAAGGCGATGAGCAGGGTCAGCGCGGCCGCCACCCAGAACGGCACCAGGCTCCAGGGCGGCACCGCCGCGCGCTGCACGCCGCGCCAGTGCAGGGACAGTGCGCCGCTGCGGTCCCCGCGGGTGCTCTCGATCACCTGCAGCAGCCGGGCCTTCAGGCTCTCCAGCTGGCTGCGCCCGTTGTCGATGACGTGATAGCGCCCCTCGAAACCGAGCGTCAGGCAGAAGTACATGAGCTCGATGAGGTCGATGTGCTGGTGGGGCGTCTGCACCAGCTTGGACAGCAACTGGAAGAACTTCTCCCCGCCCCAGGTCTCGTTGTGCAGTGCCACGAGCAGGCTGTACTGCGGCCACACGCCCGAGCCGCCCCACGGGGTCTGGGCCGCCGCCTCGTCGATCGCGGTGCAGATGCAGTAGCGCGCGCCGATGATGGTTTCCATCGGCACGCCAGCGCCGCCCGCCCGGCTCTCGAAATGCCGGATGCATTCGAGCAGGTAGTGCTGGAATGCCGCGGGATCGGGATTGGTCGCCATGCGGCGGATCTGCGGAATGAGGTTCAGCAGGGTATTGGCCGCGGCCACGAGCGGATTGCCGCCGCTCACGACATCGGGCAGGCCCGACGGCTTGGCGCCGGACTCGGCACCGGTGCCGCCGGGCGGCGCGGACGCGGGGACGGCCCCGGCGGGCTGGCCCGGATGGCCGGAGGCGAAAACGTTGACGGAGTTCTGCATGGACATGTCCGCTTTCAGCGCCGTATGGCCCACATTTCGAGCTGCAGCTCAGGAAAGCCGCCCGAGACGTGCAGCGCCAGGCCGCCCGAGTTCTGCAGCTGGCGCCACAGGTCGTGCCCGGTGTCCAGCTCGAAGTAGGAGTAGCCCGCGTGATAGGGAATCTCCCGCGGCGCGACGGGCAGCGAACGCAGCGGCACGCCGGGCAGGTGCAGGTTCACGAGGTCGCGGATGCGTTCCACCGGTCCCATCTTGATCTGCGTGGGGAAGTGCGCCCGCAGGAACTCCACGGCGGTCTGTGCGTGCACCGCCAGCACGAAGTCGCAGCTGGTGAGCAGTTCCGTGCTGGGGATGAGCGCCACGTGCACGCCGTACTGGCGTTCCTGCAGCTCGATCTGGATCGCGTTCTGCTCCAGCACCGAGGACAACCCCCGGCGCAACTCGAGCATCAGCGGCAGGAAACAGCTGCGCAGATCGTCGTGGTCATAGGTCGGCATCGCCGCGGGCCGGCGCTGTTCGCGGGTGAAGGTCGCCAGTTCGCCGGCCATCTTCAGCAGATCGTCGAACAGCCGCTCGGGATGAATGGCCCGCACGCGGACCCAGTGCTCCACCGCCGGCTCCCAGCGGTTCAGGAACTGGAGCATCAGGAAATCGCCGACCTCGCCCACGCCGCCCCGGCCGGGCTGGCTCAGCCGCTCCTCCAGCGCCGCGCCCCGCTGCCGAAGCAGGCCGAAAAGCTCGCGGCAGAACGTGGCCAGGCCTGACATCTCGGAGTTGTTGACCACGGTGGGAATGAAGGACGGATCCAGCAGCAGGGATCCATCCGCCCGGCGCTCCACCACCTGGGCCACGGGCAGGCTCACCCACCCGTCGGTGACATCCTGCGCGGCACGCAGCGACAGCTGGATGTTCCCGATCTGCACCTCGGCCGCCTGCGCGCCCATGTCGTTGGCATCCTGGACCTCCGCCACCTCGGCCGCATAGCGCACCGACGCGCCGCCGGGCGCGCCCAGCGTCACTTCCGCGCCCGCCCGGCGCCGCATCGGCAGGGCCAGGTGGATGACCGTGTCCTTGACATCCTTGCCGATCGCCAGCGCAGCGGGAGCCTGGTCATGGTGCGGAAAGCTGAACGGCGTGCCGTCCGGAAGCACGCCCTCTGCGGACAGCAGGCCCAGCTTGCCCAGTCCCAGGAGCTCCGTGTCGAGCGCCAGCTTGGAAAACCCCCAGAAGAAGAACTGCGCCGGCAATGTGCGGGACTGCACGAGGAAATCGGTGTAGCGGTCCTGTTGCTGGAAATGCTGCGGGCGAAGGAACATCCCTTCGGCCCAGACGACCTTGCGCTGCCAAACCATGGTGGATTACGGGCTTTCTTTGTGTTGTCGTTCGTCGATGCCTGGACTCAACGAGCGGGGGCGGGAGCAGGGGCGGTCTGGATCTTCACCGCGTCCTTGCCCACCGTGATGCTGTACTGCACGGGCTTGAGCCGCTCGGTCTCGCCCAGGCCCCACCAGCGGCGGCGCATCTCCACGGAATTGGGAGCGCCCGCGGTCGCGCGCCAGGTGCTGCGCTCCAGGTCGCGGTAGCCTGCGAACACCGCGAAGGTACGGACATCCGCACTGCCCTTGCGCTCGATCGTGCGCCGCTCGCCCGGCTGCAGCAGGATTTCCTCGCGCCGCACGAAATCGGCCCCCAGCTGGGCCTCGTCCTTGTCCTGCAGGTCCAGGTAGCTGGCCCGGTCGAAGGCCGCCGCCGCGCGCAGTTCGTAGATCCTCAGCAGGATGGGCTTGGGCGTGCCGTGGATATCGGGGTTGACGCCAGGGTCCGCGACGATCTCGAAGACGGCCGGCGGCACCGCCGTGGGCGCCTCCTGGGGGCGGTTCAGGTTGCTGATCATGCCGCAGCCGCCCAGCAGCCATGCCGCCACCGCAGCCGCGAGCCCCGCCCTGATGAATCCCTTCCGTGCCATCGTTTCCCGATGCATATCCGACTCCTTAGGTTCCGGTGAAAACGCCACATCCGCCCTGTCAGGCGCCATCCTCGCTGTCCGCCACCCAGACCGCGAGGGCGCTGAAATTGTCCTGGTAGGACTTGGCCTGGGCCCGCACGGCCGCCTCCATCTGCTCCAGCCACTCCTGCGGCGACTGGCTGTGGCGCAGGGCGCTCTCCATCTGCTCCTCGTGCAGGCCCTCCCAGAGCCCGTCCGAACACAGCAGGAACGCATCGCCGGCCGCCAGCTCGATCGGCCGCGGGAGCACCGTGGGCGGGATCTGCGACTCCGCGCCGATGGCGCCCGCCAGCACGCTGCGGTTCGGCAGGCGGCGCGGGTCCTGGTTGCGGTACACGCCCGCGTGCAGCAGCTGCTGCACCACGCTGTGGTCCTCCGTGATCTGCCGCACCTTCTGGTCCCGGAACCAGTACAGCCTGGAGTCCCCCCAGTGTGCCCAGAGCGCGCGCCCGGTCTTGCGGTCGATGCACAGCAGCACCACCGTGGCGCTCATGTGCTTGCGCGAGACCGAGAGCGGCTGTGCGCCGGCCACCGCATGCTCCGCCAGCGAAATGAGCGAGGCCAGGCCCGCGGGCGCGAACAGCGGGTTGTGCCCGAACCCTTCGAGCACCGCATTCACGGTGATTCGTGCCGCCAGCCCGCCGTGCCCGTGCCCGCCCGCACCGTCGGCCAGCACGCAGCACAGGCCGCGGTGGCCCATGTCCACCAGGCCCAGGAAATCCTCGTTC
Source organism: Paracidovorax avenae ATCC 19860 (assembly GCF_000176855.2). Classification (NCBI taxonomy): domain Bacteria; kingdom Pseudomonadati; phylum Pseudomonadota; class Betaproteobacteria; order Burkholderiales; family Comamonadaceae; genus Paracidovorax; species Paracidovorax avenae. The sequence continues at coordinate 1,679,894 of NC_015138.1, read as the reverse complement.
ACATCCCGGCCGCCCTTTTCCGACAGCGAAGCCGCCATCACCCGGAACCGGAACTCCTCGCCTGCGATATGGAAGATCACGTCCTGGCCTTCGCTGCCGCCTCGGCGTTTTCATAGGCCTCCAGGAAGGCCTGGCCGGAGAAGGCCGCCAGGTCGTCCTCGGCGCCGCGCCGGATCTCGGCGAAATTGCGCTTGTACTCGTCCCACAGCGCCGCCTTGCGGCTCGTGGCCGACAGCTTGCCGAACACCCCTCCGGTCACGTCGGTGCGCTGCTCCAGGGCCGCAGGATCGAAGCGCTCCAGCGCCTCGGCATAGGCCGCACGCAGCCCGGCCATCAGGGCCACCTGGTGGACACGCAGGTCGTCGTAGGCCTCCTGCATGGCGGGAATGGGCTTCATGAATCCCGGGAAGTTCTGCCCGATCATCTGCATGACCACGCCCTCGGGCGTCGGAAGGAACTTCAGCGGATTGTTCGCGCCGGAGGAAATCACCGTCACGCCCGCACGGAATTCGCGCTTGATCTCGGAGCGGGCTGCCAGCAGGTCGATGGTGCCCTGCACGGCCACGCGGAAGGCCTCCCCGAAGGACCGCATGAACTCGGGGCTGAGCTTCTGCGGCTCGACCTTCTTCTGCAGCACTCCCGCGCCATCCAGGAAGGCGGCGATCAGCGACTGCAGCTCCGCAGGCGAAGCGGCTTCCAGTTCCGGCAGCACCGGAACCAGGGGCGACTTCGCGGAGCCCTCCTCCCTTGCCGGGCCATGGGGCGCGGCGGGGGCAGGAGCAGTTGCCTGGATTGGAGCGGGCGCCATGGTCGGAGCAGGCGCAGGGACGGGAGCCGGCACGGCACCTGCCGCGGCAGGAACATGCGCCAGCGGCACCTCCTCGATGGCTACCGCCCTCGCATCGCCGGCAGCCAGCCCCGAAGGCATGGCCTGCAGCAGCGCATCGGCAGCCACGGGCGCGGGCGCGGGTGCGGCTACGGGCCCGCTTTCCACCGGCGGCCAGCCCAGTGGATCGGCCGAAGTGGCCCCGGAGCCGAAGGCCCCCAGGTCAAGGCCCTCCACGCGCTGCAACCCATCCAGCGGAGGGGCCGACGGCGCGGCGGAAGCCATGCCCGGGCCGGTACCCGCCCCCTGGGCGATCGGCACGGGGCCTCCCGGCGCCGGTGCTGCGCCGGGCAGCCCCTGGCCCACCGGTGCCTGCACGCCCCGGGGAAGGCTGAAAGACTGCGACAGGTCGGACCCCGAACCGAGCGCCATCGCCGACCGTTCGGGCACGAGTGCCGGCGTTGCATCCGAGTCGCCCGTGAAGAGACGCAGCGGATCGAGTTCGTCGCGCGGGTCCAGTGCCTTGGGCAGGCCGGCATGGGCCGGATTGTCCATGTCGTGCGCGAATTTCGCGCCGCTGGCCGGCAGCGACTGCAGGAGCTCGTCGTGCCGCATGTTGGCGATCTCGCTCAGGCTCTTCGCCTGCAAGCCGCTCCCCCAGGCGTCCTTCTTTTCTTCGCTCTTGCGGGGGTCCGCCGCGAAAAGATCGAAGTCTTCCGGAATGACCAGGGCCCGGGGTGCCGCGGCGGGCCTGTCCTGCGGCACCGCCGGTGGCCAGGCATTGCCCTGCCCACCAGGACCGGCAGGCACCGGGGCGGGAGACGTGGCGAAGCCATGGGCCTCGTCCGGGACTGGAACAGGCGCGGACCCGGCTGGCGGCGCGGGTGTGGCGGTGGGAACGGAGCTGAACGCAGGGGCCGATGCAGGTGCAGGTACGGACGAAGCCGTGGGCGAGGCGACCGGCGCCTGGGACGGGGCCACGGCTGCGATGGCCGGCCCCTCCACGCGACCGAGCATCGCAAATGGGTTGTCGTCGTCCTCGGCGGAGGACGCAACCGCCGCCAGGCCGTCGCCCATGCCGGTCACGGGCATCGCCACAGGCTGCGACGGCGCGACAGGAAGCCCTTCGCCCTGTGGCACGTTCGCCACCGGAGCAGCCACGGACACGGGCTCGCTGGCGGCGGCAACCGGAGGCGACGGAATCGCTACCGGAGAGGGTGCAGATACAGGTGCGGGAGCGGGGACTGCAGCAGGAGCAGGAGCAGCCGCCACGGGAACGAAGGGCGAGCCCGGCACGACGGAATGCAGGACATAGGGGCCGATGCGAACCTCGTCCCCCACGGACAGGCGCACCTCTTCGCCCGAGCGCACTTCGGCACCCGCCACGAAAATCGAGCGGCGCTCGCAGAGATTGGCGATGAAGGCGGCCTCCGACTCGATGCGCACCATTGCATGCACGCGGGCGACGCCGGCATCGCCGTCGGACAGCACGAGCTTGTTCTGCCCCCCGCGGCCAATCGTTCCTCCCGCCACGCCGAATACCGCCGTCCATAGGCGGTCCACCGCTTCGTCCGCATGGCGGATGACCCTGAGTTCGACTTTATCCATGTCCGGTACGGCCCGTCGGGGTCAAGGTGTCTTCTTGGCCGGGACGGCGCGCTTCGCACGCGCAGCGACTGCCGCACGCGCGGTGTTGAACTCCTTGCCCCAGACCGGATGGCCTTTCTCGACATCGCTCAGCTGGAAGTTGGGATCCTGCTGCAGTGCGGTTTCGAAATTCTGCCGGCACTGGCGCAGACGCCCCAGGGCGCAGTGGCTGAACGCAATGAACTTGTAGGCCTTGACCTGGGATGCGGAGGACAGTTCGGGGGCGGTGCTCAGTGGCGTGAGGGCGGCGATCGCCTCGTCATAGCGGCCATCGGCATAGATGTCGAGGGCCTGGGCGAGCGCCTCTTCCTTCAAGGCGGCGGGGTCCTTCGGCTTCGCGGCCTCCTTGGCGTCCGTGCCCGCAGCGGCGCCTTCCGTCTGTGCGGGGTTGCCACCCGCGCCCGCCTGGCCCGCGGGGGGCGTCTGGCAGCCGCTCAGCAAGATGCCCACCAGACACATTCCACCAATGAGCTTCGTCTTAGATGCCATGCTTTCCTCGTCAAAATGGCAGATGCCCCGGCGCCTGCCGGCCGCCGGACACCCTTCTCGTATTTCCCCGCCCCGCCGGCAGGACGACCTGCCAGCGGGACGACATCATTCGAATTTGTGCGTGAGCACCACGGATTCGCCCCGCCGCACCTGCACCATCCGGGTCACGGTTTGGGATGCAGGGTTCGATATCTCGATGCGGTGGAAGCCCTCCGACAGGGTCAACTGGGTCAGCGGCGGCGTAGTGCCGGCGGGAATCCGGTCCACGGTGACATTGCCCCACGGCATGACGCGCAGGATCACCCTGCCGGTGTTTTCCGCCTCACGGCCGGAGGTCCGCTGGGACCGCGCGGGGTCTTCCGCCGCAGGCACCGAAGCTGCAGGCGCCGGGCCCGCATGCACCGCCGACGCCGGAGGAAGGGCCGCCACGACCGGGGCGCTGGCCCGCGCCGCGGGTTCCACCGGGGGCGGCACGGTGGACGCCGCCACAATCGGCGCAGAAGCCGGCGCCTGCTCCGCGGCAGGAACAGCCGTGGCCTGCAGCGAACGCGCCGTCAGCTGAGTGAGCGCCTCCTCGGCCTGCATCCGGTGGGCGCCGTTCGGGAACGCGCTCAGATAGGCCTGCACGGATTCCACGGTATTGATGCGGGATGCCAGCTCCCACTGGCTGGCCTCCTGCACCGCCATCCTCTCGCGCGCGGCCGCCTCGCTGGAGGCCTGCACCGTCCACCACACTCCGCCGACCAGCAGCAATGCAAGAAACGCCAGCAGCGGAACGAGCCAAGCCGGCCGCTGGCGCTTCGAAGGTGCGGGAATGGATGCCGCCACGGTAGGCGCAGCGGCGGCGGCGCCGGCCGCCGCACGGGGGGAAGTCCGTTCGACCCGGTTGCCAGCCTCCGGATGCGCCACCGGCACGGCAGCGGCGGGCGGCGGCTCCAGCCCTGCGGGACGGGTATGCCGCAAAGGCATCGGCTGGGTGGTCTGCAGGTAGGCCGGCTCCTCGGCCATGTGGTGCTCAGCATTGCCCGCCTGGGCGCCGGCAGCAGCGAGGTGCGAGGGAATGATGGAGGCCACGGCCTCCACGGGGCGCAGCGTCGGGGCGGCAGCGGACGCTTCGGGCAACGGCTCCGAGGCGCGAACCGCCACTTCCGCGCCGGCAGCCGCGGCGGACGCGTGCGGCCAGGAAATAGTCACCGTCTTGAGGCCCAGCAACTGCCGCAATTCGGCAATGCTCTGCGGCCGCTCCTGCGGCTTGACGGCGAGCGCGTTCTGCACACCGTGCAGGAACCGCGCACTGAACCCCGGGCAGTTCTCCGGCGTGAGCCGGGCCAGCGGGTCGTTGATCATCCGGGCGACCGAGGTCGCGGGCGGACGGCCGGTGATCGCCTGGTAGAGCACCGCGCCCAGTTGGTAGATGTCCGTCCAGGCCCCCTGCGGCATCGCACCATCGTCCACGTACTGCTCGATGGGAGCGAAGCCGGGCTTGAGCACCATGGTCAGCGCCTGGGTCATGTCGCCGATGATGCGGCGCGCAGCGCCGAAATCCAGCAGCACCGGCATGCCGGACTCCTGCAGGAAGATGTTGTCCGGGGCGATGTCGCGGTGATAGCAGTCCGCCGCGTGGAGCATCTCCAGCACGTCGAGAATGGGAACCAGCACCGCCGACAGCCATGCCTCGTCCACCGTGTGCTGCTGCGTCAGGAAGGAGCGGAAGGTCTGCCCCTCGTAGTACTGCATGACCATGTAGGCCGTGCCGTTGGCTTCGAAGAACCGGTAAACGTGCACCAGCGCCGGATGGGAGAACTTGGCGAGGAGCCTCGCTTCGTTGATGAAGCTGCGCAGGCCCGCATCGAACGCGCCGCGGTGCTGCGACCGCACATGCACCTCGTTGCCGTCCTTGCGGCCCGCCAGGGTGGCAGGCATGTACTCCTTGATCGCCACGATGCGGTCAAGGCTCAGGTCGCGCGCCTTGTAAACGATGCCGAACCCGCCTTCTCCCACGACATCGTTCAGCCGGTATTCACCGACCTGCACACCGGGACCTAGGCAGTTCGCCGAGCCACTGAATTCCTTGTCCATGAGTTCACGCTTCCAAGCACCGCTGCCGACGGCGCGAGCGTCGCCCGCCGCCGGGCACTGCCCTGCCGCGAAATCCCGTCTCCTGCACGTCGAGCACCAAAGTCAAGGCATCACTCCCAGGCGGCTGTGTTTCTAATCTGTATGGAGATGGCGGAAAAGCGGTTCGCCGACCGCCGTCCCGCTGGCTCCCGCCGGCCTGCTGCGCAAGCGGCTCAACGGGGACCGGCAAGTGTAACGGGAACATGTGACACAGCCCTGTCATCCCACATCCCGTCGAGAAAAAAGACAAATTGTTTCCTTTGTTTCTCGCGGCTGAACAATGTTGAAAATTGGAGTATTTCCAAATGCATTGCCCCTCCCTATGATCGGCGGCGCAACTAGGCATCCGGAGAAGCCTGCCTGAGTGCTTTCGCGCAGCCCCTGGGAGGGGGGACGTCTGAAGGCGATTATGGTCAGGGCATCTCCTGGCGAAAGGCCCCGTTCGTGAGGAGCAGGCCCCGCACAGCAAGAGCGGACCGGTTCCATTTCTATCTCTCAAAAGCGCATCTGCGCAGTCCACCAAAAAGGAAGCATTCCATGTCCGTCGATATGTTCATGAAGGTTGAAGGTGCCAGCGGCGAATCTCAAGACGCCAACCACAAGAGCTGGACCGACATCCGTTCCTTCACCTGGGGCGCGACGCAGCCCAACTCGATGGCCACGGGCAGCGGCGCCGGCGCCGGCAAGGTCACCTTCCACGACCTGAACGTGGTGGCAAAGATCGACAAGGCTTATCCGGCCGTCCTCAAGCACTGCGCGACCGGCAAGCACCTGGGTCAGGTGGAGATCTCGATGTGCAAGGCGGGCGGCACGCAGATCGAGTTCGGCAAGATCACCCTCACCGACGTCCTCGTCACGAGCGTGACGGTGAGCGGCACCGATGGCAGCGACGCCGTGCTGGTGAATTACGCCTTCCAGGCAGCCAAAATCAAGACCCAATACTGGGAACAGACGAACCAGGGCGGCAAGGGCGCCGAAAGCCAGGCTGGCTACGACATCAAGGGCAACAAGGAAATGTAATTTCCTGCGCCCCAGCGCAAGCCGGATGCCTCATGAGGCTCCGGCTTTTTTATTGCCCAAATGTGGCTGGAGAGTCAATCTCGTCTTTTGCATGGGTCGATGCGCAAAATGGAACATCGATTCCATCGCGCCTGGATTTTGAGCAGCGTCCGGCAGTCACCAAAGGTAAACCGGCTGGGCATCGGCATCGTGGGAATTCAAAAAATACGCAAATACGATCAAATCGGCATGTACAAAAGCATCCGCAAAACAAGAAATCGATTGCACATTTTTGGTTCTCCCGGGAGGGCGCCTCGGATAAAGTGCCCTGCCCCTCCGGAGAAAATCCAGTGAGGCGGTGGATTGGCGTGGTGGCCGCCGCCCTGGGCTCCGTGGCCGCGCATGCCGCGGACGGTGCCGCGCATATCGCCAATGCGGAACTGATGGCGGCACTGCAGAACCCCAAGGCGCCGCTCACGGCGGCGCGCACGCCGCTCGCATTCGACAACGGCGCCTCGGCGAAGAACTGCCTTGACTACTCGGAACTTCTGGGCAAGGCCCAGCCCGTCGAGACCACCCGCAATTTCCAGATCCGGAGCGAATACCTGCTCTGCGACAGCATCCGGCAGGTAGGCGGAAGGCCATTCGTGGCGGCAGAGGCTTCGGCAACTGCACGGCAGGCCAAAGCGCTCTACCAGAGACTGGATCTGCGCTCCTTCCCGTCGTCCTTGCGCAATCGGGCCGAAGCTGGCAAGCACTCGCTGAAGGCGTTGCTGCCCGGTGTGCCCCGCTTCGATGGCAACGCCGTCCAGGTGGATACCCCTGACCAGTTCTTCCGCCTGGAGGTCGTGGGCCTCATCGACGATGGCAAGGCCGGCAAGCAGGACCTGCTCGTCTGGGTGACCGACGAATCGAAGACCGGCACCTACCGTGGGTATGCCAGCATGGTCGTCCACCCGCCGCGCATGGCGACGGGCCTCTATACCGCGGCAGCTCCGGCCCGATGATCCCGCAGGAGCAGGCCCGGTGCATGCCTGGCCCGCCCCACACCTACATCGCCACGGCGCGCACCGCCATGCGCAGCCAGTCTCCAGCCCCCAGGACAGGACGTCTCCACAGGCTGTCACCGCGCATGGCCTCCACCTTGTCGAGGATGCGCAGCCCTCCCTGGACGACCAGGCGCAGCTCCCACCCCACCCGTCCGGGCAACTGATGCACGAGCCCGGCCCCTTCGACCATGAGCTCCCGTGCCCAGAGCGCACAGTCGGCCACCAGGGCCCGGGCCTGCGGGGAGAGCGGCCGCCGCTGCAGCAGCGCGCGGTCGATACCGAAGCGGGCCAGGTCGGCATCCGTGACGTAATGCCGCCCTCGCGGAAGGTCCACGCTCAGGTCCTGCCAGAAATTGACGAGCTGCAAGGCCGTGCAGATCGCATCGCTGCGGCGCAGTGCCAGCGGATCCGTGATTCCGTAGAGGTGCAGGAGCAGGCGCCCCACGGGATCGGCCGACCGCCGGCAGTAATCCAGCAACAGGGTCCGGTCCGCGTAGGTCAACCCCTCCGACGTCCGGAGAACGTCCTGCGTGAAGGCACTCAGCAGGTCCTCCAGCAACGCGACGGGAAGGGAATGGGTGCGGATGGCACCCTGCAGGGGCCCGAACACCTCCGCCCATCGCGCCTGCGGCGGTTCACCTGCGGCAACGCGGTGCAACTCTTTGGCGTACCCGTCCAGCGCTTCCAGGCGCTCGGCCGCGGTGGCATCGCCTTCGTCGGCCAGGTCGTCCGCCGTGCGGGCGAACGCATAGATGGCGGCAATGGGCTCCCGCAGAGAGGGAGGGCAGAGCCACGAGGCCACAGGAAAATTCTCGTAATGCGTCACCGGCCGGGCATGCAGGGCGGCAGGCAGCCCAGGGGATCCGGGAGCACCATCCAGGCCGGCCGGCATGGAAAGCGGGGGCGGATCCTGGCGTCCCGAAGGAAGGTCGCGGAACTCGGGTTGCATCGTCGGGGATGGGGGCTTGGACACCCCACGATTGTCGCTTGACAGCCGGCGAGGCTTTCACCTAGATTACTAACCAGTCAGTCATTAACAAACTTTGGGATCGCCATGCCGCCTCTCGCGCCGCCCCGCATGCACCGCCTGCCCCCTCCAGCCCAGCCCCTCCGTGGGGCTTTTTCGTGGAAGCAGCTTCATGCAGGCCGGAAGCGGGCTGCGCTGGCGGTTATGGCCGCCACCTTTGCGCTCTTGGGCTGCTCCAAGCCTGCGCCCGCCCCTGAACCGGAGCGCTCCGTCAAGCTGCTGACCGTGGGCACGGCCCCGCTGCAGACCCGGCTCGAATACGCCGGAGAAGTACGGGCACGGGTGGAATCGCGCCTGGGCTTCCGCGTGGCAGGCAAGATCGTGCAGCGCCAGGCAGAGCTCGGCCAGCGGGTGCAGGCGGGGCAATTGCTGGCGCAACTCGACCCGCGCGACTACCAGCTGTCCTTGGAAGCTGCGCGCGCACAGGTGGCGTCGGCGCAGACCCAGCGGGATCTGGCAGCCGCCGACTACCAGCGCTTTTCCGCACTGAAATCCCAGAACTTCATCAGTGGGGCGGAACTGGACCGCCGCGCAGCCACGCTGAAGGCCGCCGAAGCATCGCTGGAGCAGGCGCGGGCACAGTCGGCCTCCCAGGGCAACCAGGCGGGCTACACGCGCCTGCTGGCCGACGCGGCCGGCGTGGTCACAGGCATCGAAGCCGAGCCGGGCCAGGTCGTGGCGGCGGGCACGCCCGTCGTCCGCATCGCGCAGGACGGGCCCCGGGACGTCGTGTTCTCCGTTCCGGAGGACCGGTTCGCCGGTGTGCGGCCAGGCCAGTCCGTGTCCGTGCGGCTGTGGTCGGGCGGTCCTTCCGTGCAGGGCCGCATCCGGGAGGTCGCTGCCAGCGCAGACCCCGTCACCCGCACCTTCCTCGCCAAGGTCGCCCTGGCGTCGGACAACCCGCCGCCTCTGGGTGCCACGGCCTACGTCACGCCGGACCTGCCTAACCAGGATGGCGCGCAAGCCATCAAGCTGCCGACCAGCGCGCTGCGGCAGGAGGGCGCGCAAACCGCCGTCTGGGTCTATGAACCGTCGAGCGGCACCGTGCGCTCGCAGGTGATCCAGGTCGCGCGGGCCGACGGCAACGAAGTGGTGGTCGGTGCCGGGCTCACGCCGGGCATGCAGGTCGTCGCCACGGGCGTGCACGTTCTCTCGCCGGGCCAGAAGGTACAGATCTACCGCCCCCGCGTTCCCTCCGCCGACACTCCCGCGCCTGCCGCCCTGCCCGCCTCCGCGGCCGAATCCCCCCGCTGAGAACACCCCATGGAACAAGCGACACCGCAACCGCAGCCATCCGGGGGCTTCAACCTGTCCAAATGGGCCCTGGACCATCCCGCGCTCACGCGCTATCTCATGGTGGTGCTCATGGTGCTGGGCATCGCCGCCTACTTCCAGCTCGGCCAGGACGAGGATCCGCCCTTCACGTTCCGCGCCATGGTGGTGCGCACCTACTGGCCCGGCGCCACGGCGCAGCAGGTGGCGGAGCAGGTCACCGACAAGCTCGAGCGCACCCTGCAGGAGGTGCCCTATGCGGATCGCATGCGCAGCTACTCCAAGCCGGGGGAGTCGCAGATCATCTTCGAGATCAAGGACTCGTCCCCGCCCGGCGAGGTGGCCGGCGTCTGGTACACCGTGCGCAAGAAGATCGGCGACATGCGCGCCACCCTGCCGCAAGGCGTGCAGGGGCCGTTCTTCAACGATGAGTTCGGCGACGTCTATGGCGTGATCTACGCGATCGAGGCGGAAGGGTTCAGCCCGGCGGAACTCAAGACTTTCGCCGACGACATCCGCCAGCAGCTGCTGCGCGTCAAGGACGTCGCCAAGGTCGAGCAGTTCGGCATCCAGGACGAGAAGATCTACATCGAGATCTCGCAGAAGCGGCTCGCCCAGCTCGGCCTGGACATGAACCAGGTCCTGAACCAGCTCGGCCAGCAGAACGCCGTCGAGAGCGCGGGCACCGTCCAGACCCCGCAGGACCAGGTACAGGTCCGAGTGGCCGGACAGTTCGGAGCCGTCGAGGAACTGCGCGCGATGCCGATCCGGGGCGCCTCGGGCGCACAGCTGCGGCTGGGCGACATCGCCGAGGTCCGCCGCGGCTACATCGATCCGCCCTCCATCAAGGTGCACCACCAGGGCCGGGATGTCGTCGCGCTGGGCGTGTCGATGGCCAAGGGCGGCGACATCATCCGCCTCGGCGAAGCACTGCACGCCGCCGCGCGCCGCATCGAGCAGACCCTGCCGGCAGGCGTGCGCCTCGTGAACGTGCAGGACCAGCCCCGCGCGGTGTCGTCGTCCGTGAACGAGTTCGTGAAGGTGCTCATCGAGGCCGTCGTGATCGTGCTTGCCGTGAGTTTCCTGAGCCTCGGCCTGCACACGCGTCCCGGCCGCCAGCCGCTGTGGCGCCGCTGGACGCTGGACATCCGCCCCGGCCTGGTGGTGGGCATCACGATCCCGCTGGTGCTAGCCGTGACCTTCCTGGCCATGTGGTACTGGAAGATCGGGTTGCACAAGATCTCCCTCGGCTCGCTCATCATCGCGCTCGGGCTGCTGGTGGACGATGCCATCATTGCCGTCGAGATGATGGTGCGGAAGATGGAAGAAGGCTACGACAAGGTCCGCGCTGCCACTTTCGCCTACGAGATCACGGCCATGCCGATGCTCACCGGCACCCTGATCACTGCGGCGGGCTTCCTGCCCATCGGCATCGCCAAGTCGGTCACCGGCGAATACACCTTCGCGATCTTCGCGGTCACCGTCATCGCGCTCGTGCTGTCGTGGTTCGTCTCGGTGTACTTCGTGCCGTACCTGGGCACGCTGCTGCTCAAGGTGCCCGAACACCCGAAGGCGGAAGACCATCCGGCCGGAACCGCCCCGGGGGCTGCGCAAGGGCCGCACGAGGTGTTCGACAGCGCCTTCTACAACACCTTCCGCCGCGCCGTGGATGCATGCGTGGAGCACCGCTGGATCACCATCGGCGTCACGCTGCTGCTCTTCGCGCTGGGCATCGTGGGCATGGGGCGCGTCCAGCAGCAATTCTTCCCCGACTCCAGCCGCCCGGAAATCCTGATTGACGCGTGGTTCCCGGAAGGCACCTCGTTCTCCGCGAACGAAGCCGTGCTCAAGCGCATGGAAAAGCGCCTCATCGAGGAGCCTGGCGTGAACTCGGTCAGCACCTGGATCGGCTCGGGCGTGCCGCGGTTCTACCTGCCGCTGGACCAGGTCTTCCCGCAATCCAACGTGTCGCAGATCATCCTGCTGCCCCAGGACCTGGCGCAGCGTGAAGCACTGCGGCACGCCCTGCCGGCGATGCTGGCCCGGGAATTCCCCGAAGTGCGCGCCCGCGTGAAGCTGCTGCCCAACGGCCCGCCGGTGGCCTATCCGGTGCAGTTCCGCGTGATCGGCAACGATCCGGCGCGGCTGCGCCAGCATGCGGACGAAGTGCGCAAGATCCTGCGCGAACACCCGCAGATGCTTGGCGTGAACGACAACTGGAACGAATCCGTGAAGACCATGCGCCTGGAGATCGACCAGGACAAGGCGCGCGCGCTCGGCGTCACCAGCCAGTCCATCGCCCAGGCCGCACGCACCGTGTTCACCGGCACCACCGTGGGCCAGTACCGCGAGAGCGACCGGCTGATCGACATCGTGTTCCGACAGCCGCCGGACGAGCGCCAGGCCATCACCGACATCGCGAACGCCTACCTTCCCACCGCGTCGGGCAAGGCCATTCCCCTGACCCAGATCGCGCGTCCCGTGTTCGCCTGGGAGCCCGGCGTCATGTGGCGGCAGAACCGCGAGTACGCCATCACCGTGCAGGGCGACGTGATCGAAGGCCTGCAGGGCGCCACCGTCACAGAGGCGCTGCTGCCCGGCCTGCGCCAGCTGGAAGGCCAATGGCATGCCTCGGGAGATACCGGCTACCGGATCGAGGTCGCCGGCTCCGTGGAGGAAAGCTCCAAGGGTTCCGCCTCCATCGCGGCAGGCGTGCCCATCATGCTGTTCATCACCTTCACGCTGCTCATGCTCCAGTTGCACAGCTTCAGCCGCGCCCTGCTGGTGTTCCTCACGGGCCCGCTCGGCATCGCAGGGGTTGCGGGTGCGCTGCTGCTGCTCGGCCGGCCGTTTGGCTTCGTGGCGCTGCTGGGCGTGATTGCGCTCATGGGCATGATCCAGCGCAACTCCGTCATCCTGATCGACCAGATCGAGAGCGACCGCGCGCGCGGCGTGCCGGCATGGGATGCCATCGTGGAATCCGCCGTGCGCCGGCTACGCCCGATCGTGCTCACCGCCGCTGCCGCCGTGCTGGCGATGATTCCCCTGTCGCGCAGTGTCTTCTGGGGGCCGATGGCCGTCGCCATCATGGGCGGGCTCATCGTCGCGACGGTGCTCACGCTGCTGGCGCTGCCTGCGATGTACGCCGCATGGTTCCGCGTGCGGCGGCCCGAAACGCGGCCGCCGCAACCCGCCTGAACGGGGACGCTTCGCCGACAGGGTAAAATCGAAGGTTGACCAATTTCACACAGCGGCGGTCCCCCGGGTCCGCCGCTTTTTGTCGGTAGCCCGCTGGGAACAGCAGGCGGAAAGCCAAGTGGGAAAAGCGCGGGTGGCGAAATTGGTAGACGCACCAGGTTTAGGTCCTGACGCCAGCAATGGTGTGGGGGTTCGAGTCCCCCCCCGCGCACCACGAACAACACGGTGAGGCGGTCCCGGCACGGGACGGCCGTCACGGTCCCATTACATAGAGGAAGAGCCATGGCCGTTACTGTTGAAACCCTTGAAAAGCTCGAGCGCAAGATCACGCTGAGCCTGCCCCTGACCGCCATCCAGTCGGAAGTGGACTCGCGCCTCAAGCGCCTGGCCCGCACGGTGAAGATGGACGGCTTCCGTCCCGGCAAGGTGCCGATGAACGTCGTGGCCCAGCGCTACGGCTACTCCGTGCAGTACGAAGTGCTGAACGACAAGGTCGGCGAAGCCTTCGCCCAGGCCGCCAACGAGGCCAACCTGCGCGTCGCCGGCCAGCCCCGCATCACCGAGAAGGAAGGCGCCCCTGAAGGCCAGGTGACCTTCGACGCCGTGTTCGAGGTGTTCCCCGAAGTGAAGATCGGCGACCTGTCCACGGCCGAGGTCGAGAAGATCTCCGCCGACGTCACCGACGCCGCCATCGACAAGACCATCGACATCCTGCGCAAGCAGCGCCGCACCTTCGCCCAGCGCGCCCAGGGCACACCCGCCGAAGACGGCGACCGCGTGACCGTGGACTTCGAAGGCAAGATCGACGGCGAGACGTTCTCCGGCGGCAAGGCCGAGGACTTCCAGTTCTTGGTCGGCGAAGGCCAGATGCTCAAGGAATTCGAGGACGCCGTGCGCGGCATGAAGGCCGGCGAGAGCAAGACCTTCCCGCTGGCGTTCCCCGAGGACTACCACGGCAAGGACGTGGCCGGCAAGACCGCCGACTTCCTCGTCACCGTGAAGAAGATCGAAGCCGCCCACCTGCCCGAAGTCAACGAGCAACTGGCGAAGTCCCTGGGCATCGCCGACGGCACCGTGGAAGGCCTGCGCGCCGACATCAAGAAAAACCTCGAGCGCGAAGTCAAGTTCCGCCTGCTGGCCCGCAACAAGCAGGCCGTGATGGAAGCCCTGGTGTCCAAGGCCGAGCTGGACCTGCCCAACGCCAGCGTGCAGGCCGAGATCGCCCGCCTGCTGGAAGGCGCCCGCGCCGACCTCAAGCAGCGCGGCATCAAGGATGCCGACAAGGCCGAAATCCCCGAGGACGTGTTCCGCCCGCAGGCCGAGCGCCGCGTGCGCCTGGGCCTGGTCGTGGCCGAACTGGTGCGCGCCAACGACCTGCACGCCACCCCCGAGCAACTGAAGGCGCATGTGGACGAGCTCGCCGCCAGCTACGAGAAGCCCGAGGACGTGGTCCGCTGGTACTTCGGCGACCGCCAGCGCCTGGCCGAAGTCGAGGCCGTGGTCATCGAGAACAACGTCACGGCCTTCGTGCTGGACAAGGCCAAGGTCACCGACAAGGCCATCTCCTTCGACGAACTGATGGGCCAGGGCTGAAGCCGCGGCGCTGGCGCATGCATCCGCAGCGCGCCGGCTCCTGCCTGCCATCCGGGGCTTGTGCTGGCGAGCACAGGCCCCAATTCATTTCTCGGTACAGTATCTGCATGACTGGAGAAAACATGAGCGCACTGGAAACACAGGCCCTGGGCATGATCCCCATGGTGATCGAGCAGTCGGGACGCGGCGAGCGGTCCTACGACATCTATTCGCGCCTGCTCAAGGAGCGGATCGTCTTCCTGATCGGCGAGGTGAACGACCAGACCGCCAACCTGGTCGTGGCACAGCTGCTGTTCCTGGAGAGCGAGAACCCCGACAAGGACATCTCCTTCTACATCAACTCCCCCGGCGGCAGCGTGACGGCCGGCATGGCCATCTACGACACGATGCAGTTCATCAAGCCGGACGTGTCCACCATGTGCCTGGGCTTCGCGGCCAGCATGGGCGCCTTCCTGCTGGCGGCCGGCGCCAAGGGCAAGCGCTTCTCGCTGCCCAATTCGAAGATCATGATCCACCAGGTGCTCGGCGGTGCCCGCGGCCAGGCCACGGACATCGAGATCCATGCACGGGACATCCTGCGTACCAAGGACCAGATGAACCGCATCCTGGCCGAACGCACCGGACAGCCCCTGGAAAAGGTCAAGGCCGACACCGAACGCGACTATTTCCTCACGGCCGACGAGGCCAAGGAATACGGCCTGGTCGACCAGGTGGTGACCCAGCGTCCCTGACCGGCGGCGTTGCCTCCGGCGGCGCTTTTCTCCCCGGGAAAGCGTCCGCCGCCATTTCGTTATCATTCCGCCAACAGTTCCCGCAACACGAGGCAATGCCCCCATGGCCGAGAAAAAAGGCTCTTCCAGCGAAAAAACCCTTTATTGCTCCTTCTGCGGCAAGAGCCAGCACGAGGTGAAGAAACTCATCGCTGGCCCGTCGGTTTTCATTTGCGACGAGTGCATCGACCTGTGCAATGAGATCATCCGCGACGAGCTGCCGTCCACCGAAGGCGCACGGGATTCCCGCGGCGACCTGCCGACTCCGTCGGAGATCAAGGCCAACCTCGACAACTACGTGATCGGCCAGGAAATCGCCAAGCGCACCCTGGCCGTGGCCGTGTACAACCACTACAAGCGCCTGCGCCACAAGGACAAGGCCGGCAAGGACGAGGTCGAGCTCGCGAAAAGCAACATCCTGCTGATCGGGCCCACCGGCTCGGGCAAGACCCTGCTGGCCCAGACCCTCGCTCGCATGCTCGACGTGCCCTTCGTGATGGCCGACGCCACCACCCTGACCGAGGCCGGCTACGTCGGCGAGGACGTCGAGAACATCGTCCAGAAGCTGCTGCAGAGCTGCAATTACGAAGTGGAGCGGGCCCAGCGCGGCATCGTCTACATCGACGAGATCGACAAGATCTCCCGCAAGTCCGACAACCCTTCCATCACGCGCGACGTCTCCGGAGAAGGCGTGCAACAGGCGCTACTCAAGCTGATCGAGGGCACCATGGCCAGCGTCCCCCCCCAGGGCGGCCGCAAGCACCCCAACCAGGATTTCCTGCAGATCGACACGACCAACATCCTGTTCATCTGCGGCGGCGCGTTCGCCGGCCTGGAGAAGGTCATCGAGAACCGCACGGA
Source organism: Paracidovorax avenae ATCC 19860 (assembly GCF_000176855.2). NCBI lineage: Bacteria > Pseudomonadati > Pseudomonadota > Betaproteobacteria > Burkholderiales > Comamonadaceae > Paracidovorax > Paracidovorax avenae. The sequence continues at coordinate 1,664,045 of NC_015138.1, read as the reverse complement.
GGCCTCGGGCATCGGTTTCGGCGCTGCCGTCAAGAGCAAGAAGCAGCGCTCGCTCACCGAGGTATTCACCGAGATCGAGCCGGAAGATCTCATCAAGTTCGGCCTCATCCCCGAACTGGTGGGCCGCATGCCTGTGGTCACGGCGCTGGCGGAACTCAGCGAGGACGCCCTGGTGCAGATCCTCACGGAGCCCAAGAATGCCCTGGTCAAGCAGTACAGCAAGCTGCTGGCCATGGAGGGGGTGGAGCTGGAGATCCGTCCTGCCGCCCTGAAGGCCATCGCCCGCAAGGCCCTGGCCCGCAAGACCGGCGCCCGCGGCCTGCGCTCCATCCTCGAGCAGTCCCTGATCGGGACCATGTTCGATCTTCCCAATACCAGCAACGTGGAGAAGGTCGTGGTGGACGAATCCACCATCGAGGAGAACAAGGCCCCGCTGCTCGTCTACCGGGAAGCGGCCAAGAAGGCCTGAGCCGCCCTCCCCTGCGGGGGAGGTGTGCGCCCGCGGCCGGACACCCCTGCCGCGGCCCCGGTCATCCAGGATGGTGCCGCGGGTTGAAAATACCGGCTGGTGGACCATATTCCACTCAGTTTCACAAGGATTCCCATGTCCGGACATACCCCCCTGCCAGCCACCCCCATCGACCTCCCATTGCTGCCCCTGCGCGATGTGGTGGTCTTCCCCCACATGGTGATTCCGCTGTTCGTGGGCCGGCCCAAGAGCATCAAGGCCCTCGAGCTGGCCATGGACGCCGACCGGCGCATCATGCTGGTGGCCCAGAAAACGGCGGCCAAGGACGAGCCGCTGGTTTCCGACATGTTCGACGTCGGCTGCGTTTCCACCATCCTGCAGATGCTCAAGCTGCCCGACGGCACCGTCAAGGTGCTGGTGGAAGGCCAGCAGCGCGCCCAGGTCGCCTCCATCGAGGACCATGAGAGCCATTTCACCTCCACCGTGACGCCGGTGCCCGCCAGCGACGGCGACCACAAGCCCAGCGAGATCGAAGCGCTGCGCCGCGCGGTGATGCAGCAGTTCGACCAGTACGTCAAGCTGAACAAGAAGATCCCGCCCGAGATCCTCACCTCCATCGCGAGCATCGACGATCCAGGCCGCCTGGCCGACACCATCGCAGCCCACCTGCCCCTCAAGCTGGAGAACAAGCAGGCCGTGCTGGACCTGGCCGACGTGAAGGAACGGCTCGAGAACCTGTTCGAGCAACTCGACCGCGAGGTGGACATCCTCAACGTGGACAAGCGCATCCGCGGCCGCGTCAAGCGCCAGATGGAGAAGAACCAGCGCGACTTCTACCTGAACGAGCAGGTCAAGGCCATCCAGAAGGAACTCGGCGAAGGCGAGGAAGGCGCGGACATCGAGGAGATAGAGAAGAAGATCAAGGCCGCGAAGATGCCCGCGGACGCGCGCAAGAAGGCCGAGAGCGAACTCAAGAAGCTCAAGCTGATGTCGCCCATGTCGGCGGAAGCCACGGTCGTGCGCAACTACATCGAGGTCCTGACCGGCCTGCCCTGGAGCAAGCGCACGAAGATCAAGCACGACCTCGCCAATGCGGAAGAAGTGCTCAACGAGGACCACTACGGCCTGGACAAGGTCAAGGACCGCATCCTCGAGTACCTCGCGGTGCAGCAGCGCGTGGACAAGGTCAAGGCCCCCATCCTCTGCCTGGTGGGCCCTCCCGGGGTCGGCAAGACCTCGCTCGGCCAGTCCATCGCCAAGGCGACGGGCCGCAAGTACGTGCGCATGGCGCTCGGTGGCATGCGCGACGAGGCGGAGATCCGCGGCCACCGCCGCACCTACATCGGCGCCATGCCCGGCAAGGTGCTGCAGAGCCTGAACAAGGTCGGCACGCGCAATCCGCTCTTCCTGCTCGACGAGATCGACAAGCTGGGCACGGACTTCCGCGGTGACCCGTCCAGCGCGCTGCTCGAGGTGCTGGACCCGGAGCAGAACCACAAGTTCGGAGACCACTACGTGGAGGTCGATTTCGACCTGAGCGACGTGATGTTCGTGGCCACGTCGAACTCCATGAACATCCCGCCCGCCCTGCTGGACCGGATGGAGGTCATCCGCCTCTCGGGCTACACGGAAGACGAGAAGGCGAACATCGCCATCAAGTACCTGCTGCCCAAGCAGATGGTGAACAACGGCGTCAAGGACGAGGAACTGCGGGTCGAGGAAAGCGCGGTGCGCGACGTCATCCGCTACTACACCCGCGAGGCGGGCGTGCGCTCGCTCGAGCGCGAACTCTCCAAGATCTGCCGCAAGGTGGTCAAGGGCCTGCAGCTCAAGAAGCTCGAGCCCCAGGTGGTGGTCACGGCGGACAACCTGGCCGACTACCTCGGCGTGCGCAAGCACACCTACGGCCGTGCCGAGCAGCAGAACCAGGTGGGCCAGGTGGTCGGCCTCGCGTGGACCGAGGTCGGAGGCGACCTGCTCACCATCGAAGCCGCGACCATGCCCGGCAAGGGAACCATCACGCGCACGGGTTCGCTCGGCGACGTGATGAAGGAATCCGTGGAAGCGGCCCGCACGGTGGTGCGCAGCCGCGCCCACCGCCTGGGCATCAAGGACGAGGTGTTCGAGAAGCGCGACATGCACATCCACGTGCCGGACGGTGCCACGCCCAAGGACGGCCCGAGTGCCGGTGCGGCCATGACCACGGCCTTCGTGTCCGCCCTCACGGGCATCCCCGTGCGCAGCGACGTCGCCATGACCGGCGAGATCACCCTGCGCGGCGAGGTCACGGCCATCGGGGGCCTGAAGGAAAAGCTGCTCGCGGCACTGCGCGGCGGCATCAAGACGGTGCTGATCCCCGAGGAAAACGTCAAGGACCTGCAGGAGATCCCGGACAACGTGAAGAGCGGTCTCGAGATCATTCCGGTCAAATGGATCGACAAGGTGCTGGAAGTCGCCCTCGAGCGCAAGCCGATCGCACTGACGGAAGAAGAGATCGCCGCGTCCATCACCGCCCGGGAAAACCGGCAGGCGCAGGGCTCGACGGACTCCGTGAAGCACTGAAAGCGAAATTTTTCCGGAACCACCCAAAAAGTGCGCTACAATTCACTTCATCGACGCCAAACATTGTAGAATGCAAGGCTTCGGTAAATGCGGGAATAGCTCAGTTGGTAGAGCGCAACCTTGCCAAGGTTGAGGTCGAGAGTTCGAGACTCTTTTCCCGCTCCAGACTCCAAAAAAGGGGAAGCCAAAGCTTCCCCTTTTTGCCAAGGGAAGCATCTTCGGCGCGGTAGCAAAGCGGTTATGCACCGGATTGCAAATCCGTGTAGGTCGGTTCGACTCCGGCCCGCGCCTCCAGATACGGACAGTGGCTTGTACATCGATCGGTGTCCAAGCCCACTTGGCAAGGCACTAGAAAATGGTGCTAAAATTCAAGGCTTGTTGACGAGGCAACGAATCAACAGCAAATGCGGGAATAGCTCAGTTGGTAGAGCGCAACCTTGCCAAGGTTGAGGTCGAGAGTTCGAGACTCTTTTCCCGCTCCATACATGGAACATGCGCAATGCGGGTGTCCAGCAAACAAGGCCCTTCGGGGCCTTTTTTGTTTTTCACCTGGCCGGTATGCCCCCTCTTCCGGCATCCGCGGTCCATGCCCCTTTCGGCGCACGGACGGTCTCGGGATGTCGTTTCTGCATGGGACAATCTTCCTTCATGACACCGGAACAGTACGTCCAACAAAAAGCCGCGGCGTCCGGCAGCAGCTTCTATTACGCATTCCTGTTCCTCCCGCCCGCCAGGCGGGCCGCCATCACCGCCTTCTATGCGTTCTGCCGTGAGGTGGATGACGTGGTGGACGAGGTGTCGGACGCCGGCGTCGCCCGGACCAAACTGGCCTGGTGGCAGGCCGAGGTCGCCCGCTCGTTCGCAGGCCAGCCTCCGACGCATCCCGTGATGCAGGCCTTGATGCCCCACACCGGCACCTACGGCATCGAAGAGCGCCACTTGCAGGCCGTGATCGAGGGCTGCCAGATGGACCTCGAGCAGACCCGTTACCTGGACTTCCAGGGCCTCTCGCGATATTGCCACCTGGTGGCCGGCATCGTCGGCGAGGTGGCGGCGCGCATCTTCGGCCCTTCCGACGAGCGCACCGTTGAATATGCCCATACGCTGGGCCTCGCTTTCCAGCTGACGAACATCATCCGGGACGTCGGGGAAGACGCGATGATGGGCCGCATCTACCTTCCCGTGGCAGAGTTGCAGCAGTTCGACGTCAAGGCCCACGAAATCCTGAAGCGGCAGTATTCCGACCGTTTCACGGCGCTGATGCGCTTCCAGGCCGACCGCGCCCATGGCCTCTATGACAAGGCCCTGTCCCTGCTCCCGGACGAACAGCGGCGGGCACAGAAACCCGGCTTGATGATGGCCAGCATCTACCGGACCCTGCTGCGGGAAATCGAGAGAGACCAGTTCCAGGTGCTGCACCAGCGGATCGCGCTCACGCCCCTGCGCAAGCTGTGGCTGGCGTGGAAGATGCAGGCGCTGGGCCGGATGTGATGGCGATGCGCCGTTCCTTCCGGGCACATCCGCTACTGGCTGCCTACCGTGGCAGCAGGGCGGCCCCCTGCCATCGCACTGTCGGCTGACGCCATGCAGGTGGCCATCATCGGTGCGGGCTGGGCGGGGCTGGCTGCGGCCATCGCTGCCGCGCAGGCAGGCCACGCCGTCTCCGTCTTCGAGGCGGCCCGCATGCTGGGAGGCCGGGCCCGCGCCCTGGCGCCTGCGGAAGGCGCGGACACACAGGCCTCTTGCCGCCTGGACAACGGCCAGCACATCCTGATCGGCGCCTACTCCGAATGCCTGCGGCTGATGCGGCTGGTGGGTATCGATCCCGAAGCCGCGCTGCTGCGCACCCCGCTCGCCCTCGTGTTCCCGGATGGCAACGGACTGCGCTTTCCCGATGCGGCGCCGCCCTGGGATGCGATCCGGGGCATCGCGGGCGCCCGCGGCTGGTCCCTGGCGGACCGCATGGCCCTGCTGCGCCGTGCAGTGCGCTGGCGGCTTTCCGGCTTTCGCTGCGCGCCACACGCCACCGTAGAGCAGCTCTGCCAGGGACTTCCAGAGCGGCTCCTGCGCGAATTCATCGATCCCCTGTGCGTTTCCGCGCTCAACACGCCGATCGGCGCCGCCAGCGGCACCGTGTTCCTGCGCGTGCTGCGCGACAGCCTGTTCAGTGGACGCGGTGGTTCCCACCTGCTGCTGCCGCGCCGGGACCTGAGCGCGCTGTGGCCCGAGGCCGCGGCTGCATGGCTGCGGAACCACGGGCATGCCGTGCATGCCGGCCGGCGCATCCCGTCCATCGAGACCGCCCACGACAGCGAGGGGCAGGCCTGGCGCGTGGATGGCATGCACTTCGACGCCGTCGTCATGGCCACCACGAGCACCGAGGCCGCCCGGCTGGTGGCAGCGGCCGCGGATACCGCCCCGCCCCGGCCCGCCGCAGCCATGCGGGCATGGGCGGCCACTGCATCGGCACTGCGCTTCACCGCCATCGCCACCGTGTACGCGAAGGCGCCCGGGCCTCTACCGACCGCGCTGACAGGAAGTGTCCCCATGCTGGCCCTGCACAGCGGCCCCGGGGCTCCGGCCCAGTTCGTGTTCGACCGCGGTGGCCTGGGCGGTGAGCCAGGGCTGCTCGCGTTCGTGGTCAGCGCCTTCGAAGGCGAGCGGGCGGTGCTCGAGCAGGCCGTCCTCCGGCAGGCGCGGGAGCAATTGGGCCTGGAGGGGCTGGCGGTGCTGCGAACGGTGATCGAGAAGCGCGCCACGTTCGCCTGCGTGCCTGCACTGGATCGCCCTCCGCAGGACATCATCGCCGGCCTGGTGGCCTGCGGCGACTATGTCGCGGGCCCTTATCCCGCCACCCTCGAAGGCGCCGTGCTGTCAGGCACAGCGGCCGGCCGCCGCCTCTGAGGGCGGTTCAGGATGGCGCAGAGGCGCCGGGCCGGGGAAGCACGTCGGCGAGCTTGAGCACGGCCATGCCGGTGTTGCCCCAGAAGCGCTCCAGGCTCTCTCCGCGCTCGATGAGCAGCCGCTGCACCAGCGGCTCCAGGAAAGTGGTGGCGGGTTCCGCCAGCAGCACATACCGCGGAGCCTCGTCGTCGGCCGCCCCATGGGCCGCCTCGTTGACCTGCACGATCCAGTCCAGCCCCGTCAGCGCTTCCAGCACGGGCTCGAGCTGCAGTACATCCACGCGCAGCGCCTGGGCCAGCCCGCCGGCATCCAGCCCGCGCTGTGGTGTGCTGCGGGCCGCATGCAACTGCTGCAGCACCTCGACCGCCAGATGGAAGCTCCACCCCTGCTCGGTGGCCGTTCGCTCAACCCCCGTCAGCAGGCTGGGCAGGTAGGCCGCCACCACCGCGCCGAGCAGCACGATCACCCACGCCACATAGATCCAGACCAGCAGGATGGGCAGGGTCGCGAAAGCGCCGTAGAGTACCGAATAGGTGGGCACGGACGCGATGTAGAGCCCCAGCACTTTCTTGGCCACCTCGATGCCCACCGACACGAACACCCCGCCGGACCAGGCATGCCGCCAGCGCACCTGCGTGTTGGGCACATAGCGGTACAGCGCCGCCGTGCCTCCGGCCAGCAGCAGGAATTCGATGGAGTCGAACAGCAGCCGGGCGCTGTCAGGCAGCGCACCTTCGAGGCCACGCGATGCGCTGGACGCGACCGACGTGGTCAGTGCCAGGCTCGCGGCGAGCACCAGCGGGCCGAGCGTGATGACGGCCCAGTAGATCAGCACCCGCTGTCCCAGCGGGCGCAGGCGGGGCACGCGCCAGATGTTGTTGAGTGTGCGGTCGATCGTGAGGATGAGCGCAAGGGCCGTGGCCAGCAGGATGGAGAAACCCGCCACCCCCAGTCCGCTCGCCTTGGCGGCGAACTGGGTCAGGTAACCGAGCACCTGCCGTGAAATGCTGTCCGGCACGAGGCTGTCCACCAGCCAGCGCTGCAACCCCGTCTGCAGCGTGCGGAAGATCGGGAAGGCCGTGAAGATGGCCAGCGCCACCGTGAAGAAAGGCACCAGGGCCAGCAGCGTGGTGAACGTCAGGCTGCTGGCCGTGAGGCCCAGGCGATCTTCCCGGAAGCGCTCGCGCAGTGTGTGCGCGGTCGTCCGCCAGGGAAAGCGCGACAGATCCGACAGCACGGCTTCGAAGCGCTGCGCGAGGTGGGCAAGGGACATGGCCGATATGATGCCATCCCGATGCCTGCATCCTCCGCGTCCATCCCCGCCCCATCGGTTCCCACCGTCGCATTCACCCGCTGGCTCGCCGTGGGCAGCCTGCTGGGCCTCATCGTGCTTTGCCTGGCCTGGGAGCTCTGGCTGGCTCCGCTGCGCCCTGGCGGCTCCTGGCTGGCGCTCAAAGCCCTGCCGCTCGCCCTGCCGCTGGCGGGCCTGCTCAAGCGCCGCATGTACACCTACCGCTGGGTCAGCCTGGTGGTGTGGCTGTACTTCACCGAAGGGGTGGTCCGCGCGTGGAGCGATGCTCCCCCGGGACGCTGGCTGGCGTGCGCGGAGATCGTGCTCTGCCTGGGCCTGTTCACGGCATGCGCCCTGCACGTGCGGCTCCGGCAGCGCCATGCAGGCGTCCGTACGGCGCGGCAGCGCCCTGCGACGCCTCCAGGCTGATCCCGGCCTGCTGCTGCTCCCTTCATTCCTGTTCCGTTTCGTTGCTGCGAGAAGACTTCCATGACCGCCTCCCTGATCGACACCCTGCGCCAGATCGTCGGCGCCCACCATGTCCTGGTCGATGGCGACCTCACGGCCTGGGAGCAGGACTGGCGCCGGCGCGCCCGTGGCAAGGCCCTGGCCGTGGTCCGCCCCGCCAGCACCGCCGAGGTGGCCGCCGTGGTGAAAGCCTGCGCCGCCCACGGCACCGCGCTGGTACCCCAGGGCGGCAATACCGGCCTGGCAGTGGGCTCCATTCCCGATGCATCGGGCAGGCAGGTGGTGCTGAGCCTCACGCGCATGAATGCGGTGCGCAGCGTCGATGCCGACAACCTCACCATGACGGTGGAGGCCGGCTGCATCCTGCAGAACCTGCAGGACACGGCCGAAAAGGCCGGCCTGCTCTTCCCGCTGAGCCTGGCGGCCGAAGGCAGTTGCACCATCGGAGGCAACCTCGCCACCAATGCCGGCGGAACGCAGGTGGTGCGCTACGGCAACACGCGCGACCTGTGCCTGGGGTTGGAAGTGGTCACGCCGCAGGGCGAGGTCTGGAGCGGGCTGAAGGGCCTGCGCAAAGACAACACAGGCTACGACCTGCGGGACCTGTTCATCGGCAGCGAGGGCACGCTGGGCATCATCACCGCCGCCACCATGAAGCTCTACCCGCGCCCGGCAGCCAGCCTCACGGCCTGGGCCGCGGTACCGTCCATGGCGCACGCGGTGCAGCTGCTCGCGCTGGCCCACGGCCACCTGGGTGCCTGCCTGACGGGCTTCGAGGTCATGGGCCGCTTCGCGCTCAGCCTCGTGAACAAACACATGCCGCAGTTGCGCGTGCCCTTCATCGACCAGGAGGAAGTGCCCTACGGCGTGCTGCTGGAAAACAGCGACAGTGAATCCGAGGAACATGCCCGCGCCCGCTTCGAGGCACTGCTGGAGACCGCCTTCGAGGCTGGCTGCGTGGTGGATGCCGTGGTGGCGGAGAATCTCGCCCAGGCGCACCAGCTGTGGCACATCCGCGAGAACATCCCGCTCGCACAGGCCGAGGAAGGGCTGAACATCAAGCACGACATCTCCGTGCCCATCTCGCGCATCCCTGCCTTCGTGGAGCATGCGGATGCACTGCTGCAGCGCGAGATCCCGGGCGTGCGCCTGGTCAATTTCGGCCACCTGGGCGACGGCAACCTGCACTACAACGTGCAGGCGCCGGCAGAGGGCGATGCCAAGGCCTTCCTGCGCGAACAGGAGGACCGCGTGAACCACCTCGTCTACGAGGCCGTGGCCGCGTTCGGCGGTTCGTTCTCCGCCGAGCACGGCGTGGGCGCCCTCAAGGTGGACAAGCTGCAGCAGTACCAGTCCCCCGTGGCGCTGGCGATGATGCGGGCCATCAAGGGGGCGCTCGACCCCCAGGGCCTGATGAACCCGCACTGCATGCTGCCAGTACGGGCAGACCAGGCAACCATCTGACGGCAGCGGCTCAGCGCCGCGCGTTCTCCATCATCGTGCGCACTTCGGCCGGCATCTGCACGCCGCGCCCATAGTCCTGCACGTCCCACTCCTCACCGTCCGTCTGCAGCCAGACGCGCATCGCATCGCGGGCGGGATCGAGCACCACCGCAGCGGACTCCGACCCACCCTGGTGCGGCCGGTTGCCGGTGATGTAGAGCAGATTTCCTTCCTTGCGCAGCGGGCCGCTGGTGCCCATGTTCTGCAGGAGCACGGGATAGTTCACAGGGCCCAGCAGGCCCTTCAGGCGTTCGGCCATGGGCCCGGTGCGCAGGAAATCCACACCGTCCGAGGGATAGCGCCCTACCAGTGCCTGCATGCCGGCCCAGCGGTCGGCCGCCGGAGGAGCGGCAGTAGCAGGAGCCGCCGCGGCGGGGGCGGGCGGTGGGGTGGTGGACGGCGGCGCCGGTGACAGAGGCACGTGGCTGGCGCAACCCGCCAGCGACAGCAGGGCAGCCAGCGACCATCTTGCAAGGGAAGGGAAGGAAAATCGCGATGATATATGGGGCATGTTGGCAAAGCCGGCCCGGCGGGCCTGGGGGAATGGTGCAACGCCAGAGCTTAGCGCCTTCACGGGCTCCAGGCCCGGCTCCGGCAGCCCGCCGGCCCACGCCCTAGAATCCACGGCTCCATAGTTGCGAAAGCGCCTGCGCCTGCTGCCCATGAATGCCCCCGCCCGCCCCGTGCGCTCCCAGTACGAAGACTTCATGCGCCACGTCTATACCCATGGCATTGCCAAGGGCGACCGCACTGGCACCGGCACCCGCAGCGTGTTCGGCCACCAGATGCGGTTCGACCTGAACGAGGGCTTTCCGCTGGTCACCACCAAGAAGGTCCATCTCAAGTCCATCATCACGGAACTGCTCTGGTTCCTCACCGGCTCCAGCAGCAACCACTGGCTGAAGGAGCGCGGCGTCACCATCTGGGACGAATGGGCCCGCGAGGATGGCGACCTGGGCCCGGTCTATGGCGTGCAGTGGCGCAGCTGGCCCACGCCGGACGGCGGCCATATCGACCAGATCAGCCAAGTGGTCGAAACGCTCAGGACCAACCCCGACTCGCGCCGCATCATCGTGAGCGCCTGGAACGTGGCCGACCTGGACAAGATGGCCCTCATGCCCTGCCACGCGTTCTTCCAGTTCTACGTGGCACCGCCGCAGGCCGCCGGAGAGCGGGGCCGGCTGAGCTGCCAGCTGTACCAGCGCAGCGCAGACATCTTCCTGGGCGTGCCCTTCAACATCGCCAGCTACGCGCTGCTGACCCACATGATGGCGCAGCAGTGCAACCTGGACGTGGGCGACTTCATCTGGACCGGCGGTGACTGCCACATCTACAGCAACCACTTCGAGCAGGTGGAACTGCAGCTCGCGCGCGCTCCCCACCCCTACCCCACGCTGCACATCCTGCGCCGCCCGGACAGCCTCTTCGACTACCGTTTCGAGGACTTCGAGGTGCGCGACTATGCGCACCACCCCGCCATCAAGGCGCCGGTCGCGGTCTGATCTCCCGTTTTTTCCAACGCTTCCAGCCCCGCCCTCATGTCCTCCCACGGCTTCCACGTCCATGGGCCGCACGACCACGCCGTCGAGCATGCCGCCCAGCACGCCCATCCCGATGCCGACCATGGCGCCATGACCAACCGCATCGCCATGGCGACGGCCATCATTGCCACGGTGGGCGCCATCTTCTCGTACATGGGCGGCGCCACGCAGGCCAATGCAGGCCTGATCAAGAACGATGCTGCCATCAAGAAGACCGAGGCAGCCAACCAGTGGGCCTACTACCAGTCCAAGAGCACCAAGCAGTCGGTCACCGAACTGGCACGCGACCTGGCGCCGGACAACCGCAAGCCCGAACTGCAGACCCGGCTGGATCGATACGAGCAGGAGAAAAACGACATCAAGCACAAGGCGGAGGCATTGGAAGCCCAGTCCATGGCGCTGGATGAGCAGAGCGAGCAGCAGATGCACCAGCACCACCGATGGGCCCAGGCCACCACGGTGCTGCAGGTGGCCATTGCGCTGGCCGCCATCGCCCTGCTCACGCGCCGCAAGTGGCTGCAGTGGGGCATGTACGGCGTCGCGGGCCTGGGCATAGCCATCGGCGCCCTCGCGGCCCTCCACCTTTGAATCGAGCCATGGCACTGCGACTCATCTACGCCCGGGCCGCAAATGGCGGTATAGGCCTGCACAACGCCATGCCCTGGCACCTGCCCGAAGACCTGGCGCATTTCAAGCAGCTCACGCTGGGTGCCACGGTGGTCATGGGGCGCAAGACCTGGGACTCCCTGCCGGCCCGCTTCCGCCCCCTGCCCGGCCGCACGAACATCGTGGTCACGCGCCAGGCCGGCTGGCACGCGGACGGAGCCCTGCCCGCCTCCAGTCTGGAGCAGGCGCTCGAACTGGCCCGGCCGCATGGCGATACGGTATGGGTGATGGGCGGTGCGCAGATCTACGCCCAGGCCCTTCCGATGGCGGACGGCGTGGAGGTCACCGAAATCCACCGGGATTTCGAAGCAGACGCCTTCGCGCCCGTGCTGGGCCCCGAATGGCAGGAAACCGCGCGCACCCCCGTGCAGACATCCGCGGGCAGTGCAGCCCTCCCCTTTTCCTTCGTCAGCTACCGGCGCCGCTGAAGCTGGACCTCACTCTCTTTGCCCATTCCCATGAAGCTGGCCACCTGGAACGTCAACTCCCTCTCCGTACGGCTGCCCCAGGTGCTGGCCTGGCTGGCCGACAACCCCGTGGATGCCATCGGCCTGCAGGAACTCAAGCTGGTGGACGAGAAATTCCCCCACGATGCTTTCGAGGCTGCCGGCTACCACGCGGTGACCTTCGGGCAGAAGACCTATAACGGCGTCGCCATCCTGAGCCGCGCACCCGTGCGCGACGTGGTGCGCAACATCCCCGGCCATGAAGACGCCCAGGCACGCGTGATCGCAGCGACGCTGGACACGCCCCAAGGCCCGCTCCGGTTCATCAACTGCTACTTCGTGAACGGCCAGGCCCCGGGCACGGAGAAGTTCGCATACAAGATGCTCTGGCTTGACGCGCTGCACCGATGGGTCAGGGAAGAACTGCTCGCCCACCCCCGGCTGGTGCTCGTGGGCGACTTCAACGTGGCGCCTGAAGACCGCGACTCCTTCGATCCAGTGGGCTTGAAAGACACCATCCACCACACCGTGGAAGAGCGCACCCACTTCCAGAGCCTCCTGCAACTGGGTCTCACCGATGCCTATCGCATGTTCGACCAGCCCGAGAAGAGCTTTTCGTGGTGGGACTACCGCATGCTGGGCTTCCAGAAAAACCGTGGCCTGCGCATCGACCACATCCTGGTGAGCGAAGCCCTGCGCGGCCAGGTCACCGCCTGCACGATCGACAGGCAGCCTCGGAAGAACCCGCAGCCCAGCGACCACGCACCCGTCGTTGCCACGCTCGGCTGACACGGCCCGCAGACACCGAGCGTGAAAACGCCTCAGCCCGCAGCAGGAATCCCGCTGCGGGCTGCCGCCTGTCGCGTGCCCGCAGGCAGGCGATGCGCATCAACAAAACTCAGGGCGCAGCCTTGTAACGGTCCCGCAGGTCGCGCACTTCGTCGTGGTTGCGCTGTGCACCCTCCGCCTGGCGTTCGACCAGGCTGCGCACGGAAGCGGGCAGCGAGGCCTTCAGCGCCTTGCGGTAGCGCGCAACGGCGGCGTCCTCACCCCGCTCGCATTCCTCCAGGACAGCCTTGTCGTCACGGGTGCTCAGGGCAGTCTTCACGGACACCCAGCCCCGGTGAAGCGCGCCGGACATGGAACCACCGCTCGACGGTTCGCCGCCATGGTTGCGGATCTCGCGCTCCAGCTCCGCAGCCGCTGAGGCGCACTCGCTGGCATGGCGCAGCAGGATGCCCTTGAGCTCCGGGGATTCGGCATGCTCGGCGGACGCGCGGAAACCGTACTCGCCATCGCGGCAGGATTCCAGCAGATCATCCAGCACGTCCACCACGTCGTCGTTGTCCACCAGCGCGGTATCACCCGTCGTGGATTGCGTCATGCCGCCCACGGCAGCACCTACGCCGGCTCCGCCCGCGGCGGCCCTGCCACTGCCGGCGCGCTCCCAGGCGGCGCGGGTGGCCGGACGGGCCTCGTCCCACTCCATGCCGCTGGTGCCCCGCGCCTGGCCCCAGTCACGCGCCAGATGGGGCTCCACCGTATCGAAGTCGCCTTCGTAGCGCCCAACGGAACTCCAGCCCAGTTCATAGGCAGGGCGGTACTCGTCGTACGTGCGACCGTTGCGGTAGTACGGCTCGCGCTGATAGCTTTCGCGCCAGTAGGCGTCTTCCACCGTGGGGTTCACGGACTCCGCAGCGGCCTTGCCTGCCAGGCCACCGACCACGGCGCCTGCGACGCCACCCACGGCCGCGCCGATCGGCCCGCCGAAGGAGCCCGCCGCCGCACCGGCCACCGCACCACCCGCGGCACCCACGCCGGTACCCACGGGATGGGCGCCAGGCTCATTGGTCAAAGGGTCGCGGTTTGCATCGTTGAAATCCGACATGAATTCGCTCCGGTTGGTTGAACAGTGCCTTCATTCTCGAAGGCGCCGCTTGCCCGGAGGGTCGGCGTGTGCGTGGCTGCGCTGTAGGATATACGCCAGCGCAACGGATGAGCAAACACCCGTGCAATCTCATCCTTTTGCTACAAAAATGAGAGCTTCGCTTTCATGGAGGAAACACCGTCGAATGTCAGCCCGCGGGGTCGTCGGAGGGGCCAAGCCCCAGTTCCTGGATCTTGCGGGTGATGGTGTTGCGGCCGATGCCCAGGCGCTGCGCGGCCTCCATGCGACGCCCATGGGTGGTGGACAACGCCGTGCGGATCAGGCGCGATTCGAACCGGCGCGTGAGCACGTCCCACACTTCCGGCTGCCCCGTGGCCAGCAGCTTCTGGGCTTCCGCCTCCAGCGCATGCTCCCACCCGGAGGGATCGCCCGCCGCGGCATGCGGCACCCGCGCCTGCACGACAGGGGCGGAGCCAGGCAGGGACACGCCCGCCCCCGTGGCGATTGAACCGCCCGCCAGGCCTGCGGGCCACCCGGCACTGCGGTCATCGCGCAGCGCCGTGCCTGACGGCATGCCGGGGCCGGACACATCGGCTATCCCCGCCGACTGCGCCGGTGCATCCGGACGCGCCGCCTCGGCCACCGGAAGCGACGCATCGGCAGACGCAGGACCGTCGAGCACCTCAGGAGGCAGGTCCTGCAGCGAAATGACCTGCGCTGGCGCCATCACGGTCAGCCAATGGCAGATGTTCTCCAGTTGCCGCACGTTGCCGGGGAACGAGAACTGCCCCAGCCGGGCCAGTGCGGCATCGGAAATGCGCTTCGGCTCCACGCCCAGCTGGCGCGCGCTCTGCTGCAGGAAGTGCCGCGTCAGCATCGGCACATCCTCGTGCCGCTCGCGCAATGCGGGCAACCGCAGCCGGATCACGTTGAGGCGGTGGAAAAGATCCTCGCGGAACACCCCGTCCTTGACGCGCATTTCCAGGTTCTGGTGCGTTGCGGCAATGACGCGGACATGCGCCTTGACTGCCGCATGCCCCCCCACCCGGTAGAACTGCCCGTCCGACAGCACCCGCAGCAGGCGCGTCTGCAGATCGAAAGGCATGTCACCGATTTCATCGAGGAACAGAGTCCCCCCTTCCGCCTGCTCGAACCGGCCGCGGCGCTGGGTCTGGGCACCGGTGAATGCGCCCCGCTCATGGCCGAACAGCTCGCTCTCCAGCAGGTCCTTGGGGATCGCTGCCGTGTTGATCGCAACGAAGGGCCCTTCGGCCACCGGCGAATGCTTGTGCAGCGCGCGGGCCACGAGCTCCTTGCCGGAGCCGGACTCACCGGTGATCAGCACCGTCACCTGGCTCTGGCTCAAGCGTCCGATCGCACGGAATACGTCCTGCATGGCGGGGGCCTGGCCCAGCATCTCGGGCGTGGCGGTCTGGCGCTCCTCCGTGACCTCCTCCCGCTGGCTTTCCTCCACCGCTCGCCGGATCAGCTCCACAGCCTTGGGCAGGTCGAACGGCTTGGGCAGGTACTCGAACGCGCCACGCTGGAATGCAGACACGGCGCTGTCGAGATCGGAATACGCGGTCATGATGATGACCGGCAGGCCAGGTTGCTGCTGCCGCACCTGTTCCAGCAACTGCAGGCCCGAGCCCCCCGGCATGCGGATGTCGCTGACCAGCACCTGCGGTCCCTGCCGTGCCGGGTCTCCAGCCGTTACGTCGGCCAGCGCATCGAGAACCTCGCGTGGGTGGGTGAAGCTGCGCGTCGGCAGGTTCTCTCGGGCCAGCGCCTTTTCCAGGACGAAGCGGATCGAGGGGTCGTCATCTACTATCCAGATCGGCTTCATGTGTGAGTTCTACCTTGTCTCGAAGTGAATGTCTCCGGACCTCAGGGCAAGGGAATGAGGATGCGGAAATCGGTGCGACCCGGAACGCTGTCGCATTCGATCAAGCCGTGGTGGCGCTGCACGAAAGTCTGTGCAAGCGTCAGCCCCAGCCCCGACCCTCCATCGCGCCCCGTCACCAGCGGATAGAAGATCCGCTCCTTGATCGCTTCGGGTACGCCCGGTCCGTTGTCGATGACATGCAATTCCAGTGCCAAGCGATACCGCTGTCGCCCGAAAGTCACCTGGCGGGCGACGCGCGTGCGCAGCGTGATCACGGCATCTCCGGTGGCTATGCGCTCCGTCAGGACCTGTGCCGCGTTCTGGACGATGTTCAACACCGCCTGGATGAGCTGTGCCCGGTCACCCCGGAATTCCGGGATCGAGGTGTCATAGTCGCGCTGCACGCGCAGGCCGTGGGGATACTCCACCAGGACCAGAGAGCGCACGCGCTCGCACACCTCATGGATATTCACGTCGCCCACGAGGTGCGGATGCCGGTGCGGCGCCAGCAGCCGGTCCACCAGGCTCTGCAGGCGGTCGGCCTCATGGATGATGACCTGGGTGTATTCGGTGAGCTCCGGATTGTCGAGTTCCATCTCGAGCAACTGGGCCGCGCCACGGATGCCCCCGAGCGGATTCTTGATCTCGTGCGCCAGGTTGCGGATCAGTTCCTTGTTGGCCAGAGCCTGCTCCCGAAGGCGTTCCTCCCGGTCCTGCCGCGCCTGGGCCTCCAGCGGCCACATCTCCACCAGGATCTCACCCGTCTGCTCTGCCACCGCCACGTTCACGTGGACGGGTATCTGCTCCTGAAGAGGCCCGCGCCGCAGCCCTGCCTCGAAACGCAATGCTGCGAAATCCTGCCCGCGGGCGCCGGCCAGGGCCGTCTGCAACAACGCCGGATCCGTGAAGAAGGAACAGAAGTCGGCGCTTTCCAGCGTGCGACGCGACAAGCCCAGCATGTTTTCCAGCGATGCGTTCGCGAACATCACGGAGCCGTCCTGATGCAGCACGGCCACCAGCGTGGACACGAGATCCAGGGCGACGTAGCGCGCGGCCGGGCGCGCAGAAGAGCTCGACACCACGCTCAGCGGCCTGCTGGCGCGGGCAGGCGTGCCAGCTCGCGCTTGATGCCGGCCACGTCGCTCTCCGCACGGGACACGGCAGCCTTGAGCTCGGCAGTCCGCTCGATATAGACCTGCGGGTTGCGCAGCTCCAGCGCCGTGCGCTGGGGTTCGCCGTTGTTGTACTCGCGGGACACATCCGCCAGCCGGGCCTCGGCCTTGCGCAGTTCCGCCTCCAGGATGGCCCGTGCGTCGGAATCGCGGGCGCGTTGGTCATTGGCATCCACGCGCGGGGCGTTGGAAGGCGATGCGGCGGCATTGCCGCCTGCCGGTGCTGAGGAATGCGCAGCACCACCGCCCCCTGAAGGCCGGGATCCCTGCACCACGGTCACATTGCCGCCCTCCACGAGCTTGCAGCCCTTTTCCCGGGCCTGGCTCACATTGTTGGTGTATTCGTTGCCGCAGCGGTAGATGCGGTCCTGCGACCAGGCGGCCGGTGCCAGGGCCGCCAGGGCCATGAGCGCAGAGACAATTTTTTTCATTCAAGTCCTCGCGATGCGTGCGAGCGGCACGCGGAAGCTGACCGGAAGTATCCCCCAATCATCCCCGTGCCGCCATGCATGGCCCTGCGGCGCAGGGTCTTGGGCAGCCCTGACACGCGATCGACACGGCCATGAAAAAAGGCGGCCGAAGCCGCCTTGCGTTCCTGGATCGGGGTCCCCGGCAACGCCGGAGACCGCACGATCACAGCGAATAGTACATGTCGTATTCCACGGGGTGCGGAGCCATGCGGAAACGCGTGACTTCCTGCATCTTCAGCTCGATGTAGGCGTCCAGCATCGAGTCCGTGAACACGCCCCCCTTGGTCAGGAAGGCACGGTCCTTGTCGAGATACTCCAGAGCCTGGTCGAGGCTGTGGCACACGGTCGGCACCAGCTTGTCCTCTTCCGGCGGCAGGTGGTAGAGGTCCTTCGTGGCGGCTTCGCCCGGATGGATCTTGTTTTCCACGCCGTCCAGGCCGGCCATCATCAGTGCCGAGAAGCACAGGTACGGGTTGGCCGAAGGATCGGGGAAGCGCGCTTCGATGCGGCGGCCCTTCGGGTTGGCCACGTAGGGGATGCGGATCGATGCCGAACGGTTGCGTGCGGAGTACGCCAGCTTCACCGGAGCCTCGAAGCCGGGCACCAGGCGCTTGTAGCTGTTGGTGCCGGGGTTCGTGATCGCGTTCAGCGCACGTGCGTGCTTGATCACGCCGCCGATGTAGTACAGCGCGAAATCGGACAGGCCGGCGTAGCCGTCGCCTGCGAACAGGTTCTTGCCATCCTTCCAGATGGACTGGTGCACGTGCATGCCGGAGCCGTTGTCGCCGGCATAGGGCTTGGGCATGAAGGTCGCCGTCTTGCCATAGGCATTGGCAACGTTCCACACCACATATTTGAGCACCTGGGTCCAGTCGGCGCGCTCGACCAGCGTGCTGAACTTGGTACCGATCTCGTTCTGGCCGGCGCCGGCCACTTCATGGTGGAACACCTCGACCGGAATGCCCAGGGATTCGAGGATCAGGGACATCTCGGCGCGCATGTCCTGCGTGCTGTCCACCGGAGGCACGGGGAAGTAGCCGCCCTTGACCGTGGGGCGGTGGCCGCGGTTGCCGCCTTCCAGCTTCGCGCCGGAGTTCCAGGGCGCTTCGTACTCTTCGATCTCGAACATGACCTTGCCGGGCTCGTTGCTCCAGCGCACACCATCGAAGATGAAGAATTCGGGTTCCGGACCGAAGAAGGCCGTGTCGCCCAGGCCGGAGGCCTTCAGGTAGGCTTCGGCGCGCTTGGCGATGGAGCGCGGATCGCGGTCATAGGCCTTGCCGTCGCCCGGCTCGATGACGTCGCACTGCAGGAACAGCGTGGTTTCCTCGAAGAACGGATCGATGTTGGCGGTGTTGGGGTCGGGCATGAGCTGCATGTCCGAAGCCTCGATGCCTTTCCAGCCCGCCACCGAAGAACCGTCGAAAGCGTGGCCCGACGAGAACTTGTCTTCATCGAAATGGGACACCGGCACGGTGACGTGCTGCTCCTTGCCGCGGGTGTCGGTGAAGCGGAAGTCAACAAACTTGACTTCGTTCTCCTTCACCATCTTCATCACGTCTGCAACGGTCTTTGCCATCAGGATCTCCAGGATTTAGCGTTTGTTGAAAAAAACACGGCCTACAAAAAGCAGATAACGTGCCAGCATGCACTAACGCGGAGCATGCACGTCTTCCGCAACAGCCCGCCGCCCGGCATGCACCAGAAACGGGCTTCACTCTCTCCAGGGCCTTGCGTCAGGTGCTGCGCACCAATTCAGGGCCAATGTTTGCACCAAAATCGTGCAGTCCCTGGAGCAAATCACTCCACGCCGGCGGAACCAGGGCCGAGTCGCCCTTGACCCCCAGTTCGATGTGCCGGCCATGGACCGGATGGTCCACGCTGGGAAGGCTGAACACCTTCACGCCGGCATGGCCCGTCTCAACTTTCTCCATCAGCGGCGTGAGCGCGGCCTCCATGGCTCCGTACACGACCACCGACCGTTCGGTCTGCGGCCGGCGGTTGAACCACTGCCGGCAGTGCTCGTCGAGCACCCACTCCATCATGGGCCAGGCCATCACCGGAAAACCCGGAAGGAAATGCACCGTACCACCCCCCTGACCATCGCACGAGAAGCCAGGAATCTTGTTGTAAGGGTTGGGGACGATCCGGGCGCCTCGGGGGAACACGCCCATGTTCAGCCGATGCACGTTGTCTGCACGGTCTGGCTCGTAAGGCACGCCCTGCTCCTGGGCGACATCCCGCATCCTCTCACGGATCAGCTCTGCAGCCTCGGGGTGCAGTTCCAGCTCCGTGCCGAGCGCGCTCGCGGCACACTGGCGGGTGTGGTCATCGGGCGTGGCACCGATGCCGCCGCAGGAGAAGACGACATCGCCGGACCCGAACGCCCTTCGCAGCGTGGCGGTTATGCGCGCGGGGTCGTCTCCGACATAGTCCGCATAGGCCAGCGGAATGCCGCGAGCCCCCAGCAATTCGATGGCTTTCGCCAGATGCTTGTCGGCACGCTTTCCGGAAAGGATCTCGTCGCCGACGATGATGAGACCGAACGATGGAACCATGGTCATGGCTGTTGCCCAGGAGGGGAAGTCGGAGAAACGACAGGTAGCGGCGAGCTGCCCGGCACACCCGGTGCAGCGGCTGCCACCCGGCCACTGGCGCCAGAGGTCCGCAATTGGTCCAGCGCGGCCAGGCAGTAGTGCGCGAACCACAGGGAAGAAAAGGCGAAAACCAGTGTGTAGATCCAGACGGCCACGGGGATCAGCACCACGAAAGCGGCAGCGAACACGACACTCGAGGCCCAGACGATACCGGGAGCGGCGCCCAGGTAGCCCGTGACCACGCCGATGCCGAGCAATTGCATCCGGTACTGCCGCATGATCAGCTCGCGCTCCGCCTTGTCGGCATGTTCTCCGAGTGCATCGAAAGCCATCACACGGTAGGTCAGCCACCCCCAGATCAGCGGCGGAAGCACCAGCACCAACGGCGGAATGAACCACAGCGGAATGGAAAGGGTCAGCGCCACCAGCGCTGCCACGGTCGAGCCCAGCGACCAGGCCGCGCTGGCCAGAAAAGAAGCGCTGCCCCGGCGTTCGAGCGACGGAAACCGGCGCTGCGCTACCAGGGACACCAGCGCGGGCGCCATCAGTATCGCCACCGCGAGCACCGACAGCACGACGATGGCGGGGGTGACCAAAACCACCAGCAGCACGGGCGCCAGCAACGCCGGCCCCTCCACCCCGAAAGCCTGCAGCCACCCCCAGAGGAACGACAGCCAACCGGAACCCGCAAGCAGGGCATTGATGGAAGCCACGGCGCCGTCCCACCACAGGTACCAGAACAACCCGGTCAGCAGGGCGATCACCAGCAGCGGCAGCAACGAGAGGGCGACCACCCTGGGAAGCAGGCAGTACCCCACGGCGCGCCAGAACGAATCGATGAGCAGCCTCATGGTTGCAAGCATAGCGCCGAAGGATGAAACCCCTTCAGTCCTTGCCGGCCAGCCTCATCAATCCACGCCACTGCTGCCGCCAGAAGCCTCTGCCATAGTCGCGCACGCGGCCTTCCGAGTCTGCCTCGACCTGGTCACGGATACCGGTGGGGTCGTACCGGAGTTCGAAGTTGGCGGTCCGGAACAGCATGTCCCACCAGGGCAGAAGCACACCGAAATTGTGCCCTCCCAGTACCGGCGTCCGTTCCCCTTTTCTGGCGGGCCCCTCATGGCCCAGGCCGATGGAATGGTGCAGGCGATGGAAGCGTGGACTCACCCACAGGCGTTCGCCCCACCGCCCGAACCACACCCGCAGATTGGCATGGTGGAAGTTCTCGCTCAACTGGGTCACCGCCACGATGGCGACGAACTGTCCTGGCGGCACCCCGATCAACTGCGCCACGATCACGACGATGGCATCCGTCAGCACGTCGTCCAGCAGGTGGTTGCGGTTGTCGCTCCACATGGTCATCTGCCTCTGCGAGTGGTGCAGCGCATGCAGCTTCCACCACCATTCGAAATGGTGCTGCCCCCGATGGATCCAGTAATTCAGGAAGTCGAAAACCACGAGGTAGATCAGCAGGCTGACCCAGGGCACATCGGTGACGCCAGGCCACACCTCATCCAGGTGGAAGGTGCTGAAGCCCTCGACCCGCAGGGTGCCGAACAGCGAATCCCACAGCGGATCCACGCTGAAAAACAGCGCGAGCCGGAAAAGCCCCAGCCGGTGGATCAGCGTGTAGAGCACATCGGTGCGGATGGACGCACGGTCGGTCACGGGCTCCACGGGCCTCCACCGCTGCAAAGGCGCTATGAGGCACAGCATGACGCCCAGTTGCAGGATGCCCACCAGCAACCAGCCGGTGGCCGCGTAGCCGTCCTCCAGCAGGTTCGCCATTCCAAGCGAAAACATCGCCGGCTGCACGATGGTCTCGAACAGCCATTGCTGCGCCATATCGAATACTTGACTGAGCCCGTCCATAGCCCTCGCTCCGATCCGCCCTGATCGCCCAGGTTCCCGTCACCGCACGGGATGAGCGGCAATCCAGCCTTGGTACTCCGGATGGTCACGGAGCGTGCGGAAGCAGAAACCGCGGGACTTGAGTCCCTCGATCAGAGGCTCGAGCACTGCGGGAGCCCACGGATCCTTGCGAGACCAGATGCCCAGGTGGGCCAGCAGGATGTCGCCCGGCCGGATGTGTTCCAGCGCCTGCTGGAGCAGCGCCGCGTTGCTGTAGCGCTCGCTTGGGAGCTCATCGCCCAGGAAGCCCGCGGGAGACCATCCCACATGGGCATAGCCACAGCGCTTCGCTGCTTGCAGCAGACGAGCGGATGTCTTGCCACCGGGAGCCCGGAACAACGGCAAAGGCGCCTGGCCCGTGATTTCCTTCAGGCGGGCTTCCGACAGGGCGATCTCCTCGCAGTACTGCTGTGCCGTGACAGTGAACTCCCTGCCCGTCTGCGGCCCGGCCGATGGGCGCACCCTGAAGCTCGGGGATTGCGCCGACCCGGCATCCGCACGCCAATAGACATGGTCGTAGGTATGGGATGCAAATGCATGGCCCTCGGCCGCGCGCGCCTTCCACCAGCCCGCCCAGAAATTGCCCAGGCTGCCATCGCCTTCCTGGGTCTTTTCATTGGCGGCAAAAAAAGTCACGAGCACATGCTGGCGCTTCAACACATCGGCGATGAGGGGCGCAACGCCCATGTGGCCCGTGTCCAGCGTCAGATAGACCGGCTTGTCACATGCCGCTCGCGCCGCACCGGCAGGCAGCACCAGGGACGCGGCCAACGTACAGATGAAGCCTGCGCGCAGCACTTGGGCTCCTCGCGGCCTCCAGGCCTTACCGGGGCGCATGCTGCAGCGTCCACACACCGTGCGGGGACTTGCCTACATTGATGCGCTGCACCACCTTGCGCTCCACAGTGTCGATGACCAGCATCTTCTTCGCCCAACGGGCGCTGACGTAGATCCACCGTCCATCCGGGGAGACATCCATGCAGTCCGGCCCGCCGGGAGCGGGGTACACATCCACCACCTTCTGGGTGTTCATGTCGATCTTGCTGATGGTGTTGGCCACGCGATTGCTGACGAAGATATGGCGCTTGTCGCCGGCCCCGCGGAACGCATGCGCTCCGCTGCCGGTCTTGATGCGCTGGACCAGCTTGGGCTCGGCACCCGAGACATCGAACACCTCGACGCCATCACCGCCGGTGAGCCCCACGAAGAGGAACTTGTCATCCGCGGATCCATAGATGTCCGCTGGCATGGGCCCCGTCTTGGTGCGCCAGCGGATCTTCTGCGTGGCGATATCGATGGCCACCAGTTCATCACTGTCCTGCATGGTCGAGTACACCATGCGGCTGCCACTGTCCACCCAGAGATGGCTCGGCGTGCGCCCCGTGGCCACACGCTGGACCAGGGTCAGGTCCTTGCCGTCCCAGCGATAGAAATCCACATGGTTCAGGCGGTTCGCCGCAGTGATCAGCCACTTCATGTCCGGCGTGAAGCGGAGGTGGTACGGATCGACGATGTTCCTTACCGTTCGCTGGACCTGTGCCGTGCGCGGATCGATGAAGGTCAGGCTGTCGGCCAGCGCATTCGCCACGACGAGCGATTTCTCGTCGGGCGTGAGATACATGTGGTGCGGCTCCTTGCCCGTGGGAATCCTCCGCACTTCCTGCCACGTGGCGGGGTCGATGATGCTGACATCGGCGTCGAGAGAGTTCAGCACGAACACCGGAGGGGGTGTGGTCGAGGCCACCGCGGCACCGGTCCAGAGGAGGCCGGAACAAACAATCGAGAAAAGCCACCGAGGGCACTTGCGCATATTCATATCCAACCCGTTACCATCGCCACTGTCTTCACCGCACGCCCAGGTACCACGCCCGGAGTTCAACCTTCAAAAATCCTGCGGACATCATCGTCACCGAGCCATCGCCAATCGCCGGCCTGCAGATCGTCGGGCAGATGCAAGCCACCGATGCGGATGCGGTGCAGCTGCTCCACACGGTTACCCACGGCAGCCACCATCCGCTTGATCTGGTGGTACTTGCCCTCCGTGACCGTGAGGTCGAAGACCGAACCCTCCTGCAGTACACAGT
The DNA here is from genome assembly GCF_000176855.2 of Paracidovorax avenae ATCC 19860. Lineage (NCBI taxonomy): Bacteria > Pseudomonadati > Pseudomonadota > Betaproteobacteria > Burkholderiales > Comamonadaceae > Paracidovorax > Paracidovorax avenae. The sequence continues at coordinate 1,640,188 of NC_015138.1, read as the reverse complement.
CCGCAGCGATCACTGGCTTCGGATCATCGTTCAAGACGACGCCTTTCAGCAGCTGATCCTTCTGCTGTTGAGAAAGATCATACTTGGCGTGCACTCTGTAAGTCTTTTGTATTTGTTTCTTCGGAGAGCTCACGCGGTGGATGAAACTGCCGTCATCGCTCAGCAACAACAGTCCCGTCGTATCCTGGTCCAGCCTGCCGATGGTCTGCACTCCGAGGATCTTTCCCGGCCCCGGCCGCTGCCGCAAAGGATCGGGCAACAAGGTATAGACGCTCGGATAGGTGGACGGCTTCTGCGAGCACTCCACGGCCGCTGGCTTGTTCATCATGACGTAGGCGCGCTCGTGCCATTGCCACACCTTGCCCTGGACATGGAACGTCAGCCCCTCAGGATCGATGTCCAGACTGGCATCCGTGCAAACCCACGCATCACCCGTATCGTTCTTCTTGCGCAGTTGCACATGTCCGTGCTGAATCAGGCCTGCGCACACCCTTCTGGTGCCAAACCCTTGGGAATACAGAATTTCTTGCAACTGCAATCTGGATCTCCAAAAAGCAAAACGCCCTCAGACCGATGAGGATCTGAGGGCGGCTTGGGCTGTAGGAGCCTGACGATGACCTACTTTCACACGGGAACCCGCACTATCATCGGCGCAAAGTCGTTTCACTGTCCTGTTCGGGATGGGAAGGAGTGGGACCAACTTGCTATGGTCATCAGGCATAAAGGGTTGCTGTCGAGCCTTTGTGGGGCTGGACGGCGAATTCATAGAGCAAATCAGCTTGTGTGTTTGATTGCGTCACTTGGCATAACAACCTTGACGGTGTTGTCAAAGTTATAGGGTCAAGCCGCACGAGCAATTAGTACTGGTTAGCTTAAGCGCTTGCACGCCTTCCACACCCAGCCTATCAACGTCCTGGTCTTGAACGACTCTTCAGGGGGCTCAAGGCCCCGGCAGATCTCATCTTGAAACGAGTTTCCCGCTTAGATGCTTTCAGCGGTTATCTCTTCCACACTTAGCTACTCGGCAATGCCACTGGCGTGACAACCGATACACCAGAGGTGTGTCCACTCCGGTCCTCTCGTACTAGGAGCAGGCTTCCTCAAATCTGCAGCGCCCACGGAAGATAGGGACCAAACTGTCTCACGACGTTTTAAACCCAGCTCACGTACCTCTTTAAATGGCGAACAGCCATACCCTTGGGACCGGCTACAGCCCCAGGATGAGATGAGCCGACATCGAGGTGCCAAACACCGCCGTCGATATGAACTCTTGGGCGGTATCAGCCTGTTATCCCCAGAGTACCTTTTATCCGTTGAGCGATGGCCCTTCCATACAGAACCACCGGATCACTATGTCCTGCTTTCGCATCTGCTCGACTTGTCAGTCTCGCAGTTAAGCACGCTTATGCCATTGCACTATTAGCACGATGTCCGACCGTACCTAGCGTACCTTCGAACTCCTCCGTTACGCTTTGGGAGGAGACCGCCCCAGTCAAACTGCCTACCATGCACCGTCCCCGATCCCGATAAGGGACCTAGGTTAGAACCTCAAACGCACCAGGGTGGTATTTCAACGTTGGCTCCATGAGAACTAGCGTCCTCACTTCAAAGCCTCCCACCTATCCTACACAGATCCGTTCAAAGTCCAATACAAAGCTACAGTAAAGGTTCATGGGGTCTTTCCGTCTTTCCGCGGGGAGATTGCATCATCACAAACATTTCAACTTCGCTGAGTCTCAGGAGGAGACAGTGTGGCCATCGTTACGCCATTCGTGCAGGTCGGAACTTACCCGACAAGGAATTTCGCTACCTTAGGACCGTTATAGTTACGGCCGCCGTTTACTGGGACTTCAATCAAGAGCTTGCACCCCATCATTTAATCTTCCAGCACCGGGCAGGCGTCACACCCTATACGTCCACTTTCGTGTTTGCAGAGTGCTGTGTTTTTATTAAACAGTCGCAGCCACCGATTTTTTGCAACCGCTTTGGGCTCCCTTTGTACAAGTTCACCTACTTGCGGCATACCTTCTCCCGAAGTTACGGTATCAATTTGCCGAGTTCCTTCTCCTGAGTTCTCTCAAGCGCCTTAGAATACTCATCTCGCGCACCAGTGTCGGTTTGCGGTACGGTCGTGTGTAGCTGAAGCTTAGTGGCTTTTCCTGGAAGCAGGGTATCACTCACTTCGTCTGCAAGCAGACTCGTTATCACCCCTCATCTAAGCCCGGCGGATTTGCCTACCAGGCACGACTACAGGCTTGAACCAACATATCCAACAGTTGGCTGAGCTAACCTTCTCCGTCCCCACATCGCACTACACATCGGTACAGGAATATTGACCTGTTTCCCATCAACTACGCATCTCTGCCTCGCCTTAGGGGCCGACTCACTCTACGCCGATGAACGTTGCGTAGAAAACCTTGCGCTTACGGCGAGGGGGCTTTTCACCCCCTTTAACGCTACTCATGTCAGCATTCGCACTTCTGATACCTCCAGCATCCGTTACCAGACACCTTCACAGGCTTACAGAACGCTCTCCTACCACGCACAGTAAACTGTGCATCCGCAGCTTCGGTAACTGGCTTAGCCCCGTTACATCTTCCGCGCAGGACGACTCGATCAGTGAGCTATTACGCTTTCTTTAAATGATGGCTGCTTCTAAGCCAACATCCTGACTGTTTTAGCCTTCCCACTTCGTTTCCCACTTAGCCAATTTTAGGGACCTTAGCTGGCGGTCTGGGTTGTTTCCCTCTTGAGTCCGGACGTTAGCACCCGGTGCTCTGTCTCCCAAGCTCTACTCTTCGGTATTCGGAGTTTGCCTTGGTTTGGTAAGTCGCCATGACCCCCTAGCCAAAACAGTGCTCTACCCCCGAAGGTAATACTTGAGGCACTACCTAAATAGTTTTCGGAGAGAACCAGCTATTTCCAAGTTTGTTTAGCCTTTCACCCCTATCCACAGCTCATCCGCTAGTTTTGCAACACTAGTCGGTTCGGACCTCCAGTACCTGTTACGGCACCTTCATCCTGGCCATGGATAGATCACTTGGTTTCGGGTCTACACCCAGCGACTGGACGCCCTATTCGGACTCGATTTCTCTACGGCTTCCCTATTCGGTTAACCTTGCCACTGAATGTAAGTCGCTGACCCATTATACAAAAGGTACGCAGTCACCCTTGCGGGCTCCTACTTTTTGTAAGCATGCGGTTTCAGGATCTATTTCACTCCCCTCCCGGGGTTCTTTTCGCCTTTCCCTCACGGTACTTGTTCACTATCGGTCGATGATGAGTATTTAGCCTTGGAGGATGGTCCCCCCATATTCAGACAGGGTTTCTCGTGCCCCGCCCTACTTTTCTCTAGCTCAGTACCACACGTCTGTTTTCACATACAGGGCTATCACCTACTATGGCCGGACTTTCCATTCCGTTTTGTTAACAGTCGTGCTATCACTAGAAGGCTCCTCCGATTTCGCTCGCCACTACTTTCGGAATCTCGGTTGATGTCTTTTCCTCGAGCTACTGAGATGTTTCAGTTCACCCGGTTCGCCTCGCATGACTATGTATTCATCATGCGATACCTCTTGCGAGGTGGGTTTCCCCATTCAGAAATCTCCGGATCAAAGCTTATTTGCCAGCTCCCCGAAGCTTATCGCAGGCTATCACGTCTTTCGTCGCCTATCATCGCCAAGGCATCCACCACATGCTCTTAGTCACTTGACCCTATAACTTTGACATCTCTTGCGAGACATCTCCGCTTTCTTTCAAGGACTTGCGAGGTCTTTCACCTCGCGCGTTATGCCGTAATGTGAATTCTTCTTCGGTATTGCTACCTAGAGAACAATTCGTCATTACTGAACTTCAATCAGCTTTCGCTCAATTGAATATTCGTTTTGACGCAATCAAATTTTTGTTGCCGACGGCACGGTGCAGTTTCCTGCTTTCCGCCGGCAACGCTGATTCGACTCTATGAATTTTTAAAGAACAGCCGATTGACCCGGTCTATACCGGACCAACAACAAAGAGGCCTCTTGCGAAGCCGCTTTGGTGTTAGTTTCTTTGCCCTACCGCAGGACATATTGGTTGGTGGAGGATGACGGGATCGAACCGACGACCCCCTGCTTGCAAAGCAGGTGCTCTCCCAGCTGAGCTAATCCCCCACTGATCCTCGCATCTTATGTTCGGAAGATTTGGTGGGTCTAGTTGGGCTCGAACCAACGACCCCCGCCTTATCAAGACGGTGCTCTAACCAGCTGAGCTACAGACCCATGTCGGTTAGCACCGACTTCTTCCAACAACCGATAAGTGTGGGCGTTCAATATTGAATGCTGTTTTCCAGAAAGGAGGTGATCCAGCCGCACCTTCCGATACGGCTACCTTGTTACGACTTCACCCCAGTCACGAACCCTGCCGTGGTAAGCGCCCCCCTTACGGTTAGGCTACCTACTTCTGGCAGAACCCGCTCCCATGGTGTGACGGGCGGTGTGTACAAGACCCGGGAACGTATTCACCGCGACATTCTGATCCGCGATTACTAGCGATTCCGACTTCACGCAGTCGAGTTGCAGACTGCGATCCGGACTACGACTGGCTTTATGGGATTAGCTCCCCCTCGCGGGTTGGCAACCCTCTGTACCAGCCATTGTATGACGTGTGTAGCCCCACCTATAAGGGCCATGAGGACTTGACGTCATCCCCACCTTCCTCCGGTTTGTCACCGGCAGTCCCATTAGAGTGCCCTTTCGTAGCAACTAATGGCAAGGGTTGCGCTCGTTGCGGGACTTAACCCAACATCTCACGACACGAGCTGACGACAGCCATGCAGCACCTGTGTTACGGTTCTCTTTCGAGCACTCCTCTATCTCTAAAGGATTCCGTACATGTCAAAGGTGGGTAAGGTTTTTCGCGTTGCATCGAATTAAACCACATCATCCACCGCTTGTGCGGGTCCCCGTCAATTCCTTTGAGTTTCAACCTTGCGGCCGTACTCCCCAGGCGGTCAACTTCACGCGTTAGCTTCGTTACTGAGTCAGTGAAGACCCAACAACCAGTTGACATCGTTTAGGGCGTGGACTACCAGGGTATCTAATCCTGTTTGCTCCCCACGCTTTCGTGCATGAGCGTCAGTACAGGCCCAGGGGATTGCCTTCGCCATCGGTGTTCCTCCGCATATCTACGCATTTCACTGCTACACGCGGAATTCCATCCCCCTCTGCCGTACTCCAGCGATGCAGTCACAAATGCAGTTCCCAGGTTGAGCCCGGGGATTTCACATCTGTCTTACATCACCGCCTGCGCACGCTTTACGCCCAGTAATTCCGATTAACGCTTGCACCCTACGTATTACCGCGGCTGCTGGCACGTAGTTAGCCGGTGCTTATTCTTACGGTACCGTCATGACCTCCCTTTATTAGAAGAAGGCTTTTCGTTCCGTACAAAAGCAGTTTACAACCCGAAGGCCTTCATCCTGCACGCGGCATGGCTGGATCAGGCTTGCGCCCATTGTCCAAAATTCCCCACTGCTGCCTCCCGTAGGAGTCTGGGCCGTGTCTCAGTCCCAGTGTGGCTGGTCGTCCTCTCAGACCAGCTACAGATCGTAGGCTTGGTAAGCCTTTACCCCACCAACTACCTAATCTGCCATCGGCCGCTCCGTTCGCGCAAGGCCTTGCGGTCCCCTGCTTTCATCCATAGATCTTATGCGGTATTAGCAAAGCTTTCGCCTCGTTATCCCCCACGATCGGGCACGTTCCGATGTATTACTCACCCGTTCGCCACTCGTCAGCATCCGAAGACCTGTTACCGTTCGACTTGCATGTGTAAGGCATGCCGCCAGCGTTCAATCTGAGCCAGGATCAAACTCTACAGTTCGATCTTGAAATTTAAAGTCTTTCGACTTCACTCATAAAAACGGAATTGAAGTGAACTTCACTTCTATTCTCATGAGCGTTTGTAGTGCTAAGCACTAGTTCCGAAGAACTTGGCACTCGCCATCAAACGCCCACGCTTATCGGCTGTATATTTTTAAGGAACCAGAAGATCAGATTTCTCTTTTCTTCTCAACTCGCTGTAATCAGCGAAGCCTTGAATTCTAACAGAGTTTTTAAAGTCCTGTCAAACCTTGTGGTTATTTGTCTTTCGACTTCCAACCACCCGCCAACCTCAACCACCACAATCTCTTGCAGCACCTCAGATCAGCGAAGCCTTGAATTCTACACCAGTTTTTATCACCAGCGCAACTCTCAGCAAAACTTTTCTCTTCTACCGCCTTCACCACCTACCATCACCACAACCCCCTCAGGAACCGCAGCAATCTCAGTAGCGAAGCCCGCTAGTGTACACAGGTTTTAGATCACAGCGTCCATTTTTCCATCAATTTTTCCGGAGTGAGGTGGTCATACCCCTCGAACGGCTGATGGATCCATGGATTCGTGGGCAGGAATTCCACGGAGTAGTCCGGGGAGAAGGTGGACATCGCCTTCGTCCAGATGACCGCGCTGCGCAACTCCGTGATCGGAGCGTAGTTGGACTTCAGGAGCGAGATGACGGCGTTCAGGGTATGGCCCGAGTCGGCCAGATCATCGACGAGAAGAACGCGGCCTGCAATTTCGCCCTTGGGCGTGGTGATGAACCGGGCGATGTCGAGATGCCCCTGCACCGTCCCGGCCTCTGCACGGTAGGAACTGGTGGACATGATGGCCAGCGGCTTGTCGAAGATGCGGCTCAGGATGTCCCCCGGTCGCAGGCCGCCACGGGCCAGGCACAGGATGGTGTCGAATTGCCATCCGGACTGGTGCACCTTCAGGGCCAGCTTTTCGATCAGGCCGTGGTATTCGTCGTAGCTTACGTAAAGGTGCTTGCCGTCTTCAGTCAACATGGGGGGCTCCGGATGGGCTCTTGCGGATAAAACAGGGGTGAACGCGTCGAACCGCGCTCACTGTGCGGCGTAAGGATGCTGCATCATGATCGTGTGGTCCCGGTCGGGACTGGTGGAGATCATGGCGATGGGGACACCGGTCACTTCGGCAATGCGCTCCAGGTAGCGGCGGGCATTGGCAGGAAGCGAGTCGTATTGGGTGACGCCGACGGTGGAATCGCTCCAGCCCGCCAGGGTTTCATACACGGGGATGCAGCGGGCGATTTCCTCTGCCCCCATGGGCAGGATGTCGATGCGCTCGCCATCGAGTTCGTAGCCAACGCAGAGCTTGAGCGCTTCCAGACCGTCCAGCACGTCCAGCTTGGTGATGCACAGGCCGGTCAGGCCATTCACCTGGGCGCTTCTCTTGAGCAGTGCGGCATCGAACCAGCCGCAGCGGCGGCTGCGGCCGGTGGTCACGCCCTTCTCGGCTCCGATGGTGCTCATGTGGTAGCCCGGGGTACCCGGCTTTTCCCATTCCAGCTCGGTCGGGAACGGCCCGCCGCCCACGCGGGTGCAATACGCTTTCGTGATGCCCAGCACGTAGTGCAGCAGGCCGGGCCCCACGCCGGATCCTGCCGCCGCGTTGCCGGCAACGCAGTTGCTGGAAGTCACATAGGGATAGGTGCCATGGTCCACGTCCAGCAGCGTGCCTTGCGCACCTTCGAACAGAAGGTTGGCACCCTCCTTGTGGACTTCGTTCAGTTCGCGGGATACGTCGGCGATCATGGGCTTGAGCAGCTCGGCATGGCGCATCGCTTCCTGATAGACCGCGTCGTACTGCACCTCGCCATCCTTCAGGTAGGGCTGCAGTGCACTGCCGAACTGGAAGGATTCGGAGTGCAGGAAGGATTTCAGCACATGGTTGTGGAGCGCCAGCAGTTCCTTGAGCTTCGCGGCAAAGCGCTCGGGATGCTTGAGATCCTGGACGCGGAGGGCACGCCGGGCCACCTTGTCTTCATAGGCTGGGCCGATGCCACGGCCGGTCGTGCCGATCTTCTCGCTGCCGCCGGTTTCGCGCGCCGCTTCGCGGGCGACATCCAGTGCGGCGTGGAACGGCAGGATCAACGGGCATGCCTCGCTGATGCGCAGGCGGGAACGCACTTCCACTCCGGCCTTTTCCAGGCCTTCGATCTCTTCGAACAGCTTGGCTGCCGAGAGGACGACGCCATTGCCGATGTAGCACTTGACCCCGGGCCGCATGATGCCGCTGGGGATCAGATGCAGGGCGGTCTTCACGCCGTTGATGACGAGGGTGTGGCCTGCGTTGTGGCCGCCCTGGAATCGCACCACGCCCTGGGCGCTTTCGGTGAGCCAGTCCACGAGCTTGCCCTTGCCTTCATCACCCCACTGGGTGCCCACCACGACGACGTTTCGCCCTTTGATCGCTGCTTGCATGTCAAACCTGCCTGGATTCAATGTTCATCAATATGGAAGAGGCCGCACCGCCCACTGGCCCTGCTCGAGCACCAGTTCACGGTCGCACTGGAATTCCTGCACTTCGCTTTCATGGCCCGGCAATACGCAGACCACGGTTTCGCCCGCGCTGCGGAGCTGCGCAATGAAGCGGTGGGCATCCGGCGTGGCAGCCCACGGGGCCTTGATCGCCGCCTTCAGCGTCCGCGGGGGAACGATGCCGACCAGTTGCTTGATATCGAGGCTGAAGCCCGCGGCAGGCCGGGTCCTGCCGAAGGCTGCACCCACCTCGTCGTAGCGTCCTCCCCGCACCACCGCATCCGTCGCGTTCCGGGCGTAGATGGTGAAGCGGGCGCCACTGTAATAGGAATAGCCGCGCAGGTCGGCGAGGTCGAACGACACCGGGCGGCCTTCCAGGTGGGCGGCGATGGATTTCAGGTTGGAGAGCACCTCATCGACGCCGGCCACGCCGCTGAGCGCGGTCCGGGCCTCGTCCAGGACGCGGGCATCGCCATAGAGCTCCAGCACCGCGGACAACGCACGCCGGGTATCGGGCGGCAGCCCGGCCGAAGCCTGCGACAGTTCGGAAGCATCCTTGGCTGCGAGTGCTCCGTAGATTCTCCGGACCGTGGCGGCATCAGCGGCAATCGGTTCGAGCAGGGTGCGGACGATGCGGGCATCGGACAGATCGACGCTGACGCCCTCGACGCCTGCGAGATGCAGGCAATCAAGTGCCAGCAACACGGATTCCAGGTCGGCCTCCATGCCGGAGTGGCCATAAATTTCCGCACCGAATTGCAGGGGTTCGCGGGTCGCGCGGGGGCGGTCCGGCCTGGTATGCAGCACGGGGCCGCAATAGCAAAGGCGCGTCACACCGGAGCGGTTCAGCAGGTGGGCATCGATCCGCGCGACCTGCTGGGTCATGTCGGCACGCAGGCCGATGGACCGGCCGGACAACTGGTCCACCAGCTTGAACGTCTGTAGGTCCAGCGCCTCCCCGGTTCCGGACAACAGGGATTCCAGGTGCTCCAACATCGGGGGCATGACCAGTTCATAGCCATAGCCCCGGGCGGTGTCGATGAGCCCTCGACGCAGTTCTTCGATGTGCCGGGCCTCCGAAGGCAGGACATCGGCAATGTGATCCGGCAGGACCCAAGCGGACATGGGAAGGGGGTGTCTGTTAAAAATGCAATTCTACCGGGCACTGCCGGTGGCGCCGTCTCGCAGCGGACGCGCGGAATGCGGCACAGGCGTGACAGGGCGATGGAATCGCCCTTTTTTTGTCAGCCCGGGCGGCTGGAGGCGCCGGCAGCAGCGGCCGGCCCTCCCGGTCGGAATGGACTCAGTTGCGGGGAGCGGGAGACGCCGCGTTTCCGCGGAAGTTCTTGAAGAACTCGGAGGACGACGGATCGACCACCACCACATCGCTCTTCTTGCTGAAGCTCGACTTGTAGGCTTCGAGGCTCCGGTAGAACTGGGCGAACTGGGCATCGCGACCGAACGCATCCGCATAGATGCGCGCTGCCTCGGCATCGCCCTCCCCCTTCAGCTTCTGGGCATCACGGTACGCGTTGGCGATGGTGATCTCGCGCTGCCGGTCGGCGTCGGCGCGGATCTTCTCGCCTTCGGCGGCACCGGTGGAGCGGAGTTCGTTCGCCACGCGCTTGCGCTCGGCTTCCATGCGGCGATAGACCGACTCGGTAATGGCCTCGACGTAATCGACGCGGGTGATGCGGACATCGACGACATCCACGCCCCAGGGCTTGCTGCCCTTGACGACCTCCAGGACTTCCTTCTTCACGTCCGACATGAGCGCGTCGCGCTTGGCGGACAGCAGCTCCTTGACCGTGCGGCGGTTGATCTCTTCCTGGAAGGCATTGCGGACGACCCGGTTCAGCTGCAGGGCGCCGGCGTTCTCGTCGAGGCCGACGTTGCGGATGTACTCCGAAGGGTCGGAGATGCGCCAGCGCACGTACCAGTCGATCACCACGCGCTGCTTTTCAGCGGTCAGCATGGACTCCGTGTCGGTGCTGTCCAGCGTGAGCAGGCGCTTGTCGATGTAGCGCACGTTCTGGAACGGCGGGGGCAGCTTGAAGTTGAGGCCCGGCTCGGTGATGACTTCCTTGATCTGCCCCAACTGGTACACCACGCCGAACTGGCGCTGGTCCACGACGAACAACGTGGAGCTGAGCAGGGCGAGCACCACCAGCAGGGAGGAAACGATGAATCCGACTCTGTTCACGACTGTCTCTCCCTCGGGCTAGCGGGCTTCACGGTCCCGGGTGCGGCTGGTGTCGCGCGCGCGGGGATCGATGGGAAATGCCTGGGTGGTACTGGAAGGTATGGACGACGACGACGATGCCGGAGGAGCTTCCGGGGCGGTTGCCGCCGCAGCGCCGCCCTGCGAGACGTTCTGCATGATCTTGTCCAGCGGGAGGTAGAGCAGGTTCGAACCCTGGCGCGAATCCACCAGCACCTTGGTGACGTTCGAGTAGATCTGCTGCATGGCCTCGAGGTACATGCGGTCACGGGTGACCTGCGGCGCCTTCTGGTACTCGGTGAGCACGGAGCTGAAGCGCTGGGCATCGCCCTGCGCCTGGGCGACGATCCGCGCCTTGTAGGCAGCGGCTTCCTCGGTGAGCCGGGAAGCGGAACCGACCGCACGGGGAATCACGTCGTTGGCATAGGCCTGGGCTTCGTTCTTCGCGCGCTCGCGCTCCTGACCGGCCTTCAGCACGTCGTCGAACGCGGCCTGTACCTGCTCGGGCGGGCGCACGCCACCCTGCTGCAGGTTGATGCCGACCACTTCGACGCCGATCTTGTAGCGGTCCAGGATGGTCTGCATGAGGGTGCGGACGCGGGGGGCGATCTGGTCGCGCTCCTCGGCCAGTGCGGTATCCATGCGCATCTTGCCGACGATCTCGCGCACGGCCGTCTCGGCCACCTGGATCACGGCTTCACCGGGGTTGCGGCTTTCGAACAGCCAGGCCCGGGCATCGTTCAGGCGGTACTGGACGGCGAACTTGATCTCGACGATGTTCTCGTCCTCGGTGAGCATGGCGGACTCGCGCAGGCCGGTACTCTTGATGATGCTGTCACGGCCGACGTCGGCGGAGCGGATTTGGGTGACGAACACCAGTTCGTGCCGCTGGATGGGGTACGGCAGGCGCCAATTGAAGCCGGCGTTGACCGTGGTCTTGTACTTGCCGAACTGGGTGATGACGGCCTGCTGCCCTTCCTGGACGATGAAGAAGCCGGAGCCCAGCCAGATCAGCACGGCCACCGCGGCGATCAGGCCGACGCCCACGCCGGTGTTCTTCATGTCGGGCTGGAATCCACCGCCCGATCCATTGCCGGGACCACGGCCGCCGCCGTTGCGCCCGCCGAAGAGGCCTCCGAGCTTGCGGTTGAGGTCACGCCACAGTTCATCCAGGTCGGGCGGCTGGCCCTGGGGATCGCGGCCGCGGTTACCCCCGGGAGGCGGGTTCGGACGATCGGAATCCGGGCGGTTCGCACCATCAGCCTTGTCATCGCCGCGGCCCCAGCGGGGATCATTCAGATTGAACATGCCCCGGATCCGCCCGGGCAGCGATGCCGGACGCCAGGCTCTGAAAGGATGATTCATGCGATAGATCTCTAGTTTTCGAGAAGATGGGTCTCGCGGCATTGTGCCCAACTGGCCTCAAGGCGCTGGAAATTCAGCATCGGCGCCTGGGGTCATGGGGCTTTCGCGGGCGGCCAGTGCCGCAGCGGTCAACTGGCTGCGCAGCTCAGGCAACCCCTGTCCGTTGCGGGCACTGACGAAGAGTTTCGGCAACTGGCGCCCGTCCCACTCGTACGTGTCCTGCATGGCCAGCGGCTGCTGGTCGGCGGGCACGGCGTCCAGCTTGTTGAAGACCAGGACCTGGGGGATCTCGCCGGCGCCGATCTCGCCGAGCACCTTCTCGACCTCGGCGATCTGCTCGGGGAAATCGGGATTGGACGCGTCCACGACGTGCAGGAGCAGGTCGGCATCGACGGCTTCCTGCAGGGTGGCCTGGAAGGCGTCGATGAGGCCGTGGGGCAGGTCGCGAATGAATCCCACCGTATCGGACAGGGATACGGTGCCGCCCAGTTCGGCCAGGTACAACTGGCGGGTGGTCGTGTCCAGGGTGGCGAACAGCTGGTCGGCCGCATAGGCCCTTGCCTTCACGAGCGCGTTGAAGAGCGTGGACTTGCCCGCGTTGGTGTATCCGACCAGGGAGATGTTGAAGGTATCCCGGCGGGCACGCTGGCGCCGCTGGGTGGCGCGCTGGCGCTTGACCTTCTGCAGGCGCTCGCGGGTGCGCTTGATCGCGTCGTCGATCATGCGGCGGTCGAGCTCGATCTGGGTTTCGCCGGGGCCGCCGCGCGCGCCGATGCCGCCGCGCTGGCGCTCCAGGTGGGACCAGCGGCGCACGAGGCGGGTGCTGAGGTATTGCAGCCGGGCGAGTTCGACCTGGAGCTTGCCCTCGTGGCTCCGCGCGCGTTGCGCGAAGATCTCGAGGATGAGCAGGGTGCGGTCGGTGACCGGCAGTTCGAGATGTCTCTCGAGGTTGCGCTGCTGGGCCGGGCTGAGGGCCTGGTCGAACAGCACTTCCACCGCGCCGTGCATTTGCGCGAGCATGCGGATTTCATCGGCCTTGCCGCTGCCGACGAACAGCGCGGCATCGGGCGCCTTGCGCTTGCAGGTCAGCCGGGCCACGGGAGCGAGGCCCGCGGTCTGCGCCAGCAGGCCCAGCTCTTCCAGCTCGGCGTCGAAATGGGGAAGGCCGAAATCCACCCCCACCAGAATGACGGGAGTGGATTGCAGTTCAGGGGATGAGGAAGAACTCAAGACAGCAGCCTGGACGGGGCATGCGCCCTGTCCAGGGTGTACCTACACGGGCGCAGGAATGTCAATTGCCGGATTCGGCATCCGCGGGTTCGGCCGTCGAGAAGTTGACGGCGCGCCCCGGAACGATGGTGGAGATGGCGTGCTTGTAGACCATCTGGGTGACCGTGTTGCGCAGCAGCACGACATATTGGTCGAAAGATTCGATCTGCCCCTGCAGCTTGATACCGTTGACCAGGTAGATGGAAACAGGCACGTGCTCGCGGCGCAGTGCGTTCAGGAAGGGGTCTTGAAGAAGTTGACCTTTGTTGCTCACGATATTCTCCGTGTTCAGGAATATTGTTGTAAAGCTGCACCTTACCACAGCCTTCCGTCGCCCCGAACAAAGTCAGGGCATTGACGGGATGTGCGCCTACGAGTCGCCGTCGTCTGCGAACGGGTTGTGCGAAGTCTTCATTTCGATGCGCAGGGGCGTGCCCACCAAGTTGAATTCCTTGCGGAACCGTCCTTCGAGGAAACGCTTGTAGGCATCGGTGACGTGCTCGAGCGAATTGCCGTGGATCACGATCACGGGAGGGTTCATGCCACCCTGGTGGGCGTACCGCATCTTGGGGCGGAACATGCCCGAGCGCTTGGGGGTCTGGAACTGCACCGCCTCCAGCAGCAGCCGGGTCAGCACCGGGGTGGGCATCTTGCACGTGGCGGATTTGTGCGCCTGCGCGATCGACGTCCACAGCGGGCCCAGGCCCTGGCGCTTCTTCGCGGAGATGAAGTGCAGCGAGGCGAACTTCAGGAACGACAGGCGCGTTTCGATGGAGCGCTCGAGCATCTGCCGGCCGTAATCGTCCACGGCATCCCATTTGTTCACCGCGAGGACCACCGCACGCCCGCTTTCGAGGATGTAGCCGGCGATGTGCGCGTCCTGGTCGGTCACCCCCTGGGTGGCGTCCAGCAGCAGCAGCACGACATTGGCGGACTCGATGGCCTGCAGGGTCTTGACCACCGAGAATTTCTCGATGGCCTCGAACACCTTGCCCTTGCGCCGCAAGCCTGCGGTGTCGATGAGCTCGAACTGCTGCCCGTTGCGCTCGAAGGGCACGGAGATCGCGTCCCGCGTCGTGCCGGGCATGTCGAAGGCGACGAGGCGTTCCTCGCCGAGCCAGGTGTTGATGAGCGTGGACTTGCCCACATTGGGCCGGCCGGCGACGGCCAGGCGGATGGGCTTGTCCTCGCCGTCTTCCGGCTCGTCCTCGGGCTCGGGGAGCTGCAGCGTCTCAAGGGCCGTCTCGAGCAGGCTGCGGACACCCTGCCCGTGGGCTGCGGAGACGGGCAGGACCTCGCCCAGACCCAGCTCGTAGAACTCGGCCAGTTGCGCGCCCTCGCGCATGCCCTCGGCCTTGTTGCCCACGAGCAGGCAGGGTTTGCCGAGGCGCCGCAGGTAGTTGGCGATGTCGTGGTCCTGGGCCGACAGGCCCGCGCGTGCATCCACGACGAAGATGACGACGTCCGCTTCCGCGACGGCCTGCTGGGTCTGCTTGGCCATCTCGCGGTAGATGCCCGACGAGGCATCGGGCTCGAAGCCTCCGGTATCGATGACGATGTATTCGTGCTTGCCCAGCTTGCCGTTGCCGTAGTGCCGATCACGCGTGAGGCCCGCGAAATCGGCGACGATGGCGTCGCGCGATTTCGTGAGCCGGTTGAACAGGGTGGACTTGCCCACGTTGGGGCGGCCCACCAGGGCGATGACTGGCTTCATCCGGACACTTTCCTCGTTGGCATGGGACCGGTCATTCGGGACGGAAACCGTAGATGCCGCCGTTGCGGGTGACCACCACCAGCGTGTCTCCGGCGGCCACGGGCGGGGCGGCCACGCCCGAGCCGTCGGTCGTGAGGCGGTTCAGGAAGGAGCCGTCCTCGCGGGACAGCAGGTGCACGAGGCCGGAATCGTCGCCCACCACCACCGAACGCCCCAGCAGCAGGGGCGCGCTCAGCTTGCGGTAGCGCAGTTTGTCGAGCGACCAGGCCTGGGCGCCGTCGGCGCGCTTCCAGGCCACCACCGTGCCATTGCTCTCGGTGCCGAACAGCATGGTCGCGTCGCCATGGATGCCTTCAGAGCCGCTGGCGGGATGGGTCCATGCCACCGTGCCGCGGGAGGTGTCCACGCAGCCCACCGTGGCCTGGTAGGCCCGGGCGCAAACGCTGTCGCCTTCGCGGCTCACGCGGCCGAGCAGTTCCACCAGCCGCTCGACGTCGTTGGTGCCGCGCGGGCTGGCCAGCGGGGCTTCCCAACGCACCGTGCCGTTGTCGGGATTGAACCCCACCATCCGGCCCGACAGCCCGGCGACCAGGGTGTCGCCGACAGCGGTGACGAGGCCATCCTGGCGCAGCACCAGGGGTTCCCCGGGACGCTGCTGGTTCCAGAGCTTGGCGCCGCCTGCCGCGTCGTAGGCGGACAGCGAGCGGTCCGCCGCCAGGACGAAGACGCGGTTGCCGGCCACCAGCGGCGCCGTATAGACCTGCGCCGCGAGCGGCTTGCGCCACAGTTCGCGGCCGCCGGACAGGACTACCAGGTGGTTGGAGCTGGTGACGACCGCGGTCCATTTGCCGTCGCTGCCCACACCCGCGGACAGAGGCTCGCCGACCGTGGCGCGCCAGATGTCCCCACCGGTGCGGGCATCGATGGCGGCGACGGTGCCTTCGGCGGACGCGACGGTGACCTGGGTACCGTTGACGTGGACGGACAGAGGCAGGCGGCCGATCTCTCCGATCTTGGTTGTCCACGCCTGCCGCACGCCGATCACGGGAACCACGGGCCCCAGTTCGGCGGGCTTGGGTTTGGAGGATCCGCCCCATAGAGAGCAGCCGGACGCCAGCGTGGCGGCGGCCACGAGGAGGGCCAGGCCCGCGCGGCGGGCGCCGCGCTCGAAGTTGTGCTGCTGTGTCACTTTGCGGCCTCTCCGTCTGCACGCGCCTGGACGCCCAGGCTGCCCAGCTTCACCTCGACGACGCGGCGGTATTCGGTCCCGTCCTCGAGGCCCTTGTATGCCTTCTGGTACTCGGCGATCGCCTCGGCCTTCTTGCCTTGCAGCGCCAGCACATCGCCCTTGCGGTCCGCGATCATCGGATCGAATTGGGGCGGGAACTTGCCGGAAAGGCGCGCCAGGGCCTGGTCATAGGCCTTCTGGTCGATGAGCAGACCCGCCAGCCGCAGCGAGGCGATGGCCTTGTAGCCCTCGTCGGATGCGTTGTCGGCCAGCCATTGCAGGATGGGCTTGGCCCCGTCCGGGTTGCCGCTGTCCACCATGGCTTTCGCAGCCAGCAGGCCCGCCTGTGCGGCCTGGACGGTGCCGCCGTAGCGGGACTTGAGGTCGTCGAAGGCCTGCGTGGCCCGGGCTGCGTCACCGCCCTGCACCGCGACTTGTACGGCATCCGACAGCGCGGCGGCCTGCCCCGACTGCCGGTTCTGCCAGTACTGGTAGCCGTTCCAGGCGGCCACACCGCCAAAGATCACGACCATCACCCCGCTGATGAGGGTGCCCCAGGCATTCCAGAAATGCTTGAGCTGGTCGATCTGTTCTTGTTCTTCGAGGTCGAGGTGTTTTGCCATGAATAAGGGTTCGCGACAGGATTAGCGGGAGGATTGTAGGGTGGCGGCCCAGGCGGGGATTTCGTCGAGGCGCCGCTCGACCTGCTCTGCGCCCTGCTCCCGCAGCGGCTTGACGGTGACGGTGCCCCGGGCCAGCTCGTCCGCGCCGAACACCAGGGCGAATGCCGCACCGCTCGCGTCCGCGCGCTTGAACTGGGACTTGAAGCTGCCCTGCCCTTCGGCGCTGGCGGCGTGCATCTGCACGCTGAGTCCCGCCTCGCGCAATTGCCGCAGGGTGCGCAGCACGACCGGGGCGGCAGACGCGTCGGGCACGACGGCATAGACGTCAGGGCGGGCCTCGGGAATGGCAGCGCCTTGCTCCCGGAGCAGTTCCAGCACGCGCTCGACGCCGATGGCCCAGCCGACGGCCGGTGCGGGCTTGCCGCCCACCTGGACGATGAGATCGTCGTAGCGCCCGCCGGCACAGACCGTGCCCTGGGAGCCGAGGCGATCGGTGATGAATTCGAACACCGTGAGGTTGTAGTAGTCCAGGCCGCGCACCAGGCGCGGGTTGATGGTGTAGGCGATGCCGTTGGCGTCCAGGATGGCGCGCAGGCCATCGAAGTGGGCGAGCGACTCCTCGCCGAGGAAATCCATCAGCCGGGGGGCCGACTCCACCACGGGCTTCATCGCGGGATTCTTGGTGTCCAGGATGCGCAGCGGGTTGGTGTGCAGGCGGCGCTTGCCGTCCTCGTCGAGCAGGTCCGCATGGCGCTCGAAGTGGGCGATGAGCTGCTCGCGGTGGCGTGCGCGCTCCGCGGGCTGGCCGAGGCTGTTGAGTTCGAGCCGCACATCGGTGAGCCCGATAGACTTCCAGAGCGCATCCGCCAGGAGGATCAGTTCCGCATCGACGTCGGGACCGGCGAAGCCCAGTGCCTCGGCGCCGATCTGGTGGAACTGCCGGAAGCGTCCGCGCTGCGGCTTCTCGCGGCGGAACATGGGACCGGTGTACCAGAGGCGCTTGGGACCGTCGTAGAGCATGTTGTGCTCGATGGCCGCGCGCACCACACCGGCAGTGTTCTCCGGCCGCAGGCTGAGGTGGTCGTTGTCGCCGTACTTGTCGGAACGGTCGTGGAAGGAGTACATCTCCTTCTCGACGATGTCGGTGACTTCGCCGATGCCGCGGACGAACAGCGCGGTGTGCTCCAGGATGGGCGTGCGGACGTTCCGGTAGGCGAACTGCCCCATGAGGCCGCGCACCTTGTCCTCCAGCCATTCCCAGCGGGACGACTCGGGCGGCAGGATGTCGTTCATGCCTTTGACGGCGGCGAGCTTGGCGGGCCTGGAGGCCTGGGACGGGTTGGAGGGATTGCTTGCGGACATACGTCGGAAGATAGGGCGTGGGCCCCGGTGCGGGCATGGCCGGCATCCACGGGAGGATGCGGCGCAGCAGCCCTGAACGGATCAGAGAACTTCGGCGGTGCTGCCGAAGCGGCGGGAAATATAGTCTTCGACCACCTGCTGGAAGTCGCGGGCGATGTGCTCTCCGCGCAGGGTCATCGCTTTCTCTCCATCGATGAAGACCGGCGCGGACGGTGCCTCGCCCGTTCCGGGCAGGCTGATGCCGATGTCGGCGTGCTTGCTTTCGCCCGGGCCGTTCACGATGCAGCCCATCACGGCCACCTTGATCTTCTCGACGCCAGGATAGCGGGTGCGCCAGACGGGCATCTGCGAGCGCAGGAAATCGTCGATCTGCTTGGCCAGTTCCTGGAAGGTCGTGCTGGTGGTGCGCCCGCAGCCGGGGCAGGCGGTGACGCTGGGCACGAAGACGCGCAGTCCCAGGGCCTGCAGGATCTCGGAAGCCACGACGACCTCCTGGGTGCGGGCCTCGCCGGGCTGGGGCGTGAGCGACACCCGGATGGTGTCTCCGATGCCTTCCTGCAGCAGCACCGACAACGCCGCCGCGGAGGCGACCGTTCCCTTGGTGCCCATGCCCGCCTCGGTCAGGCCCAGGTGCAGGGCGTAGTCGCAGCGGCGGGCGAGTTCGCGATAGACGGCAATGAGATCCTGCACGCCGCTGACCTTGCAGGACAGGATGATCTGGTTGCCATCGAGCCCCATGGCCTCGGCACGCTGCGCCGATTCGATGGCGGAGGTGATCAGGGCCTCGTACATGACCTGGCGGGCATCCCAGGGCACCGCGCGCCGGCTGTTCGCATCCATCAGGCCGGCGAGCAGTTCCTGGTCGAGGCTGCCCCAGTTCACGCCGATGCGCACGGCCTTGTTCCAGCGCATGGCCGCTTCGATCATCTGGCCGAACTGCCGGTCGCGCTTGTCGCCCTTGCCCACGTTGCCGGGGTTGATGCGGTACTTTGAGAGCGCCTGGGCGCAATCCGGGTATTCGGTGAGCAGGCGGTGTCCGTTGTAGTGGAAATCGCCCACCAGCGGCACGGTCTCGCCCATGCGATCGAGCTGCTCGCGGATGTACGGCACGGCGGCTGCCGCCTCGGGCGTGTTGACGGTGATGCGCACGAACTCGGAACCGGCCTGCGCCAGCTCCTTGACCTGGATGGCCGTGCCGATCGCATCCACGGTGTCGGTGTTGGTCATGGACTGCACGCGCACGGGCGCGTCGCCACCGACCGTCACCACCCGGTCGCCCCAGGCGATGCGGGCCTGGCGCGAACGCCGCGGCAGCGGCGATGCCATGGCGATGGGGGATTCGGCGTTGGGAGTGTGGATCACTTATTTCACCTCGAACCGGGCAACGTTCTCGCGCGCGACGGGCGCCAGGTCCATGGGCTGGCCACGCACCAGAACCTCGGTGGCGTCGGCCTTGCCGACCACGACCGACCATGGGGGAGCGCCGGGCACCGCCACCGTTTCCCCGGCGCGCACCAGCTTCTGCAGGACGGTGGCACCCGTCGCCGCACGCACCTGGACCCAGGAGTCGCCGCGGGCACGGATGACGAGCGCGCTCTGCGCGGCCTCGGCGCTGGCGGGTGCCGATGCGGCGGCAGCGACGACCGGTGCCGCGGCGGGCGCGCTGGACGCAGCCACGGCCGACGACGCCACGGGAGCGGGCGGCAACGGTGCGCCGCCCACCAAAGTTTCCTGGCGCAGCAGCACCGGCTCGGACACCGTTCCGGCCGCAGGGGCAGAGGGCGCGCCACCGGCCTGTGCAGTCTCCTGGGCACCCGACGGCTCGCTGGTCGCGACCGACGGTGCGCCCTGCAGGCGGTCGAACCATTCCCGGGGAACGAAGACCAGGGCGACGGCAGCCACCAGCAGGAAGGCGACGGCGAATGCGACCTTGCGCGAGCCGGGTGCAGCGGAGGAGGATGCGAGCTTGGCGGATCCCGGCTTGAACGATGCGTTGATGCCCTCGTGCGAGGACAGCCGGGGTGCCTGGTTCTGCGGCAGCAGCGCCAGCACGGGCGCCGCATCGATCTTGAGGGTGCGGCAGATGCTGGACACCAGCGCACGGACGAAGACGGCATCCGGGAACACGCCGAGGTTGCCGGCCTCCAGGGCCTCGAGCTTGTGTACCGGCACCTTGAGCGACACGGCCAGCGCGGCGACATGCATGCCCGCCTGCTCGCGCGCCTGCCGCAGCATCGCGCCCGCCGCGGCGGCATCCGCCAATGCCCGTTCCACTTCCGCGCTGGAAATCTGCGTGTCCTGCGCCACCGGCTCACTCATTGAATGCTCCCCGATCGAATGCCAACACTTCCTTGGAATCAGGGAAACGCTTGTGCAATTGTTCACCCAACTGGCGCATCTCCAGGGCATTGCCCAGGGCGCGCTCGATCTTGATACCCAGCCAGAGCGATTCCGCGTTGGCCAGTTCACTGTTGTTCAGGCGGCGGCTGTAGAACTGCGCCCGCTTCGCGTCGCCGCGGCGGAACGCCATCGACGCCAGGTTGTAACCCACCACCGGATTGCCGGCATCGAGCTCGTAGGCCTTGGCCAGCGTCTTCTCGGCCTCGGCCACCTGCCCTGCGCGCTCCTGGCAGAGCCCCTGCGTCATGAGCGTCTTCGCGCGGGCGGTGTAGGAAGGCACGGCCAGCGCGCGGTCGAAGAAGCGTTCGGCTTCCGCATAGTTCTTCTGCTGGCAGCGCAGCCAGCCGTAGTTGTGCAGCAGGTAAGGCTCCTGCGGATTGATGTCGAGCGCGCGGCGGAAGCTGTCGTCGGCCGAGGGCCAGTCGCCCAGGCGCATGAACACCAGGCCACGCAGGTTGTAGCCGTCACCGAACGAGGGGTCGGTGGAGATGGCCTGCTGCACTTCTTCCAGCGCGACCTGGGTCTGGCCCATTTCCAGGTAGTTGGCGGCGAGTTCCAGCCGGATGCGTGCACGGCGGCGCAGCTCCGCCGCCTCGGACGACGGGTTGGCCTCGGGCGCCAGGGCGGCGGCCGTGCTGGCGCCGGCGTCGGGCCGGGCAGCGCATCCGCCCAGGACCAGTGCCAGGCACACGGCTGCGCCGGCCGCAAGGACGTGGCGGGACGCATGCCGCAGGAACGATCGGGGTTCCACCATCTCAAGCCTCCAGAACGGGGCGGCCTTCATGCCACCGGTTTGAGAACGATCGTGCGCTGCCTGGCCATGCGTTCGGCCGCCCGGGTGCGGTCCTTCACATCGCCGGCGAGCTGCCCGCAGGCCGCGTCGATGTCATCGCCGCGTGTCTTGCGCACGGTCGTAACGATACCCGCATCGCTGAGCAACTTCGCGAAAGCCGCCACCTGCCCAGGGTTGGAACGGTGCAGTCCGGACGCGGGGAACGGGTTGAAGGGAATCAGGTTGAACTTGCAGCGCACGCCCTCCGCGCCGCGCGGGCGCACGAGGTCGATGAGCTGGCGCGCATGCTCGGGCTGGTCGTTGACGCCATCGAGCATGCAGTATTCGAAGGTGATGAAATCCCTCGGCGCATGCTCCAGGTAACGCGTGCAGGCGTCGAGCAGTTCGCGCAGGGGGTATTTGCGGTTCAGGGGGACCAGCTGGTCGCGCAGGGCATCGTTCGGCGCATGCAGCGACACGGCCATCGCCACGGCGCAGTCCTGGGACAGGCGGTCCATCATGGGCACGACACCGGAGGTGGACACCGTGAGGCGCCGCCGCGACAGGCCATAGCCATGGTCGTCGAGCATGGTGCGCAGCGCCGGCACCAGTGCGGTGTAGTTCTGCAAGGGCTCGCCCATGCCCATCATGACCACGTTGGAGATGACGCGCTCCTGGGTTCCCAGGCGCGCGCGCAGGGCGTGCTCGGCGAACCACAGCTGGGCGACGATCTCGCCGCTGGTAAGGTTGCGGCTGAAACCCTGGTGCCCCGTGGAGCAGAAGCGGCAGCCCACAGCGCAGCCGGCCTGCGAGGAAATGCACAGCGTGCCGCGGTCATCCTCGGGGATGAACACGGACTCGACCGCATTGCCGTCGCCGACGTCGAAGAGCCACTTGACGGTGCCATCCGCGGACACGTGCTCGCTGATGACCGGCAGGGCCGCGACGTGTGCGCAGCCCGAGAGCTTCTCGCGCAGCGACTTCGCCAGGTCGCTCATCCGGGCGAAATCGCTGGCGCCGCGCTGGTGGATCCAGCGGAAAAGCTGGACCGCGCGGAAACGCTTCTCCCCGAGCTGCTCGCAGAAGGCGGCGAGCCCGTCCAGGTCGAAGTCGAGAAGGTTCTTGGTCATCGTCGGGGAGCCGTTCCGGCAGGCAGGGCCCGGGGCATGGCGCGCACGCCGCACCGGGCCGCCAGCGGGATCAGCGTGCGTAGATGTTCAGGCCGGGGAAGAAGAAGGACACTTCCACCTGGGCCGTTTCGGCGGCGTCCGAACCGTGCACGGCGTTGGCGTCGATGCTGTCGGCGAAGTCGGCGCGGATGGTGCCGGGGGCTGCCTTCTTCGGATCCGTGGCGCCCATCAGTTCACGGTTCTTCAGGATGGCGTTCTCGCCTTCGAGCACCTGGATCATCACGGGGCCGGAGATCATGAAATCCACCAGGTCCTTGAAGAAGGGACGCTCCTTGTGGACGGCGTAGAACTGCTCGGCTTCCTGGCGCGACAGGTGGGCCATGCGTGCGGCGGCGATCTTCAGGCCGGCGGCTTCGAAGCGGGCGTAGATCTGGCCGATCACGTTCTTGGCGACTGCGTCGGGCTTGATGATGGAGAGGGTGCGTTCGATAGCCATGGTTTTTCCTTGGATGGTGAGAAAGACTTTTGCCCTGCGGACAAAGCCCTCGATTCTAATCGGCAGGACTTGTCCGCAATGTGGCAGGGCACTCAGCGCCCGCCGCGCTTCTGGAAGGCCTTGCGCTTTTGCTTCTGGTCCTGGCGGTGCCGCGCGAGGCTGTCGCTGCCGATGTAGCCCACCGAGGTCTTCATCGGATCGGGCTGGCTGGAGGGCGGCGCGGCACGCTGGCCCCGGCCGCCTGCGGGCGGATTGAAATAGTCGCCGCGAGGTGCCGGGCCACCGGGGCCACCCTGGCCACGCCCACCGCCCTTGCGCGGGCCGCCCCCCTTGCGGTCGCCCGCGGCGGCACCCGGCCCGGCGGGGCGCGGCATGTCGGCGCCGGCGGCCTGCATCAGTGCGCGGATGTCGCGCTCGTCCAGCTCGAGCCAGGCGCCGCGCTTGAGGCCGCGCGGCAGCATCATGGAGCCGTAGCGGATGCGGATGAGGCGGCTGACGGCATGCCCCACCGACTCGAGCATGCGACGCACCTCGCGGTTGCGGCCTTCGGAGATGGTGACGCGGTACCAGCAATTCGAGCCTTCGCCCCCACCATCCTCGATGGAGCCGAAGGCCGCCATGCCGTCCTCGAGCTGGACGCCGTCGAGCAGGCGCTGCTTTTCCTCGTTGCTCAGGGCGCCAAGCACCCGCACCGCGTATTCACGCTCCAGGCCGAAGCGGGGGTGCATGAGCTTGTTGGCCAGCTCACCCGCGCTGGTGAAGAGCAGCAGGCCTTCGGTGTTCAGGTCCAGGCGCCCCACGGACTGCCATTTGCCATGGGCCAGCCGCGGCAGCTTGCGGAACACGGTGGGCCGGTTCTGGGGATCGTCGTGGGTGACGACTTCGCCGACGGGCTTGTGGTAGGCGATCACCCGGGGTGCGGGCGGGTCGATGCGGTAGCGGATGGGCCGGCCGTTGACCTTGACCTGGTCGCCGTACTGGACGCGCTGCCCGATGTGGGCCGGCTCGTTGTTGACGGAGATGCGGCCTTCGAGGATGAGCTGCTCCATCTCCAGCCGGGAGCCCAGCCCGGCCTGGGCCAGCACCTTGTGCAGCTTGGGCATTTCCACCTGGGGCGGCAGCACGCGCTTGGCCGGAGCCACATCGGCGCGGTCTTCATCCGCGTCGAGCTGGCCCGAGACCACGTCGTCGAACCGGTAGCCCTCCGGCGCAGCAGGGTTCGGACGGCCACGCGGCCCACGCGGTGCCGGCTCCCTGCGCTCGCGTGGTGGCCGCGAGGCAGGTGAGGCCGGGCGCACTCCGGCTGCAGCGGTGCCGGCTTCGTCCGGGACGGCTTCTGGCGGAGCGGGTTCGGTCGGGGCCTGGACGATGGCGTCGCCCTCGGCGGGCACGCCGGACACAGGATCGGACGCCGCGGCGGAATCGGCAGCAGGGGCCGCGGCCCGCTTGCGCGGCACGCGGCGGGCGGGCTTCTGGGCCGCGGAGGCGTCGCCGGCTGCGGGTTGCGAGGCAGCGGCGGCCCCGTCGTGATCGGGCTCGGATGGATTCATGGCGTGCTTTCGGGAGGGACCGGAGGTTCGGGGCGCCGGGGCTCCGAATCGTCCTCGGCGGTCGTCGGTGATTCTGTGGATGCGGCGTCTTCCGGGACGGTGGAGACGGCATCGATGGAGGCGGCACCGCTGCCGGCGGGCTCCGCGGGAACGGGATGGGGCCCGGGATCGGGGCCGTCCGAAGCATCGGCGGAGTCGGGCTCCGCTGGCGAGGCGGGCTCAGCGGGCGAGGCGGAAGGGGCCTCGGCGGCCTCCTCCGGCCCGTCGTCTCCTGGTTCCGACGCACCGCGTTCCAGGGCTTCCAGGACGCTGGACTGGACGGCGGGATTTTCAAGCATGGGCAGCTCGTCCAGGGATTTCAGCCCCAGGTCGTCGAGGAACTGTCGGGTGGTCGCGAACAGGGCGGGACGGCCGACGGTCTCGCGGTGCCCGATCACTTCCACCCACCCCCGGTCCTCGAGCTGCTTGAGGATCAGGCTGTTGACGGTCACGCCCCGGATCTCCTCGATATCGCCGCGGGTGACAGGCTGCCGGTAAGCGATGATGGCCAATGTCTCGAGGGCAGCGCGGGTATAGCGCGGAGGCTTCTCGGGATGGAGCCGGTCCAGGTACTCGCGCATCTCGGGCCGGCTCTGGAACCGCCAGCCCGACGCCACCTGCACGAGTTCGACGCCGCGCTGGGCCCACTCCTGCTGCAGTTCCACCAGCAATTGCTTGATGGTGTCGGCGCCCAGGGCGTCCTGGAAGAGCGTGCGCAGCTCCCGCAGCGTCGCGGGCTGCGGCGCACAGATCAGCGCGGTTTCGAGGACCCGTTTGGCATCCACCGTATTCATGGTTCAGCGATGGCGGTTGGCGGTGCCGCTGGCCGCGGGGCACCGCACGAGGTTGGGAGGTTCCAGCGGCTGGCAGAACTCTGCTGGCCCGCCAATGCAGGCCCGTGCCGGACTGGGGCACGGCCCGCGGGGGTGCGGACGGGAAGGCAGCGATACAGTTTTGTCAGCCGCTCTGGTGGCAGGCGTGGGCCGCGGGAGCGGCGGGGCATTCGATCGGGACGGCACGGCGCGCGGCGGGGCCCGATGAGGCCGGGCGGCCGGAAGGCCGCGTTCAGGCCGGATTGTAGCGTAGGCCCCAGGCCTGGAGCGCGCCGGCCATGTCGCCGGGCAGCGGTGCATGGAAAAGCAGGGGCTGTCCGGTGACGGGGTGGGCGAATGCCAGGCGGTAGGCATGCAGCGCCTGCCGGGACATGCCCGCCGCCGGCTCTCCGCCATAGAGCGTATCGGCCAGGAGCGGATGCCGCAGCCACGCCATGTGGACGCGGATCTGGTGGGTGCGCCCGGTGTGGAGCGTGCAGTGCACCAGGCAGCCGTCTTCGCAGGTGTCGAGCACGGCAAGGTCGGTGCGGGCCGGCTTGCCGGCATGCACGGCCAGGTCCACCGCCGCCATGCGCAGCCGGTTGCGCGGATCGCGCCCGATGGCCTCTTCCACCACGCGGGTCTGCGAACCCTGCCAGGCACGGTGGCCCAGGGCCAGGTACTGGCGGCTGACTTCGCGCGCGGCGATCATCCGCACGAGCGCGTCCATCACGGAGCGCTCGCGCGCGACGACCATGAGGCCGCTGGTGTCCTTGTCGAGCCGGTGGACGATGCCGGCACGCGGCACGTTGCCGGCCCGTGGATCCAGCGAGAGCAGGCCGTTGAGCAGCGTGCCGCTCCAGTTGCCGGGGGCGGGATGCACGACCAGCCCGGCCGGCTTGTTGACGATGCGCAGGTGCTCGTCCTCGTACACGGTGTCCAGCGCCATGGCTTCCGGGCGGAATGCCTGGCTCTGGGGCGTGGGCCGCAACTCGACCGAGAGCACGTCGCCGGCCTGCACGCGGGCCGACGGCTTGGCCGCCGCGCGGCCGTTGACCAGCACCCCGCCCTCGCCCAGCAACTGCTGGAGATAGCTGCGGGAGAACTCGGGCACGAGTTCGGCCAGCGCCTTGTCGAGCCGGGCACCGTGCTGCGCGGGCGATGCCTGCACGACCCGGGTTTCCGCGCCGTCGGAGCCGTCTTCCGCCTCGGCCGGATCGTCCGCCAGGCCCTCGGGGAGGCCGCTGGCGGATGGAGGCGCGACGGGACTCAACGCGCGGGCAGGTAGCGCGCCGGGTCCACGGGCTTGCCCTGGCGGCGGATCTCGAAATGCAGCTTCACGCGGTCGGTGTCGGAGCTGCCCATCTCGGCGATCTTCTGGCCGCGCCGCACCGACTGGTCTTCCTTGACCAGCAGCGTCTGGTTGTGGGCGTACGCCGTCAGGTAGGTGTTGTTGTGCTTGAGGATCACCAGGTTGCCGTAGCCGCGCAGGCCCGCGCCGGCATACACCACGCGGCCGTCGGCGGCGGCCAGCACCGGGTCGCCCGCCTTGCCGGCGATGTCGTAGCCCTTGTTGCGGGCCTCGTCGAAGCCGGCCACCAGCGAGCCGGATGCCGGCCAGATGAAGGCCATGTCGTCATCGCCACCGCCGGCGGCCGGGGCCGGAGCGGGTGCAGGAGCCGGGGCCGCCGCCACGGCGGATGCACCGCTGCGCGGCGCGCTCGCCCCGGATGCCGCAGGGGCAGGCAGGATGGCCGTGGAGGTCACCGGGCGCGTGACCACGCCGGTGTCGGATGCGACCTGCGCGGGCGGCGTGGTGCCGGGCGGCACGACGCGCAGCACCTGGCCGACCTCGATGAGGTTGGGGTTGTCCAGGTTGTTCCAGCGGGCGATGTCCTTCCAGCTCTGGCCGGATTCGAGCCCGATGCGGATGAGGGTGTCGCCGGGCTTCACGCTGTAGTAGCCGGGCTTGCCGGCGTTCTCCGCCCCCGGGAGGGGTTTCGGCGGCGTGCCGACGACGACGCCGGACTGCGGCGATGTGGACGAGGAGGATACGGCGGTGCCGCGGTCTTCCACCGGAGCCCTGTTGACGCGGGTTCCGCAGCCGGCCAGCACCACGACCGCCAACGCCACCGAACTCCAAGTCACAAGACCACGCGATACCAGCATAAGCAATTCCTTCAGGCAATCCCCGATTTTAGGGGGACAAAATGTACGGCCTCCAACGTGCTCTGCTGAAGCCCGTGGGGAGTCCTGTCGATCACGACGAGGACCTGCCGCCCGCCCGCCGCGGCCATAGGGGCGACGAGGCGCCCTCCCACGGCGAGCTGTTGGACCCAGGCGTCAGGAATGGTTTCACCGCCCGCGGCAGCGATGATGGCGGCATAGGGCGCACCCTTGGCGTAGCCGGCCATGCCGTCGCCCAGGATCAGGTGCGCATTGGTCAGCCGCCAGGGCCGCAGATTGTCGCGGGCCTTCTCATGCAACGCGCGCAGCCGCTCGATGGTGTACACCTCGCGCGCCACCCGGGCGAGCACCGCGGCCTGGTAGCCGCAGCCGGTGCCGATCTCCAGCACGCGCCCCAGGCCGCCTGCGCGGGCGCCCTCGGCGCCCAGCAGCAGTTCGGTCATGCGGGCCACGATGCTGGGCTTGGAGATCGTCTGCCCGAGCCCGATGGGCAGGCTGGTGTCCTCGTAGGCCTGGTTGACGAGCGCGGTGTCCACGAAACGGTGCCGCTCCACCGTGCCCATGGCCTGGAGCACGGCGGGCGACGTGATCCCGCCGGCGGCGAGGCGCTGCACCATGCGGGCGCGCACGGCGGCCGAATCCAGGCCCAGGCCGTGCGGCACCGGTACGGCCGCCGGCGCGCCGGCAGGCAGCGGGGGTCGCGCGGGCGCCGGCGCGCGTGGCGCACCGGGTGCCGACGGCGTGTCGAGCCGGGCGGGAAAACCGGGCCGCCGGTGCATTACAGCGCTCCGGCGGCCACGGCCGATGGCTGGGCGAGGCGCCCCGCCGTGTCGGACCAGTACGCCAGGCCTTCGTGGTCGGTCAGGTCCACCTTCAGCGGGGTGAGCGCCACGTGGCCGAGCGCGGTGGCGTGGAAATCCGTGCCCTCGGAGTCGTCCTTGGCCGGGCCCGCGCCGCCGATCCAGTACATGCGCTCACCGCGCGGGCTCTCCTGCTCGATCACCCGCTCGGCCGCATGGCGCCGGCCCAGGCGGCAGACCTTCACCGGGCGGAGTTGATCGAACGGGAGATTGGGAATGTTGACGTTCAGCAGCCAGGGCACTTCCCCGACCAGGTGCTGCGCGTGCATCTGCTCGACCATTTCGCGGGCCTTGCGCGCGGCCGCCTCGATCTCGCCCCACCCCTTGTCCACCTGGGAAAACGCGATGGCCGGCACGCCGAACAGGTAGCCCTCCATGGCCGCGCCCACGGTGCCGGAATAGATGGTGTCGTCTCCCATGTTGGCGCCATTGTTGATGCCGGAGACGACCAGGTCGGGCCGGAAGCCCAGCAGCCCGGTGAGCGCGATGTGCACGCAGTCGGCAGGGGTGCCGTTCACGTAGCGGAAGCCGTTGGCCGCCTGGTGGACGTACAGGGGCGAATGCAGCGTGAGCGCGTTGGACTTGGCACTGTTGTTGTGCTCGGGAGCCACCACGTCGACATCGACGCCGGGGATCTCGCGCAGTGCGGCATGGAGCGCCACGATGCCCGGCGCCTGGTAGCCGTCATCGTTGGAAAGAAGGATCTTCATGGGGTCGCTGAGGGCGGAGTGCGCGAAGATTGTAGGGCCCGTCCCACGGGCGGCCGCTGGCGGGGGGCCGTCGCTCCAGGGACATCGGCCCTGCGCGCCGGGCGCCTATGATGCCCGCGCAACCACCGAAGGAGACCCCGCATGCATGCATGGCTTTGCACCCAGCCCACGGGCGTGGACAACCTCGCCTGGACCGAGCTGCCGACGCCCGTCCCGAAGCGTGGCGAGGTGCTGATCGAGATCCGCGCCGCGAGCCTGAACTTTCCCGACCTGCTGATCGTGCAGAACAAGTACCAGATGAAGCCCGATCCGCCGTTCGTGCCGGGCTCGGAGTACGCCGGCGTGGTCCAGGCCGTGGGCGAAGGCGTGGAGCACCTGCGCGTGGGCCAGAACGTGGCCTGCCTGACGGGTACCGGCGGCTTCGCGACCCATGCCATCGCGCCCGCGGCGCTGTGCATGCCGCTGCCGGACGGCTTCCCGCACGTGGACGCCGCGGCCTTCATCATGATCTATGCCACGTCGCACCACGCGCTGGTGGACCGGGCGCAGTTGCGGGCCGGCGAGATGGTGCTGGTGCTGGGCGCGGCCGGCGGCGTGGGCACCGCGGCCATCCAGATCGCCAAGAAGATGGGCGCGCGCGTGATCGCGGCGGCCTCCTCGGACGAGAAATGCGCGCTGTGCCTTTCTACCGGTGCCGACGCAGTGATCAATTACAGCGCGGAAAACCTGCGCGAGGCGATCAAGGGCCTGACGGACGGCAAGGGCCCGGACGTGATCTACGACCCCGTGGGCGGCGACTTCACCGAGCCGGCCTTCCGCTCCATCACCTGGCGCGGGCGCTACCTGGTGGTGGGCTTCGCGGCCGGCCCGATCCCCTCGCTGCCCCTGAACCTGGCGCTGCTCAAGGGGGCATCGATCGTGGGCGTGTTCTGGGGCGAGTTCTCCCGGCGCGAGCCGAAGGCGAACGCGGCCATGATGGCGGAGCTGGCGCGCTGGTATGGCGAAGGCGCGGTCAAGCCGGTGATCGACCGCACCATGCCCATGGCGCAACTGCATGCGGCCTACGAACGGATGGCTTCCCGGGCCGTGCAGGGCAAGCTGGTGCTGGTGAACTGACCTGCCGGCGGCGGCCGGCCATGGCGCCGCGTGCCGCCCCGCGGAACCGCCGCGCCGGCCCGCGGGGCCGCTGCGGCCGCGCTGTTCAAGGCGTCCGCCGTCTGTCACACTCGGGGCCCCCTCCTCTGCCGTGCATGCCCGATGGCCGACCGCCCCCCTTCAGAGATCGCGCGAGAAACCCTCAAACAGCTGGCGGCCCGCCGCCTCGCGCCCACCCCGGACAACTACCAGGCGCTGTACGAGGAGATCGCCGGCACGCGCACGGCCCCGGCTTTTCCCGATGCGCAACTGCGCCACATCCTGCGGGTGCTCCCCGGCCAGACGCCTGCCCAGAAGCGGCTGCTCGGCCAGTTCGAGGCGGCCATCGAGCAGGGGGACTGGTCACAGCTCCAGGGCGTGCTGGTGGGCTATGCCAACCTGGGCCTGCATGCCGGCGGCGCCACTCCGGTGGAGACAGCCCCGGCACCGCTGACGGGCGCCCCGGCAGGCGCCGCCACGGTGCTGCCCGAAGACATGGCGGAGCAACTGGCCCGGCTGGTCGACAACACGCTGCCGGCGCTGGGCGAGGACGATGCGCGCGTCCATGAGCTGGCGGCGCAACTCACGCAGTTCCTGCGCCAGCCCGCACCGCCGGTGTCCACGCTGGCGCTGATGCTCAACAACTTCAGCTACCGGCTCTCCTTCGCCACCGAGGACCAGGCAGCGATCCGCTCCGGCCTTCTGGCCCTGCTGCACATGGTGTTCGAGAACATCTCGGTGCTGAGCCAGGACGACCAATGGCTGCAGGGGCAGGCCGAGGCCCTCAAGGCGGCCTCCACGCCACCGCTCACGCTGCGGCGGCTGGACGACGTGCAGCGCCGGCTCAAGGACGTGATCTTCAAGCAGAACGAGGCGCGCGAGCGCTCCGTGCAGGCACAGCAGCAGATGAAGGAGCTGCTGGCCACGTTCATCGAGCGGCTCGCGCAGATCACCGCGTCCAGCAGCACTTACCACGAGAAGATGGAGCGCTGCGCCGAGCAGATCGGGCAGGCCACGAGCCTGGACCAGATCACGCCGCTGCTCGAGGAGGTGATGGGCGCGACCCGCGCCATGGCGCTCGACACGCGCCTGACGCGCGACGAACTGCAGGAGCTGCGCGAGCGCTCCGAGGCCAGGCATGCCGAGATCGCCAAGCTGCAGGAGGAACTGGACCGGGCCAGCGCCCAGGCGCGGCACGATCCGCTGACCGGCTCGCTGAACCGCAAGGGCCTGGACGAGGCGCTGGACCGCGAAGTGGCACGCGCGCTGCGCAACGACGCGCCGCTGTGCGTCGCGCTGCTGGACCTGGACAATTTCAAGGCCATCAACGACCGGCTGGGGCATACGGGCGGGGATGAGGCACTCAAGCACCTCGCGGGCGTGACGCGCGAGGTGATGCGCCCGCAGGACCAGCTCGCCCGCTACGGGGGCGAGGAGTTCGTGATCATCCTGCCGGACACCTCCCTGGCCCAGGGCGTGGAGGCCATGGCCCGCCTGCAGCGTGAACTGACCACGCGCTACTTCCTCAAGGACCAGGAAAAGGTGCTCATCACCTTCAGCGCCGGCGTGGCGCAGCTTGCGCCGCAGGAGACGACGGTGGAAGCGATCCGGCGGGCGGACCAGGGCATGTACCTCGCCAAGCGCTCGGGCAAGAACCGTGTCATGGCGGCCTGACCCGCCCCGGCAGGCCATCGACCGCCGCACGCTGATGCGGCTCGCTGCCGCGCTGGCGGTGCCCGGCGCCCTGCCCCGCCGGGCATGGTCCTCGCCCGGCTGGGGAAACGACCCCTTCGCGCTCGGCGTGGCGAGCGGAGACCCGGCACCCGACGGCTTCGTGCTCTGGACCCGGCTGATGCCACCGGAGCCCGGCGGCGCGGCCGGCCCGGCGACGGTGCGCTGGGAGCTGGCGCACGACGACCGGTTCCGCCGCATCGTGCGCCAGGGCACGGCCACGGCCCTGCCGGAGCTGGCGCACAGCGTGCATGTGGAACTGCGCGGGCTGGAGCCGGGGCGCTGGTATTTCTACCGCTTCCTGCACGGCGACGCCGCGAGCCCCACCGGCCGCACGCGCACCGCGCCGTCCCTCGCAGACCCGCAGCCGCACCTGCGCCTGGCATTCGCCTCGTGCCAGCGCTGGGAGCACGGGTGTTACGCCGCCTGGAACGACGTGTGCCGACATGCGCCCGACCTCGTGCTGTTCCTGGGCGACTACATCTACGAATACGCGAGCCCCGCCGACCCCTCTGGCCTGGCCCGCGTGCATGCGCTTCGCCACGCGCGGACGCTGGCCGACTTCCGCGACCGCTACGCGCTGCACCGCAGCGACCCGGCCCTGCAGGCGGCCCACGCCGCAGCCCCCTGGGCCGTGACCTGGGACGACCACGAGGTGGAGAACGACTACGCTGGGCTGTCCGGGCGGGAGCCGGAGGCCGCCTTCGCCGACCTGCGGGCCGCGGCCTACCAGGCGTTCTACGAGCACATGCCGCTGCGCGCGGCGGCGCTCCAGGCCGGCGGCAGCTTCGGCGGCCTGCAGCTGTACCGGCGCCTCGCCTGGGGGCGGCTGGCACACCTGCACCTGCTCGACGCGCGCCAGTTCCGCAGCCGCCAGGCTTGCCGCCCGCCGGGCGCAGGCGATGCGGGAGCGGTACGGCCTGCCCACTGCCCCGAGCTCGGGGACCCGGCGCGCAGCTTTCTCGGCGTGGGCCAGGAGCGCTGGCTGGATGCGGGGCTGGCGGAGGATGCCGCGCCAGCCGGCGATGGGAGCACCCCGCGCTGGAGCGTGATCGCGCAGCAGACACTTTTCTCACCGCGCCGCACGCCCTCCGGACGGCAGGGCACCGACAGCTGGGACGGCTATCCCGCGGCGCGCGAACGGCTGCTCGCCTCCCTCGCGGGCCGGGCGCCGCGCAATACCGTGTTCCTCGGCGGAGACATCCACCAGAACTACGTCTGCGAAGTACGCGGCCCCGCGCCGGACGGCCCCATCCTGGCCAGCGAGTTCTGCGGCACCTCCATCAGCTCGCGGGCAGGCACCACGCAGGAACGGGTGGACGCCATCGTGCGGCTCAATCCCCACGTGCTGCTGGCACGCAGCGACCTGCGTGGCTGGGGCCTGGCCGACGTCACGCCGCAGCGCTGGACCACGGTGCTGCGGACGGTGGACGACCCGCTGCGGCCCGACAGCGCCTGCGCCACCCTGGCGCGCTTCGTGGTGGAAGACCGCCGCCCGGGCCCGGTACAGGACTGACGTACCCGCTTGTAACAAAGCCGCCATAGGCCGGGGCGGGCCGATAGGATGCCCTGCGTTATCCCCGAGATCATTCCATTGCACGACGAAGGAGGCGTACCCGCATGAAGTTCCCGTCCACCCGCCGCACCGCCCTGGCGCTGGCTGCCGCCACGGCCCTGCTGGCCGCCTGCTCCACCGCCCCGCAACTCGCCTATTCGGTGCCGGACCAGCCGGAAGGGTCTTCGGGGTACACGGAGAAACCCGGCTGGGCCACGCGCCAGTTCGCGGTCGCCGCGGCCAATCCGCTGGCCACCGATGCGGGCTACCAGGTGCTCAAGGCCGGCGGCTCGGCCATCGATGCGGCCATCGCGGTGCAGATGGTGCTCACGCTGGTCGAACCCCAGTCCAGCGGCATCGGCGGCGGCGCCTTCCTGCTGCACGCCGCGGGCAGCAAGGTGGAAGCGTACGACGGGCGCGAGACCGCCCCTGCCGCCGCCAGCGAGAACCTGTTCCTCGGCCGGGACGGCAAGCCCATGCCGTTCTACGACGGCGTGGTCGGCGGCCGCTCGGTCGGCGTGCCCGGCGCCGTGCGCATGCTCGAGATGGCGCACCGCGAGCACGGGGTGTTGCCGTGGGCACAGCTGTTCGAGCCTGCCATCCGACTGGCCGAGGGCGGCTTCAAGGTGAGCGCCCGGCTCAACAGCCTGCTCGCCAACGAGAAATACCTGGCGCAGGACCCGGCCGCGCGGGCCTACTTCTTCGATCCCGCGGGCAAGCCCTGGCCCGCGGGGCACGTGCTGCGCAATCCGGAGCTCGCGGCCGTGCTGCGGGCCATCGCGCAGAACGGCTCCAGGGCACTGCTGGAGGGCGAGGTCGCCCAGGCCATCGTGGCCAAGGTGCAGGGCCATCCGACGAATCCCGGCCAGCTGAGCCTGGCGGACCTGGCGGGCTACCAGCCGAAGAAGCGCGAAGCCCTGTGCAGCGACTACACCGTGGCGGCCCATGCCTACCGCATGTGCGGATTCCCGCCTCCCGGCTCCGGGGCGATCGCCGTGGCGCAGATCCTCGGCATCCTGCAGCAGACGCCCGCGGCCGGCATGCCGCTGCAGGCCGGCCCGAACGGCCCGCAGGACCTGCAGCCCGGCGCAGACTGGCTCTACTACTACAACGAGGCCGCGCGCCTGGCCTTCGCCGACCGCGGGCTCTACGTGGCGGACCCCGACTTCGTGCAGCCGCCGGCGGGCAACTGGTCGAGCCTGCTCGATCCCGCCTACCTGGCCCAGCGCGCCCGCCTCATCGGCCCGCAGAGCCTGAAGGTGGCCCAGCCCGGCACGCCGGGAGCCGTGAAGACGGCGCTGGCGCCGATGCCCGACCAGATCGAGCACGGCACCAGCCACATCAGCGTGGTGGACGCCCGCGGCAATGCCGTGGCGATGACGACGACCATCGAGGACCAGTTCGGCTCCCGCCAGATGGTCAAGGGCTTCCTGCTGAACAACGAACTGACCGACTTCAGCTTCGCGCCCCGCGACGCGGCCGGCCGGCCCATCGCCAACCGCGTGGAGCCCGGCAAGCGCCCCCGCTCCTCCATGGCCCCGACCCTGGTCTTCGACAAGGCCACCGGCCAGCTCGCGATGAGCGGCGGCAGCCCGGGCGGCGCGCTCATCATCCACTACACCGCCAAGACGCTGCATGGCATCTTCAACTGGGGGCTGACGCCGCAGCAGGCCATCAACCTGCCGAACTTCGGCAACCTCAACGGCCCCACCATGCTGGAGGAAACGCGTTTCCTGCCCGCCACCGTGGAGCAGCTGCGCACGCGCGGCGCCGAGGTGCGCGAGATAAACATGACCAGCGGGCTGCAGGCCATCACCCGCGCCAACGTGCACGGCCAGCCGATGTGGCTGGGCGGCGCCGATCCGCGCCGCGAGGGCATCGTGATGGGCGACTGACCGGCCACGCCGCCCGGCGGCCACGGCCGAGCTAGCACATCGCATGTGCAGTGCCAAGCCCCGCTCGGCGGGGCTGTGGTTTTGGCGGCGCGTGCCCGCCTGAAAATCGCTTGCTCCCACGGAAGAGTCGCCCGGAGAATGCTGGGCGATGGCGACACGGCGGCTGCCTGCGCAGCCGGCCTCCGCCACGGACCAATTTCCGCGAGGACGGGGAGAACACATGGGCAAGCGTTTCTGGGCAGCTTTCGCCACCGTGCTGGCGTTCTGGGCAGGGCCCGCCACCAGCCAGACCACCGCGCCGCTGCGGGCCTGGAACATCCATCCCGACGGCTATCCCGTCACCGAGGCGATGAAGAGCTTCGCCGCCGAGGTGCAGGCCGGCACCCAGGGCCGCTACCGGATCCAGCTCTTCTCCGATGCCGTCCTGGGCGACCAGGCCAAGGCGGTGCAGATGCTCAAGGCCGGCGAAATCGACGCCGCGGAATTCAACATGGGCCCGCTCGCGGAAGCGGTGCCGGCGCTGCAGGCGTTCAACCTGCCCTTCCTGTTCAGCAACGCCGCGCACATGTTCCGCTACCTGGACGGCCCGATGGGCGACCGGCTCGCGGAGAAGCTCAAGGCGTCCGGCTACGTCGTGCTGGGCTGGTACAACGGCGGCGCCCGCTCGTTCTATTGCGCCGACAAGCCCATCAGCCGCCGGGAGGACCTGGCGGGCCTGCGCATCCGGGTACAACAGGTCGAATCGCACATCGAGATGGTGAAGCTGCTGGGCGCCACCCCGGTGGTCGTACCCTACAAGGACGTGCCCGAGAGCTTCCGCACCGGCAAGATCGACTGCGCGGAAGGCAACATCGTCTCGTACGAGTCCACCGGCCAGTACAAGCTGGCGAAATACATGCTGCTGGACCAGCACATGATCGCGCCCGAGGCCCTGGTGGTTTCCACCCAGCTGTGGAAGCGGCTGAGCGAAGAGGACCGCAAGGTCTTCCTGAAGGCCGGCAAGGACTCGGCGCTGCTGATGCGCAGCCTCTGGGAAAAGCGTGAACTCGCGGCCCGCACCGCCCTGGCCAAGGAGGGCGTGCAGTTCGCCCCCGTGGCCGACTTCTCGCCCTACGTGCGCCGCATGGCGCCGCTCTACAAGAAGTACACCGACAACCCCGAGGTGCGGGGCGACCTGCTCACCATCATCTCCAACCAGTGACCGGGCGCTCAGCCGAGCCCGAACCCCAGCGCCATGCCCGCGCCGCCGCGTGACCGCGCATCGGTCATGGCGCGTTGCGCCGCCGGAGGCACGCCGGCACCCACCGCATCGCCAACCTGCACATCCGCCGCATTGCCGAAGCTGCCCCCGAAGCCGGCGCCCTGGGGCCATTGCACGGCCGGCAGCGCCTCCAGCGCGGGACGCGCGAAGAGGTAGCCCTGGTACAGGTGGACGCCCATGGCCCGCAGCGGGCGGAGCTCGTCCTCGGTTTCCACGCCCTCGGCGATCACGGCGATGCCCAGCGACTCGCCCATCGAGACCACGCCGCGGGCGATGGCCTGGCGCACCGGGTCGGTGCCGATGCCGCGCACCAGCGCCATGTCGATCTTCAACATGTCGGGCTGGAAGTCCGCCAGCAGGCCCAGCCCCGCATAGCCGGCGCCGAAATCGTCGATGGCCGTGCGCAGGCCCTGGCGCCGGTAGGCGCGCAGGATGCGGTTGAGGTGCTCGCGGTCGTGGGCGTTCTCGTGCTCCGCCACCTCGAAGATGATGCGCTCGACCGGAAAGCCATTGCGCCGCGCGGCCTGCAGGGTGACCTGGATGCAGGACTCGGGCTGGTACACCGCATTGGGCAGGAAGTTGATGCTCAGCCGGCAGTCGATGCCCAGCCGGGCCGCCAGCTCCACCGCGCGCACCCGGCAGGCCTGGTCGAACGCATAGCGGTTGCCGTCGTTCACGCGGGCCAGCACCGACGCGGCCGAACTGCCGTCGGCGCCGCGCACCAGCGCTTCGTACGCGAACACGCTTCCGCCGTGGCGCAGGTCCACGATGGGCTGGAAAGCCATGGTGAAGTCGAAATCCAGCTCTGCGGTACCGTTGCGGCACGCGGAGCAGGCGCGGGCGGAAGGAGCGTGCGCGTGCATGGAAGTCAGGGGAGCATTCCCGGAAGTGGCCCAGGCAGCTTAGTGCAGACGCGCGCCCGCGCGGGGGACCCGGCCACAGCAAGCGGTGGCGTCCTACGCCGGCGCCCACGGGGCACGGCCTGGCGCGTGCGGCACCTTCGGGTATCGGTTCCTGCCCGGGAGCAGCCCCGGCGCCCCGCGATGCTATTGATTCAATAGCACGCCGATATACCGGGGCCGGCCGGCGGCATTCCGGCGAAAATCCCCGGCGTGTCCATCCCCCAGTCCTTCATCCAGGAATTGCTTTCGCGCGTCGATGTGGTCGATGTGGTCGGCCGCTACGTGCAGCTCAAGAAGGGCGGGGCCAATTTCATGGGGCTGTGCCCCTTCCACGGCGAGAAGTCGCCCTCGTTCAGCGTCAGCCCGTCCAAGCAGTTCTACCACTGCTTCGGCTGCGGCAAGAACGGCAATGCGATCAGCTTCCTGATGGAGCATGCCGGCATGGGCTTCGTGGAGGCCGTGCAGGACCTGGCCCAGCAGGTGGGCCTGCAGGTGCCGCAGGACGACGTCTCCCCGCAGGAACGCGAGCGCGCGGCAGCGCAGCGCCAGAAGCAGGCCACCCTGACCGACGTGCTGGAGAAGGCGGGCGAGGCCTACCGCCGCCACCTGCGCGAATCGCAACGCGCCATCGCGTACTTCAAGGGGCGCGGCGTGTCGGGGGCGGTCGCCAAGCGCTACGGCCTGGGCTACGCGCCCGAGGGGTGGCGCACGCTGGCCAGCGTGTTCCCCGAGTACGACAACCCGCTGCTGCACGAGAGCGGGCTGGTCATCGTGAACGAGGAAGACGGCAAGCGCTACGACCGCTTCCGCGACCGGGTGATGTTCCCGATCCGCAACGTGAAGGGCGAATGCATCGGCTTCGGGGGGCGGGTGCTGGGCGATGACAAGCCCAAGTACCTCAATTCGCCCGAAACCCCCGTCTTCCACAAGGGGCGCGAGCTCTACGGCCTGTTCGAGGCGCGCACCGCCATCCGCGAGCATGGCTATGCGCTCGTCACCGAGGGCTACATGGACGTGGTCGCGCTCGCGCAGCTGGGCTTTCCGAACGCCGTCGCCACGCTGGGCACGGCCTGCACGCCGGAGCACGTCCACAAGCTCTTCCGCTTCACCGACACGGTGGTATTCAGCTTCGACGGCGACGCGGCGGGCCGGCGCGCGGCGCGCAAGGCGCTCGACGGCGCCCTGCCCTACGCCACGGACACGCGCAGCGTGAAGTTCCTGTTCCTGCCCGCCGAGCACGACCCCGACAGCTTCGTGCGCGCCCATGGCACCGACGCGTTCGCACGGCACGTGCAGGGCGCCATGCCGCTGAGCCGCTTCCTGGTGGAAGCCGCCAGCGAGGGCTGCGACCTGGGGCTGGCCGAAGGCCGCGCCCGCATGGCGGCGAACGCCCGGCCGCTGTGGACCGCACTGCCCGACGGCGCGCTCAAGCGCCAGCTGCTGGGCGAACTGGCGGAGCTCGCCCAGCTCACGTCGGCCGATCTTTCGGACCTCTGGAACCAGGCTGCCGCACAGGACGCCGGGCGGCACGGCGGCGGCGGCGCCCGCCCGCAGAGCGCCGCAGCGCAGGGGGCGCCGGCCGCCGATGATGCGCCT
The DNA here is from genome assembly GCF_000176855.2 of Paracidovorax avenae ATCC 19860. NCBI lineage: Bacteria > Pseudomonadati > Pseudomonadota > Betaproteobacteria > Burkholderiales > Comamonadaceae > Paracidovorax > Paracidovorax avenae. The sequence continues at coordinate 1,601,017 of NC_015138.1, read as the reverse complement.
CCCTGGGGCGGGCCACCGGACGGCGGCGGCTGGGCGCCCGCGCGGGACGATGGCTACGGACACGGCCAGGGCGGCAGCATGGGCACGGGAAGCCCCAGGCCCTGGCGCAAGGACGGCGGCGACTGGAAGGGCAAGGGCAAGTGGCGCGGCCGCGGCGAGGACCAGCGCCCGCCGCAGCCGCCCCTGCCCTCCACGCCCGCCGCAGGACGGGACGACCACGCGGCGCGGCTGCTGCTGTCGCACACGGAGTTCCTGGAAGACCTCTCGCACGAGGACCACGCCACGCTGTGCGCCCTGCCCGCGCCCCACGGCGCCCTCTTCACCTGGCTGGAGGCGCAGTGGCACGAGCATGGCCCGCAGGCCTGGGCCGTGCTGCGCGAGAGCCTGCGCGGGCACGACGCGGAGGCGCTGGCGGTGCGGGTGATGACCGGCTCGCATGCCCAGACCGAGGGCGACGCGGCCGAGCTGCGGACCGAGCTGCGCGACCTGCTCGACCGCATGCTGATGGAAGACATCAAGCGCCAGGAGAAGGAACTCATCCTGCAGGCGGCGACCGATCCGTCCGCGCTGGAGAAGTACCGCGCGCTGCAGCAGCGGCGGCAGGCCCTGCTGGGCATCGCGCCCGCGAACTTGAAAAAAGCGGGCGGGCTATAATATAGGGTTCATCGGCAAGAGCGACAGCAGCACCTCCGGGCCGGGCAACCGTGACACACACGCACACCGCCCCCCACACCGCAAGGACTGCACACCAAATGATCGCCCACACATCTTGCCCACGGGGGCCCGCCCCTCGAACCGCGGAGGCACCGCCTTCGCCCTGCCACCCGCGCCGGTAGCCGACGCGCTTGCGTTTTCTTTGTGTGTCCGTTTTTGAATCTGAGGTCGTCCATGCCCGCTCAAAAGTCCGCGAAGTCGCCCAAGTCCGTCCCCGATACCGCTGCGAAGGCCGCCTCCTCCTCGAAAACCCAGGCCGCTCCTGCCGCAAAGAAAGCTCCATCCGTGCCCGTGAACAAGTCCGCCGACAAGCCCGAAGCCTCCGAAGAAACCACCGCCAAGAAGGCGAGCCGCGCGAAGGCCGCGGCCCCTGCGGCGGCCGATGACGACGAAACGCCCAAGAAGCGCCCCGGCCGCCCGGCCAAGGCCGCCACCACCGCCGCCGCCGGCAAGGCCCCCGCCAAGCGCGGCCGCAAGCCCAAGGCCGCCGAGGAAGGTGCCGTGGGCGACGACGCCGACCTGTCGGACATCGAATCCGAACTCGAGGGAGAGGTCGAGGCCGAGCCGGCCGAGGCGGCGCCCACCGCCGAGAAGGTCAAGCCCCTGCGCATGAAGATCAGCAAGGCGAAGGAACGCGCCTTGATGAAGGAATTCGGCCTGGACGACACCGTCCTGTCCGAGGAAGACCTGGCCAAGCGCCGCTCGCGCCTGAAGGCCCTGATCACGCTGGGCAAGACCCGCGGCTACCTGACCCAGGTCGAGATCTCCGACCACCTGCCCGACAAGCTGGTCGATGCCGAGACCATGGAAGTCGTGGTCACCATGCTCAACGACATGGGCGTGGCCGTGTACGAGCAGACGCCCGATGCCGAGACGCTGTTCCAGAACAACGTCACGCCCACCGCCACCACCGTCGAGGAAGCCGAGGAAGAAGCCGAGGCGGCCCTCTCCACCGTGGACAGCGAATTCGGCCGCACCACCGACCCGGTCCGCATGTACATGCGCGAGATGGGCACCGTGGAACTGCTCACCCGCGAGGGCGAGATCGAGATCGCCAAGCGCATCGAAGGCGGCCTGCAGGCCATGATGGAAGCCATCAGCGCATCGCCCGCCACCATCGCCGAGATCCTGGCGATGGGCGAGGAGATCCGCGAGGGCAAGGTCGTCATCTCCACCATCGTGGACGGCTTCTCCAACCCCAACGAGGCCGACGACTACGTGGCCGAGGAAGACTTCGACGAGTTCGACGAAGAGGATGACGACGACGGCAAGGGCGGCTCCAAGGCCCTGACCAAGAAGCTGGAAGAGCTCAAGAACGAAGCGCTGCGCCGGTTCGACAACCTGCGCGGGCTCTTCGAGAAGATGCACAAGATCTACGACAAGGAAGGCTATGGCACGCCGGCCTACATGAAGGCCCAGCACGCCATCTCGGCCGAGCTGATGACCATCCGCTTCACGGCCAAGACCATCGAGAAGCTGTGCGACATGGTCCGCGCCCAGGTGGACGACGTGCGCAAGAAGGAGCGCGAGCTGCGCCGCATCATCGTGGACAAGTGCGGCATGCCGCAGGAGACCTTCATCAAGGACTTCCCGCCCAACCTGCTGAACCTGCAGTGGGTCGAGAAGCAGGCCGCCGCCGGCAAGCCCTGGAGCGCCGTGCTCGCGCGCAACATCCCGCCGGTGCAGGAACTGCAGCAGCGCCTGATGGACCTGCAGTCCCGCGTGGTGGTGCCGCTGTCCGAGCTCAAGGACATCAACAAGCGCATGAACGAGGGCGAGTCCGCCTCGCGCGACGCGAAGAAGGAAATGATCGAGGCCAACCTGCGCCTCGTGATCTCCATCGCCAAGAAGTACACCAACCGCGGCCTGCAGTTCCTCGACCTGATCCAGGAAGGCAACATCGGCCTGATGAAGGCGGTGGACAAGTTCGAATACCGCCGCGGCTACAAGTTCTCGACCTACGCCACGTGGTGGATCCGCCAGGCCATCACGCGCTCGATCGCCGACCAGGCGCGCACCATCCGCATCCCGGTGCACATGATCGAGACGATCAACAAGATGAACCGCATCAGCCGCCAGCACCTGCAGGAGTTCGGCTTCGAGCCCGATGCGTCCATCCTGGCCGCGAAGATGGAGATCCCCGAGGACAAGATCCGCAAGATCATGAAGATCGCCAAGGAGCCGATCTCCATGGAAACGCCGATCGGCGACGACGACGACAGCCACCTGGGCGACTTCATCGAGGACGGTGCCAACACCGCCCCGATCGACGCCGCCATGCAGGCCGGCCTGCGCGACGTGGTCAAGGACATCCTGGACGGCCTCACGCCGCGCGAAGCCAAGGTGCTGCGCATGCGCTTCGGCATCGAGATGTCCACCGACCACACGCTGGAAGAAGTCGGCAAGCAGTTCGACGTGACCCGCGAGCGCATCCGCCAGATCGAGGCCAAGGCGCTGCGCAAGCTCAAGCACCCGAGCCGCAGCGACAAGCTGCGCAGCTTCATCGACTCGCTCTGAGCCGCGCCGCGCAGGCCGTCCTTCCCGGCGGCCCTGCCACCCAAAGCCCCGTGCCCACCGGCCGGGGCTTTTTTCATGGGGCCGACCCTGCCTACAGCAGAGTTACACCTCTTGCGGGAAAATACCATTGACGTTCATCAATAAGGAATTCCAATGACCGCAAAACTCGATCCGGCGCGGCCCGGGCGTGCGCGCTGGGCCGGCAGGCTCGTGGGCGCCCTGGCCGTGCTGTTCGGCCTCGCCTTCCTCGCGGGCGGCATCACCCTGGCCACCCTGGGCGGCAGCCTGTACTTCGCGCCGGCCGGCCTGGCGATGCTGGTGGCCGGCGTCCTGCTGTGGCGCGGGCGCACGGCCGGTGCCTGGCTCTATGCCGTGACGCTGGCCGCCAGCGTGGCGTGGGCCCTCGCCGATGCGGGCTGGTCGTTCTGGCCGCTCTTCTCGCGCCTCTTCGCCCTCGGCGTGCTCGGCCTGCTGGTGGCGCTCGCCTATCCCGGCCTGGCCGCACCGCGTGGCCGCGGGGCCTATGGCGTGGCGGCCGTGCTGGCCGTGGCGCTGGCCGCGGCTTTCGGCGGCATGTTCGTGCCACACCCCACGGTGGCGGCCAACGGCAACGGCCCGGGCCTGACGCCCGTCGATCCGGCCCTGGCCCAGAAAAACTGGGAGCATTACGGCAACACCAACGGCGGCAGCCGCTTCGCCGCGCTGGACCAGATCAACCGCGGCAACGTCGGCCAGCTCGAGGTGGCCTGGACGTACCGCACGGGCGACATCGCCGAGAGCAACGGCAACGGCGCGGAAGACCAGACCACGCCGCTGCAGATCGGCGAGCGCCTGTACCTCTGCACGCCGCACAACAACCTGATCGCGCTGGAGGCCGGCACCGGCCGCGAGCTCTGGAAGCGCGAGATCAACGCGCAGTCGTCCGTGTGGCAGCGCTGCCGGGGCCTGGCCTACTTCGACGCGGCCGCACCGCTGCCGGCCGTGACTGCCGCGGGCGCCACGCCCGTGCAGCCGGTGGCCCTGCCGGCCGGCGCCAACTGCCAGCGCCGCATCCTCACCAACACCATCGACGCGCGCCTGATCGCGGTCGATGCCGACACGGGCGAGTTCTGCCGGGGCTTCGGCACCAACGGCCAGGTGGACCTGAAGGCCGGCCTGGGCGCATCGCCCGACCCGTTCTACCAGCTCACCTCCCCGCCGCTGATGGCGGGCACCACCGTGGTGGTGGGCGGCCGCGTGGCCGACAACGTGCAGGCCGACATGCCCGGTGGCGTGATCCGCGGCTTCGATGTGGTGACCGGCCAGATGCGCTGGGCCTTCGACCCGGGCAATCCGGAAGACAAGAAGGCGCCCGCCGAAGGCAAGACCTACGTGCGCAGCACGCCCAACTCCTGGGCGCCGATGTCGTACGACGCGGCGATGAACACCGTCTTCCTGCCCATGGGCAGCCCTTCGACCGACCTGTACGGCGCCGAGCGCACGGCACTGAACCACAGGTACGGCGCCTCCGTGCTCGCGGTGGATGCCACCACGGGTGCCGAGAAGTGGGTGTACCAGACCGTGCACAACGACCTCTGGGACTTCGACCTGCCGATGCAGCCGAGCTTTATCGACTTTCCCGTGGACGGCGGCCGCACCGTGCCGGCGCTGGCCATCGGCACCAAGGCCGGCCAGATCTACGTGCTGGACCGCGCCACCGGCAAGCCGCTGACCGACGTGCAGGAGCAGCCGGTGAAGAAGGCCGACATCCCGAACGAGCCGTATTCGGCCACGCAGCCGCGCTCGGTGGGCATGCCGCAGATCGGCGCACAGACCCTGACCGAATCCGACATGTGGGGCGCCACGCCCTTCGACCAGATGCTGTGCCGCATCGCCTTCAAGAAGATGCGCTACGAGGGCCTCTACACCGCGCCGGGCACGGATGTGTCGCTGAGCTTTCCCGGGTCGCTGGGGGGCATGAACTGGGGCGGCCTGTCGGTGGATCCGGTCCACGGCTTCCTGTTCGCCAACGACATGCGTCTGGGCCTGTGGGTGCAGATGATTCCCTCGGCCAACCGCGGTGCCGCTTCCGGCGGCGGCGAGGCCGTGAACACCGGCATGGGCGCCGTGCCGCTCAAGGGCACGCCCTACGCGGTGAACAAGAACCGCTTCCTGTCCGTGGCCGGCATTCCCTGCCAGGCACCGCCCTACGGCACGCTCACGGCCATCGACCTGAAAACCCGCCAGGTGGCCTGGCAGGTGCCCGTGGGCACGGTGCAGGACACCGGCCCGATGGGCATCAAGATGCGCATGCCCATTCCCATCGGCATGCCCACGCTCGGCGGCACGCTGGCCACCCAGGGCGGCCTGGTGTTCATCGCCGGCACGCAGGACTACTACCTGCGCGCTTTCGACAGCAGCAACGGCAAGGAAGCCTGGAAGGCCCGCCTGCCCGTGGGCAGCCAGGGCGGCCCGATGACCTACCAGTCGGCGAAGACCGGCAGGCAGTACGTGGTCATCACCGCGGGCGGCGCGCGCCAGTCGCCCGACCGGGGGGATTACGTCATCGCCTACGCGCTGCCCGCGCAGCGTTGAACCGGAGCCGGGCCGGCGGATCCCCTCCGCCCCCTGGCATCACTGAAAGCCCCGCGCCCACCGGCCGGGGCTTTTTTCATGGCCCGGTGCCGGATCTGCCCGGTAGTGCGTATCTGCCACAAAAATGTGTCAATTCCATTGAATTTGCAAATAAATAATTTCAAAAGTTTCAATAAGAAAATAAGATCCCAGCCAGGTGCTCGACCATGGGACGGTCAAAAGGCGGTCTCCCGGCACTGTGACGCGGGAGGCGCCGCAGGTGCCCGCCCGTTCCTGCCAGCCCCACCGTGACCTCCCACCATGAGCGAAAAAATCTCCTCCTTCGGCAACCTGCGGATCAGCCACCGCATCGGCCTGGCCTTCCTCGCCGTGATCGCCGTGCTGGCGCTGCTGGCCGGCCTGTCGCTCGGGGCGCTGGGCGACGTGAACCGTGCCCTCACCAAGGTCACGCGCGACGCCTACCCGAAGGTCAAGCTGCTGACGCAGATCACCAACGAGACGGAAGCCCAGTCGCGCTACACGCGCAACATGCTGATCTTCGACAGCGCGGACAGCCGCGCGAAGGAAATCCGCCGCATCCAGGAAAGCCGCGAGGCCGTCAACAAGCTGTTCTCGCAGCTGTCGCAGCTGGTGCGCTCCCCCTCGGGCGTCGAAATGCTCCAGGCCTGCCAGGCAACACGCGCGAACTACGTCGCCGAAGTGGACCGGATGCTGCAGCTGATGCGCGAAGACCACTCGGCGGATGCCCGGGACCTGCTGGACACCAGACTGCGCCCCACTCAGCAGAAATACCTGGATGCCATCAACCGCCTGTCCGAGCACCAGCAGAAGGTGATGGCCGAGGACAGCGACCGGGCGGACGCGCAGGTGAGCACCGGCCGCGTCACCGTCATCGCCATCGGCGCGGTGGCCGCCGTGCTGGCCGTGGCGCTGTGCTGGCTCATCGCCCGCTCCATCACCCGCCCGCTGCATACCGCCGTGCAGGTGGCCGAGGCCGTGGCCGGCGGCGACCTGACCTCGCACATCCCCACGGGTCGGCGCGACGAGGTGGGCCAGTTGCTCTCGGCCCTGGCGCGCATGAACGACAGCCTGGTGCGCATCGTGGGCAGCGTGCGCGCGGGCTCCGACTCCATCGCCACCGGCACCGTGCAGATCGCCAACGGCAATGCCGACCTGAGCCAGCGCACGGAAGAACAGGCCAGCAACCTGGAGGAAACCGCCGCCTCGATGGAGGAGCTGACCTCCACCGTGCAGCAGAACGCCGACTCGGCCCGCCGGGCCCACCAGCTGGTGTCGGGCGCCTCGTCCGTCGCGGCCCGGGGCGGCGCCGTGGTGCAGGACGTGGTGCGCACCATGGACTCGATCCGCCAGGGCTCGGACCGCATGGCCGACATCATCGGCACCATCAACGGCATCGCCTTCCAGACCAACATCCTCGCGCTGAACGCGGCCGTGGAAGCCGCCCGCGCAGGCGAACAGGGCCGCGGCTTCGCCGTGGTGGCGGCCGAGGTGCGCAGCCTCGCGCAGCGCAGCGCGCAGGCCGCCGCGGAGATCAAGGGCCTGATCGAAAACAGCGTGTCGCGCGTGAACGCCGGCAGCGAACTCGTGGCCCAGGCCGGCCGCACGATGGAAGACATCGTGACCCAGGTGGCCGAGGTGTCCACCCTGGTCGCGGAAATCAGCGCCGCCAGCGCGGAGCAATCCAGCGGCATCGGCCAGGTGGGCGACGCCGTGCAGCAGCTGGACCAGGTCACGCAGCAGAACGCCGCGCTGGTGGAAGAAAGCGCCGCGGCCGCCGACAGCCTGAAGTTCCAGGCGGAAACGCTCGCGCGCACCGTGGCGCAGTTCCGGCTGCCGGCGGGTGCGGACGGGACGGGCGCCACTGCAGCCCCGGCACGGCGTGGCCCTGCGGGCGGGCCGGACGGCCTGCTGCTGGCTGCGGCCTGAGTGAGCGGATCCGGCGGCGGTCCCTTCCGGGGCCGCTCAGTGCCTCATGGAGGCGATCGGCGGACTTGCTCGTTCACCCACTCCGGGCTCTTGCCCTTCACGCACAACGCAGGATCGCGAACCCAGTCCGTGAACCACCGCGTGGGCTGGCCCTGCAGGGCGTGGCACGGGGTGTAGCCGATGCTGGGCATGTAGTAGTGCTGGGCGATGGAGACCACGGGAACCAGCAGCAGCGCGATGGTGCTGACCGCGACCGATAGATTGGCCGCGAGCTCGAATTGCTTGATGAGGCTGGGGCGGCAAGGGATCGCCCGCATCACCATCACGATGATTGCCAGCGAGCCGAAAGCGACGAGGAACGGCATCAGGTGCATGCCCGGCGTGATCCGCACCACGGGCGCTTTCAACACGATGTCCTGCACCATCGGCACCAAGGCATGGCGGGTCATCAGCGCCGCTCCTGCCACGAGCCCGAGATACAGCGGAATGCCCCACCGGACAAGCTTTCGGATGTGGTGTATGTCGTGCATGGATGACCGGGGGATCGAGGGCACGGCGCCACGGCTCATGGAGTTGCGGGCGACCTGGACAACCGCGCCTGCTCGTTGACCCAATCCAGGCTCTTGCCCTTCACACACCACGCAGGATCGCGAACCCAGTCCGTGAACCAGAGGGTCGGGTTGCCCTGCAGTTCGTAGCACGCCGTGTAGCCAAGGCTCGGCATGTACAGGCGCTGGATGAACGAGGTCACAGGGATCAGCAGCATCACCAAGCCGCTGGCGAGCACGGCGATGGTGAACGCGCGCTCGAACTTCGCAATCGCGGCTTCACGGCACAGCGCGACGCGCATGGCGCCGAGCACGATGGCCATGATGCAGACGCCGGCGACGAACGGTGCCAGCTGGGCAGCGGGCGCAATCCGGACGACGGGAGCCCTTGCCGCGATACCCTGGAACACGGGCACGACGCCGTGCAAGGTGGTCCACATGCAGGCGGCCACGATACCGATAAAGAGCGGCGTGCTCCACAGCATCGTTTTACGCAGCGTGGGAATGTCATGCATTTCAGATGCACATCCAGGGTTCCAGGCCAGCCCGTCCCTTGCTCCGCTACGCGATTCAGGGAGCCCCATGCGGCACGGGCGCCCTCGCCTGCCCGTTGACCCAATCCAGGCTCTTGCCCTTCACGCACAACGCCGGATCGCGAACCCAGTCCGTGAACCACAACGTGGGCTGGCCCTGCAGGACATGGCATTGGGTATAGCCGATGCTCGGCATGTAGAAGCGCTGGGCGATGGAGGTTACGGGAACCAGCAGAAACGCGATGGCACTGGCTGCGACCGTGATGTTGAAGGCACGCTCGGTCCGCCGGATCAGCCCATCGCTGAAAGGTACTGCCCGCATGATCCCGACAACGATGCCGAGGATGCACAGAACAACGACGAAGGGTGCCAATTGCGCTGCAGGAGCGATCCGGACGCCCGCTGCTCCAGAGGCGATCTGCTGGATCGTTTGCATCACGGCTTCAAGGAAGAGCCACACACACCCCGCACCGACGAGCGCGCTGAGAGGTATGCCCCAAAGCAATGATTTACGGATTTGCTGGATGTCGTGCATGGGGCCTTGGACCTAAAAGCGCAAACAATGGATACGGCAAAGCCAGTCCCTCGTTGCCTCGTCGATGGTCCGGCCTAGTTCAACCTTCTTTTGCGCCATGCTGTCCCGCAAATCGTCATGCCAGGACTGCGCCTTGGTATCGATGCGATATATGCCATTGGCAAGATTTTCGGGAGCCATCCTGAGGGCTGCGATCACTTTGCCCTTGATCCCGTACTTGGCATCCGCAACATTCAGGACAATTCCCGCCGCCACAGCCACCAAGGCCATGACGAATGTTGGGACGATCGCGATGGTAGTCGCGATTCCGCCGATGTAAGTCGCAAAGCCGTAGGCCACCAACGCTCCCAACCCACCTTTCACCGCCTCCACCCCGATCCCACCCACGAGGTCATACATCGTCTTCTCGTTGTTGAACATGAAGTCCATCAACTCGATGCCGCTGGAGACGACCACGCCCAGCATGAACCCGCCCTTGGCGATGCCCTGCAGGCTCTTCATGCCCAGGCCCAGCTGGATCATCTTCGGATTCGTGGCGAGGTAGCGCGTGCCCTGCAGCGCGGAGCTGCGGCGGGCCGAGTAGCCCTTGATGATGATGTAGGTGCCGGTCGCGGTCGTCTTCACATAGCTGGTGATGCCCGACATGCCGATCGCATTCAGCGTGCGGGTGATGGCGATCGCATCGTTGGCGCCTTGTGCCGCCGGCCCCACCCACGGCTCGCTGGCGTTGGGGCTGAAGGTGTGCTGCCAGTACTGGCCGAACGTTGAACTGGCGAGGATCTTGCGCAGGTTGAATTCCAGCGCCGGGTTGTTCCGGGCCTTGTCCTGCAGGGTGCTCATGTACTGGCCCTGGGTGAGCACCAGCACATCCACCCGGTTCTGCTCCATGGACTGCGCCACGGACTGGGCATAGCCCATATTGAAAAATGTCGCTGCGAGCTCAGCGCTCATGGTTCCTCCCCTGCTGTCGCGTTTTCGATGGGGGCGAATGCTAGGTTCACCCACTCCGCTCGCTTGCAACAATGCGTTAACCCAACGACGTTTTCCAGGAATCGTTCCGCCTGGAAGAACGCTCAGTACAACTGCCCCTTTTCGCCTTGACAAGGACATCGGCTGACGAATATCGGCTGCGAATGGGCGGCAACGACACATCCGCCCTCCCTATCGTGCAAACCCCTGGAGGCAGCAGCCCCAGCCGGGCGTACCATGCTCGACAGAGAAGATAGAGAGAGAGAAAACCGCATGACTGCATCCCCATCGGCAGCCCCCGCCGGAGGCCTGCCTGTGTCGCCGCCCGATCCAGCCGCCCCACCCCTGCGCATCGCCGTGATGGGCGCCGGTGCCGTCGGCTGCTACTTCGGCGCCTTGCTCGCGCGCGCCGGCCATGCGGTCACGCTGATCGGCCGGCCCGCGCACGTCGAGGCGATCCGCGCGAACGGCCTGCGCCTGCAGACCGCCACGCTCGACGAACAGGTGCCCATGGTGGCCGACACCGATCCCGCCGCGGTGCGCGGCGCGGACGTAGTGATGTTCTGCGTGAAATCCACCGACACCGAAGACGCTGCCCGGCAGATTCAGCCGCACCTCGCGCCCGACGCGCTGGTGCTCACGCTGCAGAACGGCGTGGACAACGACGAGCGCGTGCGCGGCGTGCTGGGTGATGCCCATCCCGTCGCTGCCGCCGTGGTCTATGTCGCCACAGAAATGGCCGGCCCCGGCCACGTACGCCACCACGGGCGCGGCGAACTGGTGATCGCGCCCTCGCCCCACAGCGCCACGGTGGCGCAGCAGTTCAGCGCCGCCGGTATCGCCACGGAGATTTCAGACAACGTGCGCGGCGCGCTCTGGGCCAAGCTGGTGCTCAACTGCGCATACAACGCGATCTCCGCGCTCGCACAGCAGCCCTACGGCCGACTGGTGCAGACACCCGGCGTGGCGGACGTGATCGCCGACGTGGTGGCCGAATGCCTGGCCGTGGCCGAAGCGGACGGCATCCAGATTCCGGGCGACGTGGGTGCGGCGGTGAGCCGCATCGCGGCCACGATGCCGGGGCAGATGTCGTCCACCGCGCAGGATCTGGCGCGGGGCAAGCCGAGCGAGATCGATCACCTCAATGGGTATGTGGTGGCGCGGGGGAAGGCGGTGGGGGTGGCGACGCCGGTGAATCGGGCGTTGTGGGTGTTGGTGAAGGTGGTGGAGGCGCAGGGAGACTGAATGACGAATGTCGGCTGCAATGCTGCAAGCGAGCTAACGACGCCAGCTGCGTGCCGGTCAGGAGCCCAGCACCCCGTACCGACAAGAAGCATAGCACTTTAAAAAGATCATGATCGTATTGCCATGAAAATTACTGAACTGACTCGCCGGGACATCATCGACTCCATTAGCTCGGAAACGACCAGTTGGTCGGGGCGTCTTGAAGAGCCCGAGTTTCTGGGGAGGCTATTCGATCTTCAAAAGCTGCCATCGACGGATAGCCGCTTTCCGGATGCGGCAGGCGACATCTGGAAGCACCGCGTCAACAACTCGGACTGGGATGCTGATTGGGTATTCCACGACAGTCGCTTCAACTTGGCCCATGGGGACGACGACGCATTTCTCCGGTTCCTCTGCGAGATGCTTCATCCTGTCGTCCGGCCCGACGCTACCGAGGTCGAGAGACTGCGACAGATGTTCAACCAGTTTCTTCGTGGTGATGGATTTGAACTGGCGGAGCGTACACGCATCTCCGGCCGTCCCGTCTATGTTGGCCGCTTTATCGGTATTGGACATACGCCAGGTTTGGCAGCGGCCCGCGAGACGCTCGCAGGAACCGACCCTGGATATGTGAGTCAGCAAATCACGCGTATGGAATCCGCCGTTCGCAACGATCCCGGTTTGGCCATCGGTACTGCCAAAGAACTGATCGAAACCTGCTGCAAGACAATCTTGACCGCGCGGGCTGTCGAATTTTCAAAGAAGGCGGACATACCTGACCTAGTAAAGCTGACCGCCAAAGAATTGGATCTCACGCCTGCCGACATTCCGGAGCAGGCCAAAGCCAGTGAAACCATAAGGCGCCTACTTAGCAACCTAGCAAGCATCACCCAAGGCATCACAGAGTTGCGAAACCACTACGGAACAGGACACGGCAAGGCTGCTGGTGCCAAGGGCCTGCAGTCTCGCCACGCCAAGCTCGCGGTGGGTGCTGCCTCAACACTGGCAGTCTTTTTGGCGGAGACGCACAACGAACGCGTGAGCTGATGGCACCGGGCCTGAATGGACGCGGAGCCACTTGAATATCATTAAGCTCTATGGCCATCGATCTTCGAATCCTAGGCTCCAAACTTGCCAGATACCGAGGACAACTCAAAGAGTCCATCGTTGATGTCGCGTCTTCGACAGGTATAGACGCTGCTCGCTTGGCGGTCATTGAAGCCGGCCAGACCGAGCCTACTGGTGACGAGGTTCTGATCCTGGCTGATCACTACCGCTGCGATTTCAAATTCTTCATTTCCAATGAGCAGGTCGCGCCCTTTGAGCAAACCGAGACGCTCTATCGCGCGCATGGAAGTGACTTCACCAAGGGGGATCGCCGCGCGGTCCAAGACTTCCTTTACCTGTGTGAGACTGAAGACTTCCTGATGCGAGAGCTCGGACGCACGCCAAAGAGCTTTTCGTTTGCCCCGAGAGGCAATTTCTTCAAGGGGCACGGAGAGACTGCCGCCGCTAGTCTCCGCGCGGCCCTCGGATATTCTGATCGGGAAGTTCCCCGTGATGTCTACGCAGAGTTTCGCAGCGTTGGCGTCCATGTGTTCCGGCGCAAGCTCGGAAACTCCAACATTTCCGGCCTGTTCATCATGCATCCGGTCGCGGGCAAATGCGCATTGATCAACCATAGCGAGGACATCTATCGCCAGCGATTCAGCGCGGCACACGAAATGGCCCACGCGATATTTGATTTCACCCAAGGAGCTAGTGTCAGCTTTGAAGGCTCCAGCGGATCAGACATGGTGGAGCTGCGAGCCAACCGCTTCGCCTCGTGCTTTCTCATGCCACCGGCTTTCTTGGCACGGCTTCCAGACCCGTCCCGATGGACGGATGCCGAAGCACAGCGATGGTCCAACGAATTGCGTGTGAGTTGCGTCGCGCTCGCCATCGCATTAAAGGAGTCGAAGCTGATCGATGCATCGACCTACAACCGCATTCGCAATCTGCGTGTGCCGCGCGAGGCGAAGATCGATCCCGAATTGCCCGAGAGCCTCAGCGCCACGCAGCGCGAACGCAAAGCACGGCTGTTGGAGTTAGGGCTCTCCAACCATTACGTCGGTCTATGCTTCGAAGGATTCAGTGCTGGCATCATCAGTATCGGCCGTCTGGCCGAAGCGCTGCTGTGCAGCCACGGCGAACTCGCCGAACTCGCAGCTCTATACGGCAGGACACTCCATGGCCATTGACCCGTCAAAGTTCCAACTGATTAATGTCGCCGACACCTGCTCGGTATGGAATGTGCTGTCGTCCTCCACCCTGCACGCGGCAGCAAAGGAGGCCCGCTGCGAGTTTTGCATCACCAGCTTCGTGCGCTACGAATGCCTGTACAAACCCCGCAAGGAGACGCCGACGGCCTCGGAAGCTGAACTCATGCGGCGATTGGCCCATGAACAGAACCGCGGCGGCTTTGCAGCTCATTCCTGCGATATCGATGACTTGCAGGCGATCAAATTGTTGGAGAGTCGCAAGCGCCTAGGCAAAGGAGAACTTTCATCCATCGCATTTGCCATGAAGATAGGACAAGCCGTCATCACCGACGACATGAAGGCCCGCAAGCTTGCAGAGGAATCTGGGCACGCCCACATTCAAACTACGCCGCACCTGTTCTCATGGTTGATCTTTAAAGGGCGGCTTGGCGACTCCGACAAGGGCACGGTGATTGCACAGCACCAAGCCATGGACCGGCCGCTGGCCCCTCATTTCGAGACAGCTTACGAAATGGCTTTGCAATGCAGGCTAAACGCGATGCCGTAGAGGGTGGTTCTGACGAGGCGCCGCATCTCAGGCAGTGCGAGTGATGCGGCAAGAGTCGGCCAGTCGTGTTAGCTACTCAGACTCCTCAATTGTCAGTGCACTGGCACACTCCTCACCCCGCCAACGCCCGCATCTCTGCAATCAGGTCTGCTTTCCCCTCAAACCCAATCCCCGGCAACGCCGGCAGCGTCACATACCCGTTCTCCACCTTCACCCCGTCCGGGAACCCACCGTACGGCTGGAACAAATCCGGGTAGCTCTCGTTCCCGCCCAGGCCCAGGCCGGCGGCGATGGCGAGGGACATCTGGTGGCCGCCGTGGGGGATGCAGCGGCTGGGGGACCAGCTGTTCTCTTTCAGCATGTCGAGCGTGCGCAGGTATTCGACCAGGCCGTAGCTGAGGGCGCAGTCAAACTGCAGCCAGTCGCGGTCGGGGCGCATGCCGCCGTGGCGGATGAGGTTGCGGGCGTCCTGCATGGAGAACAGGTTTTCGCCCGTGGCCATGGGGCCCTGGTACACCTCGCCGAGCTTGGCCTGCAGTTCGTAGTCGAGCGGGTCGCCGGCTTCCTCGTACCAGAACAGGGGGTATTGCGAGAGTGCCTTGCCGTAGTCGATGGCGGTTTGCAGGTCGAAGCGGCCGTTGGCGTCCACGGCGAGTTGCTGGCCGGGGCCGAGGATTTTCAGGACGGATTCGATGCGCTCGCAGTCGTCGGCCAGCGTGGCGCCGCCGATCTTCATCTTGACGACGGAGTAGCCGCGCGCGAGGTAGCTCTCCATCTCTTTCTTCAGGCCGTCCAGGCCCTTGCCGGGGTAGTAGTAGCCGCCGGCCGCATAGACGAACACGCGCGGGTTGGCGGGCGTGCCGTTGCCGTAGCGCTCGGCGAGCAGCTGGTAGAGGGGCTTGCCGGCTATTTTTGCCACTGCGTCCCACACGGCCATGTCGATGGTGCCGACGGCGACGGAGCGCTCGCCGTGGCCGCCGGGTTTTTCGTTGGTCATCATGCGCGCCCAGATCTTGTGGGGGCACAGGTTGTCGCCGGTGTCATCGACCAGGGAGGCGGGGTCGGCCTCCAGCACGCGCGGAATGAAGCGGTCGCGCATGAGCGCGCCCTGGCCGTAGCGGCCGTTGGAGTTGAAGCCGTAGCCGATCACGGGCTTGCCGTCGCGGATCACGTCGGTGACGACGGCGACGAGGCTCAGCGTCATCTTCGAGAAGTCGATGTAGGCGTTGCGGATGTCGGACTTGATGGGGCGCGTGGATTCGAGGATGTCAACGATTCGCATGGTGGTGAAAGGCGCGGGCCGTGAGGGATGGAAGGGAGTGGAATGCGAAGAAAGCGGTTCAGCGGGCGAGCGAGGAGCCGCCGCAGATGGCGATGTCCTGCCCGGTGATGGCGGCGGCCGCGGGCGAGAGCAGATAGTCCGTGAGCGCGGCGATTTCCGCGGGTTCGATGAGGCGGCCGATGGGCGGCAGGCGCGGCGCGCTGCCGGCGCGGGCCGGGTCGGCGAGCATGCCGGTGGCGGTGGCGGCGGGCGAGACGACGTTCACGGTGACGCCCTGCCCCGCCACTTCTGCCGCCCAGCTGCGCGCGAGGGCGATGAGCGCGGCCTTGGTGGCGGCGTACTGGCCGCGCCCGGGCATGCCCTGGGCCACGCGGCTGCCGATGAAGACGACGCGGCCCCGCCCGCGCGCGGCCATGGCGGGCACGAGGGCATCGGCGAGGCGCGTGGCAGCATCGACGTGCAGGCGCCACATGAGTTCGCCGCCGGCATGGTCCAGCTGGCCGAGCGGGCCGACGCGCAGTACGCCTGCGGCGTGCACCAAGGCATCGGGAACGCCGGACACCGGGGGTGCGGGCGTGGGGTTCGGCGCGTGGGCACTGGCGTGGCGGGCCGGGCCGTTCAGCGCCGGGGTTTGGTGTGCCGGCACCTCCAGCAGCGCCGCTGCGGCGCGCGCGATGGCCTCGCCGTCGGCCAGGTCCACCGGCAGGTGCGCGAAGGCCGGGTGCGCGACGGCGGGCGGTGCGACGTCGAGCCCCGTCACGCGCCAGCCGGTGGCGAGCAGCGATTCGGCGATCGCGCGGCCGATGCCGCTGCTGCTGCCGGTGACGACGGCATGCGGCGCGGGGCCCCCGGCGTTCGCCACCGGCGCAGGCACGGCCCCGGACGGCACGGTGGCGTCACTCGGCACGGATATGGCCCTCGGTCACGATCTTCTGGGAGCGCTCCATGTCAGCGCGCTGGAACTTCGCGAAATCTTCCGCGCTGCCGGGCGTGACGAGCAGGCCCTGCTCCTTGAGCTTGGGGCCGATCTCGGCCAGGGCCTTGTTCACTTCGGCGTTGAGGCGCTGCACGAGCGCGGGCGGGGTCTTGGCCGGGGCCCAGAGGCCGTACCAGCTGTAGAACTCGTAGCCGGGAATGGTTTCTGCCACGGTGGGCACGTCGGGCAGGCTGGGCACGCGCTGGGCCGAGGTGACGGCCACCACGCGCAGCATGCCGCTCTTGTGGTACTGGAGCGAGCCGAGGATGGGGTCGATGAAGCCGTCGATCTGCCCGCCGATCAGGTCCTGGAAGGCCGGCGCCGTGCCCTTGTACGGCACGATCAGGTAGTCGATCTTGCCGGCGCGCTTGAGCAGTTCGGTGGAGAGGTGGCCGGCGGAGCCGATGGAGCCGACGGCGAAGGTCATTTTGCCGGGGCGGGCCTGGGCGTAGGCGATCAGGCTCTTGATGTCGGTGATGGGCAGGTCCTTGTTGATCGCGACCGAGAGCGGCGCCTTCGCGACCAGGGCCACGGGGATGAAATCCTGCGTGACGTTGTAGGGCACGGACTTGAGCGTCATCGGCGCCGTGGTGTGCGTGGAGGCGCTGAACAGCAGGGTGTAGCCGTCGGCCGCCGCCTTGGCGACGGTGTCGCCGCCGATCACGCCGCTGCCGCCGGGCTTGTTGTCCACGACGAAGGACTGGCCCATCTGCTCGCCGAGCTTCTGCGCGAGCATGCGGCCGACGGCGTCGAGCGTGCCGCCCGGCGGGAAGGGAATGACCATCCGCACGGGCTTGGCGGGATAGGTCTGCGTCTGCGCCACGGCGCCGGCCGCCGCCGCGAGGGCCGCGGCGGCCAGGGCGGCGCGCAGGAAATGGTTGCGTTGCATGGTGTCTTGTCTCCGTCGTTGTTTCTTGTGAGGCCACCTGGGCGCAGGGGACTCAAAATCCCCCGCCTTTTTTTCTGGTGCTGGAAGTGCGGCCGCTCAGCGCTGGAGCAGGCCGGCCTGCTTGACGGCAGCGCGCAGGGCGTCCATTTCCTTCGCGCTCGGCGCTTCGGTGGGCGGGCGCACGGTGGCATCGTCGATCACGCCGGCCAGGTACATGCCGCCCTTCATGCGGGCATGGGCCTCGCCCGTAGGTTCGCCGCCGCCATAGACGGCGTCTTTCAGCGGGGTGATGACGGCCTGCACTTCCATGGCCTTCCTGAGGTCGCCCGCCTTGACGGCGTTCCACAGGTCGATGATGAGCTGCGGGATGAAGGTGGCGAAGCCGACCAGGGCGCCATCGACGCCCTGCACCATGGAGGCGAGCAGGTATTCGTCGTGGCAGGTGAGGATGGCTTTGGAGGCATCGGCCTCGCGGATGGCCTGGATGTCGCGGGCGTATTTGTTCATGTCGCGCTGGCCCACCTTGAAGGCCTGCAGGTAAGGCAGCTTCGCGAGGTCGGCAAGCAGTTGCGACGAGTAGGAGGCGCGCGTCCAGGCGGGATAAACGTGGCAGACGAGGTCGGCTTCCGGCGCCGCTTCGTGGATCGCCTCGAAGTACTGCAGCGCATGGCCGGAGGTGAAGCCGAAGCGCAGCCAGTGGTGCGGGGGCATCACGTCCAGCGCGACGGCGCCGGCCGCCACGGCGGCGCGGGCATGGTCGGCGGCGTCCTTCAGGCCCTCGCAGACGATGGAGGAGATGACCGGCACAGGACGAGGAAGGCCCTTCAGTTCGTCAGCGACGATGCGGGTGACTTCGGCGCGCTCGGCGGGCGTGAGCGAGAACACCTCGCCCGTGTGGCCGTTGGTCATGATGGCGACCACGCCGTCGTGGCCGGCCAGCCAGGAGGCGAGCTTGCGCAGGGCGGGCTCGTCGATGCGGTGGTCCGGCGTGAAAGGGCACGAAATGGCGGGGATGATGCCGCGATAATTCGCGATGGAAGGCATGTGGGCTGTCTCCGTGGTTCCGGGATGGTCCCGTGTTGGATCGTTGGATGGAAGGAAGGGGAACGCAGCGGATGATTCCCGCCCCGCCCGCGGCCGTCCAATACCCGAATCGCATACAACTATCCGCGCGTGCCGCCACGCGCCAGGAGACCCATGGGCCCCGGCAACCGACCGCTGGATCTGGAGTGGCTGGAGGATTTCCTCGCCCTCGCCGAGAGCGGCAACTTCTCGCGCGCGGCCGAGGCCCGCGCCATCGCGCAGCCCGCGTTCAGCCGCCACATCCGCGCGCTGGAGGACTGGGTGGGCGCCGAGCTGTTCGACCGCAGCGCGCACCCGGCCACCCTCACGGCGGCGGGGCAGCGCTTCCACCCGCTGCTGGAAGACGTGCTCGCGCGGCTGGAGGCGGCGCGGATCAAGGCCTGCGCGGCGCAGGCCCAGGCGGCGGCGAGCCTGCGCTTCGCGGCGACGCACGTGCTGTCGCTCACGTTCTTTCCGCGCTGGCTCGGGGGACTGGAGTCGCAGTTGCGGCTGGGGCCGATCCAGACGATTTCCGACAGCTACCAGGCCTGCGAGGACCTGGCCCTGCAGCGGCGCGTGCAGTTCGTGCTGTGCCACGGCCATGCCGCCGTGCCGGGTCGGCTGGACGAGGCGGGCTACCCGGCGGCGCGCCTGGCGGACGACGTGCTGCAGCCCGTGTCGGCGCCGCAGGGGGACGGCACGCCGCTGCATGCGATACCGGGCCCGGAAGCGCAGGGCGGCGCGCGGCCGCCGCTGCCGGTGCTGGCGTACAGCGATGCCTCGGGCCTGGGGCGGATCATGCGTGCGCTGCGCAAGGGGGTGTTCGACGCGGGGGGCGTGGCCGGCATGCCGGGCGAGGTGGAGGTGGTGTTCACCGCCCACCACGCGGCGCTGCTCAAGGCGATGGCGCTCGAAGGCCGCGGCATGGCCTGGCTGCCGCGCAGCCTGATCGCGGAGGAACTGCAATCAGGCGCGCTGGTGGCCGCCGGGCCGGCCGGCTGGGACGTGCCGGTGGAGATCCGGCTGTACCGGCAGCGCACGGAGATGTCGGACGCGGCGGAGACGCTCTGGCGCCTCGCCGCCGGTGGGCAGGCCGGGCAAGCCGGGCAGACCGCAGGCACCGCCCCGCCCTGACGCGCGCCGCCGGGCGGCGGCGGGTGGTCAGTCCTTGTGGAAGCGCGCGCCCTGGCCGATGGTGCAGCGGTAGGCCACGGACGGCGTGCGCAGGTCGTAGCCCGGCAGGTTGAACATCCAGGTGGTGAAGTCCACGGACTGGTCCGGGCGCACCTGGTAGCGCATGAACTGGACGATGGGCTGGCCGTCGCCCGCCACGGTGAAATGCGAATCGCTGAAGGAGACGGTGCCGTCCTGCACGATGCGGTAGGCATCGATGCGGCGGCCGCCGCGCGTCTGCGAGGGAGCGGCAGCGCCCTGGGGCACGCATTGCGAGAGGTCGATGGCGACGGAGACGCTATCGCCCTGGTCCAGCGCCTGCTGGATGGCGGCATGGGTGGGCAGGACATCGCCGGCATGGGCGGCGGCCATCCAGAGGGCGGGCGCGAGCAGCAGGCAGTAGGTGCGGTAGGGCAGCAGTCGGACCATGGGTGCGAACCTTTCGATGCAAGGGTTGGAGGCAAAAGCGCGCCCATGGTAGGCAACTGTCGCATCCGTGACACCCCCGCACTGGACGGTGGCCAGGATGCGCTCGTGCGGGCCCGGCGGCGGTGGCGACGAGCCCTTTGCAAGGGGAGACCCTTGCCCCACAAGGCCTGCGCGCCGGTCGGCGCCGGCCGGGCGGCCTCGCCGGAGGGTCCGGCATTGAGGAACTTCATCCACTGCATTAGCTTTCAGCGGGATGCCAGCCGGGCGCTTCGATAATCCGGTGATGGAAAAAAGACACCGCGCCACCGGCATCGGGCTGGTCGCCATCGTTCTGTGGGCCTCGATCGTGGGCCTGATCCGCGGCGTGAGCGAGGGCCTGGGCGCGGTGGGCGGCGCGGCGATGATCTACAGCACCGCCGCCGCGCTGCTGTGGGCGACGGTGGGTTTCACGCCGCTGCGCGCGTTCCCGCGGCGCTACCTGGCCTGGGGCAGCGTGCTGTTCGTGGGCTACGAGCTGTGCCTGTCGCTGTCCATCGGCCATGCGCGCAGCCGCCAGCAGGCGATCGAGGTGGGCATGGTGAACTACCTGTGGCCGACCTTCACCATGCTGGCCGCGATCGCCTTCAACGGCCAGCGCGCCAGCTGGCTGGTGGTGCCGGGGCTGGCCGTGTCGCTGGCGGGCATCTGCACGGTGCTGGGCGGCGGCAACGGCGTGAGCCTGCCCGGCATGGCCGCCAACATCCAGGACAACCCGCTGAGCTACGGCCTGGCCTTCACCGGGGCCGTGGTCTGGGCCGCGTACTGCACGGTGACGGCGCGCCTGGCCCGCGGCACGAACGGGATCACGCTGTTCTTCCTGCTCACTGCGCTGGTGCTGTGGGCCCAGTACCTGGCCGGTGGCGCGCCCGCGATGCACTGGAGCGTGCCCACGGCGGTGCAGCTGGCGTTCGCGGCGGCGGCGATGGGCTTCGGCTACGCAGCGTGGAACGTCGGCATCCTGCACGGCCATGTCACGGTGCTGGCCGGGGCGTCGTATTTCACGCCGGTGCTGTCGGCGGCGCTGGCCGCGCTGCTGCTGCGCGTGCCGCTGTCGGCGGCCTTCTGGGCGGGGGCGTGCATGGTGTGCGGCGGCGCGGTGCTGTGCTGGCTCGCCACCCGCGGCCGGCCGCGGGCGCCCGGCCCCGAGGCTTGCTGACGGCCGGCGCGTGGGTCGGAGGGCGGATCGATCAATCCATGGTCAGGTGCGCGTTCTTCACCACCTGCGCCATGCGCGCTGCCTCGCTGCGGAAGAAGGCCGCGGCCTGCCCGGGCGGGGTGAGCTTGATCTCGTAGCCCTGAGCGACGAGCGCGTCGCGCGCCGCGGGCATGTCCATCGCGGCCTGGAAGCCGCCGTAGAGGCGGGCGATCTCCGCCTTCGGCAGGCCGGCCGGCCCCACGGGCGCGATCCAGCCGTCGAGCTCGAAACCCGGCAGGCCCTGCTCCGCGATGGTGGGCACGCCCGGCAGCGTGGGCACGCGCGCCGCGGTGGTCACGCCCAGCGCCCGCAGCGCGCCCGACTGGATGTGGGGCGCGGCGGGAGCGGCCGCCACCACGGCGAGCTGCACCTGGCCGCCGATCACGTCGTTCATCAGCGGCCCCATGCCCTTGTACGGGATGTGCTTGATGTCCAGCCCGGCCCGGTCCACGAACATGGCCGCGCCCAGGTGCAGGATGGTGCCGTTGCCGGAGGAGCCGTAGTTCAGCACGCCGGGCCGCGCCTTCGCGTAGGCGATCAGTTCGCGCACGTTGGCGGCCGGCACGGCCGGATGGGCGACGAGCACGAAGGGGGTCGCGCCCAGGATGGTGATGGGCGTGATGTCGGCCAGCGAGTCGAACGGGATGTTCCGGTACACGCTGGGGTTCACCACGTGGTTGTTGGAGACCACGCCGATGACCGATCCGTCTTTCGGCGCGCGCACGATCTGCGCGGTGCCGGTGATGCCGCCCGCGCCGGGCAGGTTCTCGATCACCACCGGCTGGCCGAGCGCCTTCGCGAGGCTGGCGCTGATGGCGCGGATGGCGCCGTCGGCCCCGGAGCCGGCCGAGAGCGGCAGGATGACGCGCAGCGGCCGGTCCGGGTGGCCTTGCGCGCGCGCGGGCCGCAGGCCGGTCCAGGCGGCGGCCAGGGCAGCGGCGCCCCAGGCAGCCGCCGTGCGGCGGGTCACGGCGCCGGCGGGGCCGGCAGGTACCGCGGGCGCGGCGTCTGGGTGGCAGCGGCCGGGGGCCGCCTTCGGAGGATGAGGGTTCGGCATGCGCATGTCTCCATCGTTGTGGCGGGGCCGCGCGGACTGGTGCCGCGCTCGTCAAGGCCCCTGGGGGAACTCGGTCGGCCGTTCAGGCCACGGCGAGGGCCTCGTGCAGCGCATCGATGGCGCCGGGTGCGTAGCCCAGGCCTTCGAGCAGTTCGCGCGTGTGCTCGCCCAGGCGCGGCGGGTCGGTGCGCACGGGCAGGCGTTCGCCGTCCATGCGCAGCGGCATGAGCGTGACGCGCGCGCGCTCGCCGGCGCACTCGCCGTCAGGCAGCGTGATCTCGGCCAGGCCGCCGGTGGCGTTCAGGTGGGGATCGTCGAAGAGCTGCTCCGGCCGCAGGATGGGGGCGAACGGCAGGCCGTGGCGCTCGAAGATGGCGGCGAGCGCGTCGGCCGTGTGCTCCGCGAGGCGCCGCCGCAGCTCCGGCAGCAGCGTGCCCCGGGCCCGCACGCGGTCGTTGTTGGTGGCCAGGGCCGGGTCGGCCTTCAGGTCGGCGTAACCCATGGCATCGCAGAAGGTCTGCCACTGCGCATCGCTCACCGCCGCCAGGAAGATCTGGCCGCCGTCCTTGACGCTGAACACGTCGTACACGGCCCAGGAGGAGATGCGGTCCGGCATGGGCGCGGCGGGCTGGCCGGTGACGGCGTACTGCATCATGTGCTGGCCCACGAGGAAGACGTTGTTCTCGAACAGCGCGGAGTCCACTTCCTGGCCGCGGCCGGTGCGCGCGCGCTGCATCAGCGCCGCCATGGCCCCGATGGCGCCGAACATGCCGCCCATGATGTCGTTCACGCTGCTGCCGGCGCGCAATGGGTCGCCGGGGCGGCCCGTCATGTAGGCCAGGCCCCCCATCATCTGCACCACCTCGTCGAGCGCCGTGCGGTGCTCGTAGGGCCCCGGCAGGAAGCCGGTGTGGTTCACGTACACCAGCCCTTCGTTCAGGCGCGAGAGCGCGGCGTAGTCCAGGCCGTACCTGGCCATCACGCCGGGCTTGAAGTTCTGCGCCACCACGTCCGCGGAGGACGCGAGGCGGATCGCCACCTCCAGGCCCCGGGGGCTGCGCAGGTCGATGGCGATGCTCTTCTTGTTGCGGTTGAACATGGGGAAGAAGCCCGCGCCCGCGCCCAGCAGGTGGCGCGTGCGGTCGCCGTCCACGGGCTCGACCTTGATGACCTCGGCGCCGAGGTCGGCCAGCACCATGCCGCAGGTCGGCCCCATGACCATGTGGGTGAACTCCACCACGCGCAGGCCCGCCAGTGGCAGGGGGGATTGCGGGGACGGGGCCGGGGAAGCAGTCAGGGAAGTCATGGACAGCGGAAATGAAGGATCGGACGGAAGAAAGGACCAGTGGCAGGCAACGGTGCTCCGTGCGAAGGCGCGGCCAGGCACGCAGCAGGTGCGTGCCGGCCCGCTTCAGGCGGGCACCGGCTCGGGCCGCGCCACGAGGCCGCCCCGCGGCAGGCCGGCGCGCCAGAGTGTCCCATGCAGGGTCTCGCCCGCCAGCCACTCCGGCACGCGCCCGCGCAGGGCCAGCAGGGCCGGCAGGTCCAGGCCGGTGGCGATGCCCATGCGCTCCAGCATGAAGGCGAGGTCTTCCGTGGCCACGTTGCCGCTGGCGCCGGGCGCGTGCGGGCAGCCGCCGATGCCGGCCAGGCTCGCGTCGAACCGCGTGACGCCCGCCTGCCAGGCCGCGCAGGCATTGGCCAGGCCCATGCCGCGGGTGTCGTGGAAATGCGCGCAGGCGAGGCGGTCGCCCACCCGGTCGCGGGCCTTGCCGAAGAGCCTGGCGACCGAAGCCGGATCCGCATAGCCCACGGTGTCGGCCAGGCTCACGCGGTCGGCCCCGGCGTCCAGCAGCGCCTGCAGGAGGCGCAGCACCTCGGCTTCGTCCACGTCGCCCTGCAGCGTGCAGCCGAAGGCCGTGCCCACGCCGCCCTCGATGAGGGTGCGGCTGCCGGAGGCATCGCGCGCCGCGCGGATGCGCGCCACCTCGGCCACGACCTCGTCGGGGGTCTTGCGCAGGTTGGCCAGGCTGTGGGCATGGCTGGCGGAGAGCGGCACGACCATCAGGTGGGCGCCGCACTCCAGTGCGCGCTCGGCGCCCTTCAGGTTGGGCACCAGCACGGACGCCACGAGCCCCGGCAGCGTCCGGGCGAACGCCAGCACCTCGGCCGTGTCCGCCAGTTGCGGCAGCAGGCGCGCCGGCACGAAGGAGCCCACCTCGATTTCCCGCTGCCCGGCAGCGTGGGCCGCGGCGACCCAGGCGATCTTGCGCTCCGTGGGGAGGATGGCGGCGATGCTCTGCAGGCCGTCGCGCAGGCCGACCTCGCGCACCTGCGCGCGCGGCGCGGGGCCGCGTGCCGTGGCGGATGCGTCGGTGGATGGGGTCATGGATGTCTCCTCGTTCCCGGCCGTCGGCGGCCGTGTGCCCCATTCTAGAAATTCCCGCACACTCCATGATCTCAATTTGGGAAGCCCAGAATTTCCTGAAAGGAATATCTCGACCATGCGCTCCCTCGATCTCCAGACCCTGCGGCTGTTCGTGGCCGTCTGCGAACAACGCAATATCGCGCGCGCGGCGGAACGCGAGTCCATCGTGGGCTCAGCGGTCAGCAAGCGCCTGGCGCAGCTGGAGGACACCCTGGGCACCCGGCTGCTGGTGCGCAGGCGCCATGGCGTGGCCCCGACGCCCGCCGGGGAGACGCTGCTGGAGCACGCGCGCGAGATGCTGGCCACCGCAGGCCGCATCGAGCGTGACATGGCCGGCTTTGCCACGGGCGTGCGCGGCCACGTGCGCATGCTGGTCACGGCCTCGGTCATGGCCGAATCGCTGGCCGACGACGTGGCCGCCTTCCTGCAGGAGCCCGCGCACCGCGACATCCAGGTGAGCATGGAAGAGCGCGTGAGTCCGGAAGTGGTGCGCGGCGTGCGCGAGGGCAGCGCGTCGCTGGGCATCTGCTGGGACGCGGCCGACCTGCAGGGGCTGCACACGCGGGCCTACCGCAGCGACCACCTCGCCATCGCGGCCCACCCGTCCCATCCCGTGGCGGCCCTGGAGACCGTGCGCTTCGCCGACGTGCTGGGCTACGAGTTCGTCAGCATGCCCGCCCTGAGCGCGGTGCAGGTGCTGCTCGCGCGCGCAGCCGCGCTGGAGGGGCGCAGCCTGCTGCACCGGGTGTTCGTGTCGAACTTCGACGCCGCGCTGCGCGTGGTGCGCGCCAACCTGGCCATCAGCGTCGTGCCGCGGGAGGTGGCGGAGCCGTTCGCCGCCGCCAGCGGCGTGCGCGTGGTGCCGCTGGCCGATCCCTGGGCCCGCCGGCGCTTCGCCCTGTGCGCCCGGGCGGGCGACGGCCTGCCCGCCGCCGCCGCGCTGCTGGCCGATTACCTGGCCCGCCGCGGGGGCGACGGGGAGGCAGCGCGAGTGCAACAGGCGGGTAACACCTGAGTTATTTGGGTGAGGTGCCTGCCAGACATGAATTTTGAGCTATTAAACTTGTAGCAAACGGATTTCCAGGCTATATTTTCGCGGTGCCCGGGTGCCCATCCGTCCCGCCAGCCGCGCCTGCCCATGCGCAAGGAGAACCCGCCATGAGTTCCAAGGAAAACGCCGCCATCAACCAGCTTTTCGAGAAGCTCGAATGCCGTTATGCGCTGCGCGTGCTCTGGGCCCTGCGCGACGGCCATCCGCAAACGTTCCGGTTGCTGCAGGACAGCGTGGGCGGCATCACGCCCAACACCCTCAACACGCGCATCAAGGAATTGCGCGAGGCCGGCCTGCTGGACCACGGCAGCGACGGCTACACGGTCACGCCCTCGGGCGTGGACCTGCTCAAGCGCCTGAGCGACGTGCAGGCCTTCGCCACCCGCTGGGTCGCCGCCCGCGCCGCCAGGGCCGCCGCTGCGGCGCCCTCTGCCCCCCGGAACTGACCGGCGAGCAGCGGCCCCTCCCCTTTACCCATCACCAGGAGTTTTTCCCCCATGGCATTCACCACCACCCCGTCCGGCCTGCAGTACGAAGACACCACCGTCGGCGAAGGCACCGAGGCCACTAGCGGCCAGCCGGTGCGCGTGCACTACACCGGCTGGCTCTACAACGACGGCCAGCAGGGCGCGAAGTTCGACTCCAGCCGCGACCGCAATGCCCCGTTCGAGTTCCACCTCGGCGCCGGCATGGTGATCAAGGGCTGGGACGAAGGCGTGCAGGGCATGAAGATCGGCGGCCAGCGCACGCTCATCATCCCCGCGGCCCTGGGCTACGGCGCGCGCGGCGCGGGCGGCGTGATCCCCCCGAACGCCACGCTGAAGTTCGACGTGGAGCTGCTCGGCGTCGGTCGCTGAGCCCTTTTCCGGGTCTTTTCCCGGGCCGGCCGCTGCGCCGGCCTGCGGCCGCCGTGCCGCAGATTCCGCAGCACGGCAACCTTTCTCCGGCCCACGGGTACCCACAACGCGCAGAACATCCTGCCGCAACCCGTGGAGTCTTGTCCCGTGAAAATTTCCCGCCACCTGCTGGCCCTCGCGCCCGCAGCCGCCCTCTTCCTGGCCGCCTGCGGAGGCGGCGGCAGCCCGACGCCGTCCGTCGCCACCGCGTTCACCGCGCGCACCGTGGTGTCCGACGGCAGCGTTCCGTCCACGCAGACGGACCCCAACCTCAAGAACGGCTGGGGCATCGCCTTCAACCCGCAGGGCTTCGTGTGGGTGACGGCCACCGCCACCCAGAAATCCACGCTCTACGACGGCAACGGCGTGCCGCAGTCGCTGGTGGTCACGGTGCCGCCCGCGGGCACGGCGCCGGCCAACCCGACTGGCATCGTGTTCAGCGGCGGCAGCGACTTCCAGGTCACCAAGGGCGGCGTGACCGGCCCGAGCCGCTTCATCT
The DNA here is from genome assembly GCF_000176855.2 of Paracidovorax avenae ATCC 19860. Classification (NCBI taxonomy): domain Bacteria; kingdom Pseudomonadati; phylum Pseudomonadota; class Betaproteobacteria; order Burkholderiales; family Comamonadaceae; genus Paracidovorax; species Paracidovorax avenae. The sequence goes on along the minus strand of NC_015138.1, from coordinate 1,573,672 downwards.
TCTCCAGCGAAGACGGCAGCATCTCCGGCTGGAGCCCCGCCGCCGACCTGAACAATGCCATCGTCACCTACAGCGACGGCGCGGGCGGCGCGGTGTACAAGGGCCTGGCGATCGCCGCCAACGGCAATGCCAACTTCCTCTACGCCACCGACTTCCGCAACCGCAAGGTGGATGTGTTCGACGGCAGCTTCCGCAAGGTCCGGCTCGCCAGCGACTTCTCCGACCCGCAGTTGCCCGCCGACTACGCCCCCTACGGCATCCAGGCGATCGGCTCGCGCATCGTGGTGACCTATGCACGCCAGGACGCCAGCGGCCGCAACGCCGTGCACGGCAGCGCCACGGGCGCGGTAAACCTGTTCAATACCGACGGCACGCTGGCCCAGCGCCTGCTGCAGCCCGGCGCCCCGCTGAACGCGCCCTGGGGCGTGGCCCTGGCGCCCGCGAACTTCGGCGGTGCCTCCGGCCAGCTGCTGATCGCCAATGAAGGCGACGGCACCATCGGCGCCTTCGACATGGCCACCGGCGTGACCAAGGGCGTGCTGGCCCAGGCCGACGGCACCGTGTTGCGCGTGGACGGACTGCGCGGCATCGCGTTCGGCAACGGGCTGAACCAGCAACCGCTCAACACCCTGTTCTACATCGCCGGGCCGAACCAGGGCGCCAACGGCGCCTACGGCCGGGTGGACCCGCAGAACTGATTTCAGCCGAACAGCGCGTCCTGCAGGCGGCGGTACTTCTCATCGCCGACCAGCTCGCGGATCTTCGGGGCCAGCGCGGCAAGCTCCTCGACGTTGCGTGCGCCCTCCACCGCCAGGTTCAGGCGGAAGCCGCGCAGGCCGGCACCGGAGGTGAGTTCGGTGGCGACGCGGTAGGCCCCCTGGTAGCGGTCCGCCATCGCGGTGGCTGCCGGTGCGGGCGCCGCGTCCGGCTCCGCGGCGGACGGGCCCTGCCCCGTGCCGGCCGGCACGGCCTGCGGGCGCGCCAGGGGCCGCCCGTCCGGGCTCTCCAGCAGCCCCTGGTCGATCATGGCCTGCACGTCGTCCATGGTGATGCCCACGGCCGCCGTGGCGGCCAGTACCTGCCCCACGGTGCGCCGGCCGTCGAAAAGGATGAACGCGGATCGCTGGCGCGGCGTGAGGCCGCCATGGCGATCCTTGAGAGCCAACTGGCCGGCGGGGGTTTTGACGAGAAGCACGTTGGATCCGGCACGCGGCCGCGAGTGGCGATGTGCGGTGCAGAGTCGCATGCGCCCCCGGGTTTGTGAATCCGGGTTTCTGTCCATATGGGCGCGCGCCGTCAGCCGGGCGGCCGTTCCGGCGCGCGCGCAGGCCGCGTCGCGAGGCTCGCCAGCCAGGCCGCCACCAGGCCCGCAGGCACGCCGAACACGCCCGCGGAAACCGGGTCGATGCCGAACCACAGGCCGTCCGGCAGCAGCCAGGCCGGCACCACGGCCTGCACGGCATCGGTGGGCGCGGCAAGGTAGTAGAGCGCCGTGCCCAGGCCGCAGAGCATGCCCGCCACGGCGCCCTGGCGCGTGGCGCCCCGCCAGAAGATGCCCAGCACCATGGTGGGCACGAAGGCCGAGGCGGCGATGGAGAACGACGCCGACACCATGGGCAGGATCTCCGAGCGCTTGAGCGCGGCGACGAAGGCGGCGCACAGCGCCACCGCCAGCAGCGCGAACTTGGTGAGGATCACGCGGTGCTCGGGCGACACCGGCCGGCCGCGGCGGCCGCCATGCAGGTAGAGGTCGCGCACCAGGGCGTTGCTGATGGTGAGCAGCAGCCCGTCGGCGGTGGAGAGGGCCGCTGCCAGCCCGCCCGCGGCCACCAGCCCGGAGATCACGTAGGGCAGTCCCCCCAGCTCCGGCGTGGCCAGCATGATGAGGTCGGCGCCGAGCCGGATCTCGCCGAACTGCACGATGCCGTCGCCGTTGACGTCCTGCACGGACAGCAGGGACGGATCGACCCGCGACCACTGCCCGATCCAGCCCGGGAGCGCATCGAAGCGGCTGCCCACGAGGTTCTGCATGACCTCGAACTTGACCAGCACCGCGAGGGCCGGTGCGCTCAGGTAGAGCAGCGCAATGAAAAACAGCGACCACGCGACCGAGGCGCGCGCGGCCGAGGGCGTGGGCACGGTGTAGTAGCGCGTGAGCAGGTGCGGCAGGCCGGCGGTGCCAACCATGAGGCAGAACATCAGTGCCAGGAAGTTGCGGCGCGATACCTCGTAGGCTTCCCGCTGCGCGGGCGTGCCATCGGGGTCGCCCGCGTAGGCCAGGCCGTGCGGCGGCAGGCCGCCGAGCGGGCGGGCGCGCTCCCGGGCCTCGCGCATCTCGCGCGTCCAGAGTTCGCGCGCGGCCTCGGCGTCGCGCGGCAGCAGGGCCAGTTCGCGGCTGGCGGCCACCACGAGGGCGACGTCGGCATGCGTGTCGCGCAGCCGGTGCACGCGCTCGCGCGCCGCTTCGCGCTCCCGCTCCAGGGCCGCGGGCACGTCGCGCAGCCGCTCCTGGAGCTCATGGGCGCGGCGCTCGTGCGCGGCGACCACCTCGCGCTCGGCCGGAGACTGCAGCAGCTGCGACTCCAGTGCGGCGATCTTGCCGATCTGCCCGCCATAGACAGCGGCCGCGAGCGGGTTGCCCAGTTGCTTGTACGCCAGCCACGACACGGGGATCAGGAAGGCCAGCAGGATGACCACGTACTGCGCCACCTGTGTCCAGGTGATGGCGCGCATGCCGCCCAGGAAGGAGCACAGCAGCACGCCGCCCAGGCCCAGCATGATGCCGATCTCGAACTGCACGCCCGTGAGCCGCGAGGCGATCAGGCCCACGCCGTAGATCTGCGCCACCACGTAGGTGAAGGAGCACAGCACGGCCGCCAGCGCCGCGATCACGCGCGGCCAGCGCCCGCCGAAGCGCACCTGGAAGAATTCGGGAATCGTGTAGAGGTTCATCGCGCGCAAATGCGGCGCGATGAGCAGCGCGACGAGGCAGAAGCCCCCCGTCCAGCCCAGCAGGTAGGCCAGGCCGCCGGCCTGCCCCGGCCCGCCCGAGAAGCCCTGCAGGTAGAGCGCGCCCGAGAGGCTGATGAACGAGGCCGCGCTCATCCAGTCGGCCGCAGCCGCCATGCCGTTGTAGAACGGCGGGATGCGCCGGCCCGCGACGTAGTACTCCTCCGGGTCGGTAGTGCGGCCATAAACGCCGATGGCCGCATAAACCATCACCGAGAGGAACAGGAAGATCGGCCCGATCCATTGCCGCGACAGGCCCCGGCGCTCGGCCCAGGCCATGAGGGCCAGGAAGGCCAGCACGCCCACGGTGTAGAGCGCCAGCAGGCGGTGCAGGCGCCCGTTCCCCGTGGCCCCGGGGCCGCCGGAACGCCCGTCAGACATGGGAGTTCGGCGAGCCGCCCGCGGCCGGCTCGTCGCCCCCCGCGATCGCCGCAGCCGCCTCCCGCGCGTCCGCGCGCTCGAAGCGGTCCATCGCCACGCAATAGACCACCACGATGGCGATGAAGGCCAGCACCGCGCCCTGCGACGCGATCCAGTAGCCCAGCGGCCAGTCGCCCACCCGCCAGGTCAGGTCCCGCACGAAGTAGCAGGCGCCGAAGGACACCGCCGCCCAGGCCAGCAGCAGCGCGGCCTTCAGCCAGAGGTGGCGCGCGTCGTGCAGGTCGGGGGCGAACGGTGCAGCCGCCCCGCCGGCCTCGCCGTACGGGTCGGGGGCCGCGCGCTCGCGGCCGTCCGCGGCCCGCGGCGCAGGGGGTGGCGGCGGCGCGGGCATGGTCCGGCGTGCGCCGTCAGCCGGCGAGCTTCTGCCAGGTGGCGATCACGCTGTCGGGGTTGAGCGAGATCGACGAGATGCCCTGCTCCGCCAGCCACAGCGCGAAGTCCGGGTGGTCGCTGGGGCCCTGGCCGCAGATGCCCACGTACTTGCCCTGGCGCTTGCAGGCCTCGATGGCGCGCGAGAGCAGCGCCTGCACGGCCGGGTCGCGTTCGTCGAAGTCGGCGGCCAGCAGTTCCAGGCCGGAGTCGCGGTCCAGGCCCAGGGTGAGCTGGGTCAGGTCGTTGGAGCCCACCGAGAAGCCGTCGAAGAACTGCAGGAACTCGTCGGCCAGCACGGCGTTGGAAGGCACCTCGCACATCATGATGAGCTTGAGTTCGTTCTCGCCGCGCTTGAGGCCGTGCTCGGCCAGCAGCTGGGTCACGCGGTCGGCCTGGCCCAGCGTGCGCACGAAGGGCACCATCACCTGCACGTTGGTCAGGCCCATGTCGTTGCGCACGCGCTTCAGGGCTTCGCATTCCATGGCGAAGGCCTCGCCGAAGTCCTGGCTGATGTAGCGCGCCGCACCGCGGAAGCCCAGCATCGGGTTCTCTTCCTCAGGCTCGTAGCGGCTGCCGCCGATCAGCTTGCGGTACTCGTTGGACTTGAAGTCCGACAGGCGCACGATGACGGGCTTGGGCCAGAAGGCCGCGGCGATGGTCGCCACGCCCTCGGCCACCTTGTCCACGTAGAAGGCACGGGGGCTGGCATGGCCGCGCGCCACGGATTCGACGGCCTTCTTCAGGTCGGCATCGACGGCGGGGTAGTCCAGGATGGCCTTGGGGTGCACGCCGATGTTGTTGTTGATGATGAACTCCAGCCGCGCCAGGCCCACGCCCTCGTTGGGCAGCTGGCAGAAGTCGAAGGCCAGCTGGGGGTTGCCCACGTTCATCATGATCTTGGTGGAGATCTTCGGCATCTCGCCGCGCTGCACCTCGGTCACCTCGGTTTCCAGCAGGCCGTCGTAGATGCGGCCCGTGTCGCCCTCGGCGCAGCTCACCGTCACCAGCGTGCCGTCCTTCAGCAGGCTGGTGGCGTCACCGCAGCCGACCACGGCCGGGATGCCGAGTTCGCGCGCGATGATGGCCGCGTGGCAGGTACGGCCGCCGCGGTTGGTGACGATGGCGCTGGCGCGCTTCATCACGGGCTCCCAGTTGGGGTCGGTCATGTCGGTGACCAGCACGTCGCCGGCCTGCACCTTGTCCATCTCGGCGATGTCGCTCACGAGGCGGACCGGGCCCGTGCCTATCTTCTGGCCGATGGCGCGGCCCTCGGCCAGCACCGTGCCCGTGCCCTTGAGCTTGAACTTCTGCTCGGCCTGGCCCTGCTGCTGGCTCTTCACCGTCTCCGGACGGGCCTGCAGGATGTAGAGCTGGCCGTCGGTGCCGTCCTTGCCCCACTCGATGTCCATCGGGCGGCCGTAGTGCTTCTCGATGAGCAGGGCGTAGCGCGCCAGCTGCTCCACCTCGGCGTCCGTCAGGGAGTAGCGGTTGCGCTGCTCGGTGGGCACGTCGATGGTCTTCACGAGCTTGCCGCTGGCCTTCTTCTCCTCGGGCGAGGCGAACACCATCTGGATGAGCTTGCTGCCCAGGTTGCGGCGGATCACGGCCCGGTTGCCGGCGGCCAGCATGGGCTTGTGTACGTAGAACTCGTCGGGGTTCACGGCGCCCTGCACCACCGTCTCGCCCAGGCCGTAGCTGGAGGTGATGAACACCACCTGGTCGAAGCCGGATTCGGTGTCGATCGTGAACATCACGCCGGCAGCGCCCTTGTCGGAGCGCACCATGCGCTGCACGCCGGCCGAAAGGGCCACCACGTCGTGCGCGAAGCCCTTGTGCACGCGGTAGCTGATGGCGCGGTCGTTGTAGAGGGAGGCGAACACCTCCTTCATCTTGTGCAGCACGTCGTCGATGCCCACCACGTTCAGGAAGGTTTCCTGCTGGCCGGCGAAGGAGGCGTCGGGCAGGTCTTCCGCGGTGGCGGAGGAGCGCACGGCGAAGCAGGCCTCGGCATTGCCGCCGCACAGGGTGGCGAAGGCGTCGCGGATGGCCTGCTCGAGGTCGGCCGGGAAGGGCTGGGCCTCGACCATGGCGCGGATCTCGGCGCCGGCCGCGGCCAGTGCGCGCACGTCCTCGGTGTCGAGGGTCTTGAGGCGGTCGCTGATCTTCTGCGCCAGGCCGTCGTGGGCGAGGAACTGGCGGAAGGCGTGGGCGGTGGTCGCGAAGCCGGTGGGCACGCGCACGCCGTCGGGCAGCTGGGAGATCATCTCGCCGAGGGAGGCGTTCTTGCCACCCACCGACTCGACGTCGGTCATTCTCAGGTTCTCAAACGGAACGACCAGGGCGGTCGACTCGAACAGTGCAGACATGGGAAAGCTCCAGAAGTTGAAACCGGGTCTGCGCGCCCCAGGAGGCCGCCCGTGCGCGGAGGCGGGCTGGCGGGGGCGCCGTCTTCACGCATGCACGACACGCTGTGGCTTGGCTGTTCTGGTTGTGGGCCGGGCGCGTGCATGGTGGAAATGGGAATAATGGGCGCGATTGTAGGGCGGCCGGCCGCAAGGCGCTTGTGGGACACGGCCGGCCCCCCGGTCCAGCCAGCAGCCCACCCAGCGAACGATCACCGCGGAAAGCCCCGACCCATCCATGCACACGCGCACCGTATTCTTCATCTCCGACGGCACCGGCATCACCGCCGAGACCTTCGGCAACGCCATCCTGGCGCAGTTCGACATCAAGCCGCGCCACGTGCGCCTGCCGTTCATCGATACCGAGGACAAGGCCCACCAGGCCGTGCGCCGCATCAACCACACGGCCGAGCTGGAGGGCAAGAAGCCCATCGTGTTCACCACCCTGGTCAACATGAGCGTACTGCGCATCATCCAGGAGAACTGCCAGGGCATGCTGCTGGACATGTTCGGCACCTTCATCCGCCCGCTGGAAGGCGAGCTGGGCATCAAGTCGCTGCACCGCGTGGGCCGCTTCGCGGACGTGAGCCTGAGCAAGGAATACACCGACCGCATCGAGGCCATCAACTTCAGCCTGGACCACGACGACGGCCAGAGCCACCGCGACCTGAACGGCGCCGACGTGATCCTGGTGGGCGTGTCGCGCAGCGGCAAGACCCCCACCAGCCTCTACCTGGCCATGCAGTGCGGCCTGAAGGTGGCCAACTACCCGCTCATCCCCGAGGATTTCGAGCGCCGGCAGCTGCCGCCCGCGCTGGAGCCGCACCGCAAGAAGATCTTCGGCCTCACCATCCTGCCCGAGCGGCTCTCGCAGATCCGCAACGAACGCCGGCCGGGCTCGAAATACGCCGACCTCGCCAACTGCCGCCACGAGGTGGCCGAGGCCGAGGCGATGATGCGGCGCTCGGGCATCCGCTGGCTCTCGACCACCACCAAGAGCATCGAGGAGATCGCGACGACCATCCTGCAGGAGGTGCGGCCGGAGCGGCTGGTGTATTGACCTCCGCCGTCAGTCCTCGTCTTCCACCAGCAGGCAGGTGGCCCCCGCGGGGCACACCACCAGGACCGCCGCGCTGAAGGTCGCGGAGGTGAGCGGCGACCAGGTGGAGGGGGCCCCTCCTCCTCCGTCGTGGTACAGGTCCCACCGGCCGTTGGTGAAGAAGCTGGCCCCCTCCGCGGCGCACTCCTCCAGGAAGCGGTTCGCATGGGCAGCGGCCCGCTCCCGGGGCATCAGCTCGACGCCGTACGCCATGTCGCGCCACAGCAATGCGCTGACGCAGGCGGCGGCCACCTCGCGCGTCACTTCGGACAGCGCACCGGCATCGGGCTGCAGGCCGAAGGATTCCAGCAGTCGCACCAGCGCAGTGCCATGGCGGCCCACGGCGGACACGCGCACGAACCCACAGCCACGTTCACCGATCAAGTCCAGCGCCACATTCATCGTTCAGCCGGGAGTGGAGGGGAAAAGACACCCCGCGGCGCCAACGGGCGGCACATGTGGCCGGGCTGGCGCGCGACGGGAAATATTGCAGAATCTCCGCACAAGAGAGAATAAGGGAGGAAGCCGCCATGGCGAGAAGAAGAGGGAAGACATCCGTCCTGGATGACCTGATGGAACTGGTGGCATGGCTGCCCTGGTGGGTGGGCGTGCTGCTCGCCATCCTGGGCTACGTGGTGCTGAACCGGCTGGCCAACGCCCCGTTGCCGGCGGCGAGCGCGCCGCAGGACATCACGCACCTGGCCACCCACGGGATCTGGCGAGGGTTGGCCTACGCCGGGCAGTTCATCGTGCCGCTCATCTGCGCCATGGGCGCCCTGGCGTCCGCCGTGCGCCGGCGCGAGCGTCGCCGGCTGATCGACACCGCATGCCGCAGCACGGCGGCCGACGCGCTGCACGGCATGGACTGGAAGGAATTCGAAAGGCTCGTGGGCGAAGGCTTCCGGCGGCAGGGCTACCTGGTGGCGGAAACGGGTGGCGGCGGCGCGGACGGGGGCGTCGATCTCGTGCTCGGCAAGGCCGGCGAGAAGTTCCTAGTGCAATGCAAGCAATGGAAGGCGTTCAAGGTCGGCGTCAGCGTGGTGCGCGAGTTGTACGGCGTCATGGCCGCGCGCGGCTCGGCGGGCGGCTTCGTCGTGACGTCGGGCAGCTTCACGCAGGAGGCCACGGAATTCGCCAGCGGGCGCAATATCCAGTTGATCGACGGGCCCGCGCTGCTGCGGCTGATACGGCAGGGGCGGTCCGCGCCGGAGCCTCAGGCACGGCCCCAGCCACAGGCGCAGACGCAGGCCCGGCCCGCGGAGCAGCCGGCAGGCAATGAACCCACTGCCCCTCCCGCTTCTGATCCAACCTCCGGGACCGAGGCGCCGCCCAGTTGCCCCGTGTGCGCGCAGCCGATGGTGCGCCGGGTCGCCCGGCGCGGGGCGTCGGCGGGGCATGGGTTCTGGGGATGCTCGGGTTACCCGCGTTGCCGGGGTACGCGGCCTCTGTGACCCAAAGAAATTATTCAAGCATCGCCCTTGAACGAAACCGCACTATCGGGAGCCTCTCACAACCGCCACCAGCCAGTTTTTCCGGCGTGTCGTCAGATTCCAGCGCCCCGAATGCGCTCGGACACCTGCTCGGTGGGTGGGACGCAGCCCATGTACAGGGGCCTTTGCCCCCCGCAAGGCTCACGCTTTTGACGGTTGCAGGCGCACCCGTGCCTTGGCAGCCGATGGCTTGAAGAACGCATCCACTTGCCGATGCAGGAACGACGCCAGGCGCTTGAGGTTGTAGCAGGCAGCCATCATCGTCATCGCCACCGTGGCGCGGGTCTGCCCGATCGTGCGAACGAACTTGCCGCCCAGGTGACGGAGACCGGCAAACACATGCTCCACCTTGGCACGCTTCTTTGCGATGCGCTGGTTGCGCCTTTGCTGGCACTCGCTCAGTGGCTTGCCCGGCCGAGCCCTGCGTTGCATCGCGTCCACCAAGCCCAGCACCTTGAGTAGCTGCTGGCGCTGCCGGCTCGCGTAGGCCTTGTCCGTATGCACTGCACGCCCGGTGTTGTGCAGGTCCAGCACCTCGTCGAAGTGGTGTCCGTCATGCTCGCTGGCCGTGCCCGTGGCGATCCTGCGGATGAAGCCGTGCTTGAGGTCCACGCTCACGCTGAGCTTGTAGCCGAAGTAGCCCTTGCCGTGCTTCTTCGTGTGCGTGGCGTCCACATCCTTTTGCCGGCGCTCGGCCTCGCTCCAATCGGGCGTTCTGCCTTCGGCCAGGGCCTCGCGCTCCTGCCTGTCCAGGCGCTGGCGGGGCGCGGGCACCAGCGTGGCATCGATGGCCTGTCCGCCACGGGCGATGTAGCCATGGCGGTGCAGTTGCGCATCCACACCCTGGAACAACGCCGTCGCCCCGTCAACGCCCAGCCGCTCGCCGAAGCGCCAGATCGTGTTGCGGTCCGGCACGTTCATCGCGTCTTGCAGCAGACAAAAGCGCTGATAGCTCGCCCGGTCCAGCAACTGGTATTCCATCTGCTCGTCCGACAGGTTGTACAGGCGCTTCAAGACCAGGATGCGCACCATCACCTCGATGGGATAGGCCGGCCGACCACCCTTGCGGCCATCGCCGCGCTCGATGAGTGCATCCACCAGCCGCGCCAGCTCGGCGAAGTCGATGTGCCGCGCGATCACCTGCAACGGATCGCCCACTTCATCTCTCTTATGCTGGCGCGACGCCTCGGCAAACAGATCGAACTTCAAGGCGCTGCGAGGAGAGATCATGGCAAGGAGGACGGCTCAGGTCTTGTCGGTGAACAAGGGAGTGGCCGGGTTTTGAGAGGTTCCCTATCATCACTGTCAAAATATGACAAGAATTTATTCAACCCAAAGATCTCCTTTATTTTTCCAAACCTAAAATCACCAACTGAAGATTGAAAAGCATGCTCAAATCGGAAATTATTTTTATTCTCCGAAGTAGAGATGCAGGACCCCAAAAAGCAATCGCCAAAAACCACGCCCACCCTGGACATCACAAAAATACCCAGCGTAATGCTTGCAAACAACTGGCAGCGTGGAGCAAAGCTGATGGAGAGATGGTTTGCAGGCGCTGCAAATAATGTACCTGCCAGCGGACCTCCATCGACAGATATAGTTACCATGGATTGGGTGCTCAGCTTTTCCCGCGCTCGCCAAGTCTACGACACGCTAGTCGCAGAGCGTATATGGATGAATGACGCAGCACGCCGAGAAATCATCAAATTACTCACAAGAAAAAATACATTAAGCAACGGGAGTCATCGCTTTCTCATACCCAGAATGCCGCAGGCAATGGACGATGAAGCCATTCAATTCCGCATAGTGGGTGGCATCATGGATATGCTGATAGGCCCTATGGATGATCTTCGGGCATCATTGGGAAATTTCACTTTCCGTCTAGTGCTGGGAGGCAATGTAGAAGCCGAGATGGCAGAGAAAGAGGTGAAATCAGGACCCCCAATCAAGATGCCAACTGGAAATTACTTGGTGACGATCGAGGAGGTGGGCATATACGTCAGAGACTCCTACGACTTTAACGACCGGCCTGGAGAAGACCAGGATCTCGGCAACTGGAATTTTGAAACCAATAGCGTAGGTCGCACCAGCCTAAATGGAGGATTCAACGTCCATAATTCAGATTTTAGAAATTGGCGCTCGTCCAACGGAAGAAGCTGCGATTATATTGTTTATTCCGACATGCGCATCTTGAAGCAAAGCACGAATAATACTTTTACGTTTAAACGTTGACCAGATGCACATGAAAAAGTCAAATCACCATGGGCTTATAGCATTACTTTTTCTAGTAATCTTGGGAGCTTGCACATGGCTGTGGTTCACACCCAGCGGACGCAAGTTGTGCTGCTCAAGCATTTACAAAACCTTCGTCAGTCCTGATGAACGCTTTCGAGTCGCAGTATTTCGCACAAATATGCCCTGGCTTATGTTTCCGGGCTCCGCGGGGGACGCACCGGGTTTCGTACGGCTCCAGACGTGGAAAGGCCAAGTGCTGCAAGAGCAAGATATCGAAGCCGTGCAATTGGTCGAACAGATTCGCTGGTCGCCCACCAGCGTTGACATTCCGTTGATTGCTGAATGGCCTCTGCCCAGCGATGTGGCTGCACCTGCAGAGTCTCCGGGAAAGTAAGCCTTCTTCAGCGGCCCCGCTATCTTTAGAGGCAGGGATGTTCAAGCTCATGCATCCGCTAATCCTCCCGCTCGACAAACCTCTAGAAAAATCGCGGGGTGGCAATAGCGCTTGCAACAAGGCTCACTGAAGTGATGCTGGCGCCGTATGCCAGAGCCGCCGCTGCAGCTCCGCAGCGCTCGGGCCAGCCTGCACCGCAGCCCCCTCCCCCGCCGCCAGGCCCAGCCGCCGCGACCAGCGGTTGTTCAGGTTGCCTGCCATGGTGCGGAAATGCGGGGACAGACCGTCCATGCGCGCGAGGCTCTCCAGGTGGGCGGCGATCTTGCGGCCCATGGCGTCCCGGTCGCCCGCGCGGTCGCTGTGCGCGTAGCCGGTCATGAGGGCCAGGGTGCCGGCGAGCAGCGCCTCGGCGCAGGGCAGGCCCGGCTCGGCTTCGGAGGGATGGAGCAGCGGGTTGGCGGAGGGACGGGAGGCGTCGGACATGCAGGGAACTCCTGGAGGTGCGTTGGTGTGGCTGGCTCGTGGAACAGCGCCCCGGGGACGTATGCATGGCTTGCCGCCGGCAAGTATATGAGAATGAATATCAATCACAAAATGGTGCACGAGCCCTTCCTGCGTGAAGGGATGCGTCCGTGCCGCGGTGCTGCCACGTGGCAGGCGCGCCAACGAAAAAGGGAGCGGCCAGGCCGCTCCCTTCTTTCCATCCGCTTCGCAGCGCGCCGTCAGGCCGGGGCGGTCGTGCGGATCAGGTGGTCGAACGCGCCCAGCGCCGCCTTCGCGCCCTCGCCGGCCGCGATGATGATCTGCTTGTAGGGCACCGTGGTGCAGTCGCCGGCCGCGAACACGCCCGGCACGCTGGTGCGGCCGTGGGAGTCCACCACGATCTCGCCGAAGCGCGACAGGTCCACCGTGCCCTTGAGCCAGTCGGTGTTGGGCAGCAGGCCGATCTGCACGAAGATGCCTTCCAGGGCGAGCACATGGTGCTCGTCGTTCGTGCGGTCCTTGTAGCTCAGGCCGGTCACGCGGTTGCCGTCGCCCTTCACCTCGGTGGTCTGCGCGTTGAGGATCACGTCCACGTTCGGCAGGCTGCGCAGCTTGCGCTGCAGCACGGCGTCGGCCTTCAGCTCGCCCGCGAATTCGAGCACGGTGACGTGGGCCACCACGCCGGCCAGGTCGATCGCGGCCTCCACGCCGGAGTTGCCGCCGCCGATCACCGCCACGCGCTTGCCCTTGAAGAGCGGGCCGTCGCAGTGCGGGCAGTAGGTCACGCCCTTGGTGCGGTACTGCTCCTCGCCCGGCACGTTCATGTTGCGCCAGCGTGCACCGGTGGAAATGATCACGGTGCGGGACGAGAGCGTGCCGCCGTTCTCCAGCTCGACCTCGATCAGGCCGCCTTCGGTGGCAGCGGGCCGGAGCGCGCGGGCGCGCTGCAGGTTCATCAGGTCCACCTCGTAGTCGCGCACGTGCTGCTCCAGCGCGGCGGCGAACTTCGGGCCGTCGGTCTTGCTGACCGAGATGTAGTTCTCGATGTCCAGCGTGTCGTTCACCTGGCCGCCGAAGCGCTCGGCCGCGATGCCGGTGCGGATGCCCTTGCGGGCGGCGTACACGGCCGCCGCGGCACCTGCCGGGCCACCGCCGACGATCAGCACGTCGAACGCTTCCTTCGCGGACAGCCTGGCGGCTTCGCGCTTCGCGGCGCCGGTGTCGAGCTTGCCGACGATTTCCTCGATGGTCATGCGGCCGGAGCCGAACACCTGGCCGTTGAGGAAGACCATGGGCACGGCCATGATCTCGCGGTCGGTCACTTCCTGCTGGAAGGCGCCGCCCTCGATCACGGTGGTGCGGATGCGGGGGTTGAGGATGGCCATGAGCGACAGCGCCTGCACCACGTCCGGGCAGTTGTGGCACGTCAGGCTCATGTACACCTCGAAGTCGAAGTCGCCGTCGAGCGCCTGCACCTGCTCGATCACGTCCTGCTCCACCTTCGGCGGGTGGCCGCCCGTCCAGAGCAGCGCCAGCACGAGCGAGGTGAATTCATGGCCGAGCGGCAGGCCGGCGAAGCGCAGGCTCGTCTGCGTGCCGGCACGCTGCAGAGTGAAGGACGGCTTGCGGGCATCGTTGCCGTCGGTGCGCAGGCTGATCCTGTCGCTGCGCAGGGACTGGATGGTTTCCAGCAGGTCGCGCATCTGCACGGAGGTCTCGCTGCCGTCCAGCGACGCCACGATCTCGAACGACTGCGTCACGCGCTCCAGATAGGCGGAAAGTTGGGATTTGAGTTGGTCGTCGAGCATGGGTGTCCTTCAGGTATTTCGAGTTATGGGGCCCGGGATGGCCGGAAAACGGGCGAAAAAAAGCCGGACGGCACGGCGCGCGAGCGCCATGCGGGGGTCCGGCCGGGGGAAGCGCGCGGGGCGCTTCCGGATCGCGCGGGCGATTAGATCTTGCCGACCAGGTCCAGCGAAGGCGTCAGGGTCTTGGCGCCTTCCTTCCACTTGGCGGGGCACACCTGGCCGGGGTTGGCGGCGGTGAACTGGGCGGCCTTGAGCTTGCGCAGGGTTTCCGACACGTCGCGGGCGATCTCGTTGGAGTGGATTTCCATCGTCTTGATGATGCCGTCCGGGTTGATCACGAAGGTGCCGCGCAGTGCCAGGCCTTCTTCGGGGATGTGCACGCCGAAGGCGTTGGTCAGCTGGTGCGTCGGGTCGCCGACCAGGGGGAACTTGGCCTTGCCGACGGCGTCGGAGGTCTCGTGCCACACCTTGTGCGAGAAGTGCGTGTCGGTGGTCACGATGTAGACCTCGGCACCGGCCTTCTGGAACTCGGCGTAGTTGTCGGCAGCGTCTTCGATCTCGGTCGGGCAGTTGAACGTGAAGGCGGCCGGCATGAAGATCAGCACGGACCACTTGCCCTTCAGGTTCTCTTCCGTGACGGTAATGAACTCACCCTTGCCATTGCGGTTCACGAACGCTTCGGTCTTGAAAGGCTGGACTTGGGTATTGATCAGGGACATTGCTGTTTCCTCGGTTGGTGGGTTGCTGAATGACAAGACGAAGTTTAGGGGCGTCAGCCCAATCAATCCAATTAATTGATTCCATTCAATCGATTGGATAGAACTATTGCGTGCAGCCCTGGCTGCTGGCGGGGCAACCGCCATGCCCGCGGGCCCTCCAATGAGAACACAACTCAGTGTCACACGCAGGCAGACCGGGCGCGTGGGGGCTTCGCCTTGCCGTGGCGGGCGGGCATCACGACAATCGCGCCGACACCGCACCATTCCATTATTACGAGGAGAGCCCCATGCAAGGCGACGCCCAGGTCATTTCCCATCTGCAGGCCCAGCTCAAGAACGAGCTGACGGCCATCAACCAGTACTTTTTGCACTACCGGATGCTCAAGCACTGGGGCTTCGACCGCCTGGCGAAGAAGGAGTATGAAGAGTCGATCGGCGAGATGAAGCACGCCGACCGTATCATGGACCGCATCTTCATGCTGGACGGCCTGCCCAACCTGCAGGACCTGGGCAAGCTGCAGGTCGGCGAGGACGTGCCGGAGATCCTCGAATGCGACCTGCGCTCCGAGCGCGGCGCGCAGGCCACCATCAAGGAGGGCATCGCCCACTGCGAAACGGTGCGCGACTACGTCTCGCGCGACCTGCTGCAGGAGATTCTCGAGGACACCGAGGAGCACATCGACTTCCTGGAAACGCAACTGGGCCTCGTGGAGCAGGTGGGCGTGCAGAACTACCTGCAGTCGCAGATGGGCGAGGCGGACTGACGCCAGCAGCGCCGGTGCACGGGCCGGCGATACCGATACCACGGGCCTGCGGGCCCGTTTTTTTTGGGCCGCCGCGGGCTCCGAACGCGGCATGGCGAGACCCTCGGGAAAAGTTGCATGCGTTGGGTGGAAATTTGGAGAATTCCACACACAAATGAGAATGCGTATCAAAAATAATTAGAATCCATCGCCTTGGAGCCGCCGCCCGCGCACCCTGCCCGGGCCTCTCGCCGCAAGCGTTGAACGGCGCTCCCACCGCAAGCCAGTCCGGACACGGCCCTCGCGCCCCGGCAGCCAGCGCACTCAGGTCTTTTGCCGTCTTGAAGTCTGCCGCCATGCTGTCCTCCCCTGTCTCCGTCCCACCCCTGCCCCGCCGTGCCACATGCCGGGGTGGTTCCTCCGGCAATGCCCTGGCCCGTGCAGGCCTGTACTGCGGTGCCGTGCTGCTGACCGCCGCGCCCCTGGCCGCTCGCGCGCAGGCGCAGGCCGGGGACGAGCGTCCCGCAACGCTCGGCGAAGTGCAGGTGAGCGCGGACCGTTCGGGCGAGGCGGGCACGCCCGCGCGGCGCGCGCAGAGCGCGTCGCGGCTGGGCCTGTCGATGCTGGAGACGCCGCGCTCCGTGAGCGTGGTGGAGCGCGAGACGCTGGAGCAGCAGGCTGCCACCACCGAGCGCGAGGTGCTGCGCAACGCCTCGGGCGTGGCCTCGCGCAGCGAGTACTACGGTTCCTATTCCCAGTTCTCGGTGCGCGGCCTGTGGGCCAACAACACCTACAACTACCTGCGGGACGGCGCCAAGTTCATGCACCTGATCGATCCGCCGCTGTTCAACATCGACCGGGTGGAAGTGATCAAGGGGCCTGCGGCGCTGGAATACGGGCAGGTCGCACCGGGCGGGCTGATCCAGTACGTGAGCAAGCAGCCGCAGGCCGAGGCGCTGCGCTCGGTGCGCCTGGGCGCCGGCAGCTACGGCTGGCGCTCCGGGGAATTCGACCTGACCGGGCCGATCGACTCCGAAGGCACGCTGCTGTACCGCCTGACCGGCGGGGCCAGCCGCGGCGGCAGCGCCGTGGACGGCATCACCCCGGAAAAGCGCGGCCTGGGCGGGGCGCTGGAATGGCGCATCTCGCCGCAGACGCGCTGGCGGGTGCAGGCCGAGACCTACCGCCTGGAAACCACGTCCTATCCCGGCCTCCCGGTACCGGTGCCGTCCGACCCGCGCAGCGCCGACGCGCTGGACAAGGGCAACTTCTACGGCGAGCCCTGGCTCACCACCCAGGGCCGCATGCGCTTCTATGCGAGCGAGCTGACCCACCGCTTCACCGATGCGCTGGATGCGCGCCTGTATGTGTCGCGCAACGAGACGGAGCGCGACGTGCTGCTGCCGATGCTGTCGGGCGTGTCCGCCGGCCGGGTGGCGCGCGGCTACTGGCTCGCGCCGGGGCAGAGCTACACCTCGGACACGGTGCTGGCCGAGCTGCGCGGGCGCTGGCACACCGGTGCGGTGGAGCACCGCGTGCTGGCGGGCGTGGACTGGCGCGCGATGGAAAGCCGCTACGGCGCGAGCGGCACGGGCACCCTGCCCGCCGTCGATCTGTCGCGCCCCATGACGGGCATCGCCCCGCCCGCGGCGTCCACCGGTGCGCCCGCGGTCGCCAGCGACACGCGCAACCCGGGCATCTACGTGCAGGACCGCATGGCCTGGGGGCCCTGGGCGCTCACCGCCGGCCTGCGCCACGACCGGCTGAAGGACCGCTATGTCAAGCCGCAACTGGACGCGAGCAAGACCCAGCCTTCACTCGCGCTGAGCTGGGAGGCCACGCCGGAGAGCATGCTCTACGTGAGCCATGCGCGCTCGTTCCAGGCCAACGTGGGCACGCTGCTCGCGGGCAATGTGGCGGCACCGCCATCCGAAGGCAAGCAGATCGAGGTGGGGGTGAAGCAGGAATGGCTTTCGCGCCGGCTGCTGACAACGGCGTCGCTGTTCGAGCTGGAACTCACCAACAGCCCCGCCAGCGATCCTGCCAACCCCGGCTATTCCGTGCTCACGGGCCGCCAGCGCATCCGCGGACTGGAGCTGGAGGCCAGGGGCCGCATCGCGCCGGGCTGGACCGTGACCGCCCAGGCCACGTTCATGGACCCGAAGGTGCTGGCCGACACGGTGGCGGGCGCCAACGTGGGCAACCGCGTGGCGCTGGCGACGAAGCGCACCGCATCGCTCTGGACGCAGTACCGCATCGCCGCGGTGCCCGGCCTGTGGGTGGGCGGCGGCCTCACGCACCAGGGCGACAAGTTCCTGGCCAACGACAACCGGCGGCGCCTGCCGGGCTATACGGTCGCCGACCTGGCCGTGGGCTACGAGATGGCCGGCGGGCTGCGGCTGCAGGCCAACCTGAAGAACGCCGCGGACAAGCGTTATTACCTCGACGGCACCAGCAATGCCGCGGGCTTCACCTCGGTCACGCCGGGCGAGGCGCGCGCGCTGCAGGTCACGCTCGACTACGCCTTCTGACCGCCCGGAAGCCGCCGCCATGAAACCCACCCGTCCCCTCTGGAAGTACCGCCTGGCGATCGCATCGCGCGCGCTGGCTGCCACGGCCGGCGGCTATGCGCTCGCCGCCGCCGCCACGGCGGCCGGCGCGCTGGCCCTGGCGCTGGCGATGCCGCGCGTGGAGGCGGTGCTGGCCGCGACGATGTTCTCGTGGCTGGTGTATGCCGGCGCGGTGGCCTGGGCGTTCTATGCGCGCACCGCATGGTCGGCCTGGGCCGGGGTGGGCGTGCCCGCGCTGCTGCTGGGCGCCTGCGTGGTCGCGCCGCGCCTGTGGGGAGGCGCGGCATGACGGCAGCTTCGAACGACACCGCGCACGCCGCCGCGGCGCCCGGGCGCGAGGGCTTCCGGCAGGCGATGTCCTGGGTCCACACCTGGGCGGGCCTGGTGCTGGGGTGGCTGCTGTTCGCCATCTTCGCCACCGGCACGCTGAGCTTCTTCAAGAGCGAATTCAATCTCTGGATGCGCCCGGAAATGCACGGGCTGGCGGCCCCGAGCCCCGACGTGGCGGACCGGGCGCAGGCAGCGCTGCACCGCCACGCACCGGGCGTTACGCAGTGGATCATGCGCCTGCCCGACGGGCGCCTGCCGGCCGTCACCGTGCTCTGGCGCGACAGTGCCAATGGCCGCTTCCAGACCCTGCTCATGGACCCGTCCACGGGCGAGTCGATCGGCACGCGCGAGACCATGGGCGGGGAATTCTTCTACCGCTTCCACTTCGAGCTGCGCACGGCGCACCAGAGCCGCTGGGCGCTGCAGGGGCGCTGGATCGTGGGGGTGGCAACGCTGCTGATGTTCATCGCGCTGCTCACGGGCGTGGTGACGCACCGGCGCATCTTCAAGGATTTCTTCACCTTCCGTCCGACTAAGGGCGGCCAGCGCGCCTGGCTGGACGCGCACAACGTGTCCGGCGTGCTGGCGCTGCCGTTCTATCTCGTCATCACCTTCAGCGGGCTGATGATCTTCCACACGCTCTACATGCCCGCCGGCATCGCGGCCGCCTACGCGACGCCCAAGGGCACCGATTCGCAGGCCTATTTCGCGGAGATGCAGGGCGACGAGCCGGGCACCCGCAGCGCACGCCGCGCGCGCGGGGCGGCGGAAGCCGCCGCGCCCCTGCCGCCGCTGGACCTGGCCACGATGGTGGCGGGCGCCCACCGCACCTGGGGCGATGCCCGCATCGGCAACATTTCGGCGCGCCGCGACGCGGACGGCACGGTGGTGGAGGTCACGCGGCACGATGGCGACCGGCTGCAGTACGGCCCCGCGCGGCTGCGCTTCGACGGGGCCACGGCGCGGCAGCTCGCGCTGATCGATCCGCAGACACCCGCGATCAAAACCTACCGCGTGCTCTACGGGCTGCACCTCGCCCGCTTCGCGGGCCCGGGGATGCGCTGGGCGCTGTTCGGCTTCGGCGTGCTGGGCAGCCTGATGATCGCTTCCGGGCTGGTGCTCTGGTCGGTGAAGCGGCGCGCGCAGGCGCAGCGCAAGCCGGGCGATGCCGGCCTGCCTTTCGGCGAGCGGCTGGTGGCCAGCCTGAACGTGGGCCTGATGGGCGGGCTGCCCCTGGCGGTCGCCGCCTTCCTCGCGGCCAACCGGCTGTTGCCCCTGTCCACGCCCGGGCGCGCCGACGCGGAGCTCGCATGGTTCTTCGGCACCTGGGGCGCGGGCCTGGCCATCGGCCTGCTCCGGCCCGACCGGCGCGGCTGGGCGCTGCTGCTGGGGGCCGCGGGTGCGCTGTTCGCGGCGCTGCCGGTGATCAACGCGGCCACCACCTCGGCCCACCTGGGCATCACGCTGCCCGCGGGCGAATGGGCCTGGGCCGGCATGGACCTGTCGTTCCTGGCCGCCGGACTGGTGTTCGGCGCCCTGGCCCGGCACCTGCTGCGCCGCCGCGCGGCGGCCACGCCAAAGGCGGCGCGCGCTGCCGTGCAGCCCGGTGCGCCGTCCGGCACCACGCCCGCGCAAGGAGCATGACCGCCATGCTCGAGCTGCTGCTGTGTTTCGCCGGCTGGGCCGGCATCGCGCTGGGCATGGACCGGCACCACGAGGACGCATGGGGCCGCGAAGGCGACCCGGCGCGGCTGCGCGCCCTGCGCCGTGGCGGATGGGCCGTTCTGGGCCTGTCGCTGGTCCTGGCCGTGGCGTGGCCGCGCATGGCCAGCGTGCCGCTGTCGGTCACCTGGTGGGCCGTGGCGCTCTCCGTGTCGGCGCTGGGCGCCACCGCCGCGGCGACCTGGTGGCCGCGGCGCCTGCCCGGGCTATCGGCCTCGGCCCTGGCGCTGGCGGTGCTGTGGGCGGCCCTGGCGGCCGCCCTGGGGCCGCACGCCACGGGCTGACCGGGCCCCGGCCGCCCCCGTGCGGCAACAGTCCTGGCCTCCAGTCCCCGCCGCCGGAGCCTCCGGCGCGCCGCCGCATTGCTTTTTATCGACCTTTCCACCTTTCAAGGAGCCAACCGATGCCATCGTCCTTCCGCC
Organism: Paracidovorax avenae ATCC 19860; assembly: GCF_000176855.2. Lineage (NCBI taxonomy): Bacteria > Pseudomonadati > Pseudomonadota > Betaproteobacteria > Burkholderiales > Comamonadaceae > Paracidovorax > Paracidovorax avenae. Next base: position 1,553,433 of record NC_015138.1, on the reverse strand, counting down.
CCTGGGCCACCGCCCTCTTCGCCGCCTGCGCCGCTGCCGGTGCCCAGGCCCACCAGGTGTGGCTCGAAGCCGGCAACGGCCAGGCGCGGCTGCAGTTCGGCGAATATGCCGACAACGTGATCGAAAAATCGCCGGGCGCGCTGGACAGGTTCCAGGGCGTGCCGGTGCTGCAGGTCCGTGCGGCGGGCGCCGCTGCGGCCACGCGGGTGGAAGGCCGTCGTACCGCGACCGCCTTCGCCTACGCACTGCCCGGCGCCGCCGAGACGCTGTTCGCGGAAGCTCCCTATCCGGTGATCGACCGCACCAAGGGTGGCAAGCCCGCGCTGCTCTGGCGCCCCGCCGCGCGCTGGGTCGCGGACCTGTCCCGCCCCGTCGCTGCCACGGCGCCGCTGGACGTGGTGCCCACGGGCAGCCCGGGCGAACTGCGCGTGGTGTTCAACGGCCAGCCGCTGCCCAAGGCCCAGGTGACGCTGGCCGCGCCCTCCGGCTGGGCCCGCGAGGCCGTGACCGGTGCGGACGGCACGGTGCGCTTCTCCCTGCCGTGGAAGGGCCAGTACGTGGCCGAGGTGAAGCACGCCGACCCGGCCTCCGGGGAGCGCAATGGCGAGAAGTACGGCGAGACGGCCTACCTCACCACGCTCACCTTCGCCCAGGCCGAGGGCATGGAATCCCCCGCCCTGCCAGCCGCACCGGCGCACTGATCCCCCACCGCACTCAGGCGCCACGCCACCCGGCGCAGCGCGCTGTCTGCGTTTCCGCAATCCCTCTCGCACGCCGCCCCCTGGCAGCGCGAGCGCTCTTTCTTTTCTGCAATGACCCCATCCTTCGACCTTCTCACCGCCCCCCACCGGCATGCGCCCCGCCCCGACTTCGCACCGCGCACGCTCGTCCAGGCCCTGTCCGCAGCCGCCGCCACGCTGTGTGCCCTGGTCGCCGCACCCGCAGCGCATGCACAGCAGGCTGCCGCCACGGCCAATGCCCCGGCAGCGGAAGCCACGCTCGCCCCGGTGACGGTGAGCGCTGACGGGCAGCAGGAAAACCCCGTGAACCCCGTCTCCGGCTTCGTGGCCCGCCGCGCGCTCTCGGCCACCAAGACCGATACCCCGCTGATCGAAACGCCGCAGGCCATCAGCGTCGTCACGCGCGACCAGATGGAGGCGCAGGGCGCGCAGACCCTGCGCCAGACCACGGCCTACACGGCCGGCATGGTGTCCAATTACTTCGACAGCCGCGTGGACAGTTTCAAGGCGCGCGGCGGCGACGTGACGCAGTACCAGGACGGCCTGCTGCGCACCTACGGCACCTACAACAACGTCAAGGCCGATCCCTACCTGCTGGAGCGCGTGGAATTCCTGCGCGGCCCGTCGTCGGTGCTCTATGGCCAGGGCAGCGTGGGCGGGGTGCTGAACCTCACCAGCAAGCGCCCGCAGGCCGAGCCGCTGCGCGAAGTGCAGGTGCAGGTGGGCAACCACGCCCGCAAGCAGATCGCCACCGACCTGACGGGGGCGCTCACGCAGGACGGGCAGTGGCTCTACCGGCTGGTGGCCGTGGGCCGCGACAGCGATTCGCAGGTCGACCACGTGAGTGACGACCGGCTGATCATCGCGCCCTCGCTCACATGGAAGCCCAGCGCCGCCACGTCGCTCACGCTGCAGTTCACGCACCAGAAGGACAAGAGCGGATCGCTGATCGGCTTCTTCCCGTGGCAGGGAACGCGCCTGTCCAGCCCCTACGGCCAGATCCCCACCTCGGCCTTCATCAGCGAGCCCGGCTGGGACGCCTACGACACCGAGAACAACTCCTGGGGCTACCTCTTCAGCCACCGCGTGAACGACGCATGGACCGTGCGACAGAACCTGCGCCGCACGGTGAGCGACGTCGATTACCGCAGCATGTACACGAGCTTCACGGCCAACAGCGCCACGGGCCGGCCGGCACGCCCGGTGTTCGAGGCGGACAACCGCACCCTGCTGCGCGACGCGATCTGGCAGCGCAACGCCAGCCGCCTGCTGATGGTGGATACGCAAATCGAAGGCAAGCTCAAGGCCGGCGCCACCGAGCACACGCTGCTGGCCGGCGTGGACGCGCAACGCAACGCCACCAGCCAGTCGTCGTGGTTCAAGACCGTGAGCGGCATCGACGTCTACGCGCCGGTGTACGGCAACTTCACGCCGCCGTCCGAATCCGCCCTGGTGCGCCAGCCGGGCGTGACGCAGCGCCAGTGGGGCGTCTACCTGCAGGACCAGATCCGCTGGGACCGCTGGACCGCCACGCTCGGCCTGCGCCATGACAGCGCCAAGACCGAGACCGAAGGCCGCCCCGCCGCCGCCGTGGACGACACGGCCTGGACCAAGCGCCTGGGTGCGACCTACCAGATGGACGGCGGCTGGGCCCCCTACCTGAGCTATGCCGAGTCGTTCCAGCCGCTGGGCGGCGTGAACTTCTTCGGCGATCCGTACAAGCCGCAACGCGGCGAGCAGTGGGAAGCCGGCGTGAAATGGCAGCCGGAAGGCCGCGGCATCTCGGCCTATGCCGCCGTGTACGAGTTGCGCGAGAAGAACCGCAAGACGACCGACCCGACCAATCCGCTCAACAGCCTGCAGATCGGCGAAACCAGGACGCGCGGCCTGGAGGCGGAGTTCACCGCCAGCATCGCCCGCAGCTGGGACGCCACGCTCGCCTATGCGTATACCGATGCGAAGATCGCGCGCAGCAACGCGGGCGACCAGGGCCAGCCGGTGGCGGGCGTGTCGAAGCACACGGCCTCCGCCTGGGTGTCGCACCGGTTCGCCGCGGGCGGGCGCGGCCAGTGGACGGTGGGCGGCGGCGTGCGCTACACGGGCTCGCAGTGGAGCGGGTCGTCTGCCATCTCCACGCCGGCGGCCACGCTCGCGGATGCGATGGTGGCCTACGACGCGGGCGACTGGCGCCTGGCCTTCAACGTGGTGAACCTGACGGACAAGGTGCAGATCACGCAGTGCCTGGCGCGCGGCGACTGCTTCTACGGCCAGCGGCGCACCTACATGCTGACCTCGACCTACCGCTTCTGACGTAACTTTCCCGGGGCGTGCCCCCCGGGAGACCTCACTCGGGCAACAGCCAGTTGCCCAGTTCCTCTGCCTGCTCCATGCACTGCTCCTGCAGCACGGCGCCATAGGGCCAGCCGCCCACGAACAGCAGCGGCGGTATCTCGGCGCAGGGGACACGCCCCAGCCCCTCGCGCCAGCCTTCGACGAAGGCTTCGTTCAGCGCCCGGATGTCGGCCCGGGCCTTCACGGACACATCGAACACGTGGTGCCGGAAGGCGGCCCAGGCCTTGTCTTCCGGCCCCGACCGGGTGGGCGGCGGCGGCCGCGCGGCCGGGCTCCCGGGCGCTTCGCCGTTCCACTCCGCAGGCCGCCAGGCGGCGCCTCCCGGAGAGGTGCCCGCTGGCCGGGAGGGCGGCATGCCCTCGCTCTCGTACCAGGCGGATTCGTCGTCCGTCTCGCAGACGCTGTCCAGGATGCGGCCGACCCGCACGCCGAAGGCCGCGGTGGCGGCGTCGAAGGCCAGCACGCGCAGGGCGTCGCCCGGTGAATTGGCCATGACGCAGATATCGAAGATCCGGGACTCGCCCCCGCGCAGGACCTCCACCATGTCGCTCATCACACGCACCAGCAGCCGGCCGCCCGAGCGGATGGTGACGGCCACCTGCTCGTCCGACCGTTCCTCGAGGTGCGCGGCCAGCGACTCCGCCCACTTGCGCGACGCGTCGTCGGTGAAATCGGTTTCGGGCAGGGAGCGGCCGTCTTCCTTCCAGCGGATGTATTCCAGGGCCGCCTGCACCGGGGTGTTCTGCGGGCCCGATGGGTCGCAGAGGAACATGGTCGAGATGAGGGGGTAGTAGTAGCCGTCGCGCACCTGCACGAGGGCGTCCAGAACACGCGCATCGCGCCAGTCGATGGACAGCGACAGGGTGCGCGCCGCCTCGTCGAGCATCGCTTCCGGGTCGCGCAGGCAGTCGTCGAAGAAGCGCCCGCAGGAGTAGTCGAGCCGGATGCGGCCGCGCAGGGCCATGGCCGCGCGGTGCACGGTGCGGATCAGCGGCACGGCGAGCCCGTTGCCATCCAGCGGCGTGCGGTCATCATCCCCCCCACCGGCCGGAGCCTGGGCGGCGGCCGCCCCCGTTCCGGCTTCGAAGCCGTGGCCATGGCCGTGCGCCTCCGTGGCCTCGCGGCCATCGAAGACATGCACGTCCAGGAACGCTCCCAGGCGCCGCGCACGCTGCATGAGGTGGTATGCCGACGCGAGGCCCAAAGCCCCGCCGCCGACGATGGCCACGTGCAGCACATCGTCTGCGTCGCCGTGGTTTGACATGTTCTCCCGCCTGAATTCTGAGTGACAGTGGCCCACTGTGCATGACCGGCAGCCGGTCTTCAAGGTATCGCCGGTTTCCACCCCTGCGAATCCGCAGCATGGAACGCTTTTGCTGGCAACGCCGCCGCGGCTCGCCCTGCCGGCGCCCCCACCATGTGACAAAGCCCCCGGGATAGGTGTCCGCGGGGGCTGTCCGGGGCACCGCCCCGGAGTCGATGGCCAGACCGGTCACACGTTGGTGATGGACACCGCGCGCGTGTTCAGGTGCGCCTCGATCGCCTCCGGGCCTCCCTCGGAACCGTAGCCGGAGTCCTTCAAGCCCCCGAACGGCAGTTCGGCGGACGGGGACGCGGGCTGGTTGATCCACAGCATGCCCACTTCGAGCCGCTGCGACAGCAGGTGGGCGTGCTTGAGGGAGCGGGTGAAGGCATAGCCGGCCAGCCCGTAGGGCAGGCGGTTGGCCTCGGCGATGGCGTCCTCGATCTTCTCGAAGCCGCGCACCGCGGCCACCGGGCCGAAGGGCTCCTCGTTGAAGATGCGCGCGGACACGGGCACGTCGTCCAGCACCGTGGGCTGGAAGAAGTTGCCGTCGCCGCCGATGCGGTCTCCGCCGGCCGCCACCTGGGCGCCGTGCTGCACGGCATCCTGCATCAGCTCGGCCATGGCCGTGATGCGGCGGGGGTTGGCCAGCGGGCCCATCTGGGTGCCGTCGGCCAGGCCGTCGCCCACCTTCAGGGCCTGGGCGTGGCGCGCCAGCGCGGCCACGAAATCCTTGCGGATGCTCTCGTGCACCAGGAAACGGGTCGGCGAGATGCAGACCTGGCCGGCATTGCGGAACTTCGCGCCACCGGCGGCCTTGACGGCCAGCTCCACATCGGCGTCGTCCGCGACGATCACCGGGGCATGGCCGCCTAGCTCCATGGTCACGCGCTTCATGTGCTGGCCGGCCAGCGCCGCCAGCTGCTTGCCCACGGGGGTCGAGCCGGTGAACGTGACCTTGCGGATGACCGGATGCGGGATCAGGTAGCTGGAGATCTCGGCGGGATTGCCGTACACCAGGCCCACGGTGCCGGCCGGCACGCCGGCATCGGCGAAGGCACGGATGAGTTCGGCGGGGCTGGCGGGCGTTTCCTCGGGGGCCTTCACGAGGATGGAGCAGCCGGACGCCAGGGCGGCGGCCAGCTTGCGCACCACCTGGTTGATGGGGAAGTTCCAGGGCGTGAACGCGGCCACGGGGCCTACGGGGTCCTTCAGGACGAGCTGGCGCACGGCGAGGCTGCCGCGGGCCGGGACGATGCGGCCGTAGATGCGCTGGCCCTCGTCGGCGAACCATTCGATGATGTCGGCGGCGGCCATGGCCTCGACCTTCGCCTCGGCCAGGGGCTTGCCCTGCTCCTGGGTGAGGATGCGGGCGATGGCGTCGGCGCGCTCGCGCATCAGGGCCGCCGCGCGGCGCATGGTGCGGGCGCGCTCAACGGCGGGGATGTCGCGCCAGGCCTCGAAGCCTTTCTGGGCCGCCTCCAGGGCACGGTCCAGGTCGGCACGGCCGGCATGGGCCACGCGGCCGATTTCCTTGCCCGTGGCCGGGTTGTGCACGGCGATGGTCTTGCCATCGGCGGCATCCTGCCATTCACCGGCAATGAAAAGGCGTGTGCTCGGATACGTCATGCGTGTGCTCCTGCGGTAGCTGATAGGGACATGGAATGGGGGGGACGGGCCGGCCTTGCCGCGGGCATGGCGGGCGGCAGCCCGTATCCTAGCCGTGACCTATGGCGGGGTCCGGCAACAAAAAGAAGCACTATAGGCCGGTTGGCCTCCCAGCGCTGGCGTGGCGCCGCTTTGCTACGCCGCGTTACCCAACTTGCGGGAATTTTCAACCGTTGCGCGCGACCGGCCGCTCCTCGTCCCCCATTGTCGCTCCCCCGTCTCCCCAGCCGCCGCCCAGTGCGCGGATCAGGCCCACCGTGGCCGTGTATTGCGCGGTGCGCACCTGCAGGGCCTGGCGGCGGTTGCGCAGTTCGCTGCGGCGGGCGTCGAGCAGTTCCAGCTGGCTCACCATGCCGTTGCGGTAGCGCGAATCGGACAGCTGCGTGGCGCGCGCTGCCGACTGCACGGCGCGGCCCTGGGCCTCGGCCTGGCCGGCCAGCAGGCGCAGCGCGCTGAGCTGGTCCTCGACCTCGCGGAAGGCCGTGAGCACCTGACCGCGGTGGGCGGCCAGCGCGCCTTCCAGCCGGGCACGGGCACCATCTTCCTGCGCCTGGCGCTGGCCGCCGTCGAAGAGCGGCAGCGACAGCAGCGCACCGATGCCCCAGGACCGGGCCGACCACTTGAAAAGGTCGCCCAGTTCCGGCGAGGCATAGCCGCCGTTGCCCGTGAGCGTGACGGCCGGGAACCACGCCGCCTGGGCCACGCCCACCCGGGCCTGCGCCGCCAGCACGGCCGCCTGCGCCGCCGAGACGTCCGGCCGGCGCGCCAGCACCGTGCCCGGCACGCCTGGGGGAATGACGGGCAGCGTGGCCTCGCCTGCTGCGGGGGGCACGGTGAAGCCGGTGGCCACCTCGCCGACCAGCAGGGCCAGCGCATGCGTCAGCACGGCTTGCTGGCGCTCCAGGGCGAGCGCGTCGGATTCGGTGGCGGCCACCTCGGCCTGCACGCGCGCCACGTCCAGTTCGGCCACGTCGCCGGCCTGGTAGCGCCGCTCGGTCAGGCGCAAGGTATCGCGGTAGGCGGCCAGGCCCTCCTGCACCAGGGCCTGCTCGGCCTGCACCGAGCGCAGCTGCAGGTAGGCCTGGGCCGTGTCCGCCTGGGCCATCAGGCGCGCGCTCTGCAGCAGCGCCTCGCGCGAGCGGGCGTCGAGCCGCGCGGCATCGCTGGCCTGCGACAGGCGGCCGAACAGGTCCAGTTCATAGGACACGTTCAGCCCCGCCGTGGCCAGCGTGGCAGGCGCCGGGCCGCCCGTGGCCGTGTTGGCGCCGGCCTGCCGCGCGACGCCGGCCGAGGCGCCCAATTGGGGCGCGCGGCTGGCGTCGGCAGAGCGCAGCAGCGCCCGCGCTTCGGCCAGCCGGGCGGCGGCCTCCTGCACGCTGGTGTTGCCGCTGCCGGCGCGCTGCACCAGATCGTCGAGCACCGGATCGCGGAAGCCCAGCCACCAGGTGCCGCGGGGCTGCGCCTCGGCGGGCGGTGCCGTGGTCCACGATGCGGAGCCGGCGGCCTCGCTGAAGGCGGCGGGCACGGCCACGCCGGCATGTTCCGGCACCGCCGGAGTGCTCATGCAGCCGGCCAGCACCAGGGCCGCGGCCAGCGGTGCCAGCCGCGAGAGGGAAACCCAAGGAGAAAACATCGTCATGGCAAAAGCTCCGTCTCATTCGTGCAGGCTGCGCGGCGCGGCGATCACGGGGTGCGCCGAGGCCCCATGGCCCGGGATGCCGTGGCCGGCGTCGGTGATCGGCGCCACGTGGCTGCCGTGCTGCTGCAGCGGCCGGTTGCCCGCCAGGCGGCGCAGGGCCACGTAGAAGACCGGCGTGAGGAACAGGCCGAAGGCCGTGACGCCGATCATCCCGGCGAACACCGCCACGCCCATGGCGCTACGCATCTCCGAGCCGGCGCCGGTGGACAGCACCAGGGGCAGCACGCCCATCACGAAGGCCAGCGAGGTCATCAGGATGGGGCGCAACCGCAGGCGGCTGGCCTCGATGGCGGCCTGCACGGGCGTGCGGCCGGCGAACTCCAGTTCCCGCGCGAACTCCACGATCAGGATCGCGTTCTTGGCCGACAGCCCCACCAGCACGATCAGCCCGATCTGGGTGAACACGTTGTTGTCGCCGCGGGTGAGCCACACGCCGGCCATGGCGGCCATCAGGCCCATGGGCACGATCAGGATGATGGCGATGGGCAGCGTCAGGCTTTCGTACTGCGCGGCCAGCACCAGGAACACCAGCAGGATGGCCAGCGGGAACACCAGCACGGCGGAATTGCCGGCCAGGATCTCCTGGTAGGTGAGCTCCGTCCATTCGAAGCCGATGCCCGGCGGCAGCGTCTCGGCGGCGATGCGCTCCACGGCGGCCTGCGCCTGGCCCGACGAGAAGCCGGGCGCGGGACCGCCGTTCACGTCGGCCGACAGGAAGCCGTTGTAGCGCATGGCGCGCTCGGGGCCGAAGCTGTTCTCGATCTTCATGAGGGCCGACAGCGGCACCATTTCGCCCGTGGTGGAACGCACCTTGAGCAGGCCGACGTCCTCCGCCCGCGCCCGGTAGGGCGCATCGGCCTGCACGCGCACGCTGTAGGTGCGGCCGAACTGGTTGAAGTCGTTGGCGTACAGGCTGCCCAGGTAGATCTGCAGCGTCTCGAAGATGTCCGTCACCGGCACGCCGAGCTGGCGGGCCTTGGTGCGGTCGATGTCGGCGTACAGCTGCGGCACGTTGACCTGCCAGCTGGTGAACAGCCCCGCCAGTTCCGGCGTCTGGTAGGCCTTGGCCATGAAGGCTTTCACGGCCGCGTCCATGGCGCCATAGCCCAGCGAGGCGCGGTCTTCGATCTGCAGCTTGAAGCCGCCCGTCGTGCCCAGCCCCGCCACCGGCGGGGGCGGGAACATGGCGATGAACGCATCCTGGATGCTGCCGAAGGCCTGATTCAACTGGCCGGCCACGGCGCCCCCGCTCTGGTCGGCGCGCCGGCGCTCGGCGAAGGGCTTGAGCGTGACGAACACGATGCCCGCGTTGGAGCTGTTGGTGAAGCCGTTGATCGACAGGCCCGGGAAGGCGATGGCGTCCTCCACGTTGGGGTTCTTCTTCACGATCTCGCCCATGCGGCGGATGACGTCTTCCGTGCGGTCCAGCGTGGCGCCGTCGGGCAGCTGCGCGAAGCCCACCAGGTACTGCTTGTCCTGCGCGGGCACGAAGCCGCCGGGCACGGCCTTGAAGAGGCCCCAGGTCGCGCCGACCAGCACCAGATAGACGGCCAGCATCAGCGCCTTGCGGCCGATCACGCGCCGCACGCCGCCGCTGTAGGCCTCCGAGCCGCGGTGGAACACGCGGTTGAAGCGGCGGAAGAAGCCGCCCAGTACGCGGTCCATGCCGCGGGTGAGCGCATCCTTGGGCTCGTGGTGGCCCTTGAGCAGCAGCGCACTGAGCGCGGGCGACAGCGTGAGCGAGTTGATCGCCGAGATCACGGTGGAGATGGCGATGGTCACCGCGAACTGGCGGTAGAACTGCCCCGTGAGCCCGCTGATGAAGGCCAGCGGCACGAACACGGCCACCAGCACCAGCGCGATGGCGATGATGGGTCCGCTCACCTCGCGCATGGCGCGGTAGGTGGCTTCGCGCGGTGAGAGGCCCGCCTCGATGTTGCGCTCGACGTTCTCCACCACCACGATGGCGTCGTCCACCACGATCCCGATGGCCAGCACCAGCCCGAAGAGCGACAGCGCGTTGATCGAGAAGCCCAGCAGGTGCAGCACCGCGAACGTGCCCACCACCGACACCGGCACGGCCAGCAGCGGGATGATGGAAGCGCGCCAGGTCTGCAGGAAGAGGATCACCACGACCACCACCAGCGCGATGGCTTCCAGCAATGTCTGGATGACCGAGTGGATGGAGGCGCGCACGAACTGCGTGGGGTCGTAGGCGATGCGGAACTCCACGCCCTCGGGCATGTGCTTCTGCAGTTCGGCCATGGTGGCGCGCACGTTGGCCGAGATGTCGAGCGCGTTGGAGCCGGGCGCCTGGAAGACGCCCATGCCCACGGCCGGGTCGTTGTTGAGCAGCGAGCGCAGCGAGTAGTCGGCCGCGCCCAGTTCCAGCCGGGCCACGTCGCGCAGGCGCGTCACGGCCCCGTCGGCGCCGGTCTTGACGATGATGTCGCCGAACTCCTCCACCGTGGCCAGGCGGCCCCGGGCGTTGATCGACAGCTGCATGTCCACACCCGGCAGGCCGGGCGACTGGCCCACCACGCCGGCGGCCGCCTGTACGTTCTGCCCGCGGATGGCGGCCACCACGTCGCCTGCGGAGAGGCCGCGCTGCGCCACCTTCTGCGGGTCCAGCCAGGCGCGCATGGAATAGTCGCCGCCGCCGAAGATCTGCACCTGCCCGACGCCGGGAATGCGGGCCAGCCGGTCCTTCACGTTGAGCACGGCGTAGTTGCGCAGGTAGTCGATGTCGTAGCGGCCGTTGGGCGAGACCATGTGCACGACCATGGTCAGGTCCGGCGCGCTCTTGACCGTGGTGACGCCCAGGCGGCGCACTTCCTCGGGCAGGCGCGGCTCGGCCTGCGAGACGCGGTTCTGCACCAGTTGCTGCGCCTTGTCCGGGTCGGTGCCCAGCGCGAAGGTCACGGTGAGCGTCATCACGCCGTCGGTCGTGGCCTGGCTGCCCATGTAGAGCATGCCTTCCACGCCGTTGATGGATTCCTCCAGCGGCGTGGCCACGGTCTCGGCGATCACCTTGGGGTTGGCGCCGGGGTAGGTGGCGCGCACCACGACGGAGGGCGGCGCCACCTCGGGGTATTCCGAGATCGGCAGCGCCCGCAGGGCGATCAGCCCCGCCAGGAAGATGAGCACCGACAGCACCCCGGCGAAGATGGGGCGGTCGATGAAGAAACGGGAGAGGTTCATGGTGTCGTTCTCTGCTCTCTGGAGCCCTGCGCTCAGGCCGCGGGCTGGCGGGCGGCGGCGCGCGCCTGCGCGCCCTCCCCGCCCAGTTCGGATTTGGCGGCCATGGGCACCTCCTGCGGGGCGACCACGGCGCCGGGGCGCACGCGCTGCAGGCCGTTGACGACGATGCGCTCGCCCGCCTTCAGGCCCGAGGTGACGACGCGCAGGCCATCGACCGGCGCGCCCAGCTGCACCTCGCGGTATTCGGCCTTGTTGCCCTCGCCCACCACCATCACGAACTTCTTGCTCTGGTCCGTGCCCACGGCGCGTTCATTGATCAGCACGGCCTGGGTGCTCTTCGCCTGGCCCATGCGGATGCGGGCGAACTGGCCCGGCATGAGGGCGCCATCGGCGTTGTCGAACACGGCGCGCACGCGCACCGTGCCGCTGCGCGCATCCACCTGGTTGTCGATGAGCTGCAGGTGGCCGGTGTGCGGCATGCTGCCGGCGGTGCCCGTGCCCATCTGCACGGGAATGCGCTCGATGAGCGTGCGGGCGCTCTGGCCGGAGCGCAGCCCTTCCAGCGCGCGGGCCACGATCTGCTCGTCGGTGTCGAAGCTGGCGTAGATCGGGCTGACCGACACCAGCGTCGTGAGCACCGGCGCGCCGGCCCCGGAGCCCACGAGGTTGCCCACAGTGACCTCGATGCGGCCCACGCGGCCCGCGACCGGCGCGCGCACCTGGGTATAGCCCAGATTCAGGCGCGCCGTCTGCAACGCGGCCTGGGCGGCGCGCAGGTTGGCCTCGGCCTCGCGCTGGGCGTTCACGCGTTCGTCGCGCTCGCGCTGGGCGATGGCGTGTTCCTCCCACAGACGGCTGGCGCGCTCCATCTCGCTGCGGGTGTACGACACGCGGGCCTGTGCGGCCACCACCTGGGCATCGGCCCGGTCCACCTCGGCCGCATAGGGCGCCGGGTCCACGGTGAACAGCAGGTCGCCCTGCTTCACCAGCGCGCCTTCGCGGAAGTGCACGGCCTGCACGGCGCCGGCCACGCGCGGGCGGATGTCCACGCGCTGCACGGCCTCGAGCCGGCCGGAGAACTCGTCCCACAGCGCGACGTCCTGCTGCACCACGGCGGCGACGGACACCGGCACGGCCGGGGGCGCGGCATCGGCGGCCGGCGCCTCGGCGTGCGAGGCGGAAAGCCCGAACAGGGCCCCGCCACCGGCCGCGATGGCGGCTGCGGCGCCGGCAGCGGTCCACCAGCGGCGCGCGGGCGAGAAGAGGGAAATGGGTCGGGATGACGGCATGGCAGATCCTTCGGGTGTGTCTGAAAACGGTGGTGTCGCAAGCAAAAAAATCGGTATCGGCACCGGCCGGGCAAAGCCTTCCCCCTCCGGCCCGCAGGCCGGAAAAATGCATCGAAGAGATCGAAAGGGACAGGCCGCGCCCAGGCGCGGAGACGGCAACGGGGCCGGATTCTCAAACCTCAACCATCGTTGAGGTCAATACCTTCCGTGGCAGCGGCGGTGTATTGCGTCCAGCAGGGGGTTCAGCGCGGAGCCGGACATCGGCCGGCCTCCATGAAGCGGCGGAACCGCTCGCGCGCCTCGTCCGCGCACGGACAGGCCTGGGTGCCGGGCTCCAGCAGCGCATCGGGCCAGCGCTCGGCCTTGCGCAGCACGTGCAGCTCCACCGGCAGGCCGGCGGCCTCCAGCCGTGCCGCATAGGCCAGCGTTTCGTCGTGCATCGGATCGGTGTCGCCGACCAGCAGCAGCGTGGGAGGCAGGCCCGCCAGGCGCTGCGCGGTGCCGGGCACGGCATACGGGTGTTCCGCGTCGCGCGCGCAGCGCAGGAACTTCTCCCAGCCCTGGGCCCAGCGGCACGCGTCACTGCCTTCCGTGGCGGCCCGCAGCGACGGCGTGCCGGCGCAGGGGTCGAGCATCGGCGACACCAGGATCTGCCCCGCCAGCGGCGGGTGGGACTGGTCGCGCGCCATCAGGCACACGCCCGCCGCCAGGTTGCCGCCGGCCTCTTCCCCGGCCACATAGACCGGGGCCCCCGTGCCGGCCAGCCGCGTGCGGTAGCGGTAGGCCCACTGCAGCACGGCATAGCCCGTCTCCAGCGGCTGCGGGAACGGATGCTCGGGCGCCAGCGGATAGGCCACCGACACCACCAGCGCCCCGGCTTCCTGCAGCAGGCCGGCGATCGTGCAGCCGCTGTCCAGGTCGCCCGACACGAAGGCCCCGCCATGGAAATGCACGACCAGCGGCGACGTCTCGCCGGTTTTCCTGCGGCCGTACATGCGCACGGCGACGTCCTGCCCCGGCGCCACCGCAATGGTGGATTCGGAGCGGGCGCCATCGGGCATGGAACGGGACGATGTGGTGGTGGGCATGGCGGTGTGGCCGGAAACATTCCGGTGCTGCAAATGTAGGCGTGCGGACAGCGACGATAAACCAGCCGATGCGGGCCTCACTGTTTCCAAAGTCCGAACAATCGGGCCCCTGGCTGCATGTGAGAATTTGCAAGCCCGCCAAGAGGCACCGAGGAAGGAACGCCATGGACCAGATCCAGGCCATGCGCATTTACGCGCGGGTGGTGGAAGCCGGCACGTTCACGCGCGCCGCAGACTCCCTGCAACTGCCCAAAGCCACCGTCACCAAGCACGTCCAGGCGCTGGAAGCGCGCCTGCGCGTGCGCCTGCTCAACCGTACCACGCGGCGCGTGACCGTCACGCCCGACGGCGCGGCCTACTACGACCGCGCCGTGCGCCTGCTGGCCGATTTCGACGACATCGAGGCCAGCATGACCCATGCGCGCGCCACGCCCAGCGGCCGCCTGCGCGTGGACGTGGGCACCTCGATGGCACGGCTGCTCATCATCCCGCACCTGGAGGAGTTCCAGTCGCGCTACCCCGACATCCAGCTCGAGCTGGGCGTGAGCGACCGCATCGTGGACCTGCTCAGCGACAACGTGGACTGCGTGATACGCGGCGGCGAACTCACCGACCAGTCGCTCGTGGCGCGCCGCATCGGCCTGCTGGAGTTCATCACCGTCGCCTCGCCCGCCTACCTGGAACGCCACGGCACGCCGCGCGAACCGCTGGACCTCGAACGCGGCCACCAGAGCGTGATCTATTTCTCGCCGCGCACGTCGCGGCGCTACCCGCTGGAATTCCACCGGGACGGTGAATCGCTGGAAATCGGCGGGCCCTCGCGCCTTGCGGTGAACGAGAGCAATGCCTACCTGGCCGCGCTGCTCGCCGGCCGCGGCGTGGGCCAGATCACCACCATGCAGGCCCAGCGCTACGTGGACCGCGGCGACCTGGTGCGCGTGCTGCCCGAGTGGAGCCATCCGCTGCTGCCGGTCTATGTGGTGTACCCGCCCAACCGGCACCTGAGCGCGAAGGTGCGCGCGTTCGTGGACTGGGCGGCGGAGATCTTCTCCAGGATGCCGCAAGGGGTAGTTTCAACGGCCGGCCGGCAGTAAGGGATAACCGGGGCAAATGTTGCATTTCAGCCATATTGTTAACTTTTTGTAATAAATTACCTATTTGAAAAGATAATCGGGGGCTTCGCGCGCACAACAGGGGAGGGGCGAAGCTGTGATCCATTCGACAACAACATTCGTCACACCGTCGTCCGACCGCGTTCGATTCGAGCTTTTCGGATCCGTCCTGCCGCATCCTGCCGCGCAGGCGTCCCTGGCAACGCAGGCCGCACCCGCCATCGACATCGCGGTAGTGCACCTGGGCGCCTCCACCCTCCGCACGCGCGCGGCCCAGCGCAACGCCCAGTCCCGCGCCGCACGCAGGGTGCTCCGGGCCATGCTGCCCGCCTGCCCTGGCCGCCGCGCACCACGCATCTGCAAGACGGCCCTGGGTGCGCCCTACCTGGAGGGCGGGCCGGACCTGCGCATCAGCATCGCGCACAGCGGCGGCTGGATCGCCTGCGCCACCGCCCCGTCCGCCTGCGTGGGGATCGACATCGAGCAGCCCCGGCAGCGCGACTGGCTGGCCGGCGCGCCCTGGGCACTGCACCCCGCCGAGATCGCCTGGATGCGGGAGAACCCGCAGCAGCAATCCCTGCAGGGGTTGTTGCACTGGTGCCGCAAGGAAGCCCTGGTCAAGGCGCTCGGCCTGGGAATGCACGACAGCGTGCCGTTCCCGGAAATCCGGTTCTCCCCGCAAGGCCTGCTGATCGAGGCGCCCGACCGGTGCGGAGACGTGGGCGCGTGGAATTTCCATACCCGGGTCCTGCGCTCGGGTGCGGTGATGGCGGCTGCATGGCGCTGAGTCGGCCACCGCATGTCGATGTCTGCCTTTTCCCATGCGGCGCCGGCCGCCGGTGCTCTCAGGATGCACATTCCCCTGGCGCGCTGGGCCTGCTGGCCCGCGCCGGGTGAGGCAGCGGCGCAGGCCGCTCCCCGCGCCGATTTCCTCGAGCCCGCCATGCGGCGTCGGGTCGGCGCCCTGGCCCGCGCGGCGCTGCAGGTGGCGCACGACTGCGCGGGGCACCTGCCCAGCGTGCGCATCGTCTTCGCATCCCGCCATGGCGAGCTGGGCCGCACGACCCAGATGCTGCAGGAACTCGCCGAAGGGCAGGAGCTGTCGCCCATGGCGTTCAGCATGTCGGTGCTCAATGCCATCGCCGGCGTCTATTCGATCGCCACGCAGGACCGCGCCCCCGCCACCGCGGTGTCCGCCGCGGAAGGCACGTTCGGCATGGCGCTGCTGGAAGCCGGCCTGCAGTGGGCCGACGACCCCGCGTATCCCGTGCTGCTGCTGTATGCGGACGAACCGGCATCGCCCGTCTACGGGCCCGTGGCCGGGGACCTGTCCCGCCCCCTGGTGCTGGCGCTGCTGCTGGATTCGCACGCGGCGCAAAGCCTGTGCATGGAAATGGCGGAGGCCTCCGGCGCTGCGACCGCCACCGCACAGCCCGAAGCCTTCCTGTCATGCCTGCTCGGCCCGGACGAGGCGTGCTGGACGGACGGCCGCCAACAGTGGACATGGCGCAGGGGACCCGCGGCATGACGCTGAGCTGGGACTACGGCTGGCGCCTGTTCGCCACGGCCCTGTGCTTCACGGCGTTCGGCCTGGGCGGCCTGCTGCTGACGGTGGCGGTGTTCCCCGCCCTGCTGCTCTTCAGGAAGGCCGACCGCATCCGGCATGCCCGCCGGCTCATCCAGCGCGTGTTCGCAGGTTTCCTGCGGCTCGCCGAAACCCTGGGCGTGATGCGCCTGCATGTCTCCGGCGCGCACCGGCTGCGCGACTGCGGCGGCGCACTGGTGCTCGCCAACCACCCCACGCTGATCGACGTGGTGGTGCTGCTCTCGCTCATGCCCACGGCGGGCTGCGTGGTGAAGCGGGCCCTCTGGAAGAACCCCGTGCTCGGCGCCGCCGTGCGGGCGGCCGGCTACATCAGCAATTCGGAGCCCGAAACGCTGGTGGGCGACTGCACGCGGGCCCTGGCGGAGGGCCGGCCGCTCATCATCTTCCCGGAGGGCACGCGCAGCCAGCCCGGCCAGCCGCTGCGCTTCCTGCGCGGCGCCTCTTACATCGCCATCGCGAGCGGGGCTCCCGTCGTTCCGGTGCTGATCGGCTGCCGGCCATCGACGCTCACCAAGCAGGACAAGTGGTACCGCATCCCCCCGCGGCGGTTCGACCTGCGGGTGGAGGTGCTCGAGCCGCTGGCCCGGTGGCATGCCGATGCCGGTGACGCACCGTCGGCCCTCGCCGCCCGGCACCTGACCCAATCCCTGGAAACCCATTTCACCCGAGAAATACAGCGCCATGAATTCACTGAAGCTTGAAATCAAGCGCCTCATCATCGAGACGCTCGACCTGGAAGGCACCACCCCGGACGACATCGCGGACGACGCCCTGCTTTTCGCCGCCGACGGCGTGGGGCTGGATTCCATCGATGCCCTGGAGATCGGCGTCGCGCTGCGCAAGCGCTACCAGATCCAGCTGGAGGCCGGCGATGCCGAGAACCGCCGGCACTTCAGTTCGGTCAGCAGCCTGGCGGAGCTGATCGAATCCCGGCGGCAGTTCGCCTGACCCGTTTCCCTCATCGCCTTTTTCCGACCACGCCCCATGAATACCCAGCACATCCTGGACAAAGTCCGCGACATCCTCGTGGAGACCTTCGAAATCGATGCCAACCGCGTCACGGCGGACGCGAACCTTTTCGAAGACCTCGATCTCGACAGCATCGATGCCGTGGATCTCGCGATCAAGCTGCAGGAAATGACCGGCCGGCGCATCCAGGTGGACCGCTTCAAGAGCGTGCGTACCGTGAGCGACCTCGTCACCACCGTGCAGCACCTGCTGGCGACGGCGGAAACGCCCGCCACCGCCTGACACCATGGTCCTCGCCCCCCTGTGGCAGGCCCTGCCGTGGATCGCCTATCCGGGCCTGATCTACTTCGGCCTGCAGTACCTGGAGCCGCGGTACGTCGCCCTGCTGCTGGCGGCGACGCTGCTGCTGCGCCAGCGCGAGGCGGCGACGCGCTTCCTCTCGGGGCTGTCCCGCGTGGAGCTGCTGGTCCCCGCGGGCCTGCTGGCATGGTCCATCGCCACGGGCGTCGCCAACAACGAGACCATGGTGCGGCTCTACCCCTGCGTGGCGGGGCTGGGCATGCTCTGTCTTTTCGGGGCGTCGCTGGTGAAGCCGCCCTCCATGGTGGAGCGCTTCGCGCGCCTGCGCGAGCCCGACCTGCCGCCCGCGGGCGTGCGCTACACCCGGCATGTCACCCAGGTCTGGTGCGGGTTCTTCATCCTCAACAGCGCCGCGGCCTGCTACACGGCGCTCTACACCTCGCGCGAGGTCTGGTCGCTCTACAACGGCCTGGTCGCCTACGTGCTGATGGGCGCACTGTTCGCAGGCGAGTGGCTGGTGCGCCAGCGCATGCAGGCACGCACCGCGCGCCGCACGGGGCCCTGACCCATGCCGGTGCTGCCACTCCATGCGCTGCCTTCGGTGCCGCGCGCAGGCGATGCCCCCGTGTGCCGCCGCGGCGCGCTCACCGTCACCTGGCGCGCCTTTCTGGAAGGCGTCGCCCGGCGCAGCGAAGGCATCCGCCGGCACGGGGCCGAACGCTGGCTGCTGGCCGCGGACGACGCCTGCGGTTTCGCCACCGGCCTGCTGGCCATCCTGCACGCGGGCCGGCAGGCCGTGATTCCGCCCAACATCCAGCCCGGCACCCTGGCGCGTCTGGCGAGTGCCTACGACGCCGCTCTTGCCGATGTGCCCGGCGCTCCGTGCGATGCCGCCAGCGGCGATGCCTCCGGCCTCGCGCCGATCGATCCCCACCGCCCCGCGATCCACATCTACACCTCCGGCAGCACCGGCGATCCGAAGCCGGTGCGCAAGACGCTGGCGCAGTTCCAGGCCGAGGTGGCGACGCTGGAAGCGCTCTGGGGCGAGGCCATCGGCGGTGCGGGTTTCATCGCGACCGCGCCACACGCGCATTTCTACGGACTGCTGTTCCGCGTGCTCTGGCCCCTCGCCACCGGGCGGGTGTTCGACGCAGCCACCATCGATACGCCGAGCCTGCTGCATGAGCGGCTGGCGTGCTTCGCGCCGGCCGCCGTGCTGGTCAGCAGCCCCGCGCAGCTCACGCGGCTGCCCGAGCTGCTGCCGCTCGGTGGGCTGCGCACCGTCCTGCGCCACGTCTTTTCTTCCGGCGGCCCCCTGCCGGCCGGCACCGCCCTGGTGTTCCGGCAGCAGTTCGGTGAAGCGCCCACCGAAGTGTTCGGCAGCACGGAGACCGGCGGCATCGGCTGGCGGCAGCAGGCGGAGGACGACGCCTGGACGCCCATGCCCGGCATGCGCATCACGCGCGGCGAGCAGGGCGCGCTCCAGTTGCGCTCGCCGTTCCTTCCCGATCCGGATGCCGTCTTCGAGATGGACGATGCGGTGGCGATCTCGCCCGGCGGCGGCCGCTTCCGGCTGCTGGGACGGCTGGACCGCACCGTGAAGATCGAGGAAAAGCGCGTATCCCTGCCGGACCTCGAAGCGCGCCTGGCCTCCCACCCGTGGGTCGCCCAGGCCGCGGCCGTGCTGCTGCAGCGCGGCCGGCTGCGGATCGGCGCCGCGGCGGTGCTCACGCCCGAGGGGCGCGATGCGCTGGAGCGCGAAGGCCACCGCCTGCTCTCCCGTGCGCTGCGGCTGCACCTGTCCGGCCATTTCGACGCGGTCGTTCTGCCGCGCCACTGGCGGTTCCCGCCGCAGCTTCCGGTGAACGAGCGCGGCAAGCTGCCGGCGGCGGCGGTCGCCGCACTGTTCCATGCCGAGGATGATTCCGATGTCCGTGCAGTGGCTGCCTGAAGTCCGCGCCGTGCGGCGCCCCGATGAAGACACCGCCGTGATCGCGATGCACGTGTCCGGCGACATCGCGCATTTCGCCGGCCATTTCCCGGGCTTCCCGATCCTGCCCGGCATCGTGCAGCTGGACTGGGCCGTGCGCTTCGCCGAAGGCCACCTGCCCGCATTCACGCAGCGCGGGGCATTCCGCGCGCTCGAGCAGGTGAAGTTCCAGTCGCTCGTGCTGCCGGGAAAGGACCTGGAGCTGAACCTGTCGTGGAGCCGGGACCGCCAGCGGCTCGCATTCGCCTATGCGGTCGGCGACCGGCAGTGCTCCTCGGGCCGCATCGCCTTCGAGCCCGCGCCATGACGCAAGCCATGGCGTTCCGCCCCTGCATCATCATCCCCATCTACAACCACGGGGACACCATCGCCGCCACGGTCGCCCGGCTCGCGGTGCACGGCCTGCCCATCTACATCGTGGACGACGGCAGCGACGTGCCCACGCAGGCAGCGCTGGCAGCCGTCGCCGCCGCGTGCCCGCAGGTGCACCTGTCGCGCCTGCCCGCCAACCAGGGCAAGGGGGCCGCCGTGATGGACGGCATGCGCCGGGCGCGGCGCGACGGCATGAGCCACGCGCTGCAGATCGATGCGGACGGCCAGCACGACACCGGCGACGTTCCGCGCTTCCTCGCATGCGGCGAACGCCATCCGGACGCCGTGGTGTGCGGCCAGCCCATCTACGACGCCTCGGTGCCGAAGAAGCGGCTCTACGGCCGCTACGTGACGCACTTCTGGGTGTGGGTGGAGACCCTGTCGTTCGCCGTCCGCGATTCGATGTGCGGCTTCCGGCTCTATCCCCTGGCCCCCACCTGCGCGCTCATCGACGCGCAGCGCATTCCCGCGCGGATGGCTTTCGACATCGAGATCATCGTGCGCCTCTGCTGGGCCGGCCTGCCGGTGCGCAACATCCGCACCCGGGTGACCTATCCGGAGGGCGGCCTGTCGCACTTCGACATGCTGCGGGACAACCTGCGCATCTCGTGGATGCACACCCGCCTCAGCCTGGGCATGCTCCCCAGGCTGCCATGGATCGTGGCGCGCCGACTGCGCGGTGCCCCCGTGTCCGCCCCGGCGCAGCCACCGCAGTCACAGCCGCACTGGACGCGGATCACCGAGCGCGGCAGCGCGCTGGGCCTCTCGATCGTGGCGGCCACCTACCGGCTGCTCGGCCCCCGCGCCGTCGGCTGGATGCTCTATCCGATCATCGCGTACTTCCATGCGGCTGCCGGGCCCGCGCGCCGCGCATCGCAGGCCTACCTCGCGCGGGTCCATGCCTGCGGCGGGCTGCCCCGGCCGCCCCGTGCCCGCGACAGTTTCCGGCACATGATGGCCTTCGCGCGCTCCAGCGTCGAGAAACTGGCGGCGTGGAGCGGCAAGGCCACGGCAACCCGCGTGCATTTCCCGCAGCAGGCGCTGTTCGCCGAACTGGTCGCCTCGCGGCGCGGCGCACTGCTCGTCAGCGCGCACCTGGGCAACCTGGAGATGGCGCGTGCCATGGCCCACGCCGGGCAGCAGGTCACGGTGAACGCCGTGATGTACACGGACCACGCCCAGCGCTTCCACCGGATGCTCTCGCGCGTGAACGGCGGCTTCGATTTCAACCTGCTGCAGGTCTCCAGCCTGGGGCCCGATACGGCCATCCTGCTGCAGGAAAAGATCGACCGCGGCGAGCTGCTGGTCATCGTGGGCGACCGCACGCCGCCGGGTGCCCCGGGGCAGGCCTCCCGCACCTGCACGGCCGATTTCCTCGGCGAACCCGCCCTCTTTCCGGAGGGCCCGTTCATCCTCGCGAGCCTGCTGGACTGCCCCGTCTATCTGTTCTTCTGCCTGCCCGGCCCGGACGGCTATACCATCCACTTCGAACCATTCGCGGAGCGCATCGAGCTGCCACGCCGCGAACGCAAGCAGCGCCTGCAGGAATACGTGCGCGCCTATGCGCGCCGCCTGGAGTCCTACTGCCTGGCCGCGCCGCTGCAATGGTTCAACTTCTTCGATTTCTGGCACACCGCGGCGCCCCCCGTCCCCACACCGCCGCGACCCGCCGGCGAGGCCCCCATCCACCCCCGCACCGAATGAATCCGCTTTTGCTTTCCGCCAGCATCGACGTCGAGATCCCGTTCCACGACGTGGACACCATGGACGTCGCCTGGCACGGCCACTACGTCAAGTATTTCGAGCTGGCCCGCTGCGCCCTGCTGCGCCGCTTCGACTACGACTACCCGCAGATGAAGGCTTCGGGCTACCTCTGGCCCGTCGTCGAATGCCACCTGAAATACGTGCGCCCCGCGCTGTACGGCCAGCGCGTGCGGGTCGAGGCGGCACTGGCCGAATACGAGAACCGCATCAAGATCCGCTACGAGATCCGCGACGCAGCCAGCGGCACGACCCTGACCAAGGGCCACACGGTGCAGCTGGCCGTGGATGCGGCCACCCGGGAGCTGCAGTTCGTCTCGCCGCCCATCGTGTTCGCCAACCTGGAGCGCGCATGCGCACGCTGACCGCCGCACTGCGCCTGGCAGCGCTCGCCCTGTGGCTGGCCCTGCCCCTCCACGCGGCCAGCGCCGGCACCGCCACGTTGTCCAGCCTCGCGCAGCATGTCGCGCAGCATCCGGTGGTCCGGGCCGAATTCACGCAGACCCGGCAGATGGCAGCGCTCAAGCGCCCCGTGGTCACGACCGGCAGGATCGTCTATTCGCGCGAACGCGGCGTGCTGTGGCAGATCGAGAAGCCCTACGCGATGACCTACGTGCTGCAGGACGACAAGGTGGTGGAGATCGGTGCCGACGGGCAGCGGCGCGAGCGCCAGGTGCAGGGCCTGGCCGAGATCGGCCGTGTCTTCCGCGCGGTGCTGAGCGCCGACACGCAGGCACTGGCCGGCTACTTCGACATCGCCGTGCAGGGCACCACCGCGCAGTGGACACTGGAGCTGAAGCCACGCCAGCCCCAGATGGCGCAGGTCATGGAACGCATCCAGATCACCGGCGACCAGTTCGTGCAGACGCTGCGCATGGACGAGGCAGGCGGCGACAGCACGTCCCTGAGGTTCCGCGGCACGCAGGGCGCGGACACGCTCTCGGACGCCGAGCTGCAGCGCTTCAACGGCGTGCCCCGCACCCCATGAGCGCGGTCCGCCTGCGCGCGTGGGTCTGGCTGGCCATCGCGGTCCTGCTGGGTGCCGCATGCGTGCTCCAGTTCACGCACTCCGCGCGCCTGCAGACCAACCTGCTGACGCTGCTGCCCGCGACCGAGCGCAATCCCGTAGCGGAAGACGCGGTGAACCGGCTGGCGGATACCGTGGGCAACCGCGCGGTGTTCCTGGTGGGCGGCGTGCCGCTGGAGACCGCGGCCCGCGCCGCGCGCGAATTCGCCCGGGCGCTCCAGGATGCGCGCGCCTTCCGCCAGGTCACTTCCGACATCCCGCCCACCGACCTGGGGCGGCTGACGGCCATCTACCGGGAGCACCGCCACAGCCTGCTTTCCGCGGCAGACCGCGAGGCGCTCCGCGCAGGCCACCCGGCGCTCGCCGAACGCCTGCAAGCCAAGTTGAACGCTCCCCTGCGCCTGGGGCTGTCGCTGCCGCTGGCGGACGACCCTTTCGGCTTCGCCGATGCGTGGCTGGCCGCGCTGCCGCTGGCCGACCTCCGGATCCAGCCCGCCGACGGCCTGCTGGTGGTGCGCGACCACGGCGCAGCCTGGGTGCTGGTGACGGCGGAACTGAAGGGATCGGCCTACGACGACCGCATCCAGCGGCCGGTGCTGCGCGCCACCACCGACGCGGAACACGCGCTCGCCCGCGCATTCCCCGAGGTGCGGCTGCTGCGCGCCGGCACCGTCTTCTATGCCCAGGCCGCGCGCTCCAGCGCCGAAACCGAATTCCACCTCATCGGCGCGGGATCGCTGGTGGGCATGCTCGTGCTGCTCTACCTCGTCTTCCGCTCGCCGCGCCCGCTGGCCCTGGGCCTGCTGTCGGTGGCGTTCGGCATCTGCGCGGGGCTGGTCGCCACCATCCAGGTGTACGGGGAGATCCACCTCATCACCCTGGTCTTCGGCGCCAGCCTGATCGGCGAGGCGATCGACTACTCGGTGCAGTATTTCGCGGCCCACCTCGGGGCCGGTCCGGCGTGGGAACCGATTGGCGCGCTGCGCCGCATCACGCCGGGCCTCGCCATGGCGCTCGCCACCAGCCTGCTGGGCTACGGCGCGCTGTGGTTCGCGCCGTTCCCGGCGCTGTCGCAGATAGCTCTGTTCGCCCTCGCGGGCCTGTCCGCGGCCTGGCTGAGCGTCTTCCTGCTGCTGCCGGCCCTGCTGCGGCGCCCCAGTACCCGGGACCCGGCCGCGGCCTTCCAGCTGCCCCGGCGGCTGCTGGCCTGGTGGCAGGCCCACATGGACCTGCGGCGCTGCCTGCTGCTCATGGGCGGGCTGCTGATCGCCGCCGTGCCGGGGTGGTGGCAATTGCGCGGCGACGACGACATCCGGCTGCTCATCGACCGACCGGCCGCACTGCTCGCACAGGAGCAGCAACTCCGGGAACTGGCGGGCCTGGGCCAGACCGGCCAGTTCATCCTCGTCGAAGGCGCGACCCCGGACGAGGTCCTGGCCCGCGAGGAAGCGCTGTCCACGCGGCTGGCACCACTGGTGGCCAGCGGCGCCCTGGGCGGATGGCAGGCGCTGTCATCGTTCGTCCCCTCCGCGCAGCGCCAGAGCGACAACCGTGCGCTGCTGGCCGAACACGTCTATGCCGACGAATCCGCGCTGCGCACCCTGCTGGACGACGCGGGTGTGCGCGACGACGTCGCCGCACGGCAGAAGCCGCAGTTCCTGGCTGCCGGGGGCCGGACGCTCTCGCTGCAGGACTGGCTGCAGGCCCCCATCTCCGCCCCGTTCCGCCACCTGTGGCTGGGTGCGACCCCGCACGGCTACGCCAGCATCGTGCTGCCGCAGGGGATGCAGCGGCCTGCCGACGTTCGCCGGGCGGTGGACGCGCTGCCGGGCGTGGCATTCGTGGACAAGGCCGGCAGCATCTCTGCGCTCTTCCACCAGTACCGGCTGGGCAGCGTGCAGTGGCTGGTGTGCGCCCTGGCGCTCGTGTACGGCGTGCTGTGCCTGCGCTACGGCGCCCGCAAGGCCACCGGCGTGCTCGCCCCGACCGTGCTCGCCATGGGGCTGGCCCTGGCCTGCTTCGGCTACGCGCACGTGCCGCTCACGCTGTTCCACCTCATGGGGCTGATGCTGGTGCTCGGCGTGGGCGTCAACTACCCGATCTTCCTGCTGGAAGGCGGGGGGAACGAAGCGGCGACGCTCTCGGGCGTGCTGCTGTCCGCGGGCACCACGCTGCTCTCGTTTGGCCTGCTGGCCTTCAGCTCGATGCCCGCCCTGTCGGGGTTCGGCGCTACGCTGCTCGTGGGCATCGGCATGTCCGTGCTGCTGTCGCCGGTGGTGCTGAGCCTGGACGCACGGAGGCCGCGATGACGCCGCGAAAGGCATGGATCGCCGTGCAGGCAGCCCGGCTGGCGGGCCTGGCTGCCATGGCCGCGGCCCTGGCCGGCTGCGGCCCGGACGATGGCCGCTGCGCACCGCTGCCCGGCGGCGGGCAGTACTGCCTGCAGCCCACGGCCGACGTGGCGCCCTTCGACGCCCAGCAGAAGGCGACGGTGCAATTGCGCGGCCATGCCGAAACCATGATCGTGCAGATGGAAGTGGACGCACAGGGCATCCGCTTCGTCGGATTGACGCCCTTCGGCCACAAGGTGGTGGACGTGGAATACGACAACCGCGCCGTGCGGGCCCATGTGCTGCCCGACCGGCGCCTGGACGCGCGGCTGCTGCTGGCGCTCGTGCAGATCGCCCAATGGCCCGAAGGCAGCGTGCGGGCCGGCCTGTCTGCGGGCCTGTCGCTGGACGCGACCGATTCCCATCATGTCCGCGTGCAGGACAGGGATGGCGCCACGGTGGTGGCGGTACGCCGCGCGGGAGACGCCCCGCCCTACGACCGTGCGGACATCGACCTGCCCGGCCCCGGCCTCGCGCTCGCCCTGGACACCCTGCCGGCCCCGGATGCCGCGGAGCCTTCGCCATGACCTCCCGCATCTACCTGCCGGCCCTGGGCCTGGTCAACGCCCTGGGGCACTCCGTGGACGCCGTGGCGGACGGGCTGTTCCGCGGCGACACCACGGGCCTGGTGCTGGAGGATGGCTGGATTCCCGGGCGCCCCGCCCGCATCGGCCGCGCACGGCCCCCGGACCTGCCCGCCATCCCGGAGGCGCTCGCGGCCTGGGACTGCCGCAACAACCGGCTGCTGCTGCAGGCGCTCGCGCAGATCGCCCCGGCAGTGGACGAGGCCGTGGCCCGCTACGGCCGTCCGCGCATCGGCGTGGTGCTGGGCACCAGCACCTCGGGCGTGGCCGAGGGCGAGGCGGCCCTGGCCCACCACCGCGCCCATGCCAGCCTGCCCCGCGGCTACGCCTATACGCAGCAGGAAATCGGCATGCCCGGGCCCTTCCTCGCACGCTACCTGGGCCTCGGCGGCCCGGCTTATACCGTCTCGACGGCCTGCACATCGAGCGCCAAGGCCTTCGCCAGCGCGCGGCGGCTGCTGCGCCACGGCCTGTGCGACGCGGTGCTCGTGGGCGGCGTGGATTCGCTCTGCCGCCTGACGGTCAACGGCTTCACCTCGCTCGAATCCACGTCGCCCGATGTCTGCAACCCCATGAGCCGCCACCGCCGCGGCATCAACATCGGGGAAGGCGCCGCGCTGTTCCTCATGACCCGCGAGCCGGCCCCCGTCGAACTCCTGGGCATCGGGGAGTCCAGCGACGCCCACCACATCTCCGCGCCCCATCCGGAGGGCCTCGGTGCCGAACTGGCGATGCGGGCCGCGCTCGCGGACGCACGGCTGCCGCCCGCCGCCGTCGGCTACCTGAACCTGCATGCCACCGCCACGCCCAAGAACGACCAGATGGAAAGCCTCGCGGTGGCGCGCGTCTTCGCGGACGGCGTCTGCGCCAGCGGCACCAAGCCGCTCACGGGCCACACGCTCGGTGCGGCCGGCGCGACCGAACTGGCCTTCTGCTGGCTGGCCGTCACGCGCGGACTGATCCCGCCCCACGTCTGGGACGGGCAGCCGGACCCGGAGCTCGCGCCCCTGCGCCTGGCAGGCCCCGGCGAGCGCTTCGCACCGGGCGCGCAGCGCATCGCCATGAGCAATTCGTTCGCCTTCGGCGGCAGCAACGCGAGCCTGCTGGTGGGCCTCTGCCCGGAAAGATAATCGCCCGATGAACGCGCCCACCCTCCCGTTCCCGGACGTCGCGGAGCTGCTGCCCCACCGCGGCACCATGCTGCTGCTCGATCGCGTGACCGGCTTCACCGACGATGCCGCCACGGTGCAGGCCACGCCCCACGCGGGCGCCTGGTACGCGGATGCGCAGGGCTGCATGCCCGCATGGATCGGGCTGGAGCTGATGGCGCAGGCCGTGGGCGTGCACGTCGGGCTGACCCACCACTACCAGGGGCTGCCGCAGAAGGCCGGCGTGCTGCTCGGCACCCGCAGCTACCGCAGCGCGGTGGCGTGCTTTCCCGCGGGCGTGCCGCTGGCGGTGCATGCGGCGATGGCGTTCCGGGATCCATCGGGCCTGGGCTCCTACGAATGCACGATCTCCCAACCCGGCAACCCCACCCTCCTGGCCGAAGCCACGCTCAAGGTCTTCGAGCCGGAGGACTTCCACGCCTTCGTCCAGGACAATCCCGCATGAACCACCACAGGACACCCACCACGAAGACCCAGCACGGCGCCCCGGGAGGCCGGCCATGAGCGCGCGCCGCGTCCTCGTGACCGGCGGCAGCCGCGGCATCGGCAAGGCGATCGCCCTGCAGCTCGCGCGCGATGGCTTCGCCGTCACCGTGCACTGCCGCAGCGGCCTGGACCAGGCGCAGCGCACCATCGACGAGATCGCCGCGCAGGGCGGCACGGCCCGGGTGCTGGCCTTCGACGTCCGCGACCGCGCAACCGCCCGCGCCGCCCTGGAGCAGGATCTGCAAGCGCACGGGGCCTACTACGGCATCGTCTGCAATGCGGGCATCTCGCGCGACAATGCGTTTCCCGCGATGTCGGAAGACGACTGGGACAGCGTGCTGGACACCAGCCTGGACGGCTTCTTCAACGTCGTGCACCCCCTGTGCATGCCGATGGTGCGCACCCGCCAGGGTGGCCGCATCGTCACCATCGCCTCGGTGTCGGGCCTGATGGGCAACCGCGGCCAGGTGAACTACAGCGCCGCCAAGGCCGGCCTCATCGGCGCCACGAAAGCCCTGGCCGTGGAACTGGCCAGCCGCCGCATCACCGTCAACTGCGTGGCCCCCGGCCTCATCGAGACCGACATGACCGGCGACCTGCCGCTCGAAGAAGCGCTGCGCGTCGTGCCCATGAACCGCGTCGGCCGGCCCGAGGAAGTGGCGGCGGCGGTCGCTTTCCTGATGTCCGACGCGGCCGGCTACATCACCCGCCAGGTGATCGGCGTCAACGGAGGCATCGTCTAGTGAAGCGGGTCGTCGTCACCGGCATGGCCGGCATCACCGCGCTGGGCGAGCGCTGGACGGACATCGAGGCGGCGCTGCGCGCCCGCCGCAGCGGCGTGTGCCGCCTGCCGGAGCTCGACACCTTCACCGAACTGCACACCCGCCTCGCCGCACCCGTTACGCACTTCCAGGTGCCCACCCATTACCAGCGCAAGCTGCTGCGCTCGATGGGCCGCGTATCGCAGATGGCCGTGCGCGCCAGCGAGATGGCGCTGGAAGACGCCGGCCTGCTCGCCGATCCCGCCGTGACCGACGGCCGCATGGGCATCGCCTACGGATCGTCGTCGGGCAGCACCGAGCCGATCCGGGTGTTCGGGCGCATGCTGGAAACCGGCTCGATGCTGGGCGTCACCTCGACCAGCTACATCCAGATGATGTCGCACACCACGGCGGTGAACATCGGGCTGTTCTTCGGCCTCAAGGGGCGCGTGATCCCCACGTCCAGCGCCTGCACGTCCGGCAGCCAGGGCATCGGCTACGCCTACGAGGCCATCCGCTACGGCCGCCAGGCACTCATGCTCTGCGGTGGCGCCGAAGAACTCTCCGCGCCGGGCATCGCGGTGTTCGACACGCTGTTCGCCACCAGCACGCGCAACGCCGCCCCGTCCGAGACGCCGCGGCCGTTCGACCGCGACCGCGACGGCCTCGTGGTGGGCGAAGGCGCCGCCACCCTGGTGCTGGAGGAGTACGAACATGCCAGGGCGCGCGGCGCGGCCATCCACGCGGAAGTCATCGGCTTCGGCTGCAATTCGGACGGTATCCACGTCACCCAGCCCGAAGCCGGAACCATGGCCGTCGCCATGCGCCAGGCCTTGCAGGACGCCGGCCTCTCGGCATCGGACATCGACTACGTGAGCGCGCACGGCACCGCCACCGAGCGCGGCGACATCGCCGAAAGCCAGGCTACGGCCGACGTGATCGGCCCGCGCGTGCCGATCAGCTCGATGAAGGGCTACCTGGGCCACACCCTCGGCGCCTGCGGCGCCATCGAGGTCTGGTGGGCCATCGAGATGATGCGCCGGGGCTGGTTCGCCCCCACCCTGAACCTGCAGCATCCCGATCCGGCCTGCGCGGCGCTCGGGCACATCGCACCCGAGGGTGCGGCGATCGATGCGCGGCACGTGATGAGCAACAACTTCGCCTTCGGGGGGATCAACACGTCGATCGTCCTGAAGCGCCCGACCTGATCCTCCGTTCTTCCCACGCTTTTTCCACTCCTGCACTTCCTATGAAACACTTCGCGATCGCAGCTTCCATCGCCGTGGCGGCGCTGGCCTCTTTTCCTGCAGAGGCCCGCACGCCCGTGCCGGTCATCAACCTGGCCCACATCGCCATTCCGGCGTCGCCGTCGCAGGGGCGTACCGACGCGCAGGTCCGGCAGGCCATCACCATGGCCGCCCAGGCCAAGGGCTGGACCGTCGCCGCACCGGAGGCCGGCAAGCTCGTCGCGACACTGAACGTGCGCGGCAAGCACACCGTGGTGGTGGACATCCCCTACGACAGCAGGTCCTACTCGCTGCTCTACCGGGACAGCGCCAACATGAAATACAGCCAGGTGAACGGCGAGGCCGTGATCCATCCCAACTACAACCGCTGGGCCCAGGACCTGCGCGTCGCCATCGACCAGGAACTGCTCAGAACCGCCCCGCTCTGACGTGCAGCCCCCGCACACCGCAGCGCTCCCGCGCGCCCTGCGCCGCGTCGCCGTGACCGGCATGGGCATCGTCTCCTGCCTGGGCAACGACCTGCCGACCGTCGCCCGGGCGCTGCATGGCGGGCACTCCGGCGTGCGGCACGTGCCGGAATACGCCGAGCTGGGCTTCAGGAGCCAGGTGGCGGGCATCCCCGATCTCTCTGCCGCGCCGCCGATCGACCGCAAGCTGGGCCGCTTCATGGGCGACGCCGCCCGGTATGCCTATCACGCTGCACGCCAGGCGATCCAGGACGCCGCGCTCGGCGCGCAGGACGTGGCGCACCCCCGCACGGGCCTGATCGTGGGCTCCGGCGTGGGCTCGCTGGCGGAGCATGCCGCAGCCATGGATGTGATGCGCACCAAAGGTGCCTCCAGGATTCCACCCTACGCCACGCCGCGCGTCATGGGCAGCACCGCCTCGGCCAACCTCTCCACCGCGTTCGGCATCCAGGGCACCAGCTACACGCTGACCTCGGCCTGCGCCAGTTCGGCCCACTGCATCGGCCATGCGGCCGAACTGATCCAGTGGGGCAAGCAGGACCGCGTGATCGCAGGCGGTGCGGAGGAAGTCCGCTGGACCAGCACGGCCCTCTTCGATGCCATGGGCGCGCTCGCAGCGGCGCGCAACGATGCGACGGCATCGCGGCCCTACGACCAGGACCGGGACGGCTTCGTCATCGCCGGAGGCGCCGGCATCCTCGTGCTGGAAGAGCTGGAGCATGCCCGCCGCCGGGGCGCGCGCATCCATGCCGAACTGGTGGGCTACGGCGCCTGCTCGGACGGCCTGGACATGGTCACGCCCGACAAGGCGGGTTGCGCCCGCGCCCTGCGGCTCGCATGGGACGAGGCGGGCCGCATCCCCATCGATTACGTGAACACTCACGGCACATCGACACGCCTGGGAGACATCGCCGAACTCCTCGCCCTGCGCGACGTGTTCGGCGCGGATGTGCCGCCGCTCTCCTCCACCAAGGGACTGACGGGCCACTCCATCGCCGCCGCCGCGGCGCAGGAGGCCATCTACTGCCTGCTGATGATGCAGGGCGGCTTCCTGGCCGGCAACGCCCACATCGACAACCCCGATCCCGACACGGAAGGCTTCCCGCTGCTCATGCAGCGCGCGGACCGCACGGTGGACACCATCATGTCCAACAGCTTCGGCTTCGGCGGAACCAACGCGAGCCTCATCCTGCGACGCTACCGCGGCGATTGAGCGATTGAGCGATTGAGCGACCAGGCTGCGCGGCGGCCTTCACCCGCAGCCGCGGTGGCAGTCCCTGCGCGGCTCCCAACCGCCGGTCAAGGCGTGCCCGCCGCAGTGATCAGCCAGCGCGGGGCTTGGTGGCGACGAGGTTGACCAGCGTTTCCTCGCGCTCGCGCGGCACGGGCCGACCGATCCATTCCAGGAAGCCCAGGTCGGGTCGGCTCCACCAAAGGTAGGGCATCGAAATGCGTGCATCCGGCACGTCGAATCCCGCGGCACGCACCATGGCAATGTATTCGCCGGCCGTCCGCTGCACGTCCATCGGATGGCGGAACAGCAGGCGTATCGGCAGCGAATGGATGTAGCGCCGCGTCGATTCCGCGAACAGCAGCATGCCGCCGGGCCTGAGCACGCGGAAGAACTCCGCCATCGCGGCCTCCTGCTCCACGATATGGTGGAAGGTCTGGTGGCACAGCAGCAGGTCGAATTCGCCATCGGGCACCGCCGCCATGCGCGCCGCGTTGCCGGCCAGCAAGCGCACCTCGCACGCGCATTGCGACGCCGCTGCCTGCGCACGTTCGTCGAGGCCCGGGTCCGCATCCATGCCAACGATCACATCCGGCGCGAAGCGCGCGGCGATCTCGTCGAAGGAATGGCCGAAGCCGCAGCCCACGTCCATCACCTTGCGCACCCGCGGGGCCGGCGCGGGCATCAGCCGCTGCAGGTCGTCCAGTGCACGGCGCAGTACATGCACCCGCCACGTGGCCGACTTCAGGAACCAGTTGCCGAACCGCGTTTCTTCGACGAAAGCCGGACTTGCTGCCATGGGATCGAGATTCCTTCAAACGGAGTGCGACGGATTTTAGGATGCGGGCCACGGAAGTTCCGCCACCGGCCGCGAAATCACTATGCTTGGCGGAATGAACACCCCCGCGACACCGCCTGCCCAGCCCCGCAACCCGCTGCACGGCCTCACGCTGGAGGCCATCGTGGTGGCCCTGCAGCAGGAATACGGCTGGAAGGGCCTGGCGGAGCGCGTTCCCGTGCGCTGCTTCCAGAGCGAGCCGAGCGTGTCATCCAGCTTGAAATTCCTGCGCAAGACGCCCTGGGCGCGCGAGAAGGTGGAAAGCCTCTACCTCTTCATGCTGCGGGACCGCAAGCGCGGCCATCCCACCGCGAAAGACCGCTGAACCCTGGCCGCCTGCCGGCAAGCGCACATGCCGCGCACCGGGGCGGCATGCCGCAGGCTTCAGGGCAATGTGAGATACCGGACCACCGCCAGCAGCGTGATGGCGAGGATGACCAGGAATTCCAGGCGGCTGGGCTTCTCCCGCAGCAGCAGGGAGGAGAGCGCCATGGCCATCAACCCCGTCGTGTTCAGGATGGGCCACGCCACGGCGGATGCGGCACTGGTGATGGCATAGATGAAAGTCACCTGGGTAGCCACCGTGAGCAGGGCCCGCACGCCGAACAGCACATCCATCGACTGCCGGAGCACCGCCGGGGCCTGCGCTCCCTGCAGGAAGAGCAGGGGCAGCGAAGACCACAGCGCACGCCATGCCATCACGGCCACCGCGAACGCCAGCAGGTTGCCGGAGGATCGGGCCGGAGGCCCCTCCCCTGCCGGGAAAAGCCACGGGGACACGGTTGCCTGCAGCGTCAGCGCCGCGCAGACGATCGCCGCGCTCGCGATGAATCCGCGCCGCCTCTCCACGGCGCCATGCCGCCAGAGCAGGGGCATGCAGGCGGCGGTGGTCGCCACGGCGAAGGCATAGGTCTCGGCGCTCCACTCCCCGGTGAGCCACAGGATGCCCAGGGGAATGAACAGGTCGGACAGTTTGCCGGACACGGTCACCTGGTTCACGGTCAGTGCACGGAACGCATGGGAATAGGCATACGCGACGAGCTGGGCCAGCCCGCTGAAGACGACCGCCTTCCAGTCCAGCAGCCAGCCGAGCGGCGTCCCCCACGAACGGAAGTACACCGCCGCGGCGCACAGCAGCAGGAGCGCGGGCAGTGCGTTGTTGAGGAAATTGACCCAGACGATCGACAAGCCCTTGCGTCCTATCTGCTGCCGGTCTATCAGGTTCAGGCTGGCCCTGCACAGGGCGGAGGCCCATGCCACCGCCATGACCTCCTGCGCGGACAAGGTGTTCAATGGACCGCGCCCTGGCGCGAGAAGCGCGTGATCCACAGCTCGGAAATGAATCTCTTCGCATCGTCGCCCAGCTCCACCACCCGGTCCCGCGGGGCGTCGCCGATCCTGGAGAGCGCGAAAAGCAGTTCGGCCTGCACGAGGTCGATGAAGGGCCCGACCACGCCTCCGTGCATGAAGTTGGCCGACTTGCCCTCGTTGCAGAGGAAGAACCGGTTGCCCTGCGCATTCACCTGCAGCACGTGCCGGTGCCCGCCGGGGCTCGCGCTGGCGATCATGTCCTGGTGGTTCTCGATCTCGTCGTCGGCCGACGTGGCCGTGAAGATGTAGGCATTGCGCCGGATGGCGCCCAGGTCGGACGTCCCGATGGACCGGTTGCCGGTCGCGCAGAAAACGAGTTCCGACGACCTCAAGAGTTCGTGCTTCGGCCCGGTGTGGTACCCGTGCGCCAACGCCAGCACCTGGCGGATCGGGTTCGTGTCGTACACATCGACGCGGACGCCCTTGGCATGCAGGTGCCGGGCAATGCTCGATCCGATCTTCCCGTAGCCCAGTACCAGCGCCCTGCGGCCGGTCAGGATGTTCCCCAGCTCCCGCAGCAGGGCCTCGGCGGAGAACGTGATGGCCTGGCCCACCAGGAAATCCTCCGGCTCCTTGAGCTTGCTCCTGGCCACGGACATGACGGGACAGGGGAACATGGCGCCCCCGCCCGCCCGGATGCTGCGCAGTGCAGCGTCGTACTTCTGGTGCCCGTTCTCGGTGTCCTCGACGATGCCGACCAGCTGCGACGGAAACGCCTTTTTCAGGGCGGCCAGGATGTTCGAGAAATAGCCCCCGGTATCGATGGCCGCGAAGGGCTCTTCCCCGATCAGGCTGCGCAGGTGCGCAATGAAGCCGAGAGCGTTCTGCTGGATCCTGTCCCGCGTGTAGTGGATCACCGGCACGTGCTCCTCGATCACGCGGCAGGTGGGCCCATGCAGCGAACTGGGCTTGGGAATGACCGCCGCCAGGGGCAGGCGCTCGTGGATGCCGAGGACGAAGTTCTCGCTCCCGGGAACGATGTGGGTCACGAGGACCAGCCTGCCCGCCCGGCGGGGGATGCTGCTGTCCAGGACCGCCTGGAAGAATGCCTTGGAATCCATGGCGGCTCAGGCGGACAGGCCATGGCGGGACATCTTCTGCCCGATACGGGACAGGCTTCCGACGGACACCGCGGAAATGTCCGTCCACTGACACTGGTGATTTTCCGCGCTGCGGAGAATCGGTTGCGATTCATCCCTCACCAGCAGGTACCGGAAATCGAAATGCATGTGCGACGGTTCTCCCTTGGCAGGATTTTCGGGAATGGCATGGATATCGATATCCAGCGGAATTCCCGCCTTGAAATGCCATGGGTGGGCCAGGGTGGCGATGCCCGTTTCTTCCCGGACTTCCCGGATGGCGGCGTCGAGGGGTGCCTCGGAGGATTCGACATGGCCGCCGGGCTGCAGCCACCGCTTCAGGTAAGGGTGGAACACGAGCAGCACGGCGCCGCGCGAGAGGACGATGCCACTGGCGGTCACGTGGCCGGGCGATGCGCTGCGCCGGGTGATGTCCCCGCCCCTGCCCAATTGCTCCGTCAGCGGGATGAGCGCGCCGGATTCCGACGGATATTCACAAAGATATTCATCGACGATATATCCCAGATCCGAAGACACGCCATGGCGACCATCGTTTTTCAGCCTCTCGTTCATTGGCAGACCATTTCCATTTCAAGAATAACGATTTGAGCAGCCCCGCAATCTATCAGGCTGCAGCGCCAACGCAGCCGGCCGCCATTCATATTGCCGGTAAACAAAATTTATGAAAATTCCCCTTCGCGGCGGCAGTGCCTGCAGTGGGGGCCGAAGGCATGCAGCGCCATCACCTCCGGCTCCGCCATCCGGGCCCTTCACGCCGCGGCAACGGCGTTCCGTCGCGTTCCCCTGGCCCGGGCGAAGGCGGTCGCGCACAGTGAAGGCATGGAGAGCACGTCGCATTCTCCGCAGGAGCCCGAACCATGGCCTACACCCTTCATCTTCCCGCGCGCACGCTGCTGCGCACCACCGCCTTCTGCGCCGGCGCACTGCTGGCCGCCACGTTCGCCATCGCGCAGCCCGCCGCCACCACGCCCGAGGGCGCAGGTGCCACCAGCCAGGCCGGCACGGGTGCACCGGCCGGGCAGCAGGGCCGCACGCGTGCCGAAGTGGTCGCGGAACTGGCCTGCGCCCGGGCCTCCGGCGAGCTGGATTCCATGGCGCTGCAGGGCTATGGCGTCGAGGGCCGCCCCATCGACCGCAGCGTTCCCGAATGCGTGCAGCAGCGCGTGCTCGCCTCGGGAGACGCGGCGCAGCCCCGTTGACCCGGCCCCGCCTGCCGCCCCGCATCGCACGATGCGTCGCGCGCAGGCCAGGCCGGCGGGCCGCTTCAGGCCGGCACCGGCACCAGGAAATCCCGGCTGATGCCCGCGCCCAGGTCGTTCACGCGGTCCAGGAACTGCGTGAGGTAGGCATGCAGTCCGGTGGCCAGGATCTCGTCGATGCGGCCGTAGCGCAGGTCCGCCAGCAGGCGCCCGGCCTTGCGCTGCGTTTCCGCCGACTGGTCGTTGGCGACCACGGCGAGGTTGTCCGCCACCTCGCGCAGGCTGGCGTGCAGCGAGCGCGGCATGTCGGCCCGTAGCATGAGCAGGTCGGCCACGCGCTCGGGCGTGATCACGTCGCGGTACACCTTGCGGTACACCTCGAACGCCGACACGCTGCGCAGGATCGCGCTCCAGTGGTAGAAGTCGAACTCCTGCGGCGACGCCCGGCCGCGCTCGCGCATCGCCGAGCCGTGGAAGTCGCTCTGCACGGCATGGAACTTCACGTCCAGCAGCCGCGCCGTGTTGTCGGACCGCTCCAGGAAGGTGCCCAGGCGCAGGAAATGGAAGGCCTCGTCCTGCAGCATGGTGCCCAGCGTCACGCCCCGCGAAAGGTGCGAGCGGTACTTCACCCACTCGAAGAACGCCCCCGGGTCGCGCTCGAAATCCCGGCCTTGCAGCTGCCGGTGCAGCTCCAGCCAGGTCTGGTTCTGCGTCTCCCAGATCTCGGTGGTCAGCGCGCCGCGCACCGCGCGCGCGTTCTCGCGGGCCGCGCGCAGGCACGAGAGGATGGACGACGGGTTGTTCCCGTTGCGCACCATGAACTCCAGCACTCCTT
Organism: Paracidovorax avenae ATCC 19860; assembly: GCF_000176855.2. NCBI lineage: Bacteria > Pseudomonadati > Pseudomonadota > Betaproteobacteria > Burkholderiales > Comamonadaceae > Paracidovorax > Paracidovorax avenae. Next base: position 1,517,278 of record NC_015138.1, on the reverse strand, counting down.
CGCGCGTGACCTCGCCATGGCGGGCGGTGTAGGCCGGGATCAGCTCGCTGATCGACAGCAGCCCCAGCCAGCTCTCCTGCGCCACGTCGGCCGATTGCGGCAGCAGCGAGGTCTCGTAGCTCACGTTGAGCATCCGCGCGGTGTTTTCTGCCCGCTCGGTGTAGCGGGACATCCAGAACAGATGATCGGCAGTACGGCTCAGCATCTCACTTCCCTCCCATCGACTGCGACATGGCCATGGCGCCCGGGGCACCCAGGGTCTGGGTCATGGCGCCCATGGACTGCGACTGTCCCGTGGCGGGTGCGCCGTTGCCTTCGCCGTCGCCCAGCACCCAGGTGTCCTTGGTGCCGCCGCCCTGCGACGAATTGACGACCAGCGAGCCCTCCTTCAGCGCCACGCGCGTGAGGCCGCCAGCCACCATCTGCACCTTCTGGCCCGAGAGCACGAAGGGCCGCAGGTCGATGTGGCGCGGGGCGATGCCCGATTCCACGTAGGTGGGGCAACTGGAGAGCGACAGCGTGGGCTGGGCGATGTAGCCCGCCGGGTTGGCCAGCAGCGCGCCGCGGAACTCCTCGATCTCCGCCCTGGTCGCGGCGGGGCCGATCAGCATGCCGTAGCCGCCCGCACCGTGCACTTCCTTCACCACCAGCTCGTGCAGGTGGTCCAGCACGTACTGCAGGTCGTCCTGCTTGCGGCACATCCAGGTGGGCACGTTCGCCAGGATGGGCTCTTCGCCCAGGTAGAAGCGGATCATCTCCGGCACGTACGGATAGACGGACTTGTCGTCCGCGATGCCCGTGCCCACGGCGTTGCAGATCGCCACGTTGCCCGCGCGGTACGCGGCCATGAGGCCGGCGCAACCCAGGGTGGAGGTCGGCCGGAACACCTGTGGGTCGAGGAAGTCGTCGTCCACGCGGCGGTAGATCACATCCACGCGCTGCAGCCCGCGGGTGGTGCGCATGTAGACGAAGTTGTCCTTGACGACCAGGTCCTGCCCCTCCACCAGCTCCACGCCCATCTGCTGCGCGAGGAAGGCATGCTCGAAGTACGCACTGTTGTACATGCCCGGGGTGAGCACCACCACCGTGGGCTCGGCCGCGCCGGCCGGCGCGCTGGCGCGCAGCGTGTCGAGCAGCAGGTCGGGGTAGTGGGCCACGGGCGCCACGCGGTGGCTGCGGAACAGCTCGGGGAAGAGCCGCATCATCATCTTGCGGTTCTCCAGCATGTACGACACGCCCGAGGGCACGCGCAGGTTGTCCTCCAGCACGTAGTAGATGCCGTTGCCCTGACCGTCCGGCGCGCGCACTATGTCGATGCCGGCGATGTGGGCATACACGTCGCGCGGCACGTCCACGCCGACCATCTCGGGGCGGAACTGCGCATTGCCCACGATCAGGTCGGACGGCACGATGCCGGCGCGCAGGATGTCCTGCCCATGGTAGATGTCGTGGATGAAGCGGTTGAGCGCCGTCACCCGCTGCACGAGTCCCTGCTGCATGCGCGCCCACTCGTGGGCGGGAATGATGCGGGGGATCAGGTCGAAGGGGATGAGCCGCTCGGTGCCGGCCCCGTCCTCGTCCTTGGCGCCATAGACCGCGAAGGTGATGCCCACGCGGCGGAAGATCATCTCGGCCTCGGCGCGGCGCGCCTGCATCGCCTCGGCCGGCTGGCGCGACAGCCACTGGCCGTAGCGCTGGTAGTGGGGGCGCACATCGCTGCCATCGAAGGGCAGCATCTCGTACATCTCGTCGAACTTCTGCATCAGTGGTGCCTCCTGCAGCCAGCATAGCAAGTTGCAAGCCTGCTCGTCCGCTGGAGGCGCCCACAGGAGGCGGGGCGTGGCCGGATTCCGCGGTCAGAACGGATCCGCCGCCTCCGCGGCGGCTGCAGCCGAGGCCGCGGAAGCCGCGGAAGGCGGCGCATGGTGCCAGTAGCGCCGCGCGGCATCGCGTTCGCAGCGCCAGCGCAGCGGCCGCGCGGACTGCCAGGACCACGCGCCGCAGGCGGGCGAATCCACCAGTTGCGCCCCGCGCTCCGCGTAGCGCCCCAGCACATCCGGCGCCGGGTGTCCGTAGCGGTTGCCGTGGCCCGCCTGCACCACGGCGGTGCGCGGCCGCACGGCGTCCAGCAGCACCGGGCTGGAGGACGTGCGGCTGCCGTGGTGGGGCACCAGCAGCACGTCGGCCGGCAGCAGTGCGCCGCGCGCGGCCAGGGCAGCCTCTTGCGCACGGCCGATGTCGCCGGCCAGCAGGGCCGACGCGCCGGGCGCCGAAATGCGCAGCACGCAGCTCACCGCATTGGTCCGGTCCTCCCGGCCGGCCGAGGGGCCCGATACGGCCGTTCCCGCCCCGCCGCCTTCCAGTGCGCCCGGCGATGGATGGAGCACCTCGAAGCGCACCCCGTCCCAGGTCCACTGCCGGCCCGCCTCGCAGCGGGTGATGGCGCGCGCACCCTGCGCCTCCAGCGGATGGCCGGGTTCCAGCGATCCCCACAGGTCCGCGCCCGGGTGCGCGGCCAGCACCGCTGCGGCACCGCCCGTGTGGTCGGTATCGCGGTGGCTGAGCACCACCCGGTCCAGCCGCTCGCCGCCCGCGCGCAGCAGCGGCACCAGCACCCGGTCGCCGGCATCGCTCTGCGGGCCGTAGCGCGGCCCCGCGTCGTAGAGCAGCGCATGGCCGGCCGTGCGCACCAGCACTGCGCTGCCCTGGCCCACATCGGGAGCCAGCAGTTCGAACTGGCCCGCCGCGGGCCGCGCCGGGTGCCACCACAGCACGGGCAGCAACAGCGGCAGGCCCATCAGGCGCAGCGCCCAGGGCAGGCGCATCACCAGCAGCACGCCGCCCGCCATGCCGGCCACGCCTGCCCACAGCGGCGCCGCCGGCAGCGACAGCGTGGCCCAGGGCCAGGCCGCCAGCCACTGCAGCCCTTCCGCGAACGGCCGCAGGCAGGCCGCCGCCGCAGACCACAGCGGCGCCCACAGCACGCCCAGCAGCGCCAGCGGCGTGACGACCAGCGTCATCCACGGGATCGCCGCCAGGTTCGCCACGAAGCCCACCAGCGATATCTGCCCGAACAGCAGCACCGTGAGCGGCGTCAGCGCCAGCGTCACCACCCACTGCTCGCGCAGCAGCGCCAGCAAGCGTGCGCGCAGGCGACCGGCTGCGCGGGAGGCCGGCATCACCTCGGGCGGCGTGGCCGCGTCGGACGCGAACAGCACGCCCACCGCCACGAAGCTGAGCCAGAAGCCCGCCTGCAGCAGTGCCCACGGATCGGCGGCCACCACCGCTGCGCAGGCCAGCAGCCAGACCTGCGGCCAGGGCCAGCGCCGCCCCGAGAGCCGCAGCGCGCCCACCACCGCCAGCATGCACACCGTGCGCTGCGCCGGCACCGCCCAGCCGCTGAACAGCGCATACGCCGCCGCCAGCAGCACTCCGCCCACCAGCCCTGCCCAGGGCGCCGGCACGGCCAGGCACAGCAGCACCGAGCGCCGCCACAGCCGGCCCACCACCGCCGCGGCCACCCAGGCGAACAGGGTGATATGGAGCCCGGAAATGCTCACCAGGTGCGCCACGCCCGTCGCGCGGAACACATCCCAGTCGGCCCGGTCGATCGCACGCTGGTCGCCCGTCACCAGGGCCGCCACCACGCCCGCGGCACGCCGCCGGGCCAGGTCCTGCGGATCGGTGTCCGCTCCGCTCACCTGCGGCGGCGCCAGCCGGGCGAGGATGGCATCGCGCACCCGCTGACGCGCCTGCTCCACCGGGTGCCGCCACCAGGGCGCGGCCTCCAGCAAGACCGGCCGCTCGGCGCGGGCGCCCGCCTGCACGGAGCCCGTGGCCTGCACGCCCTGCTCCCACAGCCAAAGCTCGGCATCGAAGCCACCCGGATTGCGCAGGCCGTGCGGGGCGTTGAGGCGCACCGTCATCTCCCACCGCTCGCCCACGTGGACGGCGGGCACGGGCGCAGGGGCAGGTGCCGGAGAGGACGAAGGCGGGGCCGGTGCCGCGTCCGGCGTGCCCGCGGCCGCAGTTGCGGCCCGGGCCTTCGTCCGGGAGCCGTCCGCATGGCGCGCGAACCAGGGCGCCCCGGAAGGCCACGACACATCGACCAGCGGAGGCAGCCGCACGGGCCGGCCGGGCGCATGGCGTACGCCGGCACCGCCCTCCGCCTCCGCACGGTCCTTCCGTCCGCTGCGCTGCGGGCGAGGTCCCCCGGAGCGCGGCCGGCCGCCACCCTGCCCCGTGAACCAGGCCGACTCCACCTCCAGCCGCAGGCGCACGCCCGCGTCGGTGGGTTGCGGCATCGCCGCCACCACGGCGACGATGCGCAGGTCGCGCCCCTCCAGGGCCGGGTCCAGCGCATCCGACAGACAGGCTCCCGCACGCAGGCCGCAGACCGCGAACGCCGCCAGCGCCGTGGCACAGAAGGCCAGACATCGTGGAGCGGAAACCGGCAATGCGCGGGCCACCGGGCGCCGCCGCCGGCCCAGGCGCCGGGCCAGCACCCACGCGGCCACGCCCGCCAGCAGCAATGCCGCATACACGCGCACCGGCCAGAGCGCAGGCTGCATGAGCTGCAGCAACGCACCGGCAATGCTGCCCAGCAGCAGGGCAGGCCAGAGCCAGCCACCGGCCTCGATGATGGGAGGGCTGGATGGCGGGGCGGAAAGAGAGGGAGGGACGGGCGGCGTGGCGGAGGAAGCGGGCCGGCTCATGGGGCCCTGATGCTAGGGCTGGCGACAGGCCGCAGACCGCGAGAAAAAGGCATGCAAGGCATGCCGATCCGTGAAGCAAGGGTGCCGCGCTGCAGGATCCGCTATTGCTCTGCGATCAGCAGCCACCCCGGCCGCCACCACCGCGCCCTGCGCCGCGCAGGATACGGAGGTCCACGCCATCGCCTACGGGGCGTCCGGGCAACCTCGACGCTCCACGGGCGACCGTCATCGAAGAAGGTGAAACGCACCGTCCGGGGAGCCGCCAGCACCGCATGCTCTATCTCCCCATCGTTGATGACGCTGAGGATTTCATGAAGGAACGCTCTGCCTGGCAAGTTGACGACACCAACAGTTTCGCCGCACGCCACCGTTGTGTCTCAGGAAAACGCCCTCCACAGCCCGGTCCCCAGAAACCACGGGTTGAGCACGCTGGACTCCAGCCGGAGGGTGTCGAAGTCCGTCACCTCGGCGAGCAGCTTGTGCCTGGTGCCCGAGTTGTCGAAGATGTAGGCACGGTGCGCCACCTCGCAGGCCTCGGTCATCAGCGCGATGGACTTGTGGTAACGGTCGATCACCTTGTCGTCGGGCACCGGATGGCCGCCCTGCAGCACGCGCCGCCGCACCCGGTCGATGTTGATGGCGGGGTCATCGGTCGCCACGAAGTACAGATAGACCCGGTAGCCCCGCTCGCGGGTGTCCCGCATGAAGTCGATCTTCGAGCGGTGGGACATGACGGTCTCGAACGTGAAGGTGCGGCCTTCGTCCCGCAGCTCCCGGCGCACGGCTTCGGCCAGCGTGGCGGCCAGGTAGGAGTCCCAGGGCCCGGGCACCCGGAGGGTCAGTTCACTGTCCAGCGTGATGCCGGCCAGCAGGGCCGGCATGTCCAGGCGCCGTCCCAGGCCGAACGTCTGGAAGCTGCCGCGGATCCGCTCCAGCACCGCTGGGGCCTCACCCGTCACGCCGAGCTCCTGCAGCCCCAGGCAGCCGCCGGAAGAACGAAGCGTCTTCTCGATCTCGTCAGCGTTCACGAAGGCGCCGATCCACTGGGGCTTGAGTTCGGACTGCAGAGTGCTCTTGCCGGATCCGTTCGGCCCTGCGAGGACGCGCAGGCGCGGCTGTGCCAGGGCAGGCCTGGCCGGCAACCGGGCGTCAGCTGCCCCGTGAGACACGCTTCAGCACCGTGCCGGGCTTGACGCGCTTGCCTACCGGCAGGTCTTTGATGACGGTGACGCTGCCATCGCTCCGGCGCTCGACGACCTGGCCGGAAGCGGTCTTCACGGTGGCCGCTCCCGTCGCCCTGAGCGCGGCCCGGTAGGCCTCATGGCCCGCCTTGGAGGCCATCTCGGGAATGCGCCGCTCGGCGATCTGCATTCCTCGCTCGGTCGGAATGGTTCGCTGGGTAGGGGAGGACATGGGAGATGTGGAAAACGTGTCGCCGCCAGTCTATCAGGGCACCCCGGAAGCCGCTTTCCCACCCGGCGCAGAATGGCCCGTGGGGAGGCATCCCGCCTCCCGCCACCCCAGGAGAATCTCCGTGAAGATTGAAGGCCAATGCCACTGCGGCGCGGTGGCCTACGAAGCCGAGGTCCAGCCGGGCAGCATGACGGTCTGCCACTGCAACGACTGCCAGACCCACTCAGGCTCCGCGTTCCGCGCCAACATTCCCGCGCCGGCCTCCGGTTTCCGGCTGACGCGGGGCACGCCGCGCACCTACGTGAAGACCGCCGACAGCGGGGCCAGGCGCCTGCTCGCGTTCTGCGAACACTGCGGCACGCCGCTGTACGCCTGCGCGGAAGAAAACCCCACGGCCTATTCGCTGCGGATCGGCGCGATCCGCCAGCGGCACGCTCTGGGCGCCCCGAAAAGGCAGATCTGGACCCGGCGGCGCCTGGCCTGGGTGCCATCTCCCGACGGGGTGGAGAGCTTCGACGGGCAGCCCTGAAGGGAGCCGCCGGAGCGCTGTACCATTCCCTCCGCCGCAGGCCCTGGCTGCGCTCCACCGACCGGCCCGCGCACAGCCGGTGCCCCTTTTTCCTTCTCAACCCGCTTCCCCATCACCATGAGCATCTACGACAAACTCTCTGCCCTGAACATCACGCTCCCGCCCGTCGCCACGCCGGCCGCGGCCTATGTGCCCTACGTGCAGACGGGCAACCTCGTCTTCCTGAGCGGCCACATCGCGCGCAAGGACGGCAAGCCGTGGGTCGGCCAGCTCGGCCGCGATGTCTCGACGGAAGACGGCAAGGCCGCGGCGCGCGCCGTGGCGATCGACCTGCTGGGCACGCTGCATGCGGCCACGGGCGGCGACCTGAACCGCGTGCAGCGCATCGTGAAGGTGATGAGCCTGGTGAACTCCACCGGCGACTTCACCGAGCAGCACCTGGTGACCAACGGCGCCAGCGAACTGCTGGGCGAAGTGTTCGGCGACAAGGGCAAGCACGCGCGCAGTGCCTTCGGCGTGGCGCAGATCCCCATGGGCGCCTGCGTGGAAATCGAACTGATCGCCGAGCTGGCCTGAGCGCCGTGGATGCCGTGAGCGCCACCGCAGCCCCTTCCGCCGGCCCGCCGTCCGGGGAGCCTCCGCTGGTGCTCTCCATCCAGTCGCACGTCGCCTTCGGGCACGTGGGCAACGACGCGGCCATGCTGCCGCTGCAGCTGCTGGGCATCCAGCCGGTGGCTGTGCACACGGTGCAGTTCTCCAACCACACGGGCTACGGCGAGTTCAAGGGGCAGGTCTTCCCGCCCGCGCACATCGCCGACGTGCTCGACGGCCTGCGCGCGCGGGGCGTGCTGGCGCGCTGCACGGCGGTGCTCTCGGGCTACCTGGGCGATGCCGGCGTGGGCGAAGCCATCCTGGCCGCGGTGCAGGAGATCCGGGCCGTGCGCCCGGGCCTGCGCTACCTGTGCGACCCGGTGATGGGCGATGTGGGCCGGGGCGTGTTCGTGCGCCCGGGCATCCCGGAATTCCTGCGCCGCCGCGCGCTGGCGCAGGCCAGCATCATCACGCCCAACCAGTACGAGTTCGAACTGCTGCACGGCGCCCCGCTGGGCTCGGTGGACGAATCGGTGGCCGCCGCGCGTGCGCTGCTGGGCGATGCGGCCGGCACGGGCCCCTCGCTCATCGTGGTGACCAGCCTGCGCACGCCGGACCTGCCGGACGACCGGCTGGCCACGCTGGCCGTGACGGCGGAGGCCGCCTGGCTGGTGCGTACGCCGTTCATCGACCTGCAGCCCCTGCCCAACGGCATGGGCGACGTGTTCTCGGCCGTGCTGCTGGGCCACCTGCTGCGCGGCGCGTCCACGCCGGACGCGGTATCGAGCGCGGTCAGCAGCCTGTACGCGCTGGTGTCGCGCACCGCGCCGGGCCAGCGCGACCTGCCCCTGGTGGCCTGCCGCGAGCAGATCGCGCAGCCGTCGCAGCGTTTCGCCGCCGAGGCGGTGGGCCCTCCGGCGCAGACCTGAGTCCTGATCCCGGTTCCCGCCCGGGATCAGGCCGCCAGCCTGCGCGCCCCACCCCGCACGGGCTGCGGCAGTGCCGCGCCGGCAGCGCCCGGCAGGGCGCGCAGCTTGAACACCGACACCGTGCGCGCCAGCTGCTCCGCCTGCTCGCGCAGGCTCTGGGCCGCGGCCGCGCTTTCTTCCACCAGCGCGGCGTTCTGCTGCGTCATCTGGTCCAGCCGCCCCACGGATTCGTTCACCTGCCCGATGCCGGCGCTCTGCTCGGAGGCCGCGGCGGTGATCTCTCCGATCATGTCGTTCACGAGCTGCACCGAGCGCACGATGTCCTGCATGGTGGCGCCGGCATCCTGCACCAGCCGGCTGCCGGCCTCCACCCGCTCCACCGAGGTACCGATCAACTGCCTGATCTCGCGCGCGGCGGTGGCGCTGCGCTGTGCCAGGCTGCGCACCTCGCCCGCGACCACGGCGAAGCCCCGGCCCTGCTCGCCCGCCCGAGCCGCCTCCACGGCAGCGTTCAGGGCCAGGATGTTGGTCTGGAAGGCGATGCCGTCGATCACGCCGATGATGTCCGCGATGCGGCGGCTGCTCTGGTGGATGTCATCCATCGTGGAAACCACCTGGGTGACCACGTCGCCACCGCGCTGCGCCACACTGCGGGCACTGGCCGCCAGCCCGCTGGCCTGCTGCGCGCTGCCCGCGCTCTGCTGCAGGGTGCTGGTGAACTGTTCCATGGCGGCTGCCGTTTCCTGCAGGCTGCTGGAGGCCTGCTCGGTGCGCACGGACAGGTCGTGGTTGCCCGTGGCGATCTCGGCGCTGGCGATGGCGATGCTGTCGGTGCTCTGGCGCACCTGCCGCACCACGCCCGACAGCGATTCGCCCATGGCGCCGAGCGATCGCAGCAGCTCGCCGAATTCGTCGCCGCGGCCCTGCGGCACGGGCGAGGCCAGGTCCCCCTCGGCAATGCGCGCCGCCACGGCATTGGCCTCAGCCAGCGGCTTCTGGATGCCGCGGATCAGCACCACGCTGCCCGCCACGATCCCCGCGAACAGCAGCGCCATCCCCGCGGCCGCGCCCAGCAGGATGCGCTGCAGCGATGCGGCCGTCCGGTCGCGCAGCGCATCGGCGGCATCGGCCTGCGACTGCGCGAAGTCCCGCAGGAGCTGCAGGTAGGCCGCCACGGCAGGCTGGTAGCGCTGCAGCACCAGCGCGCGGGCCTCGTCACGCTGGCCGGCGGCCGACAGCATGCCGGCCTCGCCACGCAGGTCCAGCGTGGCCTGGCGCGCCGCGGCGATCTTCGCCATCTGCGCCCTGTCCTGTGCGGAAAGGTCCATGCCGGCGAGCATCTTCTGGGTCTCCGAAATGCGTGCGGACGTGGCGGCGACCGGCTCCTTGAACTGCGCCTCCAGCAGGGAATCGGCGGTGAGCGCCACCGCCAGGGTGCGGGCCGCGTTGGTTTCCGTCAGCCCGGCCCAGCGCAGGGCCGCCTGGGTGCGCTGCTCCATCTCGTCGCGCGCGGCCTCGGCCAGGGCCTGCTCGCGCTGGTAGCGCGCACCGGCCACGCCGAGCACCGCGGACAGCATGGCCACCAGCAGGGCGACGGCGATCCAGAGCTTGTGGACGACCCGCAGTGATCGTTGCATGGCGGACTCCTTTGTCATGCCGGGCGGGCCGCGCCCACCCTCGTCGGCTGAAGCCATCGTGCATGAAGCGGCGTCCGGGGCGCTCGGTGTTTACACCAGAGCCGGGTGGAACCACCCGCCAGGCTTAGAGCAGCTAACACGACCCAGCGAAGCGGTTCTGGCCAGGCGCCGTATCGCAGGCAGTACGGGTAGTACGAAAAGATGCGGCAACGACGCCAGAAGGGTCGTGTTAGCCGCTCTTAGAAGGTTTCCCAGTCGTCGTCGCTCTGGCTGGCCTTGCGCGGCGGCGCAGGAGGCTGCGGCGCAGGAGGCTGCGGCGCGGGTGCCTGCGCCGCGGATGCCGCAGGTGCCGGGCGGCCACCGGACAGTGCGGGCGCCTTGCCGGCCGCCGGCCTGGCGACAGCCGGCGTGCGCGGCCGGGCAGGTGCCGCGACGGCAGGGCGCGGGGATGCCTGCGCTGCGGCCGGAGGGAAAACGGGCGCCGGCACCGCCCTGGCGGCAGGTGGCGGAACGGGCACGGAGGCGGAGGGAATCCCGGTCACGCTGCCGTCCCGCAGGCGGAATGCCGCCACCACCTCGGCCAGCATGGCCGCCTGCGTCTTGAGCGAGCCGGTGGCGGCCGCGGCCTCCTCGACCAGTGCGGCGTTCTGCTGCGTCACCTGGTCCATCTGCCCGATGGCCTGGCTCACCTGCTCGATACCCGTGCTCTGCTCCGCGCTCGCGGCGCTGATCTCGCCCATGATGTCGGCCACGCGCCGGATGCTGTCCACCACGGACTCCATGGTGCGTCCGGCCTGCGCGACCTGCTGGGAGCCCTCGTCCACCTTGGCCACGGAATCACCGATCAGCGCCTTGATGTCCTTGGCGGCTTCGGCGCTGCGCCCCGCGAGCGCGCGCACTTCGCCGGCCACGACCGCGAAACCGCGGCCCTGCTCGCCGGCCCGCGCGGCCTCCACGGCCGCATTCAGCGCGAGAATGTTCGTCTGGAAGGCAATGCCGTCGATCACGCCGATGATGTCGGCGATGCGGCGCGAGGAAGCATCGATGGCACCCATGGTCTGCACCACGCCGGCCACCACCTGCCCGCCCTCGCCCGCCACCTGCGAGGCATGGGCCGCGAGCTGGTTGGCCTGCCGGGCGCTGTCGGCGTTCTGCCGCACGGCGCTGGTGAGTTGTTCGATGGAGGCGGCCGTCTGCTGCAGGGCGCTCGCCTGCCGCTCGGTGCGCGCCGAAAGGTCCTGGTTGCCCGCATCGATTTCGCGCGCGGCAACGGCGATGCTGTCGGCCCCCTGGCGCACGCGGCCCGTGACCTGGGCGAGGTTGTCGTTCATCTGGCGCAGGGCATCCAGCATCTGCCCGGTCTCGTCGCGCCCGCCCGTGGTGATATGGCTGGTGAGGTCGTTGTCCGCCACGGCGCGCGCGACACGCACCGCCTCGCCGAGCGGGCGCGTGATGCCGCGCGTGATCCACCAGCCCAGGCCCGCGCCCAGGATCAGGGCCAGCACGGTGGCGATCGCCACGGCGATGCGGGTCTCCGCGTAGCCGGATTCCACCTTCCCCAGGGCCGCATCGATGTTCGCGCGCTGCAGGTCCAGGAGTTGCTGCACGCTCTTGAGGTACTGCACGGTCAGGGGCTGGAACTCCTGCGTGAACAGGCGCTGCGCCTCGTCCAGCCGCCCCTCGCGCTTGGCCTTGTAGAGGGCATCGCGGGACGCGAGATAGGCCACGCGCGTTTTCTGGATGTCGGCCATCAGAGCCTTTTCCTGGTCGGTCTGCGCCAGCGCATCGATGCGCTTGAGCATGTCACCCGACTGGCGCGAAGAGGCGGCCGCCTCTTCCGCGAACCTCTCGCTGAGTGCCGAATCCGCACTCAACGCCACGGCCTTGGTCCGCTGCACGCTCGTGTGGATGTTGCGTGCCCAGTCGCTGATCAGGCGCTCCTTGAAGAGGGCTTCCGATCCGACGCCCTTCACGGAGCGGACCATCTCCCCCATATTGGTCAGGCCCAGCATGTTCATGAGGAACATGACGAGCAGGATGAGCGCGAATCCCAGCGCGAGGCGGGTGGATATTTTCAGATCTTTCACGGTAAGGGTGCTCCTGGCGCGCATCAAGGCAACGCACGGCCCCGCAGCCGCCGCCTCCGGTGGCCGTGCGGGCAGATAGTGCATTGATACAAGCAGAAACACCACTCGCATTAACACCATATTCCTGCCGCGATGCGGCGGCGCAACAAAAAAGGGCCGCCATGCCCTGGCGGCCCTCCGGAAAAGCGGTGTTCGCGAGGCTTTACTCGACGCGCAGCACGGCGTTCGGCTTGAAGCCCAGGTCCGCCGCCTTGCCCTTGCGCCCGCGTGGGAAGCGCGCATTGTTCAGGCTGCGGATTTCCAGTGTCTCGTCGCGCTCCTTGCCGCCGCGGCCCACGCCCGCGATGCGCACGCTGCGCGTGTAGGCCGCCGCGCCTGCCAGCGTGTCCTTGGGCTCGAGGTCGATGAGCATCAGGCCGCGGCCGCCGTTGGCCATCTGCTTGAGCTCGGTGATCTCGAACGTCAGGATGCGCCCGCCCGCCGAGGCGCAGCACACATGGGTCGCGGGAACGAGCGCCTGGCTGCCGCTGGTGAACGCCGCGTGCGACGGCCGGCAGAGCTGCTCGCCCTCGCCCAGCGAGACGAAGGCCTTGCCGCCGCGGTTGCGCGCGGTCATGTGCTCCACGGCGGCGATGAAGCCGTAGCCGCCCGAACCCGCGAGCAGCAGCGCCGCGTTCGCGGGGCCCGCGAAATAGTGCACCGGCTGCGTGCCGGCCTCCAGCTCGATCAGCGTGGTGATGGGCTGGCCATCGCCGCGCGCGCCGGGCAATTGCGAGACGGCCACGGAATACACGCGGCCGTTGCTGCCGAAGGCGATGAGCGTATCGACGGTGCGGCACTCGAAGGTGCCATAGAGCGCGTCGCCGGACTTGAAGGCGAAGGTGCCGGCATCGTGGCCGTGGCCCTGGCGCGCACGCACCCAGCCCTTCTGCGAGACGACCACCGTCACGGGCTCGTCGACCACCTTCACCTCGGCCGTGGCGCGCTTGTCGGCCTGGATGAGCGTGCGGCGCGCGTCCGCGAACTGCTTCGCGTCCGCCTCGATTTCCTTGACCATCAGGCGGCGCAGCGATGCGGGGTTGGCGAGGATGTCCTCGAGCTTGCCCTGCTCTTCGCGCAGTTCCTTGAGTTCCTGCTCGATCTTGATCGCTTCCAGCCGCGCGAGCTGGCGCAGCCGGATTTCCAGGATGTCCTCGGCCTGCCGGTCCGACAGGCGGAAGCGCTCGATCAGCGCCGCCTTGGGCTCGTCGGCCGTGCGGATGATCGCGATCACCTCGTCGATGTTGAGCAGCACGGTCTGCCGCCCCTCGAGGATGTGGATGCGGTCCAGCACCTTGGCGAGGCGGTGCTGGCTGCGCCGGGTGATGGTCTGCTGGCGGAAGGCGATCCATTCCTCCAGCATGCGCCGCAGCGACTTCTGCACGGGCTTGCCGTCCAGGCCCACCATGGTCAGGTTGATGGGCGCGGAGGTTTCCAGGCTGGTGTGCGCCAGCAGCGTGGTGATCAGCTCCTGCTGCGGCACCTTGCCCGTCTTGGGCTCGAACACGATGCGTACGGGCGCGTCCTTGCTCGACTCGTCGCGTACCACGTCCAGCACGCCCAGCACCGTGGCCTTGAGCTGCGTCTGCTCCTGCGAAAGCGCCTTCTTGCCGGCCTTCACCTTGGGGTTGGTGAGTTCCTCGATTTCTTCCAGCACCTTCTGCGCGGACACGCCGGGCGGCAGCTCGGTCACCACCATCTGCCACTGGCCGCGCGCCAGGTCCTCGATCTTCCAGCGCGCGCGCACCTTGAGGCTGCCGCGCCCCGTGCGGTAGGCATCCTGGATGTCGCCGGGGCTGCTGATGATCTGGCCGCCGCCAGGATAGTCCGGGCCCGGCACCATCGCGGCGAGTTCCTCGTCGGCGAGCTTCGGGTTCTTCACCAGCGCCACGCAGGCGTCGGCGATCTCGCGCAGGTTGTGGCTCGGGATCTCGGTGGCCAGGCCCACGGCGATGCCGCTCGCGCCGTTGAGCAGCGCGAACGGCAGCCGCGCGGGCAGCTGGCGCGGCTCCTCGGTGGAGCCGTCGTAGTTGGGCACGAAACCCACCGTGCCCTGGTCGATCTCGTCGAGCAGCAGGCTGGCGATGCGCGTCAGCCGCGCCTCGGTGTAGCGCATGGCCGCGGCGCCGTCGCCATCGCGGCTGCCGAAGTTGCCCTGGCCGTCGATGAGCGGATAGCGCTGGCTGAAATCCTGCGCCAGCCGCACCAGCGCGTCGTAGGCCGACTGGTCGCCGTGCGGATGGAAGCGGCCCAGCACGTCGCCGACCACCCGGGCGCTCTTCACGGGCTTGGCCGGCACGTTGCGGGTGGGCCCGCCATAGGCCAGGCCCATGCGCTCCATCGCGAAGAGGATGCGGCGCTGCACCGGTTTCATGCCGTCGCACACGTCCGGCAGCGCGCGGCCCTTCACCACGGAGAGCGCGTACTCCAGGTAGGCTCGCTGCGCGTAGCTGGCCAGGCCCAGGTGATCGCCGGACTCGGGCTGGGAGAAGTCGAGGGTGGGTTGGTCGTTGTCGCTCATGCGTCGGGAAGGATGGAAAGAGGAACGCGGCAGGCGGTGCGCCGCGGTGTCGTTCGAAAGGTCAGGGCGCGTCCTGGGCCACGGGTGCTGCCAGTTCCATGCGCACCCGGCCTGCCGCGGCGCCGCGGCCGGTAGCCACGGGCACCGGGGCCGCCGCCGCGGGCTTGAGCAGGGCGTAGAGCCCCAGCACGCTCTTCACGTAGTTCTGTGTCTCGCGGTAGGCCGGAATGCGGCGGCCGGCGCGCTGCACGGCCCCCTCGCCCGCGTTGTAGGCTGCCAGGGCCAGGTCGAGCCGGCCCTCGAAAAGATCGATCAGGTGCCGCAGGTAGCGCGTGCCGGCCGCGATGTTCGTGCCCGGGTCGGTGAGCTTCTGTTCCACCGAACGCTTCGCCTCGCGCGCCACGCCGAAGCGTTCGGCCGTGGCCGGCATCACCTGCATGAGCCCCACCGCGCCGCGCGGCGACACCGCCTGCGGATCGAACCCCGATTCGGTCGCGATCACGGCCTGCAGCAGTTCGTAGTCCAGCCCGTGGCGGTTCGCCGAGGCGCGCAGGAAATGCTTCACGCGCTTGACCTCGGGCGCGATGTCGAAATAGGCCAGGCGCCGCGCACTCTCCGGCGTGGCCCCCGGCGCCACGCCGGGCGGGACGAGGCCCGTGCCCGTGGAGCGCCCGTCCTTCGTGGAATCGAACACGTCGCCGCGGAAGAACAGGCTGTAGCGCTCGTCGATGCGCTCGGCCGCGAAATGCGTCACGCCGCGCTCGTCCACGTAGGCCCAGAGGTCCGCATGGGCGGATTGCACCGGCAGCCAGAGCGCCAGGGCCAGCGCGGCCGCGCGCGCGCCGGCAGCCGCCTGCCGCCGCAGCCATGCCGCCACGGCATCACCACCGGAGCGTTGCGCCGCCATGGCTCAGATGTCCACTTCCACGGCGTCGCCGTGCAGTTCCATCAGCTCGCGCCGCGCGGCCGCCTCGCCCTTGCCCATGAGCTTGGTGATGAGGCCTTCGGTCTCGGCGAAGCCCAGGTCGCCCAGTTGCACGGGCAGCAGGCGGCGGGTGTCGGGGTTGAGCGTGGTCTCCCAGAGCTGCTCGGCGTTCATCTCGCCCAGCCCCTTGAAGCGGCTGATCTGGCACTTCTCGCGTGCCACGCCGTCCTTGGCGCACTTGTCGAGGATCGCCTCCAGCTCGCCGTCGTCCAGTGCATAGACCTTGGAGGCCGGCTTCTTGCCGCGCGCCGGCACGTCCACCCGGTAGAGCGGCGGGCGCGCCACGTAGATGTGGCCGGTCTCGATCAGCTTGGGGAAGTGGCGGAAGAACAGCGTGAGCAGCAGCACCTGGATGTGGGATCCATCGACATCGGCATCCGACAGGATGCAGACCTTGCCGTAGCGCAGGCCGGAGAGGTCCGGCGTGTCGTTCGGGCCGTGCGGATCCACCCCCAGCGCCACGGAGATGTCGTGGATCTCGGTGTTGGCGAACAGCCGGTCGCGGTCCACCTCCCAGGTGTTGAGCACCTTGCCGCGCAGCGGCAGCACGGCCTGGCACTCCTTGTCGCGGCCCATCTTGGCACTGCCGCCGGCGGAGTCTCCCTCCACCAGGAACACCTCGTTGTGCGACAGGTCGCGGCTCTCGCAGTCGGTGAGCTTGCCGGGCAGCACGGCCACGCCGGAGCCCTTCTTCTTCTCGACCTTCTGGCCGGCCTTCTGGCGCGTCTGCGCGGCCTTGATGGCCAGCTCGGCGAGCTTCTTGCCATAGTCCACGTGCTGGTGCAGCCACAGCTCGAGCGCGGGCCGCACGTAGCTCGACACCAGCCGGACGGCATCGCGCGAATTGAGTTTTTCCTTCACCTGGCCCTGGAACTGCGGATCCAGCACCTTGGCCGAGAGCACGTACGAGGCGCGCGCGAACACATCCTCGGGCAGCAGCTTCACGCCCTTGGGCAGCAGCGAGTGCAGCTCGATGAAGCTCTTCACCGCCTGGAACAGCCCGTCGCGCAGGCCCGCGTCGTGCGTGCCGCCCGCGCTGGTGGGAATCAGGTTGACGTAGCTCTCGCGCACGGGCGCGCCCTCGTCGGTGAAGCCCACGCACCATGCGGCGCCCTCACCTTCGGCGAAGCTCTCGTTGTGCCGGTCGGCATAGCCCTCGCCCTCGAAGAGCGGGATCACCGGGTCGGCCGACAGGCTCTGGCCCAGGTAGTCGCGCAGGCCGCCCTTGTATTGCCAGGTCTGCGTCTCCTTCGTCTTCTCGTTGACCAGCGACACGGTCACGCCCGGCATCAGCACGGCCTTGCTGCGCAGCAGGTGGACCAGCTCGTTCATCGGCAGCGCGGTCGATTCGAAATACTTGCCGTCCGGCCAGACGCGCACCGTCGTGCCCTGGCGGCGTTCGCCCGCGGCCAGGGGCCGTGCCGTCAGCGGCTCGGTGACGTCGCCGCCCTCGAACACGAGGCGTGCGATCTGCCCGTCGCGGTGCGTCGTGGCCTCCAGCCGCAGCGCCAGGGCATTGGTGACCGAGACGCCCACGCCGTGCAGGCCGCCCGAGAAGCTGTAGGCACCGCCCTTGCCCTTGTCGAACTTGCCGCCCGCATGCAGGCGCGTGAAGACCAGTTCGATCACCGGGGCCTTTTCCTCGGGGTGCAGGCCGAACGGGATGCCGCGCCCGTCGTCCTCGATGCCGACGGAGCCGTCGGCGAACAGGGTGACCTTGATGCGCTTGCCGTGCCCGGCCAGGGCCTCGTCGGCCGCGTTGTCGAGCACTTCCTGGATGATGTGCAGCGGGTTGTCCGTGCGCGTGTACATGCCCGGCCGCTGCTTCACGGGCTCCAGGCCCTTGAGCACGCGGATCGAACCTTCGGAATAGTCGCTGGGCGAAACGGAGGAGGGTTTGGCTGCCATGGGCGCGGATTGTAGTGCGGGCTGCCCGGCGGCACTGGATGGAAAGACAGCCACCCGCCTGCCGCACGGGTTAACCCGCATCCTTCGGCAAGCGCCGGCAGACGCTTTTGGCTACATTCGGGCGGATGTCCCCCGAAACCCCGAAGCTCTCCATGGTGCAGGTCCTGGCCTGCGGCGCGGCCGTCGTCACGCTCTCCATGGGCATCCGCCACGGCTTCGGCCTGTGGCTGCAGCCCATCACGCAGGACATGGGCTGGACCCGCCAGACATTCGCGCTCGCGCTCGCCGTGCAGAACCTCGCCTGGGGCCTGTTCGGCATCTTCGCGGGCATGGCGGCCGACCGCTTCGGGGCCTTCCGCGTGCTGATCGCGGGGGCGGTGCTCTACGCCCTCGGGCTGGCCGGCATGGCGCTGTCGCCCACGCCCCTGCTGTTCGCCCTCACGGCCGGCGTGCTGATCGGCGCGGCCCAGGCGGGCACCACCTACGCCGTGATCTACGGCGTGCTGGGCCGCCAGATCGCGCCCGAGAAGCGATCCTGGGCCATGGGCGTGGCCGCGGCCGCCGGCTCGTTCGGCCAGTTCCTGATGGTGCCCGTGGAGGGCCAGCTGATCGCCCGCCTGGGCTGGCAGGAATCGCTGCTCGCCCTCTCGGCCATGGTGCTGCTCATCGTGCCGCTGGCCTTCGGACTGCGCGAGCCGGGCTTCGGCCGCCGCGCCGCAGGCGCTCCCGCCGCGCCGCGCAGCCAGACCGTGGGCGAGGCCCTGTCCGAAGCGCTGCGCTACCCCAGCTTCCTGCTGCTCACGGCCGGGTACTTCGTCTGCGGCTTCCAGGTGGTGTTCATCGGCGTGCACATGCCCAGCTACCTCAAGGACCACGGCCTCTCACCCCAGGTGGCGAGCTACGCGCTGGCCCTGATCGGCCTCTTCAACGTCTTCGGCACCTACATCGCCGGCACCCTGGGCCAGCGCATGGCGCGCCGGCACATCCTGGCCTTCATCTATTTCGCCCGCGCGGTGGCGATCACCGTGTTCCTGCTCGCGCCGCTCACCCCCGTCTCGGTCTATATGTTCTCGGCGGTGATCGGGTTCCTGTGGCTGTCCACCGTGCCGCCCACCAACGCCACGGTGGCGCAGATCTTCGGCGTGCAGCACCTCTCGATGCTGGGAGGGTTCGTGTTCTTCAGCCACCAGATCGGCAGCTTCCTGGGTGTCTGGCTGGGGGGCTACCTCTACGACCGCACGGGCAGCTACGACGTGGTCTGGTACCTCGCCATCGCCTTGGGGCTAGCGGCGGGCCTCATCAACCTGCCGGTGCGCGAATCGCCGATCGCGCGCGCGCCGGCCCGGCCAGGCGCCACCGCCTGAGGCGCGGCATGCGCATGGCGTCCACCCCTTTGTCCACCCCCAACTCCCGGCGCCCCGGCTGGAAGCGGTGGCTGCCCTGGACCATCGCGGCCGCCGTGGCGCTGTCCGCCGCCTTCGCTCTCTATGCAGAGCCCGGTTTCGTGGTAATGATGGCGGACCAGGTCTGGTCCTGTTTCTGAACTCCTGCCGCGGCGCGTCCGCCCGCGGCCCCTCCCACGCCCCTCCCTCGCCACCCCCGCGATGCACAGACCAGGCCCGCCACCCCATGCCGCGCTGCACGGCCAGGACGCGCCGTCCGGGTGGATCACGCGCTGGGCCCACCTGGTGCCGCTGCACGGCCACGTGCTGGACGTGGCCTGCGGCAGCGGCCGGCACCTGCGCTGGTTCCATGCGCGCGGCCATGCCGTGACCGGCGTGGACCGGTCCGCCGAGGCGATCGCACCCCTGGCGCAGCTGGGAGAACTCGTCCATGCGGACATCGAACAGGGCCCCTGGCCCTTCACCGGGCGCCGCTTCGATGGCGTGGTGGTGACCCACTACCTCTGGCGCCCCCTGCTGCCCGCCCTCGCGGCCAGCGTCGCGCCCGGCGGCGTCCTGCTGTACGAAACCTTCGCGCGCGGCAACGGGACCGTGGGACGGCCGTCGCGCCCGGAATTTCTGCTCGAGCCCGGGGAACTGCTGGCGGCCTTCCCCGGTCTGAGGGTGATCGCCTACGAGGACGGCTTCCTGCCGTCTCCGGAGCGGTTCGTGCAGCGCCTCGCGGCCGTCCGGGAGGCACCCGGCGACGGACCACCCCGCCACCCCCTCGTGCCTCCCGCCTCCGGTTAACCCCCCGGCCGGGCCGGTTACACACTCGTTAGAATGCTCTTTTACCGTTTTCCTTCGTGGACATGACCTCTTCCAGCGCCACCCTCACCGGCAGCATCGTCGCCCTCGTCACCCCCATGCACGAGGACGGCAGCGTGGACTACCCCACCCTGCGCAAGCTGATCGACTGGCATGTCGCAGAAGGCACCGACTGCATCGGCGTGGTGGGCACCACCGGCGAATCGCCCACCGTGAATGTCGAGGAGCACTGCGAGATCATCCGCGTGGCCGTCGAACAGGCCGCAAAGCGCGTGCCCATCATGGCCGGCTGCGGCGCCAACTCCACGGCCGAGGCCATCGAGCTCGCCCGCTTCGCCAAGAAGGTGGGCGCCGACACGCAGCTGCAGGTCGTGCCCTACTACAACAAGCCCACGCAGGAAGGCCAGTACCTGCACTTCAAGGCGATCGCCGAGGCCGTGGGCGACCTGCCCACCATCCTCTACAACGTGCCCGGCCGCTCCGTCGCCGATATGCAGCACGACACGGTGCTGCGCCTGGCCCAGGTGCCTGGCATCATCGGCATCAAGGAAGCCACCGGCAACATCGAGCGCGCGCAGTGGCTCATCCGCGAGGTGCCCGAAGGCTTCGCCGTCTATTCGGGCGACGACCCCACCGCCGTGGCCCTCATGCTCTGCGGCGGCCAGGGCAACATCAGCGTCACCGCCAACGTGGCGCCCCGCCTGATGCACGAACTCTGCGTGGCCGCCCTGGCCGGCGACGTGCGCCGGGCCATGGAGATCCAGTTCCGGCTGCTGCCGGTCCACAAGCAGCTCTTCGTCGAGGCCAACCCCATCCCCGTGAAGTGGGCCATGCAGCGCATGGGCCTGTGCGGCGGCGCGATGCGCCTGCCCATGACACCCCTTTCCCAAGGCAGCGAATCCGTGGTGGAAGCCGCGCTGCGCTCCGCCGGCCTGCTCTGAGACTCCCCTCAAAGGATTTTTGCGTGAACGCTATCAACCGCCTGGGCCTCCTGGGCCTTGCCATGGCCTTGTCCGCCTGCTCCACGTCCATCCTGGACAACGACAAGATCGACTACAAGAGCGCCACCAAGGGCTCGACGCTCGAAGTGCCGCCCGACCTGACGCAGCTGTCGCGCGATTCGCGCTACACGGTGGCGGGCGGCGTGGTGTCGGCCGCGGCCTTCGAGGCCGGCCAGGCGCAGAGGCAGCCCGGCACGGTCAATGCCGCCGCCAAGTCGCTCGGCGACGTGCGCATCGAGCGCGACGGCAACCAGCGCTGGCTGGTGGTGAAGCGCCCCGCCGATGCACTCTGGGAGCCGGTGCGCGACTTCTGGAACGAAAACGGCTTCGTGCTCACGATCGACCAGCCCAACCTCGGCATCATGGAAACCGACTGGGCCGAGAACCGCGCCAAGCTGCCGCAGGACATCATCCGCTCCACCATCGGCAAGATC
Source organism: Paracidovorax avenae ATCC 19860 (assembly GCF_000176855.2). Lineage (NCBI taxonomy): Bacteria > Pseudomonadati > Pseudomonadota > Betaproteobacteria > Burkholderiales > Comamonadaceae > Paracidovorax > Paracidovorax avenae. The sequence continues at coordinate 1,496,279 of NC_015138.1, read as the reverse complement.
TTCGACTCCGTCTATTCCACCGGCGAGCGTGACAAGTTCCGCACCCGCCTGGAGCGCGGCGCCGACGGCTCCACCGAGATCTACATCAGCCACCGCGGCATGGTCGAGGTGTACACCACCTCCCAGAAGGACAGCACCATCTGGCAGCCCCGCCCGGTCGATCCGGAACTGGAAACCGAATTCCTGCGCCGCCTGATGGTCAAGCTCGGCGTGAGCCAGGAAGAGTCCCGCGCCGTGGCGGCCGCCCCGATCCAGCCGCCGCCGACCGCGCGCATCGGCCGCGTTGGCAACGCGCCCGTGGTGGAACTCGACGAGAGCTTCGACCGTGCATGGCGCCGCGTCGGGCTGGCGCTCGACCGCACGGGCTTCACCGTCGAGGAGCGCGACCGCGCCCAGGGCGTGTATTCCGTGCGCTACGTCGAGCCCACCGAGAAGAAGGACCCCGGCTTCTTCGCCAAGCTGCTGGGCCGCTCGGCCGATGCCGCGCCGCCCGTCAAGTACCGCATCCAGGTGCGCACCGAGGGCGGCAAGAGCACGGTCGCCGTGCTCAATGCCGCAGGCGCACCCGAGAGCTCGGCCAACGCGGACCGCATCGTCCGCGTGCTCGCCGACGACCTGAAGTGACCGGCGCTGCCGCCCGCTGAGGAGCCACGGACCGCGTGCTGCGCTTCAAGAACCTGGGCAGCGGCAGCTCGGGCAACGCCACCATCGTCGAAGGGCGCTGCGGCACGCAGGTGCGGCGCCTGCTCGTCGACTGCGGACTGGGCCCGCGCCAGCTGGCCGGCCGCCTCGGCGAGGCCGGCCTCGCGATCGACGACATCGACGCGATCTTCATCACCCACGAGCATTCCGACCACGTGGGCGGCCTGCAGAAGATCGCCCTGCGCCACCGCATCCCGGCCTGGATGAGCCATGGCACCCACGAGGCCATCGGCGCGCCGGACCTGGACGGACTGCTGCACCTCACGGCGGACGGCGAATCCATCGACCTGGGCGCCTTCGAGGCCCGCCCCTTCACCGTGCCGCACGACGCGCGCGAGCCGCTGCACCTGCGCTGCAGCGACGGAGCCACCCACATCGGGCTGCTCACGGACCTGGGACACGCCACCGAGCACGTGCTCGCCCACCTGCGCGGCTGCCATGCGCTGCTGCTGGAGAGCAACCACGACCGCGAGATGCTGTCCGTCTCCAGCTATCCCGCCTTCCTGAAGCGGCGCATCGGCGGCGCCTATGGGCACCTGGGCAACCACGTGGCGGCGGAGATCCTGCGCGCGGTGCGGCACGAGGGCCTGCGCAGCGTGGCCGCGGCCCACCTCAGCGCCCAGAACAACCGCCCGGACCTCGCCCGTGCCGCGCTCGCCGGGGCCATCGGCTGGGAGCCGGCCCAGATCGAGGTGGCGGACCAGCGCAGCGGCACCGGCTGGATCGGCGGCTGAACGCCACACCTCCCTGGACGGCTGCCGGCCCGGCCTGCCCCGCGCCATTCGATGGGCGAGGGCACGCGAAAAAGCCCCGACCTTGCGGTACGGGGCTTTCGTGCCAGGCCTTTCGCCGCAGGCTGGTGGCCCGGCGGCGGAAGGCGGTGCGGCAGCTTACTTGGCGGCGGAAGCGCCACCTGCAGCGGCTGCGGCAGCAGCGTCTGCAGCGGCTTTGGCGGCGTCGCTGGCGGGAGCGGAGGCTTCGGCAGCAGCGGCTGCGGCAGGAGCCGAAGCGTCGGAAGCCGGTGCTTCGGCCGGTGCGGGCACGGGAGCGGGAGCCGGGGCCGGAGCTTCGACGGGAGCCGGGGCCGGAGCCGGGGCTTCTTCCTTCTTGCCGCAGGCGGCGAGAGCGACGGACGCGACCAGGGCAGCCAGAACGAGAGAGTTCTTCATTTCGTTTTTCCTATGGGACAGACGGATCTTGGAATTTGCCGCCACGCCGCCCTCTTTCAGCGATGCGCTTTGGCCGGGCGCGATGCACCCCGTGGCGCTTGAAGTGCGCTATGCACTCCCAGACAGCAACCGCAAATTATAGGGAGATTGCGTCAATCCCTACCAACACCTAGAGCGCGGACTGAGCGATGTCACAGTCCGATCGTCGTGGCGGGAAAGGCAGGCGTGCTGCGCCGCAGCCATTCATCGAGCACCTGCCGTACCTGCACGCGACGCTCGGGCTCGCCGCCGGCCACGCCGGTGCAGCGCTCGGGGTCCAGCCGCTGCAGCACCCAGCGGCCGGACCACAGCACGCCGGGCAGTTCCTGGCGTTCCTTCACGGGCGCCTTGCGGCATTCCACGATGTGGTCCCAGGTGGCACGCCAGCGCACGAAGCGCGCATGGCGCCGGACCACCTCGTCGTAGTGGGCGGCCAGCAGCGTCATCCGGCGCCCCCGCGCCGCCCAGGCGTGCAGCGACGCCTCCACGTCGCGGTCCCCCAGCGGCCAGTCATGGAAGTCGAAATCGCACAGCACCAGTTCCTGCCAGCCCTCGCGGGCTGCGCACGCCAGGGCGGCGCGCACCCCGCCGCCGAAGTCGCTTCGCCCCTCGAAGCGGCCGGACGGCAGCGGTGCCTCGCCGCTCAGTGCCTGGGAGAAATCCATGGACGACCTCCTTGTTCGCAACGTGCGAGAGTCCGCGCGACGGGCGCCGCGGGCGGCGAGCCGCCTGCCCGGACTATCCCGCGCGCCTGGCGTGCACCCAGCCGGCATCGCACCACGATGCCAGCACTTCCAGCGCATCCTCGCTGGCCCGGGCCAGATCGCGTGCGGCGAGTTCGCGCTGGTCGGCCAGGCGCCGCATGAGCGTGGCGTCCCGGCCGCCGGCCAGATAGCTCTCGCCGTTGATGAAGACATGGCGCGCGTCGTACATCATGCGCGTGCGGCGGTCCAGGCGCACGCCCTGCGCCACGTCCGCCTCCGGATCCCCGGGCTCGAACCAGACATTGGGCTTCGGTTCGGTCAGGCTCTCGCCCAGCGCGCGCTCCACGGCCAGCGGCTCGGCCAGGGCCCGCGCCAGGGCATCGCGCGCGAAGTCCAGCAGCGCGGCGGGAATCTCCCCGGGGCGGTCCGCAGCGTCCTGTGCGGGATCGCGGTACAGGTGCGGGGGCAGGGCGCCCTCTTCGTCCGGGCCGTCCGACAGGCGGGTGAGCAGGTCCTGCGCCAGGCCCGTGCGCGACGGCGAACGGAAGCCGATGGAATAGGTCATGCACTCGCCCTCGGCGATGCCGTCGTGCGCCCACCGCGGCGGCAGGTAGAGCATGTCGCCGGGCTCGAGCACGAACTCCTGCTCGGGCTCGAAGTTCTCCAGGATCTTGAGCGGAATGCCGGCCTTGAGCGCCAGGTCCTTCTGCCGCCCGATGCGCCAGCGCCGCCGGCCATGGGCCTGCAGCAGGAACACGTCGTAGCTGTCGAAGTGCGGGCCCACGCCGCCGCCGTCCGTGGCGTAGCTGATCATCAGGTCGTCGAGCCGGGCCTGCGGCACGAAGCGGAACTGCTGCAACAGCGCATGCACGGCGTCGTCGTGCAGGTCCACGCCCTGCACCAGCAAGGTCCAGTCCGGCGTGGCCAGGGGCGGCAGCGCGCGGCGCGCGAAGGGGCCGTGGCGCAGGCTCCAGGCGCCCTTTTTCTGCTGCACGAGGCGCGATTCGACGGTCTCCTGCGCCGCCAGCGCGAACAATTCCTGGCGTCCCACGGGCGGCACGAACGAGGCGACGGCCTGGCGCACCAGCAGCGGCTTCTTCTGCCAATGGCGGCGCATGAATTGCGCGGGGGTGATTCCGCCCAGCAGGGCGAGGGGGGTATGGGTATCCATGGGGGAAAGCGAAAGGCGCACGCGCCGGTGGCGCGGCCGGTGGACGAACTGCGACAATTCTCCTATGGAAATCAACCAACAATGCGTGGTCGCCTTGACCTGGATCTTGAAAGACACATTGGGCGAGGAGCTGGACGTGCTCGACGACCCGGTGGAATTCCTCGTCGGCGGCGACGACCTGTTCGCCCGCATCGAAGAGGGGCTGCAGGGCCACACCGCGGGCGACACCGTCGCGCTGCACCTGGAGCCCGAGGAGGCCTTCGGCGACTACCAGGACAAGCTGCTGTTCCTCGAACCGCGCAGCCGCTTCCCGGCCGACATCGAGGAAGGCATGACCATCGAGGGCAGCGCCCTGCCCGAGGGCTCCAACCCGGACGCCCCGCGCGACGTGCTCTACACCGTGGCCCAGATCTACCCCGAACACGTGGTGCTGGACGGCAACCATCCGCTCGCCGGCATCGCGTTGCGCCTGCACCTCACCGTGCAGGGCGTCCGGGAAGCCACGGAGGAGGAAATCGGACGCGGCACCGCCGGCACCGGATTCTTCCGCATCCAGCCGCCCGACACGGGCGAGCATCCTCTGCTGCACTGAACCTGGGGCACGCGCCCATGAAAAAAAGGACCCGAGGGTCCTTTTTTGCATTGAAGCCGGTGCCGGCAGGTCACATGCGGGAGATCTGGCCGCCGTTCAGGCGCACGCGGTCGCCGGGGCGCAGGTCGCCGGGTGAGCCCACGTCATAGGCGCGCTGGCCGCCCTGGTCGAGCTGCACCGTGATGCGGTAGCCCTCGGCGCGCCCGTCGTTGTTGCCATTGCGGTTCTCGATCTGGTTGCCCACCACGCCGCCGCCGACGGCGCCCAGCACGGTGGCCGCCGCACGGCCGGTGCCCTTGCCCACCTGGTTGCCCAGCACGCCGCCGATCACTGCGCCGGCCACGGTACCGACACCCACGCCGCTGCTGCCGCTGCGGCCCTGCAGCATTTCGATGTTGGTCACCGTGCCGTACTCCATGCCGGCCGGCGCGGAAGACGGGTAGCTCGAATACGTGGGCTGGCCGGGATACTGCGAACCATAGCGCGGCTGCTCGGCGCAGGCGCCCAGTGCGCCGGCGAGGGCCACGGTGGCGATCGCAGCGGTGGTGCGGGAAAACTTCAGCATGTTCGACTCCTTCTTGCGGAAATGGACAAGGCCCTGGGCCCGCCGGTCAACCCATTGGAGCATGGGGCCGGCCGCGGCACGCGACGGGCGATGGCCGCGGCCGCCGTAGGCACCATCGCCCCGGACGGATAGGACGATACCTACACCTTGCCCGTGGAGCCGTAACCGTTCTCTCCACGCTCCGTGGGCGGAAATTCCTGCACGAGATTGAACTGCGCCTGCACCACCGGCACGATCACGAGCTGGGCCAGCCGCTCCATCGGCTGCAGGGTGAAGGCGGTGTCGCTGCGGTTCCAGGCGCTGACCATCAACTGTCCCTGGTAGTCGCTGTCGATGAGGCCGACCAGGTTGCCCAGGACGATGCCGTGCTTGTGGCCCAGCCCCGAGCGCGGCAGGATCAGCGCCGCGTAGCCCGGGTCCTTGAGGTAGATGGCGATGCCCGTGGGCACGAGCTGCCAGGCGTTGGGCTCCAGGGTCAGGGGCGCGTCCAGGCAGGCCCGCAGGTCGAGGCCGGCACTGCCGGGGGTGGCGTAGGCGGGCAACTGCTCCGCCATGCGCGCGTCGAGGATCTTGACGTCGATTTTCACAAATGCTTTCAATGAATGATGCGGGGGCACAACACTCCGCAGGCGCCTGACCCCGGCCTGTTCCGGGGATGGCCCTTCAGGCTGTGGCCAGCCGGCGGGCGATGTCCGCCACGAGCTGCTGCGCCAGTTCGCGCTTGGTGGCGCGAGGCAGCGTGCGGTGGCCTTCTGCATCCACCAGCAGCAGGGCATTGTCGTCCTGTCCGAAGGTCTCGGGGCCGATGTTGCCGACCAGCAGGGGCACGCCCTTGCGCGCGCGCTTGGCCGTGGCGTGCTCCAGCAGGTGGTCGCTTTCGGCCGCGAAGCCCACGCAGTAGAGCGCCCCTTCGCGCGCACGGCCGGAGGCCGCGATGGTCGCCAGAATGTCGGGGTTCTCCACGAAGGCGAGCGCCGGGACGGCTCCCGAGCCGTCCTTCTTGATCTTGCGCGTGGCGGCTTCCGCGGGGCGCCAGTCCGCGACGGCCGCCGTCGCCACGAAGATGGATGCCTGCGGGGCGAGCGCCGTGCAGGCCTGCAGCATGTCCCGCGCCGAGCGCACGTCCACGCGGCGCACGCCGCGCGGGGTGGGCAGATGCACGGGGCCGGCGACCAGGTCCACCTCGGCGCCCGCCTCGCGGGCCGCACGCGCAATGGCGAACCCCATCTTGCCGCTCGACAGGTTGGTGATGCCGCGCACCGGGTCGATCGCCTCGAAGGTCGGGCCGGCCGTGACCAGCACGCGGTGCCCCGCGAGCAGCCTGGGCGCGAAGAAGGCGGTCAGTTCCTCCAGCAGTTCCGCGGGCTCCAGCATGCGGCCGTCGCCCGTTTCGCCGCAGGCCTGGTCGCCCGTGCCCACGCCCAGCACCACGGCACCGTCGGCAGCCACCTGCGCCAGGTTGCGCTGCGTAGCGGGGTGCGCCCACATCTCGCGGTTCATCGCGGGCGCGAGCAGCAGCGGAACGCGCTGCGCGGGGCGGGCCAGGCACAGCAGGCTGAGCAGTTCGTCGGAGCGGCCCTGCGCCAGCCGGGCGACGAAATCGGCGCTGCAGGGGGCGACCAGGATCGCATCCGCCTCGCGGCCCAGGTTGATGTGCGGCATGTTGTTGGGCTCGCGCGCGTCCCACTGCGAGGTATAGACCGCGCGGCCCGTGAGCGCCTGCATGGTGACGGGCGTGATGAACCGCTCGGCCGCCTCGGTCATGACCACCTGCACGGTGGCGCCCGCCTTGGCGAGCAGGCGCGCCAGCTCGGCCGATTTGTAGCAGGCGACGCCGCCCGAAAGGCCCAGGAGAATGTGTTTGCCCGCCAGTTCGTTCATGGGCGCGCAATTTAGCAGACGCCCCGCCGCCGTGCAGGGGAACGCGCCGGAGCGGCCGGGCGCGGATGGGCCGGCCTCTATAATCCCGATTTCCCACCACCATAAAAAGACATGACCAAATTTGTCTTCGTCACCGGCGGTGTGGTGTCTTCCCTGGGCAAGGGAATCGCCTCAGCCTCCCTTGCTGCGATCCTCGAATCGCGCGGCCTCAAAGTCACCCTCATCAAGCTCGACCCGTACATCAACGTGGACCCGGGCACCATGTCCCCGTTCCAGCACGGCGAAGTGTTCGTCACCGACGACGGCGCCGAGACCGACCTCGACCTCGGCCACTATGAGCGTTTCATCGAAACGCGCATGAAGAAGACCAACAACTTCACCACGGGCCGCATCTACCAGTCCGTGCTGGAGAAGGAGCGCCGCGGCGACTACCTGGGCAAGACGGTGCAGGTGATCCCGCACGTCACCAACGAGATCCAGGAATACGTCAAGCGCGGCGCAGGCATCGGCACCGAGGACGCGGTGGACGTGGCCATCGTCGAGATCGGCGGCACGGTGGGCGACATCGAATCCCTGCCCTTCCTCGAGGCCGTGCGCCAGATGAGCCTGCGCATGGGACCGAACAACTCCGCCTTCGTCCACCTCACCTACCTGCCCTGGATCGCGGCGGCGGGCGAACTCAAGACCAAGCCCACCCAGCACACGGTGCAGAAGCTGCGCGAGATCGGCATCCAGCCCGACGCCCTGCTCTGCCGGGCCGACCGCCGCATCCCCGACGAGGAGCGCGGCAAGATCTCCCTGTTCACCAACGTGGCCGAATGGGGCGTGATCAGCATGTGGGACGTGGACACCATCTACAAGGTGCCCCGCATGCTGCACGAGCAGGGCCTGGACGGCCTGATCTGCGACAAGCTGCGCCTGAACACGCCGCCCACCAGCTTGAAGCGCTGGGACCAGCTCGTGTACGAGACCGAGCACCCGCAGGGCGAGGTCACCATCGCCATGGTGGGCAAGTACGTCGACCTGTCCGACAGCTACAAGTCGGTGAACGAGGCGCTGCGCCACGCGGGCATGAAGAACCACGTGCGAGTGAAGATCGAGCACGTCGATTCCGAGACCATCGCCCCGGGCGACGCGGCCGAGAAGCTCGCCAAGTACGATGCCATCCTCGTGCCCGGCGGCTTCGGCGCGCGGGGTGTGGAAGGCAAGATCTGCACGGCGCGCTACGCCCGCGAGCAGAAGGTGCCCTACCTGGGCATCTGCCTGGGCATGCAGGTGGCCACGATCGAATACGCGCGCCACGTGGCAGGCCTCGCGAACGCCAACAGCACCGAATTCGACGCCGCCACGCCGCATCCCGTGATCGCGCTGATCACCGAGTGGAAGGACGCCGACGGCACCATCCAGACGCGCAGCGAGACCTCCGACCTGGGCGGCACCATGCGCCTGGGCGCGCAGAGCTCGGACGTCGCATCCGGCACGCTGGCGCACGAAATCTACGGCAACATCGTCACCGAGCGCCACCGCCACCGCTACGAGGCGAACGTGAACTACCTCGACCAGCTCCGCCGCGCCGGCCTCGTGATCTCCGCGCTCACGCAGCGCGAACAGCTCACCGAGATCGTCGAACTGCCGCGCGAGGTGCACCCATGGTTCATCGGCGTGCAGTTCCACCCGGAGTTCAAATCCACCCCGTGGGACGGCCATCCGCTCTTCAACGCCTTCATCAAGGCGGCGATCGAACACCAGAAGAGCCGCCAGCCCGCACTGCCCGCCGCCGCGGTCTCCTGAGCCGCAGGCACCCTCCCACAAGGCCACTTCCATGAAACTCTGCGGCTTCGACGCCGGCCTCGACCGGCCCTTTTTCCTCATCGCAGGTCCCTGCGTCATCGAGTCCGAACAGCTGCAGATGGACGTGGCCGGCCGCCTGAAGGAAACCACGGCGGCACTGGGCATCCCGTTCATCTTCAAGAGCAGCTTCGACAAGGCCAACCGGTCCTCGGGCACGAGCTTCCGCGGCCCCGGCCGCGAGAAGGGCCTGGAGATCCTGGCCAAGATCCGCCGCGAACTGGACGTGCCCGTGCTGACCGACGTGCACACCGAGGACGACATCACCGAGGCCGCGAAGGTGGTGGACGTGCTGCAGACGCCTGCGTTCCTCTGCCGCCAGACCGACTTCATCCGCGCCGTGGCGCAGTCGGGCAAGCCCGTGAACATCAAGAAGGGACAGTTCCTCGCGCCCCATGACATGAAGAACGTCATCGACAAGGCCCGCGCCGCCGCGCGCGAGAAGGGCCTGCCGGAAGACAGCTTCATGGCCTGCGAGCGCGGCGCGAGCTTCGGCTACAACAACCTCGTCTCCGACATGCGCGGCCTGGCCATCATGCGCGAGACGGGCGCTCCCGTGGTGTTCGACGCCACGCACAGCGTACAGCTGCCCGGCGGCCAGGGCACCAGCAGCGGCGGCCAGCGCGAAATGGTGCCGGTGCTGGCACGCGCGGCCGTCGCCGTGGGCGTGGCCGGCCTCTTCATGGAAACGCACCCCGACCCCAGCAACGCCCTCTCGGACGGGCCCAACGCGGTGCCGCTCAGGCACATGAAGGCGCTGCTGGAAACCCTCGTCGCCCTGGATTCCGTCACCAAGCGGAACGGCTTTCTCGAAAACGACTTCGAAGCTTGAGACAACCCATGAGCAGCGCCTACATCATCGCGTCCGTCACCGTCACCAACCCCGAGCAGTACGACGAGTACCGCCGCCTGAGCACGCTGGCCATGCAGGCGCACGGCGCCGAGGTGTGCGTGCGCGGCGGCCGCGTGGAAGTCTTCGAGGGTGACTGGAACCCCGGCCGCGTCGTGGTCCTGAAGTTCCCCTCCATGGAAGCCGCGCGCGCCTTCAACGAATCCGCCGAATACCAGCTGGCGAGGTCCGCCCGCATCGGCGCGGCCGTCATGCGCATGGTGTGCGTCGAAGGAGTGTGAGGCCTTCCGGTCCCGCACCCGTCCCCCGGCCGACCCCGGAGATTCCCAGATGTTGCAGCCGCCTGCGCGGCGCGCCGGCGTCCGGCGCCCTGCTTCGCGGCTGCCCCACCCGTCATCAAACTCCTCAAAGGAAACCCATGAGTGCCATCGTTGATATCGTCGGCCGCGAAGTGCTGGACAGCCGCGGCAACCCCACCGTCGAGTGCGACGTGCTGCTGGAGTCGGGCGTGATGGGCCGCGCGGCCGTGCCTTCCGGCGCCTCGACCGGCAGCCGTGAAGCCATCGAACTGCGCGACGGTGACAAGAGCCGCTACCTGGGCAAGGGCGTGCTCAAGGCCGTCGAGCACATCAACACCGAGATCTCCGAGGCCGTGCTGGGCCTGGACGCCTCCGAGCAGGCCTTCCTGGACAAGACGCTGATCGACCTGGACGGCACCGACAACAAGAGCCGCCTGGGCGCCAACGCCATGCTGGCCGTCTCCATGGCCGTGGCCCGCGCCGCTGCCGAGGAGTCTGGCCTGCCGCTGTACCGCTACCTGGGCGGCATGGGCGGCATGCAGCTGCCCGTGCCGATGATGAACGTGATCAACGGCGGCGCGCATGCCAACAACAGCCTGGACCTGCAGGAATTCATGATCATCCCCGTGGGCGCCCCAAGCTTCCGCGAGGCCGTGCGCTGGGGCGCCGAGGTGTTCCACGCCCTGAAGAAGATCATCAACGACAAGGGCATGAGCACCGCCGTGGGCGACGAGGGCGGCTTCGCCCCCAGCGTCGAGAACCACGAGGCCGCCATCCAGCTGATCCTGCAGGCCATCGACGCCGCCGGCTACACCGCGGGCGAGCAGATCGCCCTGGGCCTGGACTGTGCCGCCAGCGAGTTCTACAAGGACGGCCACTACGTGCTGGAAGGCGAAGGCGGCATCCGCCTGACGGCTCAGCAATGGACCGACATGCTGGCCACCTGGGTGGACAAGTACCCCATCATCTCCATCGAGGACGGCATGGCCGAAGGCGACTGGGACGGCTGGAAGCACCTCACCGAGCGCCTGGGCAAGAACGTTCAGCTGGTGGGCGACGACCTGTTCGTCACCAACACCAAGATCCTGAAGGAAGGCATCGACAAGGGCATCGGCAACTCGATCCTCATCAAGATCAACCAGATCGGCACCCTGACCGAGACCTTCGCCGCCATCGAGATGGCCAAGCGCGCCGGCTACACGGCCGTGATCTCGCACCGCTCGGGCGAGACGGAAGACTCCACCATCGCCGACATCTCCGTGGGCACCAACGCCGGCCAGATCAAGACCGGTTCGCTGAGCCGTTCCGACCGCATCGCCAAGTACAACCAGCTGCTGCGCATCGAGGAAGACCTGGGCGACATCGCCCACTACCCCGGCCGCGCTGCGTTCTACAACCTGCGCTGACCCGGGCTGAACCCGGTTCCGTACCGGCCCCGTTCCCTTCCGATCCACGTTCCCGCAGCGCCGGCGCACCATGAATCCCCGTATCGTTCCCCTGGTGCTGCTGCTCCTGCTCGTGGCCGTCCAGACGCAGCTCTGGACGGGCCGGGGCAGCATCGGTCACGTGCAGGAGATGAAGGAACGGATCGCGGCGCAGAAGCAGGCCAACGACCGGGCCCGCCAGGAGAACGAGCGGCTGGCGTCGGAAGTGAGCGACCTGCGCGATGGCCTCGACATGGTCGAGGAGAAGGCGCGCAGCGAGCTGGGCATGGTCAAGCCCAACGAGGTGTATGTGCACGTGGCGCCCCGCTGAGCGCCACCCGCCACCGACATGCCAGCCCCCATCCCCATGCCTGTCACGCACATTGCCGTGCTGGGCGCGCCGGGCACGGGCGCCGCGGCGCTGGTGGCCGCGGTGCGTGAGCATGCGGCCTGGCCAGCCGCGCGCATGCGCCTCGTGCTGGTGGAGCCGGATCCCGGCGACGCCCCCGCAGCCTTGCAGATGCTGCGCGGAAGCGGCTGCACGCAGGCCTGGCTGATGGGGCTGGATGTGCTTCCTGCCGCCGAAGCCCGTCGCCAGGAAGCCCATGACGCTGCCCTGCGGGGCCTGCTCCAGGCCCTGGGCTGGGGCCACCAGGTGTTCTACGGGAATGCCGACGCGCGGCTGCGGCACGCGCTGCTGCTGGGAGGTGCCGCCACGCTGGAACGCTTCCGGAATCCGGACTCCGCACGGCCCGCCCTCGCCTGGTCGTGCGAGAAATGCAGCGACCCGGAATGCGAGCACCGGCTGTTCCAGCGCCTGCTCACCCCGGCGGCTGCGGGCTGAGCGGCCACCGCTCCCGCCCTACTGAACCGCCTTCGTTCCCGGGGCCAATTCCGCGGCGCTGGTGAAGATCTGCGCGGCATCCACCGCGTCGAACCGGTATTGCTGGCCGCAGTACTCGCAGGCCACCTCGATCTCCCCGCGTTCGGCGAGGATGCTCTCGGCCTCTTCCGGGCCCAGGCTGCGCAGCATGGAACTGACGCGGTCCCGGCTGCAGGTGCAGGCGAAGCGCGGGCCTTCCATCCCCTCCTTCGGCACGAAGCGCAGCAGCTTTTCCTCCCAGAAGAGGCGGCGCAGCACGGTGTCCACGTCCAGCGACAGCAGTTCCTCGCGCGTGAGGCTCGCGGCCAGCGTGGCGATGCGGTTGTAGTCCTCGTTGCGTCCGATCTGGTCCTCGTTTTCGCTATGGCTGAGTTCGGTGCCGGCAAGGTTGCCTTCGCCCTTGATGGGCATGCGCTGGATCAGCAGGCCCGCCGCCACCTTGTCGTCCGCGGCGAGCACCAGCGTGGTGTCGAGCTGCTCGGACTGCAGCATGTAGTGCTGCAGCACGTCGCTGAGCTTTTCCAGCTTCTCGTGCCGGTCGCCATGCAGGGGCACCACGCCCTGGTAGGGCTGCTGGCCCGGCAGCCGGTCCTTCGGGTCGAGAGTGATCGCGCAGCGCCCGCCGCCGCCGGCATTCACCATGTCGGACAGCCGAGCCCCCACGGGCACCTCGCCCTGGATGGACGCGGTGGCGCGCAGCCCGAGGTCGGACTGCACCTCGGCCACGGCCAGCTTGACCGGGCCGTCGCCGAAGACCTGCAGGACCAGCGCACCGTTGAACTTGATGTTGGACTGCATGAGCACGCCGGCCGCCGCCATCTCGCCCAGCAGCTCGCGCACCTCGGGCGGGTAGGCGCCAGTGGCGCTATTGCCGGAACGGCGGGCGAGGATCTCGGTCCAGGCATCCGTGAGCCGGACGATCATGCCGCGCACCGGCAGGCCATCGAAGAGGAACTTGTGGAGTTCTGACACCCTGGAGTCTTTCTGCATCTGCTGTCAAATGGGCTGCGGACGCCGGGGTTCAACCCGTGCGGTGCAGCCCCGCCCGGAAACGCCGGGCATTGGCGATATAGACCTGCGCGCTCCTGCGCAGGCCTTCGATCTGTTCCGGCGTGAGCTGCCTCACGGCCTTGGCCGGACTGCCCAGTATCATCGAGCCGTCCGGGAACTCCTTGCCTTCCGTGACCAGCGCACCCGCGCCGACGAGGCAGTTGCGGCCGATCTTCGCACCATTGAGCACCACGGCGCCGATGCCGATGAGCGACTCGTCGCCCACGGTGCAACCGTGCAGCACGACCTTGTGGCCCACCGTCACGCGCTCGCCCAGCGTCAGCGGCTGGCCCGGGTCGGAGTGCAGCACGCTGCCGTCCTGCACGTTGCTGCCCGCGCCGATGGCGAGGGTCTCGTTGTCGCCGCGCAGCACGGCGCCGAACCAGATGCTGGCGTCCTCGCCGAGCACCACGTTGCCCATCACCTCCGCGCTGCCCGCGACCCAGGCCGATTCGGCCACGCGGGGGGTCATGCCGTCGAGTTCATAAAGCGCCATCGTCCTGTCTCCTGTGCTTCGTTCTACCCGCCCAGGTCTTCCACATGGGGGCGGAAACCTAGAATTGTAGGTATGGAGCTTCGACAACGTGCCCTGCAGGTCCTGTGCCTGACCGATCCCGAGGACAAGGCGGCCCGGGCGCTGGAGCTGCACGCCTCGGCCGCGCACCTCTCGCTGGACCCTCTCGCCCCCGCGCCACCGGCACCGGAGGGGCTGCCCGGCCGCCCCGCCCGCCCTGAACTGCGGCACCACACGGAAGTCGCCCGGCGCTCGCCCGCCACGCCGCTCGGCCGGGCCGTGCTGCTGCATGCCATCGCCCACATCGAATTCAACGCGATCAACCTGGCGCTCGATGCCGTCTGGCGCTTTTCCAGCATGCCGCCGGACTACTACCGGGACTGGCTGCGCGTGGCCGCGGAGGAAGCCTCCCACTTCCGGATGCTGCGCGGCCACCTGCGGGACATGGGCCACGACTATGGCGACTTTCCGGCCCACCAGGGGCTGTGGACCATGTGCGAGAAGACCGCGCACGACATCGTGGCGCGGATGGCGCTGGTCCCCCGCACGCTGGAAGCCCGGGGGCTGGATGCCACGCCACTGATCCAGCGCAAGCTCACGCAGGTGGGCACGCCCGACGCACTGGCGGCCGTCGCCATCCTCGACGTCATCCTGCGGGAAGAAGTCGGCCACGTGGCCATCGGCAACCACTGGTACCGATGGCTGTGCGCGCGCGACGGACTCGACCCGGAAAGCCACTACGGCGAACTCGTGCGGCGCTACGAAGCACCGCGCCTGAAGCCTCCGTTCAACGAGGCGGCGCGCCGCCAGGCGGGCTTCAGCGAAGCGGAATTGATCTGGCTGCAGTCCGAATGACGGGGAACCACCGGGGACACGGGGAATTTTCTACAATGATCCAGCCCGCACCGCATGCCGCGGGGCGGCTTTCGTCCACGCATCCGGCATGCATCCCAACCCACCCACCATGACCCTCCAGGGACCGGCCGGCACCGCGCCGGGCGCCATGATCGCCCGGCAGGCGATCGTCAACGGCCAGCACTCCGTGATCGGCTACGAGCTGTTCAACCGCTCTCGGGCGGGCGTGGCGCACACCGCGGCCACCGACGTCTTCCTCGTCTTCACGGCCCTGTCGCACGCAGGCACCGAAGAGCTGGTGGGCAAGAAACTCATCTTCGTCAACTGCACGCACGAAAGCCTGGCGGGCGGCCACCTCGAACTGGTGGACCCCGACAAGGTGGTGCTGGAGATCCCGCCGCTCGGCCATGCGGCCGCCACCGAGGTCGGAACCCGCCTGCCGATCCTGCAGGCGCTGCGCGAGCGCGGCTTCCACCTGGCCTTCAACCACACAGTGCTGGAATCCGCCTATGCCCCCTGGCTGCCGCTGGCCGACTACATCAAGCTCGACCTCTCGCTGCTGGCGCCCGACCAGCTGGCCGTGCTCGTCAAGTACGCGGGGCGCCATTCGCGCGCCGAGCTCATCGCCGAGAAGGTGGAGACCGCCCAGCAGTACGACATGGCCTCCAGCATGGGCGTGCAGCTCTTCCAGGGCTTCTGGTTCTCGCGCCCCTCGGTGGTCGAGGCCAAGCTCCTGACGCCGTCGCAGACCAACATCCTCCACCTCATCAACCTCGTGCGGCAGCAGGCCAGCACCGACGAGATCGAGGAAGTCCTCAAGAAGGATGCAGGCCTCGCCTTCAACCTGATGCGGCTCATCAACTCGTCCGGCTTCGGCCTGGCCCGCGAAATCACCTCGTTCCGCCAGGCGGTCATGCTGATGGGCCTCAAGAAGCTCTTCCGCTGGGCCGCGCTGCTGCTGACCGCATCGCGGATCGGCGGCATTCCCGCGGCCGTGGGCCACACCGCCGTGGTCCGCGGACGGCTGATGGAACTGGTCGCCCAGGAAACGCTGTCCCAGGAAGAGGCCGACCAGGCCTTCGTGGTGGGCATCTTCTCGATGCTGGACGTGATGCTCAGCATGCCCATGGAGTCCGCGGTCGGGCTGCTGCACGTACCCGATTCCGTGGCAGCCGCCCTGCTGCGCCGCGAAGGCGTGCTCGGGGAACTGCTGCGCCTTGCCGAAGCCTGCGAGTCGAGCGACGACGCCCTCTTCGACCAGGCCGCCACGACGCTGCACCTCACCAGCCAGCAGATCAACTGGGCCCACCTGCAGGCCCTGGCCTGGGCCGACCAGATGACGGACTGAACCGATGCCCCTGCCAGCCGCCGTGCCGTTCCGCTCATGCTCCGGCGCACGCCGACCGGCGGTGCGCAGGCTTGCAGGCGCCTTCCTTGGTGGTAAGGTGGCAGCCTGCCAAGGGCCCACCCGCCCGGCCATACCTTCTCCTCAAGCCCATGTCGAGCAATAACGAAAACGCCCCCGCTTTCGAACCCACCCAGCCCCAGGAAGGCGCGCCGACGGACGATGGCAACCTGGCCATCATCGCGCGCCAGGCCATCGTGGACGAGCACCGCGCCGTCTTCGGCTACGAGCTCTTCGACCGCTCCACCGCCTCCGACGCGCACACTGCCGCCAGCGACGCGGCCCTGCTCTTCAATGCGCTCTCCTACGCGGGCACCGAGGCCCTGGTGGGCAAGAAGACGGTCTTCATCAATTGCACGCACGAGAGCCTCGCGGGCGGCCACCTGGAGCTCATCCACCCCGAGAAGGTGGTGCTGGAAGTTCCCACCCTGGCGGACACGGCCAGCGTGGAGGAGATCGAGGGCCGCCTTTCCACCCTCGAAGGCCTGCGGACGCGGGGTTTCCGCCTCGCCTTCAGCCAGAACGTGCTGCGTCGCAACTACGGCAGCTGGCTGCGGATGGCAGCCTTCGTGAAGCTCGACATGCAGGCCTTCCGGCCCGAGCTGGCCGAGCCGCTCGTGAAATTCGCCCGCGCCAACAGCCAGGCCACGCTGGTGGCCGAGAAGGTGGAGACCGCCGAGCAGCACGAACGCATGGCGGCGCTCGGCGTGAAGCTGTTCCAGGGTTTCTGGTTCGCCAAGCCCGCACTCGTGAAGGCCCAGACCATCCGTCCCTCGCAGGCGACGATCATCCAGCTCATCAACCTGGTGCGCAAGCAGGCCAGCACTGCGGAGATCGAAGACCTGCTCAAGAAGGATCCCACGCTGTCCTTCAACCTGCTGCGCTTCATCAACTCCTCGGGCTTCGGGCTGTCCTGCGAGATCACCTCGTTCCGGCACGCGGTCATGATCCTCGGCCTCAAAAAGCTCTTCCGCTGGGCGGCACTGCTGATGACCACCTCGCGCGCCGGTGGATCCCCGCCGGCCGTGGGCCAGACGGCCGTCGTGCGAGGCCGCCTGATGGAACTGCTCGCCGCCGAACTGCTGCCGCCCGAGGAGTGCGACAACGCCTTCGTGGTGGGCGTGTTCTCCCTGCTGGACGCCATGCTCGGGGTGCCGCTGGACAAGGCCCTCGAATCGGTGGCCCTGCCGCAGCCGGTGATCGATGCGCTGCTGCACAACACCGGCGTGTTCGCGCCGTTCCTCGAACTCACCAAGGCCTGCGAAAGCGGTGACGAGGTGGCCTTCGCCCAGGCCGCCGAGGCGCTGCACCTCTCGAACCGCCAGGTCAACTGGGCCCACCTGCAGGCCCTGACCTGGGCCGAAAGCCTGGGAGAAGGCTGACCCGCCTCGGGCTCAATCCAGCTGGATGCGGGCCGCGCGGATGATCGCGGCATTGCCCTGGGACTCGCGGGCGATTTCCCGCGCGAAGTCCGCGGACGCACCACCCAGGGGCACATTGCCCGTCGCCACCAGCTTGGCGCGCAGTTCTGGCCATGCCAGGGCCTTGTTGATCTCGGCATTGAGCCGATCCAGGATCGCGGACGGCGTCCTGCCCGGCGCGAAGATGCCGAACTGCGAACTCAGGTTGGCCGCCGGCATCCCCAGCTCGGCCAGGGTGGGCGTGCCAGGCAGGCCATCCACCCGCTGCGGCGCCCCCACGGCGAGGGCGCGCAGCTTGCCGCCCTGGATGTGCTGGGCGACCGCCGGCCCTGCGTTGGTGGAAAGGATCTCGAACTGTCCGCTCAGCGCATCGTTGAGTTGCTGGCCGCCGCCCTTGTAGGGCACATGCGTGATCTTCGCCCCCGACGCCTGCATGATCTGCTCGAGCATGATGTGCCCGAGGGAGGCCTGCCCCGAGGTCGCCCATCGCACCTCGCCGGGCCGCGCCCTGGCCTGGGCGACCAGTGCGGGGAAATCCCGGGCGGTGCAGGCAGGCGTGGCCAGCAGGAGCACCGGCGACACCATCACGCTGGCCACGGGGGCGATATCGCGCACGGGATCGAACGGCAACCGGCCCAGGTGCGGACTCAGCACCAGCGGGCTGATCGACGAAAAGCCCAGCGTATGGCCGTCCGCCGGGGCCTTGGCCACGGCATCCATGGCGATCGCGCCACCCGCCCCCGCCTTGTTGTCCACGATGACGGGCGTGCCCAGCTGCGCCGAGAGACGGTCTCCGAGCGCCCGCGCCATGACGTCGCTCACCCCGCCGGCCGGATAGGCCACGATGATGCGGATGGGCCGGGAGCCCGGCCAATCGGCCGCGGAGCCCTGCGCCAGCACATGGGACGGAGCCATGGCTGCCGCGGCCAGCGGGGCCGAGGCACACAAAAGGAGCGCGCGCCTGCGCGACAACGAATCGATCATCGGAACCACCGTTTCAGGAAACACGAAAAAGACGGAAAAGGGATGCGGAACACAGCGGCGATTGTGCGCGCCGCCAGGCACAGGGCGGCCCTCAGCCCCTGGGATGGTGCTGGGCATGCAGCGCCTTGAGCCGCTCCCGCGCCACGTGGGTGTAGATCGTGGTGGTGGAAATGTCCGCATGCCCCAGCAGCAGTTGGACCACCCGCAGGTCCGCGCCGTGGTTGAGCAGGTGCGTGGCGAAAGCATGGCGCAGCGTGTGCGGCGACAGCGGCACGGTGATTCCGGCCGCCTGGGCATGTTTCTTCACGACCACCCAGAACATGGCGCGCGTCATGCCGGCACCGCGCCGGGTCACGAACAGGTCGTCGGTCTGTTGCCCTGCCAGGATGTCGGCGCGGGCCTCGTTCAGGTACCGCTGCATCCATTGCGCTGCGACCTCCCCGAAGGGCACGAGGCGCTCCTTGCTGCCCTTGCCCATCACCCGCAGCACGCCCTCGGACAGGCTGGCGTGGTAGGTCTTCAAGGTGACCAGTTCGGTCACGCGCAGGCCGCTGGCATACATGAGTTCCAGCATCGCGCGGTCGCGCAGGCCCAGCGGCGTGGACGTATCGGGGGCCTGCAGAAGGGCCTCGACCTGCGCGGCCGACAGGGTCTTGGGCACCCGCAGCGGTTGCCGCGCCGCCTGCAGGCGCACGGTGGGATCGGCGCCGATGCGGCGCTCGCGCAGCGCCCACTGGAAATACCGCCGCAGCACCGTCAGCCGGCGGTTGGCCGATGTGGCGCGCGTTTCCGCGTGGCGCGCCGAAAAATACGCCTTCAGGTGGTGCTCCGCCGTGGCGTCCAGCGCGCCCGCGGTATCAGGAGCGTGCTGCCCGAGCCACTGCGCATACAGCGCGAGGTCGCGGCGGTAGGCCGCCAGCGTATTGCGCGAGAGGCCGTCTTCGAGCCAGAGGGCGTCGATGAATGCGTCGATGGCAGTCTGGCTGGCGGGCGAAAGGGTCATGGGGCGCGAAGTTAACACGCCCCCCGGGGCCGTACCGCCCGTCCGGGCGGCCGGCCTGCGGGTCACTCGAGCGAGAGCTTCTGCTTCTGCACCACCGTCTTGTACACATCGAACTCCGCCTTGATCTGCTCGGCGAACTGCTCGGGCGTGTTGCCCACGATCAGCGAACCCGTGTCCTCGATGCGCTTGCGCACGGCCGGGTCCTCCAGTGCCTTGCGCACACCCGCGTTGACCTTGTCCACCACATCGCGCGGCAGGCCCTTCGGGCCGAGGATGCCGTAGTAGGCCATCCGGTTCACCGGCTCCAGGCCGATTTCCTTGAAGGTCGGGACATTGGGCAGCGCGGCCACGCGCTGCGGCGCGGCCACGACGATGGGCACCAGACGGTTCTCCTTGATGAAGGGCAGCGTGGACGGCAGGTTGTCGAAGATGATCGGCACCTGTCCGGCCACGGTATCGTTGAGCGCCGGCCCGGCGCCGCGGTAGGGAATGTGCGTGACGAAGACCTGCGTCAGGCTCTTGTAGAGCTCCATCTGCAGGTGGCCGATGCCGCCGGTGCCGGAGGAGGAGTACGAATACTTGCCCGGCACCTTCCTGACTTCCGCGAGGAAGCCCTGGTAGTCCTTGGCAGGAAAATTGGGGTTCACCGCGATGATGTTGGGCGTGGCGGCGATGTTGATGATCGGCGTGAAATCCGTCAGCGGGTTGTACGGCGTGCGCGGGTTGATCGCGGGGTTGGCGGCCGTGGTGGACACGGTGGCGATGCCCAGCGAATAGCCGTCCGGCGTCGCCTTGGCCGTGTCGGACGCGCCGACGATGCCGCCGCCGCCGGCCTTGTTTTCCACCACCACCGGCTGCCCCAGCGCGCGTGCCAGGGGGTCGGCGATCACGCGCGCGATGATGTCGGTGGTGCCTCCCGGCGCGAAGGGCACGACCAGGCGGATGGGCTTGGAGGGATAGGCCTGGGCCCAGGCCCCGCCCGCGGCAGCAAGAAGCACGAATCCGAACCAGTTTCGACGATGCATGGCAATCCCTTTTGTAACTGCGTGAAAACGATGTACATCCCCGCGCGGGGAAGGCAAGAGCATCGTTGCACGCAGCGTCACCCCTGGTGAGGAATTACCCTCACCATCGTGATCTTTGCCGCATCGGTGGTGGATGACGCACTCCCCCTCGGGGAGCGGAGCGCGACAGTCTCGGGCGTTGCCCGGTTTCAGGCAGGAACCATGGCGTCCCAGAGAAGCTTGGAGCCCAGCAGCATGGAGAAGACCAGGAACATCGCCTTCATGCGATGCGGCGACAGGGTCTTGGCGGTCCAGGCGCCCATCATTCCGCCCACTGCGCATCCCAGCAGCAGCGGAATGCCCAGCTGGAAGTCGATCACGCCCTTGCTGGCGAAGGTACTCACCGAGGCGCCCACGACCAGCAGGTTGATGCGCGTCATGACCGAAGCGCTCTGCGCGAAGCTGAGCCCGAAGAAATGCATGAGCGCGAAGATGAGGAAAGTGCCGAAGCCCGCGCCGAAGAACCCGGAATACACGCACAGCGCGAACACGGTGGCCACGCCACCGGCCGACATGCGCGCTCCACCCGACCCCGGCGCGACGCCCTTGGCCGACAGGTCGGTGCGGTAGGTGATCCAGAGGACGCCCGCCATGAGCACGACGACGAGGAACTTGAGCAGGCGCTCGTCCATGCCGGTGGCGAGCAGGGAACCGGTCACGGAGCCTGCCACGCACAGTGGCCAGAGCAGCCAGGGCACGGCCACTTCGGAGCGCTGGTCCTGGCGGTGCACCAGCGCGCCCGTGGCGAAGGAGCCGATCAGCGCGAACTTGACGGTGGCGATCGCGGTGGCCGCCGGGTGGCCCAGCAGCAGCAGCAGGGGCACGCCGAGCGTGACGCCCCCGCCCACCGTGACGGCGACGATGCCGACAATGCCCCCCACGCCCGCGAGGGCGGCGCTCCAGAGCATCACCATGCGACGGACCTGTTGGCGGAAGACGGGGGAGCGATGTCCAGGTGCAGCCGGTCGCCCATCAGGGCTGCCGTCGTCAGGCGGAACCGGCCCAGGTAGCGCTGGAGTACCGCCATGCGCACGGCCACGCCGTTGGCCGCCTGCCGGAAGTAGTGGTTGAAGGGCGTGTCGTCCACGTCCTCGGGGAGTTCTCCGCCGCGGGGCAAGCAGTGCATCACCACCAGGTCGCCCCGCAGGCCCTGCAGCAGGCGGCGATCGACGCGGCAGCGCTCCAGCTGCATCGCGTGGGAGGCCTCGTCGCGGTACTGCTCGCGCTGCACGCGCACGACATAGAGCACATCCACCTGGCCCAGCATGTCGGCCACGCAGGCGTGCTCCTGGGCACCCGCCCCGGCGACCTGCGCCAGCGGTGCGCGCTGCGCCTGCGCCGCCTCGGTATCGCCTACCGCATCCACCACATGCACCCGCACGTCGCGGAAGGCCCGCAGCCCGGCCAACAGCGACTTGGCCGCCCGGGAGTACCGCAGCCCTCCGCAGATGCCCACGCGCAGGCCGTCCAGCGTGCCAAAGTGCTTGCGCATGGTGAAGAGGTCGATCAGGGTCTGCGTCGGATGGCGATGCAGGCCTTCGCCCGCGTTCACCACGGGCACCTCGAGCGCCTGCGCCATGCGCTCCACCATGCCGTCCTGCGCATGCCGCGCCACGACCAGGTCCGCGTAGTAGCCTGCCATGCGCAGGGTGTCGGAAGCACTCTCGCCCAGGCCCATGCGGGTGGTCTGCATGTCGCCCATGCTCAGCACCTTCGCGCCCAGCCGGTGGGCGGCCGCCTCGAAGCTCAGGCGCGTGCGGGTGCTGGGCTCGAAGAACGCGGTGCAGACGAGCGAGCCTGCGAGGCTGTAGGCGAATTCGCCCGGATGGCGGCGGATGTCTTCCGTCACGTCCAGCAGGTTCTCGATATCCCCGCGCGACCAGTCGTCGATCGACACGAGATGCTGGCGCGCAGCCCTGTGGGAAAGGGTGCGTGGATGCCCATCGGGCAGGGAGCGGTGGCACTGCGACACTGGAAACAATCTTGTTGTGCGGATGGGCTGACTTTCTGCTTCAATCTTCTTTCCGAGGCTTCCATAAGAGAAGTTTTTCTTTCTTATACGAAACATAAAAATCATTTTGGAAACAACCATCGATCTAGAGCAGCTCCGCACCTTCGCACTGGTGCTCGAGCTGGGGAGTTTTTCTGCGGCGGCCGAACGCCTGGGTCTCACCCAGCCCGCCGTCAGCGTGCAGGTCAAGAAGCTGGAGCGAGCACTGTCCGTGCGGCTCGTGGAACGCGTGGGAAGGCGCGTGAGTGCCACGCCCGCCGGCAGCGACCTGCTCGCCCAGGTACCGCATGTCGCGACCGCGGTCGCCAACGCGGTAAGCGCGGCAACCTTCCATGCCGCCGGGGTGTCGGGCACGGTGCGCCTGGGCACGGGCCTCACGCCCTGCCTCTACTTCCTTCCCGCGGTGCTGCGTGACCTGCGCAAGCGCTACCCGTCGCTGCAGATCGTCGTGAGCACCGGCAATACGGAGGACTACGTGCGCCAGATCGAAGGCAACATCATCGATGTCGCCCTCGTCACCCTGCCCGTCAACTCCCGCGCGATCGCCGCGACGCCGGTGCTGGAGGACGATTTCGTGGCCATCTGCCGCCGCGGCACCTGCCAGTGGCCGGACGCCGTGACCGCGGAGATGCTCGGCGAGCAGCCGATGGTGAAGCTCGGCACCGGAACCACGACGCGCACGCTCGTGGACGAATGGCTGCGCCAGGGCACCGGGCCGCTGCGCCCGCCGGCGATGGAGTTCGACAGCGTCGAGGCCATCAAGGCCATGGTCGCGGCGGGCCTGGGCTGCGCCGTGCTGCCCCGCATGGCGGTGACCGGCCCGGGCCGGCACAAGGACCTGGAGATGCGCCCGCTCGAACCGAAGCTGCGGCGCACGCTGGCCTTCATCCTCCGACAGGACAAGCCGGTGAACCGGGGTCTGAAGAAGGTGCTGGAAGCCATCGCGGACGGCGCCCGCGTGTTCAAGTCCAAGGACTGACGCTTCGTTGCAGGCGGGGCCGCGCCCCGGGCGTGCCGGCATTTCCATGCCACGGCACCCGCCGGCGCGGGCGCCGGGTATCCTGCGGGCGGTGAACTACGCGCAGCTTCTCTTCCCGGATTTTTCCCTCATCCTCTTCGGATACCTGATCTGCCGTTACACGGCCCTCAACCGGTCCGTCTGGCAGCCCGTCGAGAGCCTGGTGTACTACCTGCTCTTTCCGGTGCTGCTTTTCCAGTCGATCGTGAAGAACCCGATCCATGTGATCGAAACCTCGGGCCTGATCGGCGCGGGCGTGCTCACGGGGCTGTGCGGCATCGGCCTGGCCTACGCGCTGCCGAAGCTTCCGGGCCTGTCGGGCCGCATCGATGCGCGCGACCATGCCGCCAGCGCGCAGGTGGCGTTCCGCTTCAATTCGTTCATCGGGCTGGCGCTGGCCGAGCGGCTGGCGGGCGCGCAGGGCCTGCAGCTCATCGCCGTGCTGATCGGGGTCTGCGTGCCGATCTTCAACGTGGCCGCCGTGTGGCCCATGGCGCGCGCGGGCAGCCAGGGCTTCCTGAAGGAGCTGGCGCGCAATCCGCTGATCCTGGCGACGGCTTCCGGTCTGGCCGCGAACCTGCTCGGCCTGCGCATTCCCGGATGGATGGAGCCCTCGGTGAACCGCGTCGGCGCCGCGTCGATCGCCCTGGGGCTGATGTCGGCGGGCGCAGGCATGCAGCTCGGCCTGCTCACGCGCAGCACGCTGCTCTCGGCCTCGGTGCTTTCCATACGGCACCTCGTGCAGCCGGTGGCGGCCTGCCTGCTGGCACGCTGGTTCAGGCTCGACGCCGTGCAGACGACGGTGCTGATGGCCTTCTCGGCCCTGCCCACCGCGTCCACCTGCTACGTGCTGGCCGCGCGCATGGGCTACAACGGGCCCTATGTGGCGGGCCTGGTGACGCTGTCCACCGTGCTGGGCGTGTTCAGCCTGCCGCTGGCGCTGGGCTGGCTCGCTCCCTGAGCGCTGCGCGCGGTCCGCTCATGCGGGCGGCGGCTCCGGCGTTCCCGCGGCGGCCTGCGCCAGGGCCCACGCCACGTGCTCGCGCACCAGGGGGCTCGGGTCATCCACGCGCGATGCCAGGGCAGCCCGCAGGGCCGGATCGCCGGTGGCACGCAACGCATTGCCCAGCGCCACGGCCACGTTGCGCAGCCAGCGCTCATGCCCGATGCGGCGGATCGGCCCGCCTTCGGTCATGCGCAGGAAAGTGCCTTCGTCCCAGGCGAACCACTCGGCCAGCGGGCGCCCCGAGAGCCCGGGGCGTTCGTCGAAATCGGGCACCTGCGCGGGCTGGGCGAACTTGTTCCACGGGCAGGCGAGCTGGCAATCGTCGCAGCCATAGACGCGGTTGCCCATGAGGGGCCGCAGCGCTTCCGGAATGGGCCCGGAATGCTCGATGGTGAGATAGGAAATGCAGCGCCGCGCATCCACGCGTTGCGGCGCGACGATGGCGTGCGTGGGGCAGACATCGATGCAGGCCTGGCAGGAACCGCAATGCGCGCTCACGGGCTCGCTGGGTGCCAGGGGCAGGTCGACGTAGATCTCGCCCAGGAAGAACATGGAGCCGGCTTCGCGGTGCAGCACCAGCGTGTGCTTGCCGCGCCAGCCCTGCCCGCTGCGGCGGGCGAGCTCGGCCTCCAGCACCGGCGCGGAGTCGGTGAACACGCGGTGCCCGAAGGGCCCCACCACGCCGGCGACGCGGTCCGCGAGC
This sequence comes from Paracidovorax avenae ATCC 19860, assembly GCF_000176855.2. Classification (NCBI taxonomy): domain Bacteria; kingdom Pseudomonadati; phylum Pseudomonadota; class Betaproteobacteria; order Burkholderiales; family Comamonadaceae; genus Paracidovorax; species Paracidovorax avenae. The sequence continues at coordinate 1,471,118 of NC_015138.1, read as the reverse complement.
TTCTGCAGCCGGGCGCGCAGCACCTTGTGGTAGTCCCGCCCCCGCGCATAGACCGACACGATGCCTTCGCGGGGCCTGTCCAGCCGCGCCAGTTCGGCCGCCTGCCACCCCGCTGGCGCACCCTCGCGCTCCGCGGTGCGCTCCAGGGTCTGCCTCGGCAGGTAGTCCATGCGCACGGTGATCACGCTCACGGTGCCGGGCACCAGTTCCGCCGGCCGGGCGCGCTTGAGCCCGTGGGATTGCATGTAGTGCATGTCTCCATGGAACCCTTGGGCCAGCCATTGCATCAACCCCGGCTCCGCCGACGACAAATCCACGCCGGCGACGCCAATTTGGGAAAATCCCAGTTCGCGGGCCCAGCCTTGCATTTGAGGAACGAGTTGACTGCTGCACGACATCACCCGGGGATTGTAGAAAGCCCCTCCGGAACCGACACCCTGCAAAGGGTCTGGCGGAGCGAGGACGACACCGCGGCATTCGCGCGCGCACTCGCCGCGCAGCCCGCGCTGGCGAACGCCTTCGTCACCCTGGACGGCGACCTGGGCGCGGGCAAGACCACTTTCGTGCGGCACCTGCTGCGCGCCCTGGGCGTGCAGGGCCGGATCAAGAGCCCGACCTACGCCGTGGTGGAGCCGCATGACACCGCCACCGGGCCGGCGTGGCATTTCGACTTCTACCGCTTCGGCGATCCCCGCGAATGGGAGGACGCAGGCTTTCGCGACATCTTCGCGGGGCCCGGCCTGAAGCTCGCCGAGTGGCCCGAGAAAGCCGCGGGCTTGCTGCCCGCCGCCGACCTCGTCCTACAGATCGAAGCATCCCCTCCCGCCAATGGCGCGTACGATGGCGACGGCCTGGCCCGGCTGGTCCTGTTGCGCGCCGGCACTCCCCTCGGCCGTACCCTGGTGCAAGCACTTCCCGCAGAATGAGCGAAGACGCCCTCCCCTCCTCCCTCCCGCCCGCCGCCCCATCGCCGCTGGCGCATGGCCCGTCGCGGCGCAGGCTGCTGCGCGCCGGATCCCTCGTGCTCCTGCTCGGGGCCACGCAGATCGCCCGCGGCGCGGGCATCGTCGCGGTGCGCGTATGGCCGGCGCAGGACTATTCCCGCGTGACCATCGAATCGGACCAGCAGCTCACCGCCAAGCAGTTCTTCGTGGCCACGCCGCCGCGGCTGGCAGTGGACATCGAAGGCATCGACCTGAACCCCGAACTGCGCGAACTGGTCGCGAAGGTGAAGCCGGACGACCCCAACATCGCCGGCATCCGTGTCGGCCAGAACGCCCCGGGCGTCGTGCGGCTGGTGGTGGACCTCAAGCGCGCCGCGCTGCCCCAGGTCTTCACCCTGCCGCCGATCGCCGCCTACCGGCACCGGCTGGTCTTCGACCTCTACCCCGCCGAACCCGAGGATCCGCTGGAGACCCTGATCGCCGAGCGCCTGCGGGATGCAGCACCGGGCACCGCCTCCGCGGGGACTTCCGCCGCCCCCGCCCCGCTGCCCAACATCGCCGCGGCGCGTCCGGGCACGGCCGGCGACCCGATCGGCGACCTGATCGCGCAGCACAACACGCCGCCGGGCAAAGCCGCTCCTGCGGCGCCGGGCGGCCTGCCCGCGGCATCGCCCGGCCCCACGGCGCCGGTGGCCACGCCGTCTGGTGCACCGGCGGCCACGCCTCCGGCAGTGGCCGCCGCGCCCGCGCCGCCGCATGCGGGCAGCGGAGCGGCGCCCGCCGCCCCGGCCATTGCCCGGGCCACCGACCGGCTCATCATCATCGCCCTCGATCCGGGCCATGGCGGAGAAGACCCCGGCGCCACCGGTCCGGGCGGAACACGCGAGAAGGACGTGGTCCTGAAGGTCGCGTTCCTGTTGCGCGACCGGATCAATGCCACCACCGTCGGGGGCAACCCGATGCGCGCCTTCATGACCCGCGACGCGGATTTCTTCGTGCCGCTGGGCGTGCGGGTGGAAAAGGCGCGGCGCGTGCAGGCGGACCTGTTCGTCAGCATCCATGCCGACGCCTTCACCACGCCGGCCGCCCGCGGCGCGAGCGTCTTCGCGCTCAGCCAGAGCGGTGCGTCCAGCACGGCCGCGCGGTGGCTGGCCAACAAGGAAAACCAGTCCGACCTCGTCGGAGGGCTGAACGTGCGCAGCCAGGACAGGCATGTGCAGAGCGCCCTGCTCGACATGAGCACCACGGCGCAGATCAACGACAGCCTCAAGCTCGGCAGCGTGCTGCTGGGCGAGATCGGGAACATGGCCAGACTCCACAAGCCACGGGTGGAGCAGGCCGGTTTCGCCGTGCTGAAGGCGCCGGACATTCCCAGCGTGCTGGTGGAGACCGCCTTCATCAGCAACCCCGAAGAAGAAGCCAAGCTCCGCACGGCCGCCTACCAGCAGCAACTGGCGGATGCGCTGATGCGCGGCATCACGCGCTATTTCGCGAAGAATCCGCCGCTCGCGCGCAGCCGGTCCGTCTGAATCCCCGGCCCCGGACCGGCCGGCACTCCGCAGGCTGCCCGGGGGCATGCAGGCATTGCCTTGCGGCGCCGGCTGGGCCACAGTTCCATCCACCCCACGACGAAACGCCCCGCACCGGGGCCAGAGGAGTTTTCCATGGCTTTGCAGCATGCACGTTCCGCCGAAGTCGTCAGCGTCCGCCCGCTCGGTGCCGCGCTGGCGGGAACCGCCACCTCGGCCATCATCAAGGCGGCGCAGCTCGAAGTGATACGGGCTGTTCTGCCCGCGGGCAAGGAGCTTCGCCAGCACGAGGTGCCCGGGGAGTTCACGATCCAGTGCATCGAGGGAGAAGTGGAACTGCACACCGCTTCGGGTGCCAGCCTGCTGCGCGCGGGCGACCTCGTCCATCTGCAGGCCCGTGCGGTCCATTCGCTGCGCGGACTGACCGATGCGTCGCTGCTGCTGACGCTGTGCCTGGTTCCCGAGTGAGAAAGCGGGCCGGACAGTAACGTCCTACAACCGGCGGTTGGAGCTGCTTACACACGCCTGCAGCGAGCGGAGCGATAGTGCGCACATGGGTAGAAGGACATTCCCTGAGCCTGCAATTCCACACAAGGAGCACACCATGAACTACCGCCATCTCCTCTCCGCCGCCGCCTGCGTCGCCGCACTGGGCCTGGCAGGATGCTCTTCCAATCCGTCCAACGCACAGATCGGCACCGGCGTGGGCGCCGTGGCTGGCGGCGTGCTGGGCAGCGCGGTTGGCGGCACCGCAGCCACCGTGGGTGGTGCAGCAGCGGGTGCGCTCATCGGCCACGAACTGGGCGAAGACCGCGACCAGCGCCGCCGCTGAACGCAGGCACCTCGCTCAGAACCTTTTGCGGAAGCAGCCCGCGCTGCTCCGCCCCACAAGCCGCTCGCATGGCAGTCGCCGCGCGAGCGGCTTTATTCATGGGCAGTGCCGGCCGCCTGCCCGTCTTGATTAATAAAAGATATTTATGGTTATTCACAAATACTCTAATAAACAATAAAGCTAGCAGCGGCTAGCATTCAGCGGTCCCTTTTTTTGCAGAGGAAGGTCGCTGTCCATGGCCCGATTTCCCCACCCGCCGCGCACCGGAATGCCTCCCTGCGCCGAGGGTGGGCAACCGCGGCGGCCGGCGCTGCGGTTCCGCGTGACGGGCCCGGAGACGGCGGCCTTTCCGACCGGTGACGACTTCAGCGCGTTCGCCGAGGAACAGGTCCTGCGGCTGCCCACGGCGGAAGGGGGCCATCTTCGCTACCAGGACCGCGGCAGGGGGCCCACCGTCCTGCTGGGCCACAGCTATCTGTGGAACTCCACGATGTGGGAGCCCCAGATCCGGGCCCTGTCGCGCTGCTACCGCGTGATCGCGCCCGATCTCTGGGGCCACGGAGCATCCGGCCCGCTGCCGGGCGGCACGCACGACCTGCAGGCCCTGGCCGGTCACATGCTGTCCATGCTCGATGCCTTGCAGATCGACGAGTTCGCCGTGGTCGGCCTGTCGGCCGGCGGCCTGTGGGGCGCGGAACTGGCACTGCTGGCGCCCGGGCGGGTGCGCAGCCTGGTGCTGATGGGCTCCCGTCTCGGCGCGGAGCCCGAAGCGACGCACCGCCACTACGCGGGCCTGCTCGACGCCATCGAGGCCGCAGGGCGTGTCACCCCGCCACTGGCGCGGGCCATCGTTCCGCTTTTCTTCCGCGCCGGCACGGACATGGATGCTGCGCATCCGGCGGCGTTCGCCCGCTGCCTGGCGTCGATGCCCACCGACCGGCTGCGTGATTCGATCGTCCCCCTGGGCCGGCTCCTGCTGGCGCGCCGCGATGCACCGGACCGGCTGGCGGCGCTGGACCCGGCCACCACGCTGATGATGTGCGGCGACGGCGATACCGCCTGCCCGCCCCGCGGGATGCAGGACCTGGCGCACTCGCTGGGCTGCGATGCCGTGCTGGTGCCGGCCGCGGGCCATCTCTCCAACCTGGACAACCCCGAGGCTGTCAACCACCACCTGCTGCGGTGGCTGGAGCGCACGCTGCGCTAGACGCCGGGGCGCGGCCGCGCTGCCGGTATCAGGCGGCCTGCCGGCGGCCCGCACGCCAGGCGCCGAAGATGGCGATCAGGCCCGGCACCAGGATCAGCGCCCAGATGATCTTGTCGAGATGGGCCTGCACCCAGGGGAAGTTGCCGAAGAAGTAGCCTGCCGTGCAGATGCCCAGCACCCACAGCAGTGCGCCGCCCACGTTGTAGGCGGTGAACTTGCCGCGGTGCATTTCGGCCACGCCCGCCACGAACGGGGCGAAGGTGCGGATGAATGGCATGAAACGCGCGAGCACGATGGTGATGCCGCCATAGCGCTCATAGAACGCATGGGCCTGCTCGAAGGCCCGGCGGTTGAACCACCGCGAGTCCGGCCACTGGAACACCTTGGGCCCGAAATACCGTCCGATGGTGTAGTTGCACTGGTCTCCGAGCACGGCCGCCACCAGCAGCACGGCGCAGGCAATGGGAAAGCTCATCAGCCCGGCGCCGCACAGCGCGCCCACGATGAAGAGCAGGGAATCGCCGGGCAGGAAGGGCATGACGACGACGCCCGTTTCCACGAACACGATGGCGAAGAGCAGCGCATAGACCCAGGGGCCGTACGCGGCCACGAAGGCCGCGATGTGCTTGTCCACGTGCAGGATGAAATCGATGAGGAACTGGATGGCTTCCAAGGCGGGTCCTTCAGGAGCGGCAGAGCGGAAAAAGGGGTCGGTGCGCCCGGGCAGGTGCTTTCGCCCCGCGGAGGAAGCGGGCACCCGGCGGCGCGGCGCGTAACTCTAACCGCACTGCCTACAATGCCGCCCGATGACCCCAGAGCCAGCCCCCCCGCGCCGCCCGATCCGCGATCTTCCGGACGAACTGATCAGCCAGATCGCCGCGGGCGAGGTGGTGGAGCGGCCCGCGTCGGCCGTGCGCGAGCTCGTGGACAACGCGCTGGATGCCGGCGCCCGGCAGGTCACCGTGCGCCTGCTGGCGGGCGGCGTTCGCCTGATCGCGGTGGAGGACGATGGCTGCGGCATTCCGCCCGAGGAACTGCCGGTGGCACTGCGTCGACACGCCACCAGCAAGATCACCAACCTGCACGATCTGGAGTCGGTGGCGACCATGGGCTTTCGCGGCGAGGCGCTGGCCGCCATCGCTTCGGTCTCGGAGATGGCCCTGCTGTCGCGGACCGAGGAGCAGCCCACGGCCTTCCTGCTCGACGCACGCAGCGGCGAGCTGCGCCCGGCGGCGCGCAGCCGCGGCACCACCGTGGAAGTGAAGGAGCTGTTCTTTTCCACCCCCGCGCGGCGCAAGTTCCTCAAGACCGACGCGACGGAGCTGGCGCACTGCATCGAGGCGGTGCGCCGCCATGCGCTGGCCCGGCCGGATGTCGGGTTCGCGATCTGGCACGAAGGCAAGCTGGTCGAGCAATGGCGCGCGACGCTGGCCGCCCCTGCAGCCTCGGCGGATGGCGCCGTGGACGATGCGGCGCTGGAGGATGCGCTGGCGCGCCGGCTGTCCGACGTGCTGGGCGAGGACTTCCTGGCCGAGTCGATCGCCGTGCGGCACCGTTCCGGGCCGGTGACCGTCACCGGGAGGGCCGGGCTGCCGGACGCCGCGCGCTCGCGCGCCGACCAGCAGTTCTGCTACGTCAACGGCCGGTTCGTGCGCGACAAGGTGCTCACGCATGCGGCCCGCAGTGCCTACGAGGACGTGCTGCACGGGCAGAAGCAGCCGGTGTATGCGCTCTATGTGGCGATCGATCCGATGCGGGTGGATGTGAACGTGCATCCCACCAAGATCGAGGTGCGCTTCCGCGACAGCCGGGAAGTCCACCAGGCCGTGCGGCATGCGGTGGAAAACGCCCTGGCCGCCCCGCGCGCGCAGGCGCTGGCAGCGGCCGCGCAAGGCTCGGCCGAAGCAGATGCGCCCGCCGCGGATTCGCCCGCGGCCCACGCTGCCCGCATGCCGCCGTCCGCCCTGCCGCGGCAGGCCGCGATGCATTTCGATGCCCGCCCCGGGCACCGGGTCACCGACCTGGAAGCGCTCTGGGGGCGCAAGGACATCACGCCTTCCGCACGGCCGGATGGCACCGCGGCGGCCTTCGCGCAGCCCTCCGGGCCGCATGCGCCGTTGCCGTTCGCACCGGTGACAGGGGCGACTGCCACCGTGCAGGAGGCTCCCGCCGCCTATGCCATGGCCACCGGTGGCCTCCCGGCCACGGGCATGCCCGCAGTCCCGCAGGAAGGCGCACCGGACGGCGCAGGCACCTTCGCGGCAGAGTCCGGCGCTTCTGCGCAGGCCGAGGCCCCCGCTGGCGACGAGCCGGAAGTCTGGCCGCTGGGGCGTGCGGTGGCCCAGATCCATGGCGTGTACGTCCTGGCCGAGAATGCCCAGGGCATGGTGATCGTGGACATGCACGCGGCGCACGAACGCATCGTGTACGAGCGCCTGAAGTCCCAGGTGGATGCCAGCGAGCGCATCGCGAGCCAGCCATTGCTGATTCCCGCGACGTTCGCCGCCACGCCCGAGGAAGTGGCCACGGCGGAAGCCCATGCCGGCACGCTCGACATGCTCGGCCTCGAAGTCTCGCCGTTCTCGCCCCGCACGCTCGCGGTGCGCGCCGTGCCCACATCGCTCGCCCAGGGCGATGCAGTGGAATTGGCGCGCAGCGTGCTCGCGGAGCTGGCGGCGCACGATGCCACCACCGTGGTGCAGCGGGCCCGCAACGAGATCCTGGGCACCATGGCATGCCATGGCGCGGTGCGCGCGCACCGGCGGCTCACGCTCGACGAAATGAATGCGCTGCTGCGGCAGATGGAAGTGACGGAACGCTCCGACCAGTGCAACCATGGCCGGCCCACATGGCGCCAGCTGTCGATGCGCGAGCTGGACGCGCTGTTCCTGAGAGGGCGCTGACCCACGGAAAAAGGACCTCCCCATGCCACCCCACCGCGCTCCGTTCCGCCACCGTTTCTACCGGAGATCCACGGCGCGCGGCCTCGTGGCCCTGGCCGCCTTTGCGGCAGGCTCCCCGGACGTGCATGCGGGCCGCCCGCTCACGGTGGACGACGCGGGTGTGAATGCCCCCGGCGAGGGCCACGTCGAAGTCTGGTGGGAAGGCGTGCACCAGGAGCGCGGCGCCGTCTTCGCGGCGCCGGCGTACGCGCCCCGCGCGCTCCCGGGGCTGGAGGTGGGCGCCCTGCTGGCCCGCGACCTGCATGGCCGCACCACGCTGAGCGGCCTGCAGGCGAAGTGGCAATGGACGCCTCCGCGCGAGGGCGGCTGCCACGTGGCCAGCAGCGCCGGCCTGGTCCATGCCTACGGAGAGAACGGCAGCACGCTGGCGCTGACGGCGATCGGCACCTGCGCCACCCGCTGGGGCGCGGTGCATGCGAATCTCGGCGCCCTGCGGACGCCCGAGAAGTGGCGGCCCGCGTGGGGCATCGCGGTGGAATCGACCTGGGGCGCCGTCACGGCGCACGTCGAGGCATTCGGCGAGCGCAACGGTCCGCCCACCTACCAGACCGGCGCCCTGTGGGAATGGACGCCGGGCTGGCAGCTCGACGGTCTCGTGGGGCGCCGCCAGGGACGGACCCTGATCAGCCTGGGCATCAAGCACAGCTTCTGAATGCCGCCCGTCCGGCCGGGTCAGTTGTCGCGGGCGGCCCTGGCCTGGTCGGGGAAGTCCGAGAACACGCCATCCACGCCGAGGCGGAAGAACTGTCGGTATTCGGCCGCAGGATCGCCCTTGTAATCGGAGGCGAGTCGCTTGGCCTCGCTGCGGAACGTGTAGGGATGCACGAACAGGCCGGCCGCATGGGCGTCGGCCACCACGCGGGTGGGCGACATCACGATGCGGTCGCGCTCGTCGATGACGCCGTCGCCGTTGAGGTCGTCCGGCTTGCCGTCGTTGTTGGCGTCCTGCAGCCGCGTCGGGATCAGGTAGGGCTTCCAGGGGCCGATGCCGTCCGCATAGGTCTTCACCTCGCGCAGTCCCTCGGGCGTGAGCAGGCTCGCGAAGGTGCGGCGGTCGCCGGCCACCGCGAAATCGTAGGGCTTGTCATAGGGCGCCGTGAGGTCGATGCTGCCGTCGGGCTTGACGTCGTTGCCGTCCACGAGCTGCACGAGGCGCACCTGGGTCTTCGTGCGCAGGTACTTGAGGTTGGACACCTCGAAGGACTGCACCATGACCGGCGAGGCGGCCTTGGTGTAGCCGTATTGTGCGAGCGTGTCGAGCAGCCGGTCTTCGAGCTTCAGGTTCAGGTTGGCGTGGTAGGTGGGGTGCTTGGTCTCGATATAGACGCCCACGGTGCGGCCCACCTTCGCTCCTTCGGTGCGGGCGAGGTCCAGTACCTCCGTGAGCGTGGGGATCTGGAAGCGGCCGTTGAAGGACTGGTCGCGATCGGCGAGCGGCTGGATGGCGCGCAGGGTCTTGATCTCGGCCAGCGTGAAATCGGAGGCGAACCAGCCCTCCTCCTGCACGCCGTCCACCATCCTGCGGGTCTTGCGGCTGGCGAACTCGGGGCGCTGCGACACGTCGGTCGTGCCGGTGATGTTGGGCTCGTGGCGGGCGATGAGCACGCCGTCCTTCGTCGCCACGAGGTCCGGCTCGATGAAGTCGGCACCCAGCTCGATGCCGCGGCGATAGCCTTCGAGCGTATGGTCGGGCAGGTAGCCGGCGGCGCCGCGGTGGCCGATCACCAGGGCCTTGGAGCCGTCGAGGGTGGAATGGATGCTGCCGCCATTGCCTCCGCAGGCGGACAGGGCCGCGCATGCGGCGGCAGCCAGGGCCCACCGGCTGGTGAACACCAGGGCGGCGGCCGGGCCGCGCGCGATTCGTTGCGTCGTCATTGGTCTCTTCTCCCTTGTGAATGGACGGTATGCGCCCGCGCGCACTCTGTCGGTGCCGCATGACAGCCCGGTGACACCGCCGCGCCGCCCGCCGGACGCGCGCAAAACCCGGATCAGCGGCACCCGCACAGGGTAATTCCAGGGTTCGGTCCGTCAACCCGGGGAAGCATGGTGCGTTTCTTGCAGCATGCCCTTCGGCCCCCACGGGCCCGACGAACTTTCCCTCCCGACCGGACTCTGTTCCTTTCGATGAAACGCTGGCCCCTCTTCTCCTCCATCGCGCTCGCCCTCGCAGTGACGGCGGGCTGTGCCACCCTCGACGCAAAACAGCGTGAATGGATCTTCCAGCCCAGCGACCGGGCCTGGGGCGGCGCGCAATCCACGGACGACATGCAGGACGTGTGGATCGCGTTCGATTCGCGCGCCACGGGCAAGGCGGAGAAGCTGCACGGGCTCTGGATGCCCTCGGGCCGGGCCGACGCTCCCGTTCTGCTGTACCTGCACGGCGCGCGCTGGAACGTCTCCGGCTCCGCCGGCCGCATCCGGCGCATGAACGACATGGGCTTCTCGGTGCTGGCAGTGGACTACCGCGGGTTCGGGCGCAGCAGCCCTGCCCTGCCCTCCGAGGCCACGGCCCTGGAAGATGCCCGGGCAGCCTGGGACTGGCTCGCAGCGCGGGAGCCCCGGGCGCCGCGCTACATCTTCGGCCATTCGCTGGGCGGGGCGATCGCCATCGACCTGGCCGCCATGGTGCCGGACGAAAAGGGCACCATCGTGGAGGGAACGTTTACCAACATTCCCGAGGTGGTGGCCACGTTCAAGTGGGGGTGGCTGCCCATCTCGGGTCTCATCACGCAGCGTTTCGAGTCGATCCGCAAGGTGGCACACATCGGCTCGCCGCTGCTCGTGGTGCACGGCAGTGACGACAGCCTCATCCCGCCCTCCCTGGGCAGGCGGCTGTACGAAGCGGCCCAGGGGCCGAAGCGCTTCGTCCTGGTGGAGGGCGGCACCCACCACAGCACCAACAGCGTGGGCGAAGCGCAGTACCGCGAGGCGCTGGCGGACCTGTTCCGGATTCCCGCCGGACCCGTGCCCGCGCACGCACCGGCGCAACGGGCATCGGCCGCCAGTTCCGCGGCCTGACCGGGCCAGGGCCCGGAGGGTCAGCCCGCTGCGGCTGCGGAGGCCGCGGCGGAGCCCCTCGCCGCCAGGATCTCCGGCAGGTGCCCGCCGATCCAGTCGGCCAGGGCCTGCACGTGCCGGCCGACCTCGCGTCCGAGGGGCGTCAGGCGGTACTCGACATGCGGCGGCACGACGGGATAGGCCCGGCGATCCACGAAACCGTCCCGTTCCAGCACCTGCAGCGTCTGCGCCAGCATGCGCTCGCTCACGCCGCCCACCTTGCGCCGCAGCTCGCTGAACCGCAGCGTGCGGTCGTCGAGCGCCACCAGCACCAGCACGCCCCAGCGGCTCGTGACGTGCTGCAGGATCTCCCGCGCCGGGCAGTCCGGCGACAGCACATCGCCCCGGCGCATCAGTTCGGCCAGGGGCAGGGACGCCTGGGCGTCGGAGGACGGAGGCGGAGGGCGCGACAGCCCGGGGGGCGCGCCGGAGGACACGGGGTGTGAAGTGGGGATGGCGGTGCGCTGGTCCATCACTTACCTTTTTGTAGGTACTTACGAAAAGTTTGCTTGAGGGCTATTGTCGCGTCTTCGTTCACTCGTCACAAGGAACAGGACATGATCGCCATCACCGGAGCCTCCGGCCAGCTCGGCCGCCTCGTCATCGACGCCCTGCTGCGCACGGTTCCCGCCCAGAACATCGTGGCGCTGGTGCGCAACCCGGCCAAGGTGCAGGACCTCGCCGAACGCGGGATCGTGGTGCGGCAGGCGGACTACGCCGCCCCCGCTGGCTGGGATGCGGCCCTGCAGGGCGTGCGTCGGCTGCTGCTGGTCTCCAGCAGCGAAGTGGGGCAGCGGACGGCGCAGCACCGCACCGTCATCGATGCCGCGCGGGGCGCGGGCGTGGAACTGCTGGCCTACACCAGCGTGCTGCACGCGGACACCTCGGCCCTGGAACTGGCGCGCGAGCACCGGGACACCGAAGCGTTGCTGCGGGAATCCGGCGTGCCCCACGTGCTGCTGCGCAATGGCTGGTACACCGAGAACTACCTGGCCGGGGTGGGCGCCGCGCTGCAGCACGGCGTGCTGCTGGGCAGCGCGGGCGAAGGGCGCATTGCGTCGGCAGCGCGGGCGGACTATGCCGAAGCGGCCGCCGCGGTACTGCAGGCACCGGACCAGACCGGGAAGGTGCATGAACTGGCGGGCGACAGCGCCTATACGCTGGCGGAGCTGGCTGCGGAAATCTCCCGCGCGTCGGGCCGGGCCATTCCCTACCGCGACCTGCCCGAAGCGGAATACGCAGGGGTCCTGGAAGGTGCCGGGCTGCCCGCGCCGTTCGCAGCCATCCTGGCGCAGTCCGATGCCGCGGCGGCGCGGGGAGCGCTCTTCGACGGCGGCGGCCAGCTGGCACGGCTCATCGGCCGGCCGACCACGCCCTGGCAGGGCCAGGCGGCAGAGGCTGTCCGCGCCGCCATGCCGGGCTGACCTGCCAGCCGCGGGCAGGCACCGGGCACTGGTACGCTCCGGGGGATCATGTCCACTCCCCCTTTCCTGCCGGCCGCCGGTGTGCCGGCAACCCACCTGCCCCGCGGAACGGCCGCGCCGGCGCTTCCCGCCTGCCTCGCGCTGGCGGGCCCTACCGCATCGGGCAAGACGGCCGGAGCCCTCGCCCTGGCCCGTGCGCTCGCACCCCACAGGCCCGTGGAAATCGTGAGCGTGGATTCGGCGCTGGTGTACCGCGGCATGGACATCGGCACGGCCAAGCCGACCGCCGCCGAGCAGGCGGCCGTGCCGCACCACCTGATTGACATCCGCGATCCGCTGCAACCCTACAGCGCAGCCGAATTCGTGGCCGACGCGCAACGGCTCGTGCGCGAGATCCAGGCGCGCGGCGCCCTGCCGCTGCTGGTGGGGGGCACGATGCTGTACTTCAAGGCGCTGTGGGACGGTATCGACGACATGCCGCCGGCCGACGCCGCCGTGCGGGCCCGGCTGGAAGCACAGGCCGCGGCCGAAGGCTGGCCGGCCCTGCATGCGGAGCTGGCCCGCGTGGATCCGCCGACGGCGGCCCGGCTGGCGCCCGGCGACAGCCAGCGCATCCAGCGGGCGCTGGAGGTCTGGCACGTGTCAGGGCGCCCGCTTTCGAGCTTTCACACCCGCGCGGCAACGTCCGGGAACGCAGCGGACGCGGGGCACGGGCCCATGCCGCTTTTTTCGCTGGAACCCCAGGACCGTGCGTGGCTGCACGAACGCATCGCCCGGCGCTTCGACGCCATGCTGGACGAGGGTTTCGTGGACGAAGTCCGGCGCCTGCGCGCGCGCGGCGACCTGCACCCGGACCTGCCGTCGATGCGCTGCGTGGGCTACCGGCAGGCATGGGAAGCGCTGGACGCCGAAGAGCGCACCGGCCGCCTTCCGCTGGCGGAACTGCGCGAGCGCGGCATCGCCGCCACCCGGCAGCTCGCCAAGCGGCAGGTCACCTGGCTGCGCGCGATGCCGTGGCGCCACGCGATCGCCTGCGATGCCCCCGGCGCCACGGAGCGCTGGGTGGCGGCCGCTCTCGACGCGCTCGGGGTGCGGGCATGACGGCCCAGGGCGATGCGATCTCTGCGGGCATGCCGCTGCTGCAGGCGGCCGGGCTGACGCGCCACTACGGCACCGGCACGCCCGTGTTCCGCGACGTCGACCTGGCCGTGCAGCCCGGGGAATTCATCGCCATCGTCGGCGAATCCGGCGTGGGCAAGTCCACGCTGCTCAACTGCCTGGCCGGGCTGGACCATTGGCAGGCCGGCAGCGTGCGCCATGGCGCGGCCGACCTGGGCACCATGGACGATGCAGAGCGCGCCCGCTGGCGGCGCATGCACGTGGGGTTCGTGTTCCAGGCGTTCCACGTGCTGCCGCACCTGGACGTGGCGCAGAACGTGGCACTGCCGCTGATGCTGCTGGGCCGCAGCGACCCGGCGCGGGTGGACCGCATGCTGGAGGCCGTAGGCCTGCAGGGCCTGGGCGCGCGGCTGCCCCGGCAACTGAGCGGCGGCCAATTGCAGCGCGTGGCCATCGCGCGCGCGCTGGTGCACGGCCCGGGCCTGCTGCTGGCCGACGAGCCCACCGGCAACCTGGACCCGGCCACTGCGGAACGGGTGATGGACCTGCTCGTCGCGCAGACGCGCGACCACGGGGCCGCGATGGTGCTCGTCACCCATTCGCGGACCGCGGCGCAGCGCGCCGACCGCACGCTGCGCCTGACCGCGGACGGCATCCGGCCGCAGGCCATCGCGGCCGGCTGAGTCGCCCTGGCCCGCCATGGCCCACCCTATTCGATCGCGATCCGCTGGCCGCCGGTGCCGCGTTTCTTGGGCAGCGTCAGCGTGAGCACGCCGTGGTCGTATTTCGCCTTCGCTTCCTGCGCGTCGATCTCGGCCGGCAGCTGGAACGAGCGGGCCACGGCGCCGTAATAGCGTTCGGAGCGCAGCACCTTGTCGCCTTCGGTCTGCTGGTCGTGCTGCCGCACCTCGGCGCGCAGGCTCACGACGTTGCCGTCGAGCGAGACATGGATGTCTTCCTTGGGCACGCCGGGAATCTCGGCGTGCACGGTGTAGCCGCCGTCGTTTTCCTTCACGTCCACCTTGATCTGCTGCGGCGTGGGCAGGCCGTCGCCATGCAGCGGGCGCACGTAGAAGCCGGGCGCGAAGTCCTTGAAAAATTCGTCCAGAAGACCGCCACGGGTCACGAGTGAATTCATGATGAGCTCCTTCGTCGTGTCGAACATCGGGGTTGGAAAACGTGCCGGCATGCCGGCCGCACTGCCCATATAGGCCTGCGGCCATGCGCTTCAAGACCCCGTGCGGCCTCCACGGCACGCGCGGTGACGGCAGCGCCACAATCGCTCCATGCTCGCCTTGCTCCGCACCTTTTCCTGGCAGGAACTGCGCCGCCATCCCTGGCGCACCGCGGTGGCCATGGTTTCCGTCATGCTGGGCGTGGCACTTGCCTTCGCGGTGCATGTGATCCATGCCTCCGCACTCTCGGAGTTCAGCCAGGCCGTGCGCGCGGCCGGCGGCCAGCCCGACCTGCAACTGCGCGCCGCGCAGGGCGACCTGCCCGAGGCGCTGTACGGCCCCGTGGCCACCCATGCCCTCGTAGCCAGGGCCGGTCCCGTGCTGGAGGTTTCCGTGCAGGCCAGCGCGCCCGGACGCAGCCCGGTGGCGCTGCGCGTGGTGGCAGCGGACACGCTGCTGCTCGGGGCCATGGCGCCGGAGCTCGCGCCGCAGCCGTTCCCGGACGCGGGCCGGCTCGCCATCCTGTCGCCCGCCACGCTGTTCCTCAATGCAGCCGCGCTGCAGGCCCTGGGGCTGCAGGCCGACCGCGGCAGCCCCGTCACCTTGCGGCAGGGCCTGTCGGGGAACGCAGCCCGGATAGCCGGCACGGTGGCGGCCGCGGGGCCGCCGCTGGCGGTGATGGACATTGGCGCGGCGCAGGATTTCTTCGGCCGTGCGGGCCGGCTGAGCCGCATCGACGTGCAATTGCAGCCCGGCCGCCGCGTGGAGGATTTCCAGGCAGCGCTGCCGCAGATGCTGCAGGCCGCGGGCCTGGAGGCGGCCGATGCGGCGGGCCTTGCCGTGGTGCGGCCGCAGGACACGGCCCGGCGCACGGACGACCTGTCGCGCGCCTACCGGGTGAACCTGACGGTGCTGGCCCTGGTCGCGCTCTTCACCGGGGGCTACCTGGTGTTCTCCGTGCTGGCGCTGAGCGTGGCGCGCCGCAGTCCGCAATTCGCGCTGTTGGCGGTGCTCGGCGCCACGCCGCGCATGCGGCGGGCCCTGGTACTGGCCGAGTCCGCGGCCCTGGGGGCTGCCGGCAGCGTGGCCGGCATCGCGCTCGGCACGGGCCTGGCCGCGCTGGCACTGCGTGCCATGGGTGGCGACCTGGGCGGAGGGTATTTCGAGGGTGTGCGCCCCTCGCTGCAGTGGAGTGCCGGCGCCGCGCTGCTGTACGCGGCGCTGGGGACCGCGGCCGCGCTGGCGGGGGGCTGGTGGCCCGCGCGATCGGCGGAACGGCTGGCGCCGGCCGTCGCTCTCAAGGGGGCGGGCACGGCCTCCGACATGCAGCCCCGGCTGGCACTGCCCGCGCTGTGCGCCGCGGCGGGGTGTGCGCTGGCATTCGCGCCGCCGGTGGCGGGGCTGCCGCTCGGCGCGTACGCGTCGGTCGCGTTGCTGCTGGTGGGCGGCATCGGCCTGCTGCCGGTGCTGGTGCACGGGCTGCTGGGCCTGCTGGCACCCTGGGCGGGCCGCCGCCCGCTGCCGATGCTCGCCGTGGAGCGTGCGCGGCGGATGCACGGCATGGCGGCCGTGGCGGTCGGCGGCGTGGTCGCCAGCCTGGCCCTGTCCGTGGCATTGACGGTGATGGTGGCCAGCTTCCGCGGCTCGGTGCTGCAGTGGCTGGACACCGCGCTGCCCGCGCCGCTGTACCTGCGTGCGACGGGGGGCGGCGGGGGCGGCGGCGATGCGCCCTTTCCGCCGGGATGGGACGACACCGTGGCGCGGCTGCCCGGCGTGGAACGGGTCGAGGCGCTGCGCATCGGCAGCCTGCTGCTGGATCCCTCACGCCCCGCCGTGGCGCTGCTGGCCCGGTCCTTCGGGCGCGGCGCGGCGCAGGCACTGCCGCTGCGCGAGGCCCCGCTGCCCGTGCCTCCGGGCCGTATCGCGGTGTACGTGAGCGAAGCGCTGGCCGACCTGTACGGGGTGCGGCCGGGCGCCAGCTGGCCGGCACTGTCCCGGGCGATGGCACTGCGCACCCGGGGTGCCGGACAGCCCACGGCCGAGTTCTTCGTCGCAGGCATATGGCGCGACTATGTGCGCCAGTTCGGCGCGGTGGCCATGGAGCGCACCGACTACATCCGGCTCACCGGCGATGCCGGCATCGACGATCTGGCGATATGGCCCGTGCCGGGCGCGGACGAGGCCGCGCTGCGGTCCGCCATCACGGACCGGCTGCCGCAGGCCCTGCGCGAGGGCGCGGAGCCTGCCATCGAGTTCAGCACCGCACAGGCGATCCGGGAACGCTCCCTCGCGCTCTTCGACCGCAGTTTCGCTGTGACCTACTGGCTGCAGGCCGTGGCCATCGGCATCGGGCTGTTCGGCATCGCGGCGAGCTTCTCGGCGCAGGTGCTCGCGCGGCGCAAAGAACTGGGCCTGCTGTCGCACCTGGGCCTGACGCGTCCGCAGATCCTCGGCGTGGTGGCCGGCGAAGGCGCTGCATGGACCGCCGCCGGGGCCGTCGCCGGACTGGCGCTCGGATGTGCCGTCTCGGCCGTGCTCGTCCACGTGGTGAATCCGCAGAGCTTCCACTGGACCATGGAGATGCACATCCCCGCGGCGCGGCTGGCGCTGCTGTGCTGCGCGGTCGTCGCCACCGGCACGGTGGCAGCGTGGCTTGCGTGCTACTCGTCCGCATCCCGCCATGCAGAACTGGCACTCCGGGAAGACTGGTGAATCAAAAAAATGCTTACCACGTGATGCTTTTTGTTGAATTTCACGCAAAATGACGTCATTGCGAATAGCTATGGGGTTCCGGGGAGGGCGCTCCATGACAAGGTGCCCGAGCACCGACGAGGCTGTTCAGCGTATTACTACATTCATCGCAGAAACCGGCCCGATACGCCGGCCTGCAGGTTGTCCGGAGGAGATTTTCATGCTTCGTCACCCACTGCGCTGGCTTGCCGGCGCCGCGCTCGCGCTCACCCTCTGCACTCCGGTCGCGGCCCAATGGGTGGTCCCGCCCGGCTCCTCGCTCGACGTGCCTCCGGGCGGTGCCGTGGACATCTCCTGCACGTCGCTGGACATGCAGGGCACGCTGAACCTGAGCGGCGGCACGCTGTCGGTGGACTCCTCCGCCACCTTCGCCTCCGGCTCCAACGTGACCGGCTCCGGCGGCACCATCTCGGTGGGTGGAGACCTCATCGCCACGGGCCCGGTGAACACCGGCAACAACACGCTCGTGCTGCGCGACGGATGCGACCCGGGCAATACGTCCCAGATCAGCGGCAACATCGTCGTGCAGAACCTCGTGCTGCAGAGCACGACGGGCCGCAACTTCGTCCTGCCCGCAGGCGCCAACATCACGGTGCTGGGCTCGCTGACGATCCAGGGCACCCAGGCGCAGCCGGTGCAGCTCACTTCGGCCAGCGGCACGGCCGTGGTGAACCTGGGCCCGAATGCCACCATCACCCGCAATTTCGCCAGCGTGCCGCCGACGGTGCAGATCGGCGCCGCCGCGACGGCAGTGACCTCGATTCCCACGCTCAGCGAATACGGCCTGGTGCTGCTGTCCCTGCTGATGGGCGCGCTCATGGCCTGGAAACGCCGCGGACCGGCACCACGCCCGCACAGCGCACGCTGAATGCCCTTGCCGGGGCGGAACACTTCTGCCCCTGGCCAGGTACCTGTCGCGTGCGCCGCATGCGCATCAAAAAGATATCCAGAGATCCAGTAGAGAGAGGGTTCCACCATGCCGAAAAAACGCCCGGGCCATCATTGGGCCGCCACCACGCTGTGCTCCGTCCTCGCCCTGCATGCCGCAGGCGCGCTCGCCGCGGACATCACCGTCACCCCCCCTGCCGGTGGCGGTTTCGTCGTCAAGGGCGGCACCCAGGAACGGCTGCGCGTGCAGGGCACGGGAGAGGTCTACATCCCCGGCCTGTCCTCGACCGGCACGAGCAACACCCTGACCTGCTATGACGCGGGCACGGGGCAGCTCACCAGGTGCGCCCCCGGCGTGGGCGGCGGAGCGACAGGGGCTACGGGCCCCCTGGGCCCAACCGGGGCGACGGGCCCTGCCGGCGCCACGGGTGCGACGGGCGCCACCGGCGCGTCCGGCCCGACGGGCGCCACCGGGGTGACCGGGGCCACCGGGCCTTCCGGAACCGGAGCCACCGGCGCAACGGGCCCGACAGGCGCCACGGGCGTGACCGGAGCCACGGGACCGACCGGCGCCACGGGCATCACGGGTGCCACGGGCGCCACCGGGGTGACCGGCCCGACCGGAGCCACGGGTGTGACGGGCCCCCAGGGCACACAGGGTCCGCAAGGTATCCAGGGCATCCAGGGTGTTCAGGGCAACACTGGAGCGACAGGTCCCACCGGGGCCACCGGCCCTACAGGTGCGACAGGCAACACCGGCGCGACCGGGGCCACGGGCCCGACGGGGAGCGTGGGCACATTGACGCGAAGTACAAATACGGGCACCTGCGGCGGGAGTGGCACGCAAGATGTGACCGCCACCTGCAGTTCCGGATCGGTGGTGTCAGGAGGATGCCATTCCAATGACACGACGCTGAACAGCATCTCACGGTCATTCAGGCCCGCCAGTACCAGCAATCAATGGACATGCAGTTTTTCATGCAACTCCGCAGTAACCATCACTGCTGAGGCGTATTGCCAATGATGCAGAGGGCAGCTCTGTGCTAACCGCATATCCTGCCAGCCGTATCGGCTTCGTATCAAGGGAATCTGCTCCGTGGCGAAGTGCAGGCCAGATGCCAAAATCGTCTTGCTGTTGACTATTGCATCACTGCAGTCTTGCGAGAAAAGCCGTTGCCATTGTCCGAGTCCCCCCGCATCTGCCTCAACATGATCGTGAAGAACGAGGCACCGGTGATCACCCGGTGCCTCGCTTCCGTGCGGCCCTTCATCGACCACTGGGTGATCGTGGACACGGGCTCCACCGACGGCACGCAGGACATCGTGCGCGAATTCCTGCAGGGCGTGCCCGGCAGCCTGCACGAGAGGCCCTGGAAGAACTTCGCGCACAACCGCAACGAGGCGCTGGAGCTCGCCAGGCCGCAGGCGGACTACGTGCTCTTCATCGATGCGGACGAGCAGTTGCGCGTGCCCGAGGGCTTCGCCTGGCCCGCGATGTCCGCGGACGGGTACATGTTCACCTGCCGCATGGGCGACTGCGAATACCTGCGCAACGCCATGGTCGCCGCGCGCGTGCCCTGGCGCTGGGAGGGCGTGCTGCACGAGTTCCTGGCAGCCCCCGCGCATGCGCCCTGGCAGCCGCTGCCCGGCCCGTTGATCGATGTGTCGCACGACGGTGCCCGTGCCCGCGATCCGCAGACCTACCTGCGCGACATCGCCGTGCTCGAGCAGGCGCTGCGGGACGAGCCCGGCAACACGCGCTACGCGTTCTACCTGGCCCAGAGCCTGCGGGACGCGGGGCGGCTTCAGGAGTCCCGCGAAGCCTACCGCCGGCGCGCGGCGATGGGCGGCTGGGACGAGGAATGCTGGTTCGCGGTCTTCCAGGTCGCCGTGCTCACCGAACGGCTGCAAGCCCCGCCGCACGAGGTGCGCGACGCCTACCTCGCGGCCTATGCGCAACGGCCCGCGCGCGCGGAGCCCCTGTGCGAACTGGCCCGCTACCACCGGCTGCGGTCGGAGTTCGCGCTGGCCCACCTCTACGCGCAGCAGGCGGCGCGCATGCCGCGGCCCGCGGACATCCTGTTCGTGGATGCCGGCGTCTATGCATGGCGCTCGCTCGACGAACT
The DNA here is from genome assembly GCF_000176855.2 of Paracidovorax avenae ATCC 19860. Classification (NCBI taxonomy): domain Bacteria; kingdom Pseudomonadati; phylum Pseudomonadota; class Betaproteobacteria; order Burkholderiales; family Comamonadaceae; genus Paracidovorax; species Paracidovorax avenae. The sequence continues at coordinate 1,451,103 of NC_015138.1, read as the reverse complement.
CGCCGTGAGCGCGTTCTACGTGCAGTCCTTCGAGCAGGGCCGCGAGGCGCTGCAGAAGCTGCTGCAGGAGAGGAGCTTCCCGCCTTCGGAGGCCGCGCGCATCGAGGCCAACCGCCCCTTCTTCGGGCTGTAGCGCAGGATACGGAGCGCGGGCCGCCGCGGCCCGCGCGCCTGCGATACTTCCCGCATGACCCCACTCCCCCCCTCCGGCGCGGCGCCCGGCGGCTGGCTGCACGAAGCCATTGCCCGCATCGAGGCCGACTACCACCGCAGCGCCGACACGCACCTCATTCCGCTCAACCTGCCGGCGTATGCGGCCCACGGCATCGACCTCTACCTGAAGGACGAGTCCACCCATCCCACGGGCAGCCTGAAGCACCGGCTCGCGCGTTCGCTGTTCCTGTACGCGCTGTGCAACGGCTGGGTGCACGAAGGCTCGACCATCGTCGAGTCCTCGAGCGGCTCCACAGCAGTGAGCGAGGCGTATTTCGCGCGGCTGCTGGGCCTGCCTTTCGTGGCGGTGATGCCGCGCCGCACCTCGGTGGAAAAGGTGGCGCAGATCGAGTTCCATGGCGGCCGCTGCCACTTCGTGGACAACCCTGCCGAGGTGTACGACGCGGCGCGCGCGATCGCTGCCGACACCGGCGGGCACTACATGGACCAGTTCACCTATGCCGAACGGGCCACGGACTGGCGCGGCAACAACAACATCGCCGAGAGCATGTTCGTGCAGATGCAGCGTGAGCGCCACCCCGTGCCGCGCTGGATCGTGGTCGGAGCCGGCACGGGAGGCACGAGCGCCACCATCGGCCGCTACATCCGCTACCAGCAGTACGCCACCCAGGTCTGCGTGGCCGATCCGGCCGGCTCGGTGTTCAGCGCGTACTGGCGCTCGGGCGACGGGACGCTCACGGCGGCGGGCTCGCGGATCGAGGGCATCGGCCGCCCGCGCGTGGAGCCGAGCTTCATCCGCACGCTCGTGGACCACATGGAGGAAGTGGCGGACACCGATTCGGTGGCGGCGATGCAGGTGCTCTCGCAATTGCTCGGGCGGCGTGTCGGCCCCTCCACGGGCACCAACTTCGCCGCCATGCTGCGCCTGGCCAGCGGCATGCGCAAGCGCGGCGAACAGGGCTCGCTGCTGTCGCTGCTGTGCGACTCGGGCGAACGCTACCTGCCCACCTACTTCGACGATGCCTGGGTGGCCGGCACCATCGGCGACTGCGCGGCCGCGCGCGCCGGCATCCAGGCCAGCATGGACGCCTGACCATGCCGGGCCGCCCGACGCGCCGCGCCTGCCTCGCCGCCGCGCTCGGCGCCGCGTCCGCCAGCGCGTGGGTGCCCAGGCCGGCACACGCGCTGCCCGCGCGTGCCCTGTCGTTCCCCCGCGACCACGGCAGCCACCCGGACCTGCGCACCGAGTGGTGGTACATCACCGGACATGCCCGCGCGGACGGCCAGGACTGGGGGTTCCAGATCACCTTCTTCCGCTCCCGGGTAGACGAGACCCGAACGCTGCGCTCCGCCTTCGCGGCCCACCAGCTGCTGTTCGCGCACGCCGCGCTCACCGACGTGCGCAGCGGCCGGCTGCTGCACGACCAGCGCATCGCGCGCGCAGGCTTCGGCGTGGCACGGGCGCAGGAATCCGACACCGCCATCCGGATCGGGGACTGGTCGCTGGCCCGCAGCGGCACCGCGGACGGCGGCAGCCGGTACGTCGCCCGCATTCCGGCGGAACGCTTCACCCTGGAACTGCAGTTCGACAGCACCCAGCCGCTCGTCCTGCAGGGCCGCCAGGGCCTGTCGCGCAAGGGGCCGCAGCCGGAGCAGGCGAGCTACTACTACAGCCAGCCCCAGCTGGCAGTACGCGGCACCATCGCGCTGCCCGGCCGGCGCCTTGCCATCGGCACGGACGACAGCGGTGCCCCGCGCACGGCGCGCGCCTGGCTGGACCACGAGTGGAGCGAGGCCCTGATGCACCCCGAGGCCGTGGGCTGGGACTGGATCGGCATGAACCTGGACAACGGCGGCGCGCTCACGGCCTTCCGGCTGCGACGCCAGGACGGCAGCGCGCTCTGGGCCAGCGGTTCGTTCCGCGGGGGCGCGGATGCCGCGCTGCAGATCTTCGAGGACGGGCAGGCCGTGGCGTTCGCCCCCCTGCGCCACTGGACCAGCCCGCGCACCGGCACGCGCTACCCCGTCGCCTGGCGCATAGACACACCCGCCGGCCGCTTCGAGGTCGAAGCCCTGGCCGACGACCAGGAACTGGACAGCCGCGGCTCCACCGGCGCGATCTATTGGGAGGGCCTGAGCGTGCTGCGCGACGCCTCCGGCAGCGAGGTGGGACGCGGCTACCTGGAACTCACGGGCTACGCAGGCGCGCTGCGCCTGTAATGCCAAAGGCGACTCAGGAGGTTTTCCTGATCTTTGCCAGGATCTCCCCCATGATCCCGCGGCGGAACGCCAGCACGCAGACCACGAAGATCAGGCCGGTGACGATGGTCACCGACTCGCCCAGCGTGCGGAACCAGTCCACGCCCGTGAGGGACGCGAGCAGGTTGCCGAATTCGCCGATCTTGTTCTCCAGCAACACCACCACGGCGGAGCCGACCAGCGGGCCGGACAGCGTGCCCAGGCCGCCGACGAGCGTCATCAGGATCACCTGGCCCGAGGCCGTCCAGTGCACGTCCGACAGCGTGGCGAAACCGAGCACCAGCGTCTTGAGCGAGCCGGCCAGCCCCGCGATGGCGGCCGAGATCACGAAGGCCAGCAGCTTGAAGCGCTGCGTGTCGTAGCCCAGCGAGATGGCGCGCGGCTCGTTTTCCTTGATGCCCTTGAGCACCTGGCCGAACGGCGAATGGATGGTGCGCACGATCAGCAGGAAGGCAGCGACCACCACGGCCAGCGCCACGTAGTACATGGTCACGTCGCTGGACAGGTCGAGCACACCGAACAGCTTGCCGCGCGGCACGCCCTGCAGGCCGTCCTCGCCGCCCGTGAACGGCGCCTGCAGGCAGGCGAAGAACAGCATCTGCGCGAGCGCCAGCGTGATCATCGAGAAATAGATGCCCTGGCGGCGGATGGCCAGCCAGCCGAACAGCAGGCCCAGCAGCGCGCCGCCGGCCGTGCCCAGCAGCAGGCCGACCTCGGGCGTGAGCCCCCAGACCTTGATCGCATGGCCTGCGACGTAGGCCGCGCCCCCCAGGAAGGCCGCATGGCCGAAGGACAGCAGCCCCGTGTAGCCCAGCAGCAGGTTGAAGGCCGAAGCGAACAGTGCGAAGCACAGCAGCTTCATCACGAACACGGGATAGGCGCCGAGGAACGGCGCGGCGATCAGGCCCAGCAGCAGCAGGCCATAGCCGAAAGTGGCGAGATTCTTGTGGTGCATGTGCGCGGCCCCGTCCTGGTCACTTTTCCTTGCCGAACAGGCCGGCGGGGCGGATGAGCAGCACCACCACCATGATGACGAACACCACGGTGGACGATGCCTCGGGATAGAACACCTTGGTGAAGCCTTCGACGACGCCCAGGCCCAGGCCCGTGAGGATGGAGCCCATGATCGAGCCCATGCCGCCGATCACCACCACCGCGAACACCACGATGATGAGGTTCTGCCCCATGAGCGGCGTGACCTGGTACACCGGCGCCGCGAGCACGCCCGCGAAGGCGGCCAGCGCCGCGCCGAAGGCGTAGGTGAGCGTGATCATCACCGGCACGTTGATGCCGAAGGCCTCCACCAGGCGCGGGTTCTCGGTGCCGGCGCGCAGGTAGGCGCCGAGCTTGGTCTTCTCGATGACATACCAGGTGCCGATACAGACCACGATGGACGCCGCCACCACCCAGGCACGGTAGTTGGGCAAGATCATGAAGCCGAGGTTGGTGGCGCCCTCCAGCAGCTCCGGCGTGTCGTACCCCAGGCCCGAGACGCCGTAGATGGAGCGGAACACGCCCTCGATGAGCAGCGTGAGCCCCAGCGTGAGCAGCAGGCCGTAGAGGTGGTCGAGCTTGTAGATCCAGCGCAGCAGCAGCCGCTCGATCGCCACGCCGAAAAGGCCGACGACGAGCGGCGCCGCGACCAGCATCACCCAGTAGTTGATGCCGAAATACGAACCCGCCATCCAGGTGAGCAGCGCCCCCAGCATGAACAGCGCGCCATGCGCGAAGTTGATCACGTTGAGCAGGCCGAAGATCACCGCCAGCCCCAGGCTGAGGATGGCGTAGAACGAGCCGTTGACCAGCCCCAGCAGGAGCTGGCTCAGCAGGGCCGGCAAAGAGACACCGAAGATTTCCATGGGGAGGCGGCTTGGGATGCGGGTGGAGGGCGCTCAGGCGGTGCGGGTCATTTCCAGAGCGCGCACTTGCTCTCGGCCTTGGTGGCGAAGACCTGGTCGCCCGGCAGCTTCTTCACGAGCTTGTAGTAGTCCCAGGTGCCCTTGGATTCCGCGGGCGTCTTCACCTGCATGAGGTACATGTCGTGCACATAGCGGCCGTCCGGGCGCAGCGTGCCGCTGTTGAAGAAGTCGTCCATCTTCATGCCGCGCCAGGCCTCCATCACGTTGTCGGCCTCGATGCTCTTGGCGGCTTCCACGGCCTTGAGGTAGTTCATGGTGGCCGAGTAGTCGGCCGCCTGGATCTCGGTCGGGCGGCGCTTGGTCTTCTCCATGAAGCGGTCTGCGAACTTGCGGGTCTCGTCGTTCAGGTCCCAGTACCAACTGGTGGTGAACTGCAGGCCTTCCGTGGTCTTCAGGCCCAGGCTGTGGATGTCGCTGAAGAAGATCAGCAGGCCGGCGAGCTTCATGTTCTTGCCGATGCCGAACTCCTTGGCGGCCTTGATCGAGTTGATCGTGTCGCCGCCCGCGTTGGCCAGGCCCAGGATCTGCGCCTTGGAGTTCTGCGCCTGCAGCAGGAAGGACGAGAAGTCCGACGCGTTGAGCGGGTGCCGCACCGAGCCCACCACGGTGCCGCCCTTTTCCTTCACCACGCGGGAGGTGTCGGCCTCCAGCGCGTGGCCGAAGGCGTAGTCGGCCGTGAGGAAGAACCAGCTCTTGCCGCCCGCGTCCACGATGGCCGCGCCCGTGCCCTTGGCGAGCGCCACGGTGTCGTAGGCGTAGTGCACGGTGTAGGGACTGCACTGCTCGTTGGTCAGCGCCGAGGTGGCCGCGCCGTTGTTGATGAAGACGCGCTTTTTCTCCTGCGCCACCTTGGCCATGGCCAGCGCCGTGCCCGAGTTGGTGCCGCCGAAGACCATGGTCAGGCCCTGCGTGTCGATCCACTCGCGCGCCTTGCTGGCCGCAATGTCCGCCTTGTTCTGGTGGTCTGCCGTGAGCAGCTCGATCGGCCGGCCGAGCACCTTGCCGCCGAAATCGTCGATCGCCATCTGGATCGCCACCGCGCCGTTCTTGCCTTCCACGTCGGCGTACAGGCTCGACATGTCGGTGATGAAGCCGATCTTCACCGGCGCGTCCTGCTGCGCGTGCGCGGCCGAGGCCGCGAAGAGCCCTGCGGCGCCGAGCGCCAGTGCCAGTTTCGTGATTCCGTATGCCATGGTCCTTGTCTCCTTCTGTTGTCGTTCGTCCATCGCGGGAAAGCGGCTGTCAGGCGCGGCGCGTCACTTCCAGAGCGCGCACTTGCTCTCGGCCTTGGTGGTCCACACTTGGTCGGCGGGGAGCTTGGCGACCACCTTGTAGTAGTCCCATGGCTCCTTGGATTCGGCGGGCGACTTCACCTGCATCAGGTACATGTCGTGCGCGAAGCGGCCGTCCGGGCGGATGCTGCCCTTGGCGTAGAAATCGTCGATGGGCGTGGACTTGAGCTTTTCCATCACCTTGTCGGCGTCCGTGCTCTTGGCGGCCTCCACCGCCTTGAGGTAGTTCATCGTGGCCGAGTAGTCGGCCGCCTGGATGTCCGTGGGCATGCGCTTGGTCTTGGCGAAGAACTTGCGGCCGAAGGCGCGCGTCTTGTCGTCGAGGTTCCAGTCCCAGCTGGTGGTGAGCAGCAGGCCTTCGGTGTTCTTCAGGCCCAGGCTGTGGATGTCCGTCAGGAACACCAGCAGGCCGGCCATCTTCATGCTCTTGTTGATGCCGAATTCGCGCGCGGCCTTGATGGCGTTGATGGTGTCGCCGCCCGCGTTCGCGAGGCCCAGGATCTGCGCCTTGGAGTTCTGCGCCTGCAGCAGGAACGAGGAGAAGTCCGAGGCATTCAGCGGGTGCTTCACGCTGCCCAGCACGCGGCCTCCCTTTTCCTTCACGACCTTGGCCGTGTCGGCCTCCAGCGCGGCGCCGAAGGCATAGTCGGCCGTCAGGAAGAACCAGTCCTTGCCGCCCTGCTGCACCACCGCGCCGCCGGTGCCCTTGGCGAGCGCCACGGTGTCGTAGGCGTACTGCACGGTGTAGGGGCTGCACTGCTCGTTGGTCAGCGCCGAGGTACCCGCGCCGTTCACCATGAAGACGCGCTTCTTCTCCTGCGCCACCTTGGCCATCGCCAGGGCCGTGCCCGAGTTGGTGCCGCCGAAGAGCATCGTCAGGCCCTGCGTGTCGATCCACTCGCGCGCCTTGCTGGCGGCGATGTCGGCCTTGTTCTGGTGGTCGGCCGAGACCAGTTCGATCGGCATGCCCAGCACCTTGCCGCCGAAATCGTCGATCGCCATCTGGATCGCCACCGCGCCGTTCTTGCCTTCCACGTCGGCGTACAGGCTCGACATGTCGGTGATGAAGCCGATCTTCACCTTGCCGTCCTGCGCCTGCACGGCCGAGGCGGCGCACAGGCCTGCGAGGCCGAGCGCCACGGCGAGGGTCTTGAAGGTCGCGGTGGTGCGAGGGTGTTTCGTCATGTCGTCGTCTCCTGAGGCTGGATGGTCGTTCGTTCGGGTCGATTTCGGCGTGGCGCGGGCGAGGCCGGCGGCTCACACGCCCAGCAATTCGTTGAGTACCGGCATGCGCTGCTCCAGCTCGTCGGCGCCGAACTGCAGGGCGATGCTGCCGTGCTCCATCACGTAGAAGCGGTCGGCGAGCGGCGCGGCGAAGCGGAAGTTCTGCTCCACCATCACCACCGTGTAGCCCTTCTGGCGCAGCGTGGTGATCATGCGCGCCAGGGCCTGCACGATGACGGGTGCGAGCCCCTCCGAGATTTCGTCGAGCAGCAGCAGCTGCGCGCCCGTGCGCAGGATGCGCGCCACGGCCAGCATCTGCTGCTCGCCGCCCGACAGCCGCGTGCCCTGGCTGTGGCGGCGCTCCGCGAGGTTGGGGAACATCGCGTAGATCTCGTCCAGCGGCATGCCGGAGCGGCCCGTCTTGAGCACGGGTGGCAGCAACAGGTTCTCCTCGCACGACAGGCTGGAGAAGATGCCGCGCTCCTCGGGGCAGTAGCCCACGCCCAGGTGCGCGATGCGGTGCGTGGGCATCTGGATGGTTTCCTGCCCGTTGATCTTCACAGAGCCCTTGCGGGCGCCGGTCAAACCCATCACCGCGCGCAGCGTGGAGGTGCGGCCTGCGCCGTTGCGGCCCAGCAGGGTCACCACCTCGCCGGGCTGCACCACCATGTCCACGCCGTGCAGCACGTGCGATTCGCCGTACCAGGCCTCCAGGCCGCGGATTTCGAGAGCGGGGGCGGCCATCAGTGGGCTCCCTGCAGCTGGCCGTCGGTCGTGCCCATGTACGCCTCCATGACCTGCGGATTGCGCGAGACCTCCTCGTACGGCCCCTCGGCCAGCACGGCCCCGCGCTGCAGCACCGTGATGCGGTCCGCGATGGTGGAGATGACTTTCATGTTGTGCTCGACCATGAGGATCGTGCGGCCCGCCGACACCTTCTTGATGAGCTGCGTGACGCGGTCCACGTCCTCGTGGCCCATGCCCTGCGTGGGCTCGTCGAGCAGCATCAGCTCGGGCTCCATCGCCAGGGTCGTGGCGATCTCCAGCGCGCGCTTGCGGCCGTAGGGCAGGTTGACGGTGACCTCGTCGGCCAGGTCGGCAAGGCCCACTTCCGCGAGCAGTTCGCGCGCCCGGCTGTCGAGGTGCGCCAGGCTGCGCTCGCTTTTCCAGAAATGGAACGAGGTGCCGAGCCGGCGCTGAAGGCCGAGCCGCACGTTCTCGGTGAGCGTCAGGTGCGGGAACACGGCCGAGATCTGGAACGAGCGGATCACCCCGCGCCGGGCGATCTGCGCAGGGGCCTCGCGGGTGATGTCCGCGCCGTTGAAGGTGATGGTGCCGGACGTGGGTTCGAGGAACTTGGTCAGCAGGTTGAAGCAGGTGGTCTTGCCCGCGCCGTTGGGGCCGATCAACGCATGGATGGAACCGCGGCGCACCGACAGGTTCACATCGCTCACCGCGGTGAAGCCCTTGAATTCCTTGGTGAGATGGCGGGTTTCGAGAATGACGTCGTCGCTCATGGGGCAGGAGCCGCTCCGTGGTGGGCCCCTCCGGCACGCCGCGCGAGGAACGGCGGCGCATGCCGGGGGGCAGGTTGCGGTGCATCGTATGCCGCCGTGCCGAAGGCCAGGAACTGGGACAAATGCCTATGTATAAACGCCTAAGCAAACACCCCCCGCCCTGCCCTCGGAGCCTTTTCACGCGATCGCGGCTTCGCCTGGAACCCTGTCCACCTCAAAGACCACCTTCACCCGTGGACGCCGTGGGGTATCGGTATGTTGCTATATTTCAGATAGCAAACATCCGACACGACAAAGGTGCTCTCCGTGCGGGCCGCCACCTTCTTACACTGGCGTCACCATGCCAGTCGCCTCCGCACCGCCCCGCCATTCCGCCACGCCCCCGGGAAATCCCTCGCGCCCGCCCACGCGCGCCCTGGCGGGCCTGGTCCCCTTCCTGCGGCCGTATGCAGGCCGCATCGCCCTGGCCCTCGTGTTCCTGGTGCTGGCTGCGGCTGCCACGCTGGCTTTTCCCGTGGCCCTGCGCTCGCTGATCGACGGCGGCCTGCTGCCCGGCGACCGCGGCGCGCAAGCCATGGCGCTGCGGGAGCACTTCGGGCTGCTGTTCGGCGTGGCTGTGGCGCTCGGCGTGTTCTCGGCGGCTCGCTTCTACCTGGTCAGCTGGCTCGGCGAGCGGGTCACCGCCGACCTGCGCAACGCCGTGTACGCGCACGTGCTGCGCCAGAGCCCGGCCTTCTTCGAAACCACGCAGACGGGCGAAGTCCTCTCGCGCCTGACCACCGACACCACGCTGGTGCAGACCGTGGTGGGCTCCTCCCTGTCCATGGGACTGCGCAACGCGGTGATGGGACTGGGCGCGCTGGGCATGCTGGTCTGGAGCCATCCGCGCCTGATGGCGGTCGTGCTGCTGGGCATCGTGCTCGTGGTCGCTCCCACAGCCTGGATCGGGCGCCGGGTCCGGCGGCTGTCGCGCGACAGCCAGGACCGGGTGGCGGACGCCAGCGCACTCGCAGGCGAAGTGCTGAACGCGATTCCCGTGGTGCAGAGCCATACGGCGGAGGCCCGTGAAAGCGCGCGTTTCCAGGCCGCCACCGCGCACGCCTTCGACGCCGCCGTGCGCCGCAGCCGGGCGCGCGCCGCCCTGGTGGCCTTCATCATCGTCGCCAACGCGGGGCTGCTGCTCTGGGGCCTGTACCGCGGCACGCAGGCCGTGCTGGCCGGCGACATGTCGGCCGGGCAGCTCGGAGAGACCGTGATCTACGTCATGCTGCTGGCCGGCGCGGTCGCGGTGCTGGGCGAGGTCTATGGTGACCTGCTGCGCGCGGCCGGCGCGACCGAGCGGCTGATGGAACTGCTGGCGGCCCGCCCTGCGATCGCCTCGCCCACGGCGCCCACCCCCCTGCCCGCGGGCAGCCAGGGCCTGCGCGTGGATTTCGAGCATGTCGGGTTCCACTATCCCTCTCGGCCCGCGCAGCCCGCGCTGCGGGATTTCGACCTGCACATCCAGCCCGGCGAGACCGTGGCGCTGGTGGGTGCAAGCGGCGCCGGCAAGACCACCGTCTTCCAGGTGCTGCAGCGCTTCTACGACGTGGATCCGGCACCGGAAGGCGGTCGCATCCTGCTGGACGGGAAGGACCTGCGCACGCTGGCACTGGACGACTTCCGGGCCCGCATCGCCGTCGTACCGCAGGATGCCGTGGTCTTCTCGGCCTCGGCCCGCGAGAACATCCGCTACGGCCGGCCCGATGCCAGCGACGCCGAGGTGGAGGCCGCCGCGCGCGCGGCGTTCGCGCACGATTTCATCGCCGCACTGCCCGAAGGCTACGGCACCTTCCTGGGAGAGCGCGGCGTGCGCCTGTCGGGCGGGCAGCGCCAGCGCATCGCCATCGCCCGCGCCCTGCTCAAGGACGCCCCGCTGCTGCTGCTCGACGAGGCCACCAGCGCGCTGGACGCCGAGAGCGAACGCATGGTGCAGGCCGCGCTGGATGCCGCGCTGCATTCGCAGGGCCGGCGCCGCACCACGCTGGTGATCGCCCACCGCCTGGCCACGGTCCAGAATGCGGACCGGATCGTCGTGATGGAACAGGGACGGGTGGTCGAGCAGGGGCGGCACGCCGAGCTGATGCTGCGCGGCGGCCCGTATGCCCGACTCGCGGCGCTGCAGTTCACGGCCTGACCGGGGGAGGCCGAGCCGGCGGGCGCCGCATGGGGCGGCCCTGCGGGCTATTGCAGGGTTTCCTTGGCGGAGGCCGGCAGGGGCAGCGGCAGCACCGCGATGCCCTCCTCCAGCAGCTGCACCGTCTCCTGCACGCTGGCCTGGCCGCGGATGGGCCGGTCCTCGGCGTCGCCCTCATGGATGCGGCGCGCCTCCTGGGCGAACCGGCTTCCCACGTCCTCGGTATGGGCCATCACATGGCGCGCCAGCCGCAGCCACGCAGCCTGCAGGGACTGGGGCGTGGGCCCCGCCCCTCCGGGAGCGGAGGGACCGGACGGCATCGCCTGGTCCGCCTTCCCGGCAGCGCCGGGCACCGCCACGGCCGCTCCGGCGGAAGACTTCAGGTTCAGCCGGGGGGCGCTGAGCACCTTGCGGATCTCCCGGCTGCCGCACAGCGGGCACTCCACCAGGCCACGGGCGAGCTGGTCCTGGAAATCCGCTTCGGATGCGAACCATCCCTCGAAGGCATGGTCGAATGCGCAATGCAGGTCAAGCACCTTCATGATGATGCAATGGGGTCCGTGGCGTAACGTTCACGTGCGCGGGCAAGGGCACAGGCGCCTGCGGCCCACGTCAGCCCCTGCGGCGCAGCAGGTAGCGATAGACGAAACCGGGAAAGGCCAGCGTCGCGAAGAGCGCGACCGTGACGGCATAGAACTCCCAGCCCTGCGGGGCGATCTGGCCAACGCGCTTTTCCAGCAGCAGGGCCAGCCCGCCCACCAGGAAATAACACAGCAGCCATTCCCCCAGCCGCGCCGCCAGGGGTTTGGCCGGCACTGCGCGGGGCCCCACCACCAGCCAGCGGTGGTTGCAGAAAGGCAGGTTGGCGGCCACGAGCGCCGCCACGATCACGAGCCAGATGGATGCGGAGGATGACACGGGGAGCGATCGCAACAGGTCCGGAAGGAAGCCGCCCCTCCACGCTCTGCACCGCCGCACCCGTATGGTGGCGGAGCGCGATGGAGCGGGAAATCGGAAATGGCGGCCGGCCTCCGCGAACGGTCGTTCAGGTGGCCAGGGCGCGCACCACCGCGTCTGCGCACAGTGCCATCAGGCCGCCCGGCACGAGGCCGAGAACCAGCACGAGGGCACCGTTCACGGTGAGCACCATGCGCACGTCGAGCGGCGCGGACACGCTGGTGGCCGTCAGCGGTGCGTCGAAGTACATCACCTTCACGACGCGCAGGTAGTAGAACGCGCCGATCAGCGACATCACGACGGCGAACACGGCCAGCGCGATGTACGGGGCCTGGCCGGAAGCCACCAGGGCCTGCAGCACGGCCAGCTTGGCGTAGAAGCCCACCATCGGGGGGATGCCGGCGAGCGAGAACAGGCAGATGGCCATCACGCCGGCGTAGAGCGGGCTGCGCTGGTTCAGGCCGGCCAGGTCCGAGATCTCTTCGCTCTCGAAGCCTTCGCGCGCCAGCAGCAGGATGATGCCGAAGCTCGCCAGCGTGGTCAGCACGTAGGTCAGGATGTAGAACATCGCCGAGCTGTAGGCGTTCTCGACCGCGTTCGCATCGACGTTGCCGTTGATGACGCCCGACAGCAGGCCCAGCAGCACGAAGCCCATCTGAGCGATGGTCGAGTACGCCAGCATGCGCTTCAGGTTGGTCTGCGCGATGGCCGCCAGGTTGCCCACGAGCAGCGAGCCGATCGCCAGCACGGCCAGCATCTGCTGCCAGTCGATGGCCAGCGGCAGCAGGCCGTCCACCAGCAGGCGGATCATGATCGCGAACGCCGCGAGCTTGGGCGCGCTGCCGATGATGACCGTCACTGCGGTCGGGGCACCCTGGTACACGTCCGGAATCCACATGTGGAAGGGCACGGCACCGATCTTGAACGCGAGGCCGGCCACGACGAACACGAGGCCGAACACCAGCACCTGGTGGCGGATCTGGCCCGAGTTCACGGCCTTGAAGACCTGGCCGATGTCGAGCGAACCGGTGGCGCCGTACAGCATCGAGAGGCCGTAGAGCAGGAAGCCGCTCGCCATCGCGCCGAGCACGAAGTACTTCATGGCGGCTTCGGTGGCCGTGGTGTGGTCCCGGCGCAGTGCCACCAGCGCGTAGCTGGACAGCGTGAGCAGTTCGAGGCCCAGGTAGATCACCAGGAAGTTGTTGCCCGACACCATGACGAACACGCCCAGCAGCATGAACATCGAGAGCGTGAACAGCTCGCCGCCGCGCAGCATGCCGCGGTCCGCCGCATAGGGGCGGCCATAGACCAGCGTCACCATCACGGCGATGGTCGCGAAGCACTTGAGCCAGTTGCCCATGGCGTCGCTGACCACCATGTTGCCGAAGCCGTAGAACGTGTTGCCGCTGCTCGCGTACATGCCCTGCAGCACGGCCACGACGGCCAGGGTGAGCATGGTGAGCACGTAGGTGCCGGTGCGACGGGGGCTCGTCACGCCCAGGTCCACCAGGGCGATCACGCAGGCCATCACCAGGAGCACGATCTCCGGGTACACCGCCAGCCAGCTGATGTTGTCAATCATCTCGGTCTCTCGTTGTCAGTCGGTTCAATGGAGCTTGGTCTGCGCCACGTGCTTCAGCAGTTCGGCCACCGACACGTCCATCACGTCGGTGAAGGGGCGCGGATACAGGCCCATGTAGAGCACGGCCACGGCCAGCACGCCCAGCACCAGGAATTCGCGGGCGCTGATGTCCAGCAGGCCGCGCACGTTGTCGTTGCCCACCGGGCCGAGATAGACGCGCTTGAACATCCACAGCGTGTAGGCAGCGCCGAAGATCAGCGCGGTGGCGGCCAGCAGACCGATCCAGAAGTTCGCCTTCACGGCGCCCAGGATCACCATCCACTCGCCCACGAAGCCGGCCGTGCCCGGCAAGCCGCAGTTGGCCATCGCGAACAGCAGCGCGAACGCCGCGAACTTGGGCATGGTGTTGACCACGCCGCCGTAGGCCGCGATCTCCCGCGAATGCACGCGGTCGTACAGCACGCCGATCGAGAGGAACATCGCGCCCGACACGAAGCCGTGGGCGATCATCTGCACCAGGCCGCCAGAGACGCCCAGGTCGTTGAAGATGAAGAAGCCCAGCGTCACGAAACCCATGTGGGCCACGGACGAATACGCCACCAGCTTCTTCATGTCCTTCTGCACCATGGCCACCAGGCCCACGTAGATCACCGCCACCAGCGACAGCGCGATCATCAGCCACGCCCAATGGCGTGCGGCATCAGGCGCGATGGGCATCGAGAAGCGCAGGAAGCCGTAGGCGCCCAGCTTCAGCATGATGGCCGCCAGCACGGCGGAGCCGCCCGTGGGGGCTTCCACGTGCACGTCCGGCAGCCAGGTGTGCACCGGCCACATCGGCACCTTCACGGCGAAGGCCGCGAAGAAGGCGAAGAACAGCAGCGTCTGGGCGCGGGCCGACAGCGGCAGCTGGTGCCAGGTGGCGATGTCGAAGCTGCCGCCGGACTGGTTGTACAGGTACACCAGCGCGATCAGCATGAGCAGCGAGCCGAGCAGCGTGTAGAGGAAGAACTTGAACGCCGCGTAGATCTTGTTCGGGCCGCCCCAGATGCCGATGATGAGGTACATCGGGATCAGCGTGGCTTCGAAGAACACGTAGAACAGCAGGCCGTCCATGGCGCTGAACACGCCGATCATGAGGCCCGAGAGGATCAGGAACGCGCCCATGTACTGGTTCACGCGCTCGGTGATCGACTCCCAGGAGGCGATCACCACGATCACCGTGATGAAGGCCGTCAGCGGCACGAACCAGAACGAGATGCCGTCCAGGCCCAGGTGGTAGTGCACGTTGAAGCGCTCGATCCAGAGGATCTTCTCGACGAACTGCGCCGCGGCGGTGCCGTTGTCGAAGTTGCCGTAGAGCGGCAGCGTCACGGCCAGGCCGATCAGCGAGCCGATCAGCGCGATCCAGCGGACGGCGCGCGCCTGATCGTCGCGCCCGAAGGCCAGCAGCAGGGCACCGAAGGCGATCGGCGTCCAGATGGCAAGACTCAACAAACCCATTTTTCTTGTTCCTCTACTTGTTGAGCCACACGAAGTACGTCATGAGCCCGAACACGCCCAGGATCATCACCAGCGCATAGTGGTAGATGTAGCCCGACTGCACCCAGCGCACGATGCCGGCGACCCAGCCGACGACCTTCCAGGAACCGTTCACCACGGCGCCGTCGATCACGGCCTGGTCGCCGCCCTTCCACAGGCCCGTGCCCAGTGCGCGGGCACCGCGGGCGATGATGTTCTCGTTGATCCAGTCGAGGTAGTACTTGTTCTCGAACAGGACGTAGATCGGCATGCAGGTGCGCTTGATCGCAGCCGGCAGGGCCGGGTTCACCATGTACATGTAGTAGGAGAGCGCGACACCGGCCAGGGCCAGCCAGAACGGCGCCGCCTGCAGGCCGTGCAGGGCCATCGCCACCGGGCCGTGGAACATCTCGGACAGCTCGGCCATCGCGGGGTGCCTGGCGGCGTCCACGAAGATCACGTCCTTGAAGAAGTCGCCGAACAGCATCGGCTGGATGGCCAGGAAGCCGATCACCACCGAGGGGATCGCCAGCAGCACCAGGGGCACCGTCACCACCCACGGCGACTCGTGCGGCTTGGCGTCGTGGCCATGGCCGTGACCATGGTCGTCGTGGGCATGGTGGTCGTCGTGGTGCGCGTCCGGATTCTGGTCGTAGCGCTCCTTGCCGTGGAAGACCAGGAAGTACATGCGGAACGAATAGAACGCGGTGACGAACACGCCGGCCAGCACGGCGAAGTGCGCGAAGCCCGCGGCGGGCAGCGTGCTGGCGTGCACGGCCTCGATGATGCTGTCCTTGGAATAGAAGCCCGAGAACAGCGGCATGCCGATCAGCGCCAGGGAGCCCAGCAGCGAGGTGATCCAGGTGATGGGCATGTACTTGCGCACGGCGCCCATCCAGCGGATGTCCTGGTTGTGGTGCATGCCCATGATCACCGAGCCCGCGCCGAGGAACAGCAGCGCCTTGAAGAACGCGTGCGTCATCAGGTGGAAAACGGCCACCGAGTAGGCGGAAGCGCCCAGCGCCACGGTCATGTAGCCCAGCTGCGACAGCGTGGAATAGGCCACCACGCGCTTGATGTCGTTCTGGATCATGCCCAGGAAGCCCATGAACAGGGCCGTGATGGCACCGATCACCAGGATGAAGTTGAGGGCCGTGTCCGACAGCTCGAACAGCGGCGACATGCGCGACACCATGAAGATGCCGGCGGTCACCATGGTGGCCGCGTGGATCAGCGCCGAGATCGGGGTCGGGCCTTCCATCGAGTCGGGCAGCCACACGTGCAGCGGGAACTGCGCGCTCTTGCCCATCGCGCCGATGAACAGGCAGATGCAGATCACGGTGATGAGCATCCAGTTCGTGCCCGGGAAGCCGATGGTGCCGAGCTCGCCCGACTTGGCGAAGATCTCGCCGTAGTTCAGCGTGCCGGTGTAGGCGGCGATCAGGCCGATGCCCAGGATGAAGCCGAAGTCGCCGACGCGGTTCACGAGGAACGCCTTCATGTTGGCGAAGATGGCCGTGGGCTTGTTGAACCAGAAGCCGATCAGCAGGTACGACACGAGGCCCACCGCTTCCCAGCCGAAGAACAGCTGCAGCAGGTTGTTGCTCATGACCAGCATGAGCATCGAGAACGTGAACAGCGAGATGTACGAGAAGAAGCGGTTGTAGCCGTCGTCCTCTTCCATGTAGCCGATGGTGTAGATGTGCACCATCAGCGACACGAAGGTCACCACGCACATCATCATGGCGGTGAGCGTGTCGATGAGGAAGCCGACTTCCATCTTGAGGCCGCCCACCACCATCCAGGTGTAGAGCGTCTCGTTGAAGCGGGCGCCGTCGAGCGCCACGCTCTTGAACGTCAGGGCCGAGAGCACGAACGCGACGAACACGCCGAGGATCGTGAGGGTGTGGCTCGCGCGGCGTCCGATGCGGTTGCCGCCGAAGGCCGTGCCGAGGATGCCGGCGAGCGCGGAGCCCGCCAGCGGCGCCAGCGGCACCGCGAGGAGCATCGAAGCTGAGAGGGTTTGACTCATTCTTGAAGACCTTGCAAGTACCGGCGGATCAGCCCTTGAGGGTGTTGAGATCTTCCGCGTCGATGCTGGACTTGTTGCGGAACAGCAGCACCAGGATCGCGAGGCCGATGGCGGATTCGGCCGCGGCCACCGTCAGGATGAAGAACACGAACACCTGCCCGTGCATGTCGCCCAGGTAGTGGGAGAACGCGACGAAGTTCATGTTCACGGCCAGGAGCATCAGCTCGATGGCCATGAGCAGCACGATGAGGTTCTTGCGGTTCAGGAAGATGCCGATCACCGACAGCGCGAACAGCATCGCGCCCAGCGACAGGAAATGGCCCAGGGTCAACGTCATGCCTTCTTCTCCTCGGCGGCTGCGGGCGCCGCCGCTTCTTCCGCGGGCTTCTGCGTCGCGGCGACCTTCACCAGCGCGACGCGGTCGGCGGCGCGCACGCGCACCTGCTCCGAAACCTTGGTCACCTTGGTGTCCTTGCGCTGGCGCAGGGTCAGGGCGATGGCGGCGATCATCGCCACCAGCAGGATCACCGCGGCGATTTCCACCGGGTACAGGTATTCGGTGTAGAGCAGCTTGCCCAGCGCCTTGGTGTTGGAGTACTGCACCACGTTGCCGGCCGCGTCCACCATGGCCGCCACGGCCTTGGGTTCGTCCATGCCGCGGAAGCCGCCCATCAGCACCGCGGCCATTTCGAGCGCGATCAGCGCGCCGATGAAGGCCGCGAGCGGGAAGTGCCGCCAGAAGCCCTGCCGCACGGTGTCGATGTGGATGTCCAGCATCATCACCACGAACAGGAACAGCACCATGACGGCGCCCAGGTACACCAGCACGAGCGCGATGGCCAGGAATTCGGCCTTCAGCAGCAGCCAGATGGCGGCGGCCTGCGAGAACGCGAGGATCAGGTGGAGCACCGCATGCACGGGGTTGCGCGCGGTGATGACCCGGAAGGCCGCATACAGCAGCACGACCGAGAACAGATAGAAGAAACCAGTCTTGGCGTCCATGAATCGGATCTTGTGAAAAGTGGTTCAGGAGCCGCTGGTCAGCGGTACTTGGCGTCGGCCGCCTTGGCGGCGGCGATTTCGGCCTCGTAGCGGTCGCCGACCGCCAGGAGCATGTCCTTGGTGAAGTACAGGTCGCCCCGCTTCTCGCCGTGGTATTCCAGGATCTGCGTCTCGACGATCGAATCGACCGGGCAGCTCTCTTCGCAGAAGCCGCAGAAGATGCACTTCGTGAGGTCGATGTCGTAGCGCGTCGTGCGACGCGAACCATCGGCACGCACGTCCGACTCGATCGTGATCGCGAGCGCCGGGCAGACCGCCTCGCAGAGCTTGCAGGCGATGCAGCGCTCCTCGCCGTTCTCGTAGCGGCGCAGCGCATGCAGCCCGCGGAAGCGCGGCGACAGCGGAGTCTTCTCTTCGGGGAACTGCACCGTCACCTTGCGGCGGAACGCGTAGCGGCCGGTCAGGGCCATGCCCTTGACCAGTTCCACGAGCATGAAGCTCTTGAAAAAGTCCTTGAAGGAAAAAGATGTCGTAGCAGCAGCAACAGCAGCCATGATGTCGTGTCCCGCTTATTTCCAGATGTTCCAGGGCGACAGCAGCCACGCGCCCACGATCAGCAGCCACACCAGGGTGACCGGAATGAAGATCTTCCAGCCCAGGCGCATGATCTGGTCATACCGGAAGCGCGGGAAGGTCGCGCGGATCCAGATGAACATGGACACCACGAGGAAGGTCTTGAGGCCCAGCCAGATCCAGCCCGGGATGAAGTCCAGGGCCGCCACCGGCGACAGCCAGCCGCCCAGGAACATGGTCACGCCCAGGATGGACACGAGCCACATGCTGGCGTATTCGGCCAGGAAGAAGATAGCGAAGCCCATGCCCGAGTATTCGACCATGTGGCCGGCCACGATTTCCGCCTCGCCTTCCACCACGTCGAACGGGTGGCGGTTGGTCTCGGCCACGCCGGAGATCAGGTAGACGATGAAGATCGGCAGCAGCGGCAGCCAGTTCCACGACAGGAACGACAGGCCGGCGTTCGCCATCGTGCCCTGCCCCTGGCTCAGCACGATCTGCGTGAGGTTCATGCTGCCCGAGACCATGATGACCACCAGGAAGCAGAAGCCCATGGCGATCTCGTAGCTCACCATCTGGGCCGATGCGCGCAGCGCACCCAGGAAGGCGTACTTCGAGTTCGAGGCCCAGCCGGCGATGATCACGCCGTACACCTCGATCGAGGTGATCGCCATGATCAGCAGCAGGCCGGCGTTCACGTTGGCCAGCGCCACGTCGGGGCCGAAGGGGATCGCCACCCAGGCCGCGAGCGCGGGCATGATGGCCATCACCGGGCCCAGCACGAACAGGCCCTTGCTGGCCGCCGCGGGCTGGATGATTTCCTTGGTGAGCAGCTTCAGGCCGTCGGCCAGCGGCTGCAGCAGGCCGAACGGGCCCACGCGGTTGGGGCCGTGGCGCACCTGCATGAAGCCCAGCAGCTTGCGCTCCCAGAGCGTGAGGTAGGCCACCGCGCCCATGAGCGGCGCCACGATGGCGACGATCTTGAGCAGGTTCCAGAGCACGGGCCACACGGCGCCCGTCCACCAGGACTGGGCGACGAGGTTCAGCCCGCCGTTGTAGAGCGCGTCGATCATGCTGCGGCTCCTTCCACGGCGGCGGGGGCGGCCGCGGCAGCCTGGCGACCGTCGGCCGTCAGATGCAGCGAGGGCGCACGGCGCACGAGGCTGTCGAGCTGGTAGATGGCAGCGACCACGGGCTCCGGCGTGCCGGCTGCGGCCGGCACGGCAGGTGCCGTGGACGTGGTGTTGGACAGGCGGGCGGCCGGCACGTGCGTCGGCAGTTCGGCACCGGTGGCGCCCACGGCGTGGGCCAGCACCTCCTGCGAGGTCTCGAAGCCGATGCCCTGCACGCCCAGCAGGTTGCCGAGCACGCGCAGCACCTTCCAGGCCGGACGCGCATCGCCCAGCGGCTTGACCACGGCGTGGAAGCCCTGCAGGCGGCCTTCGGCATTCACGAAGCTGCCGGAGGTTTCGGTGAACGGGGCGATGGGCAGCAGCACGTCGCTGAATTCCAGGTTGGTCTTGAACGGGCTCAGCGTCACGACCATCTCGGCCTGCGCGAGCGCCTCGGCGGCGCGCGCACCGGCAGCGGAGTCGTGCACCGGCTCGGTATTGAGGAGCAGCGCGGCCTTGAGGCCACCGGCCAGCATGCGGCCGGCATCGAGCCCGCCCTGGCGGGGCTGTGCGCCCACGAACTGCGCGCCAACGGTGTTGGCCGCTTCGGTCAGGTAGCCGACCACGGCGCCGGTCTGCGCGCCGATCCACTGGGCCAGCGCCAGCAGCGACGAGGCCTGGGCATGGTGCGCGGCGGCATTGCCGAGCAGCACGGCGCGGCCTTCGCCGGACGCGAGCGAACGCGCAACGGCCAGTGCCGCATCGGTCGCACGGCCGGAGGCCACGGGCGCGGCCACGCCACGCTCCTGGGCCACGGCGGCGGCGATGTCGGCCAGCGCGGCGGCCCACTCACCGGCGGGCGCCACGATGGATTGCGCCATCGGCATGGCCCAGTCGTAGGCCACGGCGTTCAGCGCGCTCACCGCGCAGCCCTTGCGGGCCGCCTGGCGGATGCGCTGCGCGAACAGCGGGTGTTCCTTGCGCAGGTTGGAGCCCACGACCAGCACGGACTGCAGCGTGGACAGCGCCGCGATCGGCATGCCCAGCCAGCGGACGCCTTCGGAAGCCGGGAATTCGGCATTGCGCAGGCGGTAGTCGATGTTGTCGCTGCCCAGGCCGCGCACCAGCAGCGTGGCGAGGTGCAGTTCTTCCAGCGTGCTGTGCGGGCTGACCAGCGCGCCGATGCTCTGGGCACCGTGCTCGGACTGGATGCCGCGCAGGCCGTTGGCCACGTATTCGAGGGCCGTCTGCCAGTCGACTTCCTTCCACTGGCCGCCCTGCTTGAGCATGGGCTTCGTGAGGCGGTCGGGGCCGTTCAGCGCTTCGTACGAGAAGCGGTCGCGGTCGGCGATCCAGCACTCGTTCACGTCCTCGTTCTCGAACGGGACGACGCGCATGACCTTGTGGTTCTTCACCTGGACGATCAGGTTGGCACCGGTGGAATCGTGCGGGCTGACCGACTTGCGGCGCGACAACTCCCAGGTGCGGGCGCTGTAGCGGAACGGCTTGCTCGTGAGCGCGCCCACGGGGCAGATGTCGATCATGTTGCCCGACAGCTCGGAATCCACGGTATCGCCCACCACGGTGGTGATCTCGGAATGCTCGCCGCGGTGGATCATGCCCAGCTCCATCACGCCGGCCACTTCCTGGCCGAAACGCACGCAGCGGGTGCAGTGGATGCAGCGGCTCATCTCCTCCATGGAGATCAGCGGGCCGACGTCCTTGTGGAAGACCACGCGCTTTTCTTCCTCGTAGCGCGAGGAGGAGCCGCCATAGCCCACGGCCAGGTCCTGCAGCTGGCACTCGCCGCCCTGGTCGCAGATGGGGCAGTCCAGCGGGTGGTTGATCAGCAGGAATTCCATGACCGACTGCTGGGCCTTGATGGCCTTGTCGCTCTTGGTGCGCACGATCATGCCCTGCGTCACGGGCGTGGCGCAGGCGGGCATCGGCTTGGGAGCCTTCTCCACGTCCACCAGGCACATGCGGCAGTTGGCGGCGATGGAGAGCTTCTTGTGATAGCAGAAATGAGGGATGTAGGTGCCCGCCTTCTCGGCCGCATGCATCACCATGCAGCCTTCGGCGACTTCCACCTTCTTCCCGTCGAGTTCGATTTCAACCATATGCGTTTCTCGCGATCAGGCGGAGGCCGGAGCCTGGGGGCTCGTCTTGTTGCGGATCAGCGCCTCGAATTCCGGACGGAAGTGCTTGATCATGGCGCGCACCGGCATGGCCGCCGCGTCGCCCAGGGCGCAGATGGTGCGCCCCTGGATGTTGTCCGCCACCGAATTGAGCAGGTCCAGGTCGCCTTCGCGGCCCTGGCCGTGCTGGATGCGGTCGATGACGCGCCACATCCAGCCCGTGCCCTCGCGGCAGGGCGTGCACTGGCCGCAGGACTCGTGCGAATAGAAGTACGACAGGCGCAGCAGGCTCTCGACCATGCTGCGCGAATCGTCCATGACGATCACGGCGCCCGAGCCCAGCATCGAGCCGGCCTTGGCGATGGAGTCGTAGTCCATCGTGCATTCCATGATGATGGACGCGGGCAGCACCGGGGCGGACGAGCCACCCGGGATCACGGCCTTGAGCTGGCGGCCCTTGCGCACGCCACCGGCGAGCTCCAGCAGCTTGGCGAACGGTGTGCCCAGCGGCACTTCGTAGTTGCCGGGCTTCTCCACGTCGCCGGACACCGAGAAGATCTTGGTGCCGCCGTTGTTCGGCTTGCCGCAGGCCAGGTAGGCCGCGCCGCCGTTGCGGATGATCCAGGGCACCGCCGCGAAGGTCTCGGTGTTGTTGATCGTGGTGGGCTTGCCGTACAGGCCGAAGCTGGCCGGGAACGGCGGCTTGAAGCGGGGCTGGCCCTTCTTGCCCTCCAGCGACTCGAGCAGCGCGGTTTCCTCGCCGCAGATGTAGGCGCCGAAGCCATGGGCGGCGTGCAACTGGAAGCTGAAGCTGCTGCCCAGGATGTTGTCGCCCAGGTAGCCCGCGGCGCGCGCCTCTTCCAGCGCCTCCTCGAAACGCTCGTAGGTCTGGAAGATCTCGCCGTGGATGTAGTTGTAGCCCACCGAGATGCCCATCGCGAAGGCCGCGATGATCATGCCCTCGATGACGATGTGCGGGTTGAACTGCAGGATGTCGCGGTCCTTGCAGGTGCCCGGCTCGCCTTCGTCGGAATTGCAGACGAGGTACTTCTGCCCCGGGAACGAGCGGGGCATGAAGCTCCACTTCAGGCCCGTCGGGAAGCCCGCGCCGCCGCGGCCGCGCAGGCCGGATTCCTTGACGGTGGCGATGACCTGGTCCTGCGTCATCGGCTCGCCGCCGTCGGTGCCGAGGATCTTGCGCAGGGCCTGGTAGCCGCCGCGCGCCTCGTAGTCCTTGATGCTCCAGTTCGTGCCGTCGAGGCCCGCGTAGATCTGCGGCTCGATGTGGCGGTCGTGGAAGCAGGTCTGGACGCCCGTGGCCTGGAACTGCGAGAGGATCTGTGCTGCGGTGGTCATGCCTGTCCCTCCGCCTGGCGCAGGCCGTCCACGAGCTGGTCGAGCTTCTCGTTGTCCATGAAGCTGCACATCGTGCGGTCGTTCACCAGCATCACGGGCGCATCGGCGCACGCGCCCAGGCATTCGCACTGCTGCAGCGTGAACAGGCCGTCGGGCGTGGTCTCGCCCATGGCGATGCCGAGCTTCTTCTCGAGGTGGTGCAGCGCCTTCTGGCCGTCGCGCAGCTGGCACGGCAGGTTGGTGCAGACGTTCAGCTTGTACTTGCCCAGCGGCTGCTGGTTGTACATGTTGTAGAAGGTCGTGACTTCATGCACGGCGATCTGGGGCATGCCCAGGACCTCGGCGATCACGGCCTCGCTCTCGGCGCTGACCCAGCCCTGCTCCTGCTGCACGATGGACAGGCAGGCCATCACGGCGGACTGCTTCTGCTCCGGCGGGTACTTCGCCACTTCGCGGGCGAAGCGCGCGCGCGTAGCCTCGGTCACCGGCGAGCCGGCGGCTTGGTTCGATTCGGTACTCATCGGTCAATCTCTCCGAACACGATATCCATCGTGCCAATGATGGCCACGGCATCGGCAATCATGTGCCCGCGCGCCATCTCGTCGAGGGTCGCGAGGTGGGCAAAGCCCGGCGCGCGGATCTTGAGCCGGTACGGCTTGTTGGCGCCGTCGCTCACGAGGTAGATGCCGAACTCGCCCTTCGGGTGCTCGACGGCGGCATAGGCTTCGCCCTCGGGCACGCGGAAGCCTTCGGTGAAGAGCTTGAAGTGGTGGATCAGCTCTTCCATGTTCGACTTCATCGACTCGCGCGACGGCGGTGCCACCTTGTGGTTGTCGGTGATGACGGGGCCGGGGTTGGCCTTGAGCCAGTCCACGCACTGCTTGATGATGCGGTTGGACTGGCGCATCTCCTGCACGCGCACGAGGTAGCGGTCGTAGCAGTCGCCCGTCTTGCCCACGGGAATGTCGAATTCCACGCGGTCGTAGGCGTCGTAGGGCTGCTTCTTGCGCAGGTCCCAGGCGATGCCCGAGCCGCGCAGCATCGGGCCCGTCATGCCGAGGTTCAGCGCGCGCTCCGGCGTCACGATGCCGATGTCCACGGTGCGCTGCTTCCAGATGCGGTTGTCCGTCAGCAGCGTCTCGTACTCGTCCACGCACTTGGGGAAGCGCTGCGTGAAGTCGTCGATGAAGTCCAGCAGCGAGCCGCGGCGGTTCTGGTTCATCACCTCGATCGCCTTGGCGTTGCGCACCTTGCTCGCCTGGTACTGCGGCATGCTGTCGGGCAGGTCGCGGTAGACGCCGCCCGGACGGAAGTAGGCCGCGTGCATGCGCGCGCCCGACACCGCCTCGTACATGTCGAACAGGTCCTCACGCTCGCGGAACGTGTAGATCAGGATCGTGGAGCTGCCGCAATCGTTTCCGTGCGATCCCAGCCACATCAGGTGGTTCAGCAGGCGCGTGATCTCGGAGAACATCACGCGGATGTACTGCGCGCGCAGCGGCACGTCGATGCCCAGCAGCTTCTCGATGGCCAGGCAGTAGGCGTGCTCGTTGCACATCATCGAGACGTAGTCCAGCCGGTCCATGTAGGGCAGCGACTGGATGAAGGTCTTGTGCTCGGCCAGCTTTTCGGTGGCGCGGTGCAGCAGGCCGATGTGGGGGTCGGCGCGCTGGACGACTTCGCCGTCGAGCTCGAGCACCAGGCGCAGCACGCCGTGCGCGGCCGGGTGCTGCGGACCAAAGTTCAGGGAGTAGTTCTTGATTTCAGCCATCGTGGATCGCCTGAATGCGCTAGCAGCGCCTCAGTGCAGGCCTCCATACTTTTCTTCGCGGATGATGCGGGGCGTGATCTCGCGCGGCTCGATCGTCACCGGCTCGTACACCACGCGGCGCGCCTCGGTGTCGTAGCGCATCTCGACGTGGCCCGACAGCGGGAAATCCTTGCGGAACGGATGGCCGATGAAGCCGTAGTCGGTCAGGATGCGGCGCAGGTCGTCATGGCCGTCGAACACGATGCCGTAGAGATCGAAGGCTTCGCGCTCGTACCAGTTGGCGGAGTTCCAGATGCTGGACACCGACGCCACCACGGGGAAGTCGTCGTCAGGGCAGAACACCTTCACGCGCACGCGCTGGTTGAGACTGACGGACAGCAGGTGCGACACCACGGCGTAACGCGCACCTTCCGTGCCCACGTCGCCATAGGTGGAGTAGTCGATGCCGCAGAGGTCCACGAGCTGCTCGAACCGGCAGCCGGGCGCATCGCGCAGCAGCTGCATCGCGGCCAGGTAGTCGGCGGCCGGGACGGTCACCGTGAGTTCGTCGAGCGCGATCACGATGTCGCGCGCCTTGTCGCCGAGCGCAGCGGCGACCGCGTCCCGCAGAGCCTCGGGTCGGATGGCAATGGCTGTCATGCTGGAGAACCCTTCAGACGCGGGCGATGGTATGGGTGCGGCGGATCTTCTGCTGGAGCTGGATGATCCCGTAGATGAGCGCCTCGGCGGTCGGGGGGCAGCCCGGCACGTACACGTCCACCGGCACGATGCGGTCGCAGCCGCGCACCACCGAGTAGCTGTAGTGGTAGTAGCCGCCACCGTTGGCGCAGGAACCCATGGAGATCACCCAGCGCGGCTCCGACATCTGGTCGTACACCTTGCGCAGGGCCGGGGCCATCTTGTTGCAGAGCGTGCCGGCCACGATCATCAGATCGGACTGCCGGGGGCTCGCGCGGAACACCTCGGCGCCGAAGCGGCCGATGTCGTAGCGCGCCGCGGCGGCATGCATCATCTCGACGGCGCAGCAGGCCAGACCGAAGGTCATGGGCCACAGCGATCCGGTCTTGGCCCAGTTCACCACGGAGTCATAGCTCGTGGTGATGAAGCCTTCCTTCATCACGCCTTCAATCATCGTGTCGTTCCTTGTGAAGCCCCGTCATTCCCAATCCAGGGCACCCTTTTTCCACTCGTAGGCGAAGCCCACGACCAGGATGGCCAGGAAGACGATGACGGCGACGAAACCGGTCACCCCGACCTCGTGCAGCGTGACCGCCCACGGGAAGAGGAATGCGATTTCCAGATCGAAAAGAATGAAGAGGATGGCGACGAGGTAGTAGCGCACGTCGAACTTCATGCGCGCATCTTCGAAAGCCTCGAAGCCACACTCGTAGGGGGAATTCTTGGCCGCGTCGGGCCGGTTGGGACCCAGCACGTAGCCCAGGACCAGGGGCACCACCCCCACTCCGATGCCGACCAGGATGAACAGAAGAACGGGGAGGTATTGATCGAGGTTCATCTGGAGGGGTACTCACCGCTGGGGCCGCACCCCCATTCCTGCGATGAGGAATGGCCGGGCGGGCTTGCTTGTGTGTTGGTGCCGTCGGCGAGACTCGAACTCGCACAGCTTTCGCCACTACCCCCTCAAGATAGCGTGTCTACCAATTTCACCACGACGGCTGATGTCTGCATCTGGATGGCATGAGGAACCCGAAGGGCTATTTGGCTTTCCAGACAATCCGGAATTCTACTCCGGAAAAACCCGACTCTCTATGAATCGGTTACTTTTCCGACAATTATTTTGTCGGGATCTGCGCTGCGCCAGAGGCCGGTGCCGCGGGCGGCACGGCGGACGCCGGAGCGGCCGGCGTGGACGAAGGCGACACGGACTGCACGGCGGCAGGAGCGGCTGCCGGGGTCTCGAGCACACTGCCGACCCCGGCGGGGCGGACGTTGCCGAAATAGGCCAGCGCGAGCGTGGCCGCAAAGAACACGCCGGCCAGCACCGCCGTCGAGCGCGACAGGAAGTTCGCGCTGCCGCTGGCGCCGAACAGGCTGCCCGAGCTGCCGCTGCCGAACGCGGCACCCATGTCGGCACCCTTGCCGTGCTGGATGAGCACGAGGCCGATCATTGCCAGCGCGGCCAGCATCTGCACGGCCAGGATCACATTCACGAGCACATTCATTTCTTCTCTACTCCGGTTGGTTCGCGCGGCGCCGCTCAGGCTGCCGCTGCGATGATCTGCAAAAAGTCCTGGGCCTTGAGCGATGCGCCGCCCACGAGGCCCCCGTCGATGTCGGGCTGGGCCAGCAGCGTGGCCGCATTCGCGGCGTTCATGCTGCCGCCGTAGAGCAGGCGGATGCGGTCCGCGTGCTCGCTGGCCGCTGCCAGCTGCGCGCGCAGCACGGCATGCACCTGCTGCGCCTGCTCGGGCGTGGCGGTGCGGCCGGTGCCGATGGCCCAGACGGGCTCGTACGCCACCACGGTCTCGCTGATGCAATGGCCGTTCAGGTGGATGACCGCGGCCAGCTGGCGCTTGACCACGGCCTCGGTCTGCGCGGCCTCGCGCTCGGCCAGCGTCTCGCCCACGCACACGACCGGCGTGATGCCGGCGGCCAGCGCGCGCTGCGCCTTCTCGGCCACCTGCTCGTCGGTCTCGCCGTGGTACTGGCGGCGCTCGGAATGCCCGACCAGCACGTAGCGCACGCCGAATTCCTGCAGCATCGCCGCGGAGATTTCACCCGTGTAGGCACCCACTTCGTGCCGCGACACATCCTGCGCCGCCAGCGCGATGGCCGAGCCTTCGGCCAGGCCCTGCACCTGTGCGAGGTAGGCCGCCGGCACTGCCACGGCCACATCCACGTTCTGGAACGCGCCCGCCTCGAGGCCGCCACGCAGCGCCTGCAGCAACGCGGCATTGGCGCCCAGGGCGCCATTCATCTTCCAGTTGCCCGCGATGAGTTTCTTCTTTGTCATGCTGTCCACGTCAAAACGATCTTGCCGGCATGCTGGCTCGACTCCATGAGCGCATGGGCCCGGGACGCCTCGGCCGCCGGGAAGGTGCTGTGCACCACGGGCCGGACGGTGCGCGCCGCCAGCAGCGGCCACACCCGCTCGCGCAGGGCGGCCGCGATGGCGCCCTTGAACGCGACGGAGCGGGGCCGCAGCGTCGAACCCGTCACCGTGAGGCGGCGGCGCAGCACGAGCCCTGCATCGAATGAGGACTTCACCCCGCCCTGCACGGCGATGATGACCAGGCGGCCATCCTCGGCCAGGCACTCGACCTCGCGCGCCACGTAGTCGCCTGCCACCATGTCGAGCACCACGTCCACGCCGCGGCCATCGGTGATGCGCCGGGCCTCGGCCACGAAGTCCTGCGTCTTGTAGTTGATGGCGTGGTGGGCACCGAGCTCCAGGCAGGTGCGGCACTTCTCGTCCGAGCCCGCCGTCACGATCACCGTGGCGCCGAAGGCGCGGCCGAGCTGGATGGCCGTCACGCCGATACCGCTGCTGCCGCCCTGCACCAGCAGGGTTTCGCCGGCCGCGAGGCGGCCGCGGTCGAACACGTTGCTCCACACCGTGAAGAAGGTCTCGGGCAGCGAGGCCGCCTCCACGTCGCTCCAGCCTTCGGGCACCGGCAGGCATTGCGCGACGGGTGCGACGCACCACTCGGCATAGCCGCCGCCCGCGACCAGCGCGCACACGCGGTCGCCAGCCTTCAGGCCGGCAGCGGCCATCGCCGGCCCGTCGCCTTCCGCGATGGTGCCCGCCACTTCGAGCCCGGGCAGGTCGGAAGCTCCCGGCGGGGGCGCATAGTGCCCCTTGCGCTGGAGCACGTCGGGCCGGTTGATGCCGCTGGCCGCGACGCGGATCAGCAGCTCGCCGGCGCCCGGCCGCGGCACGGGCCGCTCGGCGAGGCGCAGTACTTCCGGGCCGCCGGAGCCCGCGATTTCCACGGCACGCATGGTGGTCGCCATACTGGATCCCCAGGGATGTCAGGTGTCAAAAGAAGGCCAGGCCGGCACCAGGGCCGGACCGGTGGTCACCGCCGCCGGAGGCGGCGCTGGCGCTCAGGCATCCATCTGGCCGGAGTGCTCGCCCGTACCGGTGGATTGCTGCTGCTGTTGTTGCTGCTGGTCGGCACCGGCAGGTTCGCGGCGCTCGCGGCGCTCGCCACGTTCCGTGCGGTCGCCACGGTCGCCGCGATCCCCACGGTCGCCGCGCTCGGCGGGCGCCGGACGGCCGCTGTCACCCATGGGGCGGTCCAGCAGCGCGCGCATGGACAGCTTCACGCGGCCCTTCTCGTCGGTCTCGAGCACCTTGACCTTCACGACCTGGCCTTCGGTCAGGTAGTCGGTGACCTTCTCCACGCGCTCGTGGGCGATCTGGCTGATGTGCAGCAGGCCGTCCTTGCCGGGCAGCAGGTTGATCAGCGCGCCGAAGTCCAGGATCTTGACCACGGGGCCTTCGTAGATCTTGCCGATCTCGACCTCGGCCGTGATCTGCTCGATGCGCTTCTTGGCGACGTCGGCCTTCTCGGCATCGGTCGCGGCGATGGTGATCGTGCCGTCTTCCTCGATGTTGATCTGGCAGCCGGTTTCTTCCGTCAATGCGCGGATCACGGCGCCGCCCTTGCCGATCACGTCGCGGATCTTCTCGGGGTTGATCTTCATCGTGTAGAGCTTGGGCGCGAAGCTGGAGACCTCGGTCTTGGCCTCGCCCATCGCTTCCTGCATCTTGCCGAGGATGTGCAGGCGGGCTTCCTTGGCCTGGGCCAGGGCGACCTGCATGATTTCCTTGGTGATGCCCTGGATCTTGATGTCCATCTGCAGGGCGGTGATGCCGGCCGTCGTGCCGGCCACCTTGAAGTCCATGTCACCGAGGTGGTCCTCGTCGCCCAGGATGTCGGTCAGCACGGCGAAGCGGTTGTCTTCCTTGATCAGGCCCATGGCGATGCCGGCCACGTGGGCCTTCATCGGCACGCCGGCGTCCATCATCGACAGGCAGCCGCCGCAGACGGAAGCCATCGAGGACGAGCCGTTGGACTCGGTGATCTCGGACACCACGCGGATCGTGTAGGGGAACTCTTCCTTCGTCGGCAGCACGGCGACCAGCGCGCGCTTGGCCAGGCGGCCGTGGCCGATCTCGCGGCGCTTCGTGGAGCCCATGCGGCCCACTTCGCCGGTGGCGAAGGGAGGCATGTTGTAGTGGAACATGAAGCGGTCTTCGAACTCGCCGGCCAGTGCGTCGATGCGCTGCGCGTCGCGCTCGGTGCCCAGCGTGGAGACCACCAGGGCCTGCGTCTCGCCGCGCGTGAAGAGGGCCGAGCCGTGCGTGCGGGGCAGCACGGAGCTGCGGATCTCGATGGGGCGCACGGTGCGCGTGTCGCGGCCGTCGATGCGGGGCTCGCCGGCCAGGATCTGGCTGCGCACGATCTTCGATTCGATGGCGAACAGCAGGTCGCCCACCTTGCCGGCGTCGAAGGGCTCGCCGCTGGCCTTGAGCGCTTCCATCACGCTGGCGTTGGCTTCGCGCAGGGCCTGGGTGCGGGCCTGCTTGCTGCGGATCTGGTAGACGGCGCGCAGCTTCTCTTCGGCCAGGTCCTTGACCTTGGCGACGAAGGCCTCGTCTTCGGCGGGCGCCTGCCAGTCCCACACGGGCTTGCCGGCTTCGCGCACCAGTTCATGGATGGCGTTGATGGCGATGTTGGCCTGCTCGTGGCCGAACACCACGCCGCCCAGCATGATGTCTTCGCTGAGTTGCTGGGCTTCGGATTCGACCATCAGCACGGCAGCTTCGGTGCCGGCGACGACGAGGTCCATCTGCGAATTCTTGCGGGCGGTCTGGCCCGGGTTCAGCACGTATTCGCCGTTGATGTAGCCCACGCGCGCGGCGCCGATGGGGCCGGCGAACGGGATGCCGGAGATGGCCAGCGCAGCACTCACGCCGATCATGGCGGCGATATCGGCATCGACCTCGGGGTTGAGCGACACGGTGTGGACGACCACGTGCACTTCGTTCAGGAAGCCTTCGGGGAACAGCGGGCGGATCGGGCGGTCGATCAGGCGGCTGGTCAGCGTCTCGTGCTCGCTGGGCTTGGCTTCGCGCTTGAAGAAGCTGCCGGGGATCTTGCCGGCGGCGTACGTCTTCTCGATGTAGTCCACCGTCAGGGGGAAGAAGTCCTGGCCTGGCTTGGCCGACTTGGAAGCCGCCACGGTGGCGAGGATGACGGTGCCGTCGATCTCGACCAGCACGGCGCCGTTGGCCTGGCGGGCGATCTCGCCCGTTTCCATGACGACGGTCTTGTCGCCCCACTGGAAGGACTTGGTGACTTTGTTGAAGATGGTCATGCGTGTTTCCTATGCTTCGGTGTGGATGCCGGCCCGGAGAGGCCGGCGGGGGCCGGAGGGCAACTCAGAACACGATGCCATTCCAGTGGACCTGGGGCCGGGCCGGCAGCCCCCAAGGCCATTGGAATGACACAGCTTCGCTCTGCTATTGCGGCTCCGAAGTAGAAAACGCCTGAGTCAGCGTGCTAACCCAGGCGTTCCTGCGTGCGGATGCGCTTACTTGCGCAGGCCCAGCTTGGCGATCAGGGCCGTGTAGCGGTCGGCGTCCTTGGCCTTGAGGTAGTCCAGCAGCTTGCGGCGGCGGCTCACCATGCGCAGCAGGCCGCGGCGGCCGTGGTGGTCCTTGGCGTGCTGCTTGAAGTGGGGGGTCAGCTCGTTGATGCGGGCCGTGAGCAGGGCCACCTGCACTTCGGGGCTGCCGGTATCGTTGGCGGCGCGGGCGTTGTCCTTGATGACTTCGGCCTTGACGGAGGATGCGATCATTGGTTTTTCCTTGAGTGTCGGAGCCGGCGGGCCTCGCGCGTGGCGAGGCTGCGGCCCCAGGTTTTGACTTGCGCCGCGGGCTGGAACGGCCGGCGGCGTGCGTCTTGCACCATGCAAAACCATGGGATTATACCGCGCCGGCCTTTTCGAGCCATTTCCGCAGGCGCGCCACCCCTTCCACCAGCCGCGCGGGGTCGCGCGAGGCGAAGCACCAGCGCAGCCAGCCCTCCCCTTCCGGACCGAAAGCATTGCCGGGCGCCAGGCCCAGGCCGGCTTCCGCCACGAGGCGCTTGGCGGTGGCCATCGCGTCGCCATGGCCGTCCATGCGGAAGAAGGCGTACATGCCACCGCTGGCCGCATGGGCATGCACGCCGGGCACCGCCTGCAGCAGCGGCAGCAGGGTGTCGCGGCACAGGCGCATGTGGGCGGTGACGCGCGGCACGATCTCCGCCTCGTGCTGCAGCGCCGCGATGCCGCCGCGCTGCGTGAAGACGCTCACGCACGAGGTATTGAACTCGATCAGCTTGCCCATGTGGGCCGCCAGTGCCGGCGGCAGGACGAGCCAGCCCAGCCGCCAGCCCGTCATCAGGAAGCTCTTGGAGAAGCTGTGCACCACCACCAGGCGGTCCTCCGGCGCGGCGAGGTCGAGGAAGCTCGGCGCGCAGCCGTGGGGCGTCGGTTCGTAGTACAGGCGCTCATAGACCTCGTCGGCCAGGATCCAGGTGCCCGTGGCGCGGCAGTGCTCCAGGATCTCGCGCTGCTCGGCCGCCGACAGCGTCCAGCCCGTCGGATTGTTCGGGGCGTTCACCACCAGCAGCCGCGTGGCCGGCGTCACCGCGCGCTTCAGGGCGTCCATGTCCAGCGCCCAGGCACCGTCCTCCCGCGGGCGCAGCGGCAGGCACTGCAGGCGCGCACCCAGGATGCGCGGCTGGGCCACGAGGTTGGGCCAGACGGGGGTGACGGCGACCACCTCGTCGCCCGGATCCACCAGCGCCTGCACCGCCAGCATGAGTCCGCTGACGCCGCCGGACGTGACGGCGATGCGCCCGGCATCGATGGCCGGGCCGTGCAGGCGCGCCATGTAGACGGCGATGGCTTCGCGCAGCGCGGGCAGGCCGAGGTTCTGGGAGTAGAAGGTTTCACCGGCGCGCAGCGAGGCGATGGCGGCCTCGTTCACCACGTCCGGGGTGGCTTCGTCGCTTTCGCCGAACCAGAACGCGAGCACATCGGGCCGCCCCATGCCGGCGTTGGCGACTTCACGGATCTTGGATTCTTCGAGGTGGGCGAGGGTGTGGCGCATGGAAATGTCAGGTCGGCGAAACGGTACATTGTCGAGCCGGAGGAACCCCCATGCAATCGAAAACAAACCCTGTTGCCTGCGCCACCGTCGTGCTGCTCGTGGGCATCCTGGCCACGGGCACCGCGGCCGCAGCCACCGGCAGCGCGCCCGCACTCCTGGGAGCCACTGCTGCGGCCAACGCAGGCCCGCACCAGACCGAAGCCCGCTCCCGGGCGCGCGGGAAGGCGCCACGCGTGCGCAGCAGCCCGGCCTCCTCGTCCGCGGAGACGCCTGCCCAGCGGGAACGCCGGCTGATCCGGGAATGCAGGGGGCTGCCCAACGCGGGCGCCTGCCTCGGCTACGCCCGCCGCTGAGCACGGACTCTTGCGGGCGCCTCGGGCGCGCCCTGGCGATCGACGCCACCGCCGGGGCGTTGTCCGACAGCTCGGCGGCAGGCGCCGCGCTATACCTCGGGCACCCCGCACTCCATGCACCGCAGGATTCCCATGCCCGACGGCTCCGCCGCCCTTCTTCCGCGCGCCCGCGCCGCCCTCGGGCGCTGGGGCGCCGTCCTGGCCCTCGCCCTGGCCACCGCCGCCTGCAGCGGCCTGCCGCAGAACGTGGAGCGCCCGGAATCGAGCGCCCTGCCCGCCATGGCGGCGGCGGACACACCGCTCGCGCGCACCGTGGACGAGCGCAGGCAGGCGGCCGGTGCCCGCCATGCCTCGGGCTTCCTGCTGCTGAGCGGACCACAGGACGCCTACGGCAGCCGCCTGGCACTGGTGGAGGCCGCCCGCAAGACGCTGGACCTGCAGTACTACGCCATCCACGCGGACGCCAGCAGCGAGCGACTGCTGCGCGGTGTCGTCGCGGCAGCGCGCCGGGGCGTGCGCGTGCGGGTGCTGCTCGACGACTTCCACAGCACCGGGCGCAATGCGCTGGTGATGGGCCTGGCGTTCCAGCCGAACATCGAGATGCGCATGTTCAACCCCGTCGCCGGCCCGCGCGGCTCCATGGTGGGCCGGCTGTGGGGGTCGCTCACCGACTTCTCGCGCGTGCAGCAGCGCATGCACAACAAGCTCTTCATCGCCGACAACACCATGGGCGTGACCGGAGGACGCAACCTGGGCGACGCCTACTTCGGGCAGGCCGATTCCGGCAACTTCGTCGATCTGGACGTGCTCGCCGCCGGCCCCATCGTCGCGGAGATGTCGCGCAGCTTCGACGCCTACTGGAACAACCCGCGCGCCTATCCGGTGCAGTCGCTCATCACGCGCGAGGAACTGCAGCGCCTGCGGCAGCAGACGCTCGACCGCTATCCGGAGCGCAACACCTCCGGAGGCGACTCCGGCACCGCTGCGGACGACCGGGCGCCCGGGGACGAGGAAGCCCCTGCCCCGGCCGGCGACGGCCCCCGTCCGCCCGATGGGGAGCCGCGCCCCGCGCCAGGCGAGCCCTCCGACGACAAGCGTGCTCGCGTCTGGAACGAGCGGCCGATGGACCTGGGCGCAGCGCCATTCGTCTGGGCGCCGGCGGTCCTCCTCGCGGACCGGCCGGCGAAGATCGCGGCGGACGGGGAGACGGCCAGCATCCGCAGCACCCCGCCGGGTACCGCGCTGGACGTACGGGGGCCCCGTGGCCCGGTGCCCCCTGCCTCCCAGGCAGCCGGCCCTTCCGCGCCTCCGGGCGGCCCGCTGCAGGCATCGGCCGGACGTGCCGCGGAGGGCGATACCGTGGTGGACGGACTGCTCCACCTGCTCGGCCAGGCGCGCCAGGACCTGCTGGTCATCTCGCCCTACTTCGTGCCGGGCGACGACATGAAACGCGCCTTCGCCGATGCCCGCGCCCGGGGCGTGCGCATCCGCGTGCTTACCAACTCGCTCGCCTCCAACGACGCGCCGATCGCCCATGTGGGCTACGCACGGCACCGCGAAGAGCTGCTGTCGATGGGCCTGGAGCTCTACGAGCTGCGCAGCGAACAGGCCGGCGTGAAATCCGCCTTCGGCGACTCCGGCGCCAGTGCCACCGGCAAATCCCGCGCGATGCTCCACTCCAAGGTGCTGGTGCTGGACGGGCGGCTCATCGTCGTGGGCTCCATGAACCTGGACCTGCGATCGCAGTTGCAGAACACCGAGATCGCCCTGCTGATCCAGAGCCGCGGCCTGTCGCGCATGGCTTCGGCGCAGATCGAGACCGCCATGCGCGAGGACGCCTGGCACGTCGAGCGGCTGCCGGACGGCAGCCTCGTCTGGCGGGCACCCCAGGGCAGCGGGCTGCCGGACGCCACGCACGAACCCGACGCCAGCCTGGGCCTGCGGATGCTGCTGCGGCTGCTGGGCCCCCTGGCGCCGGACCACCTGCTCTAGGCAGCTAGGCAGGCTCCCTTCGGGCGCGCAGGGCATCAAGCCCCGCCCGTCTGCGCCTCCACCCAGGCGGTGATGGTGCGCTGGTCGGTGACCGTGCGCACGTGCTGGTAGGCGGCCTCCGCCTCGGGAAAGCGCCGGCGCAGCAGGTTGAGCCATTGCTTGAGCCGCCCCGCGCGCTGGCGCGGCTCCAGGTCCTCGCAGACCGTGCGCCAGAACACGCCCAGTTGCGGCAGCAGCGCCTCCCAGGCCAGCGCCGGGGCTCCGGCACGGCCCGCATCGGCCGCGCGGATGGCCAGGGCCAGGCCCGGGTCCGCCACGATGCCGCGGCCCAGCATCAGCGCATCGCCACCCGAGAGCGCCCGGCAGCGCATCGCATCCGCCACCGTCCAGATCTCGCCGTTCGCGATCACCGGAATGTGCACGGCTGCGCGCAGCGGCGCGACGAGTTCCCAGTAGGCCGGCGGGCGGTAGCCGTCGGCCTTGGTGCGGGCATGCACCACCAGTTCGCAGGCTCCACCGGCCTCGGCGGCCTGTGCGCATTCCCGGGCCAGCGAGGTATCGTCGTAGCCCAGCCGCATCTTGGCCGACACCGGCATCCCTGCCGGCACCGCGCGGCGCACCGCGGCCACCACGGCGGCGATGCGCTCGGGCTCGCGCAGCAGCGCGGCGCCGCCGCCGTGGCGGTTCACCACATTGGCCGGACAGCCGAAGTTCAGGTCGATGCCCTCGGGCCCCAGCGCGGCCAGCCGCGCCGCGTTCTCGGCCATGCTGGAAGGGTCCGATCCCAGCAGCTGGGCACGCACCGGCACGCCCGCCGCCGTGCGCCCGCCGTTGCGCAACTCGGGGATGTAGCGCAGGAACACCTTGTCCGGCAGCAGCGTGCCGGTCACGCGGATGAACTCGGAAACGCAGCGGTCCACGCCGCCCACGCGAGTCAGCACGTCGCGCAGGACGAAGTCGAGAAGCCCCTCCATGGGGGCGAGCAGCAGCAGGGGAGGATGGGACATCGGGGCAGGGGCGCCCGCACCGGAGGCCGCGTCATCGCGGCGTCATCGGAGTGCGGTGGAATGCAGGCTTCCATTGTCGCCAATGTCCCGCCCCCTCCGCACTCCATGCTGCTCTTGAAGACCGACAAGGCCCGCCTGGAACTCTCCCCGGGCGTGCGCACCCTCAGCCTGCGCGAACGCTCGCTGCTGCTGCTGGCCGACGGCCGGCCCGCGGCCGAGCTGGAAGCGCTCTACCACGGCGCCGGCAAGGACATCGTGGCCCGCCTGCTGGCGGACGGCTACCTGGTCCAGGCCGGCGGCGCCGCGGCTCCGGCTCCGGCGCCTGCCGCCGCACCGTCCACCGCCGCCGTGACGCGCCAGGCGCCATCCCAGGCCCCACCGGAAACCCCGCCCGCGCCCTCCAACGCGCTGCGCTCGCTCGCGGGTGCGCGCATGTACCTGTTCGACATCTGCGAGCGCATGTTCGCGCGCCGCAACCCCGCGCTGGCACAGAACTTCCTCGAGGCACTGCGCGGCGCGCGCGACCGCGACAGCATGATGGATGTCAGCGAAGCCTTGCTGGAAGAGATCGAACTGCTGGCCGGCCCGGAGCGGGCCGCCATCGTGCGCCAGCGCATGGAGCAGTTGCTGCCCATGCCGGCCTGACACGGCGCGCTGGAAGGCCCCTGCGGGTGTCAGGCGGCGCCGAGCCGCCAGAGCGAAGTGACCTCCGCTGCACG
The DNA here is from genome assembly GCF_000176855.2 of Paracidovorax avenae ATCC 19860. Taxonomy (NCBI): domain Bacteria; kingdom Pseudomonadati; phylum Pseudomonadota; class Betaproteobacteria; order Burkholderiales; family Comamonadaceae; genus Paracidovorax; species Paracidovorax avenae. Next base: position 1,414,299 of record NC_015138.1, on the reverse strand, counting down.
GGCCGCATGCAGCGGATCGGAAGCGTCTGCAGCCTTCCCGTGGCGCGGCCGGACGTCGTGCCGGCCCAGCACCTGCAGGCCCGCGGCCTCGATCCAGCCGAGCAACTCGGCGCGCGGGCGCAGCTCCAGGTGCTCCGCCAGGTCCGAAAGGATCAGCCAGCCCTCTCCGTCCGGCTCCAGGTGCCCGGCCAGGCCGCCGAGGAAGCCCCGCAGCATGCGGCTGTCCTCGTCATAGACCGCGCGCTCGACGGGAGCAGCGGCACGCGCCGGCACCCACGGCGGATTGCACACCACCAGGGGCGCACGGCCCGGAGGGAAAAGGTCGGCCTGGAGGATGTCCACGGCCGGCAGCACGCGCAGGCGCTGCAGGTTCTCGCGCGCACAGGCCAGGGCCCGGGGGTCCTGGTCGGTGGCGACGACACGGCGCACGCCGCGCCGCGCGAGCACGGCCGCGAGCACGCCGGTGCCGGTGCCGATATCGAAGGCCAGCGCAGCCGCGCCCGCGGGCAGCGGCACCTGCGCCACGAGATCGATGTACTCGCCGCGCACGGGCGAGAACACGCCGTAGTGCGGATGGATGCGGTTGTCCGGTGGTGCCCCCAGGGCGGGAATCTCCACGCCCCTCTTGCGCCACTCGTGCGCGCCCATGAGGCCCAGCAGCTCGCGCAGCGAGGCCACGCGGGGCGTACCGTCGGGAGCGCCCCATGCCTCGGCCAGCGCCGGCCGCCAGTCGGGTGCCCGCCGCAGCGCGATGCCATGGTCGCCTTCCACCGGAATGAGCAGCATGCCGAGCACCCGAGCCCGCTGGGCCTGGGCCTGGCGATGCAGGTGGAAGGCCTGCGCCGGTGCAGTCGCCGGCGCCGCAACCGCCTTGCCGCGGCCTTTCGCGCCGCCGCGTGGGCGGCCCCGGCTATCGGCCCGGCGCATCAGCGCCTGCAGCAGGTGCCGGGCATTCTGGAAGTCACCCTGCCACAGCAGTCCCGTGCCTTCGCAGGCCATGCGGTAGGCCGCATCGGCGGGCAGCGTGTCGTCGGCCACCACCACGCGGCGCGGCGCGGCGACGCCGGCCTCCGAGTGCCATTGCGCGCTGCGGTCCTGGCCGCCGTGGTTCCAGTGGATCATGCCGGACAAGGGCTCTCGCGGATCAGTTGAGGGGGCGCTGCAGGCGCACTTCCTCGATCTTCACCCCGCCGATGACGGCGGTCTTGGCGGTGGACATCTCGCGCTTGAAGCCCGCGAGCTCGTGGAAGCGCAGCGCGCGCTCGTTGCGCATCGGCACCCACGCGGTCACGTTGGTGCAGCCTTCCTGCTGCAGGCCCTCGCGGGCGGCATCCCAGAGGGCCACGCCCACGCCCTGGTCCCAATGGGACGGCGCGGCATAGATGGCCCAGATCTCGCCGGTGGTCGGGCGGGACTTGGCATCGCGCGAACGGTCGAAACCGACGAAGCCGACGATCTTGTCGCCTTCCACCGCCACCTGCACCTGGGGCTCGCAGTACTCGATGGCTTCACGCCAGTACGCCTGGCGTTTCTCGACCGAAGACATGGCTTTCAATTGGTCGTCGGGAACAAGGCCGCGGTACGCTTCCATCGCGGACTGCGTATGGATCTGGGCGATGGCTTTGGCATCGCGGAGCGTGGCGGGACGGACCTGAATACTGGCCTGAATACTGGACATTGGGAACGAACGGAACAGAAGAAGAAAAAAGGGGTGCGGAACGCAAAACCCACGATTGTCGCGCAATTGGTTTTCGGGCTCCAGTCCATGGGTGCTGCAAGGCCCTGCGGACAGGTCGCGCGAAGCCTTGCGCAGTGGCCGGAATGCCCTCCGGAAGCCGGCGAAAACACGGCCTGCCGAAGTGGGGCAAGGCCGTCAGAGCCAGCGCCGCAACAGCTCCAGCACCCGGTCGAAACGCGCGCCGTAGGGCGGATGCAGCAGATGGCCCAGCGACCAGCGGGACTGCACCAGCACGGATTTCTGGTGGCAAAAGCGCAGGAACCCATGCTCCCCATGGTAGGCGCCCCAGCCGCTGTCGCCCACGCCGCCGAACGGCAGGTTGTCGTGCGCGACATGCAGCAGCGTGTCGTTCACGGTGACGCCGCCACTCACGGTGCGGCGCAGCACGTCATCGCGCACCGCTTCGCTGCGGCCGAACCAGTAGAGCGCCAGCGGGCGCGGCCCGGAATTGATGTGGTCGATGGCGTCCTGCAGGCGGTCGTAGCCGAGCACGGGCAGCACCGGCCCGAAGATCTCCTCCTGCATGATCTGCATCTGCAGCGTGGCATGGAAGACCAGCACCGGCGGCATCTGCCGCGCCACGCCATCGCCGATGCCCTGCGGGGGCGGTGGCGGAGAGCCCGGCACGGGTTCGAGCACATGCACCTCCGCGCCCTGCGTCTGGGCCTGCTGCAGCATGGTGCGCAGGCGCGCGAGGTGCCGCGAATGGATGATGGAGGCGTAGTCGGGATTGCCCTCGAAATACGGGAACAGCTTCGCCACTGCGGCGCGGTACGCCTCCGCGAACGCCCCCTCGCTGCCGCGCGGCAGCAGCACGTAGTCGGGCGCCACGCAGGTCTGCCCGGCGTTGAACAGCTTGCCGTGCGCGATCTTGAGCGCGGCATCCCGCAGGTCGCAGTCCGCATCGATGATGCAGGGCGACTTGCCGCCCAGCTCCAGCGTGGTGGGCGTCAGGTGCGCGGCGGCGGCCTGCGCGACCTTGCGGCCCACGGCCGTGGAACCCGTGAAGACGAGATGGTCGAAGGGCAGCGAAGCCACCAGCGCGGCCACGGCCGCATCGCCCTGGACCACGCAGAACTCTTCAGGCGAGAAGAACTGCGCCACCAGCGATGCGAGCTGGGCGGAGGTGTGCGGGGTGAGTTCGCTGGGCTTGAGCATCACGCGGTTGCCCGCCGCGAGCGCGCAGATGGCCGGCCCGAGCGCGAGCTGCACGGGGTAGTTCCAGGGGGCGATCACCCCCACCACGCCCAGCGGCTGGCGCTGAATGAAGGCGTGCGCGGGCTGCAGGTGCAGCGGGGTGTGCACGCGGCGCGGCTTGCTCCAGCGCGCCAGGTGCCGCAGTGTGTGCCTGAGCTGGGTGCGCAGCACGAACAGGTCGGCCACCTCGGTCAGGCGCGGCGAGCGGATGCCGAAGTCGGCCTGCACGGCCGCCGCGAGCGCCGGCCCGTGCTCGTCCAGCAGCTTGCGCATGCGCAGCAGGCGCTCCCGCCGCACCAGCAGCGGCGTCTCGGGCTGTTCCCGGCTGGCCTGCCGCTGGAGTTGGAAGTGGTGGCGGATGTCGTCTGGCGTCATGCGGCAATCATAGGGAGGGCCCTCGCAACGCCATGTAAACGGGCGTCTCCAAAAGCCAGGGAAAGCACGTGCGGGCGGGCGCCGGCATGCCGCAGCGCCGGCCGGTCACATCACACCTTGCCGGGCAGGTCGCGCGGCTGCACGTCCACGACGTCGGCGCGTGCGCCCGGCAGTTCGGCCGAGCGCAGCGAACCCGGCTCCCCATCGGCCGCCTGGCCCCGCCGGCCGGCGGCCGACCAGCGCGCGGTGCTGCGGTACACCGTGCTCCAGCCTTCGCGCGGGTCCATGCGCATGGTCCATGGCGTGGCGGGCTGGCCCGTGAGCCGCGCCCAGAGGGAACGCACGCCCCACACCAACGCCAGCAGCGCCACGGCGATGAGCAGGCTCAGGAAAAACACCGCCCCCACGGCCACGACCGCGAGGCGCACGATCCACCGGATCACACCGGCCAGGAAATCATTCAAGGCACATCCTTTCCACACGACATCGAACTTACCCCACCGCGGCCGCTTCGCCGAAATGGAAGACCCCAGGGTCCTGTACGGGATCCACGTTCACCGGGATCACGCTCTTGGGCGGATAGCGGCCTTCCAGCAGCAGCTTCGAGAGGGGATTCTCGATGCGCTGCTGGATCGCGCGCTTGAGGGGGCGGGCGCCGAACACCGGATCGAACCCCACCTTGGCCAGCTCGGACAACGCGCCGGGGGACACCTGCAGGTGCAGGTCCATTTTCGCCAGTCGCGCTTCCAGGAGTTGCAACTGGATGCGTGCGATCGCTTCGATGTTCTTCGCGTCGAGCGCATGGAACACCACCGTTTCGTCGATCCGGTTGAGGAATTCGGGCCGGAAATAGTTCTTGAGTTCCCCCCAGACCGCTTCCTTCACGTCGTCCGCGTCCTGGCCGACCATGGCCTGGATCAGGTGCGAGCCGATGTTGCTCGTCATCACGATCACCGTGTTCTTGAAGTCCACGGTACGGCCCTGGCCATCCGTCAGGCGGCCATCGTCGAGCACCTGCAGCAGCACGTTGAACACGTCCGGATGCGCCTTCTCGACCTCGTCGAGCAGCAGCACGCTGTAGGGCTTGCGGCGCACGGCCTCGGTCAGGTAGCCGCCCTCCTCGTAACCCACGTAGCCGGGCGGCGCGCCGATCAGGCGGGCCACGGAGTGCTTCTCCATGAACTCGCTCATGTCGATGCGCACGAGGTGCTCCTCGCTGTCGAACAGGAAGCCTGCCAGTGCCTTGCACAGCTCGGTCTTGCCCACGCCGGTGGGGCCGAGGAACAGGAACGAGCCCATGGGCCGGTTCGGATCGGCGAGACCCGAGCGCGAGCGGCGGATGGCGTTGGCCACGGCCGCGATGGCCTCGTCCTGGCCCACCACGCGCTCGTGCAGCTTGTCTTCCATCTGCAGCAGCTTGTCCTTCTCGCCCTGCATCATCTTCGAGACGGGGATGCCCGTGGCGCGGCTCACGACCTCGGCAATCTCCTCGGCGCCCACCTGGGTGCGCAGCAGCCGGTTGGGCGTGGCGGTGCCGTCGGTGCCCTCTTCCTTGGCCTGGGCTTCCTTGAGCTGGCGCTCCAGGTCGGGCAGCTTGCCGTATTGCAGTTCGGCCACCTTGTTGAAGTCACCCTTGCGCTTGAGCTCCTCGATCTGCAGCTTCACCTTCTCGACCTGCTCGCGCACCTGCTGGCTGCCCTGGGCCTGCGCCTTCTCGGAGGTCCAGATGTCCTCCAGGTCGGCGATTTCCTTCTGCAGCTTGCCGATCTCGTCCTCCAGCAGCGCCAGGCGCTTCTGCGAGGCTTCGTCCTTTTCCTTCCTCACGGCCTCGCGTTCGATCTGCAACTGGATCAGCCGGCGGTCGAGCTTGTCGATGGCCTCGGGCTTGGAGTCGATCTCGATCTTGATCTTGGCCGCGGCCTCGTCGATGAGGTCGATGGCCTTGTCGGGCAGGAAGCGGTCGGTGATGTAGCGGTGGGACAGTTCGGCCGCGGCCACGATGGCCGGGTCGGTGATCTCCACGCCGTGGTGCAGTTCGTAGCGCTCCTGCAGGCCCCGCAGGATGGCGATGGTCGCCTCCACGCTGGGCTCGCCCACGAGGATCTTCTGGAAGCGCCGTTCCAGCGCGGCGTCCTTCTCGATGTACTTGCGGTACTCGTCGAGCGTGGTCGCACCCACGCAGTGCAGCTCGCCGCGCGCCAGGGCCGGCTTGAGCATGTTGCCCGCGTCCATGGCACCCTCGGCCTTGCCCGCCCCCACCATGGTGTGCAGCTCGTCGATGAAGACGATGGTCTGGCCCTCGTCCTTGGCCAGTTCGTTCAGCACGGCCTTGAGCCGCTCCTCGAACTCGCCGCGGTACTTGGCGCCCGCCAGCAGCGCGGCCATGTCGAGCGACAGCACGCGCTTGCCCTTCAGGCTCTCGGGCACCTCGCCCGCGACGATGCGCTGCGCCAGACCTTCCACGATGGCGGTCTTGCCCACGCCGGGCTCGCCGATGAGCACGGGGTTGTTCTTGCTGCGGCGCTGCAGCACCTGGATGGCGCGGCGGATCTCGTCGTCGCGGCCGATCACCGGATCGAGCTTGCCGGCCCGGGCGCGCTCGGTGAGGTCGAGCGTGTACTTCTTGAGCGCCTCGCGCTGGCCTTCGGCCTCCGCGCTGTTGACCTGGGCGCCGCCGCGCACCGCGTCGATCGCGGCTTCGAGGCTCTTGCGCGTCAGGCCGTGCTCGCGCGCCAGCTGGGCGGTATCGCCCTTGCCGTCCACGAGCGCGAGCAGGAAGAGTTCGCTCGCGATGAACTGGTCGCCGCGCTTGATCGCTTCCTTCTCGGTGGCCTGCAGCAGCCGGCCCAGCTCGGGGCCGACCTGCACCTGGTCCTGGCCCTGCACCTGGGGCAGGCGCTTGATGGCGTTCTCCGCCGCCGTCTGCAGGGCGGCCACGTTGGCGCCGGCACGCTGCAGCAGCGCGCGCGGGCCCTCCTGCTGCCGCAGCATGGCGGCCAGCAGGTGCACGGGTTCGATATAGGCGTTGTCATTGCCCAGCGCGAGCGATTGCGCGTCGGCGAGGGCTTCCTGGAACTTGGTGGTGAGTTTGTCGAGACGCATGGTCTGTGGTCCTCCGGAACTGGTGGGCAATTGAGGGGCCCGCCCGGAGTTTTCAAGCTGCCCGTGCGGCGTGTGCATCACACAAGCGGCACCACTGCTACCGGAAAAGGAGCACCCACACCTGCTGCTGCAAGACGGTGCAGGGATTTTTCCGTCCGGCCATGGGACCGGCGCCGGCCAGTCAGCCGTGGTTGCCCGACGCGATGCCCCAGCGGGCCAGCGCCGCGTCGTCGCTCGCGCGCGCGTCCACCCAGCGCGCGCCTTGCGGCGTGGCTTCTTTCTTCCAGAAAGGCGCCTGGGTCTTGAGGTAATCCATGAGGAATTCGCAGGCCTGGAAACTCTGGCCGCGGTGGGCCGAGGTGACGGCCACCAGCACGATCTGGTCCTGCGGCGCCAGCAGGCCCACCCGGTGCACCACGCGCGCGCCGAAGATGTCGAAGCGCCGCTGGGCTTCGTCCACCATCGCCTCGATGGATTTTTCCGTCATGCCGGGGTAGTGCTCCAGTTCCATCGACGCCACGGCATCTCCGTCGCTGCGGTCGCGCACCGTGCCCAGGAAGCAGCAGACGGCACCCACGCGTCCATCCTGGGCGCGCAGCGCCGCCAGCTCGGCCGAGACGTCGAAATCCTGGGGCTGGATGGAAACCCGGGCGCCGGCTTCCGCGCAGGCCGGAGGAATGGAAGACGGCGTACCGGCCATGGCGATCACGGCGCCCGGTGCAGGCGCGGCGCGGCGAGCAGCGCGCGCTCCTCCTCGATGAACGCATCGAGCTGGCGCCGCACGGGGGTATCGGACGGCACGCCCGCCAGCAGCGCCTGCAGCCGCGCGACGTCGCCTGCCGAGGGCGCGACCTTGATCTGCGCCATGGCGGCCTGCGTCTGCCCGCCCCGGATCAGGGCGACCACCTTCGCGGCCCATGCGTTCTTGTCCTGGCGTGCCATGCAGTCTTCCTCGTGCTCGTGTGCGTGATGTCCAGGCAGGATTGTCCACGGTAACGGCCGCCGTCCGAGCTGTTTGCTACAGTGGCCGCCCATGGCCACGCAGACCATCACCACCGAACTCTACGTCCTGTTCCCTTCGCCGCGCAACCAGCACCGCGGCGTATATGCCCACCAGGTCTTCGTGCCGCATCCGTATGCGCTCATCCACCTGCCGGACTACGGCCTGGCGGGCCCGGCCAGCCTGTTCGCCGCGTGCCGCCGCGAGGACAACAAGATGGGTCAGCTCGTCACTTTCGAGCAGGCGGACGACGCCCGGCGCTTCGAGCGGCTCTTCACCCCCGACTGAACCACCGCCGGCCTGCCCCGCACTGTCCCATGCATGACGACAACCAGATCCTCGTACCGCCCTCCTTCACCGCGCTCTACAGCGACGCGCGCCAGCGCCTGACGGCGCCCGCGGCCGAAATACGCGAACGCTACGAACTGTGCGAGGACCTCGCCAACCACCTCGTGGAGCAGGCGCAGACGCTCTACCACGTGCAGGCGCCCTCGGAGGCGGAGATCCTCGGCCGCATTCACGCCGGCCTGTGCACCCCCGGCGCCGGCGTGTCGCCCATCGAGGCGCGGTGGATCACGCTGCGCCTGGCGGAACTGCTGAGCTGGCGCAGTCCAGAGTTGCCCGAGACGCCGTCGTCTTCCGGCTAGCGCCGCCAGACGCGCGCCGTCTGGTTTTCGCTCCAGGCAAGCTGTCTTCGCGTCCGAAGAACAACCCTGGCCATTGGAAGACGATCCTCATGGATTTTGGAGATATCCACCATGGGAAATCAATGTATCGGAGGCTCTTCTTCGGCCAGCAGGTCGTCTCGCCGTGCGGCTTCGCACCATGCGCCTGCAGAATCCAGTGCACGCAGTGGGCGTGACTCCTCTCCCATGCCATCCGGCGGAGGCGTGCTCGGCGGTTTGCGGCGCCGCAGCGCGCAGCCGCAGACCACCGGCGCGCAACTCCAGCAGGCCTACGACGAAGTGGCCGATCTGCTGAACCGGACGACCGGCAACCCGGCCTTCCGCGCCCAGCAACAGGAGCTCCACCGTCTGCAGGGGGAAATTTCACTAGCCCTGCCGCTGGGAGAACAGGTAGATCGGCTCGACACACGGCTGAACGATTTGAGGCAGCAGCTGCAAGGCACCCAGCCCTTCACGGAACCTGCGGTGGTCTATCAAACACCCCAGCAGACTGCACAGGCGGAGGCAGAGGCGCTGGCGCGGGCGTGGAACAGTATCCAGATACCCGACGATATCCGGAGCGACGATGGAAGCGACAGCGATGCGCCTGGCTACATAAGCCCGACGCACCAATTCCGCAGTTGGCGTTGAAGCGTATATCCGTCACACGGGCGTGTGCCCTCCGCACGGGACCGCACGCCCGGCGGGCGCACTTTGAAACGCGCCAGGGCACTTATTGACAACGCTTTTACGGCGCCATCGATACACTGCGCCGCATGCCCCTCGACCCAGCGCTGTCCCCTCCTTCCATGCCCCGGCCGCAACGCGCCCGCGGCGATTTCTCCGGCCTGTGGATACCCCTCGTGACCCCCTTCAGCCCACCGGGAGACGCGGTGGACCATGCCGGGCTGAGCGCCATGGTCCGCCGGCTCGCGGGCGAAGGCATCGCGGGCTTCGTGGCCTGCGGATCGACCGGTGAAGCCGCAGCGCTGGACGGGCCAGAGCAGGACGCGGTGCTGGCCACCATCCTGGACGCAGCCGGTGGCCTCCCGGTGGTGATGGGCCTGTCGGGCCACCACCTCGACCACGCGGTGCAGCGCGCCCGCCGTCTCGGCGCGTTGCCGCTGGCCGGGCTGCTCGTGCCCGCGCCGCATTACATCCGGCCGTCCCAGCCGGGGCTGCTGCAGTGGTTCCACGCGATCGCCGACGCGAGCGCCGTGCCGCTCATCGTGTACGACATTCCGTACCGCACCGGTGCCACGCTGGAACTGGGCACGCTGCGCACCCTGGCGGCCCATCCCAACATCCGGGCCCTCAAGGACTGCGGCGGCAACGCATCCAAGACGCAGGCCCTCATCGCCGATGGGGCGCTGCAGGTACTGGCAGGCGAGGACATCCACCTCTTCACCACGGCCGCGCTCGGCGGGGCCGGGGCCATCGCTGCCAGTGCCCACTGGCAGCCCGCGCGCCTCGTGCAGTGCCTGGAAGCGATCGAGCGCGGCGACCTCGGCCGTGCACGGGAGCTCTGGCGCGCCCTCCTGCCGCTGATCGAGGCCTTCTTCGCGGAGCCGAATCCGGCACCGGTCAAGGCCCTCCTCGCCGCGGAAGGGTGGATGGACGGCGCCCTGCGCGCGCCCATGGCGCCGGCCTCTGCCGCGCTCTCCCTGCGCCTGCAGGAAGCGGCGCGCGCCCAGGCCCGCCGGTTGCAGGCGCTGGACCAGGCCATGGCCTGATACGGCGGACTCAGCCGCCCGTCACGGGGGGGAAGAACGCGACCTCGGCACCGTCCGGCAGCAGGGCGTCCTCGGCGCACAGCACCTGGTCCAGCGCCGTGCGCACGGCGCGTCCGCGCGCCAGGCTCTCCGCCCACGGCCCGCCGCGCGCGATCAGCGCATCGCGCAGCGCGCCCACCGTGCCAGCCGGCGTGGACAGGGTCTCGCTGCCCTGCCCCACCGCCTCGCGGATGGACGCGAAATACCGCACGGTGACCGTCACGGCGCGAGAGGATGAAGGGGTCGTGCCGGACGTCATGCGAGCAGGTCGGAAAACGGGATGAAGCGCACCGTGTCGCCACGGGCGATGGTATGGCCCGGCGGGTTGTCCACCAGTCCATCGCACCAGGCCGCGGAGGTCAGCACCCCCGAGCCCTGGTTGGGGAACAGATCCAATCCACCGTCGGCATCGCGGCGCACGCGCAGGAACTCGCGCCGCTTGTCGGCCCGGGGCCAGTGGAAATTCGCCTTCGCCTCCACGGCGCGCGGCGAGACATCCTGCACGCCCTGCAGGCGCAGCAGGAACGGCCGCACCAGAATCGCGAAGGTGACGAGGCTGGACACCGGATTGCCCGGCAGTCCCATGAAATGCACGCGCTCGCCGATGCGGCCATACGCGAAAGGCTTGCCCGGCTTGAGCGCCACCTGCCAGAGGTCGATGCGCCCGAGCGCTGCCACGGCAGGCTTCACATGGTCTTCCTCGCCCACCGACACGCCACCGCTGGTAAGCACCAGGTCGTGCGCCGCCGCAGCGTCGGCGAGCGCCTGCTGCGTGGCATCGCGCCGGTCGGGCACGATGCCGAAATCCGACACCTCGCAGCCCAGCCGCAGCAGCATCGCGCGCAGGAAGAAGCGGTTGCTGTTGTAGATGGCCCCCGGCGGCATGCGCTCGGGCGGCACCTCGCCGGGCATCACCAGTTCGTCACCGGTGGAAAACAGCGCGACGCGGGGCCGGCGCGCCACGCGCAGCCGGGCCAGTCCGATGCTGGCTGCCAGCCCCAGGGCGGCCGGCGTCAGCCGCGTGCCGGCCGCCGATACCGTCGCGCCGTTCTCGATGTCCTCGCCCGCACGCCGAACCCATTGGTCCGGCTGCGGCACGGCCTGGATGCGCACGCGCGCGCCACCCTCCAGCGCCTCGCAGTCCTCCTGCATGCACACCGCATCGGCGCCGGGCGGCAGGGGAGCGCCCGTGAAGATGCGCGCAGCCGTGCCCGGCTCCAGCGGCTGCGGCGCGGAGCCGGCCGCGATGCGCTGGGAGACGGGAAGCTCCGTGGCCAGGGAGGCACCCGCCACGGCCACGTCCGCCCGGCGCACGGCATAGCCGTCCATGGCGCTGTTGTCGTGCGGAGGCACCCGCAGCGGAGACACGGCATCGACCGCCAGCACTCGGCCATCGGCCTCGAAGGTGTCCACCTCCTCCGTACCTTCGAGCGGGCCGGCCTGGGCAAGCAGTTCCGCCAGCGCATCGTCCAGGGGCTTGAGCGGGGGGCGGGCCCGTGCCGTGGCCGGGGCGTTCATGCCGACACCTCCGCTCCGCGGTACGCCCAGCGCTCGCCACCGGCACGCAGCCAGTCGGCCAGCACGGCCGGTGCATCCACGTCGAAGACCGGCAATGCACCGGGTGGCACGGGCAGGCGCTCGCCCGGCACGTCGGCCGCCAAGGCCACGATGCGGGGGTCATGGGGGAAACGCAGGGGCTGGGCCGGATAGTCGCCGGAAGGCGACCGCCACACCTCGATCTTGGGCAGGTCGCTCTCCTTGAAGCCTTCGACGAACACCCAGTCCACCGCCGCATCCAGACGGGCAATGAGGTCGTGCACCACGGGCTCGGCCGGCTGCTCGTACTCGCGCATGAGCGCCATGCGCAGGTCGGACGAGGCCACCACCTCGTAGGCACCCGCCGTGCGGTGCCGCCACGTGTCCTTGCCGGGCTGGTCGATGTCGAACCGGTGGTGAGCATGCTTGACCACCGACACGCGCAGCCCGTGCGAGCACATGAGCGGGATCAGGCGCTCGACGAGCGTGGTCTTGCCACTATTGGAGAAACCAGCGAAACCGACGACTTTCATGCATGCCCTCCGAGGATGTGCCGAGGCCGGAAGTGCGCCGCGCGCGGCGCCCGAAGCGGCCCGCGCCTGTGCGGCGTCACCCGGCCATGCCCGGTGGTCAGGCCGCCGCGGCCGCCCCGTCGCAATGGCGCGTGATGTAGGCCTTCACCAGGTCCACGTCGGCCGGCATCACCTGCACGCGCTTGGGCAGGCTCTCGATGCCGTCGAACTTCGCGGGGCGCTCGGGCGCATGGCCCAGGGCCTCCTGGATCGTCTCGGCGAACTTGATGGGCAGGGCGGTTTCCAGGACCAGCATCGGCACGCCCGGATCGGTGTGCTCGCGTGCCACCTTCACGCCGTCAGCCGTGTGGGTGTCGATCGTGATGCCGAAGCGCTGGAAGGTGTCGCGGATGGTCGCGATGCGGTCCGCGTGCGTGCTGCGCCCGCTCACGAACCCGTAGCGCGACGCAGCCTCGGCGAAGCGCGGATCGCTGCTCAGGTCGAAGCGGCCCTCGCGCACCACGGCTTCGCCGAACAGCCGGCGCGTGGCCTCCGCGTCACGGCCCAGCAGGTCGAACACGAAGCGCTCGAAATTGCTGGCCTTGCTGATGTCCATCGAGGGGCTCGACGTCTCGTGCGTGTCGGCGCTGCCGCGCACGCGGTAGATGCCCGTGCGGAAGAACTCGTCGAGCACGTCGTTCTCGTTGGTCGCCACCACGAGCCTGTCGATGGGCAGGCCCATCATGCGCGCCACATGGCCCGCGCAGACGTTGCCGAAATTGCCCGAGGGCACCGTGAAGCTGACCTTCTGGTCGTTCGACTCGGTGGCCTGCACGTAGCCCGCGAAGTAGTACACCACCTGGGCGAGCAGCCGGGCCCAGTTGATCGAGTTCACCGTGCCGATCTTGAAGCGGCGCTTGAACTCCAGGTCGTTGCTCACGGCCTTGACGATGTCCTGGCAGTCGTCGAACACGCCTTCGATGGCGATGTTGAAGATGTTCGCATCCTGCAGGCTGAACATCTGCGCCTGCTGGAAGGCGCTCATGCGGCCGTGCGGGCTCGTCATGAACACGCGGATGCCGCGCTTGCCGCGCATCGCGTACTCGGCCGCGCTGCCCGTGTCGCCGCTGGTCGCGCCCAGGATGTTCAGCTCCTCGCCGCGCCGGCCCAGTTCGTACTCGAACAGGTTGCCCAGCAGTTGCATCGCCATGTCCTTGAACGCCAGCGTGGGGCCGTTGGAGAGCGCCTCCAGCCACAGGCTGTTCTCCAGGTGGCGCAGCGGCACGATCTCGCCCGTGCCGAACACCTCGGCCGTGTACGTCTTCTCGCACAGGCGCTTGAGGTCGGCAGCCGGGATGTCGTCGATGTAGAGCGACAGGATCTGGAATGCCAGCTCCGCGTAGCCCTGCTCATGGTAGGCCGCGCGCAGCCGCGTGAGCGCGGCGTCGTCGATCTGCGGGTAATGCTCCGGCAGGTACAGCCCGCCGTCGGGCGCCAGGCCTTCGAGCAGGATCTCGCAGAAGCTCTTGCGGTCCGCGTGGCCGCGGGTGGAGAGGTATCGCATCAGTTCAGCTCCTCCTTGCGGACACGCACGATCGGCCCCAGCACCGTGGGCAGGGCCTGCATCTGCGCGATCGCTTCGTTCATCGTGCCCTCGCGCGTGTCGTGCGTGAGGATGATCAGGTCGGTGTGCGTGGCGCCCTCTCCGCCCACCTCGTCGGCCTCGCGCTGCAGCACGGCGTCGATGCTGATGCCGGCGCCGGCCAGCAGCCCCGTCACCTTGGCGAGCACGCCGGCCTCGTCGGCCACGCGCAGGCGCAGGTAGTAGCTGGTGACCACCTCGGCCATGGGCAGCACGGGCAGCGCGTCGCGCGCCTCGTCGAGCGTGTTCGGCTGGAAGGCCAGGTGCGGCACGCGGTGTTCCGGGTCGGCCGCCGCCAGGCGGGCGATGTCCACCAGGTCGGCGATCACGGCGCTGGCCGTGGGCTCGCTGCCCGCGCCCTTGCCATAGTAGAGCGTGGTGCCCACCGCATCGGCCTGCACCACCACGGCATTCATCGCGCCCTCCACGTTGGCGATCAGCCGCTTGGACGGCACCAGGCTCGGATGCACGCGCAGTTCCACCCCGCCCTCGCGCCGCTTGGCGATGCCCAGCAGCTTGATGCGGTAGCCGAGCTGCTCGGCATAGCGGATGTCCGCCGCGGCGAGCTTGGTGATGCCTTCCACATACGCCTTGTCGAACTGCACCGGAATGCCGAAGGCGATGGCGCTCATGATCGTGGCCTTGTGGGCCGCATCCACGCCCTCGATGTCGAAGGTCGGGTCGGCCTCGGCGTAGCCCAGGCGCTGCGCCTCCTTGAGCACCACGTCGAAGTCAAGGCCCTTGTCGCGCATCTCCGAGAGGATGAAGTTCGTCGTGCCGTTGATGATGCCCGCGATCCACTGGATGCGGTTGGCCGTCAGGCCCTCGCGCAGCGCCTTGATGATCGGGATGCCGCCGGCCACGGCGGCCTCGAAGGCCACCATCACGCCCTTGGCCGATGCGGCCGCGAAGATCTCCGTGCCATGCACCGCCAGCAGGGCCTTGTTGGCCGTGACCACGTGCTTGCCGGCCGCGATGGCTTCCAGCACCAGCGCCTTGGCCACGCCGTAGCCGCCGATCAGTTCCACGACGATGTCGATGTCGGGGTTGGCGATCACGGCGCGCGCGTCGTTCACCACCTGCACGCTGCTGCCGGCGACGGAGCGGGCGCGTTCCACGTCGAGGTCCGCCACCATGGCGATCTCGATGCCGCGGCCCGCGCGGCGGCGGATCTCCTCCTGGTTGCGTCGCAGCACGTTGAACACGCCGCTGCCGACGGTGCCAATGCCCAGCAGGCCCACTTGGATCGGTTTCATGGTCGGAAATCTCAGTCAGAAAGTGCCGCGGCGCGGGAGGTGGTGCGCTGCCGGCAATGGTTGGAACTCGGAAGGAACAGGGTGCCGCCGCGCATCACGCGGCCGCGTGCTTCTGGCGGTAGAGCGCCAGGAAGTCCGCCAGGCGGCCGATCGCCTCGCGCAGGTCGTCCTCGTGCGGGAGGAACACGATGCGGAAATGCTGCTGGTCGGGATAGTTGAAGCCCGATCCCTGCACCAGCATCACGCGCGTGGCGCGCAGCACTTCCATGAAGAACTGGCGGTCGTCGGCGATAGGGTACATGGCCGGGTCGAGGCGCGGGAACATGTACAGCGCCGCCTTGGGCTTCACGCAGCTCACGCCCGGGATCGCCGAGATGAGTTCGTAGGCCAGGTCGCGCTGCCGGCAGAGGCGCCCGCCTTCCCGGACCAGGTCATTGATGCTCTGGTAGCCGCCCAGCGCGGTCTGGATCGCCCACTGCCCGGGCACGTTGGAGCCCAGCTTGATGTTGGCGAGCATGTTGATGCCCTCGATGTAGTCGCGGGCCACGGCCTTGTTGCCCGACACCACCATCCAGCCGGCGCGGTAGCCGCACGAGCGGTAGGCCTTCGAGAGCGAATTGAAGGTGAGCGTGAGCACGTCGGTCGAGAGGCTGGCCATGGCCGTGTGGCGCTCGCCGTCGTAGAGCACCTTGTCGTACACCTCGTCGGCCAGCAGCACGAGGCCATGGTCGCGCGCGATCTGCACGAGCCCGCGCAGCAGCTCGTCGGAATAGAGCGCGCCCGTGGGGTTGTTCGGGTTGATCACCACGAGGCCCTTGGTGCGGGGCGTGATCTTGGCGCGGATGTCGTCGAGGTTCGGCATCCAGCCGTTCGCCTCGTCGCACAGGTAGTGCACCGGCCGGCCGCCGGACAGACTGGCCGCCGCGGTCCAGAGCGGGTAGTCGGGCGCCGGCACCAGCAGCTCGTCGCCATCGTCGAGCAGCGCATTCGTGGCCATGGTGATCAGGTCGCTCGCGCCATTGCCCAGGTAGATGTCGTCGAGCGTCACGCCCTTCACGCCCTGCTGCTGGCTGTAGTGCATCACGGCCTTGCGCGCCGCGAAGATGCCCTTGCTGTCCGAATAGCCTGCCGAGTTCGGCAGGTTGCGGATCATGTCCTGCTGGATCTCTTCGGGTGCATCGAAGCCGAACGGCGCGAGGTTGCCGATGTTGAGCTTGATGATCTTCTGGCCCTCGTCCTCCATCTGCTTGGCCGCATCCACGATCGGGCCCCGCACATCGTAGAGAACGTTATTCAGCTTCGCGGACTTGTGGATCGTCTTCATCGTGCGACGGGCCCGGGGCGCACGCCGCGGGGCCAGGAAGAGTGAACGGTAAGGCGCCGGAGAAAGCTCCCCGATACCCCGCCAGGCGGCGCAGCCTCTGGCGAAACCTATAATTTGACCACAGTTCCACGGTGGAACCCCGCCCCGCTCCGCCGGGTGCCGTGCCGGCCCACAACGCACTTCCGAAGGCGCCCCTTCCCATGAAATTCCAGCCCGACCGCTCCGAAGCCCAGACCATCAGCGCCTACGGCCCGGACTGGATCGCGGTCGATGGGGAAAAGCTCACCGGCAGCGTGGTGATCGGCTCCCGGGGTGAGCGGCGGGAATGGCAGTGCAACCGCTTCGAGGACCTCACCGCCGAGCATTTCGCGCTGCTCGCAGAGCTCGACGCCGAAGTGGTCATCTTTGGCAGCGGCCAGCGCAACCGGTTTCCGCCCCTGGCCTGGCTGCGCCCCCTCGTGGCGCGGCGCATCGGCCTGGAGACCATGGACACCCAGGCCGCCTGCCGGACCTACAACATCCTGGCGGGGGAAGGCCGCCACGTGGTCGCCGCGCTGCTGCTGGAACCCAAGGCGTGAAACGCGCGTGGATCTTGGTTACAGACCTGCGATTCGCGAAAGAGTCCGTTTCAAGGTAAAATTACGGGTTGCGGTCGGAGGCCTTCCAAGAGCAATAACACACAACTCCTCCGGCTTTTCAACGACTACATCAAAGATTGAAGTGCCATGGCGATCGTTGTCAACAAACCCCTCCCCGAATTCGAAGCCAACGCGACCGGTGGCATCAAGGTCTCCAACACATCGCACCTCGGCCAGATCCTGATCCTGTACTTCTATCCCAAGGACAACACCCCCGGCTGCACGACCGAGGCCATGCAGTTCCGCGACAAGTACGAGGATTTCGCCCAGGCGGGCGCCGCCGTGTTCGGCGTGTCGCGGGACAACATGAAGTCCCACGACGACTTCAAGGAAAAGCTGGAACTGCCCTTCGAACTCATCGCCGACACCGAAGAGAAGATGTGCCACATGTTCGGCGTGGTCAAGAACAAGATCATGTACGGCAAGAAGGTCAAGGGCATCGAGCGCAGCACCTTCCTCATCGGCCCCGATGGCGTGCTGGTCCAGGAATGGCGCGGCCTCAAGGTGCCCGGCCACGTGGACGAGGTCCTCAAGGCCGTGAAGTCCATCAAGGCCCTCAAGAAGGCGGCGTAAGCGCCTACAGCCGCGTTGCGCGCGGCATGCCGGGAGTGCCACGGCAACCGTGCATAATGGTTTCAATGCTGCTGCACGACGCAACGCTCCCCCACCCCCATAAAGCCGCCTCGGTCTCCAGGCGGCTTTTTGCTTTCTGACTCCCTCCCGTCCTCCTCCCAAGGCCCGCACCATGCCCCTGCCACCCGCACCGACGAAACGCGCCGCCCTGCTTTCTCCGGATGCCTTCCGCGCCACCGCCAAATCCCGCATGGAAGATCCGCAGACCGAGGAATCCCTGGATGTGACCAGCCCGGCAGCGCTGCCGGCCGGCAGTGCCCCCGCGCCGCGCAAGGCGGCCAGGAAAGCCGCCCCCGGCACCACGGCCAGCGCAAGCCGCGCACGCACCGCCGCGGCTCCTGCCGCCGCGGAACCAGCCCCGGCACCGGTGGCTGCGGCCCCCGCCACGGCGCCCGTGGCATCCCGGCGCACCGCCAGGCGCACCGCCCCGGCCACGGCGCCGGCGCCCATCCAGGCCGTGGCACCTGAGGCCAGGCGCGAGTCGCCTGCCGTCCGCGCAGCCGCACCTGCGCCCGAGGCCGCCGCACGCCCCCGCAAGGGCCGCGGCACCGGGCCCACGAAGATGTTCGTGCTGGACACCAACGTCCTGCTGCACGATCCCACCAGCCTCTTCCGCTTCGAGGAGCACGACATCTTCCTGCCCATGATCGTGCTGGAAGAGCTCGACGGCCACAAGAAGGGCATGACCGAAGTGGCGCGCAACGGCCGGCAGGCGAGCCGCACGCTCGACCAGCTCGCCGCCACCCAGGGCGCCGACATCGCCCGCGGCCTCAAGCTGGATGCCACGGGCCAGCGCGCGGCCGGCGGCTGCCTGTACTTCCAGACCGAACCACTGGACTACCAGCTGCCCACCAGCCTGCCCGTGGGCAAGGCGGACAACCAGATCCTCGGCGTGGTGGAAGCGCTGCGCCAGAAATACGCGCCGCGCGAGGTAGTGCTGGTGTCCAAGGACATCAACATGCGCGTGAAGGCCCGTGCGCTGGGCCTGACTGCGGAGGACTACCAGAACGACAAGGCCCTGGAAGACGGCGACCTGCTGTACTCCGGCGTGCTGGCCCTGCCGGCCGACTTCTGGACGAAGACCGGCAAGAACGTCGAAAGCTGGCAAAGCGGCGCGCACACGTACTACCGCATCGGCGGGCCGATCGTGCCGCAGCTCATGATCAACCAGTTCGTCTATTTCGAGGCCCCCGGCGAGCCCAGCCTGTTCGCGCGGGTGACCGAGATCCGCGACAAGACCGCCGTGCTGCAGACCCTCAAGGACTACGGCTCGGCAAAGAACACCGTCTGGGGCGTGAACACGCGCAACCGCGAGCAGAACTTCGCGATGAACCTGCTCATGGACCCGGAGGTCGATTTCGTCACGCTCACCGGCACGGCCGGCACGGGCAAGACCCTGATGGCCCTCGCCGCCGGCCTCACGCAGGTGCTGGACGAGCGCCGCTACACCGAGATCATCATGACCCGCGCCACCGTGAGCGTGGGCGAGGACATCGGCTTCCTGCCCGGCACCGAGGAGGAGAAGATGGGCCCGTGGATGGGCGCACTGGACGACAACCTCGAATTCCTCGCCAAGGGCGACGGGGGCAACGCCGGCGAATGGGGCCGGGCGGCCACCAACGAGCTGATCCGCAGCCGCATCAAGATCAAGAGCATGAACTTCATGCGCGGCCGCACCTTCCTGAACAAGTACGTCATCATCGACGAGGCGCAGAACCTGACGCCCAAGCAGATGAAGACGCTGATCACGCGCGCGGGCCCGGGCACCAAGATCATCTGCATGGGCAACCTCGCGCAGATCGACACGCCCTACCTGACCGAAGGCTCCTCCGGCCTCACCTATGCGGTGGACCGCTTCAAGGGCTGGCCGCACAGCGGACACATCACCCTGGCGCGCGGCGAGCGCTCGCGCCTCGCGGACTTCGCCAGCGAAGTGCTCTGACGCATGGCCATCAGCTGGATCACCGCTCTCCAGCTCGTCCCGTGGGACAAGGTGATCGAGGCCTCTCCGCAGCTCATCAAGGCCGCGAAGGGGCTATTGCGCAGCCGGGGAGCGCGGGAGGCCGAACAGGCACAGGCGGACGAGGAAGCCGCACGCCTGGCGGCATCCGGAGCCCCGTCGCCACAGGAGCTGGCCCTGCAGCGCATCGGCGCACTGGAAGACCAGGTGCAGGCGCTGGAACAATCGCAGCGCCAGGCCCTGGAAGTCATCGAACAGCTCGCCCAGCAGAACGCCCAGCTCGTCGCCACCGTGAGCGCGCTGCGCACCGGTGCGCAGCGCCTGGCGGTGGCCTGCGGGGTGCTGGGCGTAGTGTTGCTGGGAACGATTGCGTACGTTGTCGCCAAGGGCTGGCGGTGACCCGTTTCTTCAGCCGCGTTGGCGGACCGCCATGAAGCGGCGCAGGCTGCCGTAGCCTTGCGGAAACTCCCATTTTCTGGATTGGAGGACGCTCAGGCCTTCCGGCCATGGCTGGTTGTCCTTGAGAGCTTCCAGTGTCGTTTGGCCATTGAAATGGGCTACGAAAAAACGGAACCAATGCAGGTCTGACTCCAACGGCTGCACCTCGATCGCGGCGCGAATCGCCGCATCCAGCCCGCAGGCGTGCAACCGACCGCCACGTGCCTGCCAGGGCCCGGCGAAGACCTCGCAGTCCTGTTTCCCGATGCGCCATTGCTGCGGCCACGGATGCGGACCCGCCCTTTCCCAGATTGCGCCGAGCACAGCATGGAGTCCACCTTCAATGAATGCAGCGAATCCATTGCGGATTCCCTCCCCGTCCGTTTCCCCGAGACCGGTGAAAGCCTCCACCAAATCAGGCCCTTCCAGGAAATGCACGTGGATGGACAGGATTCCCATCCTTGAATCGCGGCGGGTCCAGACCGCTGTGACACACGGAAGGCGCTCGCCAGGCAAAAGCCAGCCTCGATGCACAGGCCCCTGCAAACCATGCGCCGCGAACAAATCGACCAGCAATCGCATCGGCAACTCCGCGTCATCGCCCGATGCGTCGCCGTCCAGCAGCTCCAGGTTCGCAAGTGGCACCCAGCCAGGACTGGATGAGTTGGAAGACTCGCACCACAGCCAGCCATTCAGCATGCGAGAACCTGTCAGCACTTCGCCTTCGTCAACGTCCAGTTCACGGGCACTGTAGTCCTCCAGCAACTTGCCGCAGCCCCTCTCCAACTGCTCGATCACCTGGCCGGGCACCCAGCCTCCTGGATGGACTGCCGTTGCACAGAAATACCATTCATCCCAGCCTTCAGGTCCTTCATACCGCTCGCCTATCCGCACTTCCTCATCCTTCAGCAGACAGATAGGCTCCGGGTATTCACTCCGGTGGGGTTTGATGACCCGGTACTTCAAGGCGGCTCTCCTCAGTGGCACGAGCTTCAGAAATCGTCGCCCGACCCCATGGCGAGGTTCTCGAACCGCGTCTGGTTCTTCTGGAAAAACAGCTTCACCGTGCCGGTGGGGCCGTTCCGCTGCTTGCCGATGATGACCTCGGCCACGTTGGGCTCCTTGGAGTCCTTGTTGTAGTAGTCGTCGCGGTAGATGAACATGATGATGTCCGCATCCTGCTCGATGGCGCCGGATTCGCGCAGGTCGGACATCATGGGGCGCTTGTCGGTGCGCTGCTCCACCGAGCGGTTGAGCTGCGAGAGCGCGATCACCGGGCACTGCAGCTCCTTGGCCAGCATCTTGAGGCCCCGGGAGATTTCGCCGAGTTCGGTCGCCCGGTTGTCGGCGCTGCCCGCGCCCGAGCCGCTCATGAGCTGCAGGTAGTCCACCACGATCAGGCCGAGCTTGCCGCACTGGCGGGCCAGGCGGCGGGCATTGGCCCGCAGTTCGCCCGGGGTCAGGCCCGGCGTTTCATCGATGTGCAGGGACACGGTACGCAGGCGCTCGATCGCTTCGGTCAGGCGCGGCCATTCCTCGTCGGTCAGCTTGCCGGTGCGCAGGTTGCCCTGGTTCACGCGGCCGATCGAACCCACGATACGCACGGCCAGTTGGGCAGCCCCCATTTCCATCGAGAAGATGGCCACGGGAAGGCCCTCGTTGAGCGCCACATGCTCGGCAATGTTCACGGCGAACGAGGTCTTGCCCATCGAGGGACGCGCGGCCAGCACGATCATGTCGCCGGCCTGCAGGCCCGAGGTCATGCGGTCCAGGTCGGCGAAGCCCGTCGGCACGCCGGTCACGTCCATCGGGTTGTCCGCCATCTCCTGCACCTGGTCCAGCAGGTCCACCACCAGGGTGTCGAGCGACTGGAAGCCCTGCTTGTTGCGCGAGCCCTCCTCGCCGATGGCGAAGATCTTGGATTCGGCCTCGTCCAGGATCTTCTCGACCGTCTTGCCCTTCGGATTGAAGGCCGTCGTGGAGATCTCGTCGCTCGCCGTGACCAGCTTGCGCAGGATGGAGCGCTCGCGCACGATCTCCGCGTAGCGGCGGATGTTGGTGGCGCTGGGAACGTATTGCGCCAGGTTGTTGAGGTAGGCCAGCCCGCCCACCTCCTCGGCCTTGCCCAGGCTCTGCAGCTCCCCGAAGACCGTGATCACGTCCGCCGGCTTGCTGGCATTCACCAGCTTGCCGATGGCCGAATAGATGAGCTGGTGCTCGTGCCGGTAGAAGTCCCCATCGACCAGCAGGTCGCCCACCCGGTCCCAGGCCATGTTGTCGAGCAGCAGCCCGCCCAGCACGCTGGACTCGGCCTCCAGCGAATGCGGAGGCATGCGCAACCGGGCCACCTCCTGGTCCGCCGGGGCGGAAGACGCGAAATCGGATTCGTGCAGCGGAGGGAAGTCGGAACTCATGGCAATCGATCCTTGCGCTTCCGGCACGGCAACGGGGCCGGAAACTGTCGGTCAGTGGACAAGTCTGTGGAAAAGCCGTTCACAGCCGGTGGGCCGGCGGTGCATGGATGCAGCGCCAGAAAACGCAAAAGCCGCCTCGGGAGGCGGCTTTTGCCGGGATGGAAAGCGCTCCGGCTTTCCGGCCGGTCAGGCGGTTTCGCCGTACACGGACACGGTGACTTCCACCACCACGTCGGTGTGCAGGGCCACGCTCACCGTGGAGTCGCCCACGGTCTTGATGGGGCCGCTGGGCAGGCGGACCTGCGACTTGGCGACCTTGTAGCCTTGCTTGTTCAGCTCTTCGGCGATGTCGTGGTTGGTGACGGAGCCGAACAGGCGGCCGTCCACGCCAGCCTTCTGCGTCAGCTTGACGGTCGTGCCGCCGAGCTTCTCGCCTTGGCCTTGGGCTTCAGCCAGCTTGGCGGCTGCAGCCTTCTCGAGTTCGGCGCGCTTGGCTTCGAATTCGGCCTTGTTGGCTTCGGTGGCGCGGCGTGCGCGGCCCGAGGGGATCAGGAAGTTGCGTGCGTAGCCGTCCTTGACCTTGACGATTTCGCCCAGGTTGCCGAGGTTGACCACTTTGTCGAGCAGGATGATTTGCATGGCTCTTGCTCCTCAGATCTTGTGCTGGTCGCTGTAGGGCACCAGGGCCAGGAAGCGCGCGCGCTTGATGGCGGTGTTCAGCTGACGCTGGTAGATGGCGCGCGTGCCGGTCAGGCGCGCGGGGATGATCTTGCCGTTTTCGGCGATGAAGTCACGCAGCGTGTCGACATCCTTGTAGTCGATCTCTTCGACGCCGGCGACCGTGAAGCGGCAGAAGCGCTTGCGCTTGAACAGCAGCGACTGGGTGTTGCGCTTCGGACGCTTGTCCTTGTTGAATTTCTTGAACGTGGCCATTTGGGAAGCCTCTTGAAAATTAATCTTGTTGAATGTCCTGGACGTGGAACACCAGTGTCTTGGCGTTGCGCGGCGTGGCGAGGAAGCCCTGGAAGGTCCAGAGGCTGCCCAGTGCCTGCCGGGCGAGGCGTTCGGCCAATGCGCCGAAGGCCACCGCCTTCACCACCGCCGCAACGTCGCGCTGCACGCCTGCCTCGGACTGCTTCGAGCCGTGCTCGAGCTTCAGGTCCAGGGCGGGCAGGCCGGACGGGGTGTACCGCAGAGGCTTGGTCTCCGCGATGCAGGCCGTCAGCGTCACGCTGTTGAGGGGTTCCACGGCTCCCGGGGAAGCGGTCGGATCAGCGCTCGTTGGCAGCGGCGAACTCGGCCTGGCTGGCCTTGCGTGCCTCTTCGCGCTCGACGGTCTTCATCATCGAGGAAGCGCCGGTCTCGGCCTTCTTCTTCACGACGGTCAGGTGGCGCAGCACGGCGTCGTTGAACTTGAAGGCATGCTCCAGTTCAGCCATCACGGCCTGGTCGGCCTCGATGTTCACGCACAGGTAATGGGCCTTGGCGAGCTTGTTGATCATGTAGGCCAGCTGGCGGCGGCCCCAGTCTTCCACGCGATGGATCTTGCCGCCGCCGGCAGTGATCATGCCCTTGTAGCGCTCCAGCATGGCTGGAACCTGTTCGCTTTGATCCGGATGGATCAGCAAGATGATTTCGTAGTGACGCATGTAATCTCCTTCTGGGATGAGCCACCCGCCGCGTCATGTGAAGCAGTGTGGCAAGGCAAAGCCGGCGATTATAGCCCTGGCATCGCCGGCTTGTACACTCCTGGCGCCGGCATGTGCACTTCGCGCCCCGCCCGGGCAGCAGATGCCGGAATTTGGCGGGATTTCGCTTGAAATCCCTCCCTTTGCACCCAGGTGCCGTGCGTCCATCGTTCATTCACTTACACCAGAACAACCGACATGTCCGATCAACAGCATCCAGCCCCCCAGAACGCCGCGGCGCCGGCGTCCCCGTCCGAGAGCCCTGAAGCGGTGGAGGCGACCATGGCCGCGCATGCGGCGGATGAGCTGGGCCGCCTGCAGAACGAACTGGCCGAGCTCAAGGCCAAGAGCGCCGACCTCGCCGACCAGTTCCTGCGCGCCAAGGCCGAAGCCGAGAACGCCCGCCGCCGCGCGGACGAGGAAGTCTCCAAGGCCCGCAAGTTCGGCATCGAGAGCTTCGCTGAAAGCCTTCTGCCCGTGGCCGACAGCCTGACGGCGGCACTCGCCATCAAGGACGCCACGATCGAGCAGCTGCGCGAGGGCACCGACGCCACGCTGCGCCAGCTCACCTCCGCCCTCGAGCGCAACAAGGTGCTGGCGATCCAGCCGGGCGCGGGCGAGAAGTTCGACCCCCACCAGCACCAGGCCATCAGCATGGTGCCCGCCGAGCAGGAGCCCAACACCATCGTGTCCGTGCTGCAGAAAGGCTACGTCATCGCCGACCGGGTGCTGCGTCCGGCCCTCGTCACGGTGGCGGCACCGAAGTGACGCCCTCTTCCGGCCCTCGCCGCCCGGCATGCCACGGAAAGAAATTCCCTGGCCCGACGGCTTGAAGCCGGACAAGTTATCCACAAGTTACTGGCTATCCAAATCCTTCAAGAATCGCGGAGAAAAACATGGGAAAAATCATCGGTATCGACCTGGGCACCACGAATAGCTGCGTCGCCATCATGGAGGGCAACACGACCCGCGTGATCGAGAACAGCGAAGGCGCCCGCACCACCCCGTCCATCATCGCCTACCAGGAAGACGGCGAGATCCTCGTCGGCGCCTCGGCCAAGCGCCAGGCCGTGACGAACCCCAAGAACACCATCTACGCCGCCAAGCGCCTGATCGGCCGCAAGTTCGAGGAAAAAGAGGTCCAGAAGGACATCGACCTCATGCCCTACACGATCGCCAAGGCCGACAACGGCGACGCGTGGGTGGAAGTGCGCGGCAACAAGCTGGCCCCGCCGCAGATCAGCGCCGAAGTGCTGCGCAAGATGAAGAAGACCGCCGAGGACTACCTGGGCGAGCCCGTCACCGAGGCCGTGATCACGGTGCCGGCGTACTTCAACGACGCCCAGCGCCAGGCCACCAAGGACGCCGGCCGCATCGCGGGCCTGGACGTCAAGCGCATCATCAACGAGCCCACGGCCGCGGCGCTGGCCTTCGGCCTGGACAAGCAGGAAAAGGGCGACCGCAAGATCGCCGTCTATGACCTGGGCGGCGGCACGTTCGACGTGTCCATCATCGAGATCGCCGATGTCGATGGCGAGAAGCAGTTCGAAGTGCTGTCCACCAACGGCGACACCTTCCTGGGCGGCGAGGACTTCGACCAGCGCATCATCGACTACATCATTGCCGAGTTCAAGAAAGAGCAAGGCGTGGACCTGTCCAAGGACGTGCTGGCCCTGCAGCGCCTGAAGGAAGCCGCCGAGAAGGCCAAGATCGAGCTGTCCTCCTCGGCCGCGACCGACATCAACCTGCCCTACATCACGGCCGACGCGTCGGGCCCGAAGCACCTGAACATCAAGCTGACCCGCGCCAAGCTGGAAAGCCTGGTGGAAGAGCTGATCGAGCGCACCATCGCTCCCTGCCGCACGGCCATCAAGGACGCCGGCATCAGCGTGTCCGACATCCACGACGTGATCCTGGTCGGCGGCATGAGCCGCATGCCCAAGGTGCAGGAGAAGGTCAAGGAGTTCTTCGGCAAGGAGCCGCGCAAGGACGTGAACCCCGACGAGGCCGTGGCCGTCGGTGCCGCCATCCAGGGCCAGGTGCTCTCGGGCGACCGCAAGGACGTGCTGCTGCTGGACGTCACCCCGCTGTCGCTCGGCATCGAGACCCTCGGCGGCGTGATGACCAAGATGATCACGAAGAACACCACGATCCCGACGAAGTTCGCGCAGACCTTCTCGACGGCCGACGACAACCAGCCGGCGGTGACGATCAAGGTGTTCCAGGGCGAGCGCGAGATCGCCAGCGCCAACAAGCTGCTGGGCGAGTTCAACCTGGAAGGCATTCCGCCGGCCGGCCGCGGCGTGCCGCAGATCGAGGTGACCTTCGACATCGACGCCAACGGCATCCTGCACGTGAGCGCCAAGGACAAGGGCACGGGCAAGGAGAACAAGATCACCATCAAGGCGAACTCGGGCCTGTCCGAGGACGAGATCCAGAAGATGGTGAAGGATGCCGAGCTCAACGCCGCCGACGACAAGAAGAAGCTGGAACTGGTGCAGGCCCGCAACCAGGGCGAGGCCGCGGTCCACAGCGTGACCAAGAGCCTGTCCGAGCATGGCGACAAGCTCGATGCCGGCGAGAAGGAGAAGATCGAGGCCGCGGTGAAGGACCTCGAGACCGCGCTCAAGGGCGAGGACAAGGCCGCGATCGAGGAAAAGACCAACGTCCTGATGGCAGCGAGCCAGAAGCTCGGCGAGAAGATGTACGCCGATGCGCAGGCAGCCGCCGCCGCGGCGGGTGCCGGCGCGGAAGCCGGCCCGGCCGCCGGCCAGGCCGCATCCTCCGCGGGTGGCGCGTCCTCCGCACCGCACGACGACAACGTGGTGGACGCCGAAGTGAAGGAAGTCAAGAAGGGCTGACGACGCCGCGCGCACCCACCGGGCGCGCGTGCCTTCCCTAGCCGCCGCGCCGTGCCCTTTTCCCCGAGGGCCTGCGCGGCGTTCGTGTTCCCAAAGGACCCGGAAACACCATGTCCAAACGAGACTTTTACGAAGTCCTGGGCGTTCCCAAGAACGCCTCGGACGAAGAGATCAAGAAGGCCTATCGCAAGCTGGCGATGAAGCACCACCCCGACCGCAACCAGGGTGATGCCGCCAAGCCGGCCGAGGAGAAGTTCAAGGAGGCCAAGGAGGCCTACGAGATGCTCTCCGACCCGCAGAAGCGCGCGGCCTACGACCAGTTCGGGCACGCCGGCGTGGATCCCAACATGCGCGGCCCCGGTGGCGCCGGCGCGGAAGGCTTCGGCGGTTTCGCGGAAGCGTTCGGCGACATCTTCGGCGACATGTTCGGCGGCCGCCGGGGTGCCGGCGGCGGGCGGCAGGTCTATCGCGGCAACGACCTCAGCTATGCGATGGACATCACGCTGGAGGAAGCCGCCAAGGGCAAGGAGGCGCAGATCCGCATCCCCACCTGGGAGAACTGCGAAACCTGCCACGGCAGCGGCGCCAAACCCGGCACCAGCGCCAAGACCTGCACGACATGCTCGGGCACGGGTACGGTGCAGATGCGCCAGGGCTTCTTCAGCGTCCAGCAGACCTGCCCCCACTGCCGCGGCACGGGCAAGATCATTCCCGAGCCGTGCGTCACCTGCCACGGCCAGGGCAAGGTCAAGAAGCAGAAGACGCTGGAAGTGAAGATTCCCGCCGGCATCGACGACGGCATGCGCATCCGCAGCGTCGGCAACGGCGAGCCGGGCACCAACGGCGGGCCTCCGGGCGACCTCTACATCGAGATCCGCCTGAAGAAGCACGAGATCTTCGAGCGCGACGGCGATGACCTGCACTGCCAGGTGCCGGTGAGCTTCATCACCGCGGCCCTGGGCGGCGAGATCGAAGTGCCCACGCTGCAGGGCAAGGCGGCCATCGACATCCCGGAAGGCACCCAGGCCGGCAAGCAGTTCCGGCTGCGCGGCAAGGGGATCAAGGGCGTGCGCTCCAGCTACCCCGGCGACCTGTACTGCCACATCGTGGTCGAGACGCCGGTCAAGCTGACGGAACACCAGCGCAAGCTGCTGCGCGAACTGGACGAATCCCTCAAGAAGGGAGGCGCGAAGCACTCGCCCAGCGGCGAGAGCTGGACGGACCGGCTGAAGAACCTCTTCACCTGATCCCCGGCACATCCAGTGCAAGCCGCCCCGCGCAACGCGCCGGGCGGTTTTTTTATGCCCCGGCGTCCGCCATCGCGATGTGCGACGTCGCGTTTCGCGATGGCTGGACCTCACCATCCAGGGGACAATCCCGGCAAGGCTTCTCTTTCGAAGAAGCCGGATGCCCTGCCCCATGAAAAGCCCCGACCGCCATTTCGCGCGCCGCATCGACCTGACGTCGCTGCAGCTGTTCGTGGCCGTTTGCGAACTGGGCAGCATCGGGCGGGCCGCAGAGCGCGAATTCATCGCGGCGTCCGCGGTCAGCAAGCGCCTCTCGGACCTCGAGGCGGCCGTGGGCTCCGCGCTGCTGTACCGGCACAGCCGGGGCGTGACACTGACGCCCGCCGGCGAAAGCCTGCTGCACCACGCGCGCACCGTGCTTTTCGGGCTGGAGCGCATGCAGGGTGAACTGAGCGAATACGCCGACGGCGTGCGCGGCCATGTGCGGGTGCACGCGAACATTTCCGCCATCGTGCAGTTCCTGCCCGAGGACCTCGGGGCCTTCGCCAGGGAGCATGCCCAGGTCAAGATCGACCTGCAGGAGCACCTGAGCCCCGACGTCCTGCATGCCGTGCGCGAAGGCGCGGCCGACATGGGCCTGTGCCATACCGGCGACGGCGCCGAACCGCAGGAGTTGCAGAGCCGCCCCTACCGCAGCGACCGGCTGGTGCTCGTGGTGCCCGAGGGGCATCCGCTGGCGGGACGGCCCGCGGTCCGGTTCGAGGACGTGCTCGACTGGGACATCGTCGGCCTGCAGGCCAACAGCAGCATCAGCCTCGCCATGCGGCGCGGCGCGGCGCGCGCCGGGCGCCCCCTGCGCCAGCGCATCCAGGTGACGGGCCTGGACGCCATGTGCCGCATGATCGACAACGGCCTCGGCATCGGGCTGCTCCCCGACCGGGCCTTCTCGCTGATGCGCGGCGTGGGGCGGCTGCAGCCGGTCGCCCTGGACGAGCCCTGGGCCGAACGCTCGCTGCGGCTCGTCGCGCGCGACTTCGGCAGCCTGCCGGTGACGGCGCGGCTGCTGGCCGACCACCTGGCGCCGCCGGAACGCAAGACCTCTTCCTAGAATCCACCACCCCATCCCCACCCTGAACCAGCCCACGAGAGAACACACCATGGGACGCACCCTCTACGACAAGATCTGGGACGAGCACGTCGTCCATACCGAAGAGGACGGCACGGCCATCCTCTACATCGACCGCCACCTGGTGCATGAAGTGACCAGCCCGCAAGCGTTCGAGGGCATCCGCCAGGCCGGACGCAAGGTCTGGCGCGTCAGCTCCATCGTCGCCACGGCCGACCACAACACGCCCACCACCGGCTGGGAGCGCGGCTACGACGGCATCGAGGACCCGATCAGCAAGGAACAGATCACCACGCTGGACAAGAACATCGCCGAAGTGGGCGCCGCCGCCTTCTTCCCGTTCATGAGCAAACGCCAGGGCATCGTGCACGTGATCGGCCCCGAGAACGGTGCCACCCTGCCCGGCATGACCGTGGTCTGCGGCGACAGCCACACCAGCACGCACGGCGCGTTCGGCGCCCTGGCACACGGCATCGGCACCAGCGAGGTCGAGCACGTCATGGCCACGCAGACCCTGCTGGCCAAGAAGGCGAAGAACATGCTGATCCGCGTGGAGGGCCAGGTCGCCCCCGGCGTGACGGCCAAGGACATCGTGCTGGCCATCATCGGCAAGATCGGCACGGCCGGCGGCACGGGCTACACCATCGAGTTCGCGGGCCCCGCCATCCGCGCGCTCAGCATGGAAGGCCGCATGACGGTCTGCAACATGGCCATCGAGGCCGGCGCCCGCGCGGGCCTGGTGGCGGTGGACGACAAGACCATCGAGTACGTGAAGAACCGGCCGCTCTCCCCCACCGGCGTGGAATGGGACCAGGCCGTCGCCTACTGGAAGACGCTGCATTCGGATGCCGATGCGCACTTCGACACCGTCGTCACGCTGAACGGCGCCGACATCGTTCCGCAGGTCACCTGGGGCACCTCGCCCGAGATGGTGCTGGGCGTGGACGCCAGCGTGC
Source organism: Paracidovorax avenae ATCC 19860 (assembly GCF_000176855.2). Classification (NCBI taxonomy): domain Bacteria; kingdom Pseudomonadati; phylum Pseudomonadota; class Betaproteobacteria; order Burkholderiales; family Comamonadaceae; genus Paracidovorax; species Paracidovorax avenae. The sequence continues at coordinate 1,384,219 of NC_015138.1, read as the reverse complement.
CCGACCCGGACAAGGAAAAGGACCCGAACAAGCGCAGCGCCATCGAGCGCGCGCTCACCTACATGGCACTGGAGCCCGGCAAGCCGCTGAACGACATCTTCGTGGACAAGGTGTTCATCGGCAGCTGCACCAACAGCCGCATCGAGGACATGCGCGAAGCCGCAGCCGTGGTGAAGAAGCTGGGACGGAAGGTGGCACGGAACATCAAGGTGGCGATGGTGGTGCCCGGCTCGGGCCTGGTGAAGGAACAGGCCGAGCGCGAGGGCCTGGACCAGGTCTTCAAGGCGGCGGGCTTCGAGTGGCGCGAGCCCGGCTGCTCCATGTGCCTGGCCATGAACGCCGACCGCCTGGAGCCCGGCGAGCGCTGCGCGTCCACCAGCAACCGCAACTTCGAAGGCCGCCAGGGCGCGGGCGGGCGCACCCACCTGGTCAGCCCCGCCATGGCGGCCGCCGCGGCCGTGCACGGGCACTTCGTGGACATCCGCAAGTTCGCCTGACCGCCGCCAGCCCTTCCAGGAATCCGCCATGAAAACCTTCACCGCCCTGTTCGCGCTGGCCCTGGGCCTGCTGCTGGCCGGCTGCAACACCGTCAAGGGCATGGGCCAGGACGTGCAGCGCGCCGGCAGCGCGATCGAACGCGCCGCCAAGTAATCCGAACCGAACCGCAACGGACACTGCCATGCAGAAATTCACCCTCCACAAAGGCCTCGTGGCCCCCATGGACCGCGAGAACGTCGATACCGACGCCATCATCCCCAAGCAGTTCCTGAAGTCGATCAAGAAGACGGGCTTCGGTCCCAACCTGTTCGACGAATGGCGCTACCTGGACCAGCCCGGCCAGCCCGGCGTGCCGGAATCGGCCCGCAAGCCCAATCCCGACTTCGTGCTGAATCAGCCGCGCTACGCGGGCGCCTCCATCCTGCTGGCGCGCAAGAACTTCGGCTGCGGGTCGAGCCGCGAGCACGCGCCCTGGGCGCTGGACCAGTACGGCTTCCGCGCCATCATCGCGCCGAGCTTCGCCGACATCTTCTTCAACAACAGTTTCAAGAACGGCCTGCTGCCCATCGTGCTGCCCGAGGCCACGGTCTCCCGCCTGTTCGACGAGGTCCATGCCTTCCCGGGCTACGAGCTGACCGTCGATCTGGAGCGCCAGGTCATCGTGCGCCAGAACCGCGACGAGGTGGTCGGCGAGGAGATCCCCTTCGAGGTGAACGCCTTCCGCAAGTACTGCCTGCTCAACGGCTTCGACGACATCGGCCTCACGCTGCGCCAGGCCGACAAGATCCGCGCCTTCGAGGCGGAGCGGCTGGCCACCAAGCCCTGGCTCGCGCACACCATGCCGGCCTGATTCCCCGAGACCTTCTTCGCAACCGCACCCGAGAGAAAACCCAATGAAAATCGCAGTCCTGCCCGGCGACGGCATCGGCCCCGAAATCGTGGCCGAGGCCGTGAAGGTGCTCGAAACGCTCGACCTTTCCTTCGAGATGGAGTCCGCCCTGGTCGGCGGCGCGGCCTACGAGGCCCACGGCCATCCCCTTCCCGAAGCCACGCTGAAACTCGCCCAGGAAGCCGACGCCGTGCTGTTCGGCGCCGTGGGCGACTGGAAGTACGACAAGCTCGACCGCCCCCTGCGCCCCGAGCAGGCCATCCTGGGCCTGCGCAAGCACCTGGGCCTGTTCGCCAACTTCCGCCCGGCCATCTGCTACGAGCAGCTCACGCACGCCTCCAGCCTCAAGCCCGAACTTGTCGCGGGCCTGGACATCCTCATCATCCGCGAGCTGACGGGCGACATCTACTTCGGACAGCCGCGCGGCCGCCGCACGGCCGCCGACGGGCACTTCCCCGGCGCCGAGGAAGCCTTCGACACCATGCGCTACAGCCGCCCGGAGATCGAGCGCATCGCGCATGTCGCCTTCCAGGCCGCGCGCAAGCGCAGCAAGAAGGTCACGAGCGTGGACAAGGCCAACGTGCTGGAGACCTTCCAGTTCTGGAAGGACGTGGTCACCGAAGTGGGCCAGCAGTACCCGGACGTTCAACTCGAGCACATGTACGTGGACAACGCCGCCATGCAGTTGGTGAAGAAGCCCAAGGCCTTCGACGTGGTGGTGACGGGCAACATGTTCGGCGACATCCTCTCGGACGAGGCCTCCATGCTCACGGGCTCGATCGGCATGCTGCCCTCGGCCAGCTTGAACGCGAAGAACCAGGGCCTGTACGAACCCAGCCACGGCAGCGCGCCCGACATTGCCGGCCAGGGCGTCGCCAACCCGCTGGCCACCATCCTGTCGGCCGCCATGATGCTGCGCTTCAGCCTGAACCAGGAAGCCGCCGCCCAGCGCATCGAAGCCGCCGTGCAGAACGTGCTGGCCCAGGGCCTGCGCACTCCCGACATCTGGAGCGAGGGCACGACCAAGGTCGGCACGGCGCAGATGGGCGATGCGGTGGTGAAGGCCCTGGCGCGCTGATACCCGCCTTTCCACTGTCTGCCAGCGGCCCTCGGGGCCGCTTTTTTTCGCCTGCACCCCGGCCGCATCATGGGTCCGGATGCGGCGAGACGGCCGGAGCGGCCTTGCGCAGACTTCCGCGCATGTTCCACCACCGCACCGGAGTCCGCAGCATGTCTTCCCTCGACCACCGCATCGCCATCGTCACGGGCGCCAGCTCGGGCATCGGCCGGGCCGCCGCCCTGCTCTTCGCACAGCAGGGCGCGCGCGTCGTGGCCGGAGCGCGGCGGCAGGCGGAACTGGACCGGCTCGTGGCGGAGATCCGGGATGCCGGCGGGCAGGCCACCGCACTGGCCGGCGACGTCTGCGATGCCGCCTACGCCGAGGCCCTGGTACAGGAGGCGGTCGGGCGGTTCGGCGGGCTGGACATCGCCTTCAACAACGCCGGCACGCTCGGACCGCTCGGCCCCACGACCGCCATCCATCCGGACGACTGGCGCCGCACGCTGGACACCAATCTCGGCAGCGCATTCCTCGGCGCGCGGCAGCAGATCCCGGCCATGCGGGAGCGCGGCGGCGGCTCCATCATCTTCACCTCGACTTTCGTCGGCTACACCGCCGGGTTCGCGGGCGTGGCGGCGTACGCGGCCAGCAAGTCCGGCCTGATCGGGCTGGCACAGGCCCTGGCGGCCGAATATGGCGCCGAGGGAATACGCGTCAATGCGCTGCTGCCCGGCGGAACCGACACGCCGATGGCACGCGAGATGAACGGCAGCCCCGAAGCCCTGGCCCAGGTGGCCCGGCTGCACGCCCTGCGGCGGCTGGCGCGCCCCGCGGAAATCGCGCAGGCGGCGCTCTACCTGGCTTCGGACGCATCGTCCTTCGTCACAGGCACCGCGATGCTGGTGGACGGGGGCATTTCGGTCCTGCGCGGCTGAGCAGCGCGGCCACCTGTGGCGCGGCCGCGACGCGCACCAGGCTCCAGCCGCCTGCATGCGTATCTCCGCGTACTCCGCGCCCCCGGGCATCCGCTAAAATCGCCTTTCATGTTTGCCGCTTGCCCGTTCGCCCTGAACACCGCCTCTGCCGCCCTGGCAGGCGTGGCCACGCGCGCATTCACCACCAAAACCACGACCACCATTAAGGGCTGATCCAGCCTGGTTCGTCGTGCGCCCTTCCTGGCCCTGACGAGCCAGGCGAGCAGTCCCGGTCGGGCACTGTTTCTTAAACTGAAAGGGCGTTGAAATGAGCAAGTTGGTAGGGTTGGTCGGCTGGCGCGGCATGGTCGGCTCGGTCCTGATGGAACGCATGGAGGCCGAGGGCGATTTCGGCCTCATCGAGCCGCTTTTCTTCTCCACCTCGAACGCGGGCGGCAAGGCCCCGGCACAGGCGAAGAACGAAACCACGCTGCAGGATGCATTCGACATCAACGCCCTCAAGCGCTGCGACATCATCCTCACCGCCCAGGGCGGCGACTACACCACGGAAGTCTTCACCAAGCTGCGCGATGCAGGCTGGAAGGGCCACTGGATCGACGCCGCCTCCACCCTGCGCATGAAGGACGACGCCGTGATCGTGCTCGATCCGGTCAACATGCCCGTCATCAAGGATTCGCTCGCCCGGGGCGGCAGGAACTGGATCGGCGGCAACTGCACGGTCAGCTGCATGCTCATGGGCGTGGGCGCGCTGTACAAGGCCGGCCTCGTCGAATGGATGAGCACCCAGACCTACCAGGCGGCCAGCGGCGGCGGTGCGCAGCACATGCGCGAACTGCTCACGCAGTACGGCACGCTGAATGCCGAAGTGCGCCCGCTGCTGGACGATCCGAAGAGCGCCATCCTGGAAATCGACCGCAAGGTCATCGCCAAGCAGCGCAGCCTCTCCGAAGCAGAGACCGCCAACTTCGGCGTGCCGCTGGGTGGCAGCCTGATCCCCTGGATCGACAAGGACCTGGGCAACGGCATGTCGAAGGAAGAGTGGAAGGGCATGGCCGAGACCAACAAGATCCTCGGCCAGGGCGAAGGCTTCGGCACCCAGGCCGTGCCGGTGGACGGCTTCTGCGTGCGCGTGGGTGCCATGCGCTGCCACAGCCAGGCACTGACCTTCAAGCTGAAGAAGCACGTGCCCGTGGCCGACATCGAGGCCATGATCGCCGCCGACAATGAGTGGGTGAAGGTGGTGCCGAACACGCGCGAAGCCACGCTCCGCGACCTGACGCCCGTCGCCGTGACCGGCACGATGACCATCCCGGTCGGCCGCGTCCGCCAGCTCGCCATGGGCCCGGACTATATCGGCGCCTTCACCATCGGCGACCAGTTGCTGTGGGGCGCTGCCGAGCCGCTGCGCCGCATGCTGCGCATCCTGCTGGACGCCTGATCGCGGCGTCTTCCTGCCCGGACTGGATGTAACCGGGATACGGGATTCACGCACGCTTTGTTACGAGTCGTTGTCCTACGACAACATGCAAAAACGACCTCTCGCGACCCTCCCATGGAGGTGATCGCGCGGGGCCCGGCACCTCGCTTGTCACTGCAAAACATTGATGCTATGGTGCTTTTTACATATTTTCACGCGTGGGCGCGGAACCGGGTTCATCCCGCTTCCGCGCTTTTCGCGAAGGCTCAAACTTGATCGGCTGATGGCACACATGCATCGTTGGAAACTATCTGCTCTGGCCGCGGCGGCCCTCGTCTCGACCGGCTTCTACACCTCCGATGCCAGTGCCCTTTCCCTGGGGCGCCTGTCGGTCCAGTCGGCACTGGGCGAACCGCTGCGGGCCGAAATCGACCTGCCGCAGATCACGGCCGCCGAAGCGGAATCCCTGCGCGCTGCCCCAGCCTCCGCGCAGACCTACCGTGCGCAGGGCCTGGAGTTCTCCCCCACCCTCAACGACCTGCAGGTGCGGCTGCAGCGCAAGGCCGACGGTTCCATGGTCCTGCGCCTGACCACCAGCCGCCCCGTCAACGATCCCTTCGTGGATCTGGTGCTGGACACCAGCTGGAACGCGGGCCAGCTCGTGCGCAGCTATACGCTGCTGCTCGACCCTCCTGCCAGCCGCCGCGAGGCGCCGGCCCCCACCGCCACCGCGCAGGCGGGCGCGGCCCCCTCGCCCGTGCCGCAGGCCACGGCTCCGTCCCGCCCGGCAGTGCCCGCGCCGCAGCCGCGCGCCGAGGCGCCGGCCCCGTCTCCTGCGGCAGCGCCAGCGCCGGCCGCCCCGCCAGCGGCCCGCCCGCAACGCCCAGCCACCGCTTCGGCGCCAGCGCCCGCAACGCCCTCCGGAGCTGCCGAGAGCGTGGTGGTGCGCCCCGGCGACACGGCCGGCCGTCTGGCCGGCGCCTACCGCCCTGCAGGGGTCTCGCTGGACCAGATGCTGGTGGCCATGATGCGCGCCAACCCGGACGCCTTCATCCGCGGCAACGTGAACCGCATGAAGTCGGGCGCGGTACTGGATATCCCGAGCGAGGCGCAGGCCCGCGCCACGCCGCCCGCGGAGGCGCGGCAGATCATTGCCGCGCAAAGCCGCGACTTCAACGAATTCCGCCGCCGTCTCGCCGGTGCGGCCCCTTCCGCCGAGGTGGCTGCGGCCGAACGCTCGGCCAGCGGCCGCGTGCAGACGCAGGTCGAAGACCGCAAGGCCGCGACCGCCGCCCCCGACAAGCTCACGCTCTCCAAGGGTGCCATGCGCGGCCAGCGCGCCGCCGAGGAGCAACTGGCGCGCGACAAGCAGGCCGGGGCGGACTCCGCCCGCATGGCCGAGCTGTCCAAGAACATCTCCGAACTGAACAAGCTGGGGGCCGCGTCCGCACCGGCGGGAGCTCCCGCACCGGCTGGTGCTGCCTCGGCCGCCTCGGCCGCACAACCCGGCCGCATCGCCGTGCCGGCAGGCGCCCTCCCGGCATCGGCACCGGCACCTGCTGCATCCGCGCCGGCACCTGCGCCAGCGCCGGCGGCCAGCGCTCCCTCCGCCGCACCGGCTGCCGCTGCGGCGTCGGCAGTGGCCTCTGCCCCAGCGCCGGCTCCAACGCAGGAAACGGCGGCCCCTGCGGCCGCAGGGGCCAGCGCCCCTGCATCTGGCGCCTCGGCCGCTGCAGCGCCCGCCCCGGCTCCGGCTGCGCGCCCGCAAACGCCGCCCCCGGCCGCGCCGCCGGAAGAGCCCGGATTCCTGGACTCCCTGCTGGAGAACCCGATGCTGCCGCTGGCCGGCGGCGGCCTGCTGGCACTGCTGCTGGGATACGGCGTTTACCGGACGGTGCAGAACCGGCGCAACCGCAATGCGGTGGACAGCTCCTTCCTCGAAAGCAAGCTGCAGCCGGACTCCTTCTTCGGTGCGAGCGGCGGGCAGCGCGTGGATACCGCCAGCAGCCAGCTCACCACGGGCGCATCGTCCATGGCGTACTCGCCCAGCCAGCTCGACGCGGGCGGTGACGTGGACCCCGTGGCCGAAGCCGATGTCTACCTGGCCTACGGCCGTGACCTGCAGGCGGAAGAGATCCTCAAGGAGGCCCTGCGCCACAGCCCCGACCGCACCGCGGTGCATGTGAAGCTGGCAGAGATCTACGCCAAGCGGCAGGACCGCAAGGCGCTCGACGCCGTGGCCCAGGACGTATTCCGACTGACCGACGGACACGGCATGGACTGGAACCGCGTCGCGGACCTCGGCCGCAGCATCGATCCGGAGAATCCCCTGTACCAGCCGGGAGGCCGCCCCCCGATGCTGGACGACGACGCTGCTCACCCGCTGCCTGCCGAAGGATTCCCCAGCACCCTGACCGACGGCCGCACGGCCGCTGGTGCCGCCGCGGTCGGAGCGGCAGCCGGCGCAGCCGCAGCCACCGCAGCAGCGATGCCACCCGATCTCGACCTGGACCTGGATCTCGACCTACCGGACGACGCGCTGACCGAGGCGCCCGCCCTGCCTCCCGCGGCACCCGGAGCCTTCGCCGCAGCGGCGGCCACGGCAGCGACGGCCTCGCCAGCCAGCGCCGCCCCTGCCCCGGCAGAGGCCGCGGAGCCGGTGCTGGAGTTCGATCCGCTGCCCACCACGCCGCTGCCGATGGCCGGCAGTGCCGCCCCGCAGTCCGCGCCAGCGCCGGCGCCGGAACTGGACTTCCCCGATGACCTGTCGCTGGCAGACTCGGCCCATGCCTCGCTGGAGCCGGAGGCCGCTCCCGCCTCCGCTCCCGTACCGCTCGAATTCGACCTGGGCGATCTGTCGCTGGACCTGGACGCGCCCTCCGCTGGTCGCGTGGAGCCGCCCGCGGCTGGCGCAGAGCCTGCCGCTGCCGCCATGGAGTCCGGAGAAGCGGCCGGCGACGCCGCAGGGCTGCCGGACGACCCACTGGCCACCAAGCTGGCGCTGGCCGAAGAGTTCAACGCCATCGGGGACGCCGAAGGCGCTCGCACCCTGGTCGAGGAAGTCATCGCGGAATCCTCGGGCGCGCTCAAGGCCCGGGCACAGCGCCTGCTGGCCGAACTGGGTTGATGGCCGGACAGTCCGCGACCGGGCGGGCCCGGCGCACGGGCGGGCGGCCATGAGGGTGGCGCTGGGCGTCAGCTACAACGGCTCCGCCTACCGCGGCTGGCAGAGCCAGCCCGGCGGCGCGACCGTGCAGGACCGCCTGGAGGCGGCCCTCGCGCGCTTCGCCACGCACGAGGTCTCCACGATTTGTGCCGGGCGCACGGATGCCGGGGTGCACGGCCTCATGCAGGTGGTGCATTTCGATACGCCGCTGGACCGGATGCCGTTCTCCTGGGTGCGTGGCACCAACACATTCCTGCCGCCGGATATCGCCGTGCAGTGGGCCCGCCCCGTGCCGGAGGCGTTCCATTCGCGCGCCAGCGCCACGGCCCGCCGGTACGCCTACGTGCTGCTGCAGTCCCCCGTGCGCCCGAGCGTTGAATCGGGACGGGTGGGCTGGGTGTTCCACGCCCTGGATGGGGACGCCATGCGTGCCGCCGCGCGGCACCTCCTTGGCGAACACGATTTCACCTCCTTCCGCGCCTCCGCATGCCAGGCCAAATCCCCCGTCAAGACGCTGCGCCGCATCGAGATCACGCAGCGCGGCACGGGCGGGGTGCCGGCAGGCCAGGCCTCGGGCGACCGTGGCGACGTGCCCACCTGCTACTGGCGGTTCGAGTTCGAGGGCAATGCCTTCCTGCACCACATGGTGCGCAACATCATGGGATGCCTCGTGGCGGTCGGCCAGGGGCAGCATCCGGCAGACTGGATGCACGCCGTGCTGCAGGCGCGCTCGCGGGACGCGGCGGCGCCCACGTTCTCTCCGGATGGCCTGTACTTTCTCGGCCCGCTCTACGATCCGGCCTGGGGACTGCCCGATCGCACCGCTGCGTATGATTGGCTGCCCTGACGGCAGGCCCCGCGGCTGAACCGTTGCATTGCCCGGCGCCCGGCGGGCCCGGTACGCGCCTGCGGCAGACCCATCCGCATACCTCCATGTCTTCGCCCATGCCTTCATCCGCCCCCGACACGCCCCAGCCGGAAAGCCGGCGCGGCGACGCCCCAGCCCCCCGCACGCGCATCAAGATCTGCGGCATCACCCGCGAGCAGGACCTGGACGCCGCCGTCCAGGCCGGAGCCGATGCGGTGGGATTCGTGCTGTATCCGAAAAGCCCGCGCGCAGTGACCGTGCAGCGTGCTGCCGCGCTCGCGCGCCGCCTGCCTCCCTTCGTCACGCCCGTGCTCCTGTTCGTGAATGCCGGAGCCGCGGAGGTGGCGGCCGCCTGCGACGAGATCCCCGGCGCCACCCTGCAATTCCACGGCGACGAAAGCCCCGAGGCCTGCCAGGCCGCAGCTGGCGGGGGACGGCGGCCCTTCGTTCGGGCGGCCCGCATTCCCCTGGACGCGCACGCCCCAGCGTTCGACCTCGTACAATTCGCCGAGCAGTACTCTCACGCCCAGGCCATCCTGCTCGACGCCCATGTCGAGGGCTATGGCGGCGGCGGCAAGGCATTCAATTGGTCACTCCTTCCACCAAGCGTCGGCTCTCACCTCGTTTTGTCTGGTGGACTCACGCCTGCAAACGTGACCGATGGCATCTTGCAGGTGCGGCCGCGCGGCCTTTCGCTCGCGGTTGACGTCAGTTCCGGCGTGGAAGCCGAAGGCCCCGACGGCCGTCCGCTGCGGGGCATCAAGGACGCCGGCAAGATCCAACGCTTCATCGCCGCCGTGCGCGCGGCCGATGGGCATTTTGCGAAGAACGATTGATGCTTTCCTACCAACAGCCCGACGCTTCGGGCCACTTCGGCCGCTATGGCGGCAGTTTCGCGAGCGAGACGCTCACGCATGCCCTCACCGAGCTGCGCGAGGCGTATGCGCGCTACCAGAACGACCCGGAGTTCCTGAAGGAATTCCACAGCGAACTCGCGCACTTCGTGGGCCGGCCCTCGCCCATCTACCATGCCGCCCGCATGAGCCGCGAAATGGGTGGCGCGCAGATCTTCCTCAAGCGGGAAGACCTCAACCACACGGGCGCGCACAAGATCAACAACGTGATCGGCCAGGCCATGCTCGCCCGCCGCATGGGCAAGCCGCGCGTGATCGCCGAGACCGGCGCGGGCCAGCACGGCGTGGCCACCGCCACCATCTGCGCGCGCTACGGCCTCGAATGCGTGGTGTACATGGGCGCGGAAGACGTGAAGCGCCAGAGCCCGAACGTCTATCGCATGAAGCTGCTGGGCGCCACCGTGGTGCCCGTGGAGTCGGGCAGCCGCACGCTCAAGGACGCGCTCAACGAGGCCATGCGCGACTGGGTCGCGAACGTGGACAACACCTTCTACATCATCGGCACGGTGGCGGGCCCGCACCCCTATCCCATGATGGTGCGCGACTTCCAGAGCGTGATCGGCACCGAATGCCTCGCGCAGATGCCCGGCATGCTGGAGGAGCAGCGCATCGCCGCCGAGCACCCGGACGCGGTGATCGCCTGTGTGGGCGGCGGCAGCAATGCCATGGGCATCTTCCATCCCTACATCCCGCACGAGAAGACGCGCCTCATCGGCGTGGAAGCCGCCGGCGAGGGGCTGGACAGCGGCAAGCATTCGGCATCGCTGCAGCGCGGCAGCGCGGGCGTGCTGCACGGCAACCGCACCTTCATCCTGCAGGACGAGAACGGCCAGATCACGGAGACCCACAGCATCAGCGCCGGCCTGGACTACCCCGGCGTCGGGCCCGAGCATGCCTGGCTGCAGGAGATCGGCCGCGCCGAGTACGTGGGCATCACCGACAAGGAAGCGCTCGACGCCTTCCACTACCTCTGCCGCACCGAGGGCATCATCCCGGCGCTGGAGTCCAGCCATGCCGTGGCCTATGCGATGCAGCTCGCCAAGACCCTGCGCGCCGACCAGTCCATCCTCGTGAACCTGTCAGGCCGCGGGGACAAGGACATCGGCACGGTGGCGGATCTCTCGGGCGTGGACTTCTACGACCGCCCGTCCATGCGGGGCCATGCCGTCAAGGGAGGACCCGCAGCATGAGCACCGACATGACGACTTCCGCGCCCCCGGCAGCGACGGCGCCCGCCCAGGGCCGCATCGGGGCGACGTTCGCCGACCTGCAGGCCCGCGGCCGCAAGGCCCTCATTCCCTACGTGACCGCCGGCTTCCCGTTCGCGGACATCACGCCTGCGCTGATGCACGGCATGGTCGAGGCCGGCGCCGACGTGATCGAACTCGGCGTTCCATTCTCCGACCCCATGGCCGACGGCCCGGTGATCCAGAAGGCCGGGGAAAAGGCCCTCTCCCTGGGCGTGGGCATGGCCCAGGTGCTCGGCTATGTGCGCGAGTTCCGCCAGCGCAACACGAAGACCCCGGTGGTGCTCATGGGCTATGCCAACCCGGTGGAGCGCTACGACCAGCGCCACGGCGAGGACGCCTTTGTGCGCGACGCGGCCCAGGCCGGCGTGGACGGGGTGCTGATCGTGGACTACCCCCCCGAGGAATGCGAGGACTTCGCCGCCCGGCTGCGCGCACAGGGCATGGACCTGATCTTCCTGCTGGCGCCCACCAGCACGGAGCAGCGCATGCAGCAGGTGGCGCGCGTCGCGAGCGGCTACGTGTACTACGTCTCGCTCAAGGGCGTGACCGGATCGGGCGCCCTCGACACCTCGGCCGTGGAAGCGATGCTGCCGGTGATCCGCCGCCATGTGCACATCCCCGTCGGCGTGGGTTTCGGCATCCGCGATGCGGCCACCGCGCAAGCCATCGGCCGCGTCGCGGATGCCGTGGTGATCGGCAGCCGCATCATCCAACTGCTGGACGACCAGCCCCACGAACGGGTCGTGCCCCTGGCCGTGGACTTCCTGCGGGGGGTGCGCAAGGCGCTCGACACGTAGAATCCAGGGATCATCCCCCTGAGCGGCTTTGCCGCTTCCCCCTTCTCTCGCGCTTCGCGCGGGAAGGGGGACGACGCCTACGGCCCGGCGGAGCCGGTTCCGTGGCGTCCACTGGCCTGGGCCGCGCCGGTTTTGAAGGTTGTGGCGCTGCGGTCTGCCATTCATTTTGAGGAATACACCAATGTCCTGGCTCGAAAAACTTCTGCCGTCCAAGATCCAGCAGTCCGACCCGACGGAGCGCCGCCAGGTGCCCGAGGGGCTGTGGATCAAGTGCCCGAGCTGCGAGACCGTGCTCTACAAGACCGACCTGGAGCACAACCAGAACGTCTGCCCGCATTGCAGCCACCACCACCGCATCAATGCCCGCCCGCGCCTCGACGCCTTCCTGGACCCGGAAGGCCGCTACGAGATCGGCCAGGAAGTGCTGCCGGTGGACGCGCTCAAGTTCAAGGACAGCCGCAAGTACACCGAACGCCTGAAGGAAGCGCTGGAAAACACCGGCGAGACCGACGCGCTGATCGTGATGGGCGGCTCGGTCAAGAGCATCAACGTCGTCGCGGCCTGCTTCGAGTTCGACTTCATGGGCGGCTCCATGGGCAGCGTGGTCGGCGAGCGCTTCGTGCGCGGCGTGGAAACCGCCATCGAGCAGAAAGTGCCTTTCATCTGCTTCACCGCCACGGGCGGTGCCCGCATGCAGGAAGGCCTGCTGTCGCTCATGCAGATGGCCAAGACCAATGCAGCGCTCACGCGGCTGGCCAAGAAGGGCCTGCCCTACATCAGCGTGCTGACCGACCCCACCATGGGCGGCGTTTCGGCCGGTTTCGCCTTCGTGGGCGATATCGTGATCGCCGAGCCCAAGGCGCTCATCGGCTTCGCGGGCCCGCGCGTGATCGAATCCACCGTGCGCGTGACACTGCCGGAAGGCTTCCAGCGGGCCGAGTTCCTGCAGACCAAGGGCGCCGTGGACTTCATCTGCGACCGCCGCGAACTGCGCGATACCGTGGCCAGGAGCCTGGCCATGCTGCAGCGCCTGCCGGCCGACTCCGTCGCCTGAGCCACCGCCAGACAATAAAAGCCGCCGGTCCCGGCAAGGGGACGCGGCGGCTTTTTTGCGCCTATCGCATCACGGCGCCCTGCAGGTGGCCCAGCACGATCATCACCACCTGCAGCAGCACGATGGCCACGAGGGGTGAGAGATCCACTCCGCCCAGCAGGGGGATCACACGGCGCAGGGGCCGCAGGATGGGGTCGCAGAGGCGCCCGATGACATCCGCGATCGGAGTGCGCGTCTGCACCCAGGAAAGGATCGCGCCGACGATGAGCAGCCCCATCATCCCGGAGACCGCCACCCGTGCCAGCCCGAACAGGGCCATCCAGGGCAGCCATGCCAGGCCCAGCAGGCCGCCGAGCAGCAGCCAGAGCAGCAGGTACTGCGCCAGCTGGATCAGCAGCCCCGCGACGAAGCTGGACCAGTCCCAGCGGCCGGTGGGGGGAATGATGCGGCGCAGCGGCATCACCAGCCAGTCGCTGAGGGCGAAGACCAGCCGGCCGACCGGGTTGGAAAACGGAACGCGCTGCGCCTGCATGTACAGGCGCAGCAGGCAGGCGCCGGTGAGCAGGCCACCGATCACGTCCAGCAGGAAAGAAGCAATCTGGAAGAGCATGGGACCTCGTCGTAGGCGGGCCCGTCGCGGGCCCGTTCGCCGTGGGATGATAGCGGGCCGTACAGGCCCCGCCCATGACCTTCGCCCCACCTCCCCACGAGCCCGCGCCCCAGGCGCCGCTCACGCTCAGCTCGCTGCCGCTGTTCCCGCTGGGCACGGTGCTCTTCCCGGGTGGCCTGCTGGCCCTGCGGGTATTCGAAGTGCGCTACCTGGACATGG